>NZ_BQHI01000003.1 GCF_021603585.1 Pseudomonas sputi | reverse complement strand
GCCCGTCAGCCCCCGGCTTGCCGCTCTTGCCGCCGTCGGCGCGATAGACCAGGCAGCCCTTGGACTTGCCACCCGCCCCCGGCTTGCCGCCTGGACCGGCCGGGCCACCGGCACCGCCGGCAACTTCGACCTTGATCAGTTCGGCCGGAAATTCGCGCGGCACTTCAAGACGCACCAGTGCGCCCGGTGCACCCGGCTGACCATCGCTACCGTTGCTGCCATCAAAACCGTGCCCTGCCTGACCCCAGGTGCAACCCGGCTCCTGGCCGTTGGCGCCATCGAGCCCGACAAAACCCGGCGCACCGGTGCCGCCACGGGCATCGACCACCAGCTTCGGCGCATTCAACGCCTTGAATTGCAGATTCAGATTGCGCCCGGCGCGGGCGGCTTTTTCGTACGTGCCCGGTGCGCCACGGGCGGTGATCTGGCTGCCTTCGGCGAGTTCGGCGCGGATGACTTTCATATCCAGCGCCTGTTCGCTTGGCACGATAGCAATGCGCGCTTCGTGGCCCAGCTGCAGTTCGCCGACATTGAGCTCGGTCACGTTCGAGGGAATCAGCAAGGTGCCGTAATCGGCGACCACCAGTTTTTCCAGCTGCAAAGTGCTGGCGGTGTTCGGCAAACGCATCAGGGAGTTGGTTTCGACGCTGACCACCTGGGCGCAGGCCAGAGGACTGATGAATGCAGCGAGCAGGCAGAGTTTACGCATGGGAAGCCTCCGGAGCGGCCGGGGCCGGGATGGTTTGCAGGTGGAATACGCCGAACAGCAGGATGCGGCCACGGTCACGCCAAGGGTGCGGACGCCCCTTGAGGCTGTGATTGCACAGCAGCACTTCGAGGACGTGGATCGCCAGCAGCAGGCCACCGGCCAGATTGACCAGCAGGTGCAGCGGATGAACAAACGGCACCAGCTGATTGGCCAGCACCACGCAACAGAACAGCAGGGTCAACAATCGCCCCAGCCCACAGAACACCTTCATACGCTCCCCCGTGTTGCGAATTATTCTTTGGGCGCACAGTAACGGCTTCTGCTGGGGATAAGCCAGAGGGAAAAATGAAAAAAACCGGACCACTGCCGGATGGCTGCCGGTTCGACGATGATCATCGACCGACAGCTCTAGCCTGAGGACTACAGACGCATCCTAACGATTGATGTGCAGTTCCACGCGACGGTTCTGCGCACGCCCCTCGTCCGTGTCGTTATCGGCGACCGGCTCGCTCTCGCCGCGCCCTTCACTGGTGAGTTTGTTCGGCGCCAGGCCCTGGCTCAGCAAATATTCCGCCACGCTGCTGGCGCGACGCTCAGAAAGCGCCTGGTTGTAGGCGTCCGAACCCTTGCTGTCGGTGTGGCCGATGACCTTGATGCTGACCACGTCGGCATTGCGCAGTTTGTCCATCAGCGTGTCCAGCTGGCTTTTCGCAGCCGGTTTCAGATCGGACTTGTCGAAATCGAACAGCACGTTGCCGGCATCATTGAGGGTGATGACTTCGGTTTGCGGGGCCGGTTCGGCGGGTTTCTCGGTGACCGGGTATTGCGGCAGCGGACAGCCACGGTGGTCGACCGGGGTGTTGGCCAGGGTATCGGGGCAACGGTCGCGGCGATCGAACACGCCGTCGTCGTCTTCATCGCCATCCTGGGCATAGCAGATCAATCCGCCGGTGAGGATCCCCAGCGCAGCGCCACCGCCGGCCCAACCGCTGCTTTCGAGCGCGCCGAGACCGCCGCCGACCAGTCCGCCAATAAGGCTGCAGATCGGCCAGGTACGTTGATTGAGGGGAGCGGTGCCATCGCTGTGGGTGGCGCAACCGGTCAACAGGCTGCCCAGCAGCAGAACCGGCAAGACGGACCTTGTAAGAACACTCATCGTTAAAGCTCCTGTGTCACCGGCCCATACCGGTTACACAGGAGTAAAGACCCGCATCCGCGACTGCACAAGCCGCGGATGCGAGGGGGCTAGCGGTTGATTTTGATTTCGGTACGACGGTTCAGCGCGCGACCGTCAGCCGTTTTGTTGTCTGCCACTGGCTGGCTTTCACCGGCACCGGTCACCGACACGAAGCTGCTTTGCGGTACGCCGCTTTCGACCAGGTACTTGACCACCGAGTGCGCACGGCGATCCGACAGTTTCTGGTTATAGGCATCGCTGCCGACGCTGTCGGTGTGGCCGGTCACGGTCAATTGCGCGGTACTGGATTCCTGTTTCAGGCGCGAAGCGACTTTATCCAGGACCATTTTGTCGGCCGGGGTCAGCGTGGCCTTGTCGAACTGGAAGTGAACATCGCGGATGACAATGGTTTCTTCCTTGACCACTACAGCTTCTTCGACCACTGGTGCAGGGGCTGGTGGAGGGCAGCCGTCGGCATCGACCTGTACGCCTTTAGGCGTGCCCGGGCACTTGTCGCGACTGTCCGGCACACCATCGCCGTCTTCGTCGCCATCACCGTGAACCCAGCAATAGGCCGCTGCCGTACCGCCGACGAGTAACGCGCCATACCCCGCCCATGCGGAGCTTTCGGTCGCACCGAGCCCCGCACCGACGACACCTCCGACTGCCGCACAGGTCGGCCAGTCGGTTTTCTGCAAACCTGCACAACCAGTCAACACACTGGTTAGCAGAACCAAGGGTAATGCTGTCCGAACTATGCTCATCTAGTTTTCTCCTGAGGGATCGGCTTAGAACCGATTCAGGGAGTAAAGACCGGAGTTTTAATCTCCGCCAGCAATAGGCCATTGCCGTTTGTGCACCTGTTCACGGGATTTCGAAGAATTTGCCGCAAACCCGCAGGACAGAGAGCTAGGCCTTGGCGTCCGGGCAGGCTAGTCTTGGCGCTCTGATTGAGGAGCTTCGATGAACGTCGCCATTTCTTCCCGCACGCCGCAGCAGGCATTGGCCGCCCTGCTCGACCGCTACGCCCCGGCACGTCTGCTGCTGATCGGCGCCAGCGAGTTCCCGGCGCTGGCTGCCTTTAAAGAAGCGCACCCGGACACCTGCGTTGCGCACGCCGCGCCCGGTGCGTTGCCGGCAGAATTGGCGGCGCGCCGTTTCGACCTGGCGCTGGTGGTCGATTGCCTGGAACATTTGCCCAAGCGTGACGGCCTGAATCTGTTGGGCGGCATCCGCAACCTCAACGCCAGCCGCATCGCGGTGCTGGCGGATCTGCCGGCCAGCGGCTGGCAGGAAACCGACTTTTACTCTCTGGCCCTGCAAGCCAGCGAACGCTTCGCCCGCGACGAACAGGTGCTGACCCTCTTCACCTACGATCTGCTTGACTACAAACAAGTCCCCGACTGGCTCAACTCGCGATTCTGGGCCAATCCGGAAAACTTCGGGAAATACTGGTGGTAATGCCATGAGTACAGCCATTTGCCCCTGCGGCAGCGGCAACCTGCTGGATGCCTGCTGCGGTCACTATCACGCCGGCCACCCGGCCCCGTGCGCCGAAGCCCTGATGCGCTCGCGCTACAGCGCCTATGTGCTGGGCCTGATCGATTATCTGGTGGCCACCACCCTGCCCGCCCAGCAAGCGGGGCTGGATCGCCAGTCGATCAGCGACTGGAGCGCCCAGAGCACCTGGCTCGGCCTGGACGTGGAAAGTTCGGAAGTGCTCGGTGGCCAGCCGGAACACGCGTTCGTCACCTTCACCGCACGCTGGCATGACGGTCAGGGCGAACACAGCCACCGCGAGCGCTCGTCATTCGTGCAGAACAGCGGACGCTGGTACTTCATCGACCCGACCGTGCAACTGAAGCTGGGCCGCAACGACGCCTGCCCGTGCGCCAGCGGCCAGAAGTTCAAGAAATGCTGTGCGGGGTATTTCGGCAGCGGAAGCTAGACTGGGCAGCAAAGGGAGTTAATCGATGCTCGGTCATTGGCGCACATTTCGGTTCTTCTCATTGCTCATGTTTCTCGGGCTCGGCGGTTGTGCGTCATGGTTCAGCGACGACGCCCGCGACCCCGCCGTGCACCTGGTGAACGTCGAAGTGGTGCGCGCCAAGCTGCTGGAACAGAAATTCATCCTGCACTTTCGCATCGACAACCCCAATGACAGTGACCTGACCGTGCGCGGCCTGGAATACCGCATACATCTCGCCGACCTACTGCTGGCCGAAGGCGAGCACGAACACTGGATCACCGTGAAGCCAAAGAGCAGTGCGTTTTACAAGGTGCCGATCCGTACCAACCTGTGGCCGAAGGTCAAAGAGGTGGTGAAAATGCTGAAAAACCCGAACCAGCAGATTCCCTATCGACTGGAGGGCGAGATGGAAACCGGTTTATTCATCGCTCACTACGTGCACCTGGCGCGCAATGGCGTGATAATCCCCGCCGATTTGATTACGGAGTGACCCCGATGACCCAGCAACCTCATGTCCATGGCCCTGACTGCAACCACGATCATGACCATCACCACCATGATCACGACCATGGCCATGTCCACGGCCCGAACTGCGGCCACGCCCACCAGGAGCCGGTGCGCAACGCCCTGAAAGACGTTGGCCGCAACGACCCTTGCCCATGCGGCAACGGCAAGAAATTCAAAAAGTGCCACGGCGCTTGATGTTTCGGGCAATTATTTTCTTCGCCTGAGACACCGCCTTCGCGAGCAAGCCCGCTCCCAGATTTGATTGCATTCCGTCAAAAGGAATACGGTCGAAAGTGGGAACGGGCTTGCTCGCGAAGGGACCGGCCCATTCACCGGAAGCTTTTCAGCCTGCCGCCAGAATCTGCCCGGTGCCGACCACCGTCGCATACTCCCCGTGCAGATTCCCCAGCGACATGGCATGCACCTCTTGCGCCGAACGCAACGTGCCAAAATAGTCGGCCTTGTCGAAGGTGAAGCACGCATCTTCCGCTACCCACGCCTCGAACCCCAGATTGCCCGCCGTGCGCGCCGTGGACTCCACCGAGTTGTTCGTCGCCACGCCGACAATGATCAACTGCCCGATCCCCGCCTCACGCAACCCCGCCTCAAGCCCCGTCGCACAAAACGCATCCGGCACCTGCTTCTGGATCAGCCATTCGCCGTCCTTCGGCAAAAACCTGTCCTGAAACTCCACCCCTTCCTGCTCCGGCCAGAACACCGAATCGGGTGAGCGCGACAGGTGCTGCACGTGGATCACCGGCCGCCCACTGCGCCGCCAAAAGCTCAGCAGCTCAAGGATCCGCTCTTCGGCCGACGGATTGTTCCGCCGCCCCAGACGCGATTCCAGAATGCCTTTTTGCTGGTCGATGACGATCAGTGCAGCGTTGGCCTTGAGCTCCATGGCGATTTTTCTCACGCGGGGTCATTGAATTTCCCGTACTTGAGCATCACCTCCTGTGACGAAGCAAGCTATCGAACGCACACAGGACAACCTGAAGCCGGCGTTTGCTGTCCGCACGTAAGCCATTTTCCTGATTTGGAGCTTTCCATGATCGACCTGTATTACTGGACCACGCCCAACGGCCACAAGATTTCCCTGTTCCTCGAAGAGGCGGGCCTGCGCTATGACGTACACCCGATCAACATCAGCCAGGGCGAGCAATTCCAGCCGCACTTTCTGAAAATCGCCCCGAACAACCGCATCCCGGCGATCGTCGATCATGAGCCGGCCGACGGCGGCGAGCCGTTGTCGCTGTTCGAGTCCGGCGCAATCTTGCTGTACCTCGCGGAAAAGACCGGCAAGTTCCTGCCCAAGGACCTGCGTGGCCGCCAGGTGGCGCTGCAATGGCTGTTCTGGCAAATGGGCGGGCTCGGGCCGATGGCCGGGCAGAACCATCACTTCAGCCAGTTCGCCCCGGAAAAAATCCCCTACGCGATCAAGCGCTACATCGATGAAACCGCGCGTCTGTACGGAGTGCTGGACAAGCAACTGGCCAACAACGAGTTCGTCGCCGGCAGCGAATACAGCATCGCCGACATGGCGATCTACCCGTGGATCGTCTCGCACAAATGGCAGAGCCAGAATCTGGACGACTTCCCGAATGTGCAGCGCTGGTTCAACCACATCAAGGATCGCCCGGCGACCGTGAAGGCCTACGCGCTGGTGCAGAAGATCAATCCGCCGAAGTCCTGACCGGCCTTGATCGTTCCCATGCAGAGGCGTCGAACCGTCCGCGTGGAAATGGGCCGCAGAGCGGCCCGGGCTGCATTGCCACGCAAAGCGTGGGAACGATCTGCGTGAGCGGGAAGAAATAACCGCTTGCCCCGCTTGCGCGGCCCCCTCCTGCTCACTAACGTAGCGGCTTTATTGCGCCCCCCAGCCTCTACACCCCCGCAGGAGCTTTGCCATGGCCTCGCCAGCCCTTTCACATTTTCTTCCCCGGTTCGGCGTTGCCGCAGCAGTGACCGGTGTTCTGAGCCTGACCGGTTGTCAGACCTGGAACGCCCAGGACACCCTCCCGCCGACCTCCGGTGTACAGCCGCTCAAGGGCCTGGCGCAGAACGTTTCGGTACGCCGCAATGCCATGGGCATGCCGCTGATCGAAAGCAACAGCTTCCACGACGCACTGTTCGCCCTTGGCTATGTGCACGCCAGCGACCGCATCAATCAGATGGTCACCCTGCGCCTGCTGGCTCAGGGCCGTCTGGCGGAAATGTCCGGCGCGTCGATGCTCGACGCCGACCGCTACATGCGCGCCGTCAACCTGAAGAAAAGCGCCGGTGAGCTGTACAAGGCTTCGTCGCCACGGCTCAAGCGCTTCTTCGAAGTCTATGCCCGGGGCGTCAACGCCTACCTGTTCCGCTACGCCGACAAACTGCCGGGGGATCTGGCCTCCAGCGGCTACAAGCCTGAATACTGGAAACCGGAAGATTCGGCGCTGATCTTCTGCCTGCTGAACTTCAGCCAGTCGGCCAACCTGCCGGAAGAAATCGCCTCGCTGCTGCTGGCGCAGACTGTCACCACCGACAAGCTCGCCTGGCTGACCCCTTCCGCCCCCGACGAAAACCTGCCGGTGGCCGAGGCCGACAAGCTGCAGGGCATCAAGCTCAACGGGCAGATTCCGGGGCTGACGGAACTGAGCAATGCCAGCGAACAACTGGCCGCCATCAACCTGCTGGGCACTCAGTCGTCGAACAACTGGGCCATCGCCCCGCAACGCAGCCGCAGCGGCAAGAGCCTGCTGGCCAGCGACAGCCATGGCCCGCTGGCCGCGCCGTCGCTGTGGAGTTTCGTGCAGATTCGCGCACCCAAATACCAGGCTGCCGGCGTGACCGTGGCCGGTCTGCCGATGGTGCTCGGCGGTTTCAACGGCAAGGTGGCGTGGAGCCTGACCAGCGTGCTCGGCGACAACCAGGACCTGTTCCTGGAAAAACTCCGTCGTCAGGGCAGCACGTTGTCCTACGAGGTCAACGGCAAATGGCAGCCACTGGGCGTGCGCAACGAGACCTACTTCGTCAAAGGCCAGCGGCCGATTCGCGAAGCGGTGTATGAAACCCGCCATGGCGCGCTGCTCAACAGTACGCAGGCCGCCGCTCAGGGCGCGGGTTTCGGCCTGGCCTTGCAGACGCCGAGCTTCACCGACGACAAATCCCTCGATGCGTTTTTCGATCTGAGCCGCGCCCAGAACGTGGAACGCGCCTCGGACGCCAGCCGGGAAATCCGCGCCATTGCGCTGAACCTGGTGTTCGCCGACGCCAGCAACATTGGCTGGCAAGTCACCGGTCGCTTCCCCAACCGCCGTGAAGGTGAAGGTTTGCTGCCGTCGCCGGGCTGGGAAGGTCGCTACGACTGGGACGGTTACGCCGACCCGATGCTGCACCCCTACGATCAGGATCCGGCCCAGGGCTGGCTCGGCACCGCCAACCAGCGGGTCATTCCCCATGGCTACGGCATGCAACTGTCCAATTCCTGGGCAGCGCCGGAACGTGGCGAGCGCCTGGCCGAACTGGCCGGCAGCGGCAAGCACGACGGTCGCAGCGTGATCGCCATGCAGTACGACCAGACCACCACCTTCGCCGCCAAACTGAAGAAAATGTTCGAAGCCCCGGGCATGGCGCAGCCGCTGAAACAGGCGATTGAAGCCCTGCCGGATGCCGAACGGGCCAAGGCCCGCGAAGCCTACACCCGCTTGATGGCCTTCGACGGCAAGCTCAGCCCGACGTCCGCCGACGCGGCGATCTACGAGCTGTTCCTGCAGGAAAGCATGAAGCAGATCTTCCTCGACGAGCTCGGCCCGCAAAGCAGCCCGGCGTGGAAAGCGTTTATCGCCAATGGCGATCTGTCCTACGCCGCCCAGGCCGATCACCTGCTGGGCCGCGAAGACAGTCCGTTCTGGGACGACGCCCGTACCTCGCAAAAAGAAGACAAACCGGCGATCCTCGCCCGCAGCCTGGCGGCTGCGATCAGTGCCGGCGACAGTCAACTGGGCGGCGACCGCCGGGCCTGGCAGTGGGGCAAGCTGCACCGCTACGAGTGGAAGAATGCCAGCGGTCAGACCGTTCGCGGCCCGTTCGCGGCGGGCGGCGACCACACCACTCTGAATACGGCGGCGTTTGCCTGGGGCCAGGATTTCAGCACCACACGTGCGCCGTCGATGCGTTTCATCGTCGACTTCGGTCAGAGCGAGCCGCTGATGGGCCAGAACGGTACAGGGCAATCCGGGAATCCGGTGAGCCCGAACTACCTGAACGGCATCGATCCGTGGCTCAAGGGCCAGTACATCGGCTTGCCGATGCAGCCGCAGAACTTTGATCGGGTGTATGGCAAGACGCGACTGACCCTTACCCCCGGCAAGTAATCCCCCCCCAGTTGATCGTTCCCACGTCGAGGCGTCGAACCGTCCGCGTGGGAACGATCATGCGACAGTTCAGAAAATCGATAGAACTTCTGACTTCGCGCCAACCTCATAGCTAACAAGTCCCTCCATTCCGGTAATGCCATGGACCTTGTTATCGCCCGCCCCGAAGGCCTCTACTGCCCTGCCGGGGACTTCTACATTGACCCGTGGCGGCCCGTCGAGCGCTCGGTGATCACCCATGCCCACGGCGACCATGCCCGTGGCGGCAATCAGCATTACCTGGCCGCCAGCGCCGGCGAAGGGATTCTGCGTGCGCGCCTGGGCCAGGACATCAACCTGCAAACCCTCGACTACGGCCAGCGCCTGACCCACCACGGCGTCACCCTGAGCTTTCATCCCGCCGGTCATGTACTCGGCTCGGCCCAAGTGCGGCTGGAGTACGGCGGCGAAGTCTGGGTCGCCTCCGGCGACTACAAGATCGAACCCGATGGCACCTGCGCGCCGTTCGAACCGGTGCGCTGCCACACCTTCATCACCGAATCGACCTTCGGCCTGCCGATTTACCGCTGGCAGCCGCAGGCGCAGGTGTTCGCCGAGATCAATCAGTGGTGGCAGGCCAACATCGAGGCCGGCAAGGCCAGCGTGCTGTTCTGCTATTCGTTCGGCAAGGCCCAGCGGATTCTCCACGGCATCGACGAAACCCTCGGGCCGATCCTCAGCCACGGTGCGGTCGAGCCGCTGAACCGTGTGTACCGCGAGGCCGGTGTCTACCTGCCGCCAACGATCTACGCCGGCGAGGTGGAAAAGAACGACCCGATGATGCGCCAGGCGCTGGTCATCGCCCCGCCCTCGGCCGGCGGCAGCAGTTGGATGCGCCGTTTCGGCGATTACAGCGACAGCTTCGCCAGCGGCTGGATGCGCCTGCGCGGCACCCGTCGGCGGCGCGGCGTGGATCGCGGCTTCGTGCTCTCGGATCACGCCGACTGGCCCGGTCTTTTATGGGCTATCGAACAGACCGGCGCCGAGCGGGTGATGGTCACCCACGGCTCGATTGGCGTGCTGGTGCGACATCTGCGCGAACAAGGTCTGGATGCACAAGGTTTCAACACCGAATACGGTGACGATGAAGAAGAGCTTTCCACCGCCACGCCCGCCGTTGCCGAGGTGCAACCATGAAAGACTTCGCCGGGTTGTATGCCGAACTCGACGCCACCACCTCCAGCAACGCCAAACTGGCGGCCATGCAAACCTACTTCGCCCAGGCGCAACCGCAGGATGCCGCGTGGGCGGTGTACTTCTTGTCCGGCGGGCGGCCTCGGCAACTGGTTCCGGTGAGAGTTCTGCGCGAGCTCGCGGTTGAAACGTCCGGGCTAGAGCCATGGCTGTTCGAGGAGAGCTATCAGGCGGTCGGCGATCTGGCGGAAACCATTTCGCTGGTGCTGCCGGAACATCCGCACACGTCCGAGGCCGGGCTTGCCGAATGGATCGAAGACAAACTGCTGCCCCTGCGCGGCGAAACCCCGGAATACCTCGCCCACCAATTGCCCGCTCTGTGGGCGCAACTGGATCGGCCGAGCGTGATGCTGTGCATCAAGTTGATCACCGGCAGTTTCCGGGTCGGCGTGTCCAAACTGTTGGTGACCCGCGCCCTGGCCGCCATGGCCGGGCTCGACAGCAAACGCGTGGCGCAACGACTGGTGGGCTACACCGACCTGTCCAACCGGCCGAACGCCGCCGCTTACCTGAAACTGATCGCCCCCGAATCCAGTGACGAACACGCCCAGCGCGGCGGCCAGCCCTACCCGTTCTTCCTCGCCCACGCGCTGGCGCAACCGGTGGAAACCTTCGACGCGTTGCTCGGGCCGGCCAGTAACTGGCAGGTGGAATGGAAGTGGGATGGCATTCGCGCGCAGGTGGTCAAGCGTGACGGGAAACTGTGGGTCTGGTCCCGGGGCGAAGAGCTGGTGACCGAGCGTTTTCCCGAATTCGACACGCTGCTGCACGGCTTGCCCGACGGTACGGTGATCGACGGCGAAATCGTGGTCTGGAAAAACCAGCGCCCGGTCACCGAAGACGCGTTCGATCCGCAGTCGACAGACGCCCCGGCGGTGCAACCCTTCGCGCTATTGCAGCAACGGATCGGTCGCAAGTCACTGGACCGCAAAATCCTCGAAGATGCGCCGGTGGTGGTACTCGCCTACGACCTGCTCGAATGGCAGGGCGAAGACTGGCGCAACCAGCCCCAGGCCAGGCGTCGTGAGCAACTGGAACAGGTCATCGCACGTTGCAACAACCCGGTGCTGCTGCCGTCGCCGATCCTGACGGGTGACGACTGGTTCGACCTCGCCCGCCAGCGCGAGGCCTCCCGGCGCCTGGGGGTCGAAGGCATGATGCTCAAGGCGAAGGATGCCATGTATGGCGTCGGCCGCACCAAGGACATGGGCGTGTGGTGGAAATGGAAGGTCGACCCGTTCAGCGTCGACGCGGTGTTGATTTACGCCCAGCGCGGTCACGGTCGGCGTGCCAGTCTTTACAGCGATTACACCTTTGCGGTGTGGGACGGCCCGCCCGGTTCCAGTGCCCGGGCGCTGGTGCCCTTCGCCAAGGCCTATTCCGGGCTGACCGATGCGCAAATGCGCGAAGTCGACAGCATCGTGCGCAAGACCACCGTGGAAAAATTCGGCCCGGTCAGTAGCGTGACGCCAAGTCTGGTGTTCGAACTGGGCTTCGAAGGCATCGCCCTCTCCCGCCGACACAAGAGCGGCATCGCCGTACGCTTCCCGCGCATGTTGCGCTGGCGCCAGGACAAGACCATCGAAGAGGCCGACAGCCTGGCGACCTTGCAGAACCTGTTGGTCTGACCCCTTCCCCCACGCCTCCCCGAGCATTCCCACGCGCAGCGTGGGAACGATCATTCTTGCCCCACGAACGATCCCCCGAACCATCCTGGTGCAGCTTTTCCGGCGCGCCCGTTTTCGTGCACTGACCGGCCCCGGCATGCACTTCCTACACCTTTTAAAACACTTGTTCGGGACTCTGGTTCGGAAATTGCTACTTTCTATAAGTCGTAAGCGCTCCAGTAACAATCATTCCGCGCCACAAGCGCTCATATTGGTTCTTAGGGATTGAATAATGAAAAAAGCATTGCTGACCCTTTCTGCACTGGCGTTGTGCATGGCCGCCGGCTCCGCGCTGGCCAAGGAATACAAAGAACTGCGGTTTGGCGTTGACCCTTCCTACGCACCGTTCGAGTCGAAAGCGGCAGACGGTAGCCTGGTTGGCTTCGACATTGACTTGGGCAACGCGATCTGCGCCGAGCTGAAGGTCAAGTGCAAATGGGTCGAAAGCGACTTCGACGGCATGATTCCGGGCCTCAAGGCCAATAAATTCGACGGCGTGATCTCGTCGATGACCGTCACCGAAGCCCGCGAAAAAGTCATCGACTTCTCCAGCGAGCTGTTTTCCGGCCCGACCGCCTACGTGTCGAAAAAAGGCTCGGGCATCACCGACGACGTCGCCTCGCTGAAGGGCAAAACCGTCGGCTACGAGCAAGGCACCATTCAAGAGGCCTATGCCAAAGCCGTGCTGGACAAGGCCGGCGTGAAAACCCAGGCCTATCAGAATCAGGACCAGGTGTATTCCGACCTGACTTCCGGCCGTCTCGACGCAGGCATTCAGGACATGTTGCAGGCCGAACTGGGCTTTCTGAAGTCGCCACAGGGCGCCGACTATGAAGTCAGCAAGCCAGTCGACAACCACTTGCTGCCATCCAAGACGGCTGTCGGTATTAAGAAAGGTAACACCGAGCTGAAAGCGCTTTTGGATAAAGGTATCAAAGCGTTACACGATGACGGCAAATACGCCGAGATTCAAAAGAAACACTTTGGCGATCTGAATCTGTACAGCGGCAAATAATGCCCCGGCGCCCATCCTCGATGGGCGCCTTTTTCATTCAGTCAGGTTGCTGATTTATGTTCGAAAACCTCTTACAAAATCTGGGGCTCTCCGCCTTCAGCCTCAAGGGTTTTGGCCCTTTGCTGTTGGAAGGCACCTGGATGACCATCAAATTGTCGGCGTTGTCGCTGCTGGTGGCCGTGTTGCTCGGCCTGCTCGGCGCCAGTGCCAAGCTGTCAAAAGTCAAACTGCTGCGCCTGCCCGCCCAGATCTACACCACGCTGATTCGCGGGGTGCCGGACCTGGTGCTGATGCTGCTGATCTTCTACAGCCTGCAAACCTGGCTGACGACGCTCACCGACTACCTGGAATGGGAATACATCGAGATCGACCCGTTCAGCGCCGGGGTTCTGACCCTGGGCTTCATTTATGGCGCGTACTTCACTGAAACCTTTCGCGGGGCGATTCTTGCCGTGCCGCGCGGGCAGGTCGAAGCCGCCACCGCCTATGGCCTCAAGCGCGGCCAGCGCTTTCGCTTCGTGGTGTTCCCGCAAATGATGCGTTTCGCCCTGCCGGGCATCGGCAACAACTGGATGGTGATGCTCAAGGCCACCGCGCTGGTCTCGATCATCGGCCTGGCCGATCTGGTCAAGGCCGCGCAGGACGCCGGTAAAAGCACCTATCAACTGTTTTACTTTCTGGTGCTCGCCGCGTTGATTTACCTGCTGATCACCAGTGCCTCGAACATCATCCTGCGCTGGCTCGAACGCCGCTACGCCGCCGGTGCCCGGGAGGCCGTACGATGATCGAACTCCTGCAGGAATACTGGAAAGCCTTTCTGTATACCGACGGCCAGAACATCACCGGTCTGGCGATGACGATGTGGCTGCTCAGCGCCTCGATCTTCATCGGTTTCATCGTGTCGATTCCGCTGTCGATCGCCCGGGTCTCGCCGCACTTCTACATTCGCTGGCCGGTGCAGTTCTACACCTACCTGTTCCGTGGCACGCCGCTCTATATCCAGCTGCTGATCTGCTACACCGGGATCTACAGCCTGGAGGCCGTGCGCGCGCAACCGCTGCTCGACAGTTTCTTTCGCGATGCGATGAACTGCACGATCCTGGCTTTCGCCCTCAACACCTGCGCCTACACCACGGAGATTTTCGCCGGGGCGATCCGCAGCATGAACCACGGCGAAGTCGAAGCGGCCAAGGCCTACGGGCTGACCGGCTGGAAGCTGTATGCCTACGTGATCATGCCGTCGGCGCTGCGCCGTTCGTTGCCTTACTACAGCAACGAAGTGATCCTGATGCTGCATTCGACCACCGTGGCCTTCACCGCGACCATCCCCGACATCCTGAAAGTCGCGCGGGACGCCAACTCGGCGACCTTCCTGACTTTCCAGTCGTTCGGCATCGCCGCGCTGATCTACCTGACCATCACCTTTGCGCTGGTCGGCCTGTTCCGTCTCGCCGAACGCCGATGGCTGGCGTTCCTCGGCCCGACCCACTAGGACCCTTCAGAGATGCGTCATCAGATACACGACCTGCTGGCCCCGCTGCCGGGGACCGCACGACAGATCCACAGCTTTCATTTCGGCCCGGACAAGGCCCAGGGCAAGGTCTATATCCAGTCCTCGCTGCACGCCGACGAACTGCCCGGCATGCTCGTGGCCTGGCACCTCAAGCAGCGTCTGGCGGAGCTGGAAGCCGCCGGCCGCCTGCGCAGCGAAATCGTCTTGGTGCCGGTGGCCAACCCGGTCGGCCTCGAACAGGTGCTGATGGATGTGCCGCTGGGCCGCTACGAGCTGGAGAGCGGACAGAACTTCAACCGCTGGTTCGTCGACCTCAGCGAGGAAATCGGTAACGAAATCGAAGCGCAGCTGTGCGACGACCCGCAGCGCAACCTCGAACTGATCCGCGCCAGCCTGCGCAACGCCCTCGCCCGCCAGACCGCCGGCACCCAACTGCAATCCCAGCGCCTGACCCTGCAACGGCTGGCCTGCGATGCGGACATGGTGCTCGACCTGCATTGCGATTTCGAATCCGTGGTTCACCTGTACACCACGCCCGAGGCCTGGCCGCAGGTCGAGCCGCTGGCGCGCTACATTGAGTCACAGGCGAGTCTGCTGGCCACCGACTCCGGCGGCCAGTCGTTCGACGAGTGTTTCACCCTGCTGTGGTGGCAACTGAAGGAGCGCTTCGGCGAACACTTCGAGATTCCGCTCGGCAGTTTCTCGGTCACCGTCGAGTTGCGCGGTCAGGGGGATGTCACCCATCCGCTGGCCAGTCGCGATTGCCAGGCACTGATCGATTACCTGATCCATTTCGGTGCCATCGTCGGCGAACCCAAAGCCTTGCCGACGCTGCCACGTCCCGCCACACCGCTGGCCGGCGTGGAACCGGTGGCCACTCCCGTCGGCGGCCTGCTGGTCTACACCGCCACGCCCGGCCAGCTTCTTGAGGCCGGGCAGAAAATTGCCGAAATCATCGACCCGATCACTGACCGGGTCACGCCAGTCCATTGCACCGCTTCCGGTCTGCTCTATGCCCGCTCGTTGCGGCGCATGGCCACGGCCGGCATGGTGATCGCCCACGTCGCGGGCGCCGAAGCCTATCGCAGCGGCTATCTACTTTCGCCTTGAGGATGCCTGCCCCATGTACAAATTGACCGTTGAAGGCCTGCACAAAAGCTATGGCGACCATCAGGTGCTCAAGGGCGTCTCGCTCAAGGCCAGGACCGGCGACGTGATCAGCCTGATCGGCGCCAGCGGCTCGGGCAAAAGCACCTTTTTGCGCTGCATCAACTTTCTCGAACAACCCAACGACGGCGCGATGAGCCTCGATGGCCAGGCGATCCGCATGGCCACCGACCGCCACGGCATGCACGTCGCCGACCCCAATGAACTGCAACGCCTGCGCACCCGCCTGGCGATGGTGTTCCAGCACTTCAACCTGTGGAGCCACATGACCGTGCTGGAAAACATCACCATGGCCCCACGCCGGGTGCTGGGTTGCAGTAAACAGGAAGCCGACGACCGCGCCCGGCGTTATCTGGAAAAGGTCGGTCTGCCGACACGGGTGGCCGATCAGTACCCGGCGTTTCTCTCCGGCGGTCAGCAACAGCGCGTGGCCATCGCCCGGGCCCTGGCGATGGAGCCGGAAGTCCTGCTGTTCGACGAACCGACTTCGGCGCTGGACCCGGAACTGGTCGGCGAAGTGCTCAAGGTGATTCAGGGCCTGGCCGAGGAAGGCCGGACCATGATCATGGTCACTCACGAGATGAGTTTTGCGCGCAAGGTCTCAAGCCAGGTGCTGTTCCTGCATCAGGGGCTGGTGGAGGAAGAAGGCGCGCCGGAAGAGGTGCTGGGCAATCCGAAGAGCGAACGCCTGAAGCAATTTCTCAGCGGTAATCTCAAGTAAAACTATTGCCCGGCCGGCGCGGTCATTGAAGGAACACCTTCAGAGCACACGTCGCCGGCATGGGCACTTCCACCGACTTCGCCAAACACTGGTTCAGCGCCCGCGACTGGAAGCCGTTCGCCTTTCAGAAACAGGTGTGGGCGGCGGCCAAACGTGGCGAATCCGGCCTGCTGCATGCGAGCACCGGCGCCGGCAAAACCTACGCGGTGTGGTTTGCCGCGCTCAATCGCTTTGCCCGCTCCGGGCCTGTTGCTGAAACCACCCGCAAACGCAAACCACCCGCCGAACCGCTGACTGTCTTGTGGATCACGCCGATGCGAGCGCTGGCCGCCGACACCGCGCGCGCCCTGCAAGCGCCGCTGGACGATCTGCAGATTCCCTGGAGCGTCGGCTTGCGCACCGGCGACACCGGCAGCAGCGAACGCGCCCGCCAGAACCGGCGCCTGCCCACCACACTGATCACCACCCCGGAGAGCCTGACCCTGATGCTTGCCCGCGCCGACGCGCAAACGGCGCTGTCGACGCTGCGCATGGTCGTGGTGGACGAATGGCACGAATTGCTCGGCAACAAGCGCGGCGTGCAATTGCAACTGGCCCTCGCCCGGTTGCGCCGCTGGCATCCGGGGCTGATCGTCTGGGGCGTTTCCGCGACGCTCGGCAATCAGTCCCACGCCGAACAGGTGCTGATCCCACAGGGCGGTGGCCTCAGTATTCAGGGGCAAAGCGAAAAATCGCTCAAGGTCGATAGCTTGCTCCCACCGGCCATCGAGCGTTTTCCCTGGGCCGGGCACATCGGTCTGAAGATGTTGCCGCAGGTGGTCGCCGAACTGGACGCCTGCGCCAGCAGCCTGGTGTTCACCAATACCCGGGCGCAATCGGAAATCTGGTATCAGGCCTTGCTGGAAGCGCGGCCGGACTGGGCCGGGTTGATCGCCCTGCACCACAGTTCGCTGTCCCGTGACACCCGCGACTGGGTGGAACAGGCCCTGAAGAACGGTCAACTCAAAGCCGTGGTCTGCACTTCAAGTCTGGATCTGGGGGTGGACTTTCTGCCGGTGGAGCGAGTGCTGCAGATTGGCTCGGCCAAAGGCGTGGCGCGGTTGATGCAGCGTGCGGGGCGTTCGGGCCATGCTCCAGGCAGAACGTCGCGGGTGACCCTGGTGCCGACCCACAGCCTGGAACTGATCGAAGCCGCAGCCGCTCGCGATGCCGTGGCACAGCGGCGGATCGAACCGCGACGGTCACCGCACAAACCGCTGGATGTGCTGGTGCAGCATTTGGTCAGCATCGCCTTGGGCGGTGGCTTTGTTCCCGATGAGCTGTACGAAGAAGTCCGTGGCGCCTGGGCCTACCGCGACCTGACACCCGCCGAATGGGCCTGGGCGCTGGCCTTCGTACGCCACGGCGGGATGTCGCTGACGGCGTACCCGGATTACCGCCGGGTCGAGCCGGATGAACACGGCATCTGGCGCGTCCCCGATGCCCGACTGGCACGTCGCCATCGGATGAGCATCGGCACCATCGTCAGCGATGCCAGCATTCACCTGAAGTTCTGGAGCAAGGGCGGTGGCGGCAAACAACTGGGCAGCGTTGAAGAAGGCTTTATCGCACGCCTCAAACCCGGCGACGGGTTTCTGTTTGGCGGGCGCTTGCTGGAGTTGGTGCGGGTGGAAAACATGACCGCTTACGTCAAACGCAGCACCGCGAAAAAACCCGCCGTGCCGCGCTGGAATGGCGGGCGCATGCCACTTTCCAACGAATTGGCCGAAGCCGTGGTCAGCCGCTTCAACGCGGCGGCACAAGGCGAGTTTGCCGGCCCGGAAATGCAGGCCTTGCAGCCGTTGCTGGAAACGCAGATGCGCTGGTCAGGCCTGCCGACCGCCAACAATCTGCTGGCCGAAGAGCTGAAATCCCGCGAAGGCTGGCACCTTTTCCTCTACCCGTTTGCCGGACGTCAGGTGCATCTGGGGCTGGCCAGTCTGCTGGCGTGGCGGGTCAGTCAGCGCGTGCCTGTGACCTTCTCGATTGCGGTCAACGATTACGGACTGGAATTGCTCAGCGCCACGCCCATCGACTGGTCCTGGCAACTGGATCGCGCCCTGCTCAGCCCCGAGGGTTTGTTGAGGGACGTGCTGGCCAGCCTCAACGCGGGCGAACTGGCGCTGCGACGCTTTCGGGAAATCGCGCGGATTGCCGGACTGGTGTTCGCCGGCTACCCCGGCGCGCCGAAAAGTACCCGTCAGGTCCAGGCTTCCAGCGGGCTGTTCTTCGAAGTGTTCAAACAATACGACGCCGACAACCTGCTGCTGGCGCAGGCCGGGGAAGAAGTCTTACGGGAAGAACTGGATATTCGACGACTGGAACAGACACTGGAGCGAATCAACCGGATGAAACTCGATATGCACCTGATCAAACGTCCGACACCGCTCGGCTTTCCACTGCTGGTGGAACGCATGCGCGAAAGCATGAGCTCGGAAAAACTCGCTGACCGCATCCGGCGTATGGTCGGCGATCTGGAGAACACCGCTGACAAGGGCCAATCCTGATGAACGCGCCCTATCCCGTACGTCTGGCGGGCGAAGAACTCTGGTTGCTGCCGGAAAAGGCGCTGTACTGGCCAGCGCAACAGGCGCTGCTGATGGCCGATGTGCATTTCGGCAAGGCTGCCGCTTATCGCCGACTGGGCCAGCCGGTACCGCAGGGCACCACGACGAGCAACATCGCCGCGATCGACCAACTGCTGGCAAAGCTGCCATGTCGGCAACTGATCTTTCTGGGGGATTTCCTGCACGGGCCCGGCTCCCACGCACCCGGCACCTTACAGGCACTGGCACAGTGGCGGGCGCGTCATGCCGACCTGCCGATGACATTGATTCGCGGCAATCACGACCAGCGGGCGGGCGATCCACCGGGAGCGCTGAACATTCGCGTGGTGCCGGAACCCTTGCTGCTCGGGCCCTTCTCGCTGCAACACGAGCCCGATCCACACCCTGAAAGGCACGTCCTGGCAGGCCACGTTCACCCGGTTTATCGATTGATCGGCAAGGGGCGCCAGCGTTTGCGGCTGGCGTGTTTCAGGCTGGGAGAACACGTCAGCCTGTTGCCGGCGTTCGGGGCCTTCACCGGTGGTTTTCCAGTGGAGAAGGAAGACAGCTGTCGGATCTTTGTCATTGGCGACAACGAAATATGGCCCGTCGGCTGAGATCCTCTTAAGGATTCAGCCGACGGGCCATACGTTCAATCAAGCGACGGGCGCAGGGGGCGGTTTGTCCGGCAAGGTCGGTTCGCCGGGCTCGCTCGGTTCTTCGTTGGGGGTATCGGGATCGGGCTGGTGAGGGATTCCGCCGGCCGTGGTGATGGGTGGGTGTGCCAACAACGACCAGGCCATTACGCCAACCTGATTGGGCTCGAGCCTTGCCAGTTCGGCAGTGATTTGCGGATCGATCTTCATGGAGCACTCCTCGGCGAAGGCCCGTCCCGCTGTTCGCGAAACGGGCAGTACACTTCATAGAGTGTCTACCCGCCGAAGAATTCCCGGTAACTGTCGGATGAACGGATCAGGTGCGTGGCAGGGTCACGCCACGCTGGCCCTGGTACTTGCCGGCACGGTCCTTGTAGGAGACTTCGCATTCTTCGTCGGATTCGAGGAACAGCATCTGCGCCACGCCTTCGTTGGCGTAGATCTTCGCCGGCAGGTTGGTGGTGTTGGAGAACTCCAGGGTCACCTGGCCTTCCCACTCGGGTTCCAGCGGGGTGACGTTGACGATGATGCCGCAACGGGCGTAAGTGCTCTTGCCCAGGCAGATGGTCAGGACGTTGCGTGGAATACGGAAGTATTCAACGGTCGTGGCCAGGGCGAAGGAGTTCGGCGGAATGATGCAGACGTCGCTGTGGACGTCGACGAAGCTGCCGGCGTCGAAGTTTTTCGGATCGACGATGGCCGAGTTGATGTTGGTGAACACCTTGAAATGATTGGTGCAACGCACATCGTAACCGTAGCTCGACACACCGTAGGAGATCACCCGGCTGTCGTCGCTGCCACGTACCTGGCGCTCGACGAACGGCTCGATCATGCCGTGTTCCTGCGCCATGCGGCGAATCCACTTGTCCGATTTGATGCTCATGGCGGGTGTCCTGAATAGCGAGGTGGAAAAAATCTGTCCGGCATCTTACCGGGCGCGCCGCCGGGTTCAAAGTCCGGGGTGCAATTCTCGCCGAACGTGCAGGAATTACGCGGCCTGGCGACGAACCGTCACACCGTCGATCCCTAAAACAGAGAAACCTTCGCAAGAAGCATTGGCACGTTCCGGAAAAAGGGTTAAGGTGGCGCCACTGTGCTGCTTGTGTCACTGAGAATCTCTACACGATATGTTGAATTTCGATCCAACCATCTACAAGAATTTTTCCTGCTCTTTGCACTCAGTCTCGGCCAGGGTTCTTCCTGAGTCGCAGTTATCTTTGTTCAAGGAGTTACACCATGTCTAATCGCCAAACCGGTACCGTTAAGTGGTTCAACGATGAAAAAGGCTTCGGCTTCATCACCCCACAATCCGGTGACGACCTGTTCGTTCACTTCAAAGCTATCCAATCCGACGGCTTCAAAAGCCTGAAAGAAGGCCAACAGGTTTCTTTCATCGCAACCCGCGGTCAGAAAGGCATGCAAGCTGAAGAAGTACAAGTTATCTAACTTGTAGCTTCTTTAGTAAAAGGCCCCGCCCTCAAAAGCGGGGCTTTTTTATGGGCGTCTGTTTTTCCAGGCGCAAAAAAAGATCGCAGCCTGCGAAGGCTGCGATCTTTTGCGTTACTTACCAGGCAACGCCGAAGCCGGCGGTGTAGCGGGTCTTGCTCAGGTCCGCGTCCTCGGTGCCGCTGATGATGTCGCGTTCAGCCTTGAGGTTGAGCGAGGCCCAGTCGGTGACCTTGTAGCGCAGGCCCATTTCCGCATCCAGCGCGTAATCGGCAACGCCGGACAGCGGCTTGCCGACTTCGCCATTGGTGAAGAACTCGACCTTCTTGCCGATCAGGTAGCGGTTGTAGTCCCACTTCATGGCGACCGAATAGAAGTTGTCCTTGCTGCCATCGCGGTACTGGTAGTCGGTGCGGTTGAGCAGCGAACCCAGTGAGAATGCCCCCAGCTCATCATCCCAGAACTGGTAGCCCGGACCGGTACCGACCACCCGCTGACGGGCCAGTTCTTCAATGTGGTCACGCTTGTAGTTCAGGCGCCCCTGCCAGAACCACTTGTCTGTCAGGAATCGGTCGAGGGCATATTCGGCCCGCCAGTTGTCGGTGGTGGTCACGTCGTCCTGCACTTCGCGGTTGTACTCGCCCTCGGCGGTGTGGCGCCAGCGACCGTGACGGGCAGACGTCTTGAAGCCGATGTCGTAATCGTCGGTGTCCTTCTCCGCACGCTGATAATCCAGCGCCAGATCGACGTTGCCCTTCCAGACCAGATCCTCGACCACCGGTTTGGGCTTGAGAATCTGCTGAATGCTCGCCAGTTCCACGGTTTTCGGCGCCTCGCCGTTGGCCAGGGTGACCTTGCCGTCTTCGGCGGCGCTCAGCGACTTGGCCTTCTCGCCGTTGTAGGCGTCCTGTTTGACCAGCAACTCCTGATCGCTTTCCAGGGTCTTGACCTGCTTCCAGTCGATGGTGACTGCCCCGGCGTACTGGGTCTGGACCAGCAATTTGCCGCCATCGAACAGCGTGATTTTACCGCTCAGCTTGTCACCGTTCTTCAACCAGACGGTGTCGGCAAGCAAAGGTGTGGACGCACTGAAAACAGCAAGGCACAGCAGGGTTCTGGACAACATAAGCGAATCGAAGACTCAAGTTTGCGAAAAAAAGGTCGGCATTATCCGTAGGAATAATTCCCTGACAAGGAGTGACCCGGCTATTTCTGTTGAGTTCATTTCTCAATTGCCCTCCCACCGATTACGCTTAAAGACATAACGCGATCAAGTTCAGGAACCGCGCACGTGACAGACCCGATGCATGCCTGCGAAAACGATCCGCAAATCCGACGCACGGCACTCTATTCAACCCTCGCCCAAGTGCCCGAGGGCAAAGTCGTCAGCTATGGTCAGTTGGCCGAGCTGGCGGGGTTGGGGCGCGCCGCCCGCTGGGTCGGCCGGACCCTCAGCCAATTGCCCGGCGATACCAAACTGCCCTGGCACCGCGTGCTCGGCGCCGGCGGTCGGATCAGCCTGCCGGCGGGCAGCCCGTCCGGAGACGAACAGCGGGCGCGACTGCGCATGGAGGGCATCACCGTCCTGAACAATCGTGTGGATATTCGGCGCCATGGCTGGCGTCCGGTAGAGCACAGCGGTTAGAGTGCGCGCTTTGTTTTCGCAATCTTGAGGCAGACTTCAGCCCATGCCCCGTAAAACCTGGCGCGCCGCGCTCGCCGCCTATGCCAGTCCTTCGACGCTCGTGCTGTTGTTGCTGGGTTTCGCCGCCGGCCTGCCGTACATGCTGGTGTTCTCGACACTTTCGGTCTGGCTGCGTGAAGCCGGAGTGGCCCGCGAGACGATCGGCTACGCCAGCCTGATCGGCCTGGCCTACGCCTTCAAATGGGTCTGGTCGCCCCTGCTCGACCAATGGCGCCTGCCGTTGCTGGGCAAGCTGGGTCGCCGCCGTTCGTGGCTGGTGCTCTCACAGACGCTGGTAATCCTCGGCCTGATCGGCATGGGCTTTTGCGATCCGCAGAAACACCTGTCCTGGCTGATCGCCATCGCCGTGGTCGTGGCGTTCGCCTCTGCCACTCAGGATATAGCGGTCGACGCCTATCGCCTGGAAATCGCCGAGGACAGCCGTCAGGCCGCGCTGGCCGCCAGCTACATGTCCGGCTATCGGATCGCCGCCCTGCTCGCGACCGCGGGTGCACTGTTCTTCGCCGAGGGCTTCGGCTCTACAGGCTTCAAGTACCAGCATTCGGCCTGGACCGGCACCTACGTGCTGTTCGGTGCCCTGATGGTGCCTGCCCTGCTCACCACCCTGCTGATGCGCGAGCCCCCCGTACCGTTACGCACCCAGTTGCAGGCCGGGCGTTACACCTTCATGCATCAGCTGATGTCGGTGTTCGTGCTGATCATTTTGCTGGTATCTGTGCCGGCGATGTTCACCCAGCTCTACAACACCGATTTCGCCAGCGTGCTGTTTGGCGACATGAGCCCGCTGGACCTGCTGCTGGAAGACCGAGCGTTCCTGCGGGCGATTCTCTACACCACGCTGACCTGCCTGTGCCTCTCGGCCATGGGCCGTCGCGGTCTGGCGCCGGTGCTGACGCCGGTCAACGACTTCATCCTGCGCTACCGCTGGCAGGCGTTGCTGTTGCTGGGCTTGATCGCCACCTATCGGATGTCCGACACGGTGATGGGCGTAATGGCCAACGTGTTCTACATCGACCAGGGCTTTACCAAGGACCAGATCGCCAGCGTCAGCAAGATCTTCGGCCTGATCATGACCCTCGTTGGCGCCGGCATGGGCGGCCTGCTGATCGTGCGCTTCGGCATCCTGCCGATCCTGTTCATCGGCGGTGCCGCGTCGGCAGGTACCAACCTGCTGTTCCTGATGCTGGCCGACATGGGCGCTAACCTGCAGATGCTGGTGGTCACGATTTCTCTCGACAACTTCAGCTCCGGCCTGGCCACCTCGGCGTTCGTCGCCTACCTGTCGAGCCTGACCAACCTGAAGTTCTCCGCTACCCAGTACGCCCTGCTCAGCTCGATCATGCTCCTGCTGCCCCGCCTGATCGGCGGCTACTCCGGGGTGATGGTGGAGAAGTTCGGTTATCACAACTTCTTCCTGATCACCGCGCTGCTCGGCGTCCCGACCCTGGTGCTGATCGCCCTGCACTGGTTCCAGGAAAGCCGCCGCGAAGGCCCGACGCCGACACCGGAACCTGCCCCGACCTCCGTCGTGGAAGAATCGTAAGACATCTCGCACCCGGCGAGAGGGTTTGCGCCGGGGCTGCACTTCTGTACGTCGGCGGATCTCGCCGTTACACTGCTCCGTCATTTCCAGTCATAGCAACCGACAACGGCCAACCATGCGCACCAGTCAATTTTTGCTCGCCACACAGAAAGAAACGCCTTCCGACGCGGTCGTGATCAGCCACCAGCTGATGCTGCGCGCCGGCATGATCCGCAAACTTGCCTCGGGCCTGTACACCTGGCTGCCGATGGGCTTGCGAGTGATGCGCAAGGTGGAAGCCATCGTTCGCGAAGAAATGGACGCCGCCGGCTCTCTGGAAGTGTTGATGCCGAGCACCCAACCGGCCGAGCTGTGGCAGGAGTCGGGGCGCTGGGAAGAATACGGCCCTGAGCTGCTGCGCATCAAAGACCGCCACGGTCGTGATTTCTGCGCGGGCCCGACCCACGAAGAAGTGATCACCGATCTGATGCGCAACGAGTTGAGCAGCTACAAACAGCTGCCGATCAACCTGTACCAGATCCAGACCAAATTCCGTGACGAAATCCGTCCACGCTTCGGCCTGATGCGCGGTCGCGAATTCATCATGAAGGACTCCTACTCGTTCCATGCGGATCAGGCGTCGCTGCAGATCACCTATGACCGCATGCACGAAGCGTACTGCAACATCTTCACCCGCCTGGGCCTGAAATTCCGCCCGGTGGAAGCCGACAACGGTTCGATCGGTGGCGCCGGTTCCCACGAGTTCCACGTGCTGGCCGAGTCCGGCGAAGACGATATCGTCTTCAGCAACGGCTCCGACTACGCAGCGAACATCGAGAAAGCTGAAGCCGTGCCGCGTGAAACCTCGCGCGCCGCTCCAAGCGAAGCGCTGCGTCTGGTCGATACGCCAGACACCAAGACCATCGCGGCCCTGGTGGAGAAATTCGGTCTGCCGATCGAAAAGACCATCAAGACCCTGATCGTGCACGCCGAAGAAGAAGGCAAGCTGATCGCCCTGATCATTCGCGGCGACCACGAGTTGAACGAAATCAAGGCTGCCAACCAGCCAGGTGTTGCCAGCCCGCTGGTCATGGCCTCCGATGCCGAACTGCGTGACGCCATTGGCGCCGGCGCCGGTTCCCTCGGCCCGCTGAACCTGCCGCTGCCAATCATCATCGACCGTTCGGTCGAGCTGATGAGCGACTTCGCCATCGGTGCCAACATCGACGACAAGCACTACTTTGGCGTGAACTGGGAGCGTGATCTGCCGGTTCCGACAGTAGCCGACCTGCGCAACGTGGTGGCCGGCGACCCGAGCCCGGACGGCAAGGGCACCCTGGAAATCAAGCGCGGCATCGAAGTCGGGCACATCTTCCAGCTGGGCAACAAGTACAGCAAGGCGATGAAGTGCGAAGTGCTGGGCGAGAACGGCAAGCCGGTGACCCTGGAAATGGGTTGCTACGGTATCGGCGTGTCCCGCGTGGTGGCTGCCGCCATCGAGCAGAACAACGATGAGAACGGCATCATCTGGAGCGACGCCCTGGCACCGTTCCAGATCGCTCTGGTGCCACTGCGCTATGAAACCGATCTGGTGCGTGAAGCCACCGACAAGCTGTACGCGGAACTGACCGCGGCCGGCTTCGAAGTGCTGCTGGACGACCGCGACAAGAAAACCAGCCCGGGCATCAAGTTCGCGGACATGGAGCTGATCGGCATTCCGCACCGGATCGTGGTCAGCGACCGCGGCCTCGCCGAAGGCAACCTGGAATACAAGAGCCGTACCGAAGGCCAGGCGCAAGCGCTGCCGGTTGCCGACGTGCTGTCCTTCCTTCAGGCCCGTATCCGCCGCTGAAACCAGATAGAGACGTCATGTTCAAGCGAAACACCTTAGGCCTCGGTGGTGCCGCCCTGTGCGGCACCCTGCTGGTCAGCGGCTGTGCCAATCACATGTCACAACGCAGCGAGCACGAGGAACGTGTCGAGCGCAAACTGCTCGATCACAGCCTGCAGATCGATGTCGGCGAGCCCAAGGTGCTTGAGCTGCCGCAACGGCGCGTGAAGATCAACGAACAAAAGACTTTCGAAGTCACCGAGTTCGAGGTCACGCGCCATTACGACCGGTACACGCCTTACCAGCCGTGGCGGGAGCTCTACGAGATCCCGCTGGGCGCGGTGGCGGTGGTCGGCGGCATCGGCGCGAACGTGGTCAACGTGTTTGCCCTCGGCAATCTGCCCGACAGCGTGACACGGGACTGGCTCAGCTACGGTTTCGCCGGGCTCAACCCGTTCATGAACGTGCAATCGAACGGTCGCGCGCAACAGAACCTGGCCGGCATCGACGAAGTCCAGCGCGACAAGCGCACGGAATATTCGAGCCTGCCGTGGAGCGAACGCCCGGTTCAAGTCAAGGCCGGCAAGCAGACCTTCGACATGACCACCGATCGCAACGGCGTGCTGCGTCTGAACCTGCTGGACAGCCCGTTCGCCGAAAACGACCTTAATCATGTTGGCAAACTGCAGATCAGCGTCGAAGACGGCAAGGATGACGTGCATTCCGACTCGTCTTTGGCGATCAGCAGTCACCTGCGCGGCAAGCTGCTGGAGGCTCACGGGCTGATCTACGACGATCTGGAAGACGACGAAGTGAGCCAGTGGGTTCACCGGGTCAAGCGTCTGTCGGAACTGGGTCTGGAAGAAGAAGCCAGTGAACTGGAACAAAGCCTGATCGAACTGACCCGCAACGATCCCGAGTTGCAGGCCGAATTCCTCAAGTCCCTGACCCGGGATGCGGGGCGTCTGGTGGCGGATCCGGGGCCGAACTGAAAAGCCTGAAAAAAATGCCCGAACCTGCTTCGGGCATTTTTGTCCGTCTAGCGCTCAAACAGCTCCATTTGTTCGAACCCGCCGCGCAAATCCTCGAGCCGCACACCCACCCCCAGCAACCGCACCGGTTTGCCTCCGCGATTGAACGCCTGGGTCAACATCAACTGATAACTGCCCAGATCCCGCCCTGCCCCGGCCTGCTCCAGTGTGGTCTGGGTGAAATCATGAAACTTCACTTTGACGAACGGCTTGCCCGGCCGGTAGCTGCTGTCGATCCGCGCCATGCGGATTTTCAGGGTTTCCAGCAGTTCCGGCAGCTTGTCGAGACAACTGCGCAGATCCGGCAGATCGACGTCGTAGGTGTTTTCCACACTGATTGACTGACGGCGACTGTCGTTGTGCACCCGCCGCTCATCGATCCCACGGGCCAGACTCCACAAACGTTCGCCGAAACTGCCGAACTCCCGTACCAGCGCCAGCTTGTCCCACTCACGCAATTGCAGGCAGTCAGTGATACCCAGCTTGCCCAGCTTGTCAGCCGTAACCTTGCCCACCCCGTGCAACTTGCTCACCGGCAAGCCACTGACGAACTCTTCGACCTGATCCGGGGTAACCACGAACAAGCCATTGGGCTTTCTCCAGTCACTGGCGATCTTGGCCAGAAACTTGTTCGGCGCCACGCCGGCAGAGACAGTGATGTGCAATTGATTGGAAACCCGGCGGCGAATGTCCTGAGCGATGCGCGTGGCGCTGCCGCCGAAATGCGCGCTGTCCGAGACGTCGAGGTAGGCTTCGTCCAGCGAAAGCGGCTCGATCAGGTCGGTGTAGTCGCTGAAAATCGTATGAATTTCCTTCGACGCCTCGCGATAGGCGTCCATACGCGGCTTGACGATGGTCAGGTCCGGGCACAGCTTCAAGGCATGTCCGGACGACATTGCCGAACGAACACCGTAAGCCCGTGCCTCATAGTTGCAGGTGGCGATCACTCCGCGCCGGTCCGCCGAGCCACCCACCGCCAACGGCTTGCCGGCGAGGCTCGGGTCATCCCGCATCTCGATGGCGGCGTAGAAACAGTCACAGTCGACGTGGATGATTTTTCGCTGAGTCATGACAGAAAAGGAAACATGGCGAGCCGGACCGGCAGTATCTCACTGACACCTGTATATAGCACCAGTGGTATGAATGTTCTTTTCAGTTTGTAGGAAACGGCCTTTGAATTTATTTTCTCAATCGGAAACCAATCCTCAATAGAGCTGAAAGCCTTGTCCCGCCTGACCTGCAGCCCATGAAAGCACCGTCCGCCTGCGCTAACCAATTGAAGCTGAAGAGATTTTATCCACATTGAAGGTTGACACACCGGCGTTCCTCTGTAGAATGCCGCCACACAGACGCGGGATGGAGCAGTCTGGTAGCTCGTCGGGCTCATAACCCGAAGGTCGTCGGTTCAAATCCGGCTCCCGCAACCAAACATCAAAAAAGGCCAATCGAAAGATTGGCCTTTTTGTGCGTGTCATTTTTTTTGGATCCAGTCGCGGCAACCGGAAATCGTTCCGATTCCAAAACTTACCGCGTCACCTGCGACCGTTTGCCGCGATTGCACACTTATTTGACTCTTCACGGGATTATCGGTTGACACCCCGCCGTTCGCCTGTAGAATGCCGCCACACAGACGCGGGATGGAGCAGTCTGGTAGCTCGTCGGGCTCATAACCCGAAGGTCGTCGGTTCAAATCCGGCTCCCGCAACCAAACATCAAAAAAGGCTACTCGAAAGAGTGGCCTTTTTTGTATCTGTGGAAAAAGTCCTTTCGCAACAATGATCTGTCACTGTGCAGTGAACCGTTCAGGATCTTCAGACCCGCCGAGTTGCGACTATGCTTGAATCGCGTGCAAGGCGTCTGCAATCCAGGAGCTGCCCTCGCCGATACCCGGTGAGAGGCGTAGTATTTTGTGATTATTTTTTTCTACAGGGATTGGTAACTTGGCTGGATACCTCCATCCTGTCGCGCACAATCCAAGAGGTGATTGATGCGCGCCAACTCGTCTGATTCACAAGACACCGTCACAGCAAACCCACCGATCAAGCCTGAGCGTCTACGCCTGCTGGATCGGATCAGCAAATACCGGCAACCGATCGGTCTGGCGGTCACTTTGCTGCTGTTCACCATCGCGCTGATTGCCTGTCGCCATCTGCTCAGCGAACTCGATCTCGACGCCTTGCACGACTCGATTCTCGAGGTACCCAAGCCGGCCCTGCTCGGCGCCTTCGGTGCGACGATCGTCGGCTTCATCATTCTGCTCGGCTATGAATGGTCGGCCAGTCGTTATGCCTGCGTGACGCTGGCACCGAAAACCCTGGCTCTGGGCGGCTTCACCGCATTTGCCATAGGCAACGCGATCGGCCTGTCGATGTTGTCCGGCGGTTCGGTGCGTTACCGTTTATATGCACGGCATGGCCTGGGTGCTTCCGAAGTCGCGCACATGACCCTGTTCGCCAGCCTGTCGCTGGGCTGCGCCCTGCCGCCACTGGCTGCCCTTGCGACCCTGAGCAACCTGCCGGCCGCTTCACAGGCACTGGGACTGTCCGAGACCTTATTGGGGACGATTGCCGGTATGGTGCTGTTGCTCGGCGCAATCCTGGCCATCGGCATCTATCGCCGTCGCCTGCCGGAACAGCCGTACCCCGACAACCTGCTGGTTCGAGCCGGTCGCCGCACCCTGCGCCTGCCGGGTCGCCGCCTGACGTTCCTGCAACTGGTCATCACCGCCCTCGACGTCGCCGCCGCTGCGACCGTCCTTTATCTGCTGCTGCCGGAAGCGCCGCCCTTCGGTGCATTCCTGCTGGTCTATCTGCTGGCGCTGGCTGCGGGTGTACTCAGTCACGTTCCGGGTGGCGTGGGTGTCTTCGAAGCGATTCTGCTCGCGGCCTTCGCCGACAAGCTCGGTGCTGCGCCTCTGGCCGCTGCCCTGCTTCTTTATCGCCTGATCTATGTGGTGCTGCCGTTCCTGGTGGCCTGCGTACTGTTGCTGCTCAACGAAGGCCAGCGCCTGTTTCAGTCGCAGACGATGCGTGCAGCCTCTGGTCTGGCGGCGCCGATTCTCGCGGTGCTGGTGTTCCTGTCCGGCGTGGTGCTGCTGTTTTCCGGCGCGACGCCAGAGATCGACACCCGCCTGGAACACATCGGCTTTCTGATTCCTCACCGCCTGGTCGACGCCTCGCACTTCGGCGCCAGCCTGATCGGCGTGCTGTGCCTGATGCTCGCTCAAGGCCTGCGTCGCCGGCTGTCGGCGGCGTGGATGCTGACCACCATTCTGTTGCTGGTGGGCGCCCTGCTCTCGCTGCTCAAGGGTTTCGACTGGGAAGAAGCGACCCTGATGACCCTCACCGCCGCGCTGCTGGGGGTGTTCCGTCGCTCGTTCTACCGCCCGAGCCGTCTGACCGAACTGCCGTTCTCGCCGCTGTATCTGGTGGCCAGCCTGTGCGTACTCGGTGCTTCGACCTGGCTTTTGCTGTTCGCTTATCAGGACGTTCCGTACAGCCATCAACTGTGGTGGCAGTTCACTCTCGATGCCGACGCCCCGCGCGGCCTGCGCTCGCTGCTCGGCGCCGCCGTGCTGCTGCTGGTGATCGCCCTGACGTGGCTGCTGCGCACCGCCCGCCCGGTGATCCACCTGCCGACACCCGATGAGCTGGAACGCGCCTCGAAGATCCTGATGGCCTCCTCGCAACCGGACGGCGGCCTGGCCCTGACCGGCGACAAGGCGCTGCTGTTTCATCCCAACGACGAAGCCTTCCTGATGTACGCCCGCCGCGGCCGCAGTCTGGTGGCCCTGTACGACCCGATCGGCCCTGGCCAGCAGCGGGCCGAGATGATCTGGCAGTTCCGCGACCTGTGCGACATCCATCACGCCCGCCCGGTGTTCTATCAGGTGCGTGCGGAAAACCTGCCGTACTACATGGACATCGGCCTGACCGCGATCAAGCTCGGCGAGGAAGCCCGGGTCGATCTGCATCGCTTTGACCTGGACGCCAAGGGCAAGGAGATGAAGGACCTGCGCTACACCTGGAACCGGGGTACCCGCGACGGTCTGTCGCTGGAAATCCACGAGCCGGGCCAGGCGCCGATGGATGAGCTCAAGGTGATTTCCGATGCCTGGCTGACCGGCAAGAACGTGCGCGAGAAAGGCTTCTCCCTCGGCCGTTTCAGCGACGATTACCTGAAGCATTTCCGCATCGCGGTGATTCGCTTCGAAGGCCGCCCGGTGGCGTTCGCCAACCTGCTCGAGACCTACAGCCATTACCTGGCCAGTCTCGACCTGATGCGCGCGCACCCGGACGCCCCCAAGCTGACCATGGAATTCATGATGGTCGGTCTGATTCAACACTATAAGAGTCACGGATACGCGCGCTTCAGCCTGGGCATGGTGCCGCTGTCGGGGTTGCAACCCCGGCGCGGGGCACCGCTGACCCAGCGTCTGGGCTCGATGGTTTTCCGCCGTGGTGAGCAGCTGTACAACTTCCAAGGCTTGCGCCGCTTCAAAGACAAGTTCCAGCCTGACTGGGAACCCCGTTATATGGCCGTGCCCGCCGGACTCGATCCGCTGGTGGCGCTGGCCGACACTGCTGCCCTGATCGCGGGCGGCTTGACTGGATTGGTGAAACGCTGATGATTCAACGCTCCCTGAAGTACATTCTGGTCGCACTGCTGGTGCTGGCCGCGATTGCCGGCGGCGGTTTCTGGTACCTCAAACGCCCGGCACCGGAACCGACCCTCGAACAGCTCACCCCGGCCGACGGCGCTGCAATGACCCGGGTGATCCCCGGCACCAAGCCCAAGGCTCAGGTGCTGGTGGCGGTCAACGACGACCAGAAACTCAGCGACAAGCAACTGAGCACCCTGAGCCGCAGCGCCTCGGCGCAGATCGTCCAGGTGATCCTGCCCAAGGACTGCCTGCTGCAAAGCCGCGCCCTGCAAGCCGGCCTGCGTGAACTGAACGGCCCGGCGACGCTGGTCAGCGGCATCGGCCCCGGCGCCGTGCTGGCGTGGCGCTGGTTGTCCGAGCAGAAAGACGACAAGGCTCAAGCCGTATCGGTCGACCTGGCCCTGGAAAAACCCGGCTGCACCCACCTGCTGCCGAAAGCCGCCGCCCACGGCCACTGGCTGGTGGCCTGGAACGACAACCCGGACGACACCAGCGCCGGTTTCGTGCGCGACCAACCGAACGCCGAAACCAGCATCAGCGACTACGACATCAACCTGCCGCAAGTGCTGAACAACGAACTGCGCAAGCTCCTCGTCGGCGGCGACAAGGCCAACGGCGGCTTGCAGATCCCGGTGGTGGAAGTCCCGGCCGGTCAGGCCAAGGACACCGTGACCCTGTTCCTGTCCGGTGACGGCGGCTGGCGCGATCTGGACCGCGACGTGGCCGGTGAAATGGCCAAGATCGGCTACCCGGTGGTCGGCATCGACACCCTGCGCTACTACTGGCAGCACAAGAGCCCGGAACAGAGCGCCCTCGACCTGACCGAACTGATGCAGCACTACCGCCAGAAATGGGGCACCAAGCGCTTCATCCTGACCGGTTACTCGTTCGGCGCCGACGTCCTGCCGGCGATCTACAACCGCCTGCCGGAAACCGAGCAGCAACGTGTCGACGCAATCATCCTGCTGGCCTTCGCCCGCACCGGCAGCTTCGAAATCGAAGTCGAAGGCTGGCTCGGCAACGCCGGCAAAGAAGCCGCGACCGGCCCGGAAATGGCCAAGCTGCCACCGGCCAAGGTCGTGTGCATCTACGGTGAAGAAGAAGCCGACGAAAGCGGCTGCACCGACAAGACCGCGGTGGGCGAAGCAGTGAAACTGCCCGGCGGCCACCACTTCGACGAGAACTACCCGGCACTGGCCAAGCGTCTGGTGGATCTGATCGAGAAGCGCCAGAACTCGGCGCAGGTGGCGGAAGAGTGATCTGAAGCGCCCCCAAAAAAGCCCCCGCAACTTCGCAGTTGCGGGGGCTTTTTCATTCAATGCTTGACTCTCCATGAAACTGAAAACGCCAGGTGTCCACATTCCATAAAACGTGGACACCTGCTTCATTGGCCTTTTCGAGTCGTCAACTCCACATTCATCTGCCGCACCAAAGCCGCGCAAAACCGCCATCAACGTTTAGTTTCGTTTACGTCTGGTGTCGCAATATCAGATGACGTCCGCATACCTTGTAGGCAAACTCCTAATCTCGTGTTTGGGCACTTTGCCGCCCTATTGCGCTGTTTTTCGACGGGATACTCTCTGGACGTCGCTGACCCTTTCAGCGATCGGGTGTGGCAACCCGGACAAACCAGCGCAACAGCGCCCTCATCTCAATCACAGGCACTTTCATGTCTGTGATTTCGAGTTATGGCAGCTGTGCGTGGGACGCCTTCGGGCGTGCCGGTTTCCTTGGTTCCCGGTTTACCACCCTGCGTACAGCTGCCTCCCTTTCGTGTGGTAACGGAAGTTGCGGCTCCTCGAACCAAGGAGTAACACCATGACCGAAACGAAATCGCCGTCCCCCGCAGAACTCACAACCATCGGCTTCACCTCTTTCCTCTACAGCTCGGATCAGGCGTTACTCAACGTTCGCTCCGGCGTCCCCATCATCGAAGCACTGTCCCAGGCTTCAGACCTGTTGTTCCTCGCCAAATCCTTCGCCGAGGATGCCGCCTACGACAAGGAAAGCGACCGTCACGCCTGGGCCGCGCATTACCTGACGATAATCGGCAAGGCCTTGGTCGACGACGTGATGAAGGCCCTGATGCCGCGACCTGCGCGAACGAAGACCGAATCTGAGGCAGAGCTGCCAGAAAGCATGTAACGGCGCAAAAACGAAAAAGCCCCCGCCAGCCGCAAAGCTGACGGGGGCTTTTCAGTTGCGACGAGGCCTACATCTCCACCTGCGTCCCCAACTCAATCACCCGGTTCAGCGGCAGATTGAAGAAGCGCAGGTTGCCGTTGGCATTCTTCAACATGAACGCAAACAGCGCTTCACGCCAACGGGCCATGCCTTCGAGTTTCGAAGCGATGACCGTTTCGCGGCTGAGGAAGTAGGTGGTGCGCATCGGGCTGAAGTCCAGGCCGTCCAGATGGCACAGCTTCAGCGCCTGCGGCACGTCCGGCTCGTCGGTGAAGCCGAAGTGCAGGATCACCCGGAAGAAGCCTTCGCCGTGGGCTTCGACTTCGAAGCGTCGGGAGGGCGGGACGCGCGGGATGTCTTCGTAGACCACAGTCAGCAGCACCACTTGTTCATGCAGCACCTGGTTGTGCAGCAGGTTATGCAATAGCGCGTGCGGCACGGCGTCGGAGCGGGCGGTGAGGAACACGGCGGTGCCCTGCACGCGGTGCGGCGGCTGCACGCGGATGCTGCTGATGAAGATCGGCAGCGGCAATGCGCCTTCGTCCAGGCGCTCGACCAGCAGTTGCTTGCCGCGTTTCCAGGTGGTCATCAGCACGAACAGCGCGATACCGGCGATCACCGGGAAGGCACCGCCCTGGACGATCTTCGGCACGTTGGCGGCGAAGTACAGACCGTCCACCAACAGGAAGCCGAGCAGCACCGGCACCGCCAGAATCGGTGGCCATTTCCACAGCAGCAACATGACCGCCGACACCAGAATGGTGGTCATGAGCATTGTCCCGGTCACGGCCACGCCGTAGGCCGAGGCCAGGGCACCGGAGGATTCGAAGCCCAGCACCAGCAGGACCACACCGACCATCAGCGACCAGTTCACCGCACCGATATAGATCTGGCCCTGCTCATCGCTGGAGGTGTGCTGGATGTACATGCGCGGGATGTAACCGAGCTGGATGGCCTGACGGGTCAGGGAGAACGCGCCGGAAATCACCGCCTGGGACGCAATGACCGTGGCCAGGGTCGACAGACCGACCAGCGGGATCAGTGCCCAGCTCGGCGCCAGCAGGTAGAACGGGTTGCGCGCCGCTTCCGGGTTCTCCAGCAGCAAGGCGCCCTGACCGAAGTAGTTCAGCACCAGCGCTGGCAGCACCAGCAGGAACCACGCCCGGGCAATCGGCTTGCGGCCGAAGTGGCCCATGTCGGCATAGAGCGCTTCGGCACCGGTCAGCGCCAGCACCACGGCGCCGAGAATGGCCACGCCCATGCCGGTATGCACCATGAAAAAGTGCACGGCCCAGATCGGGTTCAGCGCCTTCAGCACTTCCGGGGAATGGCTGATGCCGTAGATTCCGAGGCCCCCGAGGACCAGAAACCAGGTGACCATGATCGGCCCGAACAGAATGCCGATCCGCGCCGTACCGTGTTTCTGGATCAGAAACAGTCCCACCAGCACCACCAATGAAATCGGCACGACCCAATGATCAATACCCTCGAACGCCAGCCCCAGCCCTTCAATGGCCGAGAGCACGGAAATCGCCGGGGTAATCATGCTGTCGCCATAGAACAGCGCCGCGCCGATCAATCCGCAGACCACCAGCAACGTGCGTAACCGCTTGCGTCCCGCGGCTGCCCGACGGGCCAGCGCGGTGAGCGCCATGATCCCGCCTTCGCCCTGGTTGTCGGCGCGCAACACGAACATCATGTACTTGATTGAAACGACCCAGATCAGCGACCAGAAAATCAGCGACAGAATGCCCAGCACCCCGTCGTGGTTCACCGGTACGCCGTAACCGCCGGAAAACACTTCTTTGAGGGTGTACAACGGGCTCGTGCCGATGTCGCCGTAAACTACCCCGACCGCCGCGACCAGCATGCTCAGCGGCTTGGTGGCCGAACCTTCGGCGCCCGCCGCGTGACTACTTGCCTGACCCATCCAACACTCCTGATTCCCAGACCGGCTTCTTTGAACGAAGCACTAAGCTTTTTGATGCAGCATGCGCTGTTTTACCTGTTGTTACAGTCGTTTTGTTGACTGTAAAAAATTGGTAAAGCTCAACGGCGCGAAGCATAGCGCAGCACTCGTCGTATTTCCCTGCATAAAGCTGGTCAAGTGCGCTGCTCGCCGCTAGAATTGCGCACTTTTTGATCAGAGGCGCAGCCTAAGCGCCCGTCCGTCGGCTTTTCGCATCAGGAAAGCGACGTCACAAAACACCGAGGTTAGACATGTCCACCACTCCTGCGCCGGCCAATCCAAAGGTTGGCTTCGTTTCTCTGGGTTGCCCGAAAGCACTGGTCGACTCCGAGCGCATCCTGACCCAGCTGCGCATGGAAGGCTATGACGTGGTGTCCACCTATCAGGACGCCGACGTGGTCGTGGTCAACACCTGTGGCTTCATCGACTCGGCCAAGGCCGAATCGCTGGAAGTCATCGGCGAAGCGATCAAGGAAAACGGCAAGGTCATCGTGACCGGCTGCATGGGCGTGGAAGAAGGCAATATCCGTGACGTGCACCCGAGCGTGCTGGCCGTCACCGGTCCGCAGCAGTACGAGCAAGTGGTCAACGCGGTGCACGAAGTCGTGCCACCGAAACAGGACCACAACCCGCTGATCGACCTGGTGCCGCCGCAAGGCATCAAGCTGACCCCGCGCCACTACGCGTACCTGAAGATTTCCGAAGGCTGCAACCACAGCTGCAGCTTCTGCATCATCCCGTCGATGCGCGGCAAACTGGTCAGCCGCCCGGTCGGCGACGTGCTCGACGAAGCCCAGCGCCTGGTCAAGTCCGGCGTCAAAGAACTGCTGGTGATCTCCCAGGACACCAGCGCCTACGGCGTTGACGTCAAGTACCGCACCGGTTTCTGGAACGGCGCGCCGGTGAAAACCCGCATGACCGAACTGTGCGAAGCGCTGAGCACCCTCGGCGTCTGGGTGCGTCTGCACTACGTTTACCCGTACCCGCACGTCGACGAACTGATCCCGCTGATGGCTGCCGGCAAGATCCTGCCGTACCTGGACATCCCGTTCCAGCACGCCAGCCCGAAAGTCCTGAAGGCGATGAAACGCCCGGCGTTCGAAGACAAGACCCTGGCGCGGATCAAGAACTGGCGCGAGATCTGCCCGGACCTGATCATCCGTTCGACCTTCATCGTCGGCTTCCCCGGCGAAACCGAAGAAGACTTCCAGTACCTGCTGGACTGGCTGACCGAAGCCCAGCTCGACCGCGTCGGCTGCTTCCAGTACTCGCCGGTCGAAGGCGCACCGGCCAATGACCTGAACCTCGACATCGTTCCGGACGACGTCAAGCAGGATCGCTGGGAACGCTTCATGGCGCACCAGCAGGCCATCAGCTCGGCCCGCCTGCAAATGCGCATCGGCCGCGAAATCGAAGTGCTGGTGGACGAAGTCGACGAGCAAGGCGCAGTCGGCCGCTGCTTCTTCGATGCCCCGGAAATCGACGGCAACGTGTTCATCGACAACGGCAGCAACCTCAAGCCGGGCGACAAGGTCTGGTGCAAGGTGACCGACGCCGACGAATACGACCTCTGGGCCGAACAGATCTAAGCGCAAAAAATACAGAAAGCCCCGCTCTCTTTTACGAGATGCGGGGCTTTTTTACGGCTAGAGTTTGTGGTGGGAAGGACTCCCTCATCCATGACAAAGAGGCTATCGGGCATGCGTCACCACTCGGTCATCCACACGCCGAAACTCAGCGATTATCAGGAACTGACCCGGGTCTGGGAGGCCTCGGTCCGTGCGACTCATGATTTTTTGCCGGAATCCTACATCGAGCTGTTGAAGAATCTGGTGCTGACCCGCTACCTCGATGCAGTGATGCTGATCTGCACCCGGGACAGCCATCAGCGCATCACCGGGTTTGCCGGGGTCGCGGCGGGCAAGATCGAAATGCTGTTCATCGACCCGGCCCATCGCGGCCAGGGCCTTGGCAAGAAACTGCTGAAGTACGCGATGGAACACCTGAACGCCGACGAACTGGACGTCAACGAACAGAACCCGCAGGCACTGGGGTTTTACTTCAAGCAAGGGTTTGAGGTGATCGGCCGCTCGGAAGTCGATGGTATGGGCCAGCCGTATCCGTTGCTGCACATGCGTCTGAAACAACCGGAGCAGCGCGCGGTACGCGGCTAAAAGCCACACGGCGCAAATGCAATCGGGCTTAACCGGCCCCAGGCAGGTACAATGCCCACCCCTTTTTTGTTACGGCCCCTGTCATGACTGACCCGATTCGCCTCTCCAAACGCCTCATCGAGCTGGTCGGTTGCTCCCGCCGGGAGGCCGAGCTGTTCATCGAGGGCGGCTGGGTCACCGTGGACGGCGAAGTCATCGACGAGCCGCAGTTCAAGGTCGGCGACCAGAAGGTCGAGCTCGACAAGGACGCCAAGGCCACCGCGCCGGAGCCGGTGACCCTCTTGCTGAACGTGCCGGCGGGCATGGATGTCGACAGCGCCATGCAGTCGCTGAACGCCGACACCCTCAGCGAAGAGCACCGCTACGGCAAGCGTCCGCTGCGCGGGCACTTTCTGCGCCTGACCGCCAGCGCCGACCTGCAACCCAAGGCCAGCGGCCTGCTGGTGTTCACCCAGGACTGGAAGGTGCTGCGCAAGCTCACCGCCGATGCGGCCAAGATCGAGCAGGAATACGTGGTCGAAGTCGAAGGCGACATGGTTGCCCACGGCCTTAACCGCCTGCAGCACGGCCTCACTCACAAGGGCAAGGAGCTGCCGCCGGTCAAAGCCAGCTGGCAGAACGAAAACCGCCTGCGCTTCGCCATGAAGAACCCGCAGCCGGGGATCATCGCCCAGTTCTGCGAAGCGGTCGGCCTGAAGGTCATCGGCATTCGCCGCATCCGCATCGGTGGTGTGTCCATCGGCAAGGTGCCGGTCGGCCAATGGCGCTACCTGTCCGGCAAAGAGAAATTCTAAGGCTCGCAAGCCACCCAATATTTCCGGCGCCGCGCCCGCTCGGTGCCCACAGCGAAAAAATCAGGATTGCACACATGGTTCACAACGACGTTCTGCGCAGCGTTCGCTACATGCTCGACATCAGCGACAAGAAAGTGGTCGAGATCATCAAACTCGGTGGCCTGGACGTCACGCTGGCGGATGTGGTGACGTACCTCGACAAGAAAGAAGAAGACGAAGAAGGCTTCGTGCGCTGCCCGGACGAAGTCATCGCTCACTTCCTCGACGGTCTGGTGATCTTCAAGCGCGGCAAGGACGAAAGCCGTCCGCCGCTGCCGATCGAAGTGCCGGTGACCAACAACATCATCCTGAAAAAGCTGCGCGTGGCCTTCGAACTGAAGGAGGACGACATGCACGCGATCCTCAAGGCTGCCGACTTCCCGGTCTCCAAGCCTGAACTGAGCGCGCTGTTTCGCAAGGTCGGCCACACCAACTACCGCCCGTGCGGCGATCAGTTGCTGCGCAATTTCCTCAAGGGCCTGACCCTGCGCGTTCGCGGTTGATCCACTTGAACACGGCGACTTCGGTCGCCGTGTTCATGCATGCCCCTCCATTCCTTCGAAAAATAGTGGCTCCGCTTTTCGCGGCCGGCGACTAGGGTGTACTGAACCCTAGCCCTCAGGATTCGCCATGCACCCGTATTTCTCCCTGCAAGGCCGCACCGCCCTGGTGACCGGCGGCACCCGTGGTATCGGCAAAATGATCGCCAAGGCCTTTGTCGAGGCCGGCGCCCGCGTGTACGTCTGCTCCCGGGACGCTGAAGCCTGTCATCAAACCGCTGAAGAACTCAGTGCTCTGGGCACTTGTCTGGGCGTGGCGGCGAACCTGGCGACCGAAGAAGGCGTGAAAGAGCTGGCTGCACGAATGGGCGAACAGATCACCCATCTGGACATTCTGGTGAACAACGCCGGCACCACCTGGGGCGCGCCGCTGGAGAGCTACCCGGTCAAGGGCTGGGAGAAGGTCATGCAGCTCAACGTGACCTCGGTGTTCAGTTGCATCCAGCAGTTTCTGCCACTGTTGCGCAAGTCCGGATCGGCGGCCAATCCGGCGCGGATCATCAACATCGGTTCGGTGGCGGGGATCTCGTCCTTCGGCGAACAGGCCTATGCCTATGGACCGAGCAAGGCTGCCCTGCATCAACTGTCGCGGATTCTCGCCCGGGAACTGGTGAGCCAGCACATCAACGTCAACGTCATCGCGCCTGGACGTTTCCCGAGCAAAATGACCCAGCACATCGGCAGTGATCAGCAGGCGCTGGCCGAAGACACCGCGCTGATCCCGATGAAACGCTGGGGCCGCGAGGAAGAGATGGCGGCGCTGGCGATCAGCCTGGCGAGTACTGCCGGGGCTTACATGACCGGGAATATCATTCCGCTGGATGGCGGGTTCAGTCTTTAGGTCGGCGACGCGGCCGGACGGGTTATCATGCCCGCCCTGTTCCGCTTCGAATGCAAACCATGACTTACCGCGTCTCCCCCATCGGCTTCGTCCGTTCCTGCTTCAAGGAGAAGTTCGCCATTCCGCGCCAGCCGCAACTGGCCCCCGCCGCCCGTGGCGTGCTGGAGCTGGTGGCGCCGTTCGATCAGGGCGACGCGGTTCAGGGGCTTGAGCAGGTCAGTCATGTCTGGCTGCTGTTCCTGTTCCATCAGGCGCTGGAAGACAAGCCGCGCCTCAAAGTTCGCCCTCCGCGCCTCGGTGGCAACAAGTCCATGGGCGTGTTCGCCACTCGCGCCACCCATCGGCCGAACGGCATCGGCCAGTCGGTGGTGAAGCTGGACAAGGTCGAGGCCAATCGCCTGTTCATCTCCGGTATCGACCTGCTGGATGGCACGCCGATTCTCGACATCAAACCCTACGTGCCCTACGCCGACATCATCACTGACGCCTCCAACAGCATCGCCAGTGCCGCGCCGCACCTGATCGACGTGCAGTGGACGGACACTGCGCTGCAACAGGCGCTCACGCATGCTCAGCGCCTGGCCGAGCCGCTGATCGAGCTGATCGAGCAGTGCCTGGCCCAGGATCCGCGCCCGGCCTATCAGACGCCCGCGCCAGAGCGCGAATACGGCGCGCAGTTCTGGGATCTGGACGTGCGCTGGCACTACCCGACGCCCGAACAGATCCGCGTCCTGGAAGTGATTCCCGCCGCTGACTGAATCGCGAAAACGAAAAAGCCCGCGCTGCCTTCTCAGGCAACGCGGGCTGATCGTTCCCACGCTCTGCGTGGGAATGCATCCAGTGACGCTCTGCGTCACCTATAAACAGCTTACTTCTCGACGAATGCACGCTCGATCAGGTAATCACCCGGCTCGCGCATCCGCGCCGAGATCTTCAGGCCGAAGCTGTCGAGCACTTCGCTGGTCTCGTCAAGCATGCTCGGGCTGCCGCAGATCATCGCGCGGTCGTCCTGCGGGTTGATCGGAGGCAGGCCGATGTCGCTGAACAGCTTGCCGCTGCGCATCAGGTCGGTCAGACGGCCCTGATTCTCGAACGGTTCGCGGGTCACGGTCGGGTAGTAGATCAACTTGTCACGCAGCGCTTCGCCGAAGAACTCGTTCTGCGGCAGGTGCTCGGTGATGAATTCGCGGTAGGCGACTTCGTTGACGTAACGGACACCGTGAACCAGGATCACTTTCTCGAAGCGCTCGTAGGTTTCCGGGTCCTGGATCACGCTCATGAACGGCGCCAGACCGGTGCCGGTGCTCAGCAGGTACAGATGCTTGCCCGGGTTCAGGTCGTCCAGCACCAGGGTACCGGTCGGTTTTTTCGAGATGATGATCTCGTCGCCTTCCTTCAGGTGCTGCAGCTGGGAGGTCAGCGGACCGTCCGGCACCTTGATGCTGAAGAACTCGAGATGCTCTTCCCAGTTCGGGCTGGCGATCGAGTAAGCGCGCATAAGCGGGCGGCCGTTTGGCTGTTGCAGGCCGATCATCACGAACTGACCGTTCTCGAAGCGCAGGCCCGGATCGCGGGTGCACTTGAAGCTGAACAGAGTGTCGTTCCAGTGATGAACACTGAGGACACGCTCGTGGTTCATGTTGCTCATGTACGTGGGACTCCTGGAGATTGATCTGCGCCTGCCCGGCTCGTGTTGAAGAATGCCGACGGTGCGCAATTGCATCGCATTCTAATAGCGCCGACAATATCTGTTAACTGGATTATTAAGATAAGGGTTATCGGTTATATCGATATGCGATTTACTCTCCGTCAACTGCAGGTCTTTGTCGCCGTCGCCCAGCAGGAAAGCGTGTCCCGTGCTGCGGGTCTGCTCAACCTGTCCCAATCGGCCGCCAGCACTTCCATCACCGAACTGGAGCGCCAGTCCAGTTGCCAGCTGTTCGATCGCGCCGGCAAACGCCTGAGCCTCAACGCCCTCGGCAAACAATTGTTGCCGCAAGCGGTGGCCATGCTCGATCAGGCCAAGGAAATCGAAGACTTGCTCAACGGCAAATCCGGTTTCGGTTCGCTGTCGGTGGGCGCAACCCTGACCATCGGCAATTACCTGGCCACGCTGCTGATCGGCGGTTTCATGCAGCGCCACCCGGAAAGCCAAGTGAAGCTGCATGTGCAGAACACTGCCAATATCGTGCAACAAGTGGCGCATTACGAAATTGATCTGGGTCTAATCGAAGGCGATTGCAGCCACCCGGACATCGAAGTGCAGAGCTGGGTCGAGGATGAACTGGTGGTGTTCTGTGCCCCGCAGCATCCCTTGGCCAAGCGCGGCAGCGCGACCATGGAGGAACTGACCCATGAAGCGTGGATTTTGCGGGAACAGGGTTCGGGGACGCGCCTGACCTTCGATCAAGCGATGCGTCATCACCGCAGCGCGCTGAACATCCGGCTCGAGCTGGAACACACCGAAGCGATCAAGCGCGCGGTGGAATCAGGTCTGGGGATCGGCTGTATTTCGCGTCTGGCGTTGCGTGACGCCTTCCGTCGCGGCAGCCTGGTGCCGGTGGAGACGCCGGATCTGGATCTGGCGCGGCAGTTCTATTTCATCTGGCACAAACAGAAGTACCAGACCTCGGCCATGCGTGAATTTCTCGATCTGTGCCGCGCCTTCACCGCCGGGGTCCAGCGCAGCGACGAGATCGTTCTGCCAAGCATCGCTTAAAGCAGAATCACCGCCCACACCAGGGCGATCATGCTCAGTGCCACGAATTGTGCGGCACTGCCCATGTCCTTGGCGTTTTTGGACAGCGGGTGCAATTCCAGCGAGATGCGGTCGATGGCCGCCTCCACCGCCGAATTCAACAGCTCGACGATCAGCGCCAGCAGGCATACAGCGATCAACAGCGCCTGCTCGACCCGGCTGACATTGAGGAAAAACGTCAGCGGAATCAGCACCACGTTGAGCAGCACCAGTTGGCGGAACGCTGCTTCGCCGGTGAAGGCGGCGCGCAGACCGTCCAACGAGTAACCGGAAGCGTTGAGGATGCGTTTCAGGCCCGTCTGGCCCTTGAAAGGTGACATAGAGTAGATAACCGACCGAAAGGAAGTGGGGAAGCTAGATCAACGAAAGTCAAAAAAGCGTGAAGACGCCAGTGCTTACTGGCTCGGAATTGACTCAAGTTGTTGCAGCAGTAAAGCTGCCTGGGTCCGGGTCCGCACGTTCAGCTTGCGAAAAATCGCCGTGACGTGGGCCTTGATGGTCGCTTCGGACACACTCAGCTCGTAGGCGATCTGCTTGTTCAGCAAACCTTCGCAGACCATGGTCAACACCCGGAACTGCTGTGGAGTCAGGCTGGCGAGGCCATCGCTGGCGGCCTTGGCTTCATCCGAGACGCTGACCGCTTCGAACGCCTGAGGCGGCCAGAACACGTCGCCATCCAGCACTTTGCGCACTGCTTCCTGAATCACGCTCAGGTCGCTGGACTTGGGAATGAAACCACTGGCGCCGAACTCCCGGGACTTGACCATCACCGAGGCTTCTTCCTGGGCCGAAACCATCACCACCGGAATCTGCGGGTATTGGCCGCGCAGCATCACCAGCCCGGAAAACCCGAAAGCACCCGGCATGTTCAGGTCCAGCAGCACCAGATCCCAGTCAGCCTTTTCGGTCAGGCGGGCTTCCAGTTCGGCGATGCTCGCCACCTCTACCATGCGTACATCCGGGCCAAGGCCCATCGTCACCGCTTGATGCAGAGCGCTACGAAAAAGAGGGTGGTCATCGGCAATCAGGATGTCGTATGTGGCCATTTTTCAAATGATCCTGTTTTTGATGGCAGGCCCGCGCATGGGCCTTGCCAAAGCAAATCCAGATACCGCCCGGCAGCGGCATCCACAGGGGCACGTTCAACGCCAATCACAAACAAAAACGGCGTTTCAAACCTTGGCCGCACCCCAATCGGCGCCAAGCATGACCAGCCCGGCCGGGGTGGTCAAGCCGCACGGCCACTGCTTTAGCAGTATGGGCCAGGATCAGGCCGATACTGGCGTCGCGTTTCGGATATAGGGCAGCAATTCGGCATGAGCCGGCGTCGACACGTTGACGTCCAGTTGCTGCTTGGCCCCCAGGTAATGCTGGCTGAACACATCGAAATAGGCATCCAGCGCCGACGCCGCGTCCGAGTCGCCGGCCAGTTCCAGACACAGCGCCGCCACTTCGGCGGTGCACAGGTGCTCGCTGCGGGTCGAACGGCGCAGGCGATAGCGCGAGAGTTTGTCGGGCAACAGGCTCAGGATCGGCAAACGGTCGAAATACGGACTCTTGCGGAAAATCTTCCGGGCTTCGGTCCAGGTCGCGTCCAGCAGGATGAACAGCGGACGCTTGCGGCTATCAATATCCACGGTGTGGGTCACCCGCGAAGGTTCGACGTACTCGCCGGGGAACACCAGATAGGGCTGCCATTGCGGGTCGTTCAGCAGCGCCAGCAGTTGCTCGTCAGGCTCGGTCCGCGACCAGATGAAGGCATGGTTGTCGCGCACGATGTCGGCGATCAACCAGCCGGTATTGCTGGGCTTGAACACTTCCTTGCCGGTCATGATCAGGCAAACGCCCGAGCGCGCATCGACTGTTGGTCGCCAGGCGCACAGGCAATGGCTGATGATCACCCGGCAATCGCGGCAACGTGGGGAGCGAAAACCACGGGCCTGGATCGGTTTGATGCCTTCGTCCTCGCGCTGATCGCGCAGGCGGGCCACGGCGTTGGGGGCATGATTCATCGCAGGCGGCACCGGCAGACAGGGAAACTCGACACGAACGACACTCGGCAGGGCAATAAGGTGCGGCAGTTTACCAGAGCGACGGGCACAAGCCTGTACCCTCCCGACCGGCTCCCCTATAATTCGCCGCCACTGAACGCACAGTCACGTGGCTGGTCGAACCACCAGTCACTGAACCAGGAGAGTTTCATGCTGCGCCTTATCGTTCCCACCGCTGCCATTCTGCTGGCTTCGTCCTTCAGCGCTCAGGCTGCATCCCTGAGTGAGCAGAATCTGAACCGAGAGCTGCGCAATGTCGCCGCACAGAGCAGCGTCGGCACGCCACGGGCGATCAACGAAGACATTCTTGATCAGGGCTACACCGTCGAAGGCACCACGCTGGTCAACCACCTGAGCGTGCAAAAAAGCCACGCCGACAAAATGCGCGCCGATCCCAAAGCCGTGTATTTCCAGCTGGGCGCCTCGGTCTGCAACAACCCGTCGTACCGCAAGCTGATGGCCAAGGGGGCGATCATGCGCTACGACTTCACCGAAGTGAAAAGCAACAAGGCGATCGGCTCCGCCAGCTACCAGGAGTCGGATTGCCCGAAAGCGGCTCCAGCGAAGAAGAAGTAATCATCGTGACGTGGCGCGCCGCTGTTCATCCTCGGCGCGCAGTTCGGCCAGCAAGGCCTGCAAGTAACGCGAGCGGCGCTCCCCTCCCGCCAAGCGTCGGCAGCACTCCTCTTCGAGACTCACATGATTGGCCTCGGCTGATGCTTTCAACAATCGATACAGCTGCGTATCGAGTTCCAGAATGACTCTGGTCATGTGTCCTGCCTCCTTGCCACCCGCAAATCCTTGAATAGCGTGCACCTTGCGTACGGTCGTTGACGCAAAGTTGTCGTACGGCGCCTTTAACTTAGTAAATCAGAGCATTCAGCCCTCGACGCCGCATCGGACGAGCGGTGAAAACACTTCGCAAACCGACAATAAACAGTTGCCAGCAAAGACTTTGCGGCGCAATGCTCAATGAGCGAAAAATGCTTTGAGGGTCTAGATTCAAGGTATTCCCGTTCATTTTCCAACGGCAGGAAAGGAGCTGCCGGCTGTTTGTTTTCTTGCAGCGCGGCACTGACGCCGCACGTCAGGGCCGAAAGCTCTGTGCAGAAGGAGAAGTTGCATGCCTTACCAACCGAATGACCTGCTCAGCCGTCATTTTCAGGAAAGCGGCCACGACCTCATCAGCAAGGTCGAAGAACAACTCAACCTGGTGTCACCCGACAGCCCGAATTCCCCCATCTACCGCGACATGATCCTGACCGTGCTGCGCATGGCCCAGGAAGACCACAACCGCTGGAACGCCAAGATCACCCTGCAAGCCCTGCGAGAACTGGAAGAGGCCTTTCGTACACTTGAACAGTTCAAGGGACGACGCAAGGTCACGGTGTTCGGTTCGGCCCGCACACCGGTCGAACATCCCCTTTACGCCATGGCTCGGGAACTCGGGGCCTCGCTGGCCCGCTCGAACATGATGGTCATCACCGGTGCCGGCGGCGGAATCATGGCCGCCGCCCATGAAGGTGCCGGCCGCGATCACAGCCTGGGGTTCAACATCACCCTGCCCTTCGAACAACATGCCAATCCCACCGTGGACGGCACCAATAACCTGCTGCCGTTCCATTTCTTCTTCACCCGCAAGCTGTTCTTCGTCAAGGAAGCCGATGCGCTGGTGTTGTGCCCCGGCGGGTTTGGCACCCTGGACGAAGCACTGGAAGTGCTCACGCTGATCCAGACCGGCAAAAGTCCGTTGGTGCCGGTGGTTCTGCTGGACGCACCGGGCGGGACGTTCTGGCAAGGCGCGCTGGACTTCATCCGCCAGCAACTGGAGGAAAATCGCTACATACTGCCGACCGACCTGAAGCTGGTGCGCCTGGTCTACAACGTTGAAGAGGCGGTGGAGCAGATCAATCAGTTCTACGGCAACTTCCACTCCAGTCGCTGGCTCAAGCGCCAGTTTGTCATACGCATGAACCATAAACTGAGCGATCACGCCCTCGACCATATGCAGGAAGCGTTTGCCGATCTGTGCCTGAGCGACCAGTTCCATCAACACGCCTACAGCGGCGAAGAGCACGACGAGGCTCAATTCAGCCACCTCACTCGCTTGGCATTCGCGTTCAATGCCCGAAACCACGGGCGTCTGCGGGAACTGGTGGACTACATCAACCAGCCGGAAAACTGGGCCCACTCAAAACCCCAGACTGCGCAACGCACCCGCGAACCGTTGAAGGTAACGTGAAGGCCAAAAAAAACGGCCCGCTATCGAAATAGCGGGCCGTTTTTTTAATTGAAACTGAGCAAATTAATCGTCCATCCCTCTGCCGCTGAACAAGCGGTTGATCATCTCCATCGAGAATCCCCGGTAGGCCAGGAATCGACCTTGTCTGGCGCGTTCCTTGGCATCGCCGGGAAGCTGTCCGGAGAACTTTCGTTGCCACGTATCTGTTAGCTGCTCCTGCCAGTTGATTCCACTCTCGCGCAAGGCGAGTTCGATATCGGCGCGTTGCAAACCGCGTTGGCTCAGTTCTTCGCGAATCCGCAGTGGGCCGTAACCGGAGCGGGCGCGATAGGAAACAAAGCTTTCAAGATAACGGGCTTCGGAAAGCAGCCCTTCTTCCGTCAATCGGTCGAGGGCTGTTTCGATCATCTCGGGAGGAGCGCCACGCTGACGCAATTTGCGCGTCAGCTCGACTCGACCATGCTCGCGGCGTGCGAGCAGGTCCATGGCGGTTCGCCGCACCGCGACGAGGGTATCGAGTACGGCGGTTGTCATCGGTGCAATCAGATATCAGCGTCAGCCAGGTCGTCTTCGGTCTCTTTGACCGCAGAAGCCTTGGAGTCCGCAATCACGGCTGGCGACAGCAGTTTGTCACGCAGTTGCTTCTCGAGCTTGGCCGCCACTTCCGGGTTGTCCGCCAGGAACTTGGCCGAGTTGGCCTTGCCCTGACCGATCTTGGTGCCTTCGTAGGCATACCAGGCGCCGGACTTCTCGACGAAACCGTGCAGCACGCCCAAGTCGATCATCTCGCCGTTCAGGTAGATGCCCTTGCCGTAGAGAATCTGGAACTCGGCCTGACGGAACGGCGAAGCGACCTTGTTTTTCACGACCTTGACACGGGTTTCGCTACCGACCACTTCGTCGCCTTCCTTCACCGCGCCGGTACGGCGGATGTCGAGACGAACCGAGGCGTAGAACTTCAGCGCGTTACCACCGGTGGTGGTTTCAGGGCTACCGAACATCACGCCGATCTTCATGCGGATCTGGTTGATGAAGATGACCAGGCAGTTGGCGTTCTTGATGTTACCGGTGATCTTACGCAGCGCCTGGGACATCAGGCGGGCTTGCAGGCCCACGTGCATGTCACCCATTTCGCCTTCGATTTCAGCCTTCGGCACCAGGGCGGCCACGGAGTCGACGATGATCACGTCAACGGCGTTGGAGCGCACCAGCATGTCGGTGATTTCCAGGGCCTGTTCGCCGGTGTCCGGCTGGGAAACCAGCAGGTCGTCGACGTTGACGCCCAGTTTGCCGGCGTACTCAGGGTCGAGGGCGTGTTCCGCGTCGACGAAGGCGCAGGTCGCGCCGGCTTTTTGAGCCTGGGCGATCACGGACAGCGTCAGCGTGGTTTTACCAGAAGATTCAGGACCATAGATTTCAACGATACGGCCTTTTGGCAGGCCGCCGATGCCGAGTGCGATGTCCAGACCCAGAGAGCCGGTGGAAATGGCCGGGATCGCCTGACGGTCCTGATCGCCCATACGCATTACGGCACCCTTGCCGAATTGACGTTCGATCTGACCCAGGGCCGCAGCCAAGGCTTTCTTCTTGTTGTCGTCCATTAAAGTCCTCACGTAATCAATAAGGCCTGACGGCCAACACCTGTATAAGTAGCCAGTATTATTCCACAGCGTTCACGGATCGCCTACCCCTGATTTTCGATTTCTCGTGCCGCTAGTCGCAGCAAGCCCTCTAGCGCGGCCTTCACCGTTTGTCGGCGGACGTCGTCGCGGTTACCGGCGAAATGCTGAACCTCACTGGAAACCGCGTCGCCTACGCCCCAGGCCAGCCATACGGTGCCCACCGGTTTGTTCGGCGAACCGCCGTCCGGCCCGGCCACACCGCTGACCGCCACGGCGAAGCGCGCCAGGCTTTTCTCCTGGGCGCCGCGCACCATGGCCTCGACCACCTCGCGACTGACCGCCCCAACGGTGCCGAACAGCTCCGTCGGCACATTCAGCTGCTGGGTTTTCTGGCGATTGGAGTACGTCACGTAACCCGCTTCGAACCACGCCGAACTCCCCGGAATGCGCGTGATCGCCTCGGCAATCCCGCCACCGGTACAGGACTCGGCGGTGGTGACGTGGGCATTGAGCAATTGCAGACGTCGGCCAAGTTCGGCCGCCAGTTGAGTGATTTCTTTCACGGCGCGCTCCGGATCGGATGGAATGGGTACCACCGTACACGAGCCGGTTGCGCTTTCAATACACAGACTCATTCAAAATGTTCGGGCGCCAGCGCTCTGATATAGGCCTGACAGGCTTGCAAGGCAATCAGTCCGCGGTCGCCTTCGCCGGTGATGGCGACAATTCGTCGAGCATGCGCCGGGTCAAGTCGGGCGCGTACGGCTGCATGATCCACGCCGCCGGCGCCGGAGGCGGCGGGCACACCGCAGCCTTGGGCAACGTCGCCTGCGTCGATGAGGACTGACAGGCGCAGATCAGCAGTGGCAAGACGATCGCGCAAGCGATCCTGATCACGTTGGGCATCGTTCAGTGCTCGATAATGGGTTTGTTCGCTGGCCGCGAGCCGTTGCTCCAGGGCCTGGCGCTTGTCCTGCTCGGCCTGTTGCGCGGTGGCGGCCGTCAGGGTCAGTTGATTGAGGGATTCGGCGTGCAGCTGCGCCTGCTCGGCCAGTTGACGACCGTAGCGCCAGTCCTGGAACTGCCAGGCCAGCGCCGCCGAACCTGCGGCCAACAGCAAGAGGCCGATCAGCCGCCAGAGGCTCAGACCGAAGGCAGGCATAGCACCGCCCTCGCCCGCCCCCAGAGTTCCAGGCGATCCTGCAAGCCGTTCAACCCGCCGTTGATCCGTCGGGTGATGCTGTTGAACTCATCACGGTCAGCGAGATCATTCAGGCCGTTCTGTTCCCAGAACCATGCGGCGGATTCGGCCGCCCATTGCGGTTGTTCCAGCAACTCCGGCAACGCCAGCAGGCGCTCATCGCCAAACAGCCCGAGGCTGCACTGGCGATAATTGCTGCGCCCGGTGATCTGGATCAGCCCGCGCCCGCGATACTTCTGCCCGTCGCCATCGGCCTCGGGCGTGTTGCCCAATCGCAAGGCCAGCGTACCGGTGTCGTACTTGCTCAGGTATTGGTTGTTGCCCAGTTCACGCACGTACTGCAATTGTCCCGATTCGTGCCCGATCTGGGCGAGAAACGCGGCAATGCGTTTAGGCGTGTCGATGCGATGGCGCGCCATGGCTGTGTTGAGTGCAGAAACAAAAACGCCCGCTTGGGAGCGGGCGTTGGGCATGATGTCGATTAAGTTTTTTTCGGTTATTTGCATAATGCGTGATCCTCCCTGGATGTGCTGCGATTGAATCATGACTGGAGGCCAAGACCTGCCAGCCATTTCTTTCCGGAGTTTTCCGCGACAGCACCCTCGTGAATTAAAGCGGGCTCACAGTGCAGTTGCCAACCAGCGTGGCGCCACTGGACGATACTCGCTGAACGGGAAAAACGAAGCCTGCGGCCAGGCGCGCAACTCACGCCGATAGGTTTGCAGTTCGGCGTATTGTTCGGTGGTCAGAGTCGTGCCACCTCCATCTTCCAGTTCATCGCGATCACGAGCCACCAAGCCGTCGGTGGCGGCCAGTTGTGCCGTGCGCCAGCGGCGCTCTGCGTCAGCTGCCACTTCGGCGGAAAGCGGCGGTGGATCGACCAACACCGGATAACCGTTGTCCGCACGGACGCCGATCACTTTTGCAGAGACCGTCAGTTGTTGCAGCAGCGACTCCCAGTAGGCCTGGGGAATTTCGATGACGTCTTCGGGGATGTCCGAAAAGTTGATACCCGGTACATAAACGCCCCGAGTGCTGGCGCTGAACAGAATGTTGAACGGATTCATTCAATAGCCCTTTGCGTGATAGAGGACAGTCCAGTTAGACGCAACTCCCCCGTTGTAACTACGGATTTTAAGAGTGCAACCCTGTTTGCTCGGGGCTGGAGAGCCAGTGAGAATGACCATTGCCCCATCTCCGCCCGAATGAATTGCCACGATCGAGCTAAAAGCGTTGGGAAAGGAAATAGGGAACACAACTTTGATATCGCCGTTCGCATCCGAAACGGCCATGCCCCATTGATCGATATTGCCAGACGCATGCCGCTGGTAACCGCTACTGCCGCTGACTCCGCTCAATAGAGACGAGTACCGGTTACTCATTGTTCCGCCAATCAACCGCCATTGATTGTCGAGTTTGATGAACTCGGCGGAATCGCCAAGCCCGAGCCCGATGGGCCCGCCAGCGCCATTGGCGGCCTTGATAACATCGCTGCCGACCGTTTCAATGGTCAACACGCCGGTGCCGGCATTGATCACCTGAAGGGTGCTGCCGTGGGCAATGTTGCTCGTGGCCGGCAACGTCGTGGAAATCGCTGTCGCACTGGAAAAGCTGGCGACTCCACCGACATTGGCTGCGGACAGCGCAACACTTGCTGCATACGAAGCAAACCCCGAATACTGCAGTCCGCTGCGGGTCACGAACTCGGTGGTGGCAACCGACTGATCGCTGTCGAACTGCGGTGGGGTCACGAACAACTTGTTGCCACGTAATGCGGTCAGCAACTGATCGTTGGCGGACTCGGACGGTGTGAGCCCGGCGCTCTGGATGACCTTCAACAGTTCCTGCGTAACACCATTGCCCCAACTCGCCGGGATCAACGATCCCGGTTTGCCTGTAATCAGGTCCTCATCGACAAACCGGCCATTGACCAGACCGGCACTGGGGATACTGTTTGGATAGTCCATTACATTTCTCCTTGCTTGGAAATCAGATGTTCAACGTTGTACCGGGTACAACGGGCCAGGTGATTTCCTCAGGAAAGCCGGCCTGTTTTTCGATGCGGTTCAGCTCGACGCTGTAGAGCTTCCACTCGAGCAATTGCAGTTGCTCTTCGTGGCTGGCATCACCGATGTCCTCGGCGTATTGCAGGGGGGCGATGCGCAGGACGGCGTCGCGCAGAAGCGCGTCGCGCTGATTGAGAGCCTTGGTGGCGAGATCTGTCAGCTGTCGTTGCTCATTGAGCACCCATGCGTTGTCCTGCCAGACATGAAACTCGTCAGGGCAAGGTTCGGCGGTGAACTCATCCGTCAGCGCACCCAATTCACTCCAGGTCTGCTGGGCGCCGTTGTCCTTGCGGTAGACGATGCCACGCAGATCGATCAGTTCGCGAGGAACACCGTTGGCCATCGCCCACGTGCGTCCCTGCTCTGGCGCCGGCAACTCGTAAGCCAGTTGAACGGCATTGGCAGGCAATTGAACGCCGATGCCGGGCGTCACGAAAAACTCCACTGGCCCAACCAAAGCGCCAGCGTCATCGATCAGATAATTGAACATGGAAAAACCTCAGATGACTTTCATGCGGCCGGGATAGGCAACGTTGCGGGGACGGGACGAGTAGGAATACAGAAGCGTGTTGGCCGTATCCGTCTGATAAATGGTGCCGGCGGGGTAGATCGGCCCACCGTTGGAAGGTGTGGAATAGGTCTTCGTTTCGTGAGTCTGCGCGCCGACCGCAGCCAGGCTGTCAGACCAGCGCGAGCCGATGGCTCCGGCACCCTGCGCGCCCATGGCATACGAATGCACTGTACCCGCCTGATTGGTACCCATGATTCGGCCCGAGTCGACGTTGCGACCTTCGTCCAGCACGCGCAGGAATTCACCACGCAACTCAGGGCCTCGAAACGTCAGGGCACCGTCACCCGGTGTCCAGTTGCCCTCGTTGCCCACGCGGGTGGCTTCGGTATTGAGCATTCCGGAGCGCTGAGCGTGATCCCACAGCCACGGCCATTCGGCACGATTCATCAGCGTGCCGTTCAGCGCGCCGTAGCCTCCGGGGCTGAGAACCATGGTGGTTTCAAAAAACGGCCGTCCCAGTGGTGTGTTGTCGAAGCGACCGACCGGCCACCAGTTCCCCGCCCCATCACTGCGCAAATGCCACCAGTCACCGCCGCCCATCAGCACCAGAAACGGGTAACCACTCGCAGACAAATGCGTGTGAAAGCGGATCCGGTCGGTTCCGGATGCCTGCACCACCATTCGATTGCCGCTGTTGTCGACACGACGAACAATCACGTCGCGCACACCCAGTCCGACATTGGCGCCGGGCAAGGTGATCGTCGTGGCACCTGGGCTGCCATCGATCAATACCAAGCCCAGCTCCTGATCGCTCAGAGCCTTCGAAGCGGCAAGCCGCGTCACCACCGAACGCATCGGACTGGCTGCACCGATGATCGATTGAATCGCCTTGAACAACTGACCGGTATCCGCCTCTGCAGCCGTCATGCCGGCCCCCGTGATCACGTTCAGGATTTCCTGGGTCACGCTGTTGCCCCACACCGCCGGTATCAACGACCCGGGCGTTCCCGCCACCGGGTTTTCATCGACGAACCGGCCATCGACCAGGCCGACGCTGGGGACGCTTTTTGGATAGTCCATGGGTGTTCGTTCCTCTGTTATGACAAATGAAACGCAGCAGCGCGCAAGCTTTTGCGACAGCACCTACGTTTCTGTTGCGGAAAATAAAAAGCCCACAATGAAGTGGGCTTGGGTGATGCGATTGCGCTTACGAGGCCGGGGTGGCGGTCAGTTCACGAATGGCCTCTAACGCCTCATCGGCAGCAGTGCGGGCCTGATCCATCTGGTTCTTGCTCGCGAACGCGCGGATCCGGGTCTTGGCCTTCAGGCGCAAGGTGCGCAGGCTCAGCAGGCTGTCGCTGAGCTGGGCGGCCTTGTCCAGAATCTGCTCGGCGGACTGCCTGGCACTGCGCCCTCTTGCGACCCAGGCTGCGACGGACAGAGGCACATCGTTTCTCGGGTAGCCCGCGTCCTGAAAGGACTGCGCGTCGACAGCCGCCTGAGCGTACTCCAGCGCCTTGAGCGGATCGCCGGCCAGCACCGCACGGGCGCTGTCGGCGGCTGCATCGACCCGCACGCAAAGCCGTTCGGCTTCCTGCTGATCCAGTTGCCCAGCCCGCACGCTGTCCGGCACCCAGGCTTTGCCGTCCCAGACATGGGCGGCGGACGGCTGAAGCGGACGCAATCCTTCTTCGAATTGATGCAGTTCCTGAATGATATTCATCGGATCAACTCCCATGAAAAATTGACGTTGACCGCCGAGCTGAAATTGATGGCGACCCCGTTGGAATAGTCGCCGGGAGACAGGTTTTTCAGGCCCATGCTGAACAGCAGTTCATCGCTGGAAGCATTACTGGCGCCCAACGTGTGCTCGGCCTGATAGACCTGCCAGAGAGAGCGTAATTGGTTGTGGTCGAAGCTGGCGGTCAGGGTCGATACCGTTGTGTCGTTGAGCACGTTGCTGGTGAAGATGCACGCCGTCGCACCGGCAGTAGACCAACCATCCCAATTGCCCGAAGTCCCCACGGTCGGATTCAGGTAACAGTAGTTACCGCCAAGCCAACCGCCCGGTGCAAAGGACACACCGGTAATGCCAGTCGGATGCGGTGTCGGGTTGCCCACCACCAGCCGCGCCGCCCGGGCGTGGGGATCGAGCGGCAGATAGACCACACCATTGCCGTTGACCGTCTGGCTCCACGTCAAATGTTTGCGGTTGTACATCGGTCTCACGATCGGAACCGATCCAGGTCCTGCGGTCACTACCCATGCCAGGCACATATCCAGCGGCGTGGATTGAAAACCACCCCCTGCTGCACTGTTGACGGTGCCCTTCAATCCTTCAGGTGCCGGGTCATAGATGGTTCCGCGCTGCATGTAGAACGTCAGTTCCCCGCCAATGACCTGCGCCCTCAGGAAGTAGCCTGTGGTCGGCAACAGATCCGCACTGCTCCAGGCCTGGGTGGTGAACGTGCGAGACCTGCCAAGTTGCCCCGCAACCACCTCCTGGCCAATGCTCACAAACACGCCCGCGGGAATCGACACACGTCCGCCGCTGGTCAACACCGCCGTTGACGTGATCGGCAGGCGCCCGTCAGGCGTCGCGACGGTCGGCAACGGCAATGAGCCGACCGGCAATGCTGAATCCAGACTCCAGCCCTTGGCCGAAACGCTCTGAATCGCTTGCAGCAGTTGATCGTATTTCTTTTCGTCCGGGGTCAGATCCCCGGCCTTGATGACGTTGAGTATTTCTTGCGTGACACCGTTGCCCCAGTCGGCCGGGATCAGCGATCCCGGCGTCCCGGTCAGCGGGTTTTCATCAACAAATTTCCCATTCACCAGTCCGGCGCTGGGGACACTCTTTGGATAGTCCACTGTTCAATTCCTGTAGGTATTTGCTGTGGCTCCAGCGATCGGCGGTCAGCTGGCGCACCGATGAAAAGTGCCCGCACAGGGCGGGCGTCGGGCCAGAGGTGCGAGCGCTTGTTCACTGTGCCCGAAGGGGCAACCGTGCCAGCCACTTCGGCGGTGCGGGGCGCGACGGGTTATCCGGCGAGTCGCTGGAGGCCGGCCAGTTGCGCAGCGCCTGACGCCAGGCCTGCAATTTCGAGAACTGTTTGTTGCTCAGGGTCGGTTGCGCCCCGACGTCCAGTTCGTCGCGATGACGGGTCACCAGCCAGTCAGTGGCCGTGAGTTCACCCATGCGCCATTGACGCTCTGCCTCGATTTGCGCATCCGGCGAAACATCGACCTGCGGCGGCGGGCTGAAGCGCTCGTCGTCGAACAGCCAGCCTGTGGCGACCGAGAGGCCGACCGGCACCGGAACGCCGCAGTCGACATCCCCCGTCATCAGAGCCGTCACCACTCCATTTTCGATAATGGCCTTCATCCTCATACCTCCCATCTGACGCGAGCGTTGATCCGACCTGCAGAGCTCAGGTTCTGTGACCACGCTGTAATCGCCACACGCGCTGTGTAACGGTCAGTGAAGCCCCCTTCGGGCATGATCTGGACACCCCCGAAGTTGACCCCGATTTCCTCACTGATCACGCCATAGTCGGTTTTGACGTTGTCATCAAAATCGCTGATCCCGGCCATGTACGTACGAGGTCTGCGCGCCCAGTTCAATGGAACCGAGTAATTGCCATTGGCACCGGACCAGACACCGATCGCCTCCAGTCGGGCCTTGTTCGCCAGCAGCGTGAGCTTGGGTAAAGTCCCGGCACCTGCGGTCACCACTCTGGCGACCAGCATGTCGATGCAGGTGGAGTCGAAACCACCGCCACTGCTCCCGGTTCCCGCCTTCATCCCTGCCGGGATCACATCGGTGTCGAGACCTTTTTGCATGTAACAGACCAGTGCCCCGTTACGGACCTGCATCCGCAGAAAATAGGTGCTGTTGATCTCCAGACCGGGGGAGGTCCATGCGGTGGTCAACAACGTACGCGAGCGGGCCGTCATGCCGGCGGCAACTTCTTCGCCGAAGCAGACCAGCACACCGCCCGGCACCGACACGGTACCGCCAGCGAAAGCGCTCGCAGCGCTGACCGAAATGCGCCCGTCAGCGGTGGCCACTGTTGGAAATGCCAATGCGGCGAAGGGCATCGCGTCCTCAGCCAAAACATTCTTCAGTGCCTTGAGCAACTGATCCGACTCACTTTCGGAGGGGACCATCCCCGCCGCACGGATCACGTTCAGCAGCTCTTCCGTTACACCGTTACCCCAGGTCGCGGGAATCAACGAACCCGGGGTTCCAGTCAGCGGGTTTTCATCGGCAAACCGTCCATCCACCAGCCCGGAGCTGGGCATGCTTTTCGGATAATCCATCCCGTCACTCCTTCCTAGTCATAGTTGATATGCACCTTGGTATGCGCCGGCGCCGCCCGATGAATCAGGCATTCGAGCGCCGAGCCCGGATTCACGCCAAAGCGCTCGCCCCAGTAGCTCGCGCCATACCGCCGGCCGAGCAACAGCCGCCCACCGGTGTTGAGCGTCCACATGAACTGCGCTTCCCAGGTGCCCCAGTGCGCCGCGCCGAAACGCGAGCGGCCCATGCGCGGGGCTTCGAGTTCGGTGATGGTGGCGTTGGGGTAACCCTGGCTTTTGGCGATGTCCAGGTAGTAGCCGACGGCCTGGCTGCCAACTGCGAGCAAGCGCCGGCGCACAGCGAGTCGACGGTCGTCGAACAGCGGCGTGGCGCCGAGGCACGGGTCGGGCAGATTCATCACCTGTTCCCAGTCCGGCACCAGTTCGCTGACGCCGGCCGGGTCCATTTCGTTGAGCAGGTCGGCGGCGCGGGCGTCGAGGCGCGCCAGTTCGACGGCGACGCCTTGCAGCACTTCCTCGAGTTCCGGCACGCGCTCCGGATCCCACGCAGGTCCCGAAGGCAACAAAGCGCGCAGTTGCGCCTGGTATTGCGCGGCGGTTCTTATGGAAGCCATACGCAACCCCCGAAGGTGAGCAGTTCGCTGTCACCCGCGGGCACATTCGCCACCGGGGCTGACAGGACGTGATCGGTCTCGCCCGCCGCGCTGCTGATCGCTTCGCGGATATGGCTGATCAACAGATCCTCGCCCAGATCGGCTTCACGATTGTGCAAGTCGCGCAGCTGGGTTTCGACGGCGGCGCGCACGGCGGTGGTGTCGGGGGTCAGCTTCAGCTGATAGGTCACCGGTTTCTGTACAGGCGGGCGTACATGCACTTCGGCGGTCACCGGGCGCAACGGCTCGATGTAGGCCTGCACTTCGGCCAGTTGAGCGGCATTCGGCACCGGTTGCGGGTCGTCGTCGCGCATGATGTACACGCCGACGGTGCCCGGCCCGAGGAAGCCGCCACGGCACCAGGCCCGCGTCACGCCCGGCACTTCCAGCGCCCAGGTTTCATAGTCGCTGGCCGAACCGCCGTGGGGGATGACGCGATAGGAACGGATCACCCGCGAGCGCAGCGACTCCAGGCTTTCCCGCGCCACGCCACCGTTGAGTCCCGGCGCCAGCACCACAAAACTGTTGCCGACCACGCCGGCGATCGGCTGCACCGGCGTCAGCGCCAGCCCGGCCTCGGCATTACCCAGGCTGCCGGCCTCCAGCGCGGCGATGCTGGTGCTGTTGACGCCATTGACGGTGGTGCGGGTGGCGGTGACTTTGAAGGTGCGACCGTCACTCGATTGCAGCAACGTATCGGCATCGAGCACCGCACCCGCCGTGGCGTTGAAGCTGACCGTGCCGGTGGCGACCTGCGCCGGTTTGCGCGGCTGGTTCAGGCGCAGTGCGGCGATGCGTTCCAGGGTCGATTCATCGGCGGTGTCGGGCAGGATCTGCTCGGCAATCCAGTCGAGGTAGCCGTACAGACCGTAAGCGGCGCCGCCGAGTGTGCGGGCCAGCACTTGCGCATCGGACTGGCGCAGCGAATCGCCGGCCAGGTCGCTTTGGGTGCGCTTGATCAGCACCGGCAGCGAAGGGGTTTCAAACGGCATAGATCACCTGCCAACTGTTTTCGGGGTTGATGTCCAGGCGTTCGCCGTCGGCCAGGGTCAGGACCGTGCGCAGGTTCAGGCGCTGGGCGTCGAGGCGTTCGCTGATGATGTCGATGGCGCTGCAGTGGCCGTCGTCGATCAGCCATTGCAAGGCTTCGCGGGCATAGAACTCGGCGTCCATCTGGGTCTGGCGGGTCAGCTTGACCCGGCGCAACAGCCACAATCGCGAGCCGATGCGGTCGTCGGCCACGGTCGGAAAGGTGTCACCCCACCAACCGAAACGCTCCTCGTCGTCGAGGGCATCGTCGTCGGCCGCTCGGCGCCAGGTGAACAGGCTGATCAACACCGCACGGGTGAGCGCAGCGTGGAGGTTCTGACTGAACAGCATCACTGACCTCCCGCCGGCACGCCGGTCTGAGCATTGCCGGCCTGCACGCCAACGTGCACGTGCTTGATCTGACTGATGCCACCGGCCAGCTGATCGCCGGTGGAGACGATCTTGCCGGTCTGGTTGATCACCGGCGTGTCGAAGTTCACCGCGGTGCTGGCGCGAATGTTGAGCGTGGCGGTTTCGATGTCGATGATCCGGCCGCGCTTGAAGTGGATTTTGTCGCCCTCGTCGGTGTAGATCGCCACCTCGCCGGCCGCCAGCGATTGCAGGCGGTAACGGCGGTCGGCGACCACCAGGGCGATGGCATGGGAACGGTCGCCGCCGAGAAACGTGACGACGCCTTCGGCACCGGCCAGCGGGTGGCTGGTGAAGCCGTAGGGTTCGAAGTGCTCCATGTCGTCGTTCACTTCACCGGCGGTGAGGCGCATTTGCAGCGATTGCAGCTTGGAGGCCGAACTGGCGAGCACGACAGTGCCGCGCGCCAGCAGGCGTGTCAGTAGGCTCATAGGGTTTCCTTGAAGGGCGGTGTCGGGCTCAGGTTTTTTTCGCCGGCAATGGGTTGGCGTCGAAGGTATGCGGCGGCGCCACTTGCAGGGTGGTCACCGAGCCTTGCGCCGACAGCGAGTACGTCACCTTGGAAATCAGCATGTCTTCATCGAAGCCGAGCACCGGATCCTTGACCCGCACCAACGTGTTGTGACGCCACAGATCGCCGTTGGACTGACGCCAGCCCTGCACCTGATACGTGGTGGTCAGCGCCCGGCCCATGCGCGTGGCGCTTTCCCACTGGGCCCGTTGCTGGGCCAGTTCGAACGTCAGTTGCGAGCCTTCATTGATGATCGTGGTGCGCCGGCGTTTGAAGCTCAGGTCGGTCGCCGTCGATTCCACTTCGCTGGCTGCCGCCCCGCTCTTCTTGTCGTTGCCCTTTTGCTGGCCGATCACCTTGTATTCGGAGAACACCTGGCTGTAATCCATCGGCGCATTGGCCGAGAGAATGTTCTTGCCCAGCTCCAGCGCATCGCTGGCGCGGCCGCCGCTGCCCGGTTTGGCCAGCACCAGCCGGCCTTCAGCGTCATCGGTGGAAAACACCCGGTACAGCGAGAGCAAACGGTCGATCGACTGAAACACCGTTTCACCCGGGACGATGGTGTGTTTGCTCAAGCGTGCAGTCTCGGGAATCTCGTTGACCACAAACTGCGAGTACTCCCCGGCCAGGGCCTGGACGATGTTCAACAGCGACTGTTCCTGCCATTGGCCGGGGATGTTTCGCGCCGCACAATCGACCAGATCCTGGGTCCTGGAACTGCCTTCGATGCTCAGGCTGATCTGCCGCCCGTCATAGCTGATCGGGGCCTTGAACACATAACCGGTGAGCACCAGATCCTTGCCGATCCGCACCTCGCACGGGTCGCCGGCCTTGATCCGCTGATCCACGGTCTGCCCCGGCCATTGCCAGGTGATATCGAGTTTGAAGGTGCGGAACTGACGCTCCAGGTCCGCGGTGATCTGCACGCTTTTCCAGCCGCCGTATTCCATGTTGTTGACGGTCAGCGTGACGCGGTTGTCAGTCTCGTTCATGGCTCACTCCCCGGAGACTTTCACTTCGTTGGGTGAATACCCCGGATGAGACAGCCCGTTGCGCTGAATGACCTCGGTCACACGGGTGGCATCGCCAAACTGCTTGTAAGCCACGACCACCGCCGGAAAGGTTTCCTGGAAGGTTTTGCTGACCAGCCGCACACCGGACGAAGCCACAGCCTTGAGGTGCGCGATCAGCGCTTCCTTCACATCGGCGATGGCCTGGTAGTGCGCGGGATCGGCCTTGTCCTGAGCCATTTGCAGCACTTCGTTCAACGCTTTTTGCAGCGTTTGCAGATCATCCGTGACCGGCACTTCCTGACGACTGACCGGCTGCTTCGATTGCTGATCCAGCGAAGGTGTCGAGTTCAATTTCACCGGTTTCGACGCCACTGGCATCGAAGCCACCCATTGCGCCACTTTGACGATCAGCGTGTCCTGCACCAGATTGGCCAGAGCCTGCGCCGCAGCCGTGGTGTCCTTGCCGGTGGTGATTTTCGGTGCATCGGCCTTGCGGATGGCTTCGAGTTGTTGGGACACGTCGGCAATCACGCCACGGTAGCCCTCCTTCGCGAACGCCTTCAGCTCTTTGATATCGCCGAGCAAGCCCTTGAACTCCGCTGCCACTTCCTTGGGCAGTTCCTTCACGGCCCTGACCAGCTCGGTGATTTGCTTGTACTGCGCGATCAGCGGTTTGAGCTGTTCCTTGATCACGTCGTACACGCCGGTGAGGCTGTTGCGCAGATTGGCGATGCCGATCCGCGCCGCCTTGATCAGGGTCATCGCCTGTTCGAAGCGCGCCACCGCCGAGCCGAGCAAACCGTCGGCCTTGGCCAGCAGCACTTTCTGCGTGCTGACCGTCGCCGTCGGAAACGGCAGCGGCCGGTCGGGGTAGAACTTCAGGGTGAACGTCACCATCCCGCCGTCCTGGCGGGTATGGGTCATGTCGCACTCGCCGACCTTGACCTGCAAGCGGCCCAGCCACGGATGCACCAGTTCACCGCTGCCCTGCTCCAGGGCCTGGAGCAGCTTGTCGCGCTGCGCCAGGCAATCGGCACCGATGATGAACGCCGTCAGATCGTGGGTCTTGGCCTGCTGACCAAGGTCCTCGAAAAACGGCAGGTCGCGTTGCGGATACTCGTGCAACTGCCCCTTGCGACCGACCGGGGTTTTCGCCTGGTCGATCCAGAAACCGACACCGCGAAAGGATGCCGGCAACAAACGGTCACGCCAGTTCATTGGAACCTCCCATGGACAGCGAGCGATAGCCGATGCGCGAACTGAGCGCCAGCCCCGGTTGATTGGTTTGCGGTTGATCGGTGCGTAGCCCCGCCGGCGCGTTTTCGAAGCGCACCGTCAGGCCGCCTTCGAGTTGCGTGCGGTTGTTGGCGGCGCTTTGCTGGATCAGGGCGCCGGAGGATTGCGGCAACGAACCGCCCTGCAACGCACTGCCGCCCTCGGGTTTCACACCGGCACCGAAGAAGGCCGGCGCCAGTTCGCCCTTGCCTTCGGCATTGGTCTGGCGTTGGGCTTCGGTCAGGGTTTCAACCTTGCCGGTGACCTTGGCGATCAGCCCGGCGAAGCCACCGTCGAACAGTTCCTTGATCGGTGCGATGACGGTTTGCAGCTTTTGCCACAGCTCGCCGAACCATTCGGTGATCGGTCCCCAGTTCTTGATGATCTGCCCCAACGGGGTCCATTCGAACATGTTGTGCAAGAACTCCAGCACCGGCGCGGCCAATGCCTGCACCACGCCCCACAGCGCCGAAAACACTTCGCTGATCGGCTGCCAGTACTGCGCGATCTGCTCCAGCGGCGACCATTCGAACAGGCTCTGGAAGAAGCTTTTGACCTGCTGTGCCGAGGCTTGCAGCGTGGCCCAGATCGGTTCGAAGAACGTCACGATGGCGCCCCAGTTGTTGATGATCATCCCCAGCGGGGAATAGTCGAACAGGGTGCCGAAGAAGTCCTTGATGGCTTGCGCCGCCGGTTGCAACGCTGCCCAGATCGAGGCGAAGAAACCGGTGATCGCGCCCCAGTTGCTGATGATCATGCCCAGTGGCGTCCAGTCGAACAGACCTTTGAGGAACGCCATCACCGGCACACTCAAGGCCTTGAGCAGTTCCCAGATCGCCGAAAACAGACCGGTCAACGGCCCCCAGTTGTCCAGGATCATGCCGGCGGGCGACCACGAGAAAACCGACTTGAAAAAGTCGATCACCGGCGCGGTCACGGCCTTGACCTTGTCCCAGATGCCCGAGAAGAAACCCGTGACCGGTTCCCACAGCGCCGCCAGTGCCTCCAGCGGCCGCCAGTCGAGCACCGAGCGCAACGTCGCCATTGCACTGGCCCCGGCGTTTTTCACGCCCTCCCACAATCCTGTGAAGAACGCGGAAATCGGTGTCCAGTTGGCCACGATCAGACCGGCCGCCACCGCAATGCCCATGGCAATCAACATGATCGGATTGGTCTTGAGCACCATGCTCATGACGTCCATCACCTGGGTCATACCGGTGACGGCGGTTTGCATGGCGGAGAAGGCAATCGCCCCGGCCGCCAGGCCTTCGACCAGTTTCGGGTTGTCGGCCAGCAGGCTGCCGACCTGGGTCAGCATCGGCTCCAGCCCGACCACCAGCGCACCCACGGCAGGTACGAGTGCAGCATCCACCGCCGCGGAAACCTTTTCCATTGATGCGCTGAACACGTTCATGTTCTGCGCCGCGGCCCTGGGCGTGTCCGGCAGGTCGACGGTTTTCGCCGTCTCGCTGACGTCGGTCAACTTGCCCTGAAACGCCGCAGCCGATTTGATCCCGTCCACGAACGGCGTAATCACGCTGCCGCCCTTGAACAGACCGCTGATGTCCAGTTTACCGAGGCCGGTCTGTTCGAGGTTTTTCTTGAAGTCATCGACCTTCACTCGCAGGGCGCCGAGTTTGGGTGACAGTTCGTCGATGCCGGTCAGCAGCACCGACGCTTTAGCTTTGGTTTCTTCTGCCATCACTGCACCTGCTGCATCGCATTGATCCGTTGCGCGTGCTCCAGCGATTCGCGAAGCACATCCAGTGGCCTGGCCATCATCTGTTCGGGGTCAACCTTCCAGAACCAGGCCAGGTCATAGGCGACCGAAATCAGGTCGGTGATGGCTCCGACGCCGCACTCATGAAAAAACTCGCAACGGCCCAGCTCAGCGCGTTGAGGTCAGCCAGATCCAGCTGGTTGACCGACGACGGCGGAATGCCGGCGCACACGGCGATGTATTTGGCCGCCACGTCCATGTCGAGGCTGACCTCTTCGCTCTTGTCGATCTTGTACGGCAGCGCCTTGATCGCTCGCACTTCCTGCACCGTCGGACGGCGCAGGACGAGTTCGGTCAGGGGCTCGCCGTGAGCTTCGATCGCAACCTGAAGCTTCACGGCGCCGCTCATTGCCAGGTCCCCTTGATGCCTTCGAATTTCAGTTCGATGGTGGCGTCATCGCCCTTGGAAACTGGCTCTTCGACCAGGTAGGCACCGGCCAGCACATAGACTTTGCCGTTGCTGAATTCGCAGGTGACGGTGATGTCGGTGCCTTCGATCAGCTTCTTCAGCGGAAAGTCAGCGGTGTGCAGCGCGGTCACTTTGAACGACGGCGCGATGTCGGTTTCCTTGTAGAAACCCGGCACGACGGTTTCGCGTTTGACGGCCATCAACGGGGCTTCGCAGCCGCCATTGATAGTCAGTTGTGCACCGTCGACCTTGACGTAGCAGGTGCCTGCAATCAGTTGACCCATGGTGTTACTCCCTTCAAATAAAAAGCCCACGCGAAGTGGGCTGGATTCATAGATTCAAACGGGCGATCAGGCCGCGTCGTCGTACTGCAGGCGGAACTGGTTGAGCAGTGCGAACACGCGCAGACCGTTGATGTAATCCGGCGGGAACAGCACGTTCACGCGGCTCGGGTCCTGCACGTCGCGCTCGACGATCAGGTGCTCGGCGAACAGCTCGGCGTTCTCCACGTGGCCTTCGAGTTCGAGCTTGGCGTACTGGGCGATCAGCTCACCGCGAATGGTCGCCGGGGTGACGATCGGCTGGCCGGCGCCGAAACGGGTGCCGTCGGAAGCCAGTTTGTGGCGACCGTACTTGCTGGTGATCACGCTTTGCAGACGACGCACGATGAACGCCGACTGGTGCATGGTTTCGCTGTCCAGGTACGAGTTGTCAGCCTGGCCGTAAGCGTTCTTCTGGTAGGTGGTGATCGAGCGCTGGATGCGCACGTAACCGCCTTCGTAGTACGCGGTGGCGATGCCGTAGTTGAGCAGCGACTGACGCTCGGTCAGGGTGAAACGCTCGCTGGCCGGAGCCGGATCGACACCCGGCAGGCTGCCGCTCTGGGTCGGACGGCTGGCGTCGGCGGAGATGAACACCGCAGTGCGCGCAGCCAGTGCCGCAGCTTGTACCCACACCGGTTGTGGAACGCCCGGTTCCAGTGCCTGAATGGTCATGTGCTGGTCGTTGCGTGCCTGACCGGCCGCCACCAGCGTGCCGACGGTGCCGCGCTTGGCGCTGTAGACGTGACCGAACAGTTGCTTGGCCCACGACCAGCGACCGGTGCTGTCGTCCATCACCGCTTGCCAGGTGTTGAGGGTGGCCAGATCAGACCATGGCAGCGCGATGAATTCGAACGGCTCGTCACCCAGTGCGGCAACCGCTTCTACCTGATCAGGCACACCGACGCCGCCGGTCATGGCGGTGATGGCGGTGGTCAGGCCGGCCGGGGTTTCTTCGCCGTTGCTCTTGCCCAGGCGATTGAATTGCAGGCTGATGTCGTTGCCGCTCTCGCCAGTCCATTTGGCGTTCAGCGTGACCACGCCTTCGGCGGCCGCAGCGCTCACCGGCAGATCGGCGGTGGCGTTGATTTTCTGAGCCAGAGCCGTCGCCGCTTGAGCAGCAGTGGCACCGTTGACCACAGTGGCCTGGACGCGAACGCCGCCGACATACAGGTTGAGCACGCCGGCCTGAGTCGCGGTGCCGGTCAGGGTCAGCACGCCTTTGGCGATGGCGCCGGTGGCGTTGTGCAGCGGCAGGCACCAGATCTCACCGATCGGGTCGGCCTTGCGGAAGGTCTCGTACATCGAGGCGAGCATCGAACCCTGGCCGCCAATGCTCTTGGCCAGTGCCACGCTGGAAACCAGCACCAGTTTGCCGACTTCGCTCGGGGCGATGTTGTCGTTGACCTGCGCCACGATCAGGCGGCGCATGGACGAGGACGCGCTATTGGCGGCCGAGTTGTCCATTTCGGCATAGAACAGCGGTACACGAATGTCCGCAGGGATGTTGCTGAATCCGATCGCCATTATTTGGCTCCCTTTTGTTTGGCTGTTGCGGTTTTGAGGGTGATATCGCCGTCGGTCAGACGCCGGCGCCACCAGGCGCTGTCCAGCACTTCACGGCCTTCCAGTGGCAGCAGGTCGCCGGCTTCCGGGTCCGGCACGGCACGGCCAGGGGCCGGCACTACGGTGATGCGGTTGCTCATGGGGTTACGTCTCCAGAGAAAGTCAGTTCCACGCGCCCGTCAGGGCCCGGGCGTTTCAGGTTGGGGTCGGCCGGGTCGATCGCATCGACCCGCACGGTGGCCCCGGTAAAGGACGACAAACCGTCCAGTTCGCGCTCGTGCCAACTCTCCGCAGGCTGACTTGGCAGATTGCGGCCCAGCTGGAACTCGGCAAAAAAGCGCAGCCGATAGAACGCGCGGCTGCTGGTGATCGAGACCGTTTCGCCGCCGTCGTAAACGATGGCGCTGTAGTTGGAATCGGGTTTGAACCCCACCAGCGCCCGCCACAGTTCGGCGCGCAGGTCGTGCAACAGATCCAGCGCTTTTGTGGCGTCCGTGGCATCGAGTGCCAGGATGATTTCGAAGCGGTCGCGGATCGGTTGGCTGGCGGCGTTCTGGGCGGTGCTGGTGCTGGCCAGGTCGGCCAGCGGTGAAACATGGGCCGAGGGCATCGGCAGATTCGGGTCGCCTTGCAGTAGCGCCAGGTCAACACCTGTCGCGATATGGCCGGCAAGGCTTGGGCATTGCGCACGCAGCTGCGTGAGGATCGGGGAGACCTTCATGGGGAGCGTTCCAGGTTTTATGAATGACCACAGCGAGGTGTGGCGATGAGACCGGGGGATCAGTCCTTGGCTTTTGCCTCGGGATCGCGGCCGGTCGCTTCGATCAGGCAGCGATAGCTTTCCTCGCGCTTGCCGCTGGCCGTGACCTTTTCAATCGACCAGCGACCGCGCATGAAGTCCGGCCAGGTATCGTCGAGTACCAGCAGACCTTCGGCTGCCAGCAGCGGATCGCCCGGACAGGTGACCTTCAGCTTGTATTTCTCGCGCAGCATCTTGCGCACTTCGGCCTCGCCGATGGCTTTGGCTTCTTCTTCGCTGGCCAGTTTCTGGCGAATGACCTTGTAGGGTTCGGACCCGGTGATCACCTCCTGCAGCTTGCCGAGCGCACTGTCCCAAAAGGAGGTTTTGCAACCCTGGTTCTGGGTGCGGGCCGTCTCTTCCAGCGTGGCGCTGATGAAGGCGTGATCACCCGGCCGATTGTTGTGGGTCACCGACAGCCTGACGTCCGGTATCACCTGGCCCGACAGGTTTTTCAGTTGCGCCGGTTTCGCCAATACATAGAGGTCGTTGAACGGCTTGGCCACCGCGTCGTACTTTTTCGCCAGGCGTGTGATGAAGCTCATGTCGGTTTCGTTCGACTGGTCGACATGGGCGATCCGGATCAGCGCCAGTTCGGCATCCACGCGCGGCGAGAATCCGTGTCTCGAGACCAGCTCGCGAAACAGTCCGCCAAGGGTTGTAGGGCCATGACTGGCCGTGCGCCGTTCCTTGAATCCGGTGTCGTCCTTGCCGCTGAAAGGCGCGGCAGTCGCGACCAGCGTCAGGCGCAGCGGGAACAGCGTGGGTGTCAGTCGGGTCACTTTGAACTGGCCCTTTTCGACCAGCCCGGTCTCCAGATAGCCGACCCGCAAGCCGATGGTTCCGCCCAGGGTCGGCAAGCCTTCAAGGCCTTCCAGGTCGAGCACCAGCGTCAGTTGATCGGACTCCATGCCAGCGGCATCGATGTGTTCCCAACTGATCAGGCGCTGGTTCAGCAGGTCCTTGTGGGCGCCGTAGATTTCAATCGCCGGCGTAAATCCCTGTGCCATGCAGCCTCCTTAATCCCAGGCCAGAACCGGTTTGATTGCGGCCGGTCTGCTGTCGAGCTCCGGCAGCGTCACCCAGACACCTGCCGGCAGGATCGGGCCGTGCTCGGCCAGGGTCGGGTTGAGTGTCCACAGGGCTTCTTCGGCGCTGTCATCGCTGCGACCGGTTTCGCGGTACAGCAACAGATTCACCGAGTCACCGGCCATGCTCCGTACCTTACGCATTGTTGAACTCCGACAATCCGATGACCCACTTGATCACCATCGCGGTGCCGTCATCGATGACCTCGCTCTGGTTTTCGTCGATGCTGTTGATCCGCCACAAACCCCAGTTGCGACCGATGCCGTCAATCAACGGCAGTGGCACCCGTAGTGCTTGCAACGCACGCAGCTCATCGAGCCGCTCCATCGCCACGGCGTACATCGAGGTGCCGGAGATGGTCAGGGTTTCTGGCTTCTGTCCGCTCTGATGGGATTTGGGTTTGCTGGTCAGGATCGGCAGTTCCGTCCAGCCGCCATCGGACTTCCGCGCCAGCGTGCTGTACGCAAAATTCCGGGACAGACCGAAGATGAAACTGCCCAGTGCCATTTGTTGTTTCATGTACCGGCTCCGTCAGTCAGGGCTGCATCGCGGCGTGTGCCCAAGGGGTTGGTGGTCAGCAGCGACATGAAAGGTCCGTGAAACTGGCCGGACAGCTGTTGCTCGATAATCGAATGAATTTGCTGGGCCGTGTCGGGCGCAGGACAGGTGACCTGGATCGTCGGAGAGAAGGAAACCTGCTGGTTCTGCGTCTGTGCACCCGCCAGGTCTTTAGCGACTTCGGCCGGCGGGGCGAGTTTGTCCGGCGCGCTGGACATGAGCCTCTCACCTAAAAAGCCTCCTCCCTCAGCGCCCAGCCATCCCCCGACCAGTCCACCAATCAGACCGCCAAGTGCCATGCCCGGCGCCAGTCCCACACTGCCGATGGAGGCGCCGATCGAGCTACCGGCGACCGCACCGGCCCAGGCGCCACCAGCGGCACCGAGACCTTGCGCGATCTGCTGTTTGTCACCGCTGGCAATACCTGCGGCGACAGCCGAAGCACCAATCGCCGCCTTCGCCTGCCAAGGCATCCAGCGCGAGGCCGGCTGCACCGATGCAAGCACAGGCTCCAGCCGCGGTGTAGCAACCCTTGCAGTCTGTTCGAGTATTTTCAGACCGTTGCCAGCACTGGCACTGCGACCGGCCAGAGCCAAGCCCTGAGTTTCAGCCACGGCCGTCGCAGAGGTTGCTGCAGACAAGCCGAGCTTTGAACGACCGGGAAGGGAACTGGCAGCTTTATCAACGATCCATTTGCCTCCCCGGTCTTTCAGCTCACCGACCACCGCATCGGTCACGGCGTCGAACACCGGTTTGATCCAGGCCGTCGCCGTCAGAACTGCACCCGTGGTTTTCGGGTAGGTTTCGGCCAGATCGCTCAGCCTGTCTATCGAATGGCTCTCACCGGGCGTTTCGATATCGGGCGCCAGTGCATTGCCTTTGGCGACCGCCAAACGTTCCTCACGGGCATTCCTGATGTTCCACTGCCCCTGCTGAGTATTGGCAAGTGCCTGTGCGGACTCTCTTACCGAGCTTTTATCACCCAGCTTCGATGTCGCGTATCGGCTTTTGTCGCTGACCAGGTAAAAGGCTTCGTTCACCTTGCCGAGGTCCTGAGACAGCGACAACGCGGTGTCTCCACTGACCGCGAACAATGTCCGGGCCAATGTCGAGCGCTGCTCCACCGGTCTGGTATTCAAGGCCGCAAGCACCGACAGAACAGCGCCTTGGGCATTCTGTTTGTCAGGATCACGCATGGCTTCGGCCACTGCCTTGGGATCCAGGCCCAGTTGCTTCCAGGCACCTTTCTCGGCCATGGAGGCTTGATCGCCCTTGCCCAGTGCATCGGAAATGTTCTTCAACGCATTGCCGGCATCGTCTTTTTTCGCGCCGCTGTTCAGCAGCGCTGCCGTCAATGCCGCGGCCTGCTCAGGCTGCAAGCCTGCGCTGATTGCCGCCTCGCCCGATTGCTGCAGAACAGAACCAATATCAGCCGCCTGGACATCTCCGGGCATTTTGCCGAGATGATTGGCCGCATCCGCCAGATCAAGGGCTTGATCGCGCGAGAGCTTCATCGAAGTGCGCCAGACCTTCAACATTTCACCGGCTTCCAGCCCGGTAACTTTGAATGCCGATGCAGTAATGGCCGCATCGCTGGCAAAAGTGAGCAATTCGCGTTTCTTGCCCTCGGCGTTTACCGCTTCGCTGCCGACTCCCGCCTTGGCTGCCAGGGTTTCAATCCTGACCAGCTCAACCCCGGTAGTGCCTCCGGCGGCCACCAGCGTGGCACTGGCCATTTTCAGGCTAGTGAGGGCCATGTCTTTCCCGTCATCGCGGGAAAGCTGCGCCACACTCGCAAGAGTGGCCGCCGCCGAATCCATGGTCATCGCGGCCTTGCGCGTCTCGGGAGGCTCAGCGCCCCCGGAGGATTTTTCCGGTGTTTTATGCCCGCCGGATGACTCACTCTTCGCTCCGGCACTCGCAGCCTGTGGCAACCCACGCAAGGCGGACAGGGTCACGCTCAATGCATCGATTGCCGAAGTCAGCAGCACGATTTTTCCGCTGGCCGTCAGCAGTGCCTGGCGCAGGTCGCTGGTCTGATCCAACGCGGTTTGCCCAGCACCTGCGAGCGCAGCCGTGCTCAGAGTGATACTGCCAAACCCTGCGCCGGCGCTGTCGCCGGCATTCATGAGCGAAATCTTGCTCTCTGCCATGCCGCTCTACTCCTGTTTCACGCCAAGGCGAGTGATCGCTATGTCGTAGCGGCGCAACGCCTTTTCGGCGTCCCACTCCAGAATCTCCGCCTCACTTACCGGGTAAATGAGCGGCACGATATCGAGGATTACTTCGATGTCGCGTTCTGAAAGAAGGCCGCCGGCTGGTTTAAAAAATCGTCGATGCGCACCTGCAATTGCGTCCAGTCCGGCACGGTCATCAGGGCCAGATCGGGGATCATCAGGCCGGTGCAATGGGCGGTGATGAACTCGGCGCGTTCCTTGGCCGTTTTCAGTTTCTTCATCACTTTGGTGGCCCGCAGTGCCGGCATTTCCAGGCTCAGCGAGGTCACGGTACGGCCGGTGACGGCGAGCGGTTGCAGCAGTTGCACCTGATCGGGATCGTCGGATTTTTCCGCGTCTTCGACCTGATCGAGAAAGTACGAAGACGGACGGGTCGAGAACTCGTGCACGTACTGCGCGATGGTCACGTAATCCGGACGCTTGAGCTGGTCGAGCTCCTTGACCGACAGGCCGGTGGCCAGCAGCGCCAGCTCGAAGAACTGGTCGTCTTCGTCATCGCCGGCGCGTTCCAGCGCTTCTTTCTGGGCGGCGTAGAACAGCGGCTTGAGCTGGATCGATTCAATCTGCGAGCCGTCGTCACCGGTGATCGGCGACAGCAGGTCATGCTTGGGTGGCATCCACGACATGTATGAATTCCTTGGTGATTCTTGAGGGGTGTTGCAGTCCCTTGTGGGAGCGGGCAAGTCGCACCGCCGCTCCCACAGGGTTTTGTGATTGCCTTTAGCCGAGGCTTACGGCATCAGCACCGCACGACGGGCATCACCGAGGATGTCGACGCCGTTGAGCACGAACTTCTGGGTGCGCACGTCGATGTCGATCACCGGCACGCCGTTTTCCAGGCGGTTGTAGGTGCGGCAGGAGAACTCAAGAGTCGTCAGGGCTTTGCTACCCATTTTGATTGCTTCTTCACTCATGGTTTTGAGCTTGCCGCCAATGGTGTGATAGGTGAACCAGGGGTTGCCGTCCTGATCCTGACCGGCTTCACGCACGTTCAGCAGAATGTCGTCGCCCAGTTTCACGCCCATCGCCAGCAGCACTTCAGCGCCAGTGCCTTGCAGCTTGAGCGTGGCATTCAGCGGCTTGGCGCTCTTGGCCATTTCCTCAACGATGAAGCGCCCGCCTGTCATGCTTTCCATGTCGAAGTCGATCTTCGGCGGAGTGAATTCCTCCACGGTCGCCGACAACGGCAGGCCTTGCAGGGTGGCCGCGATGGCCTGTCTTACGCGGTTGGTAAACATTAGAGAACGTCCTCCAGGAACTGCTCGATGATTTCATCGCGGGCGTTGAGTTGATAAACCATGTGTTCGTTCGGCGCGTAGCGGCCGTAGTCGATGACCACATACCAGGTACCGTTCTTGTACTTCTCGACGCTGTTGAGTTCCGGGTGCAGGTACACGCTGCCGCCGGGAATGGTTTCGTCGGCGACCAGGGTTTGCAGCCAGTCGTTGATGCGTTTGACTTCCTGATCCATGAACGACTTGGTCAGGTTCTTGGCCATGGCTTTCTGGCCGGCCTTCACCAGCTTGCGGCTGATGGCGTCTTCCAGACCGACGTAGCTGATGAACTTGCCGGTGATCGAGCGGTTGCCCAGCAGCGAGAAGCCGCCAAGGATGGTGCGGGCGTAGTAGCTGACGCCGTAGCGGTTGAGCAGATCGCCTTCGGTGGAGGTGTCGAGGATGTTGTACTCGACGACCCGCGACACGTCTTCGGCGTAGGTCACCTGGTTGCCCGGGCTTTCCCATTGCTTGACCTTGGCCAGCGCGGCAATCGCCAGACTGGAGGGCGCGAGGAAGACGTTTTTCTTCGCTGCTTTCGAGTACACGGCGGGCATGTTGTGCACCACCAGGCAACGGTCGAAACCGAGGTCAGCGCCGCCCAGTTCCTGGCTGTACAACACCTGATCGGCGACCGAAGCGTCCTTGCCGTCCAGCACCACACGGGCCTTGATGCGCTTGCCGAACGCGGCGAACTCGCTGGCCACCGCCTTGGTGCCAGTGAAGCCTGGCGCGCCGATGATGGTCAGGTCTTCCGGGACGCTCCCCAGTGCCGCCAGACCGAGCTTGCGGCCGGTGGCCGGTTCAACACCGCCGATCACCGCGTTGACGGTATCGGCCGGGGTCGCGCCCGCTTCGACGATCACTACGTACACCGGCACCTTGACCACTTTGAGGATCTGGTAAACCGCGTGGTACAGGGTGCCCTCTTCCGATCCGGTCGGATCGAGCAGCGCGTGGGTGGTGAAGCTGTTGATGCGAAACGGTGCGTTGCGCGGAATCAGCGGATCGGCTTTCGGCGCGGTGCCGACCAGACCGATGACGTTGTCGCCAAGGCCACCCATGGCCTCGGGGGATTCGGTGGCATTGACGGTAATGCCGTTGTGCTCGAAGTTCAGAACCTCAGCCATAGTCAGTCAGCCTTCTTGGCAGCGGCCTTCACGGCCTTGTTGGTAGATGTTTTCAGCTCCAGTCGACCGGCGCTGTGCAGGGCACTGGCCTCGACGTCGAGCAGATCGAGTTCCTGGCCGACGCTCGACCAGTGCCCACCGCCGGTGGGGAATGGAACGAGCACGGTGTAGGTTTGGCGGGTTGCCATTTTTCGTTTCTCCATAAACGGGAAAGCCCCTCGTTGGGAGGGGGCTTGGTGGGTGTTGAGTGTTTTTTGGGGGAAAGAAAACGCCCCGGGATGCGGGGCGTTTATTTGAGATCTGCGGTATCGGCAGACGATGAGTCCGGCCAACCCTCGGTAAGCATTTCGTCGTGGTACTCGCCTGTCTCGATTGCGCGTAACAACGTCAGCTCCCGGTCAAAGCAAGCCTGGACGTGCGCCCGTACTGCCTTCGCAATATCGATGATTTGCGCAGCTCCAATCTCGACGAATCCTTTCGTTGTTTTGAAATTGCAGCGGTATTCAGGATCGAAAATGGCTGAGAGCCCCATGCTTGCGATCAGCGCCTGGCTGTCGCGGGTTGTCTCGATTTGCAGGCTGCCGACGACAATGCCGACGCCCTCCCGAGCGAAGCGCTCAGCCGCCACAGCGGCCTTGAGTTCATCCAGCGAGACCACCGGAACGCCTTCTGGCGCAAAACGCTCGCCGTCGTACAGCCAACCCTCTTCGACCTCGCCGGGGCATTCGATCCAATTCATATCCGGGTGAAACATCGTCTTTATGTCGCCGTCGGTTTCGAACAACTGAACGGCCTTACCCATGTAAAGAAGGGCGTATTTTTTCATCAGGCGTATTCCTCGAAAATCACAACACCGCCAGCGCCCGGTGCGCCGTTGCGCGCTGCCATAGATGGGCCGTTGGCCACACCACCACCACCGCCCCCGTATCCCGTACCGTTCTGAATCGAAGCGCCGATACCGTACCCACTTCCCCCTGCACCAAGTGGTCCGCTACCGCCATGACCAGCCAGAGTCGACCCATTGACGGATATACCGGGATATCCAGGCGCACCAGGCATGTTGAGTAAATTGCCTCCAGAGGATGGCGCCCCCGGATAGCCGCCCACGTACAAGGCATAACCTACCGTTGATACAGCAATAGAAAAGATTGACCCCAGACCGCCCGGGGCAGACAACAGTGCCCCCACCGAGGTGGCGCCGCCTGTGCCGCCACTGGTTCCAGTTGTGCCTGAAGCCAATCCAGCGATCCCTGCAAGACCTACGATGACCGACTGACTCGCGCCAATTTCCTCCGCCGTCAGTAGCGCCTCCGCATAGCTGCCAGCCGCGCCACCACCGGACGCAGAGACTTGGCCAGATGCCGTAGCAGATGCACCGCCAGATCCTGCTCCGCCTCCCACGATCCGAATCCGAACCTTTTTCATCCCGGGCGACGGAACGTAGGTCCCGTTAGCCGTAAACTTCTGAATATTCAGAAGGCGACCAAACTCGTTTTTAATCACTCGCTGCTCAAGCGAGGCGATATCAATCGTTCCCTGGTTAACCGGTGTGTTCCAGGCCTTGATGCACCACATCACCGCCAAGTTGCGCGGACGTGTGCCGCCAAAGGCTAATTGATCGCTGTTAACAACTGTCGAGCTGGCATTGATAACCGACACGGTGTACTGGGCGCCCGGATAGTCCGCAACGTTAACGGCGTCGTATCCCATGTCCAACAAAGCTGTGTCAGGCGACGACGAAGCGTTCCTGTCCGATACCGTCGATATCGATGTGCCGATATCAAATACGTGTTCAGATGCCTTTTGCCAGCTACCAATCGTTCGGCCAGCATCAACACTACGCCCATGATCCCAACCACGCAGGAACTCACCACGCGTATCCGGTAGCCGCGTATAGCTCGCGTCGTCACCAGCAATGTTGAACTTCTTGTTCAGGTAAGCGGCAAGGTGCGGATAGAGCGCATCCTGAAACAGACTGCCGTCCGCTTCCAGATAGCCAGGAGGCACGACACCAGACGGGAACGGCATCAAGGCGCCCACCGGTACCGCCGATTTCATTTTTTCCAGCTCGGCGGTCAGTGCGGCAACGTCTATCTGCCCCTGATTGACCGGAGCGTTCCAGGCCTTGATGCACCACATGACGGCGATGTTGCGGGGGCGGGTTTCCGTGGAAGTACGAGCCACCTTTGAAGCATCAAGGATCACACTGTGGTAAGCGTCTTTCTGGTTGAGCGGCGATGAGGACCGGCTCATGTTGCCCATTGTGAACGCGCCACTTACGGTGGTGATATCGAGATAGCCATCAAAGGTGCCGTAGATGTTCTGCAGCGTGTCAGTCTGAGAACTGCCGATTGCCCGACCGCCATCGATGCCACGCCCATGATCCCAACCCCGCAAGAACTCCCCACGCGCCTCAGGCAAGCGGAAATTCCCGACGCCCTCATCCCCCTTGTTGAACTTGCCACCCAGATAGGCGCTCAAGTCCGGGTAAGTCGCGCTGCTCTTGACGCTGTTGTCCAGCTCCAGGAAACCCGGCGGCGGCGTATCGACAGGGAACGCGACAATCGAGCCCACCGGCAGCGCCGAGGCCTTGGCAATCAGCGCCTCGACTTCAGCCTTGGTGTACGAATCCTTGATGCCAAAACCGGCCAGCGTGTCGGGATTCGAGCCGGCCGTCGCGCGGCCGTATTCGTCGACGCTCAGACTCTTGTAAGTCCCGGCGGCAATCCCGGTACGACCTGCCAGCATCTTGAACGTCAGCGCAGTGGTGCCGAGGGTGATCGGCGCGTTGGTGGTCAGGTGCCACAGCGAATCGCCGTTGAGCGTGCCCTCTTCCACCATCACCGTCAGGCCCGGGGTGACCTTGGCGCTGACGTTGGCATCGTTGGCCCGGATCCAGTCGCCGTTGGCGACGATCCACAGACCGTTGTCTTTCGCCAGGGTCTGATTCGGCAGCAGCACGCGGTCACCCGCAATCACCGCCACGCCATCGATCTGCTGCGCACCGTTCAACACCACATTGGCGGTGGCGGCGACGCGAACCGACTGTTTGCCATCCAGTTTGCCGAGTTCTTCGGCGAGGTAGCTCATGACCCAGGCGCGAGTGGCCTTGACTACGGTGTCGTCGATCAGCAGCGTCACCAGCGAAGCATTACTGGTCTCGAAAATCGAGCGGATGTAGAACTCTTTGCCGGAGCCCGAAGTGGCCAGTACCGGTTTGAACGACTCCGGGTATTTGACGATGGCGTAGAGAATGCCGGTGTCGGTCCACAGCCCGGCTTCACGCACGTACCAGCCGCCGACGTCCGGCGGGATGGTGACTTCGGCGAGCAGCCAGCTCGGGTTTTTCTCGTCCTGGAACAGTGCGTTGAGCGGACCGCGCCAGACTTCGCGTTTCAGCGCGGTAGCCGTCGCGGCCGGGTTGTAGACCGCGCCGCCTCCGTCGCCGACGGAAATCTGCGTCAGCTTGATCGGCAAGCCCGCAGCCTTGCACGCCGTTTCGTAGGCAATCCCTGCGTTGGTGAGCAGGGTGTAATAGTCAGCCATTCAGGCCCCCTGAGGATAAATAGTGGATGTTTCGACGGTGTACATGCCTGCGCCCATGAACGCCTCTCCCGAGGTTTCGAGCCCTTCGATGAACACCGGATAAACCGTGGTCAGCTCACCGCAGAAAGTCGCGGCGCCAATGACGTGATTGCCGAAGGCGCTGAGGCCGACCGACACCGACAGCACGTCCCGCTCGCTCTTGGCATCCGCCAGGCGTCGGTCGAGACGGGCGTCGATTTCTTCGCTGTAGGGTTGTTCGCTGAAGGCCCGCACGGAAAAGCTGTAAGGCTCGCCGGGCGGTGTCTGTTCGTACCAGGCGCGGATTTCCGGCCTGAGCTGCAAGCCCTTGGCGGCGTTTTCCAGCGCCTTGCGAGTGCCGGCCTGGCGCGCGGTGGGCCAGGCCAGTTCGACGGTCAGGCGCTTTTCCGCTTCCGGTGCGTCGGTGCTCCATTCGGCAACGCCACGATCCGCTGCGAGATACGGCAGGAAGGCGACGGGGGTTGAGGCCGGGTTCATCAATTCGGGAAACGGCGGAGCAACGCGATCAAGCAATGCGCCGAAGCCGATATCGAGTGCCCGTTCCAGCGCCGAGCTGTTGGCCGGCAGCAGGGTCGGACGCGGTGTCTGATCGGTCATAGCGTCTGCACCTCGACCTCGACCGCCGTGCAGTACGGCGCTTGAAACGCCGAGCACACGACAGGCTCCAGCGGTTCAAGAATCTGCAATTGCACGGCGCCGGCGCTGTGCAGCGTGTAGTCGATCCAGCTCGGGTCGACCCGGCCTTCCAGGCGATGGCAGCTGTCGGCGTAGGCCTGCAAGTGTTGCTGTGCAGCGACCTTGGTCAGGCCCGAATCCGGGCCGGAATTGATCATGGCCACGACGCGGATCTTGTAGCGCTGAATCTCGGCAGCCTGCACCGTGACCTTGTCCGTTTCCGGACAGACATCGGGCCGGGCAAAGTGTCGGCGCACGCCGTCGAGCAACGTCACGGATGGCGTACCGTCGCCCTCTCGGGCAAGCACGGTGACTTGCACTTCACCCGGCGCGGTGCGGCGGCCGTTACCGTCCTTGACCTGCGCGGCGAGGCCGTCCGGGTCGAAGGTGTAAGTGACGTTCACCACACCGGCATCGGTGGATTCGACTTTCACCGTCGGCCGCTCGCCAAGGGTGAAAACTTCGCGGCGATACTGCATCCGCGAGCCCGCCGCCGGCGCATGGGGCGCCAGGTAATAACGCAGCCGGGCGTCATCGTCGCTCTCGTAAATCGCCGGCACCGGCGGGAATGCCGCCGGATCGCCCGGATCGAGCAACTGTCGCTCCAGCCCCATGTCCGCCAGCCGCGCATCTAGATTGCTGCCGGTGGCCCACCACGCCAGCATCTGCTTGATCCGGGCGTTGTATTTGCGTTCGTGGGTTTGCAGGCGAACGCAGAAAGCCTCGAGGGCCAGGGTCAGCAGTTCGCTTTCGTTGTCCAGGCTGGTCTTGAGTTTTTCCGCGCTCTGCGGCGAGCGGGCGCCGACGTACTCGACCACGAAGGCCTTGAACTCGGCGAGCAAATCCTCGAAGGCATCGACCTTGATCAAGGAGGGTTCGGCCAACTGATTCTGGCCGGGGATCAACATGCTCATGTCACGACCTCGAAAGTCTGTTGGCGGTTTTTCCAGGTGCCGGCAAATCTCAGCAGCAACCCGGCGCCCTTTCGGCTCGCCACGATCACGCCGGGCTGGAAATCGCTGATGCCGTTTTGCGGGTTGTAGAACGCCTGGGCTGCGTGGCTCTGGGCGAGCAACAGGATGTCGTCGCCCAGGTTTTGCCCCAGCAATGTGGGGATCAACGAACCATAAAGGGGCCTTTTTTGCCGGGTGCCCAGCGGCGTGGTCAGGGCCCGGGTCGCGCGCTGCACAAACTGCAGCCAGTCGTCGACCGTGGCCCCGCTGTCTCTATCGATTCCGATCATGGGAAGCTCTTGATTCAGGGGCTGATGACGCGACCCTGGTGATCCACCAGCGGGCCGCTGAAGTGCACGCCCGAGGCGTCGATGGTCAGGCCGACGGCGCCCAGTTGCAGGTTGATCGCTTGCGGTGTCATCGCCAGCCGTGCCGGGCCGATGCTCAGTTCAAGCGATTCGCGAGAGCCGCTGAAGGCTGCCGGACCGTTTTGCCAGTGCAGGGTGTGCGTGGCGTCGTCGTAGCCGCTTTCGCTGCCGTCCTGATGAACACGACGCGTCAGCGTTGGTACGGTGGAGGCCGGTGGAAAACGGTCACTGTTCAGGCCGAACAACGCCACGCTCTGGGCGCCGCTTTCACCGCTGCCGTAGTTGAACAGCAGACACTGCTCACCCACCGTCGGGATCCGCGACTCGCTCTGCGCGCCGGCGCTCGGGTTGAAGAACTTGATGGCCGGGGTGAGCAATCCACCGTGGCTGACCCGGCAGGTGTTGCTCGCCGCATCGACCTCCTGACAGATTCCTATGCGGCAATAACTCTCGGCGCGACGGTGCAGGTCTTCAATCTCCGCTTCCATTTCCGCCAGGCGCTCGATGATCGGGCCCAGTTGCATACGCAGTAATGCGTCGAACATCGGTCAGGCCTCCAGCGTGGTGTATTGGTCGGGGTCGTCGATGTCGCTGACTTCCCAGGTGCGGGCGAATTTCGGCGTGCCGAGCGGGTCGTCCAGCAAGGTCGGCCCCAGATAGAGGGTCTGGTTGAAAGACAACGTCCAGGCTTTGTTCGGCTGATCGGCGCGGATGAGCAATGACGGCATTCCATCGATGTTCATCGGCAGATCGCATTGATCGCCGGGCAAGCCCCAGCGGTTGTCGGTGACCAGATTCTTCAAGGCGGCGATCAGGTCGCAGGCAGCAAACGCCGTGGCGGACAGCGCCGGAATGACTTGCAGCGACAGCGTCAGCACATGGGCAATGCGCCCGTTGGCGGCGCGCTCTCCCGGTGCATTTCGCTCGATGTCGATCAGCACCCAGGCCTTGTCGCCGGGGGCTGTGAACTCATCGTGATTGCCGACCTGCACGTTCAGGTCGGCGTTGTTGCGCAAGGCTGTGGCCAGTGCCGTGAACAGCTGTGAGGGCTGCTCGATCGGTGTGGGCATGCTTGACCTCCTTTTCTGATGTCCACGCGAAGTCCCGCCGCACAAGATGCAGCGAGGCAGGCAAGTGAAAGATTTACTGTGAGTCGCGGGGCGGCATCTCGCAGACGCCGATGCGCTTGGCGGCCCAGCGTTCATAAAGACCGATGGCCACGTCGGCACCGGCCATGGCCGTCAGGCAACCGATCGCGCACGCGGCCCAGATGGACATACCGGCGGCATACAACAGCATGATCGCCGACACTCCGCAGATGACGCAGGCCCCTGAGCGCAACGCCAGACGTCGGATCAACGCCCAGCCGCGGGCGCCCTCCTTGTCAGCGCGCCACATTTCGCCGGATACGCCGCCCACCAGGGCGAGCAGAATGACCAGCCAGATCGGCATGTCCGCCAACGCTTGTTGCTCGTTTGTCATGTCACGCCTCCTGGTGTGATGGATGAGTGGTGTGTGTGGGGTTCAATCGTTTTCTCTTGAGGCAGGCATTCCAAAAAGCCCGGCAACTCGCCGGGCTTTTCAGTAATGCGCTCCTTCGCCTTCCTTCAATCCTGTGTATGTGAAGGAAGCTGACTTTTCGGCGCTACTGGCGCGGTACGAGTCCATTCATATTGTTTTTCCGACCGCGGTCCCTGCCCGCCGGATAACTGCTTCTGGTGCTTTACGCTGCACACCCGGGTCAGTTGCCAACCCTCTGAACCGTTGAGGCCGGTTCATCGCTGCCTGTTCTTGTGGAACTAAAGAGCTGTTGTTGCCAGCCGCTTTGTCGAGCGGCTTGGTGGCAAGAATATGCATGGATGCATATACAGTCAATGCGTAAATGCATTTATTTATGCATTAAATTTGCGCAGATGCATGGGAGCCCCGCCGTTCAAGGGCTGGCCGGTTTTCCAGAGGCGAAAAAAAACCCGCCGAAGCGGGTTTTGTCTGAAAGGATTGGCTTAGCGGGCGTACATGCCCCACCAGAAGACGTGACCGAGGATGACGATCTGCTCTTCCTGCATATCCTGGAAGCTGTAGTCCTCGTCCGGATGCTCATCGCGGTTGAAGCTGCGCAGACGGATACCGGTAGGCAGGCGATAGAGCTGTTTCACCCGCAATTGACCGTTGTGGTTGATCGCATAAAGGTCGCCATCAATGATGTCGCCGATCCCGCATTTGCCGGCATTGACGCCGACCGTGGCGCCGTCGCGCAGCACCGGCAACATGCTGTTGCCCCGTACTGTCACGCATTTGGCCTGATCGAACTGCACACCGTTATGGCGCAGACTGCGCTTGCCGAAGCGCAGGCTCGAGCGCTCGCTCTCTTCGATGACGAATCTTCCTGATCCAGCAGCCAATTCAACCTCGCGAAGAAAGGGCACCGACACCTCGTCGTCATCGACGGGGGTATCGTCGTCCCACAGGCTTATGTCCTTGAGTTCGGAATGCAACTCGTCGCGTCCGGCGTTGGCGCCCGGCGCAACATCCGCGCGCCCGCGCAACTGATCGGTGCTCACGGCAAAGTACTCGGCGATCTTCGAGATGTGTTTATCCGAAGGATCGACGATCTTCCCGCTGAGAATCCGCGAGAGCGTGGATTGAGGCACGCCGGTGCGACGGTGGAGCTCCGTGGGGGAGATCCCGTGCTGGTCGAGCAGTGCTCTTAAGACGGTAGATACGTTGCGTTTTTGCATAACGCGCATAGTGCTTGAAGTTTTTCGCGAAGACAAATGCTGATTTGCATAAATCGTCCATAGTCGACGTTTTTGCGCCAGATAGGTGTCACCCGGCCGCGATGCCTGCGGACCACAGAGCGCCCATGGTAACCTTGCGCCCATCGCGGAAAAGCCCGGCCACTGCCGCGCTTTTGCCCCACACCTTTGAACGAGTTGCCTGACAATCCGATGAATAAAGCCGTCTCCGACCTGTCCTCCCACACTCCGATGATGCAGCAGTACTGGCGCCTGAAAAATCAGCACCCGGACCAGCTGATGTTCTACCGCATGGGCGACTTCTACGAGATCTTCTACGAAGACGCGAAGAAGGCGGCCAAGTTGCTGGACATCACCCTGACCGCGCGCGGGCAGTCGGCGGGGCAGGCGATTCCGATGTGCGGGATTCCGTACCACGCGGCGGAAGGCTACCTGGCGAAGCTGGTCAAGCTCGGCGAGTCGGTGGTGATCTGTGAGCAGGTCGGTGATCCGGCCACCAGCAAAGGTCCGGTGGAGCGCCAGGTGGTGCGGATCATCACCCCCGGTACGGTCAGCGACGAGGCGTTGCTCGATGAGCGTCGCGACAACCTGATCGCGGCGGTGCTGGGCGACGAGCGCCTGTTCGGCCTCGCCGTGCTGGACATCACCAGCGGCAACTTCACCGTGCTGGAGATCAAGGGCTGGGAAAACCTGCTGGCGGAGCTGGAGCGGGTCAACCCGGTCGAATTGCTGATCCCGGATGACTGGCCGAAGGATCTGCCGGCGGAAAAACGCCGTGGCGTTCGTCGCCGCGCGCCGTGGGATTTCGAACGCGACTCGGCGCTGAAAAGTCTCTGCCAGCAGTTTTCCACCCAGGACCTGAAAGGCTTCGGTTGCGAAACCCTGACCCTGGCGATCGGCGCCGCCGGTTGCCTGCTGGCCTATGCCAAGGAAACCCAGCGCACCGCCCTACCCCATCTGCGCAGCCTGCGCCATGAACGGCTGGACGACACCGTGGTGCTGGACGGCGCGAGCCGCCGCAACCTCGAACTCGACACCAACCTGGCCGGCGGCCGCGACAACACCCTGCAATCGGTAGTCGACCGTTGCCAGACCGCCATGGGCAGCCGCTTGCTGACCCGTTGGCTCAATCGCCCACTGCGCGACCTGACCGTGCTGCTGGCGCGCCAGAGCTCGATCACTTGCCTGCTCGACCGCTATCGCTTTGAAAACCTGCAACCGCAGCTCAAGGAAATCGGCGACATTGAGCGGATTCTGGCGCGGATCGGTCTGCGCAATGCCCGCCCTCGCGACCTTGCCCGTCTGCGTGACGCCCTCGGCGCACTGCCTGAACTGCAAGCGGCGATGACCGATCTTGAGGCGCCGCACCTGCAACGCCTGGCGACCACCACCAGCACTTATCCGGAACTGGCGGCGCTGCTGGAAAAAGCCATCATCGACAACCCGCCGGCGGTGATCCGTGACGGCGGCGTGCTGAAAACCGGTTACGACAGCGAACTCGACGAGCTGCAATCGCTGAGCGAGAACGCCGGCCAATTCCTGATCGATCTGGAAGCCCGGGAAAAGGCCCGTACCGGCCTCGCCAACCTGAAAGTCGGCTACAACCGTATCCATGGTTACTTCATCGAGCTGCCGAGCAAGCAGGCTGAATCGGCGCCCGCAGACTACATCCGCCGTCAGACCCTCAAGGGTGCCGAACGCTTCATCACCCCGGAGCTGAAAGAGTTCGAAGACAAGGCGTTGTCGGCCAAGAGCCGCGCCCTGGCCCGCGAGAAGATGCTCTACGAGGCGTTGCTGGAAGATCTGATCAGCCAGTTGCCACCATTGCAGGACACCGCTTCGGCTCTCGCCGAACTGGACGTGCTGAGCAACCTCGCCGAGCGTGCGCTGAACCTCGACCTGAACTGCCCGACTTTCGTCAGCGAACCGTGCATGCGTATCACCCAGGGCCGTCACCCGGTGGTCGAGCAAGTATTGACCACGCCGTTCGTGGCCAACGACCTGAGTCTGGACGACAACACCCGCATGCTGGTGATTACCGGCCCGAACATGGGCGGTAAATCCACCTATATGCGCCAGACTGCACTGATCGTGCTGCTGGCACACATCGGCAGCTTCGTGCCGGCCGCCAGTTGCGAACTGTCGCTGGTGGACCGGATCTTCACCCGGATCGGTTCCAGCGATGACCTCGCCGGCGGGCGTTCGACCTTCATGGTGGAAATGAGCGAGACCGCGAACATTCTGCACAACGCCACCGAGCGCAGCCTGGTGCTGATGGACGAAGTCGGGCGCGGCACCAGCACCTTCGACGGCCTGTCCCTGGCCTGGGCGGCGGCTGAGCGTCTGGCACAACTGCGGGCCTATACTCTGTTTGCGACGCACTATTTCGAACTGACCGTGCTGCCGGAAGCCGAACCGCTGGTGGCCAACGTGCATCTCAATGCGACCGAGCACAATGAGCGCATCGTGTTCCTGCACCATGTGTTGCCGGGGCCGGCGAGCCAGAGTTATGGCCTTGCTGTGGCACAGCTGGCCGGTGTACCAAGCGAGGTGATTGTGCGAGCTCGCGAGCACTTGAGCCGCCTGGAAGATACCGTGCTGCCGCACGAAGCGCCGAAACCGGCCGTCAAAGGCAAACCGGCGCCGCCGCAGCAAAGCGACATGTTTGCCAGCCTGCCGCATCCGGTGCTGGATGAATTGGCCAAGCTGGATCTGGATGACGTCACACCGCGTCGTGCGCTTGAAATGCTCTATGCACTGAAGAACCGGATATAAGCACCGACGAACCGGATATAACGCAAACGGCTTCAAGCTGTTAGAATCTCGCGCGGTTCGGGATGCTGCTGGCTAATAGCCTGGCTGGCAGACATCGCTCCCGAACCTGGCGACCCCAACCGTGAAGGGGCAACGCTGCCGCCGCCTGAGGAGAAAATTAGAAATGACCTTCGTCGTCACCGACAACTGCATCAAGTGCAAGTACACCGACTGCGTAGAAGTCTGTCCGGTGGACTGCTTTTACGAAGGCCCGAACTTCCTGGTAATTCACCCGGACGAGTGCATCGACTGCGCTCTGTGCGAGCCGGAATGCCCGGCCGTGGCCATTTTCTCCGAGGACGAAGTTCCGGAAGAAATGCAGGAATTCATTCAGCTGAACGTCGAGCTGGCCGAAATCTGGCCGAACATCACCGAGAAGAAAGAATCGCTGCCGGATGCCGAAGAGTGGGATGGCGTCAAAGGCAAGATCAAAGACCTCGAACGCTGATTTGTCCCGCGTTTGGAAGAAAGGCCCCTCGCGGGCCTTTTTGCTTTTCCGGGTTTTGCCTTTTTTCAGGCAAAAAAAGGGGCGGTTTGACCCGCCCACATTTTTTCCCTATTCCCTGTGTTCCTTTTCATCGTCCTGATGAATCGCGTCCTGCGATGTCCATTCCCCTCTTCCTTGAAGGGCGTGTCTATCCGTCGACACAACCCGGATACTAGAGATTTCCCCGGCGGGGGCAACTGGTCTCCGGCGAACGCGCCCTTTGTCACAAGCTCATAACATTAAAAAATAGCCATATAGATCAATTACTTAAAAGAAGACGATGAGCGCAATCGCCTTCAGCGGCAGTGTAAAAATAACGAACACTTACGATACAGTCAGCAAAGGCTTACAGCGCAAACCTACAAGGCGGGAACATCTGCCGCTTTCGATACCCCAACAAAAAGCCCCGAACGAGTCGGGGCTTACTGCCTGGCGGTCATGCGGGTGGCTTATTGAAACAGCGACTCGCTCGACAGGCCGTTCTTCTCGAGTATTTCCCGAAGGCGCTTGAGGCCTTCCACCTGGATCTGTCTCACCCGTTCCCGAGTCAGGCCGATCTCCAGGCCTACATCTTCCAGCGTGCTGCTCTCGTGGCCGCGCAGGCCGAAACGGCGCACCACCACTTCGCGTTGCTTGTCGGTCAGTTCCGAGAGCCATTGATCGATGCTCTGCGACAGATCATCATCCTGCAGCAGTTCACACGGATCGGTCGGACGGTCATCCGTCAGGGTGTCCAGCAGGGTTTTATCCGAATCCGGACCCAGCGAGACGTCGACCGAAGAAACCCGCTCGTTCAGGCCCAGCATGCGCTTGACCTCACCCACCGGTTTTTCCAGCAGGTTGGCGATTTCTTCGGGTGAAGGTTCGTGGTCGAGCTTTTGCGTCAGCTCACGTGCAGCCCGCAGGTACACGTTGAGCTCCTTGACCACATGAATCGGCAACCGGATGGTCCGAGTCTGATTCATGATTGCGCGTTCGATGGTCTGACGAATCCACCAGGTCGCATAGGTCGAGAAGCGGAAGCCGCGCTCGGGATCGAACTTTTCCACCGCGCGGATCAGTCCGAGGTTGCCCTCTTCGATCAGATCCAGCAGCGACAGCCCCCGATTGACGTAACGCCGGGCGATCTTGACGACCAGCCGCAGGTTACTTTCGATCATGCGCTTGCGCCCGGCAGGATCGCCACTTTGCGACAAGCGCGCAAAATGAACTTCTTCTTCCGGGGAGAGCAGAGGGGAAAAGCCGATTTCGTTGAGGTACAGCTGCGTGGCATCGAGTGCCCGAGTGTAATCGATGTACTTGTGTTGTTTAAGTGAAGCGGAGTGTTTGGATTTGGCACGAACGGAAGGTGGAGCAGCCCCTTCATCATTCGACATCGAATCCGAATCGATGCCGGTCTCCATCAGGAGAACCTCATCGTCGATGTCAAACTCCGGCACTTCTTTACTGAGAGCCATTGTTATAGTCCTTTGGTGAGTTCGACCCCAAGCTCAAGCGACGCCTTTATCCTTGGCAGCGCTGGAGCCTGTCCCCTCTACGTGACGGAACAGGCTGGTCTGCAAATCAACGTCTGGGCAGGAACTGCAGCGGATCTACAGGTTTACCTTGTCGGCGAATCTCAAAATGCAGTTTCACCCGGTCTGTACCCGTTGACCCCATTTCGGCAATTGTCTGTCCGACCTTGACCTGCTGCCCCTCCCGTACCAACAGCCGACGGTTGTGTCCGTAAGCACTGACGTAGGTTTCGCTGTGTTTGATGATGACCAATTCGCCGTAGCCCCTTAAGCCACTCCCGGCGTATACCACTGTCCCATCAGACGCAGCTAAAACAGGCTGTCCCAAATCTCCGGCGATATCAATTCCTTTATTCAAACTACCGTTTGAAGAGAATTTACCAATCAGAATGCCATTAGATGGCCATCCCCAGCCGGTCGGGGCTGGGCCCGGTGAAGGCAGTGGAGCGGGTGTTTGCTTGTTGGCGACGGACGGTACAACCGTCGTGGAAGCCGCGCCGGATCGCGTGGTTGTAGTGGTTGTCGTGCCATTTGCCTGGCGCCGGATAACCGTGGTTTTACTGGACGAAGACGCTGAAGAGCCGGAGTTGCTGACAACCGCAGTCGACGTTGAACCGGTGCGCCCGTCGAAGCGAATCGCCTGACCCGGATGTATCGTGTATGGCGTAGGAATATTGTTCCGGGCGGCGAGGGCTTTGTAGTCCCAGCCGTAGCGAAAAGCGATGGAGAACAGAGTGTCGCCCGGACGGACTACATACTGTCCGGTCGTCACTGTAGGACGCTGGGCCACCGTACTGTTGCGATCAACGACCCGAACGTTGCTCGATTTTGTGCTGGAGCAACCGACCAGCAAGGTGCTCAAGACAAGGCCAGTCACCAGGCGCTGAAAGCTCGTGTTACCCATACGCTGCGCAATGACTGTGAGACTCACCCGCCGCTCCCTTTGTGGTGGCTGAAAAATGTGGAATGCCGGTTTCGGCATGAAACTTCGCAAGTATAACGGGCGCAACCGGCTTTACCTTTATAGAAGCGCTATCGCCTGGCGCACACGTTTGCTTGTAGACGATCCTTCCTGTTTAAACACTCGCTGCCGCTGTAAGACAGGCGCGTTGAACAGGAATTCAGCGGCCTGAACAAATGCTCAGGCCAGCGGACCGTTGAGCAATGGCACGAAACGCACCGCGCCCAGAACGTGTCGAGAGAAGCCGTTTTCTTCGCGCACGATCAACATCAATTGCTGTACTTCGCCCGAACCCACCGGGATCACCATCCGCCCGCCCGGTGCCAGTTGATCGAGCAAAGCCTGAGGCACATCGGTGGCCACCGCGGTGACGATAATGCCGTTGTACGGAGCCAGCGCCGGCCAGCCTTCCCAGCCATCGCCCCAGCGAAACACCACGTTGCGCAGGTTGAGCTCGACCAGGCGTTCCTTGGCCCGATCCTGCAGCACCTTGATGCGCTCCACCGAGAACACCCGCTCGACCAGTTGCGACAGTACCGCCGTCTGGTAACCGGAACCGGTGCCGATCTCCAGCACCTTGTCCAGCGGCCCGGCTTCCAGCAGCAGCTCGCTCATGCGCGCCACCATATAAGGCTGCGATATGGTCTGGTTGTTGCCGATCGGCAGCGCGGTGTCTTCATAGGCACGGTGCGCCAGCGCTTCATCAACGAACAGGTGCCGCGGGGTGCGGCGGATCACTTCCAGCACGCTGGCGTTGGAAACACCCTCTTCATACAGACGCTGGATCAGCCGCTCACGGGTTCGCTGGGACGTCATCCCGATGCCGCTGCGCAGCCTGTCGTCTTGTTCACGAGCCATTAATTGAGCTCCTCCAGCCAGCCGTCGAGACTTCTGAAGGCATCATTGAAGGTGCGATCGAGCTGCAACGGAGTGATGGATACGTAACCCTGCATCACCGCGTGGAAATCGGTGCCCGGCCCGCCGTCTTCCGCGTCGCCTGCCGCCGCGATCCAGTAACCGGCCTTGCCGCGCGGGTCCACGACTTTCATCGGTGCCGCCGCGCGGGCGCGATGGCCGAGACGGGTCAGTTGAATGCCGCGAATGTGATCGATCGGCAGATTGGGTATGTTCACGTTCAACACCGTGCGTGGTGGCAGATCAAGCCCGGCGTGGGCCTCGACCAGTTTGCGCGCAAAGTAGGCAGCCGTGGGCAAGTTGTCGACCTGCCGCGAAACCAGCGAGAAGGCAAATGACGGGCGCTCGAGAAAGCGGCCCTCGAGGGCGGCTGCCACCGTCCCGGAATACAGCACGTCATCACCCAGGTTGGCGCCGAGGTTGATCCCTGAAACCACCATGTCCGGCTCACGTTCGAGCAAACCGTTGAGCCCCAGATGGACGCAATCGGTCGGTGTGCCATTGAGGCTGATAAAGCCGTTGGCCAGGTATTGCGGGTGCAACGGACGATCGAGTGTCAGCGAACTGCTGGCACCGCTCTTGTCCTGTTCCGGGGCGATCACCACGCACTCGGTGTAATCCGCCAACGCAGCATAAAGCGCGGCAAGACCGGGCGCTGTCACCCCATCGTCGTTAGAAATCAGAATACGCATGGGCTGTCCGTCTGCCCCACCGGCACCAGATCAACGAGCTCGCGCACCAATACGGTCGCGAAGCATCCGGCCGGGAGGACGAATTCCAGTTGCAGAATGTCAGGCTCGGGATAATGCCACGTCAACCCGCCAATGGGCAGTCGCAGGATGCGACGTTCGTGGCTCATACCGGCATTAATCAACCAATCGCGCAGATCCGCCTCGCGTGCGGCGATCCCCTGCTCCAGATCATGGACAAGCCCGGCCGCCGGCGAGTCACCTTCGCCCCACTGCGGACCGGTCGGGTGCAGGTCAAGAATCGCCAGACGCGGATCGCTGCACTCGGCTTCACCGGCCGGGAAAAAGCTGCGGCTGTCGGTGAACGCCAGCAGATCGCCGACCAGAGCACGCTGCCAGGTACCATCGGCCACTCGCGCTGCCAGCACCTGATTGAACAGAACACTGCGCGCGGTCGACAGCAGTCGCGAACGCACATTGCGTTGCTCCGGCAGTGCCTTGCGCGCGGCCCAGGAGCGGGCATCGACAACGTTGCCACCGTCATGGCCGAAACGCTGGGCGCCGAAGTAATTCGGGATGCCTTGTTTGGTGATCAGTTGCAGACGCTCGTCGATGGCGGCCTTGTCGCCATTGAACTGGGTCAGGCGCAGCGTGAAACCGTTGGCCGAATGCGCACCGCGTTGCAGCTTGCGCTTGTGGCGGGTGGTCTTGAGGATTTTCAGCGTATCGTTTTCCGCCGCCGACAGATCCGGATCGGCCTTGCCCGGCAGTTGCACGCTGAACCACTGGCGGGTCAGCGCCTGACGATCCTTGAGCCCGGCGTAACTCACCGTACGTAGCGGCACACCGGCCGCCTTGGCGATACGGCGTGCGGCCTCTTCGGTGTTCAGCCCGCGTTTTTCCACCCAGATCCACAGGTGTTCGCCGTCTCCGCTGAACGGAATGTCGAGCACTTCATCGACCTGAAAGTCTTCGGCGATGGCTTTCAGTACCGCAGTGCCGAGGGCGTCGCCATAGGCCCGTGGGCCGAGCAGTTGCAGTTCGTTCATGCGCGCAGCAACAAGGCAACGGAATGCACGGCGATGCCTTCTTCGCGACCGACGAAGCCGAGCTTCTCGGTGGTGGTGGCTTTCACGTTCACTTGGTCCAGTTCAACCTGAAGATCCGCGGCAATCAGCGCACGCATCGATTCGATATGAGGGGCCATCTTCGGTGCCTGGGCAACGATGGTGTTGTCGACGTTGCCGACTTTCCAGCCTTTGGCGTGGATCAGGCTGACCACATGACGCAACAGCACTCGGCTGTCGGCGCCCTTGAATTGCGGGTCGGTGTCCGGGAAGTGTTTGCCAATGTCACCCAGCGCAGCCGCGCCGAGCAAGGCATCGCTCAAGGCGTGCAGCAGGACGTCACCGTCGGAGTGAGCGAGCAGCCCGAAGCCGTGTGCGATTCGTACGCCGCCCAGAGTAATGAAATCGCCTTCAGCGAAACGGTGCACATCATAGCCGTGGCCAATACGCATAAAAAAACGCCCCGATTTTTGTCAGGGCGTGATTCTACCTGCATTACTCGTGCAGAGCGCGCGCGTGATGCTGCAAGTGGTCGTCAATGAAGCTCGCGATGAAGAAATAGCTGTGATCGTAGCCCGGCTGCAGGCGCAACGTCAGTGGATGACCCGCTTGTTTTGCCGTTTGTTGCAGCGCTTCCGGTTTGAGTTGGGTGGCGAGGAAATCGTCGCGATCACCCTGATCGACCAACAATGGCAGTTTCTCTTTCGCCTCGGCGAGCAATGCACAGGCATCCCACTCGCGCCATTTCGATCGGTCTTCGCCCAGATAGCGGCTGAAGGCTTTCTGGCCCCACGGACAATCAATCGGATTATTGATCGGCGAGAACGCTGACACCGACTGATAACGCCCCGGATTGCGCAACGCGCAGACCAGCGCACCGTGACCGCCCATGGAATGGCCGCTGATGCTGCGCTTGTCCGACGCCGGGAAATGCGCTTCAACCAGTGAAGGCAATTCCTGCACGACGTAGTCATGCATCCGATAGTGCCGCGACCAGGGTTCCTGCGTGGCATTCAGATAAAACCCGGCACCGAGACCGAAATCCCAGGCCCCGTCGGGATCACCCGGTACATCCGGGCCACGCGGACTGGTGTCCGGGGCCACGATAATCAGCCCCAGTTCAGCCGCCATGCGCATGGCACCGGCCTTCTGCATGAAGTTCTCGTCCGTGCAGGTCAGACCCGACAGCCAGTACAGCACCGGCAACTTGCCGCCCTGCTCTGCCTGCGGCGGCAGGTACACGGCGAACACCATGTCGCAACCCAGCACTTCGGAACGATGGCGATAGCGCTTGTGCCAACCACCGAAACTTTTCTGACAGGAGATGTTTTCCAGACTCATGTAGGACTCCTACGCAATCACGGCTGCACATCGGCAGCCGTGGCATCGCGATTGATCAGAAATGAATGACAGTACGGATGCTCTTGCCTTCGTGCATCAGGTCGAAGGCCTTGTTGATGTCTTCCAGCCCCATGGTGTGGGTGATGAAGGTATCCAGCGGGATTTCGCCGGATTGAGCCATGTCGACATAGCTTGGCAACTCGGTACGGCCACGCACGCCACCGAACGCCGAACCGCGCCAGACGCGACCGGTCACCAGCTGGAATGGACGGGTGGCGATTTCCTGGCCGGCTCCGGCGACGCCGATGATCACCGACTCGCCCCAGCCTTTATGGCAGCACTCGAGGGCTGCGCGCATCAGTTGCACGTTGCCGATACATTCGAAGGAGAAGTCGACGCCGCCATCGGTCATGTCGACGATCACTTCCTGGATCGGACGATCGAAATCTTTCGGGTTCACGCAGTCGGTGGCACCCAGTTGCTTGGCGATTTCGAACTTGGCCGGGTTGATGTCGATGGCGATGATGCGCGAGGCCTTGGCCTTCACCGCGCCAATCACGGCCGACAGACCGATGCCGCCGAGACCGAAGATGGCCACGGTGTCACCCGGTTTGACCTTGGCGGTGTTGATCACAGCGCCGATACCGGTGGTCACGCCGCAACCGAGCAGGCAGACCTTTTCCAGCGGTGCGTCCTTGGAGATCCTGGCCACGGAGATTTCCGGCAGCACGGTGTACTCGGAGAACGTCGAGGTACCCATGTAGTGGAAAATCGTTTGGCCCTTGTAGGAAAAGCGCGAAGTGCCGTCCGGCATCAGGCCCTTGCCCTGGGTGGCACGAATGGCCTGACACAGGTTGGTCTTGCCCGACTTACAGAATTTGCACTGGCCGCATTCCGGGGTGTACAGCGGGATCACGTGGTCGCCGACAGCCACCGAGGTCACGCCTTCGCCGATGGCTTCGACGATGGCACCACCTTCGTGGCCGAGGATCGACGGAAAGATACCTTCCGGGTCAGCGCCAGACAGGGTGTAAGCGTCAGTGTGACAAACCCCGGAAGCCACCACGCGCAGCAACACTTCACCGGCCTTGGGCATGGCGACATCGACTTCTACGATTTCCAGCGGCTTCTTGGCCTCGAAGGCAACGGCGGCGCGCGACTTGATCATGCTGACTCTCCAGTGAATCCATTGAATAAAAAACCAGACAAACAGTGTAGTCCAGCACCGCTTGATGAATAATCCGGACAAAAGCAAAACATTATTGCCATACAGGGATAATCCCCATGTCCGAAAACCGCTGGGAAGGCATCGACGAATTCGTCGCCGTTGCCGAATGCAGCCAATTCACCGCCGCGGCGGAACGCCTGGGCGTTTCTTCCTCGCACATCAGTCGACAAATCGTACGGCTGGAGGAGCGCTTGCAGACGCGTCTGCTGTATCGCAGCACCCGGCGCGTCACGCTGACCGAAGCCGGGCAGACGTTTTTGCAACATTGCCAGCGTCTGCAGGACGGACGCGAAGAAGCACTGCGCGCAGTCGGCGACCTGACCAGCGAACCCAAAGGCATGCTGCGCATGACCTGTGCCGTGGCGTATGGCGAGCGTTTCATTGTGCCGCTGGTGACGCGGTTCATGGGGCACTACCCGCAACTGCGCATCGATATCGAGCTGACCAACCGGCAACTCGATCTGGTGCACGAAGGTCTGGACCTGGCGATCCGTCTTGGTCGGCTTCAGGATTCCCGGTTGATGGCGACCCGCCTGGCACCGCGGCGCATGTACCTGTGTGCGTCGCCTTCCTACCTCGAACGGTACGGTCGCCCACACAGTTTGTCCGAACTGGGACGGCACAATTGCCTGATCGGCAGCTCGGACATCTGGCAGCTTGAGCAAAACGGGCGGGAATTTTCTCAGCGAGTACAGGGAAACTGGCGCTGCAACAGTGGGCAAGCGGTGCTGGATGCTGCACTGCAAGGCGTCGGGCTGTGTCAGTTGCCGGACTATTACGTGCTGGAGCATCTGCACAGCGGCGCGTTGATCTCTTTACTGGAGGCGCATCAACCGCCGAATACAGCGGTGTGGGCGTTGTATCCGCAGCAACGGCACTTATCGCCGAAGGTGCGCAAACTGGTGGATTTTCTCAAGGAAGGCTTGGCCGAACGGCCGGAGTATCGGATTTAACGACGGTTGGTCCAGCGCTGACGCAGCCATTCAAGGTCTTCCGGGCGGGTGACTTTCAGGTTATCCGCGCGGCCTTCGATCAGACGCGGCGCCGACCCGGCCCACTCCATTGCCGAGGCTTCATCGGTGATCACGGCATCGGCCACCAGACTGTCCGCCAGTGCCCGGTGCAAGGCACCGAGGCGGAACATCTGCGGCGTGTAGGCCTGCCAGATCACGCTGCGATCCACGGTTTCCACTACTCGACCGTGCTTGTCGACCCGTTTCAGGGTGTCCTTCGCCGGCACAGCCAGCAAACCACCGACCGGGTCGTTCGCAAGTTCTGCGAGCAGTTTGTCGAGATCGTCACGGCTGAGATTGGGCCGTGCCGCATCGTGCACCAGCACCCAGTCCTCGTCGTCGGCGCCTTGCGCATGCAAATGCAGCAAGGCGTTGAGCACCGAACCGGAACGTTCGGCGCCACCGTCAACCCGTTGAATTCGCGGATCGCTGGCGCTGGCCAGGTTCGGCCAATAAGGATCATCGACGGCGAGACTGATCACCAGCCCCTTGAGGCTCGGGTGATCGAGGAAACAGCCGAGGCTGTGCTCAAGAATTGTGCGCCCGCCCAGTTGCAGGTATTGCTTGGGACGGTCCGCGGCCATACGGGCGCCAACGCCCGCGGCAGGAATCACGGCCCAGAAGGCCGGCAGGGAATCGATCATTGGGCCAACTGGTAAAGGGTTTCGCCGTCCTTGACCATGCCCAGTTCGTGACGAGCCCGCTCTTCGACGGTCTCCATGCCTTTCTTCAACTCGCTGACTTCAGCATCCATCACCCGGTTGCGCTCCAGCAGGGCTTCGTTCTCGGCGTGCTGATCAGCAATCTGCTGATTCAGTTCGGCAACTTGCGCCAGACTGCCATTGCCCAACCACAGGCGGTACTGCAGACCGGCCAGCAGCAAGAGCAAAACGAGAAACAACCAGTAAGGACTGCGCATCGAATATCAGGTATCCAGTGAAAAAAGACAGCCACGCCAAAACTTTGAAGCATCTGATAGCACGAAGCCTGGAATATCCAGGCTTGTGCATATAAGGCATCAGATTAGTGGCAAATCCATCGCTGTCACGACTTTTCCGACACAATCCGGTGTCTTTCTATCATTTACTGCTCAGCCGCGAAACTCGCTGCGACCGTTGTACTTGGCCTTGCCATTCAACTGCTCTTCGATACGCAGCAGTTGGTTGTACTTGGAAACGCGGTCGGAACGGCACAGCGAACCGGTCTTGATCTGGCCAGCCGAAGTCCCCACGGCCAGGTCGGCAATGGTCGAATCTTCGGTTTCGCCCGAACGGTGCGAGATCACGGCGGTGTAACCGGCAGCCTTGGCCATCTGGATGGCTTCCAGGGTTTCGGTCAGGGTGCCGATCTGGTTGAACTTGATCAGGATCGAGTTGGCGATCTTCTTGTCGATGCCTTCTTTCAGGATCTTGGTGTTGGTCACGAACAGGTCGTCGCCGACCAGTTGGGTCTTCTCGCCGATCTTGTCGGTGAGGATCTTCCAGCCAGCCCAGTCGGACTCGTCCAGACCGTCTTCGATCGAGATGATCGGGTAACGCTCGGTCAGCCCTTTGAGGTAGTCGGCGAAACCTTCAGCGGTGAACACCTGGCCTTCGCCGGACAGGTTGTACTTGCCGTCTTCGAAGAATTCGCTGGCCGCGCAGTCCAGAGCCAGGGTCACGTCGGTGCCCAGCTTGTAACCAGCGTTGGCGACTGCTTCGGAGATCACTTTCAGTGCGTCTTCGTTGGAAGCCAGGTTCGGCGCGAAACCGCCTTCGTCACCGACGGCAGTGCTCAGGCCACGGGCCTTCAGCACGGCTTTGAGGTGATGGAAAATCTCGGTGCCCATGCGCAGGCCTTCCGAGAAAGACTTGGCGCCCACCGGCTGAACCATGAATTCCTGGATGTCGACGTTGTTGTCGGCGTGTTCGCCACCGTTGATGATGTTCATCATCGGAACCGGCATCGAGTACACACCCGGCGTGCCGTTCAGGTTGGCAATGTGAGCGTACAGCGGGAGGTCCTGATCCTGTGCAGCCGCCTTGGCCGCAGCCAGGGACACGGCGAGGATGGCGTTGGCGCCCAGGGTCGCTTTGTTTTCGGTTCCGTCCAGCTTGATCATCGCGTGGTCCAGGGCTTTCTGGTCGCTTGGGTCGGTGCCCAGCAGCAGATCGCGGATCGGACCGTTGATGTTGGCTACCGCCTTGAGCACGCCCTTGCCCAGGTAACGGCTCTTGTCGCCATCACGCAGCTCGAGCGCTTCACGCGAGCCAGTGGATGCACCGGACGGCGCGCAGGCGCTGCCGATGATGCCGTTGTCGAGAAGCACGTCCGCTTCCACGGTGGGGTTGCCACGGGAGTCGAGAACTTCACGACCTTTGATGTCGACGATTTTTGCCATTGTTGTAAACACTCCAAAGTTGACGAAAACGACGCAGCTAGAGGAAATCTTTTTACCGTCGGCAAGTGGTGTGCAGCGGGCAGCTTGCAGACGACAACGCTCATACCCGAGGGCATGAGCGACAAATCGTGCGGTACTTTACCGGAGAATTGAGGTTTACGCGGTTTCTACCGTCGGAAAACTCTTCACCAGTTCGTCCAGGGCTTTGAGCTGGGCCAGGAACGGCTCCAGTTTGTCCAGACGCAAGGCGCAAGGGCCGTCGCATTTGGCGTTGTCCGGATCCGGGTGCGCTTCGAGGAACAGGCCCGCCAGCGACTGGCTCATGCCAGCCTTGGCCAGGTCGGTGACCTGGGCGCGGCGACCGCCGGCGGAGTCGGAGCGACCGCCCGGCATTTGCAGCGAATGGGTGACGTCGAAGAACACCGGATACTCGAACTGCTTCATGATGCCGAAGCCGAGCATGTCGACCACGAGGTTGTTGTAGCCGAAGCTCGAACCACGCTCGCAAAGGATCAACTGATCGTTACCCGCTTCCACGCACTTGTTCAGGATGTGTTTCATTTCCTGAGGCGCGAGGAACTGGGCTTTCTTGATGTTGATCACCGCGTTGGTCTTGGCCATCGCGACGACCAGATCGGTCTGGCGCGACAGGAAGGCCGGCAGCTGGATGATGTCGCAGACCTCGGCGACGACCGCGGCCTGGTCAGGCTCGTGGACGTCGGTGATGATCGGCACGCCGAAGGCTTGTTTGATGTCCTGAAAGATGCGCATACCCTCTTCCAGGCCAGGACCGCGATAGGAGGTCACAGAAGAACGGTTGGCCTTGTCGAAGCTGGCCTTGAACACATAAGGGATGCCGAGTTTTTCGGTGACCTTCACGTACTCTTCGCAAACCTGCATGGCCATGTCACGGCTTTCCAGCACGTTCATGCCGCCGAACAGCACCATGGGTTTGTCGTTGGCAATCTCGATGTCGCCGACGCGGATGATCTTCTGTGCCATCGGGGTTACGCCTTCTTCTGGTGTTGAGCCAATGCCGCTTTGACAAAGCCGCTGAACAGCGGATGGCCATCGCGTGGCGTCGAGGTGAACTCAGGGTGGAACTGGCAAGCGACGAACCATGGATGATCCGGAGCTTCGACCACTTCAACCAGCGCGGCATCGGAAGAACGACCGGAAATCTTCAGGCCGGCTTCAATGATTTGCGGCAGCAGGTTGTTGTTCACTTCGTAACGGTGACGGTGACGCTCGACAATCACATCCTTGCCGTAGCAGTCGTGCACCTTGGAGCCGGCTTCGAGCAGGCATTCCTGAGCGCCGAGGCGCATGGTGCCGCCCAGATCGGACGCTTCGGTACGCACTTCAACGGCACCGGTGGCGTCTTCCCACTCGGTGATCAGACCGACAACCGGATGGCCGCTGGCACGATCGAACTCGGTGGAGTTGGCGTCTTTCCAGCCCAGCACGTTACGGGCGAACTCGATGACCGCCACTTGCATGCCCAGGCAGATACCCAGGTACGGAACCTTGTTTTCGCGAGCGTATTGAACGGCAGTGATCTTGCCTTCAACGCCACGCAGACCGAAGCCGCCCGGTACGAGGATCGCATCGACGCCTTCCAGCAGCGCAGTGCCCTGGTTCTCGATGTCTTCGGAATCGATGTAGCGCAGGTTGACCTTGGTACGGTTGGTGATGCCGGCATGACTCATCGCTTCGATCAGCGACTTGTAGGCGTCCAGCAGCTCCATGTACTTGCCGACCATCGCGATGGTGACTTCGTGCTCTGGATTGAGCTTGGCATCGACGACCTTTTCCCACTCGGACAGGTCGGCGCCATTGCATTGCAGGCCGAAACGCTCGACGACGAAATCGTCCAGACCCTGGGCGTGCAGCACGGCCGGAATCTTGTAGATGGTGTCGACGTCTTCCAGGGAGATCACCGCACGCTCTTCAACGTTGGTGAACAGCGCAATCTTGCGACGCGACGACACATCCACCGGATGGTCGGAGCGGCAGATCAGCACGTCTGGCTGCAGGCCGATCGAACGCAGTTCCTTCACGGAGTGCTGGGTCGGCTTGGTCTTGGTTTCGCCAGCGGTGGCGATGTACGGAACCAGGGTCAGGTGCATCAGCATCGCGCGCTTGGAACCGACTTCCACACGTAACTGGCGGATGGCTTCGAGGAACGGTTGCGATTCGATGTCGCCAACGGTACCGCCGATTTCCACCAGGGCCACGTCGGCATCGCCGGCGCCCTTGATGATGCGACGCTTGATTTCGTCGGTGATGTGCGGAATCACCTGGATGGTTGCACCCAGGTAGTCACCACGGCGCTCTTTGCGCAGCACGTGCTCGTAGACACGGCCGGTGGTGAAGTTGTTGTTCTGGGTCATGGTCGTGCGGATGAACCGCTCGTAGTGGCCCAGGTCCAGGTCGGTCTCGGCGCCGTCGTGGGTGACGAACACTTCACCGTGCTGGAACGGGCTCATGGTGCCCGGGTCGACGTTGATGTACGGATCCAGCTTCAGCATGGTGACCTTAAGCCCCCGCGCCTCCAGGATGGCCGCCAATGAAGCCGATGCAATGCCTTTCCCCAAAGAAGAAACAACACCGCCCGTGACGAATATGTAGCGCGTCATGAAAAACCCTAGAAGTCTGCGTTAAAGCGGTCCGAGCCGCCGGGGAAAGCGAAGGAAGGCCGAAGCCCCCGATCACCTGCATTAATCACAGTGCACCTTTCAAAAAAACCGCCGCGTTGGGACAGACCGGAAGTGAAAACACCGGTACGTTGCTCGCTACACATTTTTTGGAATCGCCCAGCAAAGACTGCTTGGTAATCGGCAACTCCTGCAATTCAGGCGAATCCACAGAAGTTGTATCAAGAAGGGAGCGTAGTCTACCGGAATGCCCCCTTCATCTCAAACCTTGATCTTCGTCCGAAGGCTGCCAATGCAATCGCCAGCCTTGCAGCGCATTGCCATCGAGCCCCGGCAGGTTCGCCACGGCGAGCAATTCCTCACCGCGAAACAGCAGCGGCAATCTGCCACGCACGAAGCCCGGCACCGCGCGCTCATTGAGCAGGCGCTTGAGATCACGATGGCCGCGCTCCGCCAGATACATCACCTCGCCGCCCCGCCGATAGCGGATTTGCAGCGGACCGGCGGGAGTCTGACCGCTGAACATGACACGTCCGTTATCGGGCAAGCGTAGCGCCAGCGACGGCTCGTGCCAGTCGCCGCTGACCACCGGCGTGCGAAGCCATTGTCCGCTGAGCCACCACAAGCGACCGGCGCTTCGGTGCAACGCGCCATCCGCCAGACGCCAGATCGGCGAGGCATCGTTGCCGGCGTCCCGCAGGTCCGCCCAACCCGACCAATGGTCGGTATCCGGCAGTCGGGTCAGCGGCTCAAGCCAGTGGCTGAGTGCATTTCGCTGACGGGCATCGGATAACCCCGCGATAGCTGCAAACTCCAGTGATGGCAATCCCGGCCATTCGAACTCGCCAGGCATGCTCGCTTGCGCCAGATCAATCTTCGCCAGCTCATCAAGCAACCCCTGCGCCTCGCGCAAATGCGCCGCGCTGCGGGCCATGCTGGCGTGTGCCTGCGGCCAGCGCCCGGTCAGCAGTGGCATGACCTGATGGCGCAGGTAATTGCGCGAGAACTGCCAATCCTGATTCGACGGATCCTCGACCCAATGCAGGCCATGTTCCCGAGCATAGGCTTCCAGCTCTGCGCGTGTGATGTCGAGCAACGGCCTAACCAGACTGCCCTGCCCCAGCGCTCGCGTGACCGGCATTCCGGACAGCCCACGCACGCCGGCGCCACGCAGCAGACGGAACAACAGTGTTTCGGCCTGATCATCGCGGTGCTGCCCGGTCAGCAGCACATCCTTGGCCTGGGTCGCCGCAGTGAACGCCGCATAGCGCGCATCCCGCGCCGCCCGCTCCAGACTCGCCCCCGGCTGCACCTGCACACGCACCACTTGCAGCGGCACCGACAGTTCATCGCAAACCGCCTGGCAATGCGCCGGCCATGCGTCGGCCACAGCCTGAAGGCCGTGATGAACATGGATGGCGCTTAGCGCAGGAAGGGATTCGGTTTTGGCGAGATTGGCCAGAATGTGCAGCAGGACGGTGGAATCGAGGCCACCGGAGAAGGCGACGCGCCAATGGGAAGCGCTGAGCCAGGGCTTGAGATTGCGCAGAAGCCTGGAAGGCAAATCAATCGAGGGCTGACCCATTTTTCTACCTTTTCACAAACCAAATGTGGGAGCGGGCTTGCTCGCGAAAGCGGTGAAACAGCCAACACAATTGTTGAATGTTACATCGCATTCGCGGGCAAGCCCGCTCCCACAGTGTTTTGCATTGTCAGCCAAATCGGCGTTCGATCAGAGACCGTAGCTCATCAGACGATCGTAACGACGCTTGAGCAGCGCTTCGTTGTCGAACTTCTTCAGCATCGCCAGTTGCGAACTCAGCTCGGCGCGGATCGATGCAGCAGCAGCGGCCGGATCACGGTGGGCGCCGCCCAGGGGCTCGCTGATCACCTTGTCGACGATGCCCAGGCCTTTCAGACGCTCGGCGGTGATGCCCATGGCCTCAGCAGCATCCGGCGCCTTCTCTGCGGTTTTCCACAGAATCGAAGCGCAGCCTTCCGGCGAGATCACCGCGTAGGTCGAGTACTGCAGCATGTTCAGCTGGTCGCACACGCCGATCGCCAGTGCACCGCCGGAACCGCCTTCACCAATCACAGTGGCGATGATCGGGGTTTTCAGGCGGGCCATGACGCGCAGGTTCCAGGCAATCGCTTCGCTCTGGTTGCGCTCTTCGGCGTCGATGCCAGGGTAGGCACCCGGGGTGTCGATGAAGGTCAGGATCGGCATCTTGAAACGCTCGGCCATTTCCATCAGGCGGCAAGCCTTGCGGTAGCCTTCCGGACGCGGCATGCCGAAGTTGCGGCGTACCTTTTCACGCACTTCACGGCCCTTCTGGTGGCCGATCACCATCACTGGCTGGTCTTCCAGACGTGCCACGCCGCCCACAATGGCCGCGTCGTCGGAGAAGTGACGGTCACCGTGCAGTTCGTCGAACTCGGTGAAGATGTGGTCGATGTAGTCCAGGGTGTAAGGACGTTTCGGGTGACGCGCCAGACGTGCGATCTGCCAGCTGGTCAGCTTGCCGAAGATGTCTTCGGTCAGCGTCTTGCTCTTGTCCTGCAGGCGGGAAATCTCATCGCCGATATTCAGCGAATTGTCATTACCGACCAAGCGCAACTCTTCGATCTTGGCTTGCAGGTCGGCGATCGGCTGTTCGAAATCTAGAAAATTCGGGTTCATAGGCGTCCGTCTTGGGTCGTGTCCCAAATGAGCTTGGGCCGGCCGGTTGTCTATTCGCGCCCTACCTTAAGGGAGAGGCGCGCTGAGGTCGAGATTAAAAATTCAGGTTGTGGGCAGGCGCTTTGATGGCACCTGCCGGTCAACGGTATTGGAGGAAGACGTTGTCTCGCCCGAACTGGTCACGCAGGGCTTGAATCAAGGCATCCGCCGGGTCGATCCGCCAGGTCTCGCCAAACTGCAGCAAGGTCTTCGCATCGGGACTGGTGTATTCCATGGTGATCGGGCACGCACCGCGATGACGCTTGAGTAATTCACCCAACCAGCGTAGCTGATCGCCTTTCAGGTCCTGGGTCTGCAATTTCAGGCGCAGGCTCTCGGCCAGGTTGGTACGCGCATCTTCCATGCTCATCACCCGCTTGACCCGCAGGCGCAGGCCGCCGGAGAAGTCGTCGTTGCTGACCTCGCCTTCGACCACCACCATTGCGTCGGTCTGCAGCAGCGACTGCGCGGAGTGGAACGCATCGGCGAACAGCGACGCCTCGATCCGCCCGGAGCGGTCGTCGAGGGTGATGAAGCCCATCTTGTCGCCCTTTTTGTTCTTCATCACCCGCAGGGCGATGATCATCCCCGCCACGGTCTGGGTGTCCCGGGCCGGTTTCAGGTCGATGATGCGCTGACGGGCGAAACGGCGGATTTCGCCTTCGTATTCGTCGATCGGGTGGCCGGTCAGGTACAGGCCCAAGGTGTCTTTTTCACCTTTGAGCCGCTCCTTGAGGGTCAGCTCTTTCGCCTTGCGGTGGACCGCGTAAACATCCGCGTCTTCTTCGACGAACAGCCCGCCGAACAGGTCGGCGTGACCGCTGTCACGAGTGCGTGCGGTCTGCTCGGCCGACTTGATCGCCTCTTCCATCGCCGCCAGCAGCACGGCGCGGTTGCGGTCGATGTTGGCCTGGTAAGCCTTTTGCTCGTCATGGAAATACGGGCCGAGGCGATCCAGCGCGCCGCTGCGGATCAGTCCGTCCAGCGTGCGCTTGTTGATGCGTTTGAGGTCGACCCGGGCGCAGAAGTCGAACAGGTCCTTGAACGGACCGGCCTGACGGGCCTCGGTGATCGCTTCCACCGGGCCTTCACCGACGCCCTTGATCGCGCCCAGGCCATACACGATGCGGCCTTCGTCGTTCACCGTGAACTTGAACTCCGAGGTGTTCACGTCCGGCGCGTCGAGGCGCAGCTTCATCGTGCGCACTTCTTCGATCAAGGTCACGACCTTGTCGGTGTTGTGCATATCCGCCGACAGTACCGCGGCCATGAACGGCGCCGGGTAGTGGGCTTTCAGCCAGGCGGTCTGGTACGAGACCAGGCCGTAGGCGGCGGAGTGGGATTTGTTGAAGCCGTAGCCGGCGAATTTCTCTACCAGGTCGAAAATGTTACCGGCCAGATCCGCGTCGATATTGTTCGACGCACAACCCTCAATGAAACCGCCGCGCTGCTTGGCCATTTCCTCGGGTTTCTTCTTGCCCATCGCCCGACGCAGCATGTCCGCACCACCGAGGGTGTAACCGGCCATGACCTGGGCGATCTGCATCACCTGTTCCTGATACAGGATGATGCCGTACGTCGGCGCCAGTACCGGCTGCAAACCTTCGTACTGGTAATCCGGGTGCGGATACGCCAGTTCAGCGCGACCGTGCTTACGGTTGATGAAGTCATCCACCATGCCCGATTGCAGCGGGCCCGGACGGAACAGAGCCACCAGTGCGATCAAGTCTTCGAGGCAGTCGGGCTTGAGCTTTTTGATCAGCTCTTTCATGCCGCGGGATTCGAGCTGGAACACCGCGGTGGTTTCAGCTTTTTGCAGCAACTGATAGGTCGGCTTGTCATCCAGCGGGATGAACGCGATGTCCAGCGGCGGCTCGTTGACCTTGGCGCGGTCGCGGTTGATGGTTTTCAGCGCCCAGTCGATGATCGTCAGGGTCCGCAGGCCGAGGAAGTCGAACTTCACCAGACCGGCCGCCTCGACGTCGTCCTTGTCGAACTGGGTCACCAGACCGTCGCCGGCCTCGTCGCAATAGATCGGCGAGAAGTCGGTCAGCTTGGTCGGTGCGATGACCACACCACCGGCGTGTTTGCCGACGTTGCGCACCACGCCTTCGAGCTTGCGCGCCATCTCCCAGATTTCCGCCGCTTCTTCATCGACCTTGATGAAGTCGCGCAGGATCTCTTCCTGCTCGTAGGCTTTTTCCAGGGTCATGCCGACTTCGAACGGAATCATCTTCGACAGGCGATCGGCCAGGCCGAACGACTTGCCCTGGGCCCGCGCCACGTCGCGGACCACGGCCTTGGCCGCCATGGAACCGAAGGTGATGATCTGGCTCACCGCGTTGCGGCCGTACTTTTCGGCCACGTAGTCGATCACCCGGTCGCGACCATCCATGCAGAAGTCGACGTCGAAGTCGGGCATCGATACCCGTTCCGGGTTGAGGAAACGTTCGAACAGCAGGTCATATTCCAGCGGGTCGAGGTCGGTGATCTTCTGTACATAGGCCACCAGCGATCCGGCACCCGACCCCCGGCCAGGGCCCACCGGCACGCCGTTGTTCTTGGCCCACTGGATAAAGTCCATCACGATCAGGAAGTAACCGGGGAACCCCATCTGGATGATGATATCCAGCTCGAAATTCAGCCGGTCAACGTAGACCTGACGCTTGGCCTCGTAGTCTTCGGTGGTGTCCTTGGGCAGCAGCACGCTGAGGCGCTCTTCAAGGCCATCGAAGGAGACCTTGCGGAAATACTCGTCGATGGTCATGCCATCGGGAATCGGGTAATCCGGCAGGAAGTGCTTGCCCAGTTTCACGTCGATGTTGCAACGCTTGGCGATCTCGACGGTGTTCTCGATCGCATCCGGCAGGTCACTGAACAGCTCGGCCATTTCCTCGGCGCTTTTCAGGTACTGCTGATCGCTGTAGTTCTTCGAACGCCGCGGATCGTCGAGGGCGCGGCCCTCACCGATGCAGACGCGGGTTTCGTGGGCGGCGAAGTCTTCCTGCTTGATGAAGCGCACATCATTGGTGGCAACCAGCGGCGCGCCGAGCTTGTCGGCCAGGGCCACGGCGCCGTGCAATTGTTCTTCGTCGTTCGGACGGTTGGTGCGCTGGATTTCCAGATAGAAGCGATCCGGGAACACCGCCATCCATTCGCGGGCAAGCGCCTCGGCTTCGGCGGGGTTGCCGCCGATCATGGCCATGCCGATCTCGCCTTCTTTGGCGGCGGACAGCATGATCAGGCCTTCGTTGGCCTCGGCGACCCACTCGCGCTCGATGATGACCATGCCGTTGCGCTGACCGTCGATGAAGCCACGGGAAATCAGCTCGGTCAGGTTGCGATAGCCTTGGGCATTCATCACCAGCAGGCTGATGCGGCTCAGCGGACCATCCGGGTCCTTGTTCGACAGCCACAGGTCGGCGCCGCAGATCGGCTTGATCCCGGCACCCATGGTGTTTTTATAGAATTTGACCAGCGAACACATGTTGTTCTGGTCGGTCACCGCAACGGCCGGCATGCCCATGCCGGTCAGGGCCTTGACCAGCGGCTTGATCCGCACCAGCCCGTCGACCAGGGAGTATTCAGTGTGCAGGCGTAGATGAACGAATGAAGCCGGCATAGTGATCCTGTCCAGTTACATAGAGACAACAAGGCCCGGATTGTACCGGGCCCCGAACAAAACATCAGCCTTGCCGCTAAACCTGCGTCAGGCCTTCCAGCGCTTCATAAGCCTGCCGCACCGGGGCAAACGAACGCCGGTGAATCGGCGTCGGCCCGAGGCGCGCCAGCGCTTCCAGATGGACGGGCGTCGGATAGCCTTTATGGCCGCCGATGCCGTAACCCGGATAGATCAATTCGAACGCCGCCATCTCGCGGTCACGGCTGACCTTGGCCAGAATCGACGCAGCCGCAATCGCCGGCACCTTGCCGTCACCCTGCACCACGGCTTCGGAACGCATCGGCAATTTCGGGCAGCGGTTGCCGTCGATCATCGCCAGTTTCGGCTGGATGTGCAGGCCAGCGACCGCGCGTTGCATCGCCAGCATGGTGGCGTGAAGGATGTTCAGCTCGTCGATTTCTTCGACTTCGGCACGGGCAATGCACCAACTGAGCGCCTTCTCGCAGATCTCGTCGTAGAGTTTTTCACGCTTGGCTTCGGTGAGTTTTTTCGAGTCGTTGAGACCGAGGATCGGCCGGTTCGGATCAAGGATCACCGCCGCGGTGACGACGGCACCGCACAACGGGCCGCGACCGACTTCATCGACACCGGCCACCAGTTCTTCGACTTCGGCGACCAGGGTGAAATCCAGGCCCATCTGCATGCTTGTCTTGCTCATCGTGTTTGCCCGATCAGGTTCAGAACGGCGTCAGCCGCCTGATTGGAAGCGTCCAGGCGCAGGGTGCGATGGATCTCGTCAAAACCCCGGGTCTGCTCTTCGCCACCGTCGATCAACGGCGACAGGGTCTGGGCAAGGGCCTCAACCGTCGCATCATCCTGCAACAATTCCGGCACCAGCAATCGCTGGGCCAGCAGGTTGGGCAGGGAAACGTACGGGCTCTTGACCATGCGCTTGAGAATCCAGAACGTCAGCGGCGCAAGACGATAGGCCACGACCATCGGGCGCTTGTACAGCAGCGCTTCCAGGGTCGCCGTGCCGGACGCGATCAGAACCGCATTGCACGCCGCCAGGGCCAGGTGGGATTTTCCATCGAGCAGCGTAACCGGCAGGTCGCGGCCGGCCAGCAGCGCTCCGAGCTGGGCACGACGCTCGGGGTTGGCGCACGGTATGACGAAACGCACACCCGGGCGCATGGCCCGCAAGCGTTGGGCGGTATCGAGGAACAGCGCACCCAGACGACTGACTTCACCGCCACGGCTGCCGGGCATCAACGCGACCAGCGGCCCGTCCGACAGACCGAGCTCGGCACGCGCCGCGTTGCGATCAGCCTCCAGTGGAATGGTATCGGCCAGCGTATGACCGACGAACCGCACCGGTACGCCCTTCTCTTCGTAGAATCTGGCTTCGAACGGCAGCAGCGTGAGCATCAGGTCGCAGCCTTCGCGGATCTTCAGTACCCGTTTCTGCCGCCATGCCCACACCGAGGGACTGACGTAGTGCACGGTCTTGATTCCGGCCTGACGCAGCTTGAGTTCGATATTGAGGTTGAAATCCGGCGCATCGATGCCGATGAACACATCCGGTTTTTCAGCGATAAGCGTGGCGATCAGGTCCTTGCGGCGCTTGAGCAGTTCACGCAACCGCCCCAGGACTTCCACCAGGCCCATGACCGACAGACGCTCCATCGGAAAATAGGAAGTCAGGCCTTCGGCCTGCATCAGCGGGCCGCCGACACCAATGAACTCCACCGCAGGGTGCTGTGCCTTGAGGGCACGCATCAGGCCTGCGCCCAGAATGTCACCGGAAGCCTCCCCCGCCACCAGCGCAATACGCAGATTGGCCATGGTCAGCGGGTAATGCCGCGGGTCGACGACTGGATGGAGTCACGGAACATCGCGACTTCCGGGAACTGTGCAGACGGCTCGGCCAGTTCGGCCAGCGCCTGTTCGACGGTCAGTCCCTGGCGATACACCGTTTTGTACGCACGGCGCAGCGCGTGAATGGCGTCTTCGCTGAAACCGCGACGGCGCATGCCCTCGAAGTTCATGCTTCGCGCTTCGGCCGGGTTGCCGAATACGGTGACGAAAGCCGGGACGTCCTTGCCGATCGCTGTGCCCATGCCGGAAAAGCTGTGGGCGCCAATGTGGCAATACTGATGCACCAGGGTGAAACCGGACAGGATTGCCCAGTCATCAACGTGCACATGGCCGGCCAGCGCGGTGTTGTTGACCAGAATGCAGTGGTTGCCGATGACGCTGTCATGCCCGATGTGGGCATAGGCCATGATCAGGTTGTGATCACCCAGGGTCGTTTCGGAACGATCCTGAACGGTGCCACGGTGAATCGTCACGCCTTCGCGGATGACGTTGTGGTCACCGATCACCAGGCGGGTTTCTTCGCCCTTGTACTTCAGGTCCGGCGTATCTTCGCCTACCGAGGAAAACTGGTAGATGCGGTTGTGCTTGCCAATACGGGTCGGACCTTTGAGGATCACGTGTGGCCCGATGACCGTACCCTCGCCGACTTCCACACCTGCACCGATGATCGACCACGGGCCGACCTCGACGCCATCAGCCAGGACGGCCGATGGATCGATGATTGCGCGAGGGTCAATCAAACTCATAGCTTGCGTTCCGCACAGATGATTTCAGCCGAGCAGACCGGTTTGCCATCGACCGAAGCCTGGCATTCGAACTTCCAGATCTGACGCTTGCAACTGATGAACTTGGCTTCGAGGATCAACTGATCCCCCGGCAGCACTGGCTGGCGGAAACGCAGCTTGTCGGAGCCGACAAAGTAATAAAGGGTGCCGTCAGCCGGTTTCACGTCAAGCATCTTGAAACCGAGGATCCCGGCAGCCTGAGCCATGGCTTCGATAATCAGCACGCCCGGCATGATCGGGTGCGCTGGGAAGTGCCCGTTGAAGAACGGCTCGTTGATGCTGACATTCTTGTAGGCGCGAATGCGCTTGCCTTCCGTATCCAGCTCCACTACCCGGTCCACCAGCAGGAACGGGTAACGGTGAGGCAGGTATTCGCGAATCTCGTTGATGTCCATCATTTCGGGGGGAAGCCTATGTAAAGATTGGGAGCGCGACTGACGCGCACTCCTCTAGCAAATCAAGGAGGCAGTCCGGAGGCTGTGCACACTTGATATGGAAATGGTATCAGCCTTCAGATGAAGCATTGCCGTCAGGGGTCACTTCCCCGAACCGCTTTTCCAGCTGTTTCAAACGTCGCGCGATGTCATCGAGCTGACGAATCCGGGCCGCGCTTTTGCGCCATTCGGCCGCCGGTTGCATGGCTGTGCCGGAAGAATAGGCACCCGGTTCGGTAATCGAATGGGTCACCATGGTCATCCCGGTCAGGAATACGTTGTCGCAAATATCGATGTGCCCTACCAGGCCAACACCTCCGGCGAGCATGCAGTGCTTGCCGATTTTGGTGCTGCCGGAAATCCCCACGCACGCCGCCATGGCGGTGTGATCACCAACCTGCACGTTATGGGCGATCTGAATCTGGTTGTCGAGCTTCACGCCATTGCCAATCACGGTATCGGCCAGCGCACCGCGGTCGATGGCGGTATTCACGCCGATCTCCACATCGTCACCGATGGTCACACCGCCGATCTGGGCGATTTTCTGCCAGATGCCCTTCTCATTGGCAAAGCCGAAGCCTTCACCGCCGAGCACGGCACCGGACTGAATCACCACACGCTTGCCGATCCGTACATCGTGATACAGCGTGACCCGCGGGGCCAGCCAGCCGCCCTCGCCGATTTCACTGCGAGCACCAATGACGCAATGCGCACCGAGCGTCACGTCTGCGCCGATTCGCGCACCGGCTTCGATCACCACGAAGGGACCGACACTGGCGCTCGGATCGACCACGGCATCCTCGGCAATCACGGCCGTCGGATGAACGCCGGCAGTGGCCTTGGGCTTCGGATCGAACAGATGGGAAATGCGTGCGTAAGCCAGGTAAGGATCCGGCACCACCAACGCATCACCGGCATAACCTTCCGCGTCGGCAGCCTTGAGCAACAGGGCTGCGGCTTGCGAGCCAGCCAGGTATTTGCGGTATTGAGGGTTTGCCAGAAAGCTCAACTGAGCTGGGCCAGCCTCCTGCAAGGTGGCTAGCCCAGTGATTTGCTTCTCGGGATCGCCACTCAGGGTGGCGCCGAGGAACTCGGCCAACTGGCCGAGCTTGATAGTCACGGTCATGGGTTACTTCAGCTGATTCATGCGCTCGATGACCTGGCGCGTGATGTCGTACTGAGGTTTGACATCGATCACTGCGCCACGCTCGAACACCAGGTCAAAACCACCTTTCTTGATGACTTCTTCCACTGCGCTATCCAGTTTCGGCTTCAGTTGCTTGAGCATTTCGCGGTCGGCAACAGCCTTGGCTTCGTTCAGCTCCTTGGACTGGAACTGGAAGTCACGCGCCTTTTGCTTGAACTCAAGCTCCAGACGCTCGCGCTCACCTTGCTGCATCTTGTCGCCACCGGCCATCAGACGATCCTGAATGCCCTTGGCGCTGCTTTCCAGGGTCTTGAGCTTGGTCAGCTGTGGGCCGAACTTCTTCTCGGCATCCACGGCGTACTTCTTGGCCGCGTCGGATTCCAGCAAGGCCATCTGATAGTTCAGAACGGCGATTTTCATGTCGGCAAATGCCGGGCCTGCCACCAGCACGGAGGCCAGGAGAACCAATTGAGTCAACTTACGCACGATGCACTCCTACAAAATCCATTGTCGTTGTCTTGGGTCAGACGCTTAGAACGTCTGGCCCAGGGAGAATTGGAACACTTGAGTTTCAGCTTCATCCGGTTTCTTGATCGGCATCGCCAGTGCAAAGCTCAGCGGGCCCAGTGCGGTGACCCAGGTCACGCCGACACCGACGGAGCTGGCCATGTTGCTCAGACTGATGTCGTTGCATTGGGTGGCAGAAGTCGAGCCGACAGTCGCGTTGGTGGTCTTCTCGCACTTGGAGTCGAATACGTTACCCACATCCCAGAATACCGAAGTGCGCAGGGAACGCTGATCCTTGACGAATGGCAGCGGGAACAACACCTCGACACCACCCTGGATCAAAACGTTGCCACCGAACGGCAGTGGATCCTGATCCGGGTCGGCAAGCGTACCTGCGTTACCGGTCACACCCACGCCACGGCTAGGGGTACTGCGCGGGCCCAGCGTACTGTCTTTAAAGCCACGTACCGAGTTGAAACCACCAGCATAGTAGTTTTCATAGAACGGCAAGCCGTCGGTCGAACCATAACCATCGCCATAACCCAGCTCGGTGTGCAGACGCAGCGTGTAGTTTTCGCTGATCGGCTGGAACAACTGACCACGATAGTCGAGTTTGTAGAACGACAGGTCGCTGCCTGGAATGGTGGTTTCCAGCGTCAGACTCTGGGAACGGCCACGGGTTGGCAATACACCTTTGTTCAGGGTCGACTCGGACCAGCCGGCCGAAGCCTTGAAGTTCAGGTAGTTATCACCTTCCTTCTTAACGAAGTCGAAAATCTCGTCAACGGTGTACTGACCGGTCTTGATCTTATCCTGCTGAGCGGACAGACCGAAGGTCAGACGCGAAGTCTCGCTGATCGGGTAGCCCACGTTCACGCCGGCACCCAGGCTGTCTACCGCATAGCTCGCTACGTCGACGTCGAGGTCTTTGTAGTCGGTGGTGCGGTAGAACGCGTTGTAACCCAGGCTCACGCCATCGGCGGTCCAGTAGGGGTCAACGTAGCCGAAGTTGTAGCGGCTCTGGTATTCGCTGCGGGTCAGGCCGACGCTGACGCGGTTACCGGTACCGAGGAAGTTGTTCTGGGTGATCGAACCACCGAGGATCAGACCAGCACTCTGGGCGAAACCGACGCTGGCGGTGATCGAACCGGAAGCCTGCTCTTCAACGCTGTAGTTCACGTCAACCTGGTCATCGACACCAGGCACAGCCGGGGTCTCGACGTTGACTTCTTTAAAGAAGCCCAGCCGCTCCAGACGAGTCTTGGACTGGTCGATCAGATAAGTCGAAGCCCAGCCACCTTCCATCTGACGCATTTCACGACGCAGCACTTCGTCCTCGGACTTGGTGTTGCCACGGAAGTTGATGCGGTTGACGTAGGCACGCTTGCCCGGATCGACGGCAAACAGGATATCGACGGTGTGATCTTCGTCGTGCGGTTGTGGCACGCCGTTGACGTTGGCGAAGGTGTACCCCTCGTTACCCAGACGACGGGTGATCAGTTCGGAAGTGGTGGTCATCAGCTTGCGCGAGAACACCTGACCTTTCTGCACCAGCAACAGCGACTTGACCTGGTCTTCAGGGACTTTCAGGTCACCGCTGAGTTTGACGTCGCGAACGGTGTACTTCTCGCCTTCGTTGACGTTGACGGTGATGTAGACGTGCTTCTTGTCCGGGGTGATGGACACCTGGGTCGAAGCGATATCCATGTTGATATAGCCACGGTCGAGGTAGTAGGAACGCAGACGCTCCAGGTCACCGGACAGCTTTTCACGGGCGTACTTGTCGTCGTTCTTGAAGAATGACAGCCAGTTGGTGGTCTTCAGTTCGAACAGGTCGGTCAGGTCTTCCTCGGGGAAAACCGTGTTGCCCACCACGTTGATGTGCTGAATGGCAGCGACGGTGCCTTCATTGATCTTCACTTTAAGGCCGACACGGTTGCGCGGCTGCGAGACCACTTCGGTATCGACAGTCGCCGAGTAACGACCTTGTGCAACGTATTGACGTTGCAGCTCGTTACGCACGCCTTCGAGGGTCGCGCGCTGGAAGATCTCGCCTTCGGCCAGACCGGACTGCTTGAGGCCTTTCATCAGGTCTTCGGTGGAGATCGCCTTGTTGCCTTCGATCTCGATGCTGGCGACCGAGGGACGTTCGACGACAGTGATCACCAGAACGTTGCCTTCGCGGCCCAGCTGGATATCTTGAAAGAAACCGGTTTTGAACAGCGCACGAGTGGATTCCACCAGGCGACGATCATCCGCCTGCTCGCCGACGTTCAACGGCAAGGCACCAAAGACGCTACCCGCGGAGACCCGCTGGAGGCCATTGACGCGAATATCAGAGATAGTGAAGGACTCGGCGTGAACTTCGGCGATCATCAATACGGTGAGAACCGCAGTTAGCAGCAGACGTTTCATGAAGTCCTTTCTTATTCCAACTGGCAATAAACAAACTGCCGCAAAATGCGGCAGATTCGCAATTCAGCGAAGCGTTACAGACGACCCAGATCGTTGACCAGAGCAAGCAACATCACTCCGACCACCAAGCTGATACCGATCTGTATCCCCCAACCTTGCACCCGATCCGACAAGGGACGACCACGCGCCCACTCGATCAGATAAAACAACAAATGCCCCCCATCCAGTACAGGAATGGGCAGCAAATTCAGAACCCCCAGGCTAATACTCAGATAAGCAAGGAAATTCAGGAAATCAGCGACGCCCGACTGGGCAGAAGCGCCCGCCACTTTAGCAATGGTTATCGGTCCACTCAAGTTTTTTACCGAGAGCTCGCCGAAGAGCATTTTCTTCAGTGAATCCAGCGTCAGGACGCTCATGGTCCAGGTACGACGGGCGCCCTCGCCAATAGCCGCCAAAGGCCCGTAACTGACCTCGCGAATCATCTCCGGCGGCCAGTCGACAGCCTTGACACCTGCCCCCAGGTAACCGCTTGGCGACTTTTTATCGCCACGCGCAGCCAATGTCACAGGGACGTCGATTTGAACACCGTCGCGCTCGACGCGCAGCACGATTTTGGTATCAGGACGCGTACGAACGGTGTCCACCACCTGCTGCCAGTCGTCCAGCGCCTTGCCATCCAGTGTCAACAGACGATCACCGGTTTTCAGCCCGGCTGTCTGGGCCGGGCCTTTCGGATCAAGTTCGGCCAGCACCGGCGGCAATGCCGGGCGCCAAGGGCGAATACCGAGGGAGCGAATCGGATCCGGCTCGTCAGCCCCCTTGAGCCATTTATCGAGCGCCAGCTCACGAGGCGAGTCAGCCGTAGAGCCCTGCTCACGCACCAGTACCTGCAAGGAACCACTTTCCCCCAGACGCCGCACCAGCTGCAAATTGACCGCTGCCCAACCCGAGGTCGGCTCACCGTCGATCGCGACGATTTCCTGACCGGCGCTCAGCCCTGCGGTCGCGGCGATGCTGCCGGACTCCACCGAGCCGATCACCGGGCGAATCTGCTCGCTGCCGAGCATGGCCAGCACCCAGAAGAACACCAGCGCGAGCAGGAAGTTGGCCACAGGACCCGCCGCGACGATGGCGATGCGCTGACGCACGGACTTGCGATTGAATGACTGATGAAGCTGATCGGCCGGCACTTCACCTTCTCGCTCATCGAGCATCTTGACGTAGCCACCCAACGGAATGGCCGCCACCACGAACTCGGTACCCTGCTTGTCGTGCCAGCGCAGCAGCGGCATGCCGAAGCCCACGGAGAAACGCAGAACCTTGACGCCACAGCGACGCGCGACCCAGAAGTGGCCGAATTCGTGAAAGGTGACCAGCACACCCAAAGCGATCAGGGTGCCGGCAATCATATAGAGCGCGCTCATCTACTTTCTCCGCAATCCTGTCCAGTGCCGCGTGAAGCCATGTATTGCAAGACCTAGCGGCCTTGACGACTCAACCACTGCCCGGCCAATGCCCGGGCGGTTGCATCAGCGGCGAACACCGCATCGAGATCATCCAGTGCCACCACAGGCTCGAGATTCAAGACTTCCTCGATGATACTCGCGATTTCCAGGTAGCGAACCCGTCCGTCGAGAAACGCGGCAACCGCCACTTCATTCGCCGCGTTGAGCATGGCCGGGGCACTGTTTCCCGCCTCGGCAGCCTGCCGTGCCAGACGCAGGCACGGGAAACGCTCTTCGTCGGGCGCTTCGAAATCCAGGCGCGCCACAGCGAACAGATCCAGCGGCGCCACGCCCGAGTCAATGCGCTCGGGCCAGGCCAATGCATTGGCAATCGGTGTGCGCATGTCGGGATTGCCCAACTGCGCCAGCACCGACCCGTCCACATAATCGACCAGCGAATGAATCACACTCTGCGGATGAATCACCACTTCGACTTGCGAAGGTTTGGCATCGAACAACCAGCAGGCCTCGATCAATTCGAGCCCCTTGTTCATCATGCTGGCCGAATCCACCGAAATCTTGCGCCCCATGGACCAGTTCGGGTGTGCGCAGGCCTGATCGGGTGAAACATGCGCCAGCTCGGCCATCGGCGTCTGTCGGAACGGGCCACCGGAGGCCGTGAGCAAAATCCGACGAACTCCAACGTTGCTCAACCCGCGAGCAAAGTCCTGCGGCATGCACTGGAAAATCGCGTTGTGTTCACTGTCGATCGGCAACAGGACCGAACCACTCTTGCGCACGGCCTGCATGAACAAGGCGCCGGACATGACCAGCGCTTCCTTGTTGGCCAGAAGAATCTTCTTGCCCGCCTCGACTGCCGCGAGAGTCGGGCGCAGGCCGGCAGCGCCGACGATGGCGGCCATGACGGCATCCACCTCGGGTGCCGCAGCGACCTGACACAATCCTTCTTCACCGACCAGCACCTGCGTCGGCAGGCCCGCGGCTCGTAAATCGTCCTGCAGGTTGCGAGCGGCGCCGGCCTCCGGCACTACTGCATATTTAGGAAGATGACGGACACACAGGGCAAACAGTTCGCTCAGACGGGTAAAACCGCTCAGGGCGAAAGCCTGATAACGCTCCGGATGCCGGGCGATGACATCCAGAGTGCTCAGACCGATCGAACCGGTCGCGCCCAGGACGGTAATCTGCTGCGGGCGACTCACGATGCCGCCATCCACAACAACACCGCAAAGACCGGGATCGCAGCTGTCAGGCTGTCGATGCGATCCAGCACGCCACCGTGGCCGGGCAAGAGGTTACTGCTGTCCTTGATGCCGGACTGACGCTTGAACATGCTTTCGGTCAGATCACCCACCACCGAGATGAAGACAATCACCGCAGCACCGATCAAGCCCTTGAACAGTTGCGCCACCGTCCAGTCACGGAACAGCGCGACCAACGTGGTGATGACCAGGCTTAACGCCAGACCGCCATACACGCCCTCCCAGCTTTTGCCGGGACTGACTTGCGGCGCCAGTTTGCGCTTGCCGAACGCACGACCGGAGAAATACGCGCCGATGTCAGCACCCCAGACCAGCACCATCACCGCCATGATGAGCCAGTTACCGAGCGGGTACTGCTTGATCAGCACCAGCCCTTGCCAGGCCGGCAACAGAATCAGCAGACCGATCACCAGCTTGGCGGCGGCGCTGGACCAATGCTCGCTGGAGCGCGGGTACGTCAGCACCAGCCAGGTCGCCAGCACCCACCAGATCACCGACGCACCCAATACCCATGGCGCCAGCCCCGGCAGGATGTACATGACGAACAGCATCAGCGCGACCACCGCCGCGTAGCTGACACGGAATGCCTGCGCGGTGAAGCCGGCCAGACGCGCCCACTCCCAGGCCCCCAGACTCACGACCAGCCCGATGAACAGGGCAAAACCGGAACCTTCGAGCAGGAAAAAACCGCCCAAGGCGATCGGCAACAGAATCAGTGCAGTGATGATGCGTTGTTTAAGCATTAAACCCGGGCTCCAGCTTCGACCTGCTCGCTCGTTTTACCGAAGCGACGCTGGCGCAAAGCGAAATCGGCCAGCGCATTGCGCATGGCTTCGTGTTTGAAGTCCGGCCAGAACAGGTCGGAGAAGTACAACTCGGCATAAGCCAACTGCCACAAAAGGAAGTTGCTGATGCGGTGCTCGCCACCGGTGCGAATGCACAAGTCGGGTAACGGCAGATCACCGGTGACCAGACAGGTCTGCAGCAGATCCGGGGTGATGTCTTCCGGCCGCAGATGACCGGCCTGAACCTCACGCGCCAGACGCTGCGCCGCTTGCGCAATATCCCACTGACCGCCGTAGTTGGCAGCGATTTGCAGGATGAATCGGTTGGCACCGGCGGTCATCGCTTCCGCTTCACGCATGGCAGCCTGAAGTTCCGGATGAAACCGCGTACGGTCTCCAATGATGCGCAGACTGATATTGTTGTCGTTCAGGCGCTTGGCCTCGCGACGCAATGCCTTGAAGAACAGGTCCATCAAGGCGCTGACTTCATCGGCCGGGCGCTGCCAGTTTTCACTGGAAAAAGCGAACAGGGTCAGCACTTCGACCCTGGCCTCGGCGCACACCTCGATCACCGCCCGCACAGCGTCCACGCCCGCCTTATGCCCGGCGACACCCGGCATAAAGCGTTTTTTCGCCCAGCGATTGTTGCCATCCATGATGATCGCGACATGGCGCGGCACCGTGGACGGCGCAGTCTGCTTGGTCTTGTCCATTTAAAGCTCGACCCTTATACGGCCATCAGGTCTTTTTCTTTCTCAGCCAGCTTGGCGTCGATTTCAGCCACGAACTTCTTGGTCAGATCGTCGATCTCGCCCGCGGCACGACGTTCTTCGTCTTCGCTGATTTCCTTTTCCTTGACCAGATCCCTCAGCGAGCTGTTGGCATCACGACGGATGTTGCGCACGGCAACACGGGCGTCTTCTGCTACGTCACGCGCCTGCTTGGTGAAACCACGACGGGTTTCTTCGGTCAGGGCTGGCATGCTGATCAGCAGCAGTTCACCCAGGTTGGTAGGGTTCAGATTCAGACCTGCACTGCCGATGGCCTTGTCGACGGCACCCAGCATGTTGCGCTCGAACGCAACGACTTGCAGGGTACGGGCGTCCTTGACGGTGATGTTGGCCACTTGTTTGATCGGGGTGTCTGCGCCGTAGTAAGGCACCATTACGCCTTCCAGGATGCTTGGGTGCGCCTGACCAGTGCGGATACGACCGAAGTTGTGAGCCAGGGACTCGACGGACTTCGTCATGCGCTCTTTGGCATCTTTCTTGATTTCGTTGATCATTGCTGGACTTCCTCGATCAGAGTGCCTTCAGCGCCACCATGCACGATGTTCAGCAGGGCGCCCGGCTTGTTCATGTTAAATACGCGCAGCGGCATCTTGTGATCGCGGCACAGGCAGATGGCCGTCAGATCCATTACACCCAGCTTGCGATCCAGTACTTCATCGTATGTCAGATGATCGAACTTCTCGGCATGCGGGTCTTTGAACGGGTCAGCGGTGTAGACACCATCGACCTTGGTCGCCTTGAGCACGACATCGGCGTCGATTTCAATGGCGCGCAGGCAGGCTGCCGAATCCGTGGTAAAGAACGGATTGCCGGTGCCGGCCGCGAAAATCACCACGTCCTTGGAGTTCAGGTGGCGCATGGCCTTGCGACGGTCATAGTGATCGGTCACACCGACCATGGAGATGGCCGACATCACGATGGCGGAGATATTGGCACGTTCCAGCGCGTCGCGCATGGCCAGGGCGTTCATCACAGTAGCCAGCATGCCCATGTGGTCGCCGGTGACCCGATCCATGCCGGCCTTGCTCAGTGCCTCACCGCGGAACAGGTTGCCACCGCCGATCACCAGGCCGACCTGAACGCCGATACCGACCAGTTGGCCGACTTCCAGCGCCATGCGATCCAGCACTTTCGGATCGATCCCGAACTCTTCCGAGCCCATCAGGGCCTCGCCGCTAAGCTTGAGTAGAATGCGTTTATAGCGAGCCTGATAACCACTGCCCTGCTGAGCCATTGCGAATCTCTCCTGCGGCGTATTTTAAAAATTCTTTGCGAGCTGTTTACAGCTGGCGTTCACTCTAGCTTGGCGCTGCTTCAGCGCCATCGGAACATGGCTTTGTAAGTCAGTTCCAAGGGGAAACCAATTAAAAATTGATAACCCTATCTGAAAAGAGGCTGCGCGCGTGAGCGGGCAGCCTCTTTAGGGCGACAGTTGAAAAACCGTCTTATTGCTTGGCGGCAGCCAGCTGGGCAGCAACTTCTTCAGCGAAGTTGTCGACCGGCTTCTCGATGCCTTCGCCTACTTTGAAGTAGGTGAAGGAAACGATTTCAGCGCCGCCTTTCTTGGCCAGCTCGCCAACCTTGATTTCAGGGTTCTTGACGAACGCCTGCTCAACCAGGCTCGCTTCCGCCAGGAACTTGCTGATACGGCCCTTGACCATGTTCTCAACAATGTTTTCTGGCTTGCCTTTGATTTTTTCTTCGTTCAGCTGCAGGAACACAGCCTTTTCACGCTCGATCGCTTCCGCGGAGACTTGCGAAGGCAGCAGGAACTCAGGGTTGCTTGCAGCAACGTGCATCGCGATGTCTTTGGCCAGCTCGACGTCACCGCCTTTCAGGACAACAGCAACACCGATCTTGTTGCCGTGCAGGTAGGTGCCGACTACGTCGCCTTCTACGCGCACCAGGCGACGGATGTTGACGTTCTCGCCGACTTTGGCAACCAGTGCTTCGCGAGCGGCTTCTTGAGAAGCGATCAGCGGAGCTGCGTCGGTCAGCTTGTCAGCGAATGCTTTGTCAACGCTGGCAGCAACGAAGTTTTTGAAGTCGTCCTGCAGAGCCAGGAAGTCGGTCTGCGAGTTGACTTCGATCAGAACGGCGGCCTTGCCGTCGTCCTTGATGGCGATAGCGCCTTCAGCGGCAACGTTGCCAGCTTTCTTGGCAGCCTTGATGGCGCCCGAAGCACGCATGTCATCAATGGCTTTTTCGATGTCGCCGCCAGCCTTTTCCAGGGCTTTCTTGCAATCCATCATGCCTTCGCCGGTACGCTCGCGCAGTTCTTTGACCAACGCTGCAGTAATTGCTGCCATTTTCAAATTCCTCTTGGATAGGTTTTCAACCATTCCACCCGATCGAACGGGCGTTCAATTCTTCCCGAACCACCTTGTAGCCGCTGCACGTTACAGCTGCTGTAGCTGCGCTGCCGACAAATGGTTTTCGAGGTGGCAAAAAGGGGGCCAAGCCCCCTTTTTGCTTACTGAGTCAACGCCAGGGCGTCAATTACTCAGCTGCAGCCTGAGTTTCTTCAGCTGCGAATTCTACAGTGCCGCCAGCAACGTTGTTGCGACCGCGGATCACTGCGTCAGCCATCGAGCCCATGTACAGTTGGATAGCGCGGATTGCGTCATCGTTGCCTGGGATGATGTAGTCAACGCCTTCCGGGCTACTGTTGGTATCGACAACGCCGATGACCGGGATGCCCAGCTTGTTGGCTTCGGTGATCGCGATGCGCTCGTGGTCAACGTCGATCACGAACAGTGCGTCTGGCAGACCGCCCATGTCCTTGATGCCGCCCAGGGAGCGATCCAGCTTCTCAAGATCACGAGTGCGCATCAGCGCTTCTTTCTTGGTCAGCTTGGCGAAAGTACCGTCTTCGGCTTGTACTTCAAGGTCACGCAGACGCTTGATGGAAGCACGGATGGTCTTGAAGTTGGTTAGCATGCCGCCCAACCAGCGGTGATCGACGTACGGCGAACCGCAACGTGCTGCTTCTTCAGCAACGATCTTGCCAGCGGAGCGCTTGGTGCCGACGAACAGAATCTTGTTTTTGCCCTGGGCCAGACGCTCTACGAAAGTCAGAGCTTCGTTGAACATTGGCAGGGTTTTTTCAAGGTTGATGATGTGAATCTTGTTACGCGCGCCGAAAATGTACTTGCCCATTTTCGGATTCCAGTAACGGGTTTGGTGACCGAAGTGCACACCGGCCTTCAGCATATCGCGCATGTTGACTTGGGACATGATAGTTCCTTGATAAGTCGGGTTGGGCCTCCACGTATCCCAATGACCAACCATTGATCCGAGGATCAAAGGCACCCAGGCCATCGTGTCGACACGTGTGTGGGTTAATGCTCCCGGAGCTATCCCCGGAAAGCGGCGCATTTTATACCACAGGGACGACGCAAACGGAACCCGGAATCTGCAATCGCCTCAGGGACATGCGCGCCAGCCCCTTGGAATCGGGACGATGCACCGCATTGTATAGAGAGAAGCGATGCACGCAGGCGCGGTTTTGCGCCTTTGGTCTGTTAGAATCGCGTTTTTCGGGGCCGCAAAATCAACAGCCGCGCCCCTGTTCGTATCAGCAAGCGCCGTCGAGCGCAGAGAGAGCCTGTATGACCGTCACCCTCAAAACCCCCGAGGACATCGCTGGCATGCGTGTCGCCGGCAAACTGGCCGCCGATGTGCTGGAAATGATTGCCGAGCACGTCAAGCCGGGCGTGACCACCGATGAACTGAACCAGATCTGCCACGACTACATTGTCAACGTGCAACAGGCCATCCCCGCCCCGCTCAACTACAAGGGCTACCCGAAGTCGATCTGCACCTCGATCAACCACGTGGTCTGCCACGGCATTCCGAACGACAAACCGTTGAAAAACGGCGACACCCTGAACATCGACGTTACGGTGATCAAGGACGGCTACCACGGCGACACCAGCCGCATGTTCCACGTCGGCACCGTGCCGGTCTGGGCCGAGCGCCTGTCGCAGGTCACCCAGGAATGCATGTACAAGGCGATCGAAATCGTCAAACCTGGCTGCCGCCTCGGTGACATCGGCGAAATCATCCAGAAGCACGCGGAAAAGAACGGTTTCTCGGTGGTTCGCGAGTTCTGCGGCCACGGCATCGGCAAGGTCTTCCACGAAGAGCCGCAGATCCTGCACTACGGCCGTGCCGGCACCGGCATGGAACTGAAGGCCGGCATGACCTTCACCATCGAGCCGATGATCAACCAGGGCAAGGCCGACACCAAAGTACTGGGCGACGGCTGGACCGCGATCACCAAGGATCGCAAGCTGTCGGCACAGTGGGAACACACTTTGCTTGTCACCGAGACCGGCTACGAGATTTTCACCCTGCGCAGCGACGACACGATCCCGCGCATCTCGGCCTGATCCCCACACCGTTCCCAGCCTATAGAAGGAAAGCCAATCGATGCCGCAGGTGGATCCCGAACTCTTCGACCGCGGCCAGTTCCAGGCTGAACTGGCCCTGAAAGCGAGTCCCATCGCGGCGTTCAAGAAGGCGATTCGCCAGGCCCGCGAAGTGCTCGATGCGCGCTTTCGCGCCGGTCGTGATATCCGGCGACTGATCGAAGACCGGGCCTGGTTCGTCGACAACATCCTGCAAAAGGCCTGGGAACAGTTCGACTGGAGCGAAGACGCCGACATCGCGCTGGTCGCGGTCGGCGGCTACGGTCGCGGCGAATTGCACCCCTATTCCGACATCGACCTGTTGATCCTGCTGGACAGCGCCGACCACGAAATATTCCGTGATTCCATCGAGCGTTTTCTGACGCTGCTGTGGGACATCGGCCTGGAAGTCGGTCAGAGCGTTCGCTCGGTCGACGAGTGCGCCGAAGAGGCCCGTGCCGACCTGACGGTGGTCACCAACCTGATGGAAAGCCGCACCATCTGCGGCCCCGAACGCTTGCGCCAGCGCATGCTCGACGTCACCAGCACCGCGCACATGTGGCCGAGCAAGGAGTTCTTCCTGGCCAAGCGCGCCGAGCAGAAGGCTCGCCACCACAAGTACAACGACACCGAATACAACCTGGAACCCAACGTCAAAGGCTCGCCCGGCGGACTGCGGGATATCCAGACGATTCTGTGGGTGGCCCGTCGTCAGTACGGCACCCTGAACCTGCGCGCCCTGGCCGGGGAAGGGTTTCTGGTCGAGAGTGAAAACGCTCTGCTGGCGTCCTCCCAGGAATTCCTCTGGAAGGTGCGTTACGCCCTGCACATGCTCGCCGGTCGCTCCGAGGACCGCCTGCTGTTCGATCACCAGCGCACCATCGCCGGGCTGCTGGGATTTGAAGGCGACGACGCCAAACAGGCCGTCGAAAACTTCATGCAGCAGTATTTCCGCGTGGTGATGAGTATCGCCCAGCTCAGCGACCTGATCATCCAGCATTTCGAGGAAGTCATCCTCGCCCCGGAAGACGAAGCGCCGCCACAGCCGATCAACTCGCGCTTCCAACTGCACGACGGCTACATCGAGGCGCGCAACGACAATGTGTTCCGCCGCACGCCGTTCGCCATGCTCGAGATCTTCGTGTTGATGGCCCAGCAGCCGGAAATCAAAGGCGTACGCGCCGACACCATTCGTCTGCTGCGGGAAAATCGTCACCTGATCGACGACAACTTCCGCAACGACATCCGCAACACCAGCCTGTTCATCGAGCTGTTCAAGTGCAAGATCGGCATCCACCGCAACCTGCGGCGGATGAACCGCTACGGCATTCTCGGGCGCTATCTGCCGGAATTCGGCTTCATCGTCGGGCAGATGCAGCACGACCTGTTCCACATCTATACGGTCGATGCGCACACGCTGAACCTGATCAAGCACCTGCGCAAATTGCAGTACACCCAGGTGTCGGAGAAATTCCCGCTGGCCGCCAAGCTCATGGCGAAACTGCCCAAGCCTGAACTCATTTATATGGCGGGCCTGTACCACGACATCGGCAAGGGCCGGCATGGCGATCACTCGGAAATCGGCGCGGTGGATGCCGAGGCGTTCTGCCAGCGCCATCAACTGCCGGTGTGGGACAGTCGCCTGATCGTCTGGCTGGTGCAGAACCACCTGGTGATGTCGACCACCGCCCAGCGCAAGGATTTGTCCGACCCGCAGGTCATCCATGACTTCGCGCTGGCGGTCGGCGACGAAACCCGTCTCGACTACCTGTACGTGCTGACCGTGGCCGACATCAATGCGACCAACCCGACCTTGTGGAACTCGTGGCGCGCCAGCCTGTTGCGCCAGCTCTACACCGAGACCAAGCGTGCCCTGCGCCGTGGCCTGGAGAATCCGGTGGATCGCGAAGAGCAGATCCGCCAGACCCAGAGTGCGGCGCTGGACATCCTGGTACGCGGCGGCACAGACCCGGACGACGTCGAGCAGTTGTGGGCGCAGCTGGGCGACGACTACTTCCTGCGCCACACCGCCGGCGACGTGGCCTGGCACACCGACGCCATTCTCCAGCAACCGGCCGACGGCGGTCCGCTGGTGCTGATCAAGGAAACCACCCAGCGCGAATTCGAGGGCGGCACGCAGATCTTCATCTATGCACCGGACCAGCACGACTTCTTTGCCGTGACCGTGGCCGCGATGGACCAGCTCAACCTGAACATTCACGACGCCCGGGTCATCACGTCCAGCAGCCAGTTCACCCTCGACACCTACATCGTGCTCGACACCGATGGCGACTCGATCGGCGACAACCCGGTCCGGGTCAAGCAGATTCGCGAGGGCCTGACCGAAGCGCTGCGCAACCCGGCCGACTACCCGACGATCATCCAGCGTCGGGTGCCGCGCCAGCTCAAGCATTTCGCGTTCGCCCCGCAAGTGACGATCCACAACGACGCACAGCGCCCAGTGACGGTGCTGGAACTCACGGCACCCGATCGTCCGGGCCTGCTGGCACGAGTCGGCGGGATTTTCCTCGAGTTCGACCTGTCGCTGCAGAACGCCAAGATCGCCACCCTGGGCGAGCGGGTGGAAGACGTGTTCTTCATCACCGACGCCCACAATCAACCGCTGTCCGACCCGCTGCTGTGCAGCCGTTTGCAAGATGCCATCGTCGAACAGTTGAGCGTCAATCAGGAACCCGATATCAAACTGTCGCGCATCAGCATTTGATTGCGCGCCCGGATTCAACCGCTTTGCACGAGATCCCGCACCGATGAACAACGCTCTGTCCCAGCTTCAGCCCTACCCGTTCGAAAAGCTCCGCGCCCTGCTCGGCAGCGTCACGCCAAACCCGGACAAGCGCCCGATCGCGCTGTCCATCGGCGAACCGAAGCATCGCTCGCCGAGTTTTGTCGCCGAGGCGCTGGCGAACAATCTGGATCAGATGGCGGTGTACCCGACCACCCTCGGCATCCCGGCCCTGCGCGAAGCCATCGCCGCCTGGTGCGAGCGGCGTTTCAGCGTACCGAGCGGCTGGATCGACCCGGCGCGTAACGTGCTGCCGGTCAACGGCACCCGTGAAGCGCTGTTCGCCTTCACCCAGACCGTGGTCAACCGTGGCGACGACGCACTGGTGGTCAGCCCGAACCCGTTCTATCAGATCTACGAAGGTGCGGCATTCCTCGCCGGAGCCAAGCCGCACTACCTGCCGTGCCTGGACGAGAACGGCTTCAACCCGGACTTCGACGCGGTATCGCCTGATATCTGGAAGCGCTGCCAGATCCTCTTTCTGTGCTCGCCGGGCAACCCGACCGGCGCGCTGATCCCGGTCGACGTGCTGAAAAAGCTGATCGCCCTGGCCGACGAATACGACTTCGTGATCGCCGCCGACGAGTGCTACAGCGAACTGTACTTCGACGAACAGACACCGCCGCCGGGCCTGCTCAGCGCCTGCGCCGAACTGGGCCGCAAGGACTTCAAGCGCTGCGTGGTGTTCCACAGCCTGTCCAAGCGCTCGAACCTGCCGGGGCTGCGTTCCGGTTTCGTTGCCGGCGATGCCGACATCCTCAAGGGCTTCCTGCTGTACCGCACCTATCACGGTTGCGCGATGCCGGTCCAAACCCAACTGGCCAGCGTTGCCGCGTGGAATGATGAAGTGCATGTGCGCGCCAACCGTGCGCTATATCGCGAGAAGTTCGATGCCGTGCTGGCCATCCTGAGCCCGGTGATGGATGTACAACGTCCGGATGGCAGCTTCTACCTGTGGCCGAACGTGCAAGGCGACGACGCAGCGTTCTGCCGGGACCTGTTTGCCGAAGAGCATGTGACCGTGGTGCCGGGTTCGTACCTGTCCCGTGATGTCGACGGGGTCAACCCCGGGGCCGGTCGGGTGCGCATGGCACTGGTCGCGCCGCTGGCAGAGTGTGTGGAAGCGGCCGAACGCATCCGCGATTTCGTCCTGCGCCACAAGTAAGGCCTGAGCGCCCGGGCCGGGCAATCCGGCACGGGCGTTTCATACATCGGGTTACAGATCCTCCAACTATTTACTCCACTCGCCTGCCGGTCGGACGTTAGTCTTGAGCCGCGTATATCGCTGCGCCCAAATAAACTCAAAACGTTAACTTCAAGGAAGAAGTGAACATGAACGACCTGCTGGATTGCCAACTCATTCAATGGCCCGATGATCAAGCCGCTTACATGGCGGCAATCAATGAAAACCCCGCCAATGCCGGTAATACTACCGGCACCCGACGCAAACGCTCAGTCTTTGACTATTCAAAACTATGGGCCAACGGTAGAACCTTGAAAATTGCATTCATGGACTCACCCGACACCGACCACAAGAACAGGATTATCGCTGCGGCCAGTCAGTGGTTACCGTTCATCAACCTGAAGTTTGAATTTGTCGATGATCTGAAGGGCGACATCCGGATTGCGACAAAAAACAATGACAACAGCTCGATGCTGGGAACCGATGCGCTGTTGATCCACCCCGACCATCCCACCATGAACCTGGGCGTCAAACCGGAACATGAAGACTTTGAAGTGATCGTGATCCACGAATTCGGTCACGCACTCGGTGCGATGCACGAACATCAGCACCCAAGGGCCAATATTCCGTGGGATAAGCCAAAGGTATATGAGTTCTACAAAAATCGCGAAATGAACCCGCTGACCGAGGAGCAGGTCGATAGGAACCTGTTCGCGTCCTTCCACACGCCGGACGCGATCTACACCTCCTACGACCGAAAATCGATCATGCACCACCCGGTGGCAAACACATTGACGGTGGGCAACTGGGAAGTACCGATCAACCGTCGGATCAGCAAGAAGGACAAGCGTCTTATGAGACTTCTTTATCCGAAATAAACAATAAAACTCAAACAAAAACAGTTTGCGAGGCGCAACACCTCGCAAACTTTCTTATCACGCAACACAACCACTCAAGCTGAAGCCCTACCTCATCAACACCCTCCACTAACTTAAACGCTACCCACATCCAGAGTGTGAGGCGTGAGTTCCCCCTAGCCGCGTTTAATGCTCCCGGGGGATTCAGATTCTACGCAAGCTTGACGGCAAGACAACTCGAACAAATACCTCACCCCTACAAACTCCCAACAACACACTCCCCTTCAAACTAGCGCAACAACTTGAAAACCCTAACCAATGGACAAAGAATAAAAAAATAAAATAACTTGGCCGCTCTCCAACAACCATGAATCATTAATCATGAATATCGCAAAGCCTTGTAAAATCCCCGTCAACACTGACCCCATAGCCTCCTACAATGCCGCTATAAACGAACGCTCCGACAACGACATCAGCAGTCAAAACCGAAGAAAGCGCAGCATTGGTGCACACACCAAATATTGGAAGACAGGTAAAACACTGAAAATACTCGTCTATCGTTTTAACGAGCATTCATTTGAAGCTGTAAAAAAAGGCGCAAGCAAATGGTTGCCCTACGTTAATTTAAAATTCGATTTCTTCGAAATGGATGAGGAAGACATTTACGGTTCCGACGAGTTTCTCGGGGACATTCGAGTAGACTTTCAGCCCTTGATGAACGACGCCGGCAGTTCCAGGATCGGTACCGACGCACTTACTGGCGACCCCCAAAACCCGTCCATGACCTTAGGAATAAATTTCGACTCAAGCAATTATGAGACCACGGTTATTCATGAGTTTGGCCATGCCCTCGGCATGCTGCATGAGCATCAACATCCGGACGCCGAGATACCCTGGAACCGGGAACAGACCTATCTCTACTTTTCTTCCCTTGGTTTTTCACGCACTGAAGTCGACACCCAGGTATTTCAGCGCGAGCGCGTTCCCGGCCAGACATATACACCCTACGACCGAGATTCAGTCATGCATTACTACATCTCCAACAGCATCACCGACGGCGACTGGCACCAACCCTTGAATAACACAATCAGCCAGGGAGATATCGCGTTCATGCGCAAGATTTACCCGGCAGATTAAAACTCAACAATCAGCCTTTGACTAAATAGAACACAAGCCTCACGTTTCTCAACTACTTGACCTGACCGAGATTGGCCTCACTCAGATCCAATTCGCCCAATACTTCACGCAGCACGTCATCACCAATCTGGTGCTGACGACTGAGGCTGTACAACTCAAGGCGTTGCGCGCGCAGCGCCTTGAGGCGAAGTCGGCGTTCCAGCAGATCCATCTGGAACGCCAGCGCCTGGGCTTCGGCAGAGTCGTTGAACACCTCCAGCTGATGGCGATACTCGGACATGATCCGCGCCTTGAGCTCCGCCGCCAGCGCGGCTTGCGCGGCGTCCTGCGGGCTGACTTCTTCGATCTCCAGCGCATGGATCGCAGCTTCCGCCGTCTTGCGCCAGGCGTCGCGCACTTCCTGACGGCGTTTGTCGTCCGGACTTTTTTCGATGCCGCGCAACAACAACGGCAGTGCAATACACGCCGCCACCAGCGACAACAGGATCACCCCGGCAGCAATGAAGATCAGCAGATCGCGCTCGGGAAATGCCTCAGAGCCCATCAACATCGGAACCGACATCACACCGGCCAATGTGACCGCCCCGCGTACCCCGCCCACGGTCAGCAGCCAGCAGGACCGGGCGGTCGGCACCTGCGTCAGATCCCCCTTGCCCCGCAAGCGACGCAACAGCACCGACAGACGCCAGATGCTTTGCACCCAGATGAAGCGCAACAACACCAGCGCCAGGAAAATCGCGACCACATCAAGACAGCGATAGAACAGGGTCGGCCACAGTGACGTCTCGTGGCTGACTACCGCCTTGATGATGTCCGGCAATTGCAGCCCCAGCAGCAGGAAAATCAGGCCGTTGAAAGCGAACTCCAGCAACGACCAGACACTGCGATTGAGCAACCGGGTGCTGGTCTGGCGCGGCAGCAGATCGAGCCAGCTCTGCATCATCCCCGCCGCCACCGCCGAAAGAATGCCCGACGCGCCGAGTCGTTCGGCCAGCACGTAAGCGGCAAACGGCAGCAGCAACATGAACACCACGTGGGTCGCCGGATCGTCCCAGCCCCGGGCGATCATCCAGGCGCGCAACCGGCCGACCAACCAGCTCAGTGCCACCCCGACCGCCAGACCGCCGACCGCGACCAGCACGAAGGTCAGGCTGGCATTGGCCAGGGAAAACGCACCGGTGACCGCCGCGACCAGCGCGAACTTGAATGTCACCAGACCCGAGGCATCGTTCATCAGCGCCTCGCCCTGCAACATGTGCATCAGCGGCGTGGGCAAGCGGTTCTGCGAAATGGCCGAGACCGCCACGGCATCGGTCGGCGACAGCACCGCCGCCAGCGCAAAGGCCACCGGCAAGGGAATCGTCGGCAGCAGCCAATGAATGAAGTAGCCGGCACCGACCACGGTAAACAGCACCAAGCCGACCGCCAGCGTCAACACCGGCCCGCGCAGACGCCATAACTCACGCTTGGGCATGCGCCAGCCATCGGAAAACAGCAGCGGTGGCAGGAACAGAAACAGGAACAGTTCGGGATCAAGAGCCACGTGCAGGCCAAGGGTCGGCCAGGCCAGCAAGGCACCGGCAGCGATCTGTACCAGGGGCAGTGGAAGTGGAATCACCCGTCCCACGAGGCGCGAAACACTGACCAGCATCAGCAGGATCAGGACGGTATAAGCGGTTTGCATAAAGCGGAAATCCCGGACAATCGACAGCATTGAACTGCCATATTAGCCGCTTAGGCTGTGCGTGACAGTTGCACCTATGTCGCAGGCGTCTACAGCAAAAGCAACCTCTGCGCCGCGAAACCGTCCGGTCATGGCATAATCCGACACCATTTTTTTCCAGCACCTGCAAAGGGGGCAATTCCTTGACCGTTTCAAGCAAAACGTTGCACCTTTTCGGCATCAAAGCCTGCGACACCATGAAAAAGGCGCGCACCTGGCTCGATGAACACGCTGTCAGCTATGACTTCCACGATTACAAGACCGCCGGCATTGACCGTGAACACCTGACCCAATGGTGCGACGAGCATGGCTGGCAAACGGTGTTGAACCGCGCAGGCACGACCTTTCGCAAACTCGACGACGAACGCAAAGCCGATCTCGACCAGTCGAAAGCCATCGAACTGATGCTCGCTCAACCCTCGATGATCAAGCGCCCGGTGCTCGATCTCGGTGACCGAACCCTGATTGGCTTCAAGCCAGACATCTACGCGGCCGCCCTCAAGTAAGCAGCCCGTCACATTTTGTAGAGGTATTCACATGTCCAACTCCCTGTTCAGTATTGCCTTCGGCGTCGGCACCCAGAACCGTCAAGGCGCGTGGCTGGAAGTGTTCTACGCCCAACCGCTGTTGAACCCTTCGGCCGAACTGGTCGCCGCTGTCGCACCGATCCTCGGCTACACCGAAGGCAACCAGGCCATCACCTTCACCACCGCACAGGCTGCGCAGCTGGCTGAAGCCGTGAAAGGCATCGACGCGGTCCAAGGCAAGCTGCTGACCCGTCTGGCCGAAAGCCACAAGCCGCTGGTCGCCACCCTGCTGGCCGAAGACGCGCAACTGACCTCGACCCCTGAGGCTTACCTGAAGCTGCACCTGCTGTCCCATCGTCTGGTCAAGCCGCACGGCGTGAGCCTGGCCGGGATCTTCCCGCTGCTGCCAAACGTGGCCTGGACCAGCCAGGGCGCGATCGACCTGAGCGAACTGGCCGAGCTGCAACTCGAAGCCCGTCTGCGCGGCGAGCTGCTGGAAGTGTTCTCGGTGGACAAGTTCCCGAAAATGACCGACTACGTGGTACCGGCCGGCGTGCGTATCGCTGACGCCGCGCGTCTGCGTCTGGGCGCCTACGTGGGCGAAGGCACCACCGTGATGCACGAAGGCTTCATCAACTTCAACGCCGGCACCGAAGGCCCGGGCATGATCGAAGGCCGCGTCTCCGCTGGCGTGTTCGTCGGCAAGGGTTCGGATCTGGGCGGCGGCTGCTCGACCATGGGCACCCTGTCGGGCGGCGGCAACATCGTGATCAAGGTCGGCGAAGGCTGCCTGATCGGCGCCAACGCCGGTATCGGTATCCCGCTGGGCGACCGCAACACCGTCGAGTCGGGCCTGTACGTGACCGCCGGCACCAAAGTCGCGCTGCTGGACGAGCACAATAACCTGGTCAAAGTGGTCAAGGCCCGTGAACTGGCCGGTCAGACCGACCTGCTGTTCCGTCGCAATTCGGAAACCGGTGCCGTGGAATGCAAGACCCACAAATCGGCGATCGAACTGAACGAAGCGCTGCACGCGCACAACTAAGCGCCGCTGTGACCTCCTGTGGGAGCGGGCTTGCTCGCGAATACGGTGTGTCAGTCACCCGTTATTTCGACTGACACGACGCATGCGCGAGCAAGCCCGCTCCCACAAGGTTCGGTGCACACCCGCCCAAGTTCACAGGGCTGAACAGATGATGATTCCCTCCCCCTGGCGCGCCGACTTTCCGGCGATCGCCGCCCTGCAACGGCAAGACCAGACTTACCTGGACAACGCCGCCACCACGCAAAAACCCCAGGCCCTGCTCGACGCGCTGGCGCATTACTACGCCAATGGCGCGGCCAACGTGCACCGTGCCCAGCACCTGCCTGGCGCCCACGCGACACAGGCGTTCGAGGACAGTCGCCTGAAGGTTGCCCAGTGGCTGAATGCCGGTGACAGCGGGCAGATCATCTTCACCCACGGCGCCACCAGCGCGCTGAATCTCCTGGCTTATGGCCTGGAACACCTTTTCCATCCGGGCGATGAAATTGTCATCAGCGCCCTGGAGCATCACGCCAACCTGCTGCCGTGGCAGCAGCTGGCGCAACGTCGCGACCTGAAGCTGGTAATCCTGCCGCTGGACGATGACGGCGTGATCGACCTCGCTGCTGCCGTTCACCTGATCGGCCCGCGCACTCGCTTGCTGGCGGTCAGCCAGTTGTCCAACGTGCTCGGTGCCTGGCAACCGTTGCCGGCGCTGCTGGCGATGGCCAAGGCGCATAACGCGCTGACGGTGGTCGACGGCGCCCAAGGCGTGGTCCACGGCCGGCACGATGTGCAGGCGCTGGGTTGCGACTTTTACGTGTTTTCCAGCCACAAGCTGTACGGCCCCGATGGCCTTGGCGTGCTGTTCGGACGCAACGCAGCGCTCGAGCAACTGCGGCCGTGGCAGTTCGGTGGCGAAATGGTGCTGGAAGCCAATTATCACGAATCCCGTTTCCGTCCGGCGCCACTGGGTTTCGAAGCCGGAACGCCACCGATTGCCAGTGTGATCGGCCTCGGTGCGACCCTCGACTATCTGGCCGGTCTGGATCAGGACGCGGTGTCCGCCCACGAAGCTGCGCTGCACGCTTACCTGTTACGCGGCCTCGCCGCCCGCAACGGCATTCGCCTGCTGGGCAAGCCGCAACTGGCGCTGGCCAGTTTTGTCGTCGAAGGTGTGCACAACGCCGATCTGGCGCATTTGCTGACTGAACAAGGCATTGCCGTGCGTGCCGGGCATCACTGCGCGATGCCGCTGCTCAAGCGTTTCGAATTGGCCGGGGCGATTCGTGTGTCGCTGGCGTTGTACAACGATTCCGAAGATCTGGAACGCTTCTTTGAAGCGCTGGATCAGGCGCTGGAGCTGTTGCGATGAGCCTGCCGGTCGAGGCCGCCGACGCGCTGCAAACGTTTCAGAACGCAGCTGGTTGGGAACAGCGGGCGCGGCTGTTGATGCAATTTGGTGACCGTCTGCCGCCGTTGAGCGATGCAGACAAGTGCGAGGCCAATCGGGTGCATGGCTGTGAAAGTCAGGTGTGGCTGATTGGCGAATTGCGCGACGGTCACTGGCAGTTCGCGGCGAGCAGCGATGCGCGGATGATTCGCGGATTGGTGGCGTTGCTGCTGTTGCGGGTCAATGGCTTGACCGCCGACGAGTTGCGGCTGGTGGATCTGCCGGACTGGTTCAATCAGTTGGGACTGTCGCGGCAGTTGTCGCCTTCGCGCAGCAATGGCTTGAATGCTGTGTTGCAGCGGATGCGTGAACTCGCCCCTGACTGATCGTTCCCACGCGGAGCGTGGGAACGATCAGTCACGCAGCCCTGGGCTTCAGGCCTGAGGCTTGACCCGATCCGCCGGTCGCCGCACGCCCGCCACGATTTTGTCCACAGCCTTGGTCGCCGCGACCATACCGAACGTCGCCGTCACCATCATCACCGCACCGAACCCGCCAGCGCAGTCCAGCTTCACGCCGTCGCCGACAAAACTCTTCTGCAGGCAAATGCTGCCGTCCGGTTTCGGATAGCGCAGCTGTTCGGTGGAGAACACGCACGGCACGCTGTAATGGCGGGTCACGGTGCGCGAAAAACCGTAGTCACGGCGCAGGGTCGAACGCACTTTCGAGGCCAGTGGATCGTTGAAGGTGCGGTTGAGGTCGCAGACCTGAATCAGCGTCGGATCGATCTGCCCGCCGGCGCCGCCGGTAGTGATGATCTGGATTTTGCGGCGCTTGCACCAGGCGATCAGCGCCGCCTTGGCGTTGACCGCGTCGATGCAGTCGATCACGCAGTCGATGTTCGGCGTGATGTATTCGGCCATGGTGTCGCGGGTGACGAAATCCGCCACGGCGTGCACCGTGCAGTCCGGGTTGATCCCGCGCAGACGCTCGGCCATCACCTCGACCTTGGGCTTGCCGACGGTGCTGTCGAGCGCGTGCAACTGGCGGTTGGCGTTGCTGACACAGACGTCGTCGAGGTCGAACAGCGAAATCTCGCCCACCCCGCAACGGGCCATGGCTTCCGCCGCCCAGGAACCGACGCCGCCAACGCCGACAATCGCCACATGGGCTGCACGCAGGCGCTCGAGGCCCTCGATGCCATATAAACGGGCGATGCCTGCAAACCGCGGATCTTCTGTACTCATGACCATTACCCTGAAAACCGGCGCGCATTATAGGACTACGCAGCGACAAGTTTTAAGCTTCACGCTACAAGTGTAAGAACTTAAGTCAAAGTGGATTGCCCAACGTCCGGCATTTCCCTGTCTCTTGTAGGACTCGGCGAACTGCCGGTGTAGGATGCGCGCCCTCTTGGCGTCAACCAGCCGACCCTTCGTTCCACAGCCTTTGGAACCCGACACAGCTATGTCATCGCGTAAATTTGGACTCAACCTGGTGGTGGTTGTGGCAATCGCCGCCCTGTTCACCGGTTTCTGGGCACTGATCAACCGCCCCGTCTCCGCGCCGAACTGGCCGGAGCAGATCTCCGGTTTCTCCTATTCACCGTTCCAGCAGGGACAGTTCCCGCAGAAAGATCAGTATCCGTCCGACGATGAAATGCGCCGCGACCTGGAGATCATGAGCAAGCTGACGGACAACATCCGTATCTACTCGGTCGACGGCTCCCTGCAGGACATCCCGAAACTGGCGGAAGAATTCGGCCTGCGCGTGACGCTGGGGATCTGGATCAGCCCCGATCAGGAGCGCAACGAGCGCGAAATCACCCGCGCCATCGAACTGGCCAACACCTCGCGCAGCGTGGTTCGCGTAGTGGTCGGTAACGAAGCGATCTTCCGCAAGGAAATCACTGCCCAGGAACTCAGCGTGTTGCTCGACCGCGTCCGCGCGGCAGTCAAAGTGCCGGTGACCACCTCCGAACAGTGGCACGTCTGGGAAGAGCACCCGGAGCTGGCCAAGCACGTCGACCTGATCGCCGCCCACGTGCTGCCTTACTGGGAATTCATTCCGGTGGACAAGGCCGGGCAGTTCGTTTTCGACCGCGCCCGCGACCTGAAAAAGATGTTCCCGAAAAAACCGCTGCTGCTGTCCGAAGTGGGCTGGCCGAGCAACGGCCGCATGCGCGGTGGCGCCGATGCGTCGCCGGCGGATCAGGCGATCTACCTGCGCACGCTGGTCAACAAACTCAACCGCCAGGGCTTCAACTACTTCGTGATCGAAGCGTTTGACCAGCCGTGGAAGGCCAGCGACGAAGGTTCGGTCGGCGCCTACTGGGGCGTGTTCAACGCCGCGCGCCAACAGAAATTCAACTTCGAAGGCCCGGTGGTGGCGATCCCGCAGTGGCGCGTGCTGGCCATCGGTTCGGTGGTGTTGGCGCTGCTGTCGCTGACCCTGCTGATGATCGACGGCTCGGCCCTGCGTCAGCGTGGTCGTACCTTCCTGACCTTTATCGCGTTCCTCTGCGGTTCGGTGCTGGTGTGGATCGGTTACGACTACAGCCAGCAATACAGCACGTGGTTCAGCCTGACGGTGGGTTTCCTGCTGGCGCTCGGTGCGCTCGGGGTGTTCATCGTATTGCTGACCGAGGCCCACGAACTGGCCGAAGCGGTGTGGATCCACAAACGCCGCCGTGAATTCCTGCCGGTGGTCGGCGATTCGGACTACCGCCCGAAAGTCTCGATCCACGTACCCTGCTACAACGAGCCGCCGGAAATGGTCAAACAGACCCTCAACGCCCTGGCCAACCTCGACTATCCGGATTTCGAAGTCCTGATCATCGACAACAACACCAAGGACCCGGCGGTCTGGGAGCCGGTGCGCGACTACTGCGAAACCCTCGGCCCGCGCTTCAAGTTCTTCCACGTCTCGCCCCTGGCCGGTTTCAAGGGTGGCGCGCTGAACTACCTGATCCCGCACACCGCCAAGGACGCCGAAGTGATCGCGGTGATCGACTCCGACTACTGCGTGCACCCGAACTGGCTCAAGCACATGGTGCCGCACTTCGCCGACCCGAAAATCGCCGTGGTGCAGTCGCCGCAGGATTACCGCGACCAGAACGAAAGCACCTTCAAGAAGCTCTGCTACGCCGAATACAAAGGCTTCTTCCACATCGGCATGGTCACCCGCAACGACCGCGACGCGATCATCCAGCACGGCACCATGACCATGACCCGTCGCTCGGTTCTGGAAGAACTGGGCTGGGCCGACTGGTGCATCTGTGAAGACGCCGAACTGGGTCTGCGGGTATTCGAGAAAGGCCTGTCGGCGGCGTATTACCACGACAGTTACGGCAAGGGTCTGATGCCGGATACCTTCATCGACTTCAAGAAGCAGCGTTTCCGCTGGGCCTACGGCGCGATCCAGATCATCAAGCGTCACACCCGCAGCCTGCTGCGCGGCAAGGACACCGAGCTGACGCGCGGCCAGCGTTACCACTTCCTCGCGGGCTGGCTGCCGTGGGTGGCGGACGGCATGAACATCTTCTTCACCGTCGGTGCACTGCTGTGGTCGGCAGCGATGATCATCGTGCCGCAACGGGTCGATCCGCCACTGCTGATTTTCGCGATCCCGCCGCTGGCGCTGTTCGTGTTCAAGGTCGGCAAGATCATCTTCCTCTATCGTCGCGCCGTCGGTGTGAACCTGAAAGATGCATTCTGCGCCGCACTGGCCGGTCTGGCGTTGTCGCATACCATCGCCAAAGCGGTGCTGTACGGCTTCTTCACCAGCAGCATTCCGTTCTTCCGCACCCCGAAAAACGCCGACAACCATGGTTTCTGGGTGGCGATTTCCGAGGCCCGGGAAGAGCTGTTCATCATGCTGCTGTTGTGGGGCGCGGCGCTGGGGATCTTCCTGGTGCAGGGCATTCCGAGCAACGACATGCGCTTCTGGGTGGCCATGCTGCTGGTGCAGTCGCTGCCGTACGTGGCGGCGCTGATCATGGCGTTCCTGTCGTCGCTGCCAAAACCTTCGGCGGCGCCTGAACCGGCACCCGTCGTCTAATTCCTCGACGAAGCACTAAACGGCGGCCAATGGTCGCCGTTTTGCTTTAAGATAACCGCCATTTTGCGCGCCTTGCCCCCAGCTTTCGGAGTTTCCCATGACGGCCCACGCCGACCTTTCGCCGACCCTCCAACTCGCCATCGACCTGATCCGCCGTCCGTCCGTGACGCCGGTCGACGCCGATTGCCAGAAGCAGATGATGCAGCGCCTGGGCGATGCCGGTTTCCAGCTGGAACCGATGCGCATCGAAGAAGTGGATAACTTCTGGGCGACTCACGGTAAAGGCGACGGCCCGGTGCTGTGCTTCGCCGGTCATACCGACGTGGTGCCGACCGGCCCGGTGACCGCCTGGCAGATCGACCCGTTCAACGCGGTGATCGACGAGCACGGCATGCTCTGCGGCCGTGGCGCGGCGGACATGAAAGGCAGCCTGGCCTCGATGACCGTAGCGGCCGAGCGTTTTGTCACCGACTACCCGGATCACAAGGGCAAGGTCGCCTTCCTGATCACCAGCGACGAAGAAGGCCCGGCGCATCACGGCACCAAGGCCGTGGTCGAGCGTCTGGCCGCCCGTAACGAGCGTCTGGACTGGTGCATCGTCGGCGAACCGTCGAGCACCGCACTGGTGGGCGACGTGGTAAAGAACGGGCGTCGCGGCTCCCTCGGCGCCAAACTGACCGTGCGCGGTGTGCAGGGCCACGTGGCCTATCCGCACCTGGCGAAGAACCCGATCCACCTCGCCGCCCCGGCCCTGGCCGAGCTGGCCGCCGAGCATTGGGATCACGGCAACGATTTCTTCCCGCCGACCAGTTTCCAGATTTCCAACGTCAACTCCGGCACCGGCGCGACCAACGTGATTCCGGGCGATCTGGTGGCGGTGTTCAACTTCCGTTTTTCCACCGAGTCGACCGTTGAAGGCCTGCAGAAACGTGTCGCCGACATCCTCGACAAGCATGACCTGGACTGGCACATCGACTGGGCGCTGTCCGGTCTGCCGTTCCTTACCGAGCCGGGCGCGCTGCTCGACGCGGTGTCGTCGAGCATCAAGGACATCACCGGCCGCGAGACCAAGGCGTCCACCAGCGGCGGCACCTCCGACGGTCGTTTCATCGCGACCATGGGCACCCAGGTTGTTGAACTGGGCCCGGTCAACGCGACCATCCACCAGGTCAACGAGCGCGTACTGGCGGCCGATCTCGACGTGCTGACCGAGATCTACTACCAGACCCTGATCAAGTTGCTCGCCTGATGCTCGCGTGTCCGATCTGCAGTGAACCGCTGAACGCGGTGGACAACGGCGTGGCCTGCCCTGCCGGCCACCGCTTCGACCGTGCGCGCCAGGGTTACCTCAACCTGCTGCCGGTGCAGCACAAGAACAGCCGCGACCCCGGCGACAACCAGGCGATGGTCGAGGCCCGCCGCGACTTCCTCAACGCCGGGCATTACGCGCCGGTGGCCAAGCGTCTGGCGGAACTGGCGGCGGGTTATGCGCCGGCGCGCTGGGTCGATATCGGTTGTGGCGAGGGTTACTACACCGCGCAGATCGCCGAGGCCTTGCCCGATGCCGATGGCTACGCACTGGACATCTCGAAGGAGGCGGTCAAACGCGCCTGCAAACGCAACCCGGCGCTGACCTGGTTGATCGCCAGCATGGCCCGCGTGCCACTGGCTTCCGGCAGCTGCCAGTTTCTGGCCAGCGTCTTCAGTCCCTTGGACTGGGAAGAAGCCAAGCGCCTGCTCAGTGTCGGCGGCGGCCTGATGAAAGTCGGCCCGACCAGCGGCCATCTGATGGAACTGCGCGAACGGCTGTACGACGAAGTGCGCGAGTACACCGACGACAAACACCTGGCCCTGGTGCCGGAAGGCATGGCACTGGCGCACAGTGAAACCCTGGAATTCAAGCTGACGCTGGACAAGCCCGAGGATCGCGCCAACCTGCTGGCGATGACACCTCACGGCTGGCGCGCCAGTGCCGAGCGCCGCGCGGCGGTGATCGAACAGCCCGAGCCGTTCGTGACCACGGTCTCGATGCGCTACGATTATTTCGTTCTTCAATAACTTTTGGACTCGGGCGAGTGCCCGGGGCCGGCTAAATCCGCGAATGGATTTTTCAGACCCGCAGTGAGGATATCCATGCGCCAACCGGACATCGAGATTTACCTGAAAGACGCCGACGTCGACCACAAGGCCATTTCCGCCTGGCTGGGCGCCGCGCTCGGCCCGTGCAGCGACTGGGTACAGAAAGGCCAGACCTGGAAGTGCAAGGCCGGCAACATCCCGGTGACCTGGCTGCCGAAAGCCGTAGGCAAGTGGAACAGCCTGTACCTGGAAAGCGATGCGACCCCATGGGACGACGACATCGCCTGCGCCCGCGCCGCCTTTACCGCGCTGAACGTCGAAGTGCGCTGCGCACCGGGGACGTGGGTCGAGGAAGAAGGTGAGGAAACAGCGGATCGCTGGATTCGGATCAGCGTTGATGGTGAAGAAGAAATCACCTGGAAAACGGCCTGACTCTGATCGTTCCCATGCTCCGCGTGAACCCGGGACGCAGAGCGTCCATTGAGGCATTCCCACGCAGAGCGTGGGAACGATCAGACTGGCCGTAGGCCGCTCTGTTACAGACCTACAACGTCTTCAGCCTGCAACCCCTTCTGCCCTTCCACCACCGCGTATTCAACCTGCTGACCCTCGGTCAGCGAACGGTGGCCTTCGCCACGGATCGCGCGGTAGTGCACGAACACGTCCACCCCGTCTTCGCGCTGAATGAAGCCGTAGCCCTTGGCGTCGTTGAACCACTTCACGTTGCCGGTTTCACGTGTTGCCATCTGTTCATACTCCGTTTTTATTATTGAACAGGCTTTTCGCAGGAAAGCCTTTGAGGAACGTCAGCCTGCGTCCGACGTCCATAAAAGGGCCCCGGCGACAGATCGCCGAGTATATGACAGGCGGCAAAACTCTCAACAGGAGATTACTTCGCCGCTTTTTTGCCGATTTTCCATGAATCCGGCACACTATCGACCGCCCGAGCAAACGCTCGGTTTATCCACTCACGCAGAAGCCGTATGACCCGTTCCCCGTTCCGCCGTCTTGTGTTTGGCACCTTGCGCCGACTGTTATATCTCTGGGTTCGCTCCGAGACAATCAACCAGTCGTCGTTCACCCTCAACCTCGACCGCAGTCGTCCGGTGTTCTACGTCCTGCAAAATCCATCGCTGACCGATCTGGCGGTGGTCGACACCGAGTGCACCAAGGCCGGTCTGCCGCGCCCGGTGCTGCCGGTGTCCGTGGGTTCGCTGATCGAACCGGCGGCGTTCTTCTACCTGACGCCAGACCCGGACTGGCTCGGCCGCCAGGACAAACGCGGTGCGCCGCCGACCCTGACCCGACTGGTCAGTGCCCTGAGCCAGAACGCTGCCGAAGACGCACAGATCATTCCGGTCAGCGTGTTCTGGGGCCAGTCGCCGGACAGCGAGAACAGCCCATGGAAATTGCTATTCGCCGACAGCTGGGCCGTCACCGGGCGCCTGCGTCGCCTGCTGAGCATCATGATTCTGGGGCGCAAGACCCGCGTGCAATTCTCCGCACCGATCCACTTTCGCGAACTGATCGAGCACAACAAGGGGCACGAGCGCACCGTGCGCATGGCCCAGCGGATCCTGCGGGTGCACTTTCGCAACCTCAAGGCTGCGGTGATCGGTCCGGACATTTCCCACCGCCGTAACCTGGTCAAAGGCCTGCTCAACCAGCCGCTGGTCAAGCAAGCGATCCTCGACGAAGCCGAGCGCGAAAACATTTCCCCGGAAAAAGCCAAGGCCCAGGCCCTGCGCTACGGCAACGAAATCGCCTCGGACTACACCTACACCGCGATCCGTTTTCTCGAAGTGGTGCTGAGCTGGTTCTGGAACAAGATCTACGACGGGATCAAGGTCAACCACATCGAAGGCGTGCAGAAGGTCGCCCAGGGTCACGAAGTGATCTACGTGCCGTGCCACCGCAGCCATATCGACTATCTGCTGCTGTCGTACCTGCTGTTCCGCAACGGCCTGACGCCGCCGCACATCGCCGCCGGGATCAACCTGAACATGCCGGTGATCGGCAGCCTGCTGCGCCGTGGCGGTGCGTTCTTCATGCGCCGCACGTTCAAGGGCAATCCGCTGTACACCTCGGTGTTCAACGAATACCTGCACACCCTGTTCACCAAAGGTTTTCCGGTCGAATACTTCGTCGAAGGTGGCCGCTCGCGTACCGGACGCATGCTGCAGCCGAAAACCGGGATGCTCGCAATCACCATGCGCAGCTTCTTGCGTTCGTCGCGGATGCCGATCGTGTTCGTGCCGGTGTACATCGGTTATGAGCGCGTACTGGAAGGCCGTACTTACCTCGGCGAGCTGCGTGGCGCGAGCAAGAAGAAAGAATCGATCTTCGACATCTTCAAAGTCATCGGCGCGCTCAAGCAGCGCTTCGGCCAGGTGGCGGTGAACTTCGGCGAGCCGATCAAACTGGCGGAGTTCCTCGACAGCGAACAACCGGACTGGCGCCAGCAGGAACTGGGCCCGCAGTACAAACCGGCATGGCTCAACGAAACCACCCATCGTCTCGGAGAGAAAGTCGCGCAGCATCTGAACGAAGCCGCTGCGGTCAATCCGGTCAACCTGGTGGCGCTGGCGCTGCTGTCGACCACCCGTCTGGCGCTGGATGATCGGGCCATGGCGCGGGTGCTGGATCTGTATCTGGCGCTGCTGCGCAAGGTTCCATACTCGCCGCACACCACCTTGCCGGAAGGCGATGGCCGGGCGCTGATCGAGCATGTGAAGGACATGGATCTGCTGTCCGAGCAGAGCGACGCGCTGGGCAAGATTTTGTATCTGGACGAGCAGAACGCCGTCCTCATGACCTACTACCGCAACAACGTGCTGCACATCTTCGCCCTGCCGGCGCTGCTGGCGAGCTTCTTCCAGAGCACCTCGCGCATGAGCCGCGAACAGATCCTGCGCTACTCCCGCGCGCTGTATCCGTACCTGCAATCGGAGCTGTTCATCCGCTGGACGCTGGACGAACTGGATGCGGTGATCGATCAATGGCTGGAAGCGTTTGTCGAGCAAGGCCTGCTGCGTTTCGAGAAAGACGTGTACCTGCGTCCGGCGCCGAGCTCGCGGCATTTCGTGCTGCTGACCCTGCTGTCGAAGAGCATTGCCCAGACCCTGCAACGCTTCTACATGACGGTTTCCCTGCTGCTCAACAGTGGCCAGAACAGCATCAGTGCAGAAGAACTGGAGGACCTGTGCACGGTCATGGCCCAGCGCCTGTCGATCCTGCATGGCCTGAACGCGCCGGAATTCTTCGACAAAAGCCTGTTCCGCCACTTCATCCAGACCCTGCTCGACCTCGACGTACTGCGCCGCGACGAAGCCGGCAAGTTGAGCTATCACGAACTGCTCGGCGAACTGGCCGAAGGCGCCGCCAAACGGGTGTTGCCGGCGGAGATTCGTTTGTCGATCCGTCAGGTGGCGCTGCATCGCAGCGAGGATGCGGCCGATCAGGTCGCCCCCCCTGTGCAAAGCGACTAAATGTTTGCAGGCGCCAGGCTTCTTCTGGCGCCGTCGATACGGAGATCTCCGATGAAAAAACTTTCCCTGCTGGCCGCCGCCACGCTGCTCAGCGCCTGCCAGTCGACCTCACCGGCCGGCAAGGTCAGCCTCGACGGCGAAGTGTTCTACCTGCAACGCATCGCCCTGCCGCCCAGTGCGACCTTGAGCGTGAGCCTGCAGGACGTTTCGCTGGCCGACGCTCCGGCCCTGGTGCTCGACGAACAGAAAGGCCCGGTCAAAGGCCAGGTGCCGCTGCCGTTCCACTTGAGCTACGATCCGGCCCAGGTCAAACCCGGCCACCGCTACTCGGTCAGCGCACGCATTGAAGTCAACGGCGAGCTGATGTTCATCACCACCGAAAACCATGCCGTGCAGCTTGATGGCAAGGATCCGCAGCCACTGAAGATCCGCGTCGACGCTGCCCGCTAACGCTCTCTTAAAAAAGGAAGCCGCCATGCTCCGCCCTACCCTTCGCTTCGCCGGCCTGTGCGCAGGCCTGATGATCTGCGCCAACGCACTGGCGCTGTCCCTCAACGACCTGTCGCAAGGCGACGCCACCGGCGGCCTCAAGGATGCCCTGACCCAGGGCGCGCAACTGGCCGTCAAGCAACTCGGCACCCCGGGCGGCTTTAGCAACAACCCGGACGTGAAGATCGAACTGCCGGGCAAACTCGGCAAAGTCGCCGGCAAGATGAAAGCCTTCGGCATGGGCGCCCAGGTCGAGGAGCTGGAAACCGCCATGAACAAGGCCGCAGAAACCGCCGTCACCCAGGCCCAGCCGATCCTCGTCGACGCCGTGAAGAAAATGAGCGTGGAAGACGCCAAAGGCATCCTCAGCGGCGGCAACGACTCCGCCACCCGATACCTGGACAAATCCAGCCGCGAACAGATCCGCACCAAGTTCCTGCCGATCGTCAAACAGGCAACCGACAAGGTCGGCGTAGCCCAGAAATACAACGCCTTCGCCGGCCAGGCCGCGACCTTCGGCGTGGTGGACGCGAAAAGCGCCAATATCGAAAGCTACGTGACCGAACAAGCGCTCAACGGCCTGTTCGAAATGATCGGCAAACAGGAAGAAACCATCCGCAAAAACCCGGCCGCTGCGGCGACGAGCCTGGCGAAGAAGGTGTTCGGTACGCTTTAACTCCCTCGCGCAATGAAAAGCCCGCTGATCTTTACGGGTTCAGCGGGCTTTTTCATGGGAGTCAGTGTTGTGAAGCGAACCGAGCCAAAGCCTGGCTTGAGATCGCGCTTGAAATCGCAAATCCTAAAACGCTTGAGAGCACTCAGGCGTTCCGCAGCTTTTTTGAACAGTTCAAGAACCACTGTAGCCCTCCCCCAGGGGGAAGAGTGGACTGACCGAGGAGTTTGTGAGAGCTACGCCGACATGAAATACCGAAGTGAACTCGGGTTTTAAAACACATACAGCACTACTCCCACTCCACTCCCGCTTTGGCTTTGGCTTTGGCTTTGGCTTTGGCTTTGGCTTTGACTTTCCACCACTCAACACAATGAGCGTTAGCTCGAGTAACGCTTTTGACGTGCCGGCCCCATCGGAAGGCTGAGTGGAGGGATTTATCCGGGGGTGGGAGCGCAGCGACCGTGCGGCGCAGCCGCATGCATCGAGAGGAGGTGCAGCGAAGCAAACCGTAGGCGATGCCCCCGGATGAATCCCGGAACGAAGGAACCCCGAGCCCCAGCGAGGGGCCGAACGCCGGGGCCAAGCCTTTTGGTTCCTTTTTGGCGTCTGAAAAAGGGACTCGCCGTAAGGGCGAAACCGCCAGCCGCAGCACCCGAAGCAACGGATATTCACAAAAAACGCCCAGAGCATGGCCGGCCCAAAGGCCGCCAAGCTCAACCAGCCTCAAGCCTCCTTGCGAACCCTGAACCAAGCCGCATACAACGCCGGCAAAAACAAAAGCGTCAGAGCAGTCGCAACAATCAACCCCCCCATGATCGCCACCGCCATCGGCCCAAAAAACACACTGCGAGAAAGCGGAATCATCGCCAACACCGCCGCCAAAGCCGTCAACACAATCGGCCGGAACCGCCGCACGGTCGCCTCGATAATCGCCTGCCACGGCTTGAGCCCGGCGGCGATGTCCTGCTCGATCTGATCCACCAGAATCACCGAGTTACGCATGATCATCCCCGACAGCGCGATCGTCCCGAGCATCGCCACAAACCCGAACGGCTGGCGGAACACCAACAGAAACAGCGTCACCCCGATCAACCCCAAAGGCGCCGTCAGAAACACCATCGCCGTGCGCGAAAAACTGCGCAGCTGCACCATCAGCAACGTCAGCACCACGACAATGAACATCGGCACCCCGGCGTTCACCGACTTCTGCCCACGCTCCGAATCCTCCACCGTGCCGCCGACATCCAGCAGATAGCCGTCCGGCAATTCGGCACGGATCGGATCAAGCGTCGGCATGATCTGCTTCACCAGCGTCGCCGGCTGCTCCTTGCCGTAGATGTCCGCCCGCACGGTGACGTTCGGCAGGCGATTGCGGTGCCAGATAATGCCTTCCTCGAAGCCATATTCCAGTGTGGCGATCTGCGACAGCGCGACGCTGCGACCGTTGTCGGTCGGCACCGCCAGGCTCGGCAGCAACGACAGTTCGGTGCGCTCGTGCACGGTGCCACGCAGGAGGATTTCGATCAGTTCGTTGTCTTCGCGGTACTGGCTGACACTGGAGCCGGTCAGCGAACTCTGAAGGAATTTCGCCAGGCTCGCCGTGCTCACACCCAAGGCCCGGGCGCGGTCCTGATCGATGTTCAGGTACACGACCTTGCTCGGCTCTTCCCAGTCCAGATGCACGTTCACCACATGCGGATTCTCACGCACCTTGGCCGCGACCTTGCGCGCCAGGGCGCGGACTTCTTCGATGTGTTCGCCGGTGACGCGGAACTGCACCGGGTAACCGACCGGCGGGCCGTTTTCCAGGCGCGTGACCCGCGAGCGCAAGGCCGGGAACTGCTCGTTCAAGGTGTCGATCAGCCACGTACGCAGCGCTTCGCGCTCCTCGATGGTTTTCGCCAGGACGACGAACTGGGCGAAGCTCGCCGCCGGCAGTTGTTGATCCAGCGGCAGGTAGAAACGCGGCGAACCGGTGCCGACGTAAGCGACATAGTTGTCGATGCCGGCGTGATCCTTGAGCATCGCTTCCAGGCGCTTGACCTCGCCCGTGGTATTGGCCAGCGAGGCGCCCTCGGCAAGCTTCAGATCGACCATCAATTCCAGTCGCCCGGACGCCGGGAAGAACTGCTGCGGCACGAACCGGAACAACGCCACCGAAGCCACAAACAGCAACACGGTGAGCACGATCACGGTTTTTCGCCGGCGCACGCACCACTCCACCAGACGCCGCACCCGTTGGTAGAACGGCGTTCCGTAAGGATCGGTCCGGCCGTCAGCCGTACCGTGTTTGGCTGCGTGAATTTTCGCCAGATCCGGCAGGAGTTTTTCCCCCAGATACGGCACGAACACCACGGCCGCCACCCACGATGCGAGCAAGGCAATGGTCACCACCTGGAAGATCGAGCGGGTGTATTCGCCAGTACCGGACTGCGCAGTGGCAATCGGCAGGAAGCCAGCGGCGGTGATCAGCGTACCGGTGAGCATCGGGAACGCCGTGCTGGTCCAGGCATAACTGGCAGCCTTGATCCGGTCGAAGCCCTGCTCCATTTTGATCGCCATCATTTCCACGGCGATGATCGCGTCGTCCACCAGCAAACCCAGCGCCAGCACCAGCGCGCCAAGGGAGATCTTGTGCAGGCCGATGCCCAAGTAATACATGCAGGCGAAGGTCATCGCCAGCACCAGCGGAATGGCCAGCGCCACTACCATGCCGGTACGTACACCGAGGGAGAAAAAGCTCACCAGCAACACGATGGCCAACGCTTCGACCAGCACCTGAACGAATTCACCCACGCCGGTTTTCACGGCGGCGGGCTGGTCGGAGACCTTGCGCAACTGCATGCCGGCCGGCAAGTTTTTCTGGATGCGGGCGAACTCGATTTCCAGGGCTTTGCCCAGCACCAGAATGTCGCCGCCGTCCTTCATTGCCACCGCCAGACCAATGGCGTCCTCGCCCATGAAGCGCATGCGCGGTGCCGGAGGATCGTTGAAACCGCGCCGCACGTCGGCGACATCGGAGATGCGGAACGTACGATCACCGACCCGGATCGGGAAGTTCTTGATCTCGTCGACTGTCTGAAAATTCCCCGAGACCCGTAGCTGCAATCGCTCGCTGCCGGTTTCGAAGAAGCCGGCGGTGGATACCGCGTTCTGCTCTTCCAATGCCTGCTGCACCGCAGCCAAAGGCAGACCGAGGGTGGCGAGTTTGACGTTGGACAGTTCGACCCAGACCTTCTCGTCCTGCAGACCGAGCAGATCGACCTTGCCCACATCCTTGACCCGCTGCAGCTGGATCTGGACACGGTCGGCATAATCCTTGAGCACCGCGTAGTCGAAACCGTCGCCGGTCAGCGCATAGATATTGCCGAAGGTGGTGCCGAACTCATCGTTGAAAAACGGACCCTGAATCCCCGGCGGCAGGGTCTGGCGAATGTCACCGACCTTCTTGCGCACCTGATACCAGAGATCCGGAATCTCCACCGAATGCATGGAGTCGCGGGCAATGAACGTGACCTGGGATTCACCAGGGCGCGAGAACGAGACAATCCGCTCGTACTCGCCGGTTTCCATCAGTTTCTTTTCGATGCGCTCGGTAACCTGGCGCGAGACTTCCTGCGCCGTGGCACCGGGCCAGCGGGTCTGGATGACCATGGCCTTGAACGTGAACGGCGGATCTTCGCTCTGGCCGAGCTTGGTGTAGGACAAGGCGCCGACGATCGCCAGCAAAAGCATCAGGAACAGTACGATCTGGCGATTGCGCAGCGCCCAGGCGGAAAGATTGAAACCCATCGGGGATTACTCCTTGTCCGCCAGATTGACCACGCGGTTGGAACGATCCACCGGACGCACCTGTTGCCCTTCCAGCAGAACATGCACGCCGGCGGCGACCACCCAGTCGCTGGCGTTCAGGCCTTCGAGCACCGGCACGGTTTTCTCACCGAACGGGCCGACGCGTACCGGAGTCTTTTTCAGGGTGTTGTTGGCGCTGACGACCCAGACGTAGGTCGCGCCGTTTTCGGCCGTCAGTGCCGAGAGCGGCACCGACAGCGGGATGACGTCGGCGGTCTGCACGAAGACCCGGGCGCTCTGGCCCAGTTCTGCCGGGACCTTGCCGGCGGTGAATGAAATGCGTGCGGCGAAGGTACGGGATTTCGGATCGGCGGCCGGCGACAGCTCGCGGATCTGCCCGGCGAAGCGCTGGTTCGGTTGCGTCCACAACTCCACCGACACCGGCTGGCCGACCTTGAAGCGGCCGAAACTCTGCTCCGGCAGGCTGATCAGCACTTCCCGTTCGCCGTCAGTGGCGAGGGTGAACACGGTTTGCCCGGCGGCGACCACTTGCCCGACTTCCACCGAACGCTTGGCCACCACGCCATCCTGAGGCGCGCGCAGCACGGCGTAACTGGCCTGATTGGTCGAGACGTTGAATTCGGCTTTGATCTGTTTGAGGCGGGCTTCGCCGGAGCGGTAGAGGTTCTCGGCATTGTCGTAGGCCGAGCGGCTGACCATCTGCCGTTCCATCAGGGTCTTGTAACGGTCACGCTCGGCGCGCACCAGATTAAGGTTGGCTTCGGCCGCCGCGACCTGGGCCCGGGTCGCTTCCAGTTGCAGGCGTACATCCTGCGGATCGAGTTCGGCGAGCGGTTGATCGGCCTTCACGCGCTGACCTTCGTCGACCAGCCGTCGGCTGACTTTGCCGCCGATACGGAACGCCAGGTCGGGTTCGTAGCGGGCGCGAACCTCACCCGGATAACTTTCCATCGCCTGCGCCGAAGGCTCTGGCTGAACCACCATGGCCGGTCGCACGCTGACTTGTGTCACCTCTTCCTTGCCACACGCCGACAACAGAAACGCCAGACTGACTGGCACCGCAAAAGACAACGCATGGCGGAACATGGTGAAGGACCTTTCGCTAAGGAGGCTTGGAATAATTATACTGGCCGGTATGTTATTAATAGCAAACTCACCAGTCCAGTATTAAAAGCGAAGAATGTCGAACAATCTGTCCACTCCAAACGGCCCGGGTCGACCGAAGGATCCGGCCAAGCGCCAGGCAATTCTCGAGGCGGCGAAAATCCTGTTTCTGAGTCATGGCTATGCCAACACCAGCATGGACGCGGTGGCCGCCGAGGCCGGGGTGTCGAAGCTGACGGTCTACAGCCATTTCAACGACAAGGAGACGCTGTTCTCCGCCGCCGTGGTGGCCAAATGCGAGGAGCAATTGCCGCCGCTGTTCTTTGAATTGCCGGACGGCATCGCGGTGGAAAATGTGTTGCTGAACATTGCTCGAGGCTTTCACCACCTGATCAACAGCGATGAATCGGTGAATCTGCATCGCCTGATCATGGCGCTGGGCAGTCAGGATCCCAACCTGTCACTGATCTTCTTCGAGGCCGGCCCGCAGCGCATGGTGCAGGGAATGGAACGGTTGCTGACGCGGATCCACGAGAACGGCGCGCTGAACATCGACAAGCCGCGCAACGCTGCCGAGCATTTTTTCTGCCTGATCAAGGGCGCGGGGAATTTCCGCCTGCTGTATGGCTGCGGCGAGCCGCTGACCGGCGAGGCGGCGGAAAGTCATGTGCAGGAAGTGGTCGAGTTGTTCATGCGGGCCTATCGACCCTGAAAACAAAAATCCCACGCCATGCGTGGGATTTTCTTATGCGACGGCTCAGGCCTTGAGCGCTTTCTTCGGGTAGATGTCGTAACGGCTGGATTTGCCATCCAGCGCATGGCTAGGCTTCGGTCCTTCGATGCACGGCGCCTTGCGCGGGCGCTTGACCACCACCCGGTGCGTGGCCAGGGCCAACGCCGCTTCCAGCAAGGCCGGGGCATCCGGATCATCGCCCACCAACGGACGGAACAGGCGCATTTCCTTCTTCACCAGCGCAGTTTTCTCACGATGCGGGAACATCGGGTCGAGGTAGATCACCTGCGGCGGCTCGCCCTCCCAATTGCGCATCACCTCGATGGAATTGCCCTTGATCAGCTTCATCCGCGCCACGATCGGCGCCACGTCGAAGTCTTCCGCCGCCCGGGCCAGACCATCCTCCAGCAAGGCGCCGATCAGCGGCTGACGCTCGATCAGGCTCATCTCGCAACCAAGACTGGCCAGCACGAACGCATCCTTGCCCAGCCCTGCCGTGGCATCCAGCACCCGTGGACGTACACCTTGGGCGATGCCGACCGCCTTGGCGATCATCTGCCCGCTCCCCCCGCCATACAACCGGCGGTGGGCCGCGCCACCCTCGACGAAGTCGACCCGCACCGGCCCCGGTGCATCCGGTCCCAGTTGTTGCAGCTGCAACCCCTGCTCGCCGACCTGCAAGGCAAACTCGCCGTCGGCCACCTGCAACGGCAGGTTCAGGCGCTGCGCCCACTGCTCGGCCTGCGCTTCGAACGTCGGGCCGAGGGCCTCGACATGGATGCGGCAGGCCGCGGGTTGCTCAATCATGGAAAACACGCTCAAAAAAGTTAAGGATCGGCAAAAACCGCCGATAACCCAATCAACGCGCATTTTGCCAGAGCTGAGCGTCAACCGAAAAAAATGTCAGGCATTCTTCCCACATCGATTGGCTACCTTTCGCCCACAGGCGATTTCAGCCGTCATAACACTCAAGCATTGGGCGGCGTCAGCCACCTGTGGCAGGATTTCTTTGCCCAGGCACTGGCCGAACAGTCGAGTGATGTGGTGCCAGCCTGCGGCACGTTCCCACCGGTTGATCTGCAAAGCCCTGAAGAACCGACCGTCGGCAGCGAACTGCACGCGCACATCATCAGCCAGCGCGAATGCGATGTGGTGGAAACCCAGGTGCGTCCGCCGGAGCCGCTGTTCCTGCCAATCGCCGAGCTCGAACTGGATCTGGCCGAGCCCTACCCTCCGTTCCCGCCGGAAGCCATCGAGGTTCAGCAAAAGCAGCAGGCCTTCGACAGCAGCTGGGTTCGCCCGATCGTGATCAACAACGGCCAGCCGATTCCGGAACCGGGTCCTGCGCCGCAGAAAAAACCGCTGTACCTGCCGATTGCCGAGTTCGACCTGGATCTGCTGCAGCCTTACCCGCCGTTCCCGCCGGAAGAAATCGTCGAACAGCAGAAAGCCCTGGACTTCGATAACGGCTGGGTGCGCCCAATCGTTCAGCAGAACCTGCGCATCGCCGCCTGATCCCTCAGCGACACACGCTCCAGCGCCCGACATCGACATGAAAGTGATTGCGATGGGCGGCGTTGTAATCCGGACTCAACACCACACTGAACGCCTCGCAGGCACCGTCGCGCAGCTGACGTAGAAACTGCGCGTCCTGATTTTGCTTCGGCCAGTCCTTGAGCACACTGATCGCGCGACCATCCGCCAGGCGGAAGCCGGCGATGTCCAGCGCATCGGCGCTGGCATGGCGGCTGAGTGCGCCGTTCTCGCGGTTGTAGACGTTGCGGCAGGCAAAGCTGCCAAGATGGTCGACCCGAGCCACCGATTGACCGTAGACCTGCTGCGCCGCCGGTTGCAGCGTATGGCGCTCGAACATCGCAAACGCCACGGCCAATGGGCAACTGGCAAGAAAACTGCTGCTGAGCCCCACCCCGCCACCCTGCACGCGCAAAGCGCCGATCAACGGACATTTGGCATCGGGACTGTCGGCCTGTGACGAAACCCGCAGGCCCGAGCTGCCCAATGCCTGCTCGCACAACAGCGGATCGCTGCGCAGGCGCATCAACTTGTAGCCCGTGAGCCAGTTGGGCGTCGCCTGCACATCCAGCGGCGCCCACGGGTTCCACTGCGGCGGCACATCGAGCCAACCGCGCCAGACGCCGATCAGGCTGCCACCGATAATTAACAGCCCTGCCAACAGCAGCCAGCGGCCCATGCTCATCCCTTGAAGAATTGATTGGCCTTGGCGTACGGCATCGAACGAGACGTGAAAGTGAAGGTGCCGGACTGCTGGATTTCTTCAGCCGCGCGGAAAAACTCACCCAATGCCGCCAGTGCCAGCGCCGAGCCGGTGCTGATTCGCTTCACGCCCATTTCTTCGAGCTGCTGCACGGTCAGCGTCAATCCACCGGACATCAACACATTGACCGGTTTCGGCGCCACTGCGCGCACCACCGCCAGGACTTCTTCGGCGGTGCGCAGGCCCGGCGCGTACAGCACGTCGGCGCCGGCTTCGGCAAAGGCCTGCAAGCGGCGAATGGTGTCGTTGAGATCGGGATTGCCGTGCAGGTAGTTCTCCGCACGGGCCGTCAAGGTGAAGGGAAACGGCAAGGTGCGCACGGCAGCGACGGCGGCTTCGATCCGCGCCACCGCGTGTTCGAAGCAGTAGATCGGCGAGTCTTCCCGGCCGGTGGCATCTTCGATCGAGCCACCCACGGCGCCCGCCTCGGCAGCGCGGATCAGACTTTGTGCTGATTCGGCCGGGGCATCGGCGAAGCCGTTTTCCAGATCCACCGCCACCGGCAAATCCGTGGCCGCGACAATCGCCCGGACATTGGCCAGCGTATCGTCGAGGCTCAGGCCGCCATCGGGCTTGCCCTGGGAAAACGCATAACCGGCGCTGGTGGTCGCCAGCGCCTGATAGCCGAGACTGGCGAGCATCTTCGCGGAACCGGCATCCCACGGATTGGGAATCACGAAAATCCCGGGGCGTTCGTGCAGGGCTTTGAAGGTTTCGGCTTTACGAACTTGTTCTTGACGGGCTTGGGCATCCATCGGCAGGCTCCTGGGCAGGAAGAAATCCGCCTCAGAGCAGACCAAGTTGCTCGGCGGCGGGTTCTCTGTATAGCTCAGGCAAAGGTCGCAGGCCAGGCAAACGTTGCATCAGTTGTGCGTGAAAACGTTGCGCCAGCTTCGCCGCCAGAATGTTATCGGCGGTGTGCAGGAAGATGTACGGCGTGCGGCCCTCTTCGATCCACTCGGCGATTTTCGCCACCCACGGCACCAGGAACGGGTCGTTGGCCTCAAGCGCCGGATGGCCGATGAAGCGCACCTGCGGGAATTGAGTGAAAGCCGCCGGACGCGTGGGCACGCGGGGCTTTTTCGATTGGGCGTGGATCACCGACGACTCGGTCGACAGGCAACTGAACAAGGCGCGCGGATCAAGACAGATGCGCTCAACGCCGCGATCCAGCAACAGCCGATTGAGCAACCGCTCACTCTCCCCCTTGGCGAAGAACTGTTCGTGGCGCACTTCCACCGCCAGTGGACAATCCAGCGCATCGATGAACGCAGCAAGCTCCGGCAAACGGTGCGGGGTGAAGCTTTTCGACAGTTGCAGCCACATTGGCGAGACACGCTCACCGAGCGGCTTGAGTAGCTGGAGGAAGGTTTCGGCGGCGGTCAGTTGATCGCGAAGGTCGCCGCTGTGGCTGATGTCACCGGGGAACTTGGCGGTGAAGCGAAAGTGTTCCGGCATCACCTCGGCCCAGCGCTGCACGGTGGCCGGCGACGGGCTGGCGTAGAAGGTCGTGTTGCCTTCCACGGCGTTGAACACTTGTGAATAGAGCCCGAGGAAATCGGAGGTCTTGGCGTCTACCGGATACAGGTACTCGCGCCAGGCGTTTTCGCTCCAGGACGGGCAACCGAGGTAGTAAGGCAGATCCATCAGATGTACAGATCGAGGCCCAGCACGTCTGCATCCCAATCGACAAAACCGGCGGTGCTCAGGTAGCTGGCCAGGGCCATGGCCACGCTTTTCTTCATCGCGCGGTGATAAATCATGTCTTGTTGACGGGCGGGCAGATTGCTCAGGCGTTGGGCGGTGGCTTTGGCGGCACGGGCCGCCAGTTGCTCTTCGGTCGGGAATTCCAGCTCGCCGTCGATATCGTCGACGGACTCATCCAGCGCCGGATTGCCTTTGCGAGGCTTGCGCTTGATGGGGTAGGAATGAGTGGAAACGCCGTCTATACGCATAAAGTCATGCTCGGTATCGATGATGGCAATTTAGCGGCACCTGACCGACTTAGCAAATCGCCGAGTGATAACTAGAACACATAAAAGACAAAAGGTTTAAAGCGCGGGGTTAGAAACGGACGATTGGCAGGAACGAACGGGCCCCTGCGGCGAATGCCACAGGGTGAATGGCCTCAGCGGGCTTTCGGGGTGGCCACTTTGTCACGCAGATAAACCGGCTGGGCGTCGTCCGCCGGAATCGCTTCACCGCGCGCCCAGGCAAATCGCGCCAGGGTCAGCAAGTCTTCGGCGTGTGGCAGCATGCCAGCGTCGGATCCGGTCAGGTTTACAGCGATGCGTTCGCCATAACCCCAGCCAGTGCCAGCACCGAACCAGTCACCCGGGGCATCGTCCGGCAGGGCGGCGACTTCCGGCGGCAGCACCGCCTCGGCGCCGACCAGACGCATCTCCCCGGCCGTCTCGCGGTAGCAGCCCCAATACACCTCATCCATCCGCGCATCGATGGCGGCCGCGACCTGGCTCACGCCGTGCTCGCGATAAGCCCGTTGCGCCAGCACGGCCAGGTTCGACACCGGCAACACCGGGCGATCCAGCGCAAACGCCAGGCCTTGCACCACGCCGATGGCAATCCGCACGCCAGTGAAAGCGCCCGGGCCGCGACCGAAAGCGATGGCGTCCACCGCTTGCAGGGTGGTACCGGCGTCGGCCAGCAGTTGCTGGATCATCGGCAGCAGTTTCTGCGCGTGCAGGCGCGGGATCACCTCGTAATGGCTCGTGACCTTGCCGTCATGCAGCAAGGCAACGGAGCAAGCTTCAGTCGCGGTGTCCAGGGCCAGCAAGGTGCTCATCGATGTGTCCGTAAATCAGGTGGGGAAAAGTGCGCCAGTATAAACAACTACGGCCCGCAAGCGGGCCGTGGATGATGCAGCGGATCAGGTTTTTCAGCTCAGGGCTTCAAGCACCTTGGCAGTGATCGCTTCAACCGAACCGACGCCAGGGATATGGCTGTACTTCGGCTTGCCACCGTTATTGGCGGACAGGTTCTGGTAGAACTCCACCAGCGGCTTGGTCTGCGAGTGGTAGACCGACAGGCGATGACGCACGGTTTCTTCGGTGTCGTCCTTGCGCTGCACCAGCTCTTCGCCGGTGATGTCGTCTTTGCCGGCAAGTTTCGGCGGGTTGTAGACGATGTGGTAAACGCGGCCGCTGGCCTCGTGAACACGACGACCGGCGATACGTTGAACGATTTCTTCGTCTTCAACGGCGATTTCGACCACGGCGTCCAGCTCGACACCGGCAGTCACCAGCGCTTCAGCCTGAGGAATGGTGCGCGGGAAGCCATCGAACAGGAAACCCTTGGCGCAATCGGCTTGAGCGATACGGTCCTTGACCAGCGCGATGATCAGGTCATCCGACACCAGGCCACCGGCATCCATGATGCTCTTGGCCTTGATGCCCAGCTCGGTGCCGGCCTTGACTGCAGCACGCAGCATGTCGCCGGTGGAGATTTGCGGAATGCCGAATTTCTCGGTGATGAACTTAGCCTGAGTACCTTTACCGGCCCCGGGAGCTCCCAGCAGAATGACGCGCATCGATGTGCTCCTCAATTTTTTATATAAAAAACAACGGATTCGCCTCGTGGGGCCAATCTCAATAAAACGGGTCGTGGCCGCCCAAACGGCCAAAGGCTGATCAAGATACACAGCAGGCTGCGCCCACACAAGACGCCAAAAGTCGGAGAAACCGGCGCCTGCCGCGACCTTGCGACGCGGTTCCCCAAGTCGCAACCCCATCATTAACTGTCGCCTGACCGCATTTTTCCCACGGTCAATAAACGGCACCCGACGTCAGTCCCGGGTGCCCCGCCCCACGCAGAAAACCTTAGCCGGTATTTCGCAAACCGGCGGCAATCCCCGCCACAGACACCAGCAACGCCTGTTCCACCGGGCTGCCCTGCTCGACATTCTGCTGCCGCGAACGCGCCAGCAACTCGGCCTGCAATAGATGCAGCGGGTCGAGGTAGGTGTTGCGCAGACGGATGAATTCCAGGGTGTCCGGGCTATGTGCCAGTAGCTGCGACTGACCGGTCAGGCCGAGGACAACGGAACAGGCCTGCGACAATAGGTCGCGTAAATGCGCACCCAACGGCAGCAAGTCCGGCTCGACCAGACGCTCATCGTAGGACAGCGCGATATCGGCGTCGGCCTTGGCCAGCACCATCTCCAGCATGTCAATGCGGGTGCGGAAGAACGGCCACTGCTCGCGCATCTGCCCCAACAACTCGCCTTCGCCACGCTCCAGCGCGTTGTTCAACGCGGTTTCCCAGCCGAGCCAGGCCGGCAGCATCAGACGCGTCTGGGTCCAGCCGAAGATCCACGGAATCGCCCGCAGGCTTTCGATGCCGCCAGCGCGACGTTTGGCCGGACGGCTGCCCAATGGCAAGCGGCCCAGCTCCTGCTCCGGTGTGGACTGGAGGAAATACTCGACGAACTGAGGATTTTCCCGCACCACCGCGCGGTAAGCGGCGACACCGTCAGCGGCCAGTTCGTCCATCAGATGCCGCCATTCGGGGGTCGGTGGCGGCGGTGGCAACAGGGTCGCTTCGAGCACCGCCGCCAGATACAGATTGAGGTTTTGCTCGGCGATGTCCGGCAGGCCGAATTTGAATCGAATCATTTCCCCCTGCTCGGTGGTGCGGAAACGCCCCGCCACCGATCCCGGCGGCTGCGACAGAATCGCCGCGTGCGCCGGGCCGCCGCCACGACCCACGGTGCCACCACGACCGTGGAACAACAGCAGTTCGACTTGCTGCTCGCGGCAGATTTCCACCAGCCGCTCCTGCGCCCGGTACTGCGCCCACGCCGCCGCCGTGGTGCCGGCATCCTTGGCCGAGTCGGAATAGCCGATCATCACCTCCTGCGGGCCTTGCAGGCGCGCGCGATAACCCGGCAGCAACAACAGACGCTCGATCACCGGGCCGGCGTTGTCGAGGTCGGCCAGGGTTTCGAACAGCGGCACCACGCGCATCGGCCGCAGGACGCCGGACTCCTTGAGCAGCAATTGCACCGCGAGCACATCGGAAGCGGCACCGGCCATGGAAATCACGTAGGAGCCCAGCGAAGCACCCGGCGCAGCGGCGATCTCCTTGCAGGTGGCGAGCACTTCGGCGGTGTCGGCCGAGGGTTTGAAATGCGCCGGCAGCAGCGGCCGACGGTTTTGCAGTTCGCGGGTCAGGAAGCTGATGCGCTGCTCTTCATCCCACTCCTCGTATTTGCCGAGGCCGAGGTAATCGGTGATTTCAGTCATGGCCGCGCTATGGCGCGACGAGTCCTGACGCACATCGAGGCGCACCAGGAACAGGCCGAAGGTCACGGCCCGGCGCAGGCAATCGAGCAACGGCCCGTCGGCGATTACGCCCATGCCGCATTCGTGCAGTGAGTTGAAACACAGCTCCAGCGGATCGAGCAGATCACGATTGTTGTGCAGCACATCGGCCGGGGCCGGCGTGGTCGCGGTCAGCGATGCATGGGCCCAGTTGCGCGTGGCGCGCAGGCGTTCACGCAATTGCTTAAGCACCGCCCGATACGGCTCGGCACTGTCGCCGGCCCGGGCCTTGAGCGCGTCGCTGGCCTGCTGCATCGACAGTTCGGCGGCCAGGTGATCGACATCACGCAAGTACAGATCCGCCGCCATCCAGCGCGCCAGCAACAGCACTTCGCGGGTTACGGCAGCGGTCACGTTCGGGTTGCCGTCACGGTCGCCACCCATCCACGAAGCGAAGCGGATCGGCGCAGCTTCCAGTGGCAAACGCAAACCGGTGGCGGCGTACAGCGCCTGATCGGCCTTGCGCATATGGTGGGGAATCGCCTGCCACAGCGAGTGTTCGATCACCGCAAAACCCCACTTGGCCTCGTCCACCGGGGTCGGCCGGGTGCGGCGGATTTCTTCGGTGTGCCAGGCTTCGGCGATCAGACGTTGCAGGGTGTTGTGGATCTGCTCGCGTTCGGCGGTGGTCAGGTCGCGGTGATCCTGAGCTGCCAGTTGTGCGGCGATCGCGTCGTACTTCTGGATCAGCGTGCGGCGGGCCACTTCGGTCGGGTGCGCGGTGAGCACCAGTTCGATTTCCAGCCGCGCCAGTTGCCGCGCCAGGGATTCGGCGCTGTGCCCTTCGTTGCGCAAGCGGGCGAGCAATTCCGGCAGCACGCGAGACTCGAACGGCGCGGCCTGGGCCTCTTCGCGGCGATGGATGAGCTGGTACTGCTCGGCGATGTTCGCCAGGTTGAGAAACTGGTTGAAGGCTCGCGCCACCGGCAGCAGTTCGTCTTCGCTCAATTGATTGAGACTGGCGCTGAGTTCGGCGTCCATCGAGCCACGCCGGTCGGCCTTGGCGCCCTTGCGGATCTGCTCGATCTTGTCGAGAAACGCCTCGCCGTACTGGTCACGAATGGTGTTGCCCAACAGCTCACCGAGCAGGTGAACGTCTTCGCGCAAGCGTGCATCAATATCGGTCATCAGCATCTCTCCAGCAGTAATCGGTGACGGATCGCAAGTGAGTGGATGAACAGAGAGTGCCGCTCCGGGACGCTTCTTACAAGCAGACGACGAAGGGACTTTAAACCTTGAGGCTTGAAGCTAGTCTCAACAGTAAGCCCCACAACGGCTTGCCGCCGGCAGACGCCGGACACTCACCAAGACCTGCCAAGAGCAGGTGCGACATGAGGTTTTTATGAAAATCCGTGAACTCGCCCAGCATTGGGAAGAAACCGCCAAGGGTCGCCTGACCGACACCGGCTACACGATTCATCTGGACGTGGAAGCTGCCGCACGCCTGGCGGCAATCGCCGAGATGTACCCCAAACGCCACGCCGAAGAACTGCTCGGCGAGCTGATCGGCGCCGCCCTCGAAGAGTTCGAAGCGAGCCTGCCGTATGTGAAAGGTTCGACCGTGGTCGCCACCGACGAAGAAGGCGATCCGCTGTATGAAGACGTCGGCCCGACCCCGCGTTTTCTCGCGTTGTCGCGGCGTCATTTGCACGACCTCTCGACGGCTGCCGGCAAGCAGAAACACTGATCCCTGAGACTTCAAAACGGTGGGAGATGGTTTGCCCTCGATGGCGTCAATTCAGCCGCAAACGGGTTGAATTTAATGGCCTCATCGCTGGCAAGCCAGGTCCCACAGGGACTGTATTCCCCCTCCGCTTTTGCGCCATTATTCGCCCGCGCGTACCTCTCTACCCCGCCAAAGTTCCCGCTTTAGAGCCTTGTCTGTCTGGTCAGAATATTTTTTGGCGATGAGCCATCTTTTCTGAACTTTTGAAAAATGCCTTCGGTCGGAACAGGTAACCACGCCTGGAACGAGCGTTTCAAAACGCGCTGACACATGACGGTTGTCACTCCTCGACCAGGATGGATTTCGAAGCTTCCAAGGAGTTAACCAATGGAGTTGAAGACCATGAAGACCCAAACCTCGTTCTCCCACCTGCGCGGTCTGAAACTGGCCGCTCTGGCCATCGGCACCAGCTTCGTGCTGGCCGGTTGCGCCGGCAATCCTCCGACCGAGCAGTACGCCGTGACTCAATCGGCAGTCAACAGCGCAGTCAGCGCCGGTGGTACCGAATTCGCCGCCGTGGAAATGAAGCAGGCCCAGGACAAGCTCAAGCAAGCCGAAATCGCCATGCACGACAAAAAGTATGACGAGGCCCGCATCCTCGCCGAACAGGCCGAGTGGGACGCGCGCGTCGCCGAACGCAAGGCTCAGGCGATGAAAGCCGAGCAAGCGGTGAAGGATTCCCAGAAAGGTGTTCAGGAACTGCGTCAGGAAAGTCAGCGCACTGTGCAGTAAGCGCGCATCCCGACCGCAAGGCTGAAACTCTTATCGATAGAAAGGACGAACGATTATGCGTAAACAACTGATGATCCCCGCTCTCCTGGCCGCAAGCGTTGCCCTGGCTGCCTGCTCCACGCCGCCCAACCCGAACCTGGAACAGGCACGCACCAACTACGCCGGCCTGCAGGCCAACCCGCAGGCAAGCAAGGTCGCAGCGCTGGAAACCAAGGACGCCAGCGACTATCTGGACAAGGCCGACAAGGCTTATCTGGATAAAGAAGACGCCGCCAAGGTCGATCAACTGGCTTATCTGACTAACCAGCGCGTAGAAGTGGCCAAGCAGACCATCGCTCTGCGCACCGCTGAAAACAACCTGAAGAACGCCGCCGCCCAACGTGCCCAGGCCCGTCTGGATGCCCGCGATCAGCAGATCAAGCAGCTGCAGGACAGCCTCAACGCCAAGCAGACCGATCGCGGCACGCTGGTGACTTTCGGTGACGTGCTGTTCGCCACCAACAAGGCCGATCTGAAATCCAGCGGTCTGGTGAACATCAACAAACTGGCGCAGTTCCTCCAGGAAAACCCTGATCGCAAAGTGATCGTCGAGGGCTACACCGACAGCACCGGTACCGCGAGCTACAACCAGTCGCTGTCCGAGCGTCGCGCGACTTCGGTGCAGGTTGCACTGATCAAGATGGGTGTAGACCCGTCGCGCATCGTCGCACAGGGTTATGGCAAGGAATACCCGGTTGCGGATAACGGCAGCGTATCGGGCCGTGCAATGAACCGTCGGGTGGAAGTGACCATTTCCAACGACAATCAGCCGGTGATGCCGCGTTCGGCTGTCAGCTCGAACTAAGCGTTACGCGATAACGAAAAAGCCCCGCCTGAGTTGATCAGGCGGGGCTTTTTTGTCTGTCGCAGGCTTACTCTTCGAGCTTCTGCGGCGTCTCCTGGCCCATGCAGCGCACGGCCTTTTTCTGGCTGTTGACCAGCACCCCGGTCAGGCCTTTCTGCTCGGTATCGAACAGCACCAGCACGCCATCGATGCATTGCGCCACTTGCGGCGCCGGGGTCAGGGAGACCTTGTAGTCTTCGCCAGGAACGGTCTTGAGCATGGTGAATTCGTTGAGCAGCAATGCATCCTCGGGTTTGGCGAAGTGCAGGTAGCCGTAGTACCACAGGGCGCCGACGGTGCCGAGGATGCTGCAGATGCCGGTGATGATCAGAGGGATGGCGTTACGTTCTTCACTCATTGCGGGCTCTCTGGTGGTTCGTCTTCAGAATTCGGGGGTGTTGGATAGTTCGGGATCTCACCGAGGCGGCGCAGGCCGTTGAAGTGTTCGGGATCGTCGAGGTAGCGCAGCATCACCTGACGCCAGACCGGGTCGCCGAAGGTCTGCACATGCCCGCCCCGGGTCAACTGCAGTACGCGCGGTGGCGGCGCAGCTTGATACAGACGGATGCCGTTGGAAAGGGGCACCAGCGGATCGTCGAGGCTATGGAAGATCAGTTTCGGCACGCCGTTGAGTTGCGGCATGGCGTTGATCGCACTGTCGCCGTCCGGCACCAGCCACGACAGCGGCACCTGAAATGGCCAGGTCAGCCACGAGGTGCTGAGGGCGTATTGGCCGACGCTGCGGTAACTGGCGGGCACACCGTCGAGCACCAGGGCCTTGAGCTGTTTTTGTCTTTGCGGATGTTGCACCAGCCAGTGCACGGCCATTGCCCCGCCCAGGCTCTGACCGAGCAGCACCAGCGGCTTGCCTTTGACCTCCGGCGCCTTGTCCAGCCAGGCGAATGCCGCATCGATGTCCTGATAGATCGCCGGCAGGCTCGGTTCGCCCTCGGACAAGCCGTAACCGCGATAGTCCACCAGCAGCACTTGATAGCCGTTTTTCGGCAGCCACCAGCTCCCGCCCAGGTGCATCGGCAGGTTGCCCCCGTTACCGTGCAGGTGCAGCACCGTGCCCTTGACCTCGACCCCGGGGTTGGCCGGCAGCCACCAGGCGTTCAGCTTGAGGCCGTCGGCGGTGTTGAGGGTAACGGTGCGGTATTCGAGTTTGGCCTTTTCCGGGGTGAAGATCTGGCCGGGCTCGGGGTAGAACAGCAACGAGCTGCAACCGCCGAGGGTCAGGAGCAGGCAAAGGATGCCGAGGATTCTCATCCGGTGAAACCTCGCAAAATTTCGGGTTTAGATCGTTCCCACACTCCGCGTCACAGTGGACGCGGAGCGTCCATGGCGGCATTCCCACGCAGAGCGTGGGAACGATCAACGGTGATCGGTGTGGTCACAGGATGTTGGAGTAATCCGCCTCGATCCGGTCCAGGCTCAAGTGGTTGAGGAAGTTGGAGAAACACATCCACGCCGACAACGCGTTCATGTCGCGGAACTGGTCCGGCAGGTACTTGGGCGGCACCACCAGGCCTTCGTCCACCAGCTGACGCAGGGTTCGCATGTCTTCCAGCGTGGTCTTGCCGCAGAACAGCAACGGGATCTGCTCAAGCTTGCCCTTGCGCACGGCCAACTGAATGTAGTTGTAAACCATGATGAAGCCCTTGAGGTAGGACAAGTCTTTGGTGAATGGCAGACCGGTCGGCGTCGAACCACGGAAAACCCGACTGGCGTTGCCGTAGCTTTCCGCCATTTCGAAGCCCTGCTCGCGGAAGAACTCGAAGATCTGCAAAAAGTCCGCACCCTCCTCGACCATGTGAATGGCGCGGGTGCGGTTGGTCAGCTTGCGCAAACGACTCGGGTAGGAAGCGAAGGTGATGATTTCCATCAGAATCGCCAGGCCTTCCTGAGTCACCGTCGATGAGGGCGGCCCCTTGGACAGGAAAGTACAGATCGGCTGGTTCAAGCCGTTTAGCGTGGTACCGACATGCACCAGGCCTTCGTGAACCTCCAGCGCCCGCACGTCGCGGTCGTTAAACATCGCGTCGGTGCGAATCTTGATGTAGTCGGCGCCCGCCGCAGCGTCAGCGACGATCCCGTCGGACTCGAACACACGAATGGTTTCCTCGGCCTCGCCGAACACCTTGTTCAGGCGGGTTTGCAGCAGGTGAACGGCGTCCTTGGCGGTCAGGGTCTTCGGCTCATCCTTCAGGTCGCCACGACCGTCGATGTTGTTCAGGTAGTCGGACATCATCAGGCCAAGGTCGGCCAGGGTCGGGTCGCCGGCGTGAAACGCATCGGACGCGGCGCCGTACAGCTCCTGGGAAATCAGGCCGAAATCCTCGGTGCCGCGCGCTTCGAGCATGCGCACCACCATCCGGTATTCCTTGCACATGCGGCGCATGATCTGGCCGACCGGGTTGAACTGGCCGAGCTGACGGGTGATGTCCCGTTCGATGTTCTGGAATTCCAGTTTGACCTTGCTCGAATCGAAGGACAGCGGCCGGTTGAGGTAATAATCGCGATCCACCGCCGGCAATTCCTTGCCCTTGGCCTTGAGGAAGCCCTTGCGGATGTTCTCGTCCCACTTGACCGCGTCGAGCACGCGGATCGGCGTCTGCGCCAGCACTATGCGATCGGACAGAATGCGTATCGTCTGCTGGTAATCGTCCACCCGAAACTCCTGTAGAAAACGTGACGAACTGAATTATTTGGCCTTGGCCTGCTGCTGATAGCGCGCCGCTTCGACGAAAACGTCGGAATTGGCCGGGTCGTCGAGGTAAGCAAAGACCTTTTCAAGCGGGCTGTCGACCTGCACGCCGTCGCCGTCATCGGTCTGGAAACCCTGGCCGTCGAGGGTTTTCTGGGCGATGGCTTGGTTGATCTGCTCGAGGTCGAGGTTGTAGATCACCAGTTCGCGCTTGTCGGTGATCTCGAAACCGACGATGGTGAAGTGCCCGCCGTATTGCGCCGGCACCTTCGCCGACAGGTACCAGCGGTTGCCATGGCGCGCCACCGTGAACGGAAACGCCTCGCGCTCCCGGGGCTTGGCCCTGAACCAGGCGACGGCCTGATATCGGTCGTTGCCGATCCGGGTCAGTTCCAGGTTCATCGCTTCGCCCCAGGCGTTGGTGCTCGCCCAATGACCGAGCAGGCCCTTGGGCGCCGGTTCACTGGCGGGCAGCGGCTCGCGGAAGGTCACCAGACAACCGCTGAGCAGCAGGAACGACAAGGCGATCAGCACGCCACGCCAGGCTTTCATTCGACACTCCCTAGAACCTGAAACACCTTCCCCTGCTGATCGTTTCGACGCTCCGCGTGGGAACGATCAGGGTCGAGAATTACACCGACGCGAGTACCAGGTGCATATAGCGCGTCAGAATGCCGAGCATGTCCTCTTCGGCCAAAGGCTCGGCGTCGTTGAGCAGGCCCTGATATTCCATCCGTCCGATAATCGCCGTCAACACCTTGGCATCCTGCTGCGGCTCGCGTGAGCCCAATACCTGGAACAACTGGCAGGTGCCTTGCAACAGAATCTGCTGATGGGAACGCACCAGCTCCGCCAGACGCGGGTTGAGCAGCGCTTCCTGGCGAAACGCCTGCTCGGCCATCAAGTGCTCGCGGCGGTTGACCAGTTGCCGGTGCACGTAGTCGGCCATCAACCGGGCGATATCGTCAGCCAGCTGCGAACGCGATTCCGGGCTGCCGTCACCGCTGACCACCATCTCACGCAGCAGGCCTTCGTTGTTGATCCACAGCTTGGCCATGTAGGCCGCGCTGCGTTCGACGTACTGGGCGAAGGTATCGGTGAGCAGGTCATCGATGTCCTTGAAGTAATACGTGGTGGCCGACAGCGGCACACCGGCCTCGGCCGCCACCGCCCGGTGACGCACGGCCCGCACGCCGTCGCGCACGACAATGCGCATCGCCGCATCGAGAATGTCCTGTCGACGCTGTTCACTGCCCTGCCGGCTGGCCTTGCGGCCCTGGTACTGAACACTTTCAGCGACCGCAGTGGCGATTCCCGCTGCACCCTCTTGAGCCATTGCACCGATCACGACAGGCATACCTCTGTTGTTTTTTTCAAAATTAACCATTTGATACGTTTGTACCAGACAGGCAATAAAAAGCCGCCCATTTCAGGCGGCTTTTTTATTGAAACACTTACGCTTGTGGCCGCATGTGCGGGAACAGGATCACGTCGCGGATCGACGGGGAGTTGGTCAGCAGCATCACCAGACGGTCGATGCCGATACCTTCACCGGCCGTCGGCGGCATGCCGTACTCCAGCGCGCGAACGAAGTCGGCGTCGTAGTGCATGGCTTCGTCGTCGCCGGCGTCCTTGTCGGCCACCTGCGCCATGAAGCGCTCGGCCTGGTCTTCCGCGTCGTTCAGCTCGGAATAGGCGTTGGCGATTTCACGGCCGCCGATGAACAGCTCGAAGCGGTCGGTGACGTTCGGGTTGTCGTCGTTGCGACGGGCCAGCGGCGACACTTCGAACGGGTACTGGGTAATGAAGTGCGGCTGTTCCAGCTTGTGCTCGACCAGTTCTTCGAAAATCATCACCTGCAGCTTGCCCAGACCTTCGAAGCCCAGCACCTTGGCGCCGGCCTTCTTGGCGATGTCGCGAGCCTTGTCGATGTCGTTCAGGTCATCGGCGGTCAGCTCCGGGTTGTACTTGAGGATCGAGTCGAACACCGACAGGCGCACGAACGGCTCGCCGAAGTGGAACACCTTGTCGCCGTACGGCACGTCGGTGCTGCCCAGCACCAACTGCGCCAGCTCGCGGAACAGTTCTTCGGTCAGGTCCATGTTGTCTTCGTAGTCGGCGTAAGCCTGGTAGAACTCCAACATGGTGAACTCAGGGTTGTGACGCGTCGAAACACCTTCGTTACGGAAGTTGCGGTTGATCTCGAATACTTTTTCGAAACCGCCAACCACCAGGCGCTTGAGGTACAGCTCTGGCGCGATGCGCAGGAACATTTCCATGTCCAGCGCGTTGTGGTGGGTTTCGAACGGTTTGGCCGCAGCGCCGCCAGGAATGGTCTGCAGCATCGGCGTTTCGACTTCGAGGAAGTCGCGCTTCATCAGGAAGCTGCGGATGTGCGCGATCACTTGCGAACGGACGCGGAAAGTCTGGCGCACGTCTTCGTTGACGATCAGGTCAACGTAGCGCTGACGGTAGCGCTGCTCGGTGTCGGTCAGGCCGTGGTGCTTGTCCGGCAGTGGGCGCAGGGACTTGGTCAGCAGGCGCACGCTGGTCATCTCGACGTACAGGTCGCCCTTGCCGGAGCGGGCCAGGGTGCCTTCGGCGGCGATGATGTCGCCCATGTCCCAGGTTTTCACCGCGGCCAGGGTTTCTTCGGACAGGGTCTTGCGGTTGACATAGACCTGGATGCGACCGGTCATGTCCTGGATCACCATGAACGAGCCACGGTTGAGCATGATGCGACCTGCAACCTTGACCGGGATCGCCGCCTCTGCCAGCTCTTCCTTGGTCTTGTCCGCGTACTGTTTCTGCAACGCATCGCAGTAGTTGTCGCGGCGGAAGTCGTTCGGGAAGGCATTGCCCTTGGCGCGCTCGGCAGCAAGCTTTTCCTTGCGCAGGGCGATCAGGGAGTTTTCTTCCTGTTGCAGGGCTTGCGGATCGAGTTGTAGGTCGCTCATGTCTTTAAATTTTCCATCACAGGTTCGTTGCCCCCGGGCCTTTCGGCCCGGGGATCGCCAGCAGGCTGGCTCCTACAGGGATCGAGTTGAATCAGCCGATCCTGTATTGCGTTTCTTACAGGCCCGATTTCAGGCTGGCTTCCAGGTATTCGTCGATGTCGCCGTCGAGCACCTTGTCGCAGTCACTGCGTTCGATGTTGGTGCGCAGATCCTTGATCCGCGACGCATCGAGCACGTACGAACGGATCTGGTGACCCCAGCCGATGTCCGACTTGGTGTCTTCCAGCGCCTGGGACGCCGCGTTGCGCTTCTGCATTTCCTGCTCGTACAACTTGGCCCGCAGCATTTTCATGGCGGTGTCCTTGTTGGCGTGCTGGGAACGTTCGTTCTGGCAGCTCACCACGGTGTTGGTCGGTACGTGGGTGATACGTACGGCCGAGTCGGTGGTGTTGACGTGCTGACCACCGGCACCGGAGGAACGATAGGTGTCGATCCGCAGGTCTGCCGGGTTGATTTCGATTTCCACCTTGTCGTCGATCTCGGGCGAGACGAAAACCGCGGAAAACGAGGTGTGGCGACGGTTGCCGGAGTCGAACGGGCTCTTGCGCACCAGACGGTGCACGCCGATCTCGGTACGCAGCCAGCCAAAGGCGTATTCGCCCTTGATGTGCACGGTCGCACCTTTGATCCCGGCGACTTCACCGGCCGACAGCTCCATGATGGTCGCGTCGAAACCGCGTTTGTCGGCCCAGCGCAGGTACATGCGCAGGAGGATGTTGGCCCAGTCCTGGGCTTCGGTGCCGCCGGAACCGGCCTGGATGTCCAGGTAGGCGTTGTTCGGGTCCATCTCGTGGCTGAACATACGGCGGAATTCGAGCTTGGACAGGGACTCTTCGAGACCTTGAAGGACTTCGACGACGTCGTTGACCGCGCCCTCGTCGTTCTCTTCAACGGCCATGTCCAGCAGCTCGCGGCAATCGGCCAGGCCACCGTTCAGTTCGTCGAGGGTGTCGACGATCTGCGCCAGCGCAGCGCGCTCGCGGCCCAGTTCCTGGGCGTATTCAGGTTTGTTCCAGACAGCAGGATCTTCAAGCTCGCGATTGACTTCGATCAGACGCTCATGCTTTTGATCGTAGTCAAAGATACCCCCGAATAGTTTCGGAGCGCTCGGACAGGTCCTTGATGGTGTTCAGGATCGGGTTGATTTCCATGACGGGCAGCACTCGTTGGCGAACTTTTGAAAGCCGGCGAGTATAACGTAATCAAGCTGTCACGGCAGCCCGTCTGGCGGCTCTTGAGGCGAATGAAACTGGTGGTTCATTCGATCCCCACCTGATTGCGCCCGTTGTTCTTGGCCAGGTACAGGCCGCGATCCGCCGCCGAGATCAGCAACCGGCAGTCGCTGCCCGACTCCGGCACCATGGTCGCCAGGCCGATGCTGATGGTCAGGCTCGCCCCTTCGGCCGGGGTATTGTGCGGAATCTTCAGCGCCGCGACCGTCTGGCGCAGCTTTTCCGCCACCAGTCGGGCCCCGCCCGGCGAGGTGTTGGGCAGCACCAGCGCGAACTCTTCGCCGCCATAGCGCGCCGGCAAGTCGGACGGCCGGGCACTGGCCTCACGGATTGCCGTGGCGACCTTGCGCAACGCTTCGTCGCCTTCGACGTGGCCGAAGGTGTCGTTGTAGGACTTGAAGTAATCGACGTCGATCATCAGCAGCGACAACTGGCTCTGGTCACGCAGCGAGCGGCGCCATTCCAGTTCCAGGTATTCGTCGAAATGCCGGCGGTTGGACAGCCCGGTCAGGCCGTCGGAATTCATCAGCCGTTGCAACACCAGGTTGGTGTCGAGCAATTGCTGCTGGCTGACCCGCAACGCGCGGTAGGCCGCGTCCCGTTGCAGCAAGGTCATGTAGGAGCGCGAGTGATAGCGGATGCGTGCCACCAGCTCGATGTTGTCCGGCAGTTTCACCAGGTAATCGTTGGCCCCGGCGGAAAACGCCGCGCTCTTGATCAGCGGATCCTCCTTGGTCGACAGGACGATGATCGGAATGTCCTTGGTCGCCGGGTGATTGCGGTACTCGCGCACCAGGCTCAGGCCGTCGAGGCCGGGCATCACCAGATCCTGCAGGATCACGGTCGGCTTGATCCGCACCGCGTGGGCCACGGCCTGATGCGGGTCGGAGCAGAAGTGGAAGTCGATGTTCTCTTCATTCGACAGCCCACGGCGCACGGCCTCGCCGATCATCGCCTGATCGTCCACCAACAACACCATGGCGGCGTTCTCGTCGGTTTTGATGTCATCGATCTGTAAGTCATTCATGGGCGGTCACCTGAGTGCTGCGAGGGCCAGGATTGCGGATGGACGTATTCATTTGGGGAAAATCTCCAGCAATCGTGGCGCTATCTTTTCCAGTGGACGGATCTCTACGGCCGCGTCGATGGCTGCGGCAGCCTTGGGCATGCCGTACACCGCACTGCTTTGCTGATCCTGCGCGATGGTCAGGTAACCCTGTTGGCGCATGAGCTTAAGCCCTTGAGCCCCGTCGCGTCCCATTCCTGTCAATAAAACCCCTACTGCGTCACCGTTCCAGTAATTGGCGACGCTTTCGAAAAACACGTCGATCGAGGGGCGGTAGATCTCGTTGACCGGCTCGGCGGTGTAGGCCAGCGTACCGTTCTTGAGCAAACGGATATGGTGATTGGTGCCGGCCAGCAACACCGCGCCGGCCTGCGGCGGTTCGCCCTCGCGGGCCAGACGCACGTCCAGGCCGCTGGCGCTGGCCAGCCATTCGGCCATGCCGGCGGCAAACACCTGGTCAACATGCTGCACCAGCACGATGGCCGCCGAAAAGTGGCGCGGCAGCCCCTTTAGCAAGACTTCCAGCGCCGCCGGCCCTCCGGCCGAAGAGCCGATCGCCACCAGCCGCTGGCGCGAGGCGGTACTGCGCGGTGTCGCAGGCGCCGGACGCGAGCGGGCGGTTTTCTCGCCGATCAGCCAGCCGATGTTGAGGATTTTGCGCAGCAGCGGCGCCGCTGCTTGCTGGGCATTGCCGGCGCCGATGGCCGGGGTGTCGACCACATCCAGCGCGCCATGGCCCATGGCTTCGAACACCCGGTGCACGTTCTGCTGGCGGTCCACGGTGACAATGACGATCGCGCACGGGCTCTCGGCCATGATCCGGCGGGTCGCCTCGACGCCATCCATCACCGGCATGATCAGGTCCATCAGGATCAGGTCCGGGGTATTTTCCGCGCACAGACGCACTGCTTCGGCGCCGTTTTTGGCAACCCACACCACCTGATGCGCTGGCTCGAAGGCCAGCGCGCGGCGCAGGGCCTCCACCGCCAAAGGCATGTCGTTGACGATTGCGATCTTCACGCCCGCGCTCCTCCGATGAGCTCAACCACCGCGTCGAGCAAGGCGTCGTCATGAAAACTGGCCTTGGCCAGATAATAGTCGGCGCCGGCGTCCAGTCCACGGCGGCGGTCTTCCTCGCGATCCTTGTAGGACACCACCATCACCGGCAGCGATTGCAGACGATTGTCGCGGCGCAGCAGCGAAACCAGTTCGATGCCGTCCATGCGCGGCATGTCGATATCGGTGATCAGCAGATCGAAGTCCTCCGAACGCAAGGCGTTCCAGCCGTCCATGCCGTCCACTGCAACGGCCACGTCGTAGCCGCGATTGAGCAGCAGCTTGCGTTGCAGCTCGCGCACGGTCAGCGAGTCGTCGACCACCAGAATCCGTTTGCGCGCCGCCTCGGCGGCCTGATTGCCGTGACGCGCGATACGTTCCAGACGCCCGGTGTTGAGCAGTTTGTCCACTGAACGCAGCATGTCCTCGACATCGACAATCAGCACCACCGAACCATCGTCGAGCAGGGCCCCGGCAGAAATGTCCTGCACCTTGCCCAGCCGCTCGTCCAGCGGCAGCACCACCAGCGTGCGCTCGCCAATGAAACGCTCGACTGCCACGCCGTAGATTGCATCGCGCTCGCGGATCACCACGACTTTCAAGGTCTCGCCGCTGTTCTGGCTGGCCGGTCGCTGCAACAACTGACTGGCCGCCACCAGCCCGACATGCCGGCCCTCGTGCCAGAAATGCTGGCGCCCTTCGACCTGCACGATGTCGTCCGGCGCCAGGTCGCACATGCGCTCGATGTGCGCCAGCGGGAAGGCGTAGGCCTCGTCGCCGACTTCCACCACCAGACTGCGCACCACGGAAAGGGTCAGCGGCACTTCCAGATGGAAACGGCTGCCCTCGCCCGCCGTCTGCTCCAGCACCACCGCACCGCGCAACTGGCGGACCATGTGCTGCACCGCGTCGAGGCCTACGCCGCGACCGGAGACCTCGGTCACCTTGTCCCGCAGGCTGAAACCCGGCAGAAACAGGAAGGTCAGCAGTTCTTCTTCGCTCAACTGGGCGGCGGTTTCGGCGGGCGACAACTGACGTTCGACGATGCTGCGCCGGACCTTTTCCAGATCCACGCCGTTACCGTCATCGCTCAGTTCCAGCACCAGCAGACCGGCCTGATGCGAGGCCCGCAGGCGAATCAGGCCTTCCTCGGGCTTGCCTTTGAGCAGGCGTTCCTGCGGCATTTCGATGCCATGATCGACGGCGTTGCGCAGCAGGTGCGTGAGCGGTGCTTCGAGTTTTTCCAAAACATCGCGGTCGACCTGGGTCTTCTCGCCCTCGATCTCCAGCCGCACCTGTTTGCCGAGGCTGCGACCGAGGTCGCGCACCATCCGCACCTGCCCGGACAGCACATCGGCAAAAGGCCGCATGCGGCAGGCCAGCGCGGTGTCGTAGAGCACTTGTGCGCGCTGGCTCGCTTGCCAGGCGAACTCGTCGAGTTCGGCGTTTTTCTCGGCCAGCAGTTGCTGGGATTCGGCGAGCAAACGGCGCGCGTCTTCCAGCGCCTCTTGAGCTTCAAGGCTCAAGGCGTGTTCCTTGAGATGCACGTTAAGACTTTCCAGCGCCCGCAGACCGTTGTTCTGCATGCGCTTGAGGCGCTGCATGGTGGCCAGGTGCGGCTTGAGGCGCTGGGTTTCCACCAGGGATTTGCTCGACAGGTCGAGCAGGCTGTTCAGGCGTTCGGCCGTGACCCGCAGCACCCGCTCGCCGCCTTCGGTGGTGCGCTTGCTTTTACGTGGTGCGGGTTCCGGCTCGGCGATCTCGACGGATGGTTCGGCGGGCGCTGGCTCAACCACCGACGGTGGCTGAAGCTGCAACTCGGCCATCGGTGGCGCACTCGCAGCGGCGAGCACTACTGGCGGCGCCGCCGGATCGAGCAATCCGCCCATCAACGCCACGTAAGCCTCGATGTCCGCCGGTTGCGGGCCGTTGGCCGGGGTGGCGATGCGCATCAGCAAATCAGTGCCTTGCAACAGCGCATCGATATGTTCCGGGCGCAGGAACAACCGCCCTTCCTGGGCGCTGACCAGACAATCCTCCATCACATGGGCGACGCTGACGCCGCTGTCGATGCCGACAATCCGCGCCGCGCCTTTCAGCGAGTGCGCCGCGCGCATGCACGATTCGAGCTGATCGGCCTGGGTCGGGTTGCGCTCCAGCGCCAGCAGCCCGGCGCTGAGCACCTGGGTCTGGGCTTCGGCTTCGAGGCTGAACAGCTCGAGCAGGGAGGCGTCGCGCATTTGCTCGGGGGTCATGTGAGGCTCCGGGACACGGCGGACAATAGCTGTTCTTCATCCAGCCAACGCAGGCTGCGACCTTTGAAAGGCAGCACGCCTCGGGTGTATTTGGCGCTGGCGTGTGCGCCGGAGCGTGAGGCGGCGTCGAGGATTCGCTCGTCGATGGCGTGAATCCCGTCGACTTCGTCCACCGGCACCACCACCGGCCCGCCCTGGGCCGAGATGATCAGCATGCGCGGCATGATCCGCGCGCCGGTCGCCGGGGCCGCATGGCTGTCGAGGTCGAGCAGTTCGACCAGCGACAGACACGCCACCAGCGCACCACGCACGTTGGCCACGCCGAGCAAGGCTCGGGAGCGCTGGTGCGGCAGCGAGTGAATCGTCTGCAACGGCGCGACCTCCACCAGACTGCGCGTAGCCAGGCCGAGCCATTCTTCGCCGAGGCGGAACATCAACAGCGAACGGGTCTTCAGCTCGGTTTCGACCTGGGTCGCCACCGGATCGCGCTCGTCCTGCTGCAACGCATAGCGGTCGAGCAGGCGCGTGGCGGCGGCGGAATACACCGAGCAATTGCGGCAATGGATGTGTTCATCCAGCAGCGGACAGGACTTGTCGCCGTGGATGCCGATGCGGTTCCAGCAATCATCGATGGCCCGGGCGTCTTCGTGGGTGACGTTCAAAGTGTCGGACGGGATCATCGTTTACGCTCACTGTCGGCGGTGCGGTCGCTGCGGGCGGCGCGCTCCTGCAATCGTCTGGCACCGGCCGTGTCGCCCTGGGCCTGCAGCAAGGCGGCAAGGTGCATCAGGGCTTCGGGGTGTTGCGGTTCGAGGTACAACGCCTTGCGGTAAAAGCCCTGGGCTTGGAGGGCGCTGCCGGCGACATCGCTGAGCAGGCCGAGCCAGTAGAACACTTGGGCCACCGGCTCATGGCAGCGCAAATACTGCTCGCACGCCGCGCGGGCCTCGGCGCTTTTGCCTTCGTTGGCCAGGGCGGCGATGCTGGCCAGCAAGGTCGCGGCGTCGGTGTTGGTGCTTTTAGCCGTCGCCGTCAACGGCGTCACGCCAGCAAACGGTCGGTTGCGCACCGGCGGCGGTGGCGTGCTGCGCAGCGGTTGGCGCACAGGCAACGGCACAGGAGTCGCGGTCGGCATCGGCAACGGTTCGGGCTGCGGTTCGCTGTGACGACTGAAGGCAAAGGACTGCGCAATCCCGATCGAACGCATGCCCAACCGCCCAAGCAGACTGCCCTCGGCCGGGCCGATAAACAGCACGCCATCGACATGGGTCAGGCGCTTGAGCACGGCGAACACCTGCTGCTGGGTCGGTTGATCGAAATAGATCAGCAGGTTGCGGCAGAACACGAAATCGAACGGCGGCTCGTTGACCAGCAATGACGGATCGAGCACGTTGCCGACCTGCAGGCGCACTTGCTCGCGGACGATTTCATTCACCCGGTAACCCTCGTGTTCGGCAGAAAAATGCCGCTCGCGAAAATCCAGTTCCTGACCGCGAAACGAGTTCTTGCCGTACAGCGCCCGCCGCGCCTTGTCCACCGACAACGGGCTGACGTCCATGCCATCGACCTTGAACTGATGGGGCTTGAGGCCGGCATCGAGCAAGGCCATGGCAATCGAATAGGGTTCTTCGCCCGTGGAACACGGCAGGCTGAGGATGCGCAGCGCGCGCATGTTGTTCAGTTCACCCAGACGTTTGCGCGCCAGCTTGCCCAGGGTGGCGAAGGATTCCGGGTAACGAAAAAACCAGGTCTCGGGGACGATCACCGCTTCGATCAGCGCCTGCTGTTCATCCCGCGAGCCTTGCAGCGTCTGCCAGTACTCATTGGCACTCACCGTTTGCGACAGGGTGATGCGCTGGCGCACGGCCCGTTCAATGATTGCCGGCCCCACCGACGCAACGTCGAGACCGATGCGTTCCTTGAGGAAGTCGAAGAAGCGCTGGTCACTGCTCATGGCTGCTCCTCAAGCCGCTTCGGGTCCAGCGGCGGCGACGGGAACAACAGCGTACGCACCGACTCGTCCAGCAAGTCGTTGACCCGCACCCATTGCACCAGCCCCTGGGCGTCTTCACGCACCGGCCCCAGGTACGGCGCCTGACGATTGTCGAGGCCGTACGGCTGAAAATCTTCCGGGTTGCAGCGCAGGGTATCGGTGGCCTGTTCGAGGATCAGGCCCAGCCATTGCGCGGGTTGCGAGTCATCCGCGCGGTAATGCACCAGCACCAGTCGCGTGCTGGTGCGCGCCTCGGCAGGATGGCCGAAGGTCAGGGCACTGAGGTCGATCACCGGCACCACCGTGCCGCGATAGGCAAACACCCCCGCCACCCAGTGCGGCGCCCGGGCAATCGGCTTCAACGGCAGACGCGGCAGCACTTCGGCCACTTCCGTGGCACGCAGGGCGTAACGTTCGCTGCCGATGCGAAACAGCAGGAACAACGCCTGCTTCGCCACCGGTGCAGCGCTGCGTTTGACGGTGATTTCGCTCATCAGACTTTGAATCGCGAAACGCCGCTGCGCAGGCCCACGGCCACCTGGCTCAGTTCGTCGATGGCGAAACTGGCCTGACGCAACGACTCGACGGTCTGGCTGCTGGCATCACCCAGCTGCACCAGCGCGTGGTTGATCTGCTCGGCACCGGTCGCCTGGGCCTGCATGCCTTCGTTGACCATCAACACCCGCGGCGCCAGCGCCTGCACCTGATGGATGATCTGCGACAGCTGCTCGCCGACCTGCTGCACTTCGGCCATGCCGCGCCGCACTTCCTCGGAGAACTTGTCCATGCCCATCACCCCGGCGGACACCGCCGACTGAATCTCGCGGACCATCTGTTCGATGTCATACGTGGCGACGGCGGTCTGATCCGCCAGACGCCGCACCTCGGTGGCGACCACGGCGAAACCGCGACCGTATTCACCGGCCTTTTCCGCTTCGATCGCGGCGTTCAGAGACAGCAGGTTGGTCTGGTCGGCGACCTTGACGATGGTCACCACCACCTGATTGATGTTGCCGGCCTTCTCGTTGAGGATCGCCAGTTTGGCATTCACCAGATCCGCCGCGCCCATCACCGAGTGCATGGTGTCTTCCATGCGCGCCAAACCTTGCTGCCCGGAACCGGCCAGCACCGAAGCCTGATCGGCGGCGGTGGACACTTCGGTCATGGTGCGAACGAGGTCGCGGGAGGTCGCCGCAATCTCGCGGGACGTCGCGCCGATTTCAGTGGTGGTCGCGGCGGTTTCGGTGGCGGTAGCCTGCTGTTGCTTGGAAGTGGCGGCGATCTCGGTCACCGAAGTGGTGACCTGCACCGACGAACGCTGGGCCTGGGACACCAAAGCAGTAAGCTCGGTCATCATGTCGTTGAAGCCGGTTTCCACGGCCCCGAACTCGTCCTTGCGGTCGAGGTTCAAGCGGCTGCTCAGATCGCCGGTACGCATGATGTCGAGGATCTGCACGATGCGGCTCATCGGCGCCATGATCGCGCGCATCAGCAGCAGACCGCAGAAACCGGCGGCCAGCACCGCCACCAGCAGCGAGACGAACATGCTGACCTTGGCCGCCGCCACGGCCTCGTCGATGTTGGCCATGGCCTTGTCGGCGACTTTCTTGTTCTCGCCGATGATGTCGTTGAGTTTCATCCGGCCCGAGTACCAGGCCGGTGTCAGTTGTTCGTTGAACAGCTTGACCGCATCGGCTTCGAGATTGCGCTTGTGCAGGTCGAGCACCGCATCCTGAATTTTCAGGTAGTTGTCGTGATACTTCTCGAACGCCGCGAATTCGAGCTTGTCCTCGTCCGTGACCACCGTGCCACGGTAATTGGCCATCTGCTCCTGAAGTCGGGATTCGAAAGCCTTGTAATCGGCCGCATCTTCACTGCTGATGCCCTGCCCTTCCTTGAGCCCCAGCAGTTCCTGGGTCTGCAGATAGCTGTCGACCCACGCACCACGAATCATCGAGCTGTAATAGACGCCGGGAATCGCGTCGTCACGGACGCTGTTTTCACTGGCTTCGATCTTCAGCAGCCGCGAATACGAGACGACCACCATCAGCAGCATGATGGCGATAATCACCGCAAAGCTCGCCAAAATGCGTTGGCGCAACGTCCAGTTCTTCACAGTCAGTCCTCGGGGCGGGTCGAAATGCGGGGGAGTATAGCTGAGGGCGGTGTTTCATTTATAAGACGGTTTGCCGCGCTCAGGCCTGCCGATGGTAAACGGGGTGGGCTCTGGACAGGGACTTTCAAGGAATCGGAGGGTGGCGTGCCAGTGACGCAATGGCAAAAAGGGGCGGTGGATTGGCCATTCCCGGTGCAGACGATCTGGCGATACCGTAACGCGCGCTCGCCGGCGTTTTTTTCAGCCACAACGAAAGAACCCGCCATCCTGTGCGGGATCGCGGGTTCTGAAATCGCTGACAGCGGTTTTACTGGGTAGCTACACGTACCTGCTTCTCAAGCTCCACCTTCAACCCCGGCTCCAGCTTCAACTGCCGCGCCAGTTCATCCAGATAGCTCTTCTCCATGAAGTTCTCCTCATCCACCATCATCACACTTGCCACGTACATTTCGGCGGCCATCTCCGGTGTGCTTGCCGCGCGGGCGACGTCGGTGGGGTCGAGGGGTTTGTTGAGTTCGGCGTGGAGCCAGTGCGTGAGTTCCTGATCGTTGTCGAGTTTGGTGAATTCGCCTTCGATCAGTTGGCGTTCGCGGTCGTCGATGTGGCCGTCGGCCTTGGCGGCGGCGACCAGGGCCTTGAGGATGGCCTGGCTGTGTTGTTCGACTTGCGCCGGTGGCAGACGGTCAAGGGTTTGCGGTTCGTTCTGTGGGGCGGTGCCTTTTTGGGCGTTCCAGTTGCCGTAGGCTTTGTAGGCGATCACGCCCAGTGCGGCGAGGCCGCCGTAAATGGCGACTTTACCGCCAACCTTGCGGGCCTTTTTACTGCCCAGCAGCAGGCCCATGGCCCCGGCTGCCAAGGCACCTCCGCCGGCACCGGAGAGCAGGCTGCCCAGGCCGCCGTTGCCGGATGAGCCGCCCAGCAAACCGCCGAGTCCACCGGCAGCCGACTTGTTCTGCGCCCCGCCCGCCTTGTTCTGCAGCAGATCCTGGCCGGACTTGAGGAGTTGATCAAGCAATCCACGGGTGTTCATGTTCCGTCTCCAAACAGGGGTTATCCGGATCAATAAGGCCCTCAGCCTAGTTCGAAAGTGCCCGTCACTTGGGTGCGAGTGTGCTTCCAGATGTTGCCTGGCCCGCAGCAGCCCTTCGCGAAAATAGATATACACTCGAGGCAATCTAAAAAAACCGCCCACCGGGTAAACCGTCCATGATGACCTTGCGTCAGATCCGCCATTTCATCGCCGTGGCCGAGACCGGCTCGATCTCCGCCGCCGCGCAAACCGCGTTCATTTCCCAGTCGACACTGACCCTGGCCATCCAGCAACTGGAGGAAGAAATCGGCGTCAGCCTGTTCAACCGCCACGCCAAGGGCATGACGCTTACCCATCAGGGACACCAATTCCTGCGCCAGGCGCATCTGATTCTGGCGACCGTGGACAACGCCAAGCGCAGCCTGCAACAGAGTACCGATCAGGTCGCCGGACAATTGATCGTCGGCGTGACCAGTCTGGTAGCCGGTTATTACCTGGCAGACTTGCTCACTCGTTTCCAGCGCGCCTACCCCAATGTCGAGATCCGGGTGATGGAGGACGAGCGCCCGTACATCGAGCATCTGCTGGTCAGCGGCGAGATCGATGTCGGGGTGTTGATCCTCTCCAACCTCGAAGACCGCCACGCCTTGCAAACCGAAGTGCTGACCCACTCGCCGCACCGTTTGTGGCTGCCGGCCCAGCATCCGCTGCTGGAACACGACAGCATCAACCTTGCCGATGTCGCCCGGGAGCCGTTGATTCAGTTGAACGTCGACGAGATGGATCGCAACGCCCAACGTCTTTGGCGTGGTGCCGGACTGCAACCGAAGATCACCCTCAGAACCGCCTCCACCGAAGCAGTACGAAGTCTGGTGGCGGCGGGATTGGGCGTGTCGATCCAGCCGGACATGACCTACCGCCCATGGTCGCTGGAAGGCGACATCATCGAGGCGCGGCCGATTGCCGACCTCAACCAGACCCTCGACGTCGGTCTGGCCTGGCGCCGTGGCACTGCGCGCCCCGCGCTGGTCGATCCGTTCCTGACCGTGGCCCGCGAACAGCCACACGGCGGACGCAAGCCATCTATTTAATCGAATGCCACCTTCAGTATTTAGAATTTGTCGACCCCGGAGCCGCGCACTAGTCTTGCTGCATCAATAAGACGGTCGGCGCCCGGAACAGGGAGCCATATGACCACACAAGAAAAGAGACCCCGGAAAATGGCTGGCGCGCAGACCCCCATGCACACCGCGTTGCTGATCGACGGCGAACTGGTCGCCGGCCTGGGTTTTGTCGAGCCGATCCTCAACCCGGCCACCGGCGAAGTCCTGACCCAGATCGCCGAAGCCAGCACCGAACAAGTCGAAGCCGCGATCCTCGCCGCCCACCGCGCCTTTGCCGAGTGGTCGCGCACCACCCCGCAACAACGCTCGAACCTGTTGCTGGAAATCGCCAGCGCCGTCGAAAAGCACGCCGACCACCTCGCTCGCCTCGAAGCCCTGAACTGCGGCAAGCCGCTGCATCTGGCGCGGCAGGACGACTTGACCGCGACCGTCGATGTGTTTCGCTTCTTCGCCGGTGCCGTACGCTGCCAGACCGGCCAGCTCAGCGGCGAATACGTGCCGGGCTACACCAGCATGGTGCGCCGCGATCCGATTGGTGTCGTCGCCTCGATTGCGCCATGGAACTACCCGATCATGATGGCCGCGTGGAAAATCGCCCCGGCCCTCGCCGCCGGCAATACGCTGGTGTTCAAGCCGTCCGAGCACACGCCGCTGTCGATTCTGGCACTGGCTCCGGCGTTGGCCGAAATCCTGCCGCGCGGGGTGATCAACATTGTCTGCGGTGGCGGCGAAGGCGTCGGCAGCCACCTGGTTGGCCATCCGAAAGTGCGCATGGTGTCGCTGACCGGCGATATCGTCACCGGCCAGAAAATCCTCCAGGCCGCCGCCAAAACCCTGAAGCGCACCCACCTCGAGCTCGGCGGCAAGGCCCCGGTGATCGTCTGCAACGATGCGGATCTCAAAGCCGTGGTCGAAGGCGTGCGCACTTATGGCTATTACAACGCCGGGCAGGATTGCACGGCGGCTTGCCGGATCTACGCCCAGGCCGGGATTCACGACAAATTGGTGGCTGAACTCGGTGCGGCGGTCAGCAGCCTGCGCTTCGCCGGTAAGCGTGACGCCGACAACGAGATCGGCCCGCTGATCAGCACCCGCCAGCGCGACCGTGTAGCCAGTTTCGTCGAACGCGCCCTCGGTCAGCCGCACATCGAGCGGGTGACCGGCGCGGCGGTGCATTCCGGCGCCGGGTTCTTCTATCAGCCAACGTTGCTGGCCGGTTGCAAGCAGAGCGATGAAATCGTCCAGCGCGAAGTGTTCGGCCCGGTGGTGACCGTGACCCGTTTCGATGAGCTGGCGCAAGCGGTGGACTGGGCCAACGACTCGGAATATGGCCTGGCTTCGTCGGTCTGGACCCAGAATCTCGATAAAGCAATGCAGGTCGCCGCACGCCTGCAATACGGCTGCACCTGGATCAACAGCCATTTCATGCTGGTCAGCGAAATGCCTCACGGCGGGCTGAAACGCTCCGGTTACGGCAAAGACTTATCCAGCGATTCGCTACAGGACTACAGCGTGGTGCGGCACATCATGGCCCGCCACGGCCAGCATCTCTGACTACGCTAATAACAAGCCGCTGACGGCATGCTTCACCGCGTTCACAACTGCCCCGACCATAATTTAAAGAAGAGGGTTCACCATGTTCGTGCACAAGACCGCACTGCTCAGTGCAATCACCACGGCCCTGCTGGCCAGCGCCAGCCTGCAGGCCGCCGAGCCGCTCAAAGCCGTCGGCGCTGGCGAGGGCCAGCTGGATATCGTCGCCTGGCCCGGCTACATCGAACGCGGTGAAAGCGACAAGGCCTACGACTGGGTGACCGGTTTCGAGAAGGAGACCGGCTGCAAGGTCAATGTGAAAACCGCCGCCACCTCTGACGAAATGGTCAGCCTGATGGCCAAGGGCGGTTACGACCTGGTGACGGCGTCGGGCGATGCCTCGCTGCGGTTAATCGTCGGCAAGCGTGTGCAACCGATCAACACCGCGTTGATCCCGAACTGGAAATCCCTCGACCCGCGCCTGAAAGACGCGCCGTGGTACGTGGTCAACAACCAGACCTATGGCACCCCGTACCAGTGGGGGCCGAACGTGCTGATGTACAACACCAACGTGTTCAAGACCGCGCCAACCAGCTGGAACGTGGTGTTCACCGAACAGAACCTGCCCGACGGCAAGCCGAACAAGGGTCGCGTGCAGGCCTACGACGGCCCGATCTACATCGCCGACGCGGCGCTGTACCTGAAATCCACCAAGCCTGAGCTGGGGATCAAGGATCCGTACCAACTCACTGAAGATCAGTACAAGGCCGTGCTGGAACTGTTGCGCGCCCAGCAGAAGCTGATCCACCGCTACTGGCACGACACCACCGTGCAGATGAGCGACTTCAAGAACGAAGGCGTGGTTGCGTCCAGCGCCTGGCCGTATCAGGTCAACGGCCTGATCAACGAGAAACAGCCCATTGCCTCGACCGTGCCGAAAGAAGGCGCCACCGGTTGGGCGGACACCACCATGCTGCACACCGAGGCCAAGCACCCGAACTGCGCCTACAAGTGGATGGACTGGTCGCTGCAGCCGAAAGTGCAGGGTGATGTGGCGGCCTGGTTCGGTTCGTTGCCGGCGGTTCCGGCGGCTTGCCAGGGCAGTGAGTTGCTCGGCGCTGAAGGTTGCAAGACCAACGGGTTCGATCAGTTCGACAAGATCGCCTTCTGGAAAACACCGCAGGCTGAGGGCGGGAAGTTTGTGCCGTATAGCCGCTGGACGCAGGATTACATAGCGATTATGGGCGGTAGGTAATCCCCACACACCGATCGTTCCCCCGCTCTGCGTGGGAATGTAGCCCGTGACGCTCTGCGTCATCTCATGCCAATGGACGCGGAGCGTCCGGTGATGCATGCCCACGCAGAGCGTGGGAACGATCAACACACCGCCAAACGATCCAGTTTTTCAGAAGTCCAGGCAGGGCCGCTGCGACGGCCTTCGCCTTTTTGGAGCACCGCACCATGACCCTTGCAGTCCAGTTCACCAACGTTTCCCGGCAGTTCGGCGAGGTGAAGGCCGTTGACCGGGTTTCCATCGATATCCAGGACGGCGAGTTCTTTTCCATGCTCGGCCCCTCAGGTTCCGGCAAGACCACGTGCCTGCGCCTGATCGCCGGGTTCGAACAACCGAGTGCGGGCTCGATCCGCATTCACGGCGCCGAAGCCGCCGGCCTGCCGCCCTATCAACGTGACGTCAACACGGTGTTTCAGGATTACGCGCTGTTCCCGCACATGAACGTGCTGGACAACGTCGCCTACGGTTTGAAAGTCAAAGGTGTGAGCAAAACCGAACGCCACAAGCGCGCCGAAGAAGCCTTGGACATGGTCGCACTCGGTGGCTACGGCACGCGCAAACCGGTGCAATTGTCCGGCGGTCAGCGCCAACGTGTCGCCCTCGCCCGCGCGCTGGTCAATCGTCCGCGCGTGCTGTTGCTCGATGAGCCTTTGGGCGCCCTTGACCTGAAGCTGCGCGAACAGATGCAGAGCGAACTGAAGAAGCTGCAACGCCAGCTCGGCATCACCTTCATCTTCGTCACCCACGACCAGACTGAAGCGCTGTCGATGTCCGACCGCGTAGCCGTGTTCAACAAGGGCCGCATCGAACAGGTCGACACGCCGCGCAACCTGTACATGAAACCGACAACCACCTTCGTCGCCGAATTCGTCGGCACCTCGAACGTGATTCGTGGCGATCTGGCGCGTCAGCTCAGCGGCCATCCGCAGCCGTTTTCAATCCGTCCGGAACACGTGCGTTTCGCCGAAGGCCCGCTGGCCAGCCATGAAATCGAAGTCAGCGGCCTGCTCCACGACATCCAGTATCAGGGCAGCGCCACGCGCTATGAACTGACCCTGGAAAACGGCCAGACCCTGAGCATCAGCCAGGCCAACAATCAGTGGATCGACAGCAGCGCACAGCACCAGACCGGCCAGCGCATCAGCGCACGCTGGGCGCGGGAAGCGATGATTGCGTTGCACGACACCGTTGCGAGCGAGGTGTGACATGACCGCCCTCGCCCTCCCGCATTCGGCGCCGTTGCGCAGGTTTTCCAACCTGCTCTATCGCAAGCCGAACCTGTACCTGTCGATGCTGCTGGTGCCGCCGCTTTTGTGGTTTGGCGCGATCTATCTGGGCTCGCTGCTGATGTTGTTGTGGCAAGGTTTCTACACCTTCGACGACTTCACCATGGCCGTCACGCCCGACCTGACCCTGGCCAACTTCGCCGCGCTGTTTCAGCCGTCGAACTTCGACATCATTCTGCGCACCCTGAGCATGGCCGTCGTGGTGTCGATTGCCAGCGCCATCGTCGCGTTCCCGATTGCCTACTACATGGCGCGCTACACCACCGGCAAGACCAAGGCGTTTTTCTACATCGCGGTGATGATGCCGATGTGGGCCAGCTACATCGTCAAGGCCTACGCCTGGACGCTGCTGCTGGCCAAGGGCGGCGTGGCGCAGTGGTTCGTTCAGCACCTGGGGCTGGAGCCGGTTCTGCAGTTCATTCTGGGGATTCCCGGGGTCGGCGGCAGCACCTTGTCGACCTCGCACCTGGGCCGGTTCATGGTGTTCGTCTACATCTGGCTGCCGTTCATGATCCTGCCGATCCAGGCCTCACTGGAACGCCTGCCGCCATCGTTGCTGCAAGCCTCCGCCGACCTCGGGGCCAAGCCGCGCCAGACTTTCATGCAGGTCATTCTGCCGCTGTCGGTGCCGGGGATTGCCGCCGGTTCCATTTTCACGTTCTCGCTGACCCTGGGCGACTTCATCGTGCCGCAACTGGTGGGCCCGCCGGGCTACTTCGTCGGCAGCATGGTCTACGCGCAGCAAGGCGCAATCGGCAACATGCCAATGGCCGCGGCGTTCACGCTGGTGCCGATCGTGCTGATCGCCATCTACCTGTCCATCGTCAAACGACTGGGGGCTTTCGATGCACTCTGACAAAGCATCCATAGGGCTGAAAATCGCAGCCTGGGGCGGGTTGGTGTTTCTGCACTTCCCGATCCTGATCATCTTCCTTTACGCCTTCAACACCGAAGACGCGGCGTTCAGCTTTCCACCGAAAGGCTTCACGCTGCACTGGTTCAGCGTGGCGTTTTCGCGGCCGGACGTGCTGGAAGCGATCAAGCTGTCGTTGCAGATCGCGGCCATCGCCACGCTGATTGCCATGGTGCTCGGCACCCTCGCTTCGGCGGCGCTGTACCGTCGGGACTTCTTCGGCAAACAGGGCATTTCGCTGATGCTGATCCTGCCCATTGCACTGCCGGGGATCATCACCGGGATCGCGCTGCTGGCGACCTTCAAGACGCTGGGGATCGAGCCGGGAATGTTCACCATCATCGTCGGCCACGCGACCTTCTGTGTGGTGATCGTCTACAACAACGTCATCGCCCGTCTGCGCCGTACCTCGCACAGCCTGATCGAGGCGTCGATGGATCTCGGCGCCGACGGCTGGCAGACCTTCCGCTACATCATCCTGCCCAACCTTGGCTCGGCTTTGCTTGCCGGCGGCATGCTCGCGTTTGCGCTGTCGTTCGACGAAATCATCGTCACCACTTTCACCGCCGGCCATGAGCGCACCTTGCCGCTGTGGTTGCTCAATCAACTGAGCCGCCCACGGGATGTGCCAGTGACCAACGTCGTGGCGATGCTGGTGATGTTCGTGACCATGCTGCCGATCCTTGGCGCCTACTACCTGACCCGGGGTGGCGAGAGCGTCGCGGGCAGCGGCGGCAAATGATTTCCCTGATCTTTCCCACCCTGAATTTGCAGTAGAAAGAGGACAACAACATGCAAACCAAACTCTTGATCAACGGCCAACTGGTCAACGGCGAAGGCCCGGCGCAACCGGTGCTCAACCCGGCGCGGGGCGAAGTGCTGGTGGAAATCAACGAAGCCACCGAGGCCCAGGTCGATGCCGCCGTGCGCGCCGCCGACAGTGCCTTCGCCGAATGGTCGCAGACCACGCCGAAGGATCGTTCGCTGTTGCTGCTCAAACTCGCCGACGCCATCGAAGCCCACGGCGAAGAGCTGGCGAAACTGGAATCGGACAACTGCGGCAAACCCTACAGCGCCGCGCTGAACGACGAGATTCCGGCGATCGCCGACGTGTTCCGTTTCTTCGCTGGCGCCAGCCGTTGCATGAGCGGTTCGGCCGGCGGCGAATACCTGCCCGGCCACACCTCGATGATCCGCCGCGACCCGGTGGGCGTGATCGCCTCCATTGCGCCGTGGAACTACCCGCTGATGATGGTCGCCTGGAAAATCGCCCCGGCCCTCGCCGCCGGTAATACCGTGGTGCTCAAGCCGTCGGAACAAACCCCGCTGACCGCGTTGCGTCTGGCCGAACTGGCGTCGGATATTTTCCCGGCCGGTGTACTCAATCTGGTGTTCGGGCGTGGGCCGAGCGTGGGCAGTCCGCTGGTGACCCATCCGAAAGTGCGCATGGTCTCGCTGACCGGCTCTATCGCCACCGGTTCGAACATCATTTCCAGCACCGCTGACAGCGTCAAACGCATGCACATGGAACTGGGCGGCAAGGCTCCGGTGATCATCTTCGACGACGCCGACATCGACGCGGCGGTCGAAGGCATTCGCACCTTCGGCTTCTACAACGCCGGTCAGGACTGCACCGCCGCGTGCCGGATCTATGCCCAGCAAGGCATCTACGACCAGTTCGTCGAGAAGCTCGGCGCAGCGGTCAGCAGCATCAAGTACGGCTTGCAGGATGATCCGTCGACCGAACTCGGGCCGCTGATCACCGCCCAGCATCGCGACCGCGTGGCCGGGTTTGTCGAACGCGCCGTGGCGCAACCGCACATTCGCTTGATCACTGGCGGTAAAGCTGTCGAAGGCAATGGTTTCTTCTTCGAACCGACGGTGCTGGCCGACGCGCAGCAGGATGACGAAATCGTCCGTCGCGAAGTGTTCGGGCCGGTGGTGTCGGTGACCAAATTCACCGATGAGGCTCAGGCGCTGGAGTGGGCCAACGATTCGGACTACGGCCTGGCGTCCTCGGTGTGGACGACGGATGTCGGGCGCGCCCATCGCCTGTCCGCCCGTTTGCAGTACGGCTGCACCTGGGTGAACACGCACTTCATGCTTGTCAGCGAAATGCCCCACGGCGGTCAGAAACTGTCCGGTTACGGCAAGGACATGTCCATGTACGGGCTGGAGGACTACACCACGGTTCGGCATGTGATGTTCAAGCACTAAAAGCATCGCCAGCAGGCTGGCGATGGCGTCACCTCGGTTTCAGGAAGGAAACCGGCATTACGCACCACCAGGCATTCAAAACAATAACTACCGATCCGGGCGGCGCCTTCACGGCACCGCCACGGCTTCGGCCATCCGAAATCTGCCGATTTCACGGAGCAAACACACATGAGTGCATCACCCGATCTCTCAGCCGCCGTTGCCGACAGCGATGCCGAACAACTGCGCCAACTGGGCTACACCTCCAACTTCAACCGCAGCATGAGCCTGTGGGAAAACTTCGCATTGGGCTTCACTTATCTGTCACCGGTCGTAGGGGTTTATACCCTGTTCGGCCTGTGCCTGGCCGCCGGCGGACCACCGATGTTCTGGGCCTATTTGCTGGTCGGTTGCGGGCAATTGCTGGTGTGCCTGATTTTCGGCGAAGTGGTGTCGCAGTTCCCGATTTCCGGGGGTGTTTATCCGTGGGCGCGGCGGTTGGTCGGCAAGAAATGGGCGTGGATGGTCGGCTGGATCTATTCCATCGCCCTGTGCGTGACCATCGCTGCCGTGGCGGTCGGCGCGGGCCCGTACCTCGCGGCCATGCTCGGTTTTGAGCCGAGCAACAACACCAACATCGTCATTGCCCTGGTGCTGACGCTGTTCGCCACCCTGGTGAATCTCAGCGGCACCCAAGTGCTGGCGCGGATCGCCATGTTCGGCTTCCTCTGCGAACTGGTGGGCGCGGTGATCGTCGGCGTGTACCTGCTGATCTTCGAGCGTCACCAGCCGATCAGCGTGCTGTTCAACACCTTCGATATCAGCGTCGACGGCTCTTACCTGCCGGCGTTCCTCACCGCGTCGTTGGCGGGGATGTTCCTCTACTACGGCTTCGAAGCCTGCGGCGACGTGGCCGAAGAAACCCCGAACCCGAGCGCAAAAATCCCGGTGGCCATGCGCATGACCATCTACATCGGCGGCATCGCGGCGATGTTCGCTTGCCTGGCGCTGATCCTCGCCGTGCCGGACATGCAAGCGGTGATCAACGGCACCGATAAGGACCCGGTCACCACCATCCTCAACAACGCCTTCGGCCCGGTCGGTTCGAAAGTGGTGATGGGCGTGGTGATGATTTCCTTCATCTCCTGCGTCATCAGCCTGCAAGCGGCGGCGAGTCGTCTGCTGTACTCCTACGCTCGCGATGAAATGGTCATCGGCAGCCGACTGCTGAAAAAGATTTCTCCCACGACCCAGGTGCCGGTTGCTGCACTGTTCGTGTCCGGCGTCCTGCCCGGCCTGATCATCGCCCTCGGCTTCTTCCTGCAAGACGCCGTGGCCACCATCGTCAGCTTCGCCGCCATCGGCATTTACCTAGCGTTCCAGATGATCGTCCTCGCCGCCCTGTACGCCCGCAGCAAAGGCTGGAAACCGAGCGGCAAATTCACCCTCGGCGCCTGGGGCTGGCCGGTGAACATCGGCGCGCTGGTGTACGGCGTCGGCGCAATCATCAACATGGCCTGGCCACGTACGCCGGATGCAGCGTGGTACATCAACTACGCGATGGTGCTGAGCACGGCGATCGTGATTGGGCTGGGGTTGATTTACATGTGGATTGGCAAGCCGTATGACCATGGGAAGGCGCCGGCTGGGGATGCTTGGAAGGTGGGTCGCTAAAAGCGTTTGGCCCCGGCACCGATAGAGTGCCGGGGTTCAAGAAAGCCGACGCAAAACATCAAAAGAAAAGCTCGGACTGATCGTATTTCAGCGAGGAAATACGATCGAACAATTTGATTTTTTCGTTGGCTTTTTGCTTGGCGTGGTCAGACATGAATGCAATCAACTCTTCGAGCTGATTGACGTCTCCCACCACTTTGAATTCCTTCTCCTTGTTGACGAAGACAAGGGACTTCTTCTTTCTCGACAGCAGTTCTATGACGTTGCTGAGCGTTCCGGTGCTCTTCGCATCCCATATCATCAAGCCGTAGTCAGCGGCTTCGGCCATCACCACGTCTTTCTCGGTGAAGAAGGCCCTCGATCCTTTGGAGTGTTTGGAGTCCACTGTTCTGGCGGGCCACTGTCCGAGGTTGTTCCGCGGCGCTGGACCGCTACAGAACACAGTGGTTCTGGATCGTTCAAGACTCAGCAGATATTCCTGAATGGAGGTATCGGCGCCACCCGCATCACCAACGACCACCTCAAATTCAGACGCAACGATATTACTGATACGCTCCTTAACCTTCGGATCAAGGTTCTTGATATTGATAGAGCCAGCAATAAATACAGTCGTCATTGAGTTCACTTCCAGGTTAGCGCCGCTACGTAGATCTTCCCCACCTTCGGAAGAATCCTTTGAGCTGCCGCCCACCCTGGGGGATGCCGGAGATTCATAAAGGAAAAATCACGCTTCAGGTGTAGTCTGGCTGACGGCCATACAAAAACAGGCATTTCCTACAGATACAGACTTCAAGAAGAAGCCACATTTCCTACGCTACGCGTCCACAGCGTAGACTGGGCGCCGCTAGCGCCTGACCGATAGGCTTTATCCCGTCGCTGCCCCATCAGCGGCCCGGGGTCGAAGCCGGTACATCATCAACATGGCGCAACTGCGTCCTCCATAGAAACCGAGGCTTTTTTGCCTTTCGGATTCGCGTTATGGCGGACCGTGTGGCGCGGGCCTCTCGGCTTCCATGTTGATCGAGAATGTTCCGACTTCGAACGCCGCACGGTTCGCCACCCAAATCTGTCGAAGGATTAGTGGCGGCTCTCATTTCAACATGGAGTAGAAATTGACTATGCACGCGCCAAATTCACCTGAAACCCAGACGTACTTCATCCCTACGGTTTTCACCCGCCACAACCGCTTCCTCCACGCCCTCCTGCTCGATCATCAAGCCTGGTTCTGCGCTCAGGATCTGGGCCGCATGATGGGCCATCCCTTGAACCTACGCGTCACGCTTAAACTCGACCCCGACCAACGCCGCACCGTCCGGCTGCGCAAGTACGGCAAAGTTGTCGAGACACCGATGGTCAGCGAATCCGGAATGTATGCGCTGCTGGTTCATCATTTCATCCCGGAAAACCGCAATCTGCGCCAATGGCTGAGCAATGAGGTGATTCCCATCCTGCGGGAAACCGGCTCAACAACAGCGGAAAATTGCCCGAGTCTGAGCTCGGTGCATTGGGCCGGCGTCACCGTGCCGCTGCTGCACTGGCAACAACAGGCCTGGGTGAAATGGCGGGACATGCCTGAGTTGATGCAGGCACAGCAGCCGTATCCAGCGCCGCGTTCTTGCGGCTGACTCTGAAAGTCAGTGGGTTTGCCCCGGCGGCGATTAGGTCGCCGGGGCATCAACCAAGCATTTCGCAACACATCCCGTCTTCCAGACGCGTTCAAGTCCACTAGAGTTTTCCTCAACCTCGCACTCTGACTGGTTGACGCCGATGTTATTGCGGCCTAGGGTGTCTACGTCGTTTACAGCGTATACACACGCAGGAGATCTTCCATGGCCTCGCCCGTTTTATCCTTCCGCGTCGAAGAATTGCTCGCTCAACAGTTGGATCAATTGGCCGCGGCCACTGACCGAGACCGCCAGTACCATCTCAAGCGTGCGTTGGTTAGATATGTGGAAGCGGAGTCTTGGCATCTGCAAGCCATCAGCGAGGGGATTGCTGATGCCGATGCTGGAAATCTTACTGATCTGGATGCCGTGAAGGCTAAGTGGGCAAAACGTGCCGAACGTAGTACTAACTGAACGAGCTGAAAACGATCTAGAAACAATTTTTGAGTATTACCAAGGCATCTTGGGTGCCGATCCAGCGTTTGGTGTCGTGAACTCCATTCTTGGAGCGTTTGATCAATTGAAGCAATTTCCGGGCTCAGGCCGGCCTTCAGTCGTGCCGGATACACGCGAACTGGTGCTGACCCGTTATCCATTCATTGCGCCATATCGCCTGGAGGATGGCCAGATCCAGGTCTTGAGAATTCTGCACCAGCGCGCAGAACAACCAGAAAATTGGTAAACCAGCCGTAGCAAGTACGGCTGGCTGTTCACCTCACTAGAACCGCGAAACACTCCTCATCGCATCCACCAGATACCGCATCGCAATCCGGTCGCTCTCCGACAACTCGCGGTAACGCTCCACCAGCTTCAGCTCATCAGGACTGAGCCGGCGTCTTCGCCGGACGTTGGTGAGGCAGGGAAAGATGCCCAACATTTCGGTGATGCCTTGTCCTTTTGTCATGGACGATGTCCTTTTCCAGTACGTCAGAAATTTCTCGAAAACCGCATCGCCCTGCTCCTTTAAGCAGCGATTTGAGCCCTGCCGGTCGAGTGGGTCGTGACCGGCGATGCCCATAGAATAGAAATTAAATCGGTGCTGAAAAGTGGTTTTTAGAGTAATTAGTCGAAAAAAGCAGATATGCCCTATAAATCAGAAAAGGCTGTGGGATAAGTAACCGTAACGTCTTGTTTCATTGAGACGCTGTCGCCGTGCTATCAATGAATTTTGCAAAATCGGCGAACCGATTAAGCTAGCGGGCATCTGTTACTCGTCCGTAGCGTTTGGCCGAAGGCTTGTCCGAACCGTAATTTCTGATCCAGTACGTGCCAGGAACGGCGCGGGATTGTCCACGACAGGTTGTATTTATGCACCGCAGGAATTTGCTCAAAGCGTCCATGGCCATTGCGGCTTATACCGGCCTTTCCGCCTCCGGCCTGCTCGCCGCACGCGCCTGGGCCGCCTCTGGCGGTGCCGCCGACGGTGAAGCCCAGGCCTTCGACTTCGAAACGCTGAAACGTCAGGCCAAACAACTGGCCGGCAGCGTCTATCAGGACACCAAACAGGTGCTGCCGCCGACCCTGGCGACCATGACCCCGCAGAACTTCAACGCGATCCGCTACGACGGCGAGCATTCGTTGTGGAAGGAAAACAAGGGTCAGCTCGATGTGCAGTTTTTCCACGTCGGCATGGGTTTCCGTCAGCCGGTGCGCATGTACAGCGTCGATCCCAAGACTCGCACGGCCCGCGAGGTGCATTTCCGCCCTCAGCTGTTCAACTATGAAAACACCTCGGTCGACACCCAGCAGCTCAAGGGCGACCTGGGTTTTGCCGGCTTCAAGCTGTTCAAGGCGCCGGAACTGGATCGGCATGACGTGGTGTCGTTCCTCGGCGCCAGCTACTTCCGCGCGGTGGATGCCACTGGCCAATATGGCCTCTCCGCCCGTGGCCTGGCCGTGGACACCTACGCCAAGAAGCGCGAAGAATTTCCTGACTTCACCAAGTTCTGGTTCGAGACCCCGGATCAGAACGCGACCCGCTTCGTGGTCTACGCCCTGCTCGACTCGCCAAGCGCGACCGGTGCCTATCGCTTCGACATCGATTGCCAGGCCGAGCGCGTGGTGATGGAGGTCGATGCCCACATCAACGCCCGTACCGCCATCGAACAACTGGGCATCGCCCCGATGACCAGCATGTTCAGCTGCGGTACTCACGAGCGCCGGATGTGCGACACCATTCACCCGCAAATCCATGACTCGGATCGTCTGGCCATGTGGCGCGGCAACGGCGAGTGGATCTGCCGCCCGCTGAACAACCCGGCGACCCTGCAATTCAACGCCTTCGCCGACACCGATCCGAAAGGTTTCGGTCTGGTGCAGACCGACCACGAATTCGCCAACTACCAGGACACCGTCGACTGGTACAGCAAGCGTCCGAGCCTGTGGGTAGAACCTACAACCGCGTGGGGCGAAGGCTCCATCGATCTGCTGGAAATTCCTACAACCGGCGAAACCCTCGATAACATCGTCGCGTTCTGGACACCGAAAAAACCCGTGGCCGCCGGCGACTCGCTGAACTACGGCTACAAGCTCTACTGGAGCGCCCTGCCACCGGTCGGCACGCCGCTGGCGCGAGTGCACGCGACCCGTTCGGGCATGGGTGGATTCGTTGAAGGCTGGGCACCGGGTGAGCACTATCCGCCGGTCTGGGCCCGCCGTTTCGCTGTGGATTTCACCGGTGGCGGTCTGGATCGCCTGCCGCAGGGCACCGGAATCGAACCGGTGGTGACCTGCTCCAACGGCAAGGTGCAGGACTTCAGCGTACTGGTGCTGGATGACATCAAGGGCTACCGGATCCTGTTCGACTGGTACCCAACCAATGACAGCGTCGAGCCAGTTGAGCTGCGACTGTTCATCCGCACCAACGATCGCACGCTGAGCGAGACCTGGTTGTACCAGTACTTCCCGCCAGCGCCGGACAAACGCAAGTATCCTTGATGCCTTGAGCCGTCAGGCCAACGGGCAGTACAGGTGAATATCATGGGGTTCCAGATCAAACAGCTCGGGGTCCGGTTGCTCCAGCAACCGGCAACCCTGGCGCTGATAGAACTCCACGGTATTGCGCGACTCGGTCGCCGAGATGTACAACGCCTCGGCGCCGACCTCCCGGCCATGCTTGCTAGCCAAAGCAAACAACCGCCCGCCCAGCCCCTGGCCACGCCAGGCACGGCTGATGTGCAGAAACTTCAACTGCCGCATGTTCAGGCCCTGATGGTGCATAACCCGGTTATCCACAACCACTGCCGCCACCAGTGTCTCGCCATCGAAAATCCCGTGTAGCCACGCGCCGCTGCGCCAGCACTTTTCCAATACCCGCGCATTCTCCTCCGCCTCCCCTTCGGGCCAGCCGCGCATGTCGAAACGCGCCGGATACAGAATCAACTCACCGTCTTCCACGCGATAGCACTCCTCGACCAACTCGCTGCGGTCGATCAGCGCCAGCAGCGGCAAGTCGGATTCCGTCAGTTCTCGTTCGATCAACATGCGATCCATTCCTTTGCAATTCCAAACGACAGGCAAGAAAAAACCCGCCAGTTCAACGGCGGGTTTTATAGGCGTTGCGACCGGTCGGAATCAATCCCGCAGATCAGACTCGTGAATCGGCTGATCCCGATGGGTCGCACGTTGATACTGCGCCGGCCACACCGCTTTGCGGCCGCCCAGGTCATCGTCGGCATGCAGCGGCCAGTACGGATCACGCAACAGCTCGCGGGCGAGGAAGATGATGTCGGCCTGGCAGGTTCGCAGGATGTGCTCGGCTTGCGCAGGCTCGGTAATCATTCCCACGGTGCCGGTGGCGATGCCTGACTCCTTGCGCACCCGCTCGGCAAAGCGCGTCTGATAACCCGGCCCCACGGGGATTTCGGCGTTGGCTGCCGTGCCGCCCGAGGACACATCGATCAGGTCAGCCCCCAAGGCTTTCAGGCGGCGCGCCAGTTCCACGGTTTCATCCGGGTTCCAGCCGTCCTCAACCCAATCGGTGGCCGACAGGCGCACGAACACCGGCAACTCTTCCGGCCATACGGCGCGTACCGCCTCGGTCACTTGCAGCACCAGACGAATACGGTTTTCGAACGAACCACCGTACTGGTCGCGGCGCTGATTGCTCAGCGGCGAAAGAAACTGGTGCAGCAGATAACCGTGTGCCGCGTGCACCTCGACCACACTGAAACCGGCGGTCAGCGCACGTTTGGCGGCGGCTACGAAATCCTGAATGACCTGGGCGATCTGCCCTTCATCCAGTTGTTTGGGTTGGGTGTGTTGCGGGTCAAAGGCAATCGGTGACGGCCCGACCGGCGTCCAGCCACCGTCCTCCGGTTTGACGCTGCCATGTTTGCCGATCCACGGCCGATGGGTGCTGGCCTTGCGCCCGGCGTGGGCCAGTTGAATGCCGGCCACTGCGCCCTGCGCATTGATGAAACGGGTGATGCGTTGCAGCGGTGCGATCTGTTCGTCGTTCCACAGGCCCAGGTCTTCGGCGGTGATCCGCCCGTCGGCCGTGATCGCCGTGGCTTCAGTGAATACCAGACCGGCGCCCCCCACGGCACGGCTGCCGAGGTGCACCAGATGCCAGTCGTTGGCCAGGCCATCGACGCTGGAGTACTGGCACATGGGCGACACGGCGATGCGGTTGGGCAGGGTCAGTTGGCGAACGGTAAAGGGTTCCAGCAGCAGACTCATGGGGCACCTCTCAAATCAGTGGGCAGGCTCCAGGGTTCTGTTTGAAAAGTCGACGAGTGACAGGAAAAAGGTACAGCACCCGCCCCCGCGGGCAAAAAAATCGACAAGACGTCACAAGGCCAATCAAGCAGTGCTTAGAGCCTAGTCGACATCCGGGGATGAGGGAGGGTTCAGAGTGATTCTGTGTGTGTGTGTGAGTCCGCGTTCGCGAGCAAGCTCGCGAAGGGGTCAACGCGGTTCGATGTGGGCGATCATCAGTTGCACGGTTTCATTGCCGCGAAACTCGTTGAGGTCGAGTTTGTACGCCAGTTCGACCCATTTGATCGTCGGATTCGGCCAGATATCGCGATCGATGCCGAAGGCAATGCCATCCAGCTTCACCGAGCCGCATTCAGTCTTCAGCACCACTTTCAGGTGCCGCTCCCCGACCACCCGCTGCTCGACCAACTGGAACACACCGTGAAACAGCGGCTCGGGGAAATGCTGGCCCCACGGCCCGGCGTGACGCAGGGCCCGAGCCAGTTCCAGATGAAACTCCTCGACCGCCAGCGTGCCATCCGACAGCAGGCGCCCGGTCAGATCCTCTTCGCGAAGCTGCCTGCGCACTTCGGCGTCGAAGGCCTCGGCGAACAACGGAAAATGCTCCTGCGGCAAGGTCAGCCCTGCCGCCATCGCGTGGCCGCCGTACTTCGTGATCAGGTCCGGATGCTGCGCTGCCACCACGCTCAATGCATCGCGAATATGAAAACCCTGCACCGAACGCCCTGAGCCCTTGAGCAAACCGTCACCGGCATCGGCGAAGGCGATGGTCGGGCGGAAATAACGCTCCTTCATTCGCGACGCCAGAATACCGATGACACCCTGGTGCCATTCCGGGTCGAACAGGCAAAGACCGAACGGCATCGAATCGACCGGCAAGTCCTTGAGCTGGGCCAGCGCCTCACGCTGCATGCCCTGCTCGATGGATTTGCGATCCTGGTTCATGCCGTCCAGTTGCGCGGCCATTTCCCGGGACAGCGCAGCGTCGTGGGTCAGCAGGCACTCGATGCCCAGGCTCATGTCATCCAGACGCCCCGCCGCGTTCAGGCGCGGGCCGACGATGAAACCGAGGTCGGTTGAGGTAATACGCGAGGCTTCACGCTTGGCCACCTCCAGGATCGCCTTGATCCCCGGCCGCGCGCGCCCGGCGCGAATCCGCTCCAGGCCCTGGTGCACCAGAATCCGGTTGTTGGCATCCAGCGGCACTACGTCGGCAACGCTGCCCAGCGCCACCAGATCCAGCAGTTCGCCGATGTTCGGCTGCGGCTTGCTCTCGTACCAGCCGAGGCTGCGCAGGCGTGCGCGCAAGGCCATCAACACATAGAAGATCACCCCGACCCCGGCCAGCGCCTTGCTCGGAAACGCGCAACCAGGCTGGTTCGGATTGACCAGCGCATCGGCCTGCGGCAGTTCATCGCCGGGCAAGTGGTGATCGGTGATCAAGACCTTCAAACCGTGACGCTTCGCGGCCGCAACGCCTTCAACGCTGGAAATACCGTTGTCGACGGTGATCAACAGTTGCGGCTCGCGGGTCATCGCGACTTCGACGATCTCCGGGGTCAGGCCGTAGCCGTATTCGAAGCGGTTGGGCACCAGATAATCGACGTGCGCCGCGCCCAGCAGGCGCAAACCGAGCACGCCCACGGTGCTGGCCGTCGCGCCGTCGGCATCGAAGTCACCAACGATCAGGATCCGCTGACGCTGCTCCAGCGCTGTCACCAGCAGGTCAACCGCCGCATCGATCCCTTTGAGCTGCTGGAACGGAATCAGCCGCGCCAGGCTCTTGTCCAGCTCCGCCTCGGACTGCACGCCCCGCGCCGCGTACAGGCGGGTCAGCAGGGGTGGCAGGTCACCGAGAAACGGCAGAGTGGCGGGCAACGGGCGAGGATCGATACGCATGGGGTGACAGGAGCTTCTCTTGAATACGTGGGATTTTTCGGGAGTAACGCGGACTTAACCGCGCTCGCCTTGCAGCCAGCTGAGCTGGACTTCGTGCTGGCCACGGTCGTCGGTGACGAAGATCGTGCCTTCGCTGATCATCACGTCCCACTTGATAACGCGAGGCATGTCCTTGGCCAGGGTTTCCAGCACTTCCTGCGGGACAGCGGCAATGTTGACGTTCTTCAGGTTTTTGATCGCCGGAATCACTTTGCCTTCCCAGACGCGCAGGCTGCCGTAGGCCAGCAGGCTGGTGCGTTCGGTGCGGCGCGAGCACCAGGTCAGGCGATCGGCGTCCGGCTGGCCGACTTCAATCCAGTGCAGGACACGATCATCCAGGCTCTTTTCCCACAAAGCAGGTTCATCCACGTCCGACAGACCACGACCGAACGACAGTTGCTCGTTGTACCAGAGCGCGTAGGCCAGCAGACGCACGGTCATGCGTTCTTCGGTTTCCGAAGGGTGGCGGGCGATGGTCTGCTTCACGTTCTCGTAGACGCTGCGGTCGAGGTCGGTGAGGTTCAGTTCGAATTTGTAGGTAGTGGACGGCTGGGCCATGAACGGGCTTCTTGATACGAGGAAAGTCGGCAAGTCTAACCGATGCTGTAGGCAATCCACGAATTGATGGCGATCAACCTTGCGCGACTGACAGCCGGCTATGTTAAAACGCTGTATCTGCTCAGCCTTGTCCTACAGGATCTCGCATGCCGTTCGCCAACAAACCGCTCAGCGGTCTGAAAGTCATTGAATTGGGTACTTTGATTGCCGGGCCGTTTGCCTCGCGCATTTGCGGCGAGTTCGGCGCCGAAGTGATCAAGATCGAGTCGCCGGACGGCGGTGATCCGTTGCGCAAATGGCGCAAGTTGTACGAAGGCACATCACTGTGGTGGTTCGTCCAGGCACGCAACAAAAAGTCCCTGACGCTGAACCTGAAACACCCCGATGGCCTGGCGATCCTGAAAAAACTGCTGGGTGAAGCCGACATCCTGATCGAGAACTTTCGCCCCGGCGTCCTGGAAAAACTCGGCCTGAGCTGGGAAACCCTGCACGCACTGAACCCGAAACTGGTAATGGTGCGCCTGTCCGGCTTCGGCCAGACCGGGCCGATGAAGGATCAACCAGGTTTCGGTGCGGTCGGCGAATCCATGGGCGGCCTGCGCTATATCACCGGTTTCGAAGACCGCCCGCCGGTGCGCACCGGAATTTCCATCGGCGATTCGATTGCCGCCCTGTGGGGCGTGATTGGCGCATTGATGGCCCTGCGTCATCGCGAGGTCAACGGTGGCGTCGGTCAAGTGGTTGATGTGGCGCTCTACGAAGCGATCTTCGCCATGATGGAAAGCATGGTGCCGGAGTTCGATGTGTTCGGCTTCATTCGTGAGCGCACCGGCAACATCATGCCGGGCATCACACCGTCGTCGATCCATACCAGCGCCGACGGCAAACATGTGCAGATCGGCGCCAATGGCGATGCGATCTTCAAGCGCTTCATGCTGATCATCGGCCGCGAAGATCTGGCGAACGATCCGACACTGGCCAGCAATGACGGGCGCGACAGCCGCCGCGACGAGCTGTACGGCGTGATCGACCGCTGGGTCAATTCGCTGCCGCTGCAAACCGTGCTGGATCTGCTGAATCAGGCCGAAGTGCCGGCCAGCCGGATCTTCAGCGCCGAAGACATGTTCAACGATCCGCAGTATCTGGCCCGGGAAATGTTCCTCCACGCCAAGCTGCCGGACGGCAAGCCCTTCAAGATGCCGGGCATTGTGCCGAAACTCTCTGAGACACCCGGCACGTCCGAATGGGTCGGACCGCAGCTCGGTGAACACAATGCGCAGGTACTCCACGATCTTGGCTACGACGAGAAGCAGATCGCCCGGTTGCGCGAAGACGGAGCCATCTGAGCTGAAGCGCCTGCCGCCCTCGGCCTCGAACCGCGCCCACCATTGGTGGACCTGGCGGTTGTTTGGCCTGTTATTCCTGCTGGTAGTGCCAGCGTGGGTACAGGCCAAACCGACGTTGATCTGGCTGCTGCGCGACCTGCCGCCGCTGACGATCTTCGAAGGCCCGAAAAAGGGCCAGGGCGTAATCGATCAATTGATGCCGATGCTGATTGCCGGCATGCCGCAATACGAACACACCCTGATGCGGGTCAATCGCGCCCGCGGCAATCAAATGTTGCATGAACATCCCTTCGCCTGCGATCCGTCGCTGATCCGGAACAAGGAACGGGCGCAATGGATCGCGTTCTCCATCCCCGCGTTTCGTGCGGTCAGCAATGGTCTGGTGGTACGTCGGAGAGATCGCGAGGTGCTGGAGCCGTTTCTGATCGAGGGCGAAGTCGACCTGTCGGCCTATCTGGCCAACGGCGAGCGAAAAGTCGGCGTGGTCGCAGAACGCAGTTACGGCGAGTACATCGATACATTGCTGCATCAGGCACCGAGCGGCGCGCTGACGCCGCATTACGGCAACGATGCGCTCAGCAGCCTGCTGTCGATGCAGCGCCTGGGGCGTTTACAGGTGGTGCTGGGTTACTGGCCGGAAATCCGTTATCAGGCGCAGCAGGCCGAGATCGCCGAGGAGGAGTTGCTGTTCTTCCCGATTCGCGGCACGGGCAGGTACCTGTCGGGCCATGTCGGCTGCACCGATACCACGGCGGGTCGACAGGCGATCACTGAGATCAATCAGCTGTTGCGCACCCTGCCCCACGACCATCTGAACCAGCTCTATGCCGACTGGCTCGACCCCGAGAGGCGTCCGGATTATCTGGAACAGGCGCGAATTTTCTTTCAGCAACAAGCCACGCAGTGAAATCCGGGCAAAAAGAAACCCCGAGAAGTGGGGAGACGACTCAGGGTTAAACGTGGTCTGTATCAAAGACCCGTAGCAGCAAGCGACAAGCACCGGAGCACAATGCTTGATCCTGCTGTTACGGGGTCTGACTGATCCAGGTGCAGGAAGGTTCCCACAAATGAAAAATCAGTTTCAAAGGGCCGGGTGCTTATCGAGCGCTGCGTTTCGCAACGCGGCGATCACACAGGGTTCCAGCCGGCCTTCGGCAATCAGGATGTCACGGTGCAGGCCGTCAACCACATCCGTCAGCTGGCGCTTGTCGCTCAATTGCGCCTGATTGAATTCGCGCTCCACCACGATCGCGCCGCTGCCGTTCTTCAAGGTCACTAGGCATTCGCCGTGGCGACCACGAGGGGTCAACGTCACCTGATACGGGCTCAGAGCCTCACCGAGCAATAGACTGATACTTTCCATCTCGATCTCCACTCAATAGTCCGAAAACACAGTGTCTGGGGCGTGTTCACAGTAAATGACCACCGGCCCGAGAGGAAAGTTCTGCTTGTCGCCGGCCTCTCCCGGAGCGTCACCGGCTATCGGAGCATGCATGGGGAAGATGACAGAAAAACAACCGTGGCGGCTCAGGCGTCGACGGAATGCCTGGGGAGGGCCATGTAGGCATCCAGCAGCGCCCTCATCAACACCGCCGAGACCGGCGTGTGCAGCCGGCCCAGCAAGGTGATCCGGTGAGCGCCCAGCAAGGTTTCCAGATCGTCCAGCAGGCTGGGTGCCACGGCCCCCAACAGAATCATCGCCCGCGCTTGCTGTCGGTCGGCCAGATGCCGGATCAGCGCCAACCCGTCACCGTTCTGCAATTGTGGATTGCACAGGGTAATGTCGACGGCTCCGCGACGTTCCAGTGAGCGCTTTGCCGAGCCCAGCGACGGTGCGGTCAGAACATCGTAGATACCGATGGCGTTGAGCATCTGGTGCAACGCCATCAGCTGGAACGGATTGGGTTCTAGAATCAGAATCTTGAGCGAGCGCATGGGACGACCTCTGGAGCGACAATCGCGGATTCACGCCGCAGTGGTCTGTCACTCTAGGGCAGTCGTCCTAAGCCTCCCATCAGAAAAGGAATCGCGGTTTATAGGACTTTTCCCATCTTCAATGCAGACATTGACACCCACTCTCCTTCCGCCGCTCGGTGATGTCCGTCCACCCTCCAAGCAGGCCACGCAGTTTTCCATCGGCACTGTAAAACGGCACTGTCCACTGATAGATCTGACGGGGACCGCTCTTGAACACCAACTGCCGTTTGCTGAAACGTGTTTTACGAGTGCCCAGCTGCGCCATGAATTCCTCATGCAGCATCAATGCCGTGGCCTGTGGAAGCGCATCGATCTCGAACAGCATCCGGCCCTGGACCTGCTCCAGCCGAACCGACAGTGCATCTTCATAACTGCGGTTGCACATGATCAACCGCCCCTGCAGATCGCGAACGAATACGGGGTCGGGCATCGCATCGATCAGAGCATGTTGAAAGGCCAGTTGATCACCCAGATCCTTTTCGGCCGCACGCCGCTGTTTGACTTCGGCCGCCAATCGACGGTTCCACAGCAAGGGCAATAGCCCGAACACGCCGAGCCCGCCCATCGCCCAGCACCCCCACTTGATCAGGAGCGAGCTGATCGAGGGTTCCGGAGCAGGAGAAATGCCATCCAGCCATTTCAGGCGCATGGCACGCAGTTCGGCCGCCGAGAAAGCGCCCAGCGCCTTGTTGAGGATGCTCACAAGCTCGGGCAGGCCTTTGCGTACCGCCAGATGATCGGCCTCCCACTTGCCCTCCACGAGACCACCGACCTTGAGCAGGCCGGAGGGAAACAGCTGAGCGCCGATCTCGTTTTCGATAGTGGCGTAGGCCTCCCCACTTTCGACCAGCGCCCGAGCCTCGGCATAGGTCTTGACCGAGCGGATCTGGATCGAGGGGTAGTCGCGTCGAATACTGTCCTCCAGCGCATGCCTGGCCGGCAGAACCAACACCCGGCTGGCCAGCGTTTCGAGCGACTGTATCGCCGGCTCGCCCGAATGCCCGACGAATACCCAGCCGGCACCGCCGAACGCGTGACTGAAGTCCAGGAATGCCTTGCGCTCGTCATTCATTGCCAACGTCGTGCTGATGTCGGCCACGCCACTCTGGAGCCGCTCCAGCATGTGATCGGTGGAAAACGACTCCTGATGGACGAACTGCAAGCCGGTCATGGCGCTGATGTGCGTGAGCACATCGTTGTTCAAGCCGCTCCACTGACCATGTTCGTCCTGAAACAGATACAACGGGTATTGCACCGATGCGACCGTCACCCGGGGATTGTCCCGAATCCACTGACGCTCATTTTCATCCAGCTCGATGGGCTGAACGCTCCTCCCCTCTTCGGAATGCTTCGCCAGATGGGCGGCTTCGGTCAACGGCGACACTTCGAAGCCCCCCAATAAAAACAACCAGCACAGAGCTGCTCTCAATCCTGAAAAAAACCGCATTGCCACATCCTTCGTCATCGACTCGCCCGTCCTTCGTGGGCGAAACGCGCGCAGTGTGGCATGCAAAAACAAGAAAGCCCGTCAGGAGACGGGCTTCAAAATGTGACAGCTTTGCGGGCTTAAAGAGGCTTGCCGCGGTTGCCATGCTGACTGACAAAGGCCTGCACGGCTTTCAGCTCGTTTGGCAGAACGGTGCAGCGCTCTTCTCTCTCAAACAAATCAGAAAGATGTGCAGGTAGTTCGAGAGCTTTTCCTACGCCGGCTTTCTCCACCGCGTCCGGGAACTTGACCGGATGCGCCGTACCGAGAATCACCATCGGGATATCCAGGCTGCGACGGCATTCGCGTGCAGCTTTGACGCCGATGGCGGTGTGCGGATCCAGCACTTCACCGGTCTGTTCAAAGACCTCGGCGATGGTTTCGCAGGTTTGCGCATCGTCCACGGCCAGCGAGTCGAACAGTTTGCGCGCTTCGGTCCAGCGTTCCTGTTCGACGCTGAAGCCGCCGCCCTGTTTGAACGAGTCCATCAGCCCGGCAATTGCCGCGCCATTGCGACCGTGCAGGTCGAACAGCAGGCGTTCGAAGTTCGAAGACACCATGATGTCCATCGACGGCGACAGCGTGGCGTGCAGGGTTTCCTTGACGTACTGGTTGCCGCTCATGAAGCGGTGCAGGATGTCGTTGCGGTTGGTGGCGACGATCAACTGGTTGATCGGCAGGCCCATGTTGCGCGCCAGGTAGCCGGCGAAGATGTCGCCGAAGTTGCCGGTCGGCACCGAGAACGACACTGAACGCGCCGGACCACCCAATTGCAGGGCCGCGTGGAAGTAGTAAACGATCTGGGCCATGATCCGCGCCCAGTTGATCGAGTTCACTGCAACCAGACGGGTGCCCTTGAGGAAACTCTGGTCGGCGAAGCTGGCCTTGACCATTTCCTGGCAGTCATCGAAGTTGCCTTCGATGGCGATGTTGTGGATGTTCTCACCGAGGATGGTGGTCATCTGCCGACGCTGAACCTCTGACACACGGTTGTGCGGGTGCAGGATGAAGATGTCGACGTTTTCACAGTGCTTGCAGCCTTCGATGGCCGCCGAACCGGTGTCACCGGAGGTGGCGCCGACGATCACCACGCGCTCGCCGCGCTTTTCCAGCACGTAGTCGAGCAAACGGCCGAGCAGTTGCAGGGCGAAGTCCTTGAACGCCAGGGTCGGGCCGTGAAACAGCTCCAGCACCCATTCGTTGCCGTTCAGCTGACGCAGCGGCGCAACGGCGTTGTGGGCGAACACACCGTAGGTTTCTTCAAGAATCTTTTTGAAATCGGCATCCGGAATGCTGCCGGTGACGAACGGGCGCATGACGCGGAAGGCCAGCTCGTGATACGGCAGGCCGGCCCAGGAAGCGATCTCTTCCTGGGTGAAGCGTGGCAGGTTTTCCGGGACATACAGACCGCCGTCGGTCGCGAGACCGGCCAGCAGGACGTCTTCGAAATTCAGGGCCGGTGCCTGGCCGCGGGTACTGATGTAACGCATGACTGACTCCAATGGACAGTGTTCACGACACCGGCCCCACTGGCGGGACCGGTGAAGGAGATCGGCTTAGTTCAAGTGCTCGACGCGGATCCGCACAACCGGACCGACCACGCCCGCCAGCGCTTCAAGGGCGGCGATCGCATCGTTGATGTGCTGTTCCAGCACACGGTGGGTCAGCAGGATCATCGGCACCAGGCCGTCGTGCTCCTCGACTTCCTTCTGCATGATCGACTCGATGTTGATGCCGCGCTCCGAGAGGATGCTCGCCACCTGAGCGAGTACGCCCGGATGATCCTTGGCCTGAATGCGCAGGTAGTAGGCGCTTTCGCAGGCTTCGATCGGCAGGATCGGGTGGGCCGACAGCGAGTCCGGCTGGAAGGCCAGGTGCGGCACGCGATTTTCCGGATCGGAGGTCATGGCGCGAACCACATCCACCAGATCCGCGATGACCGACGAAGCGGTTGGCTCCATGCCGGCGCCGGCACCGTAGAACAGAGTCGAACCAGCCGCGTCGCCGTTGACCATCACCGCGTTCATCACGCCGTTGACGTTGGCGATCAGACGATCGGCCGGGATCAGCGTCGGATGTACGCGCAGCTCGATACCGGCGGCGGTGCTGCGTGCCACGCCCAGGTGCTTGATGCGGTAGCCCAGCGCTTCGGCGTAGTTCACGTCGGCGGTGGTCAGCTGGGTGATGCCTTCGGTGTAAGCCTTGTCGAACTGCAGCGGAATACCGAATGCGATCGATGCCAGGATGGTCAGCTTGTGCGCGGCATCGATGCCTTCGACGTCGAAGGTCGGATCGGCTTCGGCATAGCCCAGTGCTTGGGCCTCGGCCAGCACGTCTTCGAAGGTGCGACCCTTCTCGCGCATTTCGGTGAGGATGAAGTTGCCGGTGCCGTTGATGATCCCGGCGACCCAGTTGATACGGTTGGCGGACAGGCCTTCACGGATCGCCTTGATCACCGGAATGCCGCCGGCTACCGCCGCTTCGAATGCCACGATCACGCCTTTCTCGCGTGCCTTGGCGAAGATTTCATTACCGTGAACGGCAATCAGAGCCTTGTTCGCGGTGACCACATGCTTGCCATTCTCGATGGCCTTGAGTACCAGCTCGCGGGCAACGGTGTAGCCGCCCATCAGCTCTATGACGATGTCGATCTCAGGGTTCGTGGCCACTTCGAAGACATCGTTGGTAATCGCAATACCGGTCGTCTGGAACTGAGGCTTTGGCGTGCGCATGGCAATTTGTGCCACTTCGATTCCACGCCCGGCACGACGAGCAATTTCCTCGGCGTTGCGCTGAAGTACGTTGAAGGTTCCGCCACCGACGGTCCCTAACCCACAGATGCCTACTTTGACCGGTTTCACTGTGAACTCCCCATAAAACGGCCGACACGAGGCCGGCCGTGAAAACAACCGCAGGTTCGCGGCTCTCTGTTGATGGCCCGGCAATCCAGCCGCCGGACCACGCTCGTCAACGCCTGAACGTGACGATGCGAATTACTTCGCGCCCAGCGCCAGTTTGGCGACTTGTGGCGCAGGCTGGTAGCCCGGAATGACTTGTCCATCGGCCAAAACGATGGCCGGTGTGCCGTTCACGCCGATCGACTGACCGAGGGCGAACTGTTTGGAAACCGGGTTATCGCACTTGGCGGCCTTGATTTCCTTGCCATCGACCATTTTGTCCATGGCGGCTTTCTTGTCTTTCGAGCACCACACGGCTTGCAGCTGTTCGTCACCCGGCGAGCCGAGGCCTTGGCGCGGGAACGCCACGTAGCGCACTTCGATGCCGCGCTTGTTCAGCTCGGGCACTTCGGCGTGCAGCTTGTGGCAGTACGGGCAAGTGGTGTCGGTGAACACGGTGATGTGCGACTTGGTTTCGCCCACGGCCGGGTAAACCACGGTCTCGGCCACCGGGATCGCATTGATCAGTTTGGAAATACCCAGGCGCTCGGTCTTCTCGGTCAGGTTGACCGGTTTGCCATCCTTGAGCTGGAACATGTAGCCCTGAACGATGTACTGGCCGTCGGCGCTGGCGTAGAGCACGCGGCTGCCCTTGAGCTTGACTTCGTACAGGCCCGGCAGCGGGCTGGCGGTGATGGTGTCCACCGGCACATCGAGCTGGAGGTTTTCCAGGCTTTGGCGAATCGCTTTGTCGGCCGCGTCATCGGCGACGGCAAAGGTGCTGACCAACGCAATGGCTGCGGCGGCGAAAATCTGGGTCAGACGCATGAGAACTCCTGAAGGCGGACAAATGGAACGATCAGAACGCCCGTGCCGGAACACCGGGTCATAACCGCCCATCGTGCAAACCGGCAAAGCCTACCACATAAGGCTGGCGTGGCCGAATGCGCCTGTCGCAAGACAGAATGCGCTCAGCCGCGCGGGTGATGCTTGGCATGCAGATCCTGCAAACGCGCCCGGGCGACGTGAGTGTAGATCTGCGTGGTCGACAGGTCGCTGTGGCCCAACAGCATCTGCACTACCCGCAAGTCGGCGCCATGGTTGAGCAGGTGTGTGGCAAACGCGTGACGCAAGGTGTGCGGCGACAGCGACTTGCCGATCCCGGCGACCTTGGCCTGATGTTTGATACGGTGCCAGAAGGTCTGGCGAGTCATCTGCTCGCCGCGCTGGCTGGGGAACAACACATCGCTGGGACGCCCGCCCAGCAACTCGCTGCGACCGTCGCGCAGGTAGCGCTCGACCCAGACAATCGCTTCCTCCCCCATCGGTACCAGCCGCTCCTTGCTGCCCTTGCCCATCACCCGCAATACGCCCTGACGCAGGTTGACCTGTTCCAGGGTCAGGCTGATCAGCTCGGTGACGCGAAGACCACAGGCATAAAGCACTTCGAGCATGGCGCGGTCGCGCTGGCCGATGGCTTCGCTCAGATCCGGCGCCTTGAGCAGCGCTTCAACGTCGGCTTCCGACAGGGATTTGGGCAACGGCCGACCGAGCTGGGGCATATCAACACGCAAAGTCGGATCAACCGAAATCAGTTTTTCCCGCAGCAGGTAGCGATAAAAGCCACGTACGCCGGAGAGAAATCGCGCGGTAGAGCGCGGTTTGTAGTTCTGTTCCAGACGCCAGGCCAGGTGATCGAGGATCAGTTCGCGACCGGCATTGATCAGTTCGAGACCTTGCTCCTGCAACCAGCCGTTGAACAGCGCGAGATCACTGCGGTAGGCGTTGCGAGTGTTGTCGGAGAGACCTTTTTCCAGCCAGAGGGCGTCGAGAAACTGGTCGATCAGTGGGTGGTCGATGGCAGGCATGGGCGCTCAAGACACGCAGGTTTGGCACTGCGCGCAAATAAAGAGTGAACGGTTGAAAAGGCCGCTAGTCTTTCATAGCCCGCTATTTCAAGGAACAGGGAGCCTCAATGAACGAGCAGCAAATTCTGTTGGCTTTCGGCGGTATCGGCGCTGCTGCGCTGGGCTGCCAATGGCTCGCCTGGCGCCTGAAGCTGCCGGCGATTCTGTTTCTGCTGCTGACCGGCATTCTGGCCGGCCCTGTGCTGGGCTGGCTCGATCCGCAGGAAATGTTCGGCCCGCTGTTGATGCCATTGGTGTCGCTGGCGGTGGCACTGATTCTGTTTGAAGGCAGCCTGACCCTGCACCTGTCGGAATGGCGCGAGATCGGCAGCGTTGTGCATCGGCTGGTCACAGTCGGCGCACTCTCGACCTGGGTTGTGATTGCAGTCGCGACCCACTGGCTGCTGGGCTTCGACTGGCTGCTCGCCATCCTGTTCGGCAGCCTGACCCTGGTCACCGGGCCGACCGTGATCGTGCCGATGCTGCGCGTGGTGCGGCCGAAGGCTTCGATCGCCAACATCCTGCGCTGGGAAGGGATTGTGATCGACCCGATCGGCGCGTTGCTCGCGGTGGTGGTCTACAGCTTCATCATCGCCAGCGCCGAGGGCCACGGTCTCAAGCAAAGCCTGCTGACCTTCGGCGGAGTGATTCTGTGCGGAAGTCTGTTCGGAGTGGCCGGCGGCTGGCTGCTGGGCACGATCATCCGTCGTCAGTGGCTGCCGGAATACCTGCACAACCTCGCGTCGCTGGCCGCGGTGCTGGGGATATTCATCGCCGCCAACCAGGCCGTGCACGAATCCGGTCTGCTGGCGGTGACGCTGATGGGTATGTGGCTGGCGAACATGAAGGGGGTGGATGTGCGGCACATCCTGCACTTCAAGGAAAACCTCAGCGTACTGCTGATTTCCGGGCTGTTCATCCTGCTGGCGGCGCGACTGGATCTTGACGCGCTGATCGGTCTCGGGCCGCTGGTACTGATTCTGCTGCTGGTGATTCAGCTGATCGCCCGACCGCTGAACGTGGTGCTGAGTACTGCGGGCTCCAGCTTGAGTTGGCGTGAACGTGCATTGTTGTGCTGGATTGCCCCGCGCGGGATCGTCGCGGCGGCGGTTTCGGCGATCTTTGCGATTCGCCTGGATGCAGCGGGCCATGAAGGCGCGCTGTTACTGGTGCCGCTCACTTTCGCGGTGATCATCGGCACCGTCGTGCTGCAAAGTGCGACTGCCCGACCACTGGCACGCCTTTTGAAGGTTGCGGAGCCTGCACCCAGCGGTTTCCTGATCGTCGGGGCGAACGGGCCGGCGCGCCTGCTCGGCAAGGCGCTGCAACAGCTGGGCAGCCGCGTGCTGCTGACGGATTCAAGCTGGGAAAATATCCGGCTCGCGCGCATGGATGGCTTGCCGACTTACTTCGGCAATCCGGCCTCGCAGCATGCCGATGCGCACCTGGACCTGGTTGGACTGGGGCATTTGCTGGCGCTGTCACCGTCGGGCGAACTCAACACGCTGGCCGCCATGCGCTTTCGACATGACTTTGGTCATCAACGCCTGTTCGGACTGGCCAGCGGTCAGGAAAGCCGTCGCAGCGACAAACACCGCGCCAGCCTCGAACATCGCGGCAATCAATTGGGGAGCGAGGCGCTGACTTACGCCAGATTCGCCAGCCAACTGAGTCAGGGTGCCGATCTGTACAGCACGACGCTCACGGACGGGTTTGGCTGGGACGATTACCGTGCGCTGCATGGCAACCGCGCGACGCTGCTGTTCATGCGCGACGACAGTGGCTGGGTGCATGTGGTCTCGCCGGAAACCGTGTTGAAGCCGGGACCGGGGTGGACGTTGCTGGCGCTGATTCAGCCTGAGCCCAACGCCGCCGAATAAATGGAATCGCGGGCAAGCCCCACAGGTTTCATGTCGTGCACAATCTTCATGCTCGACACAGACACTGTCGGAGCTGGCTTGCCAGCGATAGCCGCGATGCGATTTCAGGTCAAGCAGCAAAACCCGGCAGCACGGGCACCGGACGCTTGTCATCATCGATCGCAACAAAGCTGAACTGCCCGTGAATGGCTTTCTCACGGCCGTCGCAGCTCATGCTTTCAACGAACACCTCCACCTCGACCTTGAGACTGGTGTTGCCGACCTTAATCACTCGCCCGACCAGTTCGACGATGGAGCCTGCCGGGATCGCGTGATTGAAGTCGATGCGATCGGTCGACACCGTCACCAACGGCAAACGGCAGAACCGGGTGGCGGTGATGAAGGACACTTCGTCCATCCAGGCCAGCGCAGTGCCGCCGAAGAGCGTGTTGTGGTGGTTGGTGGTCGGCGGGAATACCGCCTTGGTCACGCGGGTCACCGAGAGCTCGGTGCGGCGTTCGATTTCTTGCTCGCGAGCGGTCATGGGTCAGGCCTGAAACGGAATGCTGTGGATAAATTGCGGGCAACAAAAAAGCAGCCCGTAGGCTGCTTTTTTCTGCATCGGAAGCTGGACTTAAGCCAGTTTTTCCTTGATGCGAGCTGCTTTACCCGACAGGTCGCGCAGGTAGTACAGCTTGGCTTTACGTACGTCACCGCGACGTTTAACAGCCATGCTGTCGATCTGCGGGGAGTAGGTCTGGAAAGTACGTTCTACGCCAACACCGTTGGAGATTTTACGTACGGTGAACGCACTGTTCACGCCGCGGTTACGCTTGGCGATGACAACGCCTTCGAACGCTTGCAGACGGGAACGATCGCCTTCCTTCACTTTCACCTGAACGACGATGGTGTCGCCCGGGGCAAAGGTAGGGATTTCTTTGGTCATCTGCTCTGCTTCGAGTGCAAGGATGATTTTGTTGGTCATGCTGTGCTCCTAAGGTAAATCGTCTGATCTACCATCGATACGTTGTTAACTATCGTCCCGCTCGCGGATGTATTCCTCGAGCAGCTTCTTCTCTTCTCCAGAAAGCGAGCGGCTTTCCAGAAGATCGGCGCGTCGTTCATAGGTCCTACCAAGGGACTGCTGTAAACGCCAACGCCGGATATGCGCGTGATTGCCACTCAGCAACACGTCGGGAACACGCTGATCCGCATACACCTCAGGTCGGGTGTAGTGCGGGCAATCCAGCAGACCATCCGTAAAGGAATCTTCCTCAGCGGAATCCGCATGCCCTAAAGCTCCGGGCAGCAGTCGTGTAACCGCATCGATCATGACCATGGCCGGCAGCTCGCCGCCAGACAACACATAGTCACCAATCGACCACTCTTCATCGACATGAGCCTCAATAAAACGCTCGTCAATGCCTTCATAGCGACCGGCAATCAGGATCAATGCATCCGATTTCGCCAGTTCGCGTACCGCCGACTGAGTCAGTTGACGGCCTTGGGGGGACAGGTAAATCACCTTCGCCGCCTCCCCGGCTGCTGCCTTGGCCTGAACCAGAGCATCTTCCAGGGGTTTGATCTTCATCACCATGCCCGGACCACCGCCAAACGGGCGATCGTCCACAGTGTGATGCCGATCCGTCGTGTAATCCCGCGGATTCCAACAGGTCAGCTGCAAGAGCCCCTGTTTGACCGCACGACTGGTAATGCCGTACTCACTGATGGCCGAGAACATCTCGGGGAACAGCGTAATGACGTCTACGCGCAGGCTGGCCATTGCTTAGAAGTCCGCGTCCCATTCCACCCTCATCACGCCTGCTTCCAGGTCGATTGCCAGCACGCATTGCTCCGTATAGGGCAACAACCGCTCGCGATCATCCAGGCTGCCAACGCAGGGCTTGACCACCAATACATCGTTCGCGCCGGTCTCCAACAGGTGATCAACCTTGCCGAACAATTGTTCGTCCTGGTTGATGACGCTCAGACCTTCCAACTGGTACCAGTAGTACTCGTCGGCAGTCAGGTCGGGCAAAAGGCTTCGCGGGATGCAAATCTCGTAACCGCTCAGAAGACGGGCTTCATCGCGATCGTCGAGGCCTTTGAGCTTGACAACCAGATCCTTTTGAGTGGATCGGCCGCTGACCAGCTCGACCTGTTTCACCACGCCTTCGCGCCGAAGCGTCCAGTTGCGATAGCCCAACAGGTTTTCAATCGGATCGGTAAAGGAAAAGACCTTCACCTCGCCGCGAACGCCGTGAACCGAAAAAATCTTGCCGACAACGATCAGGTCATCAGCTTTTTCTGGCGTCGCGCTCATACTGCTCAGGCTGCAGCCTTGGCAGATTCCTTCAGCAACTGAGCAACACGCTCAGAAGGCTGTGCACCAACGCTCAGCCAGTAGGCAACGCGCTCTTGGTTCACGGACAGACGGATTTCCTGACCACGGGCAACAGGGTTGAAGAAGCCAACCTGTTCTTTGTGGGAACCGTCACGCGGGTTGCGGGAGTCGGTTACGGTCAGGTGGTAAAACGGGCGCTTTTTGGAGCCGCCAAGGGCAAGACGGATTGTTAGCATGTGAACATCGTTCCTGTAGTCGGTGCTGCAAATCTAAATGCACAGCGGGCATGGGTGCCCGAAAGGCCGCATATTCTAAGGAATATCCGGACTTTTGCAAATGACTTTTTCCGGCGCCTGTGGCAGGCCGTGCAGATTTGCGATAGAGCCGTCGATGAAAACGGCCAGTCAGCTCCCGCCGAGTGCGGGTTTGCTGTTGATCCTGCGTCCTTGCAGGGTCTGCGCCGGTGCGACGACCGGCGCGGATTCTTTACATTTTCGGCATGCCGCCGCCGGGCAACATTCCGCCCATGCCGCGCATCATTTTCGCCATTCCGCCCTTGGCGGAGAATTTCTTCATCATTTTCTGCATCTGCTTGTGCTGCTTGATCAAGCGACCGATGTCCTGCACCTGGGTGCCGGAACCCATGGCGATCCGGCGCTTGCGCGAACCGCTGATCAGCTCAGGGTCGCGGCGCTCGGCCGGGGTCATGGAGTTGATGATGGCTTCCATCTGTTTGAACTGCTTCTCTGCGGCGTTCTGGGCGTTACCCATTTGCGAGAGATTGACGCCGCCGATGCTCGGCAGTTTGTCCATGAGCCCGCCAAGGCCGCCCATGTTCTTCATTTGTTGCAGCTGATCGCGGAAGTCTTCGAGGTCGAAGCCCTTGCCCTTCTTCAGCTTCTTGGCCAGTTTGTCGGCCTTTTCCTTGTCGAGGGTCGCTTCAGCCTGTTCGATCAGGCTGAGCACGTCGCCCATGCCGAGGATCCGCGAAGCAATCCGCTCGGGGTGGAACGGATCGAGCGCTTCGCTCTTCTCGCCCATACCGATGAACTTGATCGGCTTGCCGGTGATCGCGCGAACGGACAGCGCGGCACCACCACGGGCATCACCGTCGACCTTGGTCAGGATTACGCCGGTCAGCGGCAGCGCATCACCGAAGGCCTTGGCCGTATTGGCCGCGTCCTGACCGGTCATGGCGTCGACCACGAACAGGGTTTCGACCGGGTTGATCGCGGCGTGCAGCGCCTTGATCTCGCCCATCATCTCTTCGTCGATGTGCAGACGACCGGCGGTGTCGACGATGACCACGTCGATGAATTTCAGTTTGGCTTCTTTAATAGCCGCGTTGGCGATGTCGACCGGCTTCTGGCTCAGGTCGGACGGGAAGAACGTCACGCCAATGTCGTTGGCCAGGGTTTCCAGCTGCTTGATCGCCGCCGGACGGTAGATGTCCGCCGACACGACCATGACCGACTTCTTCTTGCGCTCTTTAAGGAAGCGCGCGAGTTTGCCGGCGGTGGTGGTTTTACCGGCACCCTGCAGACCGGCCATCAAAATGACGGCGGGCGGCACGGCGCTCAGGTTCAAATCTTCGTTGGCCGCACCCATCAGGCTTTCGAGTTCGGCCTGAACGATCTTCACGAACGCCTGACCCGGGGTCAGGCTGCGCGACACCTCGGTGCCGACAGCGCGTTCCCTGACCGAATTGACGAAGTCCTTGACCACCGGCAGGGCGACGTCGGCCTCGAGCAACGCCATGCGCACTTCGCGCAGGGTATCTTTGATGTTGTCCTCGGTCAGCTTCGCCTTGCCGGTGACATGGCGCAGCGTCTGCGAGAGACGGTCGGTTAAGTTTTCAAACATTGCGCGATCCTTTCAGGCCCTGTGTAGACCGGGATAATGGCGGCCCAGACCGGAATCAACATGTGCTCGGCGAGCCTGCGGCGTGGGCAGGTCGCGGATTATAGCGAAGACTGCAGCTGGCGGACACCTCGCTGTCAGCTTGCCGGTCTTTCGTGCAACGGCGGTTCTATGCCAAACTCAGCCCCTTTCGGGCTTGCCTAACAGGATTTATGCTCCCCTTGTCACCGAGTTTGCTGACCACCCTCGCCGCCGCCCTTCTCTACGCCGCTGCGACCCTCTATCAGGGCACCCGCCTGGCCACTGGCGCCAAGGCCAACAAGCGCCTGCTGGTCTCGCTCGGCGTCCTCGCCGTGCTGGCCCACAGTGCCAGCCTGCTCACCCATTTATTGACGCCGATCGGCCTGGGCCTGGACTTCTTCAGCGCCTCAAGCCTGATTGCTGCGGCCGTCATCGCCCTGACCCTGCTGGCCTGCTCGCGGATCCCGGTGGAAAACCTGCTGGTGCTGTTGTTCCCGCTGGGTGCGATCACAGTGCTGCTGGCGCAGTTCGCACCGACCGGCACGGTGCAGGTCATCGATGAAGAACCGGGCATTCTCGCGCACATCCTGCTGTCGATCCTCGCCTACGGCATGTTCACCATCGCGGTGTTCCAGGCCTTGTTGCTGCTGGTGCAGGATCACCAGCTCAAGCACAAGCATCCGTCCGGACTGATCAAGAACTTCCCGCCACTGCAAACCATGGAAAGCCTGCTGTTCGGTTTCCTCTGGGCCGGCTGGACGCTGCTGTCGCTGTCGCTGATCTCCGGCTGGCTGTTCGTCGAGAACCTGTTTGCCCAGCACCTGGTGCATAAAACCCTGTTGGCCTGCCTGGCCTGGATCGTGTTCAGCGTCCTGCTGTGGGGGCGTAACCGCCTTGGCTGGCGCGGCCACAAGGCAATCCGCTGGACCCTCGCCGGTTTCTGCCTGCTGATGCTCGCGTATTTCGGCAGCAAACTGGTTCGTGAATACATCCTGCACATCTGACGGGCGGCATAAATGGACGGTTTGCCCATAGGGCCGATGCTCGCGGTATTTGTCCTGCTGATTCTCTGGTCTGGGCTGTTTACCGCCGTCGAAGCGGCGCAACAGCACCTGCTGGCGCAACGCACCGCATCCCGCGCCAGCGACAAGCCCCTGGCGAAACTCAGCTTCCCGCTCGACAGCCTGATCCTCTGCAATACCCTGTGCCGCGCCCTCGCCGTCATTCTGGCCACGCTGCTGGCAATCTTTCTCTGTGAAGAAAACGGCCCCTGGGCGGCTTGCCTCGGCGCCGGCGCCCTGCTGCTGGTTTTTGCCGACTATTTCCCCCGCGCCCTCGCCCAGCGGTATCCGGATGCGGTGTTGTCGTTCGGCAATACGCTGCTGGCCGTACCGCTGAAGGTCGTTTACCCGCTTGCCTGGCTGCTCAGCCGCGTCAGTGGATTGCTGATGCGACCGTTCATCCGCAAGGCCCAGGTGGTGCAACAGAGCGAAGACGATATGCCGGCGGAGCGTCATGACGACCCGGAGCATCCGGTGCGCCCGCATCCGGTTTCAGGCATCCATGCGCTGGACAACATCACGGTCAACGACATTCTGGTGCCACGCAGCGATGTCGACGGCATCAACCTCGACGATCCGATCGAAGAAATCACCGAACAATTGCGCAAGAACCGGCGCACTCGCCTGCCGGTCTTCCACAGCGATATCAATCAGGTCGAAGCGGTGCTCAATACCCGGCAGATTCGTCACCTGCTCGACAACGGCAGCCTGACCCGCGAAGCGCTGCTGGCGGCCAGTTACGAGCCGTATTTCGTCCCTGAAAGCACCCCGCTGCAACTGCAACTGCTGAACTTCCACAAGCAGCAGCGGCGTCTGGGCATGGTGGTGGACGAATATGGCGAGGTGCTGGGGATCGTCACCCTGGAAGACATTCTCGAAGAAATCGTCGGCGAATTCGAAAGCGAGCACAGCCTCGACAACCCGCACATCCACCCGCAAGCCGATGGCCGGATGGTGATCGATGGCGCGGCGTCGATCCGCGAACTGAACAAATGCCTGGGCTGGCACCTGCCCAGCGACGGCCCCCGGACCCTCAATGGCCTGGTGACCGAAGCGCTGGAAACCATCCCGGAAAGCGCGGTGTGCCTGAAGATCGGCCGCTATCGGCTGGAGATTCTCGAAACCGAAGAGAACCGGGTGAGCAAGGTCCTGATCTGGCACACCTCCTTGGCCCCGACACTGGCCGCTGCCCGCTAGAAAGCCCCTTGTTCAATCGTTAGCCACCTTCCTATAATCGCGGAGCTTACCCAAGCCCCGCCGAACTGCGTGCTTACCCTGCACCCGACTGGTTCCGGCCGGTTCATCGGCAATATCCGCATCACACCGACGACTGTTCCTACCTGAAGCAGCGATCGCGCCTCATCCCACATCCCTGGGTGTTCGACCATAATAATTCGCTCCAACGGAGCTCATGACTGTCAGGGATCACCGCATGACGACCAGTACCGCTTACAGCGACACCACGCCTGCCCAACCGACCAACTCCGCCACCCGCGTGGCCACGGCGAGTTTCATCGGCACGGCCATCGAGTTCTACGATTTCTACGTTTATGCCACCGCCGCTGCGCTGGTGATCGGGCCGGTATTTTTCCCGCAGACCTCCGGCACGGCGCAGATGCTCTCGGCATTCCTGACCTTCGGTATCGCCTTCCTCGCCCGACCGTTGGGCTCGGCGCTGTTCGGCCACTTCGGTGACCGGATCGGGCGCAAATCGACTTTGGTCGCTTCGCTGCTGCTGATGGGTGTCTGCACCACGCTAATCGGCGTGCTGCCGGGCTATGACAGCATCGGGGCCTGGGCGCCGATCCTGCTCTGCGTGCTGCGCTTCGGCCAGGGTCTGGGATTGGGTGGCGAATGGGGTGGCGCGGCGCTGCTGGCGACCGAAAACGCCCCGAAAAGCAAACGGGCGTGGTTCGGCATGTTCCCGCAACTTGGCCCGTCGATTGGCTTTCTGGCCGCCAACGGTCTGTTCCTGACTTTGGCCATGAGCCTGAGCGACGATCAATTCCGCAGCTGGGGCTGGCGGATTCCGTTCCTGCTCAGTGCGGTGCTGGTGATGGTCGGCTTGTATGTGCGTCTCAAGCTTCACGAGACCCCTGTGTTCGCCAACGCCATCGCCCGCCAGGAGCGGGTGAAAGTGCCGCTGGTCGAGCTGTTCAGCCAATACTGGGCACCGACGCTGCTGGGCGCCGCCGCCATGGTGGTGTGCTACGCGCTGTTTTACATCTCGACCGTGTTTTCCCTGAGCTATGGCGTATCCACACTGGGTTACAGCCGCGAGACTTTCCTCGGACTGCTGTGTTTCGCGGTGCTGTTCATGGCGGCCGCGACGCCGCTGTCAGCGTGGGCCAGTGACCGTTACGGGCGCAAGCCGGTGCTGATCGTCGGCGGTGTGCTGGCGATTCTTTCCGGATTTCTGATGGAGCCGTTGCTGACACAGGGATCGACCTGGGGCGTAGCGCTGTTCCTGTGCATCGAACTGTTTCTGATGGGCGTGACATTCGCCCCGATGGGCGCTCTGCTGCCGGAACTGTTCCCGACACACGTGCGGTATACCGGCGCATCGGCAGCCTACAACCTCGGCGGGATTGTCGGGGCCTCGGCGGCGCCGTTCTTCGCGCAGAAACTGGTGGCGATGGGTGGTTTGAGTTACGTCGGCGGGTATGTGTCGGGGGCGGCGGTGCTCAGCTTGATCGCTGTGCTGTGCCTGAAGGAGACGCGCAATAACGATTTGAATCAGGTGTCGTAAGGGCCCTGATCGCTCCCGCATAGGCGGGAGCGATCAGATGGCGGGATTACAGCTCTACAACAACAGCCTGGGAAGCACGGGTCGCCTTGGCGCGAGCCGCTTCAATCGACTCGTCGCGGGCCAGTGCCACGCCCATGCGGCGCTGGCCGTTGACTTCAGGCTTGCCGAACAGACGCAGCGCGGTATCCGGTTCGCTCAGTGCAGCACCGAGGTTGGCGAAAGCAGTCTGGGTCGACTGGCCTTCCACAAGAATCACCGCCGAAGCCGATGGACCGAACTGACGGATCAGCGGCACCGGCAATCCGAGGATGGCTCGGGCGTGCAGCGCGAACTGCGAAAGATCCTGGGAAATCAGCGTCACCAGACCGGTATCGTGCGGGCGAGGCGACACTTCGCTGAACCACACCTGATCGCCTTTGATGAACAGCTCGACACCGAACAGGCCACGACCGCCCAACGCTTCGGTCACCGCTTTGGCAACACGCTCGGATTCGGCCAGCGCCACCGAGCTCATGGCCTGTGGCTGCCAGGACTCCTGATAGTCGCCCTTCTCCTGACGGTGGCCGACCGGCGCACAGAAGGTAGTGCCGCCAACATGGCGCACGGTCAGCAGAGTGATCTCATAATCGAAATCGATGAAGCCTTCAATGATCACCCGACCTTTGCCGGCACGACCGCCCTCTTGGGCATAGTCCCAGGCTTTCTGCACGTCATCGGCGCTGCGCAGCAGGCTCTGACCTTTGCCCGACGAACTCATCACCGGTTTGACGACACACGGGAAGCCGAGGTCCTGAACAGCCTTGCTGTAGTCCTCGAAGGTGTCGGCGAAGTGATAAGGCGAGGTCGGCAGGTCCAGCTCTTCGGCAGCCAGACGACGGATGCCTTCGCGGTTCATGGTCAGTTGAGCGGCGCGAGCGGTCGGGATCACGGTGAAGCCTTCGGCTTCCAGTTCGACCAGCGTGGCGGTGGCGATGGCTTCGATTTCCGGCACGATGAAGTGCGGTTTCTCGGCTTCGATCACGGCCCGCAGGGCGGCGCCGTCTAGCATATTGATCACGTGGCTGCGATGGGCAACCTGCATGGCCGGCGCATTGGCGTAGCGATCAACGGCGATCACTTCAACGCCCAGGCGTTGCAGTTCGATCACCACTTCCTTGCCCAACTCACCACAGCCACACAGCAATACGCGGGTCGCGGTCGGCGACAATGGAGTTCCGATACGGGTCATCTCAGGTCCTCAAAGAAGCGGATCATCGAGGAAAGCAACGCCAGACGCGCTTTCCATGGGGAGAAAGCGCGGCATTTTACATGAACCTGAGGGTTTGGCTTCAGCCGGCGACAGCCTGTTTGCGTTCGCGCCAGGCCATGATCATCCAGACCGCAGTGACGCCGGCGAACTTCGAGGCCAGCGCAGTTATAAGCACCGGCGGCGTCAGCAGGTCGATCATGCCGAAGAAGATGAAGGTATCGAGGGGAATGCTCAGCGCCGAACTGATCCACAACCGATCGCGCAACGGGCGCCTGGTGAGGGTGAACACCAGCCAGTCGATGCACTCGGAGACCGCGAACGCCGTGGCGCTGGCCAGCGCAATCGACGGATCTGACGTGACATAGGACAGCACCAGCGCCGCCAGCATCGCCACGATCGCGCCATGACCGAAACGGGTCTGCACCATGTCACGCAGCACGAACACCAGCCCGCCCCAGGCCGACCAGATGATGTCCAGGTGCGGCGCGGAGGAGAAGGCGAAGTTGATCAGCACGACGCTGCTGATGTAAGCGATGAGGAAAATCATGGGCGTGACCTGTCAATTTGGCGCACAGGTTACTTCAGCCCTTCGATGACGCCAATCAAATCGGCTATTGCCCTGGCGTTTTGCCGATCATCCAGACCAGGCCACTGGCTTTCGCCCGCTCATGACACAGGCCTAGCACAACCCGGCGTTCATCATTGGTCATGCGGCTCCAGCGAGTGATCTCCTCGACCGTGCGCTGGCAACCGGTGCAAATGTCGTCTTCATCCAGCGCGCAAATGCTCACACACGGCGAGGCGACGGGTCTTTCGGGGGCTGTCATTCTTCCTGCTCGATCAGATCGCGCGCATAGCGCTGGGCGTTATGCACATAGTGCGCGGCACTGGCTTCGAGCATTTTTTTCTGCGGCTCGGTCAGTTCACGCACCACCTTGCCCGGCGAGCCCATCACCAGCGAACCGTCAGGAATTTCCTTGCCTTCGCCGATCAGCGAATTGGCGCCGATGATGCAGTTCTTGCCGATCTTTGCGCCGTTGAGGATGACCGCGTTGATGCCGATCAGGCTGTAGTCGCCGACCGTGCAGCCGTGGAGCATGGCGTTGTGGCCGATGGTCACGCCGGTGCCAATGGTCAGCGGATAGCCCATGTCGGTGTGCATCACCGTGCCGTCCTGCACATTGCTGTTCTTGCCGATCAGGATCAATTCGTTGTCGCCGCGCAACACGGCGTTGAACCAGACGTTGGCGCCCTCCTCCAGTCTGACCTTGCCCACCAGCACAGCGTTGGGGGCGACCCAGCTCTGCGGATGGGTTTCGACACGGGCGTCGCCCAGGCGGTATTTCATCTTGATTTCCTCAGGGCTCACGATGGCTGGCCATTCGAGCGATGGCTTCAGGTACTGATAAAGCTTTTCGGCGGCTCATGAAGGCTGATTTTGGCGTCATAGAGCAGGTTGATCAACTCGACGATCATGATCGCCGTCAGCCCCCAGATCTTGTATTCGCCGTAACGATAGCTCGGCACGTACCAACTGCGACCCTGATAGTCGATGCGATGGGTGTGTTCGCGCGGATCCTTGCGGAAGAACTCCAGCGGCACACTGAACACCGCAGCGATCTCGGCATCATTGGCCTGGTATTCGACAAAATCGGGAATCACCCCGACATACGGCGTGACCTTGATGCCATGCAGGGAAATCAGCGGACTGAGCGGGCCGATCACTTCGACCAGTCCCGGCGGCAGGCCGATTTCCTCTTCGGCTTCGCGCAGGGCGGTAAACACCAGGTCCGGGTCTTCCGGATCCCGTCGTCCACCGGGGAAGGCGACTTCGCCGCCGTGGGTCGAGAGCCCGCTGGCGCGCAGGGTAAGGACAAGTTCGGGTTCGTCACTGCGAGTAATCGGCACCAGGACAGCGGCCTCGGGGAAACGCGTGTCGGTCTCCAGCGTACGCGGCGTGTGATTGCTTACCCGGTGCAGTAGCTCGTCCAGCATAAGTGTTCTCGATCGGTGCCTTGCCCTGCATCATGCACCAATCAGTGCGACCGCCCAAGCCCCCGAACGGGGGTCATGTCGCGAAACGACAACTTGCCGACCGACACCGCTGCACGCCAAGATAGGCGCAGCATTCAGGAACCCCAGCATGAAATTTTGCAGCCAGTGCGGCAACCCGGTGACCCAGCGCATTCCCGAAGGCGACTCGCGGCTGCGATTCGTCTGCGACAGCTGTCAGACGATTCACTACCAGAACCCCAATATCGTGGCCGGTTGTGTACCGACCTGGGGCACCAAGGTCCTGCTGTGTCGCCGCGCCATCGAGCCACGCCTGGGCTACTGGACACTGCCCGCCGGCTTCATGGAGAACGGCGAGACCATCGAACAGGCCGCTATCCGCGAAACCGCCGAAGAAGCCTGCGCCCGGGTGCGCAATCTGAGCATCTACACCCTGATCGACGTGCCGCACATCAGTCAGGTGCATGTGTTTTTCCGCGCCGAGCTGGCGGATCTGGACTTTGCCGCTGGCCCCGAGAGCCTGGAAGTGCAATTGTTCGACGAAGCGGACATTCCCTGGGACGAGCTGGCTTTTCGCACGGTGGGCCGTACTCTGGAATGCTTCTTTGCTGACCGGCGCGTCGAGGTCTATCCGGTTCGCTCCGAATCGATCCCGCCACTGGCTCAACCGGCCATCACTTGATTTCGACGGCGACCGGCCGATAACCGGCTAACGCAGCCCGCGACAGCGCCTGCACACTATCTATAAATAAAGTATCTGCTTCATTGCTGGGGAACGTTTCAATGCGCTGGTTGCTTGCCCTGTTTTGCCTGTCGTTCGTCACCGTTTCCCAAGCGTCATTCGTGACCACCGTGACGCCTTCGAACACCCCGCTCATCGAAAAAGTACTGGTGCTCAAATCGGCTCATCAACTGCAGTTGATCGCCGACGGCAAGCCACTCAAGAGCTACCGTATTTCCTTGGGCAAAGGCGCGAAAAAGGGCCCGAAACTGATTGAAGGCGACAAACGTACACCGGAAGGTTTCTATTGGATCGACTGGCGCAAGACCAGTGAAAAATTCAACCTGTCGATGCACATCTCCTACCCGAACATCAGCGACTCTGCCCGTGCCCGCCGTGAAGGCGTAGAGCCTGGCGGCATGATCATGATTCACGGCACACCGGACTCCGAGGAAACGCCCGAACAACTGTTTCACACCCTGGACTGGACCGACGGCTGCATCGCCATGCGCAACGTCGACATGCGCGAAGTCTGGAACCTGGTGCCGGATGGCACGATGATCGAAATCCGCCCTTGATTCAGTAACAAGGCTACACGCTCTACGGGGCCACAAAGTGGCCCTTTTTCTCGACCATTGGTCGCCCGCCACAAATAAATTCAAATAAATCGCAACCTGCGGCACTTGTTCAACGGTGATACCACTTTCACCCGGAAGAACTGCCGCAGACTGCGATTTTTTGCTTTGCCGAGCCCACCTCTAATACCACTTAGAACCACCCACCCCCAAACACCCAAACCCAAAGGACTACAGGCTTTTCCACTGCGTTGACATGGTATTCAAGTGGTATTAGTTTTCGCCGAAACAGCGAGCGACAACAATCCAATATCAGCTCCGGAAGTGCCCTGCATGAACGATCTCCACGCCCTGCGCCCTGACGACTCCCAGCCGACGCCGCTGTACCTGCAACTGGCGCGCAACCTGGAGGCGGCGATCCATGCCGGCCAGTGGAAAGCCGAACAGGCGATGCCATCGGAGCGCAACCTCAGCGAACGGCTGGGGATTTCCCGGGTGACCGCGCGCAAGGCGCTGGAAGTCCTGCTCGATCAAGGCTTGATCCGCCGCCTGCAAGGTTCCGGCACCTTCATCACCCCACGCCTGGAACAACCGCTGTCGCGCCTGTCGGGCTTCAGCGAAATGCTGCGCCTCAAGGGCTTTGTGCCTAGCTCTCAATGGCTGGAGCGGGAAATCACCCTGCCCACCCACGAAGAACTGATCCGCCTCGGCCTGTCGCCGAACGACAAGGTTGCGCGCATGAAGCGCCTGCGCAAGGCCGACGACACCGTGATGGCCATCGAGATGAGCACCCTGCCCGCCTCAATCATGCCCAAGCCGCAAGTGGTGGGCGATTCCCTCTACGAACACCTCGACAGCATCGGCAAACCGATCGTGCGCGCCTTGCAGCACATCCAGGCGATCAACGCCTCGGACGAGTTCGCCGCACTGGTCGGCATCGCCCCCGGCACCGCGATGCTGCTGATGACCCGGGTCGGCTACCTGGAAGACAACACGCCGATCGAAGTCACCGACACCTATTGCCGCAACGACTACTACGACTTTGTTGCAGAGCTTCGCCGCTGATCAGCAGCCAGGCCAAACGAGAGAAGCGAAATGTCCGAAGACAACATCCTCACCGCTGACGGCTGGGTTCGCGGCCGGCTGATCCACGAACACGGCAGAGTCGTGTCGATCGAAGGTGTGCCTTGCGATCCGGCAACCAATGATCTGCCCTATCTGCTGCCGGGCTTCATCGACCTGCACGTCCACGGCGGTGGCGGCAAGGACATCATGGAAGGCGCCAGCGCTTTCGAGACCATCACCAAAACCCACGTGCGGTTCGGCACCACCTCGCTGCTCGCCACCACCATGACCGCGCCGAGTGCCGAGATTGCCAGCGTGCTCAAGGATGTAGGCGAATTCTGCGAACAGCGTCCGAGAGGTTCCGCCCGGGTCCTCGGCGTGCACCTCGAAGGCCCGTACATCAATCCCGGCAAACTCGGCGCCCAGCCAAACTTCGCCCACACCGCGTTGATGGCCGAGGTCGAAGCCTATCTGGCACTGGCTCCGATCCGGGTGATCACCATCGCCCCGGAAATCGCCGGCCATGACGGTTTGATTCGTGAGCTGAGCCGCCGTGGCATCCGCATGCAGATCGGCCATACCCTCGGCAGTTACGAGGAAGGTGTCGCCGCCCTCGAAGCCGGCGCCACCAGCTTCACCCATTTGTACAACGCCATGAGCCCGCTGCATCACCGCGAGCCGGGCATCGTCGGCGCCGCCCTCGCCCACGCCAGATTCGCCGAGCTGATCCCGGACTTGCTGCACGTGCACCCCGGCGCGATCCGCGTGGCCCTGCGCTCGATTCCGTGCCTGTACTGCGTCACCGACTCGACCGCCGCCGCCGGCATGCCCGACGGTGAGTACAAGCTCGGCAGCCACACCGTCACCAAATGCCTGGGCGGCGTGCGGCTGGCGGACGGCACCCTGGCCGGCAGCACCCTGACCATGGATCAGGCCCTGCGCAATCTGGTGAAGATCGGCCTGCCGGTCGCCGAGGCCTCGCAACGTCTTTCGCAATTCCCCGCCGACTACCTCGGCATCACCGAACGCGGGCGCCTTGCACCTGGCGCCTGGGCCGACTGCGTGCGGCTGGATCGCTCACTCACACTGACCGCCGTCATGGTCGAAGGAGAAGACATTGACTTCAAAAATGCTTGAGGAGGCGCTGTCCTCGTTCGAGGCCGTGCAAGCCCAACTGCAACAACTCGACCCTTCAATGATCGAGATCGCCGGGCGTCTGCGCCGTCAGCCGCCGCAAGTGGCAATGACCGTCGCCCGTGGCAGCTCCGATCATGCGGCGAGCTACTTCGCCTACCTGACCATGCAGCAACTGGGGATTCCGGTGGCGTCGTTGCCGATGTCCGTGGTGACCATGCAACAGGCGCCGTTGAAGGTCAGCGGTCAGGTCGCGTTCGCGTTTTCCCAGTCGGGCCAGAGCCCGGATCTGGTCAACAGCCTGCGCCTGCTGCGCAAGCGCGGCGCCTTGAGCGTGTCGATGGTCAACGCCGCCGATTCGCCGCTGGAAGCTGCCTGTGAATTCAGCCTGCCGTTGCTGGCCGGCACCGAAAGCAGCGTCGCCGCGACCAAGAGTTTCATCGCCACCCTCAGCGCCAGCGCCCGTCTGATCGCCCACTGGAAAGAAGACGCCGAATTGCTGGAGGCGCACAACGCCCTGCCCGAAGGTCTGCGCGAAGCTGCACAACAGGACTGGAGCCTGGCCATCGACGCCCTGCGTGATTGCGAGCGCTTGATGGTGATCGGCCGTGGCGCCGGTTTCGCCATCGCCCAGGAAGCCGCACTGAAATTCAAGGAAACCTCGGCGATCCAGGCCGAAGCCTTCAGCAGCGCCGAAGTCCGTCACGGTCCGATGGCCCTGATCGACGAACACTACCCGTTGCTGGTGTTCGCCCCGCGCGGCGCCGAACAGGCCGGCCTGCTGAGCCTGGCGGCCGAGATGCGCCAACGCGGCGCCCGCGTGCTGCTGGCCGCGCCGGATGACGTGAGCGAACGCGACCTGACCCTCAGCCGTGCCGAGCACCCGGCCCTCGATCCGATCCTGGCGATCCAGAGTTTCTACGTGATGGCGGCCGGTCTGGCCGTGGCCCGTGGCATGGACCCGGATCAGCCGCGACACCTGAGCAAAGTCACCCGTACGCACTGAGTCCGAACCGAACGTTTTCCTGATGAGACCGAGCCATGCACAACAACAATAAAGAGCTGACTTTAAGCGCCCCGCTCAGCGGCCCGGTGCTCACGCTCGCCAAAGTCCCGGACGCGGTGTTCGCCAGCGGCGCGATGGGCGACGGCATTGCCATCGATCCGCTGAACGACACCTTGTACTCGCCCTGCGCCGGCGTGGTGATCCACGTCGCCCGCACCGGCCATGCACTGACCGTGCGCGCCGACAACGGCGCCGAGCTGTTGCTGCACCTGGGTCTGGACACGGTGGAGTTGCAGGGCGAAGGCTTCTCGATGCTGGTCAAGGAAGGCGCGCGGGTCAGCCATGGGCAGCCGCTGCTGCGCTATGACCTGGACAAGGTCGGCCGCCAGTGCAAAAGCCTGGTCAGCCTGCTGATCCTGACCAACAGCCAGGATTTCCAGGCGCGCCCCATCACCCTGAAAACGGTGAAGGTCGGCGAGCCGCTGCTGCACATCATCGCTCGTCACAGCACAGCGGCGAATGCAGAAGAACTCGGCGGCCCGCAAGTTCACGGTCACGTGCAGGTTGCCCATCGCGGCGGGCTGCATGCGCGTCCGGCGGCGTTGATCCGTCAGACGGCGCAAGGGTTCAAGAGCCATTCGCAGCTGCATTTCGCCGGCAAGTCGGCGCCGTGCAACAGCCTCATCGGTTTGATGGGCCTGGCGATTGACGAACAGGACGAAGTACAAGTCAGTTGCCAGGGCCCGGACGCACAGGCTGCGCTGCAAGCCTTGCTCGCCGCCCTGGCCACCGCCCTGCCCGAAGACCATCACGCCGCCGCACCGGTTGCTGCCGCCCCACGCAATCGCCCGGCCGAGGCTGGCGTGTTGCACGGTGTGTGCGCCGCGCCGGGTCTGGTCGGTGGGCCGCTGTTTCGCTTGAACGCGATCAGTCTGCCGACGGACGCTGGCGATCATCAGCCCGAGCAGCAATTGCAGATTCTCGACACGGCGCTGAATCAGGTTCGCAGCGAAATCGCCGGCACCCTCGCCCAGGCGAAAAAACAGCGCAATACCGACGAAGAAGCCATCTTCGCCGCGCACCTGGCCCTGCTGGAAGACCCGGCCCTGCTCGACACCGCGCAGCAATCGATTGAAACCGGCACGGCGGCGACCCACGCCTGGAGTCAGTCCATCGACGCGCAATGCCAAGTGCTGCAAAACACCGGTAGCCCGCTGCTGGCCGAGCGCGCCAATGATCTTCGTGACCTCAAGCAGCGAGTGCTGCGCGCCCTGCTCGGCGAAGCCTGGCACTACGACGTGCCGACCGGCGCCATCGTCGCCGCCCACGAACTGACACCCTCCGACCTGCTGCAACTGAGCGCCCAAGGTGTCGCCGGTTTGTGCATGGCCGAAGGGGGCGCGACGTCCCACGTAGCGATTCTGGCCCGGGGCAAAGGCTTGCCGTGCATGGTCGCACTGGGCGCGGCGCTGCTCGATCAAGCGCCAGGCCAATCGGTGGTCCTCGACGCCGACGGCGGTCGCCTCGAGCTGACGCCGAATGCCGAGCGCCTGGCCGAAGTCCGGCAGGCGCAGATCGACCGCCAACAACGGCGCGACGCCCAGCAAGCCCAGGCCCACCTGCCGGCCGAAACCCGCAACGGCGTGGCCATCGAAGTGGTCGCCAACGTCGCCTCCAGCCATGAAGCGGCCGATGCGTTTGCCAATGGCGCCGACGGCGTCGGCCTGTTGCGCACCGAGTTTCTGTTCGTCGATCGCCAGACTGCGCCGGACGTCGAAGAGCAACGAGCTGCCTATCAAGCCGTGATCGATGCCATGGGCGACAAGTCAGTGATCATCCGCACCATCGACGTCGGCGGCGACAAACAACTCGATTACCTGCCGCTGCCGGTCGAGGCCAACCCGGTGCTCGGCCTGCGCGGCATTCGCCTGGCCCAGGCCCGCCCGGAAATCCTCGATCAGCAACTGCGCGCACTGCTGCAGGTCAGCCCGCTGCAGCGCTGCCGGATCCTGCTGCCGATGGTCACCGAAGTCGACGAACTGCTGTCCATCCGCCAAAGGGTCGATGCCCTGTGCCTGGAACTGGGCGTCAATCAACGACCGGAAATCGGCGTGATGATCGAAGTCCCGGCCGCCGCCCTGCAAGCCGAGCAACTGGCCGAACACGCGGACTTTCTGTCCATCGGCACCAACGACCTGTCGCAATACACCCTGGCCATGGATCGCGACCACGCCGGCCTTGCCGCACGGGTCGATGCCTTGCACCCGGCGTTGCTGCGCCTGATCGCCATGACTTGCGAAGGTGCAGCAGTGCATAAACGTTGGGTCGGCGTGTGCGGTGCCCTGGCGTCCGATCCGCTGGCGACGCCGGTGTTGATCGGCCTGGGCGTGACCGAACTGTCGGTGAGCCCGGTGCAGATCGGCGAAATCAAGGATCGCGTGCGCCAACTGCACGAAGCCGAATGCCAACGCCTCGCCCGGGATCTGCTCAAGCTGAGCAGCGCCGCGGCGGTGCGTCATGCCTGTCATCAACATTGGCCACTGCGCTAACAAAAACAACAAGGACAAACGCCATGTACCAACTCTTCATCGAAGGCCTGCAACGCCTCGGCCGCGCGCTGATGCTGCCGATCGCGATCCTGCCGATCGCCGGCCTGCTGCTGCGCCTGGGCGACACCGACCTGCTGAACATCGCGATCATCCATGACGCCGGTCAGGTGATCTTCGCCAACCTGGCGATGATCTTCGCCATCGGCATCGCGGTCGGTTTCGCCCGGGACAACAACGGCACCGCCGGCCTCGCCGGGGTGATCGGTTACCTGGTGATGATCTCCACACTGAAGGTGCTCGATGCCGGCATCAACATGGGCATGCTCGCCGGGATCGTCAGCGGCCTGATGGCCGGCGCGCTGTACAACCGCTTCAAGGACATCAAGCTGCCGGAGTACCTGGCGTTCTTCGGCGGCCGGCGCTTCGTCCCCATCGTCACCGGTTTCAGCGCGGTTGGCCTGGGCGTGCTGTTCGGCTACATCTGGCCGCCGATCCAGCACGGCATCAACAGCTTCGGCACCCTGCTGATGGAAAGCGGCAGCTTCGGTGCCTTCGTCTTTGGGGTGTTCAATCGCTTGTTGATCGTCACCGGCCTGCACCACATCCTCAACAACATGGCGTGGTTCGTGTTCGGCAACTTCACCGACCCGACCACCGGCGCACTGGTCACCGGTGACCTTTCACGCTACTTCGCCGGCGACCCGAAGGGCGGCCAGTTCATGACCGGCATGTTCCCGGTGATGATCTTCGGCCTCCCCGCCGCTTGCCTGGCGATGTACCGCAACGCCCTGCCGGAGCGGCGCAAAGTCATGGGCGGGATTTTCCTGTCGATGGCCCTGACCGCGTTCCTCACCGGCGTCACCGAACCTATCGAGTTCGCCTTCATGTTCCTCGCACCGCTGCTGTTCCTGCTGCATGCGCTGCTGACCGGCCTGTCGATGGCAATCACCAACGCCTTGAACATCCATCTGGGCTTCACCTTCTCCGGCGGTTTCATCGACATGGTGCTGGGCTGGGGACGCTCGACCAACGGCTGGCGGGTGGTGCCGGTGGGGCTGGTTTATGCGGTCATCTACTACGCGGTGTTCGATTTCTGCATCCGCCGCTTCAACCTGAAAACTCCGGGGCGCGAAGACGTGGCCGCTGCCGAGAGATCCGTGCTGACAGAAAACGAGCGCGCCGCTGCGTACATCAAAGCCTTGGGAGGTGCCGAGAATCTGGTCACCGTCGGCGCGTGCACCACGCGCCTGCGACTGGAAATGGTCGATCGCAACAAAGCCTCCGATGCCGATTTGAAAGCACTGGGTGCAATGGCCGTGGTACGTCCGGGCAAGGGCGGCAGTTTGCAGGTGGTCGTCGGGCCGATGGCCGACAGCATTGCCGACGAAATCCGCCTGGCGATGCCCGCATTGGGCCGAACCGTAGTGGCTGCTCCTGCCGACGTCGTCGAAACCAGCGAGCCCGTCACCGTCTCCACACCCCAGGCCCAGCAATGGCTGACCGCCCTGGGCGGCAGCGACAACGTCCTGCAACTCGACTGCATCGCCATGAGCCGGATTCGCCTGCAACTGGCCGATGGCAAAGCGCTGTCGGAAAGCCGATTGAAAGAACTTGGATGTCTGGGTGCGAGCGCGCTGGAAGACGGCGTATGGCACTTGCTGGTAGGTGAGCGAGCGCCGAGCTTGAGTGCGGCGCTGGAGGGGTTGGTCAATCGGAGTGAGGTGAGTGCAAAAGTCTGATGGTTGCCATCAAGTTTTGACTTGAAGCGATTACAAACGGGAAACCCGGCCTAGGCCGGGTTTCCTGTTCCATTTGAAGCAACCACCGCAGGACCGGAGCTTCCGAAGGGCAACCTGAAACCTAATGGGAAGATTCAGTAAATCCCACACATCTTTAAACATTCGAAAATGGAACGCGGAGCGTCCCGGGCTGCATTCCCACGCGGAGCGTGGGAACGATCAAGCAGCACGCAGTTGCCTTCTGCTTCTCGCTTTCTGCTTTCTGCTTTCTGCTTCTCGCTTTCCACCACTCAACACGATGAGCGTTAGCTCGAGTAAAGCTTTTGATCTTTTGGCCCCATCGGCAGGCTGAGTGGAGGGATTCATCCGGGGGTGGGAGCGCAGCGACCGTGCGGCGCAGCCGCATGCATCGAGAGGAGGTGCAGCGAAGCAAACCGTAGGCGATGCCCCCGGATGAATCCCGGAACGAAGGAACACCGAGCCACAGCGAGGTGCCGAACGCCGGGGCCCAGCGTTTTTGGTTACTTTTTTGGCGTTTGAAAAAAGTGACTCGCCGTAAGGGCGAAACCATAAGAAGCCGTTACCGCAGCAACGGATATTCACTCAATCCCAAACCCAAACCCAAACCCAAACCCAAAAAACCAAAAAACCCGCTGAAATCACTCTCAGCGGGCTTTCCATTTCAGCAGCCAAGGAAGATCAAAAATCCTCTAACCGCCACACTTCATAAGCCGGCGTCTCGTAGGGATGGCTCAACTTAAGAGCCGCCACTACCGCGCGAATCAACTCATCGCCAACCACAAGCTCAACCTTCCACTCCTCGACCCGCTCAACCCGCCCCGCCTCACCAATGAACGGCTGACTACCGTCCAAAGGCCGAAACTGACCAGATCCAAGCACCTGCCACGCACAGTGGTCATAGTCACCGATCCGCCCGCCACCGGCAGCGAATACAGCCTCCTTGACCACCTCGACATGGCTGTCGGGAACAAAAAACGCGAGCTTGTACACAGCGCTTAGTTCACCCACACACGAGCGTTACGGAACATACGCATCCAAGGCGCGTCTTCGTTCCAGTCTTCCGAACGCCAAGAGTTCTGCACGGCACGGAACACACGTTCCGGGTGCGGCATCATGATCGTTACACGACCGTCGCGGCTGGTGAGGCCGGTGATCCCGCGCGGCGAGCCGTTCGGGTTGGCCGGGTAGGCTTCGGTGACCTTGCCGTGGTTGTCGACGAAGCGCATTGCCACGCAACCGGACAGATCGGCTTCGAGCAGTGCCTCTTCGCTTTCGAATTCGGCATGGCCTTCACCGTGAGCGATGGCGATCGGCATGCGCGAACCGGCCATGCCCTGCAGGAAGATCGAGTTCGATTCCTGGATCTGCACCATCGCCACGCGCGCTTCGAACTGCTCGGAGCGGTTGCGCACGAAGTGCGGCCAGAATTCGCTGCCCGGGATCAACTCGTGCAGGTTGGACATCATCTGGCAACCGTTGCACACGCCGAGGGTGAAGCTGTCGTTACGCTCGAAGAAACCCTGGAACGCATCGCGGGCACGGCTGTTGAACAGCGCAGACTTGGCCCAGCCTTCACCGGCGCCGAGAACGTCGCCGTAGGAGAAACCACCGCAGGCCACCAGACCTTTGAACTCGTTCAAGTCGACACGGCCCGCCAGAATGTCGCTCATGTGCACATCGATCGCATTGAAACCGGCGCGGTCGAAGGCAGCCGCCATTTCCACCTGACCGTTGACGCCCTGCTCACGCAGTACAGCAACCTGAGGGCGGATGCCTTTCTTGATGTAAGGCGCAGCGATGTCCTGGTTGACCTCGTAGCTCAGCTTGACGCTCAGGCCTGGATTGTCTTCTTCCAGCAGCGCATCGAACTCTTGCTCGGCGCAGTCGGCGTTGTCGCGCAGACGCTGGATCTGGTAGCTGGTCTCGGCCCACTGACGTTGCAGCAGACGACGCTGGCCTTCGAACACGGTGTCACCGTTGAAGGTGATGTTGATCTGGCCATTGTTGATCGGCTGACCGATCACCGACACGCAGTCGCCCAGACCGGCAGCGCTGAACTGCGCGAGGATGTCCGGGGTGGCGTCCTGGCGAACCTGGATCACGGCCCCCAGTTCTTCGTTGAACAGGATCGCGGCGATTTCTGCCGAGGATTCAGCAACGCTGTCGAGGTTCAGGCTCAGGCCGCAGTGACCGGCGAAGGCCATTTCCACCACGGAGGTCAGCAGACCACCGTCGGAACGGTCGTGGTAAGCCAGCAGGTGGCCGTCGGCGTTGAGGCCCTGGATCACCGCGAAGAAGGCCTTCAGGTCCTCGGCGTCGTCGACGTCCGGCGCCTGCTTGCCGAGCTTGCCGTGAACCTGCGCGAGGATCGAGGCGCCCATGCGGTTCTGGCCGCGACCGAGGTCGATCAGGATCAGGTCGGTGGTGCCCTTGTCCATGCGCAGTTCCGGGGTCAGGGTCTGACGGATGTCAGCCACTGGCGCGAAACCGGTCACGATCAGGGACATCGGCGAGGTGACGGTCTTGTCTTCGCCGTTGTCGTTCCAGCGAGTGGCCATGGACATCGAGTCCTTGCCCACCGGAATGGTCAGGCCCAGCTCAGGGCACAGTTCCATGCCGACCGCTTTCACGGTGTCGTACAGACGCGCGTCTTCGCCCGGGTGGCCGGCAGCGGACATCCAGTTCGCCGACAACTTGATGTCGGAGAGCTTGTTGATGCGCGAAGCGGCAATGTTGGTGATGGTTTCGCCGATGGCCATGCGGCCCGACGCCGGAGCGTCCAGCAGCGCCAGCGGAGTGCGCTCGCCCATCGCCATCGCTTCACCGGTGTAGACGTCGAAGCTGGTGGCGGTGACGGCCACGTCGGCCACCGGAACCTGCCATGGACCGACCATCTGGTCACGGGCCACGAGGCCGGTGATGGTGCGGTCGCCGATGGTGATCAGGAAGCTTTTGCTCGCCACGGCCGGGTGGTGCAGAACGCGTTCGATGCTTTCGCCGATGTCGAGGTTCGACGGATCGAAGTCATCGCCCAGCTCGGCTTCGCGAACCACCGAACGGTGCATGCGCGGCGCCTTGCCCAGCAATACTTCCAGTGGCATGTCCACGGGGTTGTTGCCGAAGTGGCTGTCGGTCACGGTCAGTTGTGGTTCGGCAGTAGCTTCACCGACAACGGCAAACGGGCAACGCTCACGTTCGCAGATCGCTTTGAAGCGCTCGAAGTCGGCCGGGCCGACTGCCAGAACGTAACGTTCCTGGGATTCGTTGGACCAGATTTCGTGCGGGGCCATGCCCGGCTCGTCGTTTGGAATGTTGCGCAGTTCGAAACGGCCACCGCGGTCGCCGTCGTTGACCAGTTCCGGGAAGGCGTTGGACAGACCGCCCGCACCCACGTCGTGGATGAAGCTGATCGGGTTCTTGTCGCCCAGTTGCCAGCAACGGTCGATGACTTCCTGGCAGCGACGCTCCATTTCAGGGTTTTCACGCTGAACGGAAGCGAAGTCCAGATCCGCCGAGCTGGTACCGGTGGCCATGGAGGAAGCAGCGCCGCCACCCAGACCGATCAGCATCGCCGGGCCGCCGAGGACGATCAGCTTGGAGCCGACCACGATCTCGCCTTTCTTGACGTGCTCTTCACGGATGTTGCCCATGCCGCCAGCGAGCATGATCGGCTTGTGGTAACCGCGAACTTCGTCACCGTGCGGGGTAGTGATCGATTGTTCGAAGGTACGGAAGTAGCCGGTCAGGGCCGGACGACCGAATTCGTTGTTGAACGCGGCGCCGCCCAGCGGACCTTCGATCATGATGTCCAGCGCGTTGACGATGCGCTCAGGCTTGCCGTACGGCACTTCCCACGGCTGTTCGAAGCCCGGGATCTGCAGGTTCGACACGGTGAAACCGGTCAGGCCGGCTTTCGGCTTGGCGCCACGACCGGTTGCGCCTTCGTCGCGGATCTCGCCCCCGGAACCGGTGGACGCGCCCGGGAATGGAGCGATCGCGGTCGGGTGGTTGTGGGTTTCAACCTTCATCAGGATGTGCACCGGCTCCTGCACCGCGCCGTACTGGCGGGTTTCCGGATCCGGGAAGAAGCGGCCGGCGACGTTGCCGACGATCACCGAAGCGTTGTCCTTATAAGCGGACAGCACGCCTTCGCTGTGCATCTGATAGGTGTTCTTGATCATGCCGAACAGGCTTTTTTCCTGGCTCTCGCCGTCAATATCCCAACTGGCGTTGAAGATCTTGTGGCGGCAGTGCTCGGAGTTGGCCTGGGCGAACATCATCAGTTCGATGTCGTGCGGGTTGCGCTTGAGACCGTTGAAGGCGTTGACCAGGTAGTCGATCTCGTCTTCGGCCAGGGCCAGGCCCAGTTCGACGTTGGCCTTTTCCAGTGCGGCGCGACCACCGCCGAGGATGTCGATGGCGGTCAGCGGCTTCGGTTCGGCGTGGCTGAACAGACCGGCGGCCTGCTCGAGGTTGGCCAGAACGATCTGAGTCATGCGGTCATGCAGTACGTCTGCAATCTGCTGCGCTTCGGTTTCGCTGAACTGACCGGCCACGTAGAACGCGATGCCGCGCTCCAGGCGCTGGATCTTGCTCAGGCCGCAGTTGCGGGCGATGTCGCTGGCCTTGCTCGACCATGGCGAGATGGTGCCGAAACGCGGCAACACCAGGAACAGACGACCGGTCGGCTCTTGAACCGGAACGCTTGGACCGTACTTCAGAAGGCGCGCAAGCACCTGCTGTTCGTCGCCGGTCAGGACGCCGGTGACTTCGGCGAAGTGAGCGAATTCAGCATACAAGCCACTGACAGCCGGAACCTTCTGGCTCAGTTGCTCAAGGAGTTTGCTGTGGCGAAAGGCAGAAAGGGCAGGAGCGCCGCGCAGGATCAACATCTTCGGGACAGCCTCGGGAAGGGGTGTGCTTTGAGGCCGTGCATTCTAGCCTAAACCGCCCTCAACATCACCCGAAACGCTACGCACGGTTGCACCCGGATGTCGAGTGGTGTTCCTGCCTTGAGGGTCAATTTTATGAGGTGTTGGAAGGCGGGTTATTTTTTCTGTCACAAAATGCCTTTCGGGCCCGTTTCTGCGGGGTTTCGCGCGGTTTTGTGATGCCTAGCAGACAACCCCTCGGCTGTCGAGATATGGCGCCCGTTGTCCTTTGCGTATACTGCGCACATGTTTTCCCCAACGGCTTTGCGTCCGCGGTACGCCAAATGGCTGATCGCTACCGGACTCTTCCTGATGCTCAGTGGCTGTGTTGATAAACCCAACACACTCGAGCGCGTAAAGGAGGATGGCGTGCTGCGGGTGGTCACCCGAAACAGCCCCGCCACCTACTTTCAGGATCGCAGCGGTGAAACCGGCTTCGAATACGAGCTGGTGAAGCGCTTCGCCGACGATTTGGGGGTCGAGCTGAAGATCGAAACCGCCGACAACCTCGATGACCTGTTCAACCAGGTCGGCAAGCCGAACGGCCCGGTACTGGCGGCCGCCGGCCTGGTCAGCAGCGAACAGCGCAAGAAGCAGGTGCGTTTCTCCCGCTCCTACCTCGAAGTCACCCCACAGATCATCTATCGCAACGGCCAGTCACGCCCCACCGACGCCGGCGATCTGGTGGGCAAGAAGATCATGGTGCTCAAGGGCAGCACCCACGCCGAACAACTGGCGGAGCTGAAACAGAAATATCCTGGCATCCAGTACGAAGAGTCCGACGCCGTTGAAGTGGTCGACCTGCTGCGCATGGTTGACGAAGGCCAGATCGACCTGACGCTGGTCGATTCCAACGAAGTGGCGATGAACCAGGTGTACTTCACCAACATCCGCGTGGCCTTCGACCTCGGCGACGCCCGCAGCCAGAGCTGGGCGGTGGCCGCCGGCGAAGACAACAGCCTGCTCAACGAGATCAACAGTTATCTGGACAAGGTGCAGAAGAACGGCACTTTGCAACGCCTGAAGGACCGGTATTACGGTCACGTCGACGTCCTCGGCTACATGGGCGCCACCACCTTCGCCCAGCATTTGCAGCAACGGCTGCCCAAATACGAACAGCACTTCAAGACCTACGCCAAGAAAGAGAAAGTCGATTGGCGCCTGCTGGCGGCCATCGGTTATCAGGAATCGCTGTGGCAACCGACGGTTACCTCGAAGACCGGCGTGCGCGGGCTGATGATGCTGACCCAGAACACCGCCCAGGCCATGGGCGTGTCCAACCGCCTCGATCCGAAGCAGAGCATCATGGGCGGCGCCAAGTACCTGGCTTACATAAAGGATCAGCTCGACGAGTCGATCCAGGAGCCGGACCGCACCTGGTTCGCACTGGCGGCCTACAACGTCGGCAGCGGCCATCTGGATGACGCGCGCAAACTGGCGTCGAAGGAAGGTCTGAACCCGGACAAGTGGCTGGACGTGAAGAAAATGCTGCCGCGCCTGTCGCAGAAACAGTGGTACAGCAAGACTCGCTACGGCTACGCCCGGGGCGGCGAACCGGTGCACTTCGTGGCGAACATCCGTCGCTACTACGACATCCTGACGTGGGTGACCCAGCCGCAGCTTGAGGGCGATCAGGTGGCCGAAGGCAATCTGCATGTGCCGGGGATCGACAAATCGAAACCGACTCAAGAGCCCGCCCCGCTTTAACCCATCCCCAAAACAAATGTGGGAGCAAGTTTGCTCCCACAGGATGTTGAAACTTAGTGTTTGGCAGCCGCCAGAATCAACGCCTTCATCTCCGACACCGCCGACTTGAAGCCCACGAACAACGCATGCGCCACCAGCGCATGACCGATGTTCAACTCGTTGATGCCCTTGATCGCCGCCACCGCCTCGACGTTGTGATAATGCAGGCCATGGCCGGCATTGACGATCAGGCCCTGGGCCAGACCGAACGCCACGCCGTCCGCGACACGCTTGAGTTCTTCAGCCACTTCGGCAGGCGTTTCGGCATCGGCATAACGCCCTGTGTGCAGTTCGATGGCCGGTGCGCCGACGCGCTTCGACGCAGCGATCTGCCGCTCGTCGGCGTCGATGAACAGCGACACTTCACTGCCGATCTTCGACAGACGTTCGACCGCAGCCCGGATCCGCTCTTCCTGCCCCGCCACATCCAGACCGCCTTCGGTGGTCAGTTCCTGACGGGTCTCCGGTACCAGACAGATGTGCGCCGGACGAATACGCTCGGCGAACGCCATCATTTCTTCGGTGACGCCCATTTCGAAGTTCATGCGGGTCTGCAGCACATCCTTGAGCAGCAGCACGTCGCGTTCCTGAATGTGCCGACGGTCTTCGCGCAGGTGCACGGTGATGCCGTCGGCGCCCGCCTCTTCTGCGTCCAGCGCTGCCTTGACCGGATCCGGATAGCGCGTGCCACGGGCCTGACGCAGGGTGGCGACGTGGTCGATGTTCACGCCAAGAAGAATGCGATTGCTGGTGGTCACGGATGCGCTCCTGAATGGAAAGATTCGGCGCACAGCATATCAGGGCTTGCGAAACAGCTCGCGACTGACGAGCGGACGACCGCCCAGATGCACGGCCAAGGCTTGGCGCATCAAGCGCTTGGCGGCGGACAACGCGCCCGGTGCCGACCAGTCGGCTTCGGCCATGGCCAGCAGTTCGGTGCCGTTGAACAGACCGGGTTGCAGCAGGTAGACCCGTTCGAGCCCGGCCTCCACCTGCAAACGGTAGAGGCCATCCGCAGCGATGGGTTCGTCGTTGATGTCGGTGTTCAGGGAAAAACCGTAACCGAGATCATCGAGCAGCCGCCATTCGAAGGAGCGCAACAACGGCTCCAGTGGCCGCCCCTCGGCCAATGCCAGCAACGTGGCAGCGTAATGATCGAACACCGCAGGATGCGGGTCTTCGGCGGGCAACAGGCGAATCAGCAGCTCATTGAGATACAGGCCGCTGAACAGCGCCTCGCCGACCATCCACGTTGCGTTGCCGACACTTTCCATGCGCCCGACATTCTTCAACTCACCCTTGCCGCGAAACTCCACTTCCAGTGGCACGAATGGCCGCGCCAGCGTCCCGGCCTTGCCCCGCGCACTGCGCAACACTGCCCGCAGCCGACCTTGCGGCGTGAGGAAGTCCACCAGCGCGCTGGTTTCACGATAGGCGCGGGAGTGGAGGACGTAGGCGGGTTGGGCGGGAGGCGCTTGAGACATGGATTTCTCGTTGAGGGAACGCGGTTTACTCATCACCCAAAACCAATGTGGGAGCGAGCTTGCTCGCGAAAGCGGTGCAACAGTCAACATCAATGCTGAATGTTACATCGTCTTCGCGAGCAAGCTCGCTCCCACAATGGATCGATGTATTGCTTTACAGGTCGCCGTAACCCAGCGAACGCAGCGCACGCTCGTCGTCGGACCAGCCGCCCTTCACCTTGACCCACAGGTTGAGCATGATCTTGGAGTCGAACAGCAGCTCCATGTCCTTGCGCGCCTCGGTGCCGATGCGCTTGATGCGCTCGCCCTTGTCGCCAATGATGATTTTCTTCTGGCCGTCACGCTCGACGAGAATCAGCGCATGGATGTGCAGCGTCGCACCCTGCTGCTTGAACTCTTCGATTTCCACGGTGATCTGGTACGGCAGCTCGGCGCCGAGCTGGCGCATGATCTTCTCGCGCACCAGTTCGGCGGCGAGGAAACGGCTGCTGCGGTCGGTGATCTGGTCTTCCGGGAAGAAGTGATCGTTCTCCGGCAGATGGTCGGCGATGACCTTTTCCAGCGCGTCGAGGTTATGCCCCTGCTGCGCCGAAATCGGAATGATCTGCGCGTTCGGCAACTGTTCCTGTAACCACGACAGGTGCGGCATCAGCTCGGCCTTGTCCTCGATGCGGTCGGTCTTGTTCAGCGCGACGATCAGCGGGCCGGTCACGTACTGCACGCGCTCCAGGACCATCTGGTCTTCTTCAGTCCACTTGGTGCGGTCGACCACGAAGATCACCACGTCGACGTCTTTCAACGCCGCCGAAGCGGTCTTGTTCATGTAGCGGTTCAGGGCCTTTTCGCCCCCCTTGTGCATGCCGGGGGTGTCGACGTAGATCGCCTGCACATCGCCCTCGGTCTTGATCCCGAGCATGTTGTGGCGAGTGGTCTGCGGCTTGCGCGAGGTGATCGCCAGCTTCTGGCCGAGGATGTGGTTCAGCAGCGTGGACTTGCCCACGTTGGGACGGCCGACGATGGCAACATAGCCACAGCGCGTTGCGTTTGTATCAGTCATTGCCATTCTCCACACCCAGGGCAATCAGTGCTGCGGCGGCCGCTACCTGTTCGGCAATGCGACGGCTCACACCCTGACCCCGGCTTTTTTCATTCAATAGGACAACTTCGCACTCGACGAAGAAGGTACGGCAGTGCGGTTCGCCCTGGATATCCACCACTTCATAACGCGGCAATTCGCAGCCGCGCGATTGCAGGAATTCCTGCAGCCGGGTCTTCGGATCCTTGTTGGTGTCGACCAGCGTCAGGCCTTCGAACTCACCGGCCAGCCAGGCCAGTACACGTTCGCGGGCGACTTCCATGCCGGCGTCGAGGTAGATCGCACCGATCAGTGCTTCAAGGGCGTCGGCCAGAATCGACTCGCGACGGAAACCGCCGCTCTTCAACTCGCCGGACCCCAGACGCAGGTAATCGCCCAGATCGAAACCGCGGGCCAGCACCGCCAGCGTCTCACCTTTTACCAGCCGTGCGCGCAAACGCGACAACTGGCCTTCACGAGCCAGCGGGAAGCGGTCGAACAGGGCTTCGCCGGCAACAAAGTTGAGGATCGCATCGCCGAGGAATTCCAGACGCTCGTTGTTGCGTCCGGCAAAGCTGCGGTGCGTAAGGGCCAGGACCATCAGTTCCTGGTCCTTGAAGGTGTAACCGAGCTGACGCTCGAGACGGCTTAGAGAAACGCTCACGGTTTACCCACGCTGAGTTCGTGGCTGGATTCCACTGCCATCGCCGGGATACGGCGCAGGCCTGGGACAATTAACGCTGTGTTCAAAAATGACGTCCTGAATATCGTGGCTTCATGCCCCGGAGCCGGTTGTGCCGACGCCAGAAATGCATTCGGCGCTGTGGTCAACAGCGCCGTGTTTGTTTACTTGATCAGGCCGACCCGCGAGAAGTTCGGCAGGTGGCTGAGTTTCGGTTCCGGCCAGCTCATCCAGACCGCGAAGGCCTTGCCGACGATGTTCTGGTCGGGAACCATGCCCAGCAGATCCTTGGGAATGTTCGGATCATCCCAGTAGCGACTGTCGTTCGAGTTGTCGCGGTTGTCGCCCATCATGAAGTAGTGCCCGGCTGGCACGGTCCAGGTATGGTCCGGCGTGGCGCGGTAGCGGCTCATTTCCTTGCGGATCAGGTGCTCGGCGGCGCCGAGTTTTTCCTTGTAGAGCTCCGCGCTGCCCAGCGTGCCCGGCTCGGAGCCGACCAGTTGCTCGGCAATCGACTCGCCATTGACGAACAGACGCTTGTCGGCGGTGTACCGCACGGTGTCGCCCGGCAGGCCGACCACACGCTTGATGTAGTTGACGTTCGGGTCACTCGGGTAGCGGAACACCATCACATCGCCGCGCTGCGGGTCACCGACTTCGATGATCTTCTTGTCGATCACCGGCAAACGGATCCCGTAGGAAAACTTGTTCACCAGAATGAAGTCGCCGACGTCCAGGGTCGGTTTCATCGAGCCGGACGGAATCTGGAACGGTTCCACCAGGAACGAACGCAGCACCAGCACGATGAACAGCACCGGAAAGAACGACTTGCCGTACTCGACCAGCAGCGGTTCCTTGTTCAGCTTCTCGACCACCACCACGTCAGGCTGGCTGACGCTGCCCTGATAGGAGGCGATGGCGGCACGCCGACGCGGTGCCAGGATCAACAGATCGAGCAACGCCAACAGACCGCAGACAAACACGGCAATGACCAGCAACAGCGGGAAATTTAGTGACATAGGACCTGACTATTCCAACCTGAGCACGGCGAGGAAGGCTTCTTGCGGGATTTCCACGTTGCCGACCTGTTTCATGCGTTTCTTACCGGCCTTCTGCTTCTCAAGCAGTTTTTTCTTACGGCTGACGTCGCCGCCGTAGCACTTGGCCAATACGTTCTTTCTGAGTGCCTTGACGGTTGTCCGGGCGACGATCTGACCGCCAATGGCAGCCTGGATGGCCACGTCGAACATCTGACGAGGAATCAGTTCTTTCATCTTCTCGGTCAACTGGCGACCTTTGAAGTGCGAATTGTCACGGTGCACGATCAACGCCAGAGCGTCGACCTTGTCGCCGTTGATCAGCACGTCCAGTTTCACCAGATTAGCCGATTGGTAACGATCGAAATGGTAGTCCAGCGAAGCATAGCCGCGACTGGTGGATTTCAGACGATCGAAGAAGTCCAGGACCACTTCGTTCATCGGCAGGTCGTAGGTCACTTGCACCTGATTGCCGAGGAACAGCATGTCGACCTGCACACCGCGTTTTTCGATGCACAGGGTGATGACGTTGCCCAGGTGTTCCTGCGGTACCAGGATGTTGGCACGCACGATCGGCTCACGCATGTCTTCGATCGACGAGACGTCCGGCAGCTTCGACGGGTTGTCGACGTAAATCGTTTCACCGGTTTTCAGCACCAGTTCGAAGATCACCGTCGGCGCCGTGGTGATCAGGTCCAGGTCGTATTCGCGCTCCAGGCGCTCCTGAATGATCTCCATGTGCAGCATGCCGAGGAAGCCGCAACGGAAGCCGAAGCCCAGTGCGTCGGAGCTTTCCGGGGTGTATTGCAGCGACGAGTCGTTCAGGGTCAGTTTCTGCAGCGCTTCGCGGAAATCCTCGAAGTCGTCGGAGCTGACCGGGAACAGACCGGCGTAAACCTGCGGCTGGATGCGTTTGAAGCCTGGCAGCACCGGAACGTCCGGCGTGGAGCTCAGGGTCAGGGTGTCACCGACCGGTGCACCGTGAATGTCCTTGATGCTGGCGATGATGAAGCCCACTTCGCCGGCCTTCAGGTCAGCGGTGGCAGTGTGTTTCGGGTTGAACACACCCACGCTGTCGACCAGATGCACTTTGCCGGTGGACTTCACCAGGATCTTGTCGCCCTTCTTCACCCGGCCGTGACGCACACGCACCAGGGAGACAACGCCCAGGTAGTTGTCGAACCAGGAGTCGATGATCAACGCTTGCAGCGGATCTTCGATGTTGCCGGTCGGCGCAGGGATGGTGGCGACCAGACGCTCGAGCACTTCGTCGACACCCAGGCCGGTCTTGGCGCTGCAGGTGACGGCGTCGGTGGCGTCGATGCCGATGATCTTCTCGATCTCGTCCTTCACACGATCAGGCTCGGCCTGCGGCAGGTCGATCTTGTTCAGGACCGGCATGACCTCCAGGCCCTGCTCGATGGCGGTGTAGCAGTTGGCCACGGACTGGGCTTCAACGCCCTGCCCCGCATCGACCACCAGCAACGCACCTTCACAGGCCGCCAGGGAACGGCTGACTTCGTAGGTGAAGTCGACGTGGCCCGGGGTGTCAATGAAGTTCAGCTGGTAGGTGACGCCGTCTTTGGCCTTGTAATAGAGGGTGACGCTGTGGGCCTTGATGGTGATCCCGCGTTCGCGCTCAAGATCCATGGAATCCAGTACCTGGGCTTCCATTTCACGCTCGGCCAGGCCGCCGCACATCTGGATGAAACGGTCAGCCAGCGTCGACTTGCCATGGTCAATGTGGGCGATGATGGAGAAATTGCGGATATGACTCAAATCACTCACGGATCAACACTCAAAAAGGCTGCAGGCTTGGCCCGCCGAAAAATAGCCGGGAATTGTACCTGATACACGGCGCAAGCGTCACGTTCGCCTGTCACCCGGATTGCATGCAAAAACGCCCCGGTCTGGCGACCGAGGCGTTTTCAAGGCTAAAGCGTGGGTGAAACCTTGTTCATCAACCGGCTCGACGCAACAGCCAGACGCCCGCCAGCGCACACACGCCGGCCGGAACCAGCACCGCGAACAGCGGGGAGAAGCCGAACACCAGACTGGACGGGCCCAGCAGATCCTGAACGATGCGGAAGGTGAAACCCACCAGCACACCGGTGAACACTCGCTGACCGAGGGTCACCGAACGCAATGGACCAAAGATGAACGAGATCGCCATCAGCACCAGCGCGGCGGTCACCAGCGGCTGCAACACCTTGACCCAAAATGCCAGCCAGTAACGGCCGTTGCTCAGACCCTGCTCGGCCAGGTAGTGGATGTAACCCCACAGGCCGGTGATCGACAGCGATTCCGGCGCCATTACCACGGTGCTCAGCAATTGCGGACTCAGGGAAACGTCCCAGCGCTCGACTGGCGTATTGACCACTTCGGTGCTGCGCTCCTTGAAACGCGTGGTTGTAACGTCGCTGAGCTGCCAGTGATCGGTGTCGAACTCGGCGCGCTTGGCGAAGCTCGAACTGAGCAGATGGCGCTCCTTGTCGAAGTGATAGCGGGTCACACCATACAGACGACCATTGGGCTGGACGGAGTTGATGTGAATGAACTCGTCACCCTGACGGTGCCACATGCCGTGCTTGGCGCTTTGCGCGTCGCCGCTGCCCTGCGCCAGCGAACGGTTGGCCTGGGCCATGCTTTCGGTGGCCGGGGCCACGTATTCGCCGATCAGCACGCCGGCCAGCATCAGCACCAGCATCGGCTTCATCACTGCCCAGACGATGCGCCCGATGGACACGCCGGCGGCGCGCATCACAGTCAGCTCACTGCTGCTCGCCAGACTGCCAAGGCCGATCAGGCAACCGATCAGCGCCGCCATCGGCAGCATGTCGTAGAGCCGGCGCGGCGCGGTCAGGAGCACGAAGCTCAGGACATCGACCAGGGTGTAGGTATCACTGACGTCGCCCATCTCGTCGATGAACGCAAACAAGGTGGCCAGGCCGAGAATGATCGCCAGCACCGCGATGATGGCGATGAACACGCTGCTGCCGATGTAGCGGTCGAGTTTAACCACGGGCCACCTCCAGCGCTGCGCTGCGACGGCTGGCCAGCTTCAGGCGCAAAGGTTCCCAGTACAGCAGGCCGAGACCGATCGCCAGGAAGATCGCATGCACCCACCACAAGCCGAGCGCCGGTGGAATCTTGCCTTTCTCGAGGGCGCCGCGGGCGGCAATCAGGATGGTCAGGTAAGCCATATAAAGAAGAATCGCCGGCAGCAGCTTGAGGAAACGTCCCTGGCGCGGGTTGACCCGCGACAGCGGCACCGCCATCAGGGTCACGATGAACACCAGCAGCGGCAGCGACAGGCGCCACTGCAGTTCGGTTTTCGAGCGGATGTCATCACTGCCCAGCAGGGACGAGGTCGGCATGGCGTCACGATCGGTGACTTCCTCGCTGACATCCGGCTTGGGCAGCAGCACGCCGTAGGTTTCGTAGTGGATGGCGCGATAGTTGGCCTGACCCGGGCTGCCGTCGTAGCGGTAACCGTTGTCGAGGATCAGGTAACGGTTGCCGTCGGGACGCACTTCCTGACGGCCTTTTTCAGCCACCAGCACGGAAATCCCGCGATCCTTCTGGTTGGCCCCGAGGTTCTTCTGCGAGATGAACACGCTGCCGAGATTGACCCGGTCATCGCTAAGGGTTTCGGTGTAAGTCACCCGTGTACCGTCGCGCAGCGCCTGGAAACGACCTGGCTCAAGCGTGTCGAACTCGGTCAGCGCATCCTGCTTGTTCAGCAGCAGCTGGAACTGGTTGGCGCCTTGTGGAGCCAGACCCAGGCTCAGCCACGCCACCACCAGGGCAACCAGGGTGGCCGGGAACAGGGTCATGCGAAACAGCCGCTGCTGACTCATGCCAGTGGCCGAGAGCACGGTCATCTCGCTTTCCAGGTACAACCGGCCGTACGCCAGCAGGATCCCGAGGAACAGCCCCAGCGGCAGGATCAACTGCATGAAGCCCGGCAGACGGTAGCCCATGATCAGGAACAGCGATCCCGGATCGAGCTGGCCTGCTGCGGCCTGGGCAAGGTATTTGATGAAGCGACCGCTCATGATGATGACCAGCAGCACGGCACTTACCGCACTCAGGGTCAACAGGACTTCGCGGGACAGATAACGGAAGACGATCAAACCAGACACTCCAGGGTTGTCAGGCTAAGGCGGCCAAACAAGCAAACGTATCGACGGGCCCGCAAGGCAGAGCCGTCGAAAAAAGATGCGGCATTATCCTGTGATTGAGGGCGCCTGTCACTGCGCACACTCACGCAAGCGTGCAATCCGTTGAAGATCGTACAACCGAGGGTTGTCAGGCGCGGTGAGCGAGGTTCAAACTGCCGCCTCTGTCGCAGGCACTGGCCTGCGCCTCTTCTCTCTATAAGCAGGCGACGGCGGACACGTCGAACGCCTGCGTGTTGACCATTCATTCAGGGATCCGGACATGGAACTGGTTGTAAAAAGCGTTAGCCCAGAAACGTTGAAAACCGCCACCCTGGTGGTTGCCGTTGGCGAAGGCCGCAAACTCGGCGTCGCCGCCAGACAGGTCGACGAACTGAGCGGCGGCGCCATCAGCGCCGTGCTCAAGCGTGGCGATCTGGCCGGCAAGGTCGGCCAGAGCCTGCTGCTGCACAGCCTGCCGAACCTGAAAGCCGAACGCGTGCTGCTGGTCGGCGTGGGCAAGGATGAAGAACTGGGCGACCGTCCGTTCCGCAAGATCGTCGCCGGCATCCTCAACACCCTCAAAGGCCTGGGCGGCAGCGACGCCGTGCTGGCACTCGATGAAATCATCGTCAAAAACCGCGACAGCTACGGCAAGACCCGTCTGCTGGCCGAAACCCTGGTCGATGGCGAATACACCTTCGACCAATTCAAGAGCCAGAAAGCCGAACCGCGCGCCCTGAAGAAAATCACCCTGCTGACCATCAAGGCCGCTCAGGCCGAAGTGCAGCGCGCCGTGAACCACGCCACCGCGATCGCCAACGGCATGGCGCTCACCCGCAACCTGGGCAACCTGCCGCCGAACATCTGCCACCCGACGTTCCTCGGCGAACAAGCCAAGAACCTCGGCAAGGAGTTCAAGGATCTGAAAGTCGAAGTCCTCGACGAGAAGAAGATCAAGTCGCTGGGCATGGGTTCGTTCTACGCCGTCGGCCAGGGCAGCGCCCAGCCGCCGCGCCTGATCGTCATGCAATACAACGGCGGGAAGAAATCCGAGAAGCCGTACGCGCTGGTCGGCAAAGGCATCACCTTCGACACCGGCGGCATCAGCCTGAAGCCGGGCGCCGGCATGGACGAGATGAAGTACGACATGGGTGGCGCCGCCAGCGTGTTCGGTACCCTGCGCGCCGTGCTGGAACTGAAACTGCCGATCAACCTGGTGTGCATCCTGGCCTGCGCCGAAAACATGCCGAGCGGCACCGCTTCGCGCCCGGGCGACATCGTCACCACCATGAGCGGCCAGACCGTGGAAATCCTCAACACCGACGCCGAAGGCCGTCTGGTGCTGTGCGACGCCCTGACTTATTCCGAGCGCTTCAAGCCGCAAGCGGTCATCGACATCGCCACCCTGACCGGTGCCTGCGTCGTTGCGCTGGGCGCCCACACTTCGGGCCTGCTGGGCAACAACGACGAACTGATCGAGCAACTGCTGAGCGCCGGCAAGGCTGCCGACGACCGTGCCTGGCAACTGCCGCTGTTCGATGAGTACCAAGAGCAACTGGACAGTCCGTTCGCCGACATCGCCAACATCGGCGGCCCGAAAGCCGGCACCATCACTGCCGCGTGCTTCCTGTCGCGCTTCACCAAGAACCTGAACTGGGCGCACCTGGACATCGCGGGCACCGCCTGGACCAGCGGCGGCAAGGACAAGGGCGCCACCGGCCGTCCGGTTCCGTTGCTGACTCAATACCTGCTGGATCGCGCCAAAGCCTGAAACCGATGAACCTGGGCGGCGCTGCCTTCGGGTGGCGCCGTTCAAGGCTCAGGAACCGCAATGACCAAAGTCGACTTTTATATCCTGCCCAGCGCCGATCCCTTGGCGCGCCTGGATTTCGCCTGCAAGCTCACCGACAAAGCCTGGCGCATGGGCCACCGCATTTACCTGCATTGCAGCGATGCTGCCCAGCGTGACGCTCTCGATGCGCGACTGTGGGCATTCAAGGGTGAAACCTTCGTGCCTCACGGCCTTGCCGAAAGCGAACCGCAAGGTTTGATCGTGCTGGGACTGGGCAACGACTGCGGCGAGCACGCGGACTTGCTGGTCAACCTCGACCTGAAAGTCCCGGTTTTCGCCAACAAATTCGCCCGTGTGGCGGAGGTTGTCGTGGAAGATCCGGCGATCCGCACTGCGGCGCGGGAGAGTTTCCGTTTCTACCGCGAACAGGGCTATCCTCTGCAAGACCACCGTTTACAGCGACTCTGAGTACGCCGATGGACACTCCAAAACCGCTGCAAAAACCCGCACACCTGCTGGATGACCTCGAGTCGATCCGCCAGTTGCTCGGCGATGACAACCTGCAACCGCCGCTGTTGACCGATACGGTCGATGATGGCGAACAGGAACAGATTCCGATGTTGTTCGACCCGGTCGACAACCCACCGCAAGCCGTCGAGGTTGCCCCCGCGCCGACGCCTGCCGCGCAGCCTGCCGCTGTGGATAAAGGCCCCGACGCCCTGCTGCACCTGGACAGCGAACTGCGCGCTGCCGCCCAACTGATCATGCAGGACGTGATCGACGACTTCGCCCCGCACATCGAAACCGAAATCAAACGTCGCCTCGAGGCGCGGATGGAACGGCTTCTCGGCCAGTACGAATAGCCCCCCAATCTCCTGGGGGAGCTAGCCTGCCAGCGATTGCATCAACGCGACTTTCCTGAAAAACCGCGGCGCCTGCATCGCTGGCAGGCCAGCTCCCACATTTAAGCCTCCACCCGACCCGCCCCGCTCGCCCTGCGCCCCATGCCCCGCTATACTTCCCGGCTTTTCCTGAATAAATGCCAATAGGGTCCCGCCGCGCATGGATAAGACCTACCAGCCGCACGCCATTGAAACTTCCTGGTACAACACCTGGGAGTCCGAGAACTACTTCGCCCCGCAAGGCGCGGGCGACTCCTACACCATCATGATCCCGCCGCCGAACGTCACCGGCAGCCTGCACATGGGTCATGGTTTCAACAACGCGATCATGGACGCCCTGATCCGTTTCCGCCGCATGCAGGGCCGCAACACCCTGTGGCAGCCGGGCACTGACCACGCCGGCATCGCCACGCAGATGCTGGTGGAGCGTCAACTCGAAGCCCAGGGCCAGAACCGTCACGATCTGGGCCGGGAAAAATTCCTCGAGAAAGTCTGGGAGTGGAAGGACCAGTCCGGTGGCAACATCAGCCGTCAGATCCGCCGCCTCGGCTCGTCCGTGGACTGGAGCCGCGAGCGCTTCACCATGGACGACGGCCTCTCGGAAGCCGTTAAGGAAGCGTTCGTGCGCCTGCACGAAGACGGTCTGATCTATCGCGGCAAGCGTCTGGTCAACTGGGACACCAAACTGCACACGGCGATTTCCGACCTCGAAGTGGAAAACCACGACGAGAAAGGTTTTCTGTGGAACCTGAAGTACCCGCTGGCCGACGGCGCAAAAACCGCTGAAGGCAACGATTTCCTGATCGTCGCGACCACCCGTCCGGAAACCATGCTCGGCGATTCCGCCGTCGCGGTGAACCCGAACGACGAGCGCTACAAAGCCCTGATCGGCAAGTTTGTCGAGCTGCCGCTGGTTGGCCGCCGCATCCCGATCATCGCCGACGATTACTGCGATCCTGAATTCGGCACCGGCTGCGTGAAAATCACCCCGGCCCACGATTTCAACGACTACGAAGTCGGCAAGCGCCACAACCTGCCGCTGCTGAACATCTTCGACAAGAACGCCAACGTGCTGCCTGCGGCCCAGGTGTTCAACCTCGACGGCACGCTGAACGACAGCATCGACGGCAAGATTCCGGCCGAGTACGCCGGTCTCGAGCGTTTCGAAGCGCGCAAGCAGATCGTTGCCGCGTTCGACGCTGCCGGCCTGCTGGTCAGCGTCGACGACCACAACCTGAAAGTGCCGAAAGGCGACCGCTCCGGCACCGTCATCGAGCCGTGGCTGACCGACCAGTGGTACGTATCCACCAAGCCGCTGGCCGAGCCTGCGATTGCTGCCGTTGAAGACGGTCGCATCCAGTTCGTGCCGAAGCAGTACGAAAACATGTACTTCTCGTGGATGCGCGACATCCAGGACTGGTGCATCAGCCGTCAGCTGTGGTGGGGCCACCGCATCCCGGCCTGGTACGACGAGTCGGGCAAGGTCTACGTCGGTCGCGACGAAGCCGAAGTGCGTGCCAAGCACAACCTTGGCCCGGACGTTGCGCTGCAACAGGACAACGACGTTCTCGACACCTGGTTCAGTTCGGGCCTGTGGACCTTCTCCACCCTGGGCTGGCCGGAAAAGACCGAGTTCTTGAAGAAATTCCACTCCACCGACGTGCTGGTCACCGGTTTCGACATCATTTTCTTCTGGGTTGCCCGGATGATCATGCTGACCATGCACCTGATCAAGAACGAGGACGGCACGCCGCAGGTTCCGTTCAAGACCGTTTACGTGCACGGCCTGGTGCGTGATGGCCAGGGCCAGAAGATGTCCAAATCCAAGGGCAACGTCCTGGACCCGCTGGACATCATCGACGGTATCGAGCTCGAAACCCTGGTGCAGAAACGCACTTCCGGTCTGATGCAGCCGAAACTGGCGAAGAAGATCGAGAAGCAGACCCGCGACGAGTTCGCCGACGGCATCGCCAGCTACGGCACCGACGCCCTGCGTTTCACCTTCTGTTCGCTGGCCTCCACCGGTCGCGACATCAAGTTCGACATGGGCCGCGTCGAAGGCTATCGCAACTTCTGCAACAAGATCTGGAACGCCGCGCGGTATGTTCTGGACAAGGGCGAGGACTGCGGCCAGAACGGCGAAGCCTACGAACTGTCGCTGGCCGACCGCTGGATCATCTCGCAGCTGCAACGCACCGAAGCCGAAGTGACCCGCCAACTGGATCAGTTCCGTTTCGACCTGGCGGCACAAGCGCTGTACGAGTTCATCTGGAACCAGTACTGCGACTGGTACCTGGAATTGTCCAAGCCTGTGCTGTGGGACGAGAACGCACCGGTTGAACGTCAGCGTGGCACACGCCGCACGCTGGTTCGCGTACTGGAAGTGGCGCTGCGTCTGGCGCATCCGTTCATGCCGTTCATCACTGAAGAAATCTGGCAGCGCATCGCGCCGCTGGCCGGCATTCAAGGCAAGACGATCATGTTGCAAGCGTGGCCGGTGGCCAACGAAGAGCGCATCGATCCGGCGGCCGAAGACGACATCGAATGGCTCAAGGGCCTGATGCTCGGCACGCGTAACATCCGTGGCGAAATGAACATCGGCCCGGGCAAGCCACTGCCGATCTACCTGAAGAACGTCAGCGCTGAAGACCAGCGCCGCCTGACCGAGAACGAAGCGCTGCTGAAGAAGCTGGCGCGTCTGGAATCGATCACCGTACTGGCCGCCGGCGAAGAAGCGCCGCTGTCCGCCACCGCGCTGGTTGGCGAGATGGAAGTGCTGGTGCCGATGGCCGGCCTGATCGACAAGGGCGCCGAGCTGGCACGTCTGGACAAGGAAATCCTGCGTCTGCAGGGCGAAGTCCAGCGCGTTGGCGGCAAGCTGTCCAATGCCGGTTTCGTTGACAAGGCCCCGGCTGAAGTCATCGAGAAGGAACGCGCCAAACTGGCCGAAGCCGAACAGGCTCTGGCCAAGCTGGCCGAGCAGCACGCGCGGATTGCCAGCCTGTAACGGCAAATCGCATTGAAAAAGGGAGGCCCCGCAACGGCCTCCCTTTTTTGTGCCCGGCACTTTTCCGGCCAACAACACGGCTCCCTGTGGGACAATGGCCGCCACTTTCAGCCCTACCCGAATCGACCACGCCCATGAACGCCCCACGTACACCAAAACCTGCGCGCAAGAAGCCTGACTCCGCCACCCCGGCCAAGCCCGCGGGACCGCGTAAAGAAGCCAGCCTGCATCCGCGCAATCGCCATCAGGGTCGTTACGACTTCCCGGCGCTGATCAAGACCACGCCGGAACTGGCGAAGTTCGTGATCACCAACCCGTACGGCAAGGAAAGCATCGACTTCGCCAGTCCCGATGCGGTGCGTGTGTTCAACCGGGCGCTGCTCAAGTCGTTCTACGGCATCCAGCATTGGGACATCCCGGCCGATTACCTGTGCCCGCCGGTGCCGGGCCGTGCCGACTACATCCACTTCCTGGCTGACCTGCTGGCCAGCAACAACGACGGCGTGGTTCCGCGCGGCGCCATCGTCAACGTGCTGGATATCGGCATGGGCGCCAACTGCGTGTATCCGCTGATCGGTAACAGCGAATACCGCTGGCATTTCCTCGGCTCGGAAATCGACCCGACCGCCGTGGCCGCCGCCAAGGCCATCGTCCAGTCCAACGACCTGACCAAGGTTATCCAGCTGCGCCAGCAGGAGAACCGCAAGCACATCCTGATCGGCCTGCTGGAGCCCGGCGAGCGCTTTGACCTGACCATGTGCAACCCGCCATTCCATGCGTCGATGGAAGAGGCCACCAAGGGCAGTGAGCGCAAATGGCGAGCCTTGGGCAAGGCCGATCCGAAGCGCAAATTGCCGGTACTGAACTTCGGCGGTCAGTCGGCCGAACTGTGGTGTGAAGGCGGCGAAGCGCGTTTCGTGACGCAACTGATTGCCGAAAGCGCGAACTTTGCACACAAGGTGCTGTGGTTCAGTACCCTGGTCTCGAAAGCCTCGAACCTGCCGGCCATCGAAACCGCACTGAAAAAGGCGGGGGCGCTGGAAAGCCAGGTGGTGGAGATGTCCCAAGGGCAGAAGCAGAGCCGCTTCGTCGCCTGGACGTTCCAGACCAAGTCCGAGCAGCAGATCTGGCGCCGTGAGCGCTGGGTTCGCAAGTAAGACGTTTCAACCGGGGTGGCGCTTGAGCGCAAAGCAGCCGCCGCCACTGCTGAAACACAATCGGCAGGCACAAAAAAACCGTGCCCGGATCGCTCCGGTGCACGGTTTTTTATCGCTGCGTCTTACTTGTTCACAGCGTCGGTCAGGCCTTTGGCCACAACCAGCTTGATCACTTTCTTGGCAGGGATTTCGATGGCAGCGCCAGTCGATGGGTTACGGCCAGTGCGGGCAGGACGCTCGGTCACTTTCAGCTTGCCGATACCTGGCAAGGTGATTTCGCCGCCGTTTTCCAGCTGATCAGCAACGATTTGGCCCAGTTGGTCCAGAGCGTTACGCGCGGTGGTTTTCGGCGCGTCGATAGCTTCGGCGATGTCGGCGATCAGTTGGTCTTTAGTAAGAGCCATGTAGTGTTCCTTCCCTATCAAATTCATATGGATTGCAGAGTGCAGTGTCAGCCATCGAGCCCGATCTTCTGGATCTGGCACCCTCGGCGATAACCACGACGAGTCGGGGTTATAGATGCCGAAATCAAGGTTTGGTTCGACCTGACAAAAGCTGAATGCATGCTTGTCGCGGTGACTTCGCACAAGACCGGGCAAAACTAGCACAGAGACAAGGAAATATCCGCCTCTAGCTAGCCAAATGGTCAGGTTTATTGCGCTAAATCGGTAAATAAATGCATAAGGCCCGTCGGGCGACCCGGATTTGCCCTTCACCCCGCGCCAAATCCAGTGGTTGCGGTACACTGAGCGCTTTTTCGGGGGAGCTCGCCCTCCTCCCTTCCACCAGCCGAGAAGCCTATGCCGATCCGTCATTGCATCGTCCATTTGATCGACAAAAAACCCGACGGCACACCCGCAGTTCTGCACGCCCGTGACTCCGAACTGGCTGAGTCCGCAGCCATCGAGAACATGCTCGCCGATCTCAACGAGAGCTATAACGCCAAACAGGGCAAAGCCTGGGGGTTGTTTCATCCGGAGTCCGGTGCGTTCCCGTTCAGCGGCTGGCTGAAGGAATACATGGAAGGCGGCAAGGACTTCACTGCGTTCAGCAAAGTCGCGGTCGAGCACCTGCAAAAGCTGATGGAAGAATCGAACCTGTCGGTCGGCGGCCACGTGCTGTTCGCCCACTATCAGCAAGGCATGACGGACTACCTGGCCATCGCTCTGCTGCACCACAGCGAAGGCGTGGCGGTGACCGATGAACTGGACGTGACCCCGTCGCGCCACCTCGACCTCGGCCAACTGCACCTGGCGGCGCGGATCAACGTTTCCGAGTGGCAGAACAACAAGCAGTCCAAGCAGTACATCTCGTTCATCAAGGGCAAGAATGGCAAGAAGGTTTCGGAGTACTTCCGCGACTTCATCGGTTGCCAGGAAGGCGTCGATGGCCCGGGCGAGACCCGCACCCTGCTCAAGGCCTTCAGCGACTTCGTCGAAAGCGAAGACCTGCCGGAAGATTCCGCCCGCGAGAAGACCAAGACCCTGGTCGACTACGCCAGCAGCCAGGCCAAGCTCGGTGAACCGATGGGTCTGGAAGAACTGTCGGAGCTGATTGACGAAGAGCGCCCGAAAGCCTTCTACGATCACATCCGCAACAAGGATTACGGCCTGTCGCCGGAGATCCCGGCGGATAAGCGCACGCTCAACCAGTTCCGTCGCTTCACCGGCCGCGCCGAAGGCCTGTCGATCAGCTTCGAAGCGCACCTGCTGGGCTCCAAGATCGAATACGACGAAGAAGCCGGGACCCTGGTCATCAAAGGCCTGCCGACCTCACTCACCGATCAGTTGAAACGTCGCACCTGATGCTCGGCAATGTGCTGAAAAAGGTTGCACTGGTTCTGCTGGTGGTTGTGGTCTATCAGAACTGGGGCAAGATCGAGCGGGTCTTCAACCCGTCGCAGATGGCGTCCGAGCAAGTCCGCGCCAACGCCCATGTCGTGCTGTACGCCACGGACTGGTGCGGCTACTGCAAGCAGACCAAGCGCTTTCTCGATCAGAAGGGCATTCCGTTCAAGGAATTCGATATCGAGAAGGATGCCGAGGCACGCAAGGCGTACGAAGCGCTGGGCGGACGCGGGATTCCGCTGATCGACGTCAATGGCACGTTGATTCGCGGGTTTGATCCGGACGAGATTCTCGCTGCACTGAAATGAACGAGGGAGCCCATGGGCTCCCTCGTCTGTTTCAGCGTTTCTCGATTCGGAAACCGAAACGCGGGAAGTGCACATGCACCAACCCGCCACGCTCGTCTTCACGGCGCAGGATCAGCTCCTCGCAACCGGCAAACACCAGCTCACCAGCCACCGGATCAACGCCGTAGTCTGTGGCTGCGATCAGCACCTGCTGCCCTGCCACGAACCCGTTCGGATCAGTGAACGCTTCCTCCGGCAACGCCGCTGGCGTCGAGCTGCGCGCGATCTCCAGTGCTTCCTCCGAACTCATCTCGCTGGCCGCGCCATGGCCAAAACCGAGCACACGCCCCAGCCACGCCGACACCGCCGGATAAACATCCACCAAGGGCGCCGTCACGTGCGTGGCCTTTAGGAACCACAGTGGATGGGCCATGGCGAAGTCGGCAATCGACGGCTCACCGAACAGGTAGTCACCGTCTTCACGCTGCAACTGCTGCTCCAGACGCGCCATGAGGGTCGGCCAATTGTGCTTGGCCTGCTCCGCTGAAAGCTTGGTTGCGCTGCCACCACTGAACAGTCCGGCCCGATCGGCAAGGAACGCCTTGATCGCTTCCGGCGGCAATTTGCCGAAACGCACTGCCACCGATTCCGGCTGGAACACCAGGCTCACCGCATGCTGGAACACCACCGAATCAGCCCAGGCGGCGAAGCTGGCGGCGATCATCTCCTGACCTTCCGGGAAGAACGAAGGCTGGGCCTTTTCCTGTTCGAGGCGGCGGGCGATCAGCGCGGTGTCGCAATAGATGTCGGCGCCGATCTGCAGCACCGGAGTCTTGCGGTAGCCACCGGTCAGGGCGGTCAGGTCAGGCTTGGGCATTACCGGCGAAATGTGCACCGAACGCCAGGACAAGCCCTTGAACCCCAGCAGCAGCCGGGCTTTTTCGGCGAATGGAGAGGTCGGGTAATGATGCAGAATCAACTCGGGCATGCTCGGCTCCGCCGCACAGAAAGTGAGCCCGCAGCTTAGCGCGCAATTCGTTCGCAGCCTACGGATCCGGCTGATGGGAACTGATCAGTCAGGTTGATAAGGCATGCAAAGAGGAATACTCTCCGCCTACGTCAATGTCTCCTGTGAGATCAGTAAACCCGGCCGCAAACCGGCGTTTACAGAAGAAACCGCCCCGCAAAGGCGGTTTTTTTTCGCCTGTCGTTTGCCGGAGGGCACCGCGTCGACGCGGGGATTTCTACCGTTTGCCAATACCTGATCAATCAGGCCGATAAGACGCCACCAGACACTCCTTCGCACTCTTCCTGAGCTTCTTGATCAACCGCTCCTGACGCAACGCATCGCCCTTGTCGCGGCAACGCTCGGTGTAGACCAGCGCCATCGCCGGGCTTGAGAGAAAGAACCGCGCGCCCTTGCCGCTCTGGTGCTTGGCAAAACGGCGCACGGGATCATCACTGATCCCGCAGTACAGCGAACCGTTGGCGGCGCGTACGAGGTAGACGAACCAGGATTTGCTCACTGGAACGTCGGCATCGAGAGGATTTTCGCTGAGGCTGGTCACGGGGCAATTCAGGCGTTAAGGAAAACAGGTCGCGATCTTATCAGCGACTCGCCTGAAATGCCTTCAGCCCTTTCAGCGCCTGGGCGCGGACGGCGTTGCGCACCAGCGGCGTCCAGCCCAGCAGCAGGCCTTTGAAGCCCAGCGCCTGACGGGACCAGCGCCACAGGTCGAAGTGGTCGTGATGTTCGCAGATCTTGCCGTCGCGAAAGACGAAACGTGCCTGGATGTCGTTGATCACGATGTTGCCGGTCTGGCTGAACAGGTAGGTCGCCACCCAATGGGCACCGCCACTGCGTTCGTCGGCACGGACGTTGTCGAAGGTCAGGGAAAAGTCCTTGGCGCGGGTGGTGAGCATGCGCCACATGTCGCCGGCATCGGGCCCGCGCAACTCACCGAAGGCCGGATCGCTGAACACTACGTCGTCGGTGTAGCAGGCGGCCATGGCCTCGGCGTCGAGGCGCTGGAAAGCCTGGTAGAAACGGGTGATCAGGGCGCTGTGGGCTTCTTCACTCATGGGCAATCTCCAGGAAATGTACAGATTGCCAGCACGATAATCCGCAAACGCCCGAAACACTATCGGCATTCGCATTCCGAATACCGACAGTGTGTGCGTGTCAGACCTTTTCGCTTGTCACCTGCACGTACAGCGCGCGACCGGCACCGAGGCCGGCGAGGATCGCACCCGCACCGATGATGCCGAAGATCCAGCCCACGGCGTTCCAGCCGCCGGTCCAGTCGTGCACCACACCGACTGCGAACGGCCCCATGGACGCGAGGGTGTAGCCGAAACCCTGGGACATGCTCGACAGGTTGGCCGCGACATGGGAATCGCGCGAGCGCAACACGATCAGGGTCAGCGCCAGGCTGAACGTACCGCCCTGCCCCAGGCCCAGCAGGATCGCCCAGCCCCACAGCCCTTCGATCGGCGCGTAGAGGCAACCGAACAGGCCGCCGAGGGTCAGCGCCATGACCACCACGATCGCCAGCCGCTGATCCTTGCCGCGCGTGGCCAGCCACGGTGCCGCCAGGGAGCTGGCGAGCTGGATGATCACCGAACCGGACAGCACAAGGCCAGCCTGGGTCGGCGTCAGCCCGCGACCGATGAGGATCGACGGCAACCAGCCGAACACGATGTAGGCCAGCGACGATTGCAGGCCCATGTACAAGGTCACTTGCCAGGCCAGCGGATCCCGCAGCAGACCGCGCACCCGGTAGGCAACGTTGTGCGCGCCGTGTTTCTGGCCGATTTGCGGCAGCCAGAACACTGCCGCGAGCAGTGCCGGAATCACCCAGAAACCCAGGCCCATGGCCCAGCTGTGGTCGAAGTGTTCGCTCAATGGCACGGTGGAACCCGCCGCCATCGCCGCGCCCAGGCACAGGGCCATGGTGTAGACACCGGTCATGGCGCCGGCGTGTTTGGCGAAGTCGCGTTTGACGATGCCCGGCAGCAACACGCCGATGATGCCGATGCTCGCGCCACCCAGTACGCTGCCGGCGAACAGACCGGTTTCGCCGAAGTTGCTGCGCAGGATGATGCCGCCGGCCAGTGTCAGAAGAATCCCCAGCACCACCCGCTCGGCGCCGAAACGTCGCGCGAGTAACGGGGCCAGCGGGGCAAACAGACCGAGGCACAGCACCGGCAACGTCGTCAGCAACCCCGCCTGAGCGGCGGACAAGCCAAGGCTTTTGGAAACCTCACTGAGCAGCGGCGCCAGGCTCGACAGCGCCGGGCGCAGGTTCAACGCCACCAGAATCAGCCCCAGCAGCAACAGCCACGGGCGGCGCACCAGCGGATGGCTTTGCTGCACCTGATCGTCATCGGCTTCTGCGTCGATCAGTAATTCTTCGAGCTCGGCCTTGCGAACGGCAGCCGGGGAGGCTTCTAGGCGGGACATGGTTTTCTCGGTTTCAAGGTTCATTGATCAACTGCCTCGACAGGGCTTTGGCCCGCTCCGGGTCGCGTTGCTCGACGGCCTCCAGCAAGGCGACGTGCAAATCGAAGACTTCCTGTCGACGGGGGACGATGTTCAGGGTCTGGCGCAATTGCGCGCCGACGATGCTGGAAAAATAGCGATACAGCTCGCTGAGGGTCGGATTGTGCGCGGCGTCCACCAGACGGCGGTGAAACACCAGATCGCAGGCGATGTAGCTGTCGAGGTCGCCGTGGTAGTGACTGCCGGCGTGCCCCAGTGCCTCGCGCAGAGCCACGAGGTCGTCGTCGGTCCGACGCAATGCGGCCAGGCCGATGGCCTCGACTTCTAGGATGTGCCGGGTTTCCCGGGCCTGATCCAGCGAGCATCTGGACAGCGCCTTGAGCGTGTCCATCGGATCGACCACCGCCCGCAGGTAACTGCCGTCACCCTGACGGATCTCGATCAACCCAGAGAACGCCAGTACCCGCATCGCCTCGCGCACGGTGTTACGGCTGATACCGAGTTCTGCGCACAGCTCGGGCTCGGTCGGCAGACGCTGACCGACCTGCCAGGTGCCATCGGTGATGCGCTGGCGCAATTGATCCAGGGCCTGATCGACCAAGGATCGTTTGATCAATAATGAGTTTTCTGACATGGAATTCGCCCTGTCATCCAATCATGGGATGAATTTGCTGACAGGGTAGTCAGATTTTTCAGCCGGGGCAACCGACAAAATCCGGGCAAAAATAAACCCGGAACGCAGTCCGGGTTTATTTCAACGCCCAATCAGGATCAATGCAGGATCTGACTCAGGAACAGCTTCGTCCGATCATTCTGCGGATTGTCGAAGAAGTCGTTCGGTGCCGCCTGCTCAACGATTTCGCCCTTGTCCATGAAGATCACGCGGTTGGCCACGGTGCGGGCGAAGCCCATTTCGTGGGTTACGCAAAGCATGGTCATGCCGTCTTCCGCCAGGCCGATCATGGTGTCGAGTACTTCCTTCACCATCTCCGGGTCGAGCGCCGAAGTCGGTTCGTCGAACAGCATGATTTTCGGTTTCATGCACAGCGCGCGGGCGATCGCCACACGTTGCTGCTGACCGCCGGACAGTTGCCCCGGGTACTTGTGCGCCTGCTCCGGAATGCGTACGCGCTCCAGGTAATGCATGGCGATTTCCTCGGCCTTGCGCTTGGGCATCTTGCGCACCCACATCGGCGCCAGGGTGCAGTTCTGCAGGATGGTCAGGTGCGGGAACAGGTTGAAATGCTGGAACACCATGCCGACTTCACGACGGATCGCTTCGATCTGCTTGAGGTCGTTGGTCAGTTCCACGCCATCGACCACGATGCGGCCCTGCTGGTGCTCTTCCAGACGGTTGAGACAGCGGATGGTGGTGGACTTGCCGGAACCCGACGGGCCGCACAGCACGATACGCTCGCCCTGACGCACATTGAGGTTGATGTCTTTCAGCACGTGGAACTGGCCGTACCACTTGTTCACGCCCTGCATCTGAATGATGCCTTCAGGGCCCACTGGCTTTTTGATTGCTTCGCTCATCGAAAAAACTCCTAACGCTTGTGGCCAGTGTCGAGCTTGCGTTCCAGGTGCATGGAATAGCGCGACATGCCAAAACAGAAAATCCAGAACACCAGGGCGGCGAACACGTAGCCTTCGGTGGCCATGCCCAGCCATTTCGGATCGGCAGCGGCTTGCTTGACGCTGTTGAGCAGGTCAAAGAGGCCGATGATGATCACAAGGCTGGTGTCCTTGAACAGCGCGATGAAGGTGTTGACGATGCCGGGAATCACCAGTTTCAGGGCTTGCGGCAGAATCACCAGGCCCATGGCGCGCCAGTAACCGAGGCCCATCGCGGCCGCGGCTTCGTACTGGCCTTTGGGGATCGCTTGCAGACCGCCGCGCACCACTTCGGCGACGTACGCCGACTGGAACAGGATCACGCCGATCAGCGCCCGCAGCAGCTTGTCGAAGTTCATGCCTTCGGGCAGGAACAGCGGCAGCATCACCGAGGACATGAACAGCACCGTGATCAATGGCACGCCGCGCCAGAACTCGATGAAGGTCACGCAGACCACACGGATCGCCGGCATGTTCGAGCGCCGGCCCAGCGCCAGGACAATCCCCAGCGGCAACGCACCGGCGATGCCGACAGTGGCGATCACCAGGGTCAGCATCAGACCGCCCCACCGGCTGGTCGGCACGGCGTCGAGGCCGAAGACGCCGCCATGCAGCAGGCACCAGGCAACGATCGGGTAGACCACCAGGAAGCTCAGGCCGTACACCGCCTTGTGCGCCACGCGCTTGATGAACAGTGGCGCCACGCCGATGACCGCCAGCCACACGGTCAGGTCCACGCGCCAGCGCAGCTCCGCCGGATAGTAGCCGTACATGAACTGGCCGAAACGCTGCTGGATGAACACCCAGCAGGCGCCGTCCTTGGTGCAGTCGGCGCGGGTGGTGCCGACCCAGTTGGCATCGAGGATCGCCCAGCTGAGGATCGGTGGTACCACCAGGTAGATCAGGTAGAACGCGAACAGAGTCAGCAGGGTGTTGAGCCAGCTGGAGAACATGTTCGCGCGGATCCACGCCATCGGGCCGAAGACCTTGGCCGGCGGTGGCATGTCGGGTTTGAAAGTATGAGTACTCATGCGCTATTCCTTACCGCTCGATCAGCGCGATGCGCTTGTTGTACCAGTTCATCAGCAGGGAAATGCTGATACTGATCGCCAGGTACACGCTCATGGTGATGGCAATGACTTCGATCGCCTGACCGGTCTGGTTCAGCACAGTGCCGGCGAACAGCGAAACCATCTCCGGATAACCGATACCGGCCGCCAGCGAGGAGTTCTTCGCCAGGTTCAGGTATTGGCTGGTCAGCGGCGGGATGATGACCCGCAGCGCTTGCGGAATGATCACCTTGCGCAGGGTCGGGCCGTTACGCAGACCGAGCGAATGCGCCGCCTCGGTCTGGCCGTGACTGACCGACTTGATGCCCGAACGCACGATCTCGGCGATGAACGCTGCGGTGTACACCGTCAGCGCCAGGGTCAAGGCCAGCAGTTCCGGAATCAGCACCCAGCCGTCGACGAAGTTGAAGCCCTGCAGCTTCGGCATTTCCCAGTGCACAGGTGCACCGAAGATCAGCATGCAGAGCGCCGGGATCACCAGGAACAGCGCCAGGCCGACCCAGAACTTGTGGAACGGCTCGCCGGTGGCCTCAAAGCGTTTATTGGCCCAGCGGCTCATCAGCACGATCGCGACGATGGCCACCACGATACTGACCACGAATGCCCAGAAACCGTCGGCCATCAACGCAGCCGGCATGTTCAGGCCACGGCTGCTGACGAAGAAGGTATCGCCGAAGTTGTGGGCGTTGCGCGGCCCCGGCATGGTCAGGAACACCGCGAAGTACCAGAACAGGATCTGCAGCAGTGGCGGGATGTTACGGAAAACCTCCACGTACACGGTTGCCAGTTTGGCGATGATCCAGTTCTTCGACAGGCGCGCCACGCCGACGATGAAGCCGAGGATCGTGGCCAGGATCACGCCGATGATGGTCACCAGCAGCGTGTTGAGCAGGCCGATGACAAACACCCGGGCATAGCTGTCCGCTTCGGTGTAGGAGATCAGGTGTTGAGCGATGCCGAACCCGGCACTGCGCTCGAGAAAGTCGAACCCCGAAGTGATACCCCGGTGTTGCAGGTTGGTCTGGGTGTTATCAAACAGATACCAGCCCAGGGAGACCACCGCCACGATGGTGATGATCTGAAATACCCACGCACGCACTCGTGGATCGCTGAGGCTGAGCCTCTGCTTTGGTGCGCCGATTGAATTTTGCATGAAGTGCCCCGGAAATAATGGAACAGAACATCACCCGGCAGTTGGCCTGCCGGGTGACAGAACCATCAGCGCACTGGTGGTGCGTATTGAATGCCGCCGTTGGTCCACAGCGCGTTCAGGCCGCGGTCGATTTCCAGCGGAGTGCTCTTGCCGAGGTTTTTCTCGAAGATTTCGCCGTAGTTGCCGACTTGCTTGACGATCTGTACGACCCAGTCCTTCGGCAGTTTCAGGTCTTTGCCGTATTCGCCGTCTGCGCCGAGCATACGAGCGACATCCGGGTTCTTGGTCGCCTTGGCTTCAGCTTCGACGTTCTTCGAAGTGATGCCGGCTTCTTCGGTGTTCAGCAGCGCGTAGCCAACCCAACGCACGATGGCCAGCCACTCGTCGTCGCCGTTACGCACGACCGGGCCCAGTGGTTCCTTGGAAATGGTTTCCGGCAGAACTACATAGTCCTTCGGCGAAGCCAGCTTGCTGCGCTGGGCGAACAGCTGGGACTTGTCGGAGGTCAGCACGTCGCAACGACCGGATTCCAGCGATTTGGCGCTTTCATCGGAGGTGTCGAAAGTGATTGGGGTGTATTTCAGGCCGTTGCCGCGGAAGTAGTCGGAAACGTTCAGCTCGGTGGTGGTACCGGCCTGGATGCAGATGGTTGCACCGTCCAGCTCTTTGGCACTCTTCACGCCCAGCTTGTTGTTTACCAGGAAGCCGATGCCGTCGTAGTAGGTAATGAAGCCCGGGAATTTCAGGCCCATGCCCGCGTCACGGGAGCTGGTCATGGTGGTGTTGCGCGACAGAATGTCGATCTCGCCCGACTGCAGCGCGGTGAAGCGCTCTTTTGCGTTCAACTGACTGAACTTGACCTTGGTCGCGTCGCCGAACACGGCAGCGGCCACGGCGCGGCAGACATCAGCATCGATACCAATGATTTTGCCTGTGGAGTCTGGAACCGAGAATCCCGGCAGACCATCGCTTACACCACACTGCACAAAACCTTTCTTCTGTACTGCATCCAGGGTTGCACCCGCCTGAGCGAACCCGCTGACACCCAGTACTGCAGCAGCAGTCACGATCGCCAGAGTGGATTTCAACATCTTCATTCAAACCTCCAGTTTTGCTCTTGTTGTGTCGGAGCTTGAGTCCAGTCGCACCCTTTTGAGGCGTTGTTGACCCGTGTTGGCTTTTTTGGGGGTCAACCGACGCAGGACCTTCGCTATGAGTCTAGTAGGAGACAATCCACATCATGGACAACTCACTTCTCACCAGTCGGCCGAACGGGCGGTAGCCCTTTCACGTTCGCTAAGCCCGTTGCGGCCATTGGCGAACATCCATCACCGGATTCTTTGCTATCCCGTCGCCGGGCGTTCACTGATAGTGTTACCGCCAGGCGCGAGATCGATTGCACGACTACCTCATAGCAAAGCCCGTACCACACCGGCTGCTGAAGCGACTGAGTGACAGGTCAATAGCAAAACTTGCACCCTTGCGACATCTTCTTAACGGATCAACCAGGCGCGCACTCGAATCACGCACTCAATGAGAGCGCCCGCACACAATTGGAGCAGCCATGACCGAGCCCTTGATTCTTCAGCCTGTTAAGCCCGCAGACGCCTGCGTGATCTGGCTGCACGGCCTCGGCGCCGACCGCTACGACTTTCTGCCGGTGGCCGAAGCGCTTCAGGAAAGCCTGCTGAGCACACGTTTCGTCCTGCCCCAGGCGCCGACCCGTCCGGTGACGATAAATGGCGGTTATGCCATGCCGAGCTGGTACGACATCAAAGCCATGAGCCCGGCCAGGGCGATCGACCGCGACGAGCTGGAAGCCTCCGCCGACCGCATCATCGAACTGATCGAAGAACAGCGAAGCATCGGAATAGACGCTTCGCGGATTTTCCTCGCCGGTTTTTCCCAGGGTGGCGCCGTGGTCTATCACACCGCATTTCTGAAATGGCAGGGGCCGTTGGGCGGGGTGCTGGCACTATCGACATACGCACCGACCTTCAGCGATGAACTGGCGTTGTCCGCCAGCCAGCAGCGGATTCCGGTGCTGGCGCTGCACGGCCAGTTCGACAACGTGGTGCAGAACTCGATGGGACGTACGGCTTATGAGTATCTCAAGGTCCATGGTGTCACCGTGACATGGCAGGAATACCCAATGGAGCACGAAGTGTTACCCGAAGAAATTCGCGACATCGCGGTGTGGTTGAGCGAACGCCTGCGCTGACAATTGCGACGAAGGTCGCCCTTTGATCATCCCACTACGCCGCGCCCGTTTCTTGCATTACACTGGCCGGCGTACATTCCTTAACCAATTGATGAGATGACCGTGCTCAAAGCACTCAAGAAAATGTTCGGTAAAAGCGAGGCTGAGCAGCTCGCGCCAGTCCCCACTGCGCCGTCGCACGCCACCGGTCATCGCAACGATGCCAGCCAGGCCGACCGCCAGACGCCCCAACGCGAACCGAAACCCGCTCCAGCTGCCGCGCCCGCCACCAAGCCGGCCCGCAGCGAAGCACCGAAACCGGCCAAACCACGCCGCGAACCCAAGCCCAAGGCACCGGTGATTCCCTGGAAACTCGAAGACTTCGTCGTCGAGCCGCAGGAAGGCAAGACCCGCTTCCACGATTTCAAACTCGCCCCGGAACTGATGCACGCCATCCACGACCTGGGGTTTCCGTATTGCACGCCGATCCAGGCTCAGGTGCTGGGTTACACCCTCGCCGGCAAAGACGCCATCGGCCGCGCCCAGACCGGCACCGGCAAGACCGCCGCGTTCCTGATCTCGATCATCACCCAGCTGCTGCAGACCCCGCCGCCGAAAGAACGCTACATGGGCGAGCCACGGGCGCTGATCATCGCGCCGACCCGCGAGCTGGTGGTGCAGATCGCCAAGGACGCCGCCGACCTGACCAAGTACACCGGCCTCAACGTCATGACGTTCGTCGGCGGGATGGACTTCGACAAGCAGCTCAAGCACCTCGAAGCGCGCCATTGCGACATCCTCGTCGCGACCCCGGGCCGTCTGCTCGACTTCAACCAGCGCGGCGACGTGCATCTGGACATGGTCGAAGTCATGGTGCTGGACGAAGCCGACCGCATGCTCGACATGGGCTTCATCCCGCAGGTCCGGCAGATCATTCGCCAGACCCCACCCAAAAGCGAACGCCAGACCCTGCTGTTCTCTGCGACCTTCACCGATGACGTGATGAACCTCGCCAAGCAGTGGACCACCGATCCTGCAATCGTCGAAATCGAGGTCACCAACGTGGCTAACGAAAACGTCGAGCAGCACATCTACGCGGTGGCCGGTGCCGACAAATACAAACTGCTCTTCAACCTGGTCAACGACAACGGCTGGGAGCGGGTCATCGTGTTCGCCAACCGCAAGGACGAAGTGCGACGCATCGAAGAACGTCTGGTGCGTGACGGCATCAACGCCGCGCAACTGTCCGGCGACGTGCCGCAGCACAAGCGAATCAAAACGCTGGAAGGCTTTCGCGAAGGCAAGATCCGGGTGCTGGTCGCCACTGACGTGGCCGGGCGCGGCATCCACATCGATGGCATCAGCCACGTGATCAACTTCACCCTGCCGGAAGTCCCGGACGACTACGTGCACCGCATCGGCCGTACCGGTCGCGCTGGCGCCGACGGCGTGTCGATCAGCTTTGCCGGTGAAGACGACTCCTATCAGTTGCCGTCCATCGAAGAAAAACTCGGTCGCAAGATCAGCTGTGAAACGCCGCCGACCCATCTGTTGCGCGCAGTTGAGCGCAAGCGTCCACAGTAAGCGACGTTATAAAGAGAAGCGCAGCCGGCAACGGACTGCGCTTTTTTTTCGCCCGGATATTGTTCAATAAAACTAAAAGTCCATAATGGACAAATTAGTTTAGAAAAGTCTCCGGAGTCCGACATGTCCAGTACACCTTACGTGATCGACCAAACCCAGGCCCGTGAGCTGTTGGCCCGGATCGATGTGCCGCAGATCCTGCGCAAACTGTTCCGCGATCTCGCGGCCGGGCATGCGGTGCAACCGGCGCAGCAACTGGTGGAATTCCCCCGGGGCGCCGGGGACTTCATCAACTATCTGGGCGTATTGGCCGAAGACGGCGTGTACGGGGTCAAGACCTCGCCGTACATCGTTCGCGAACAAGGCCCGCTGGTGACGGCGTGGACGCTGCTGATGTCGATGCAGACCGGCCAGCCGCTGCTGCTCTGCGATGCCGGCGAACTGACCACTGCCCGCACCGCGGCGACCACCGCCGTCGCCGTCGATGCCCTCGCCCCCTTGAAAGCCGCACGTCTGGCCATCATCGGCAGCGGCAAGGTTGCCCAGGCGCACCTGCATTACGTCAAGACGTTGCGCGACTGGCAGAGCATCAGCGTGTTCTCGCCCACCTTGAGCGAAGACCCGACAACCATCCGCCAACTGCAAACCCTCGATTCACGGGTGAACATCGCCGCCAGCCGCGAAACCGCCATCGCCGAGGCCGACGTGATCATGCTCTGCACCTCGTCCGCAGGCCCGGTGATCGACCCGGCAACCTTGAGCAAACCGGCGCTGATCACCTCGATCAGCACCAACGCACCACGCGCCCACGAAGTGCCGCCGCAAAGCCTCAACGACATGCAGGTGTTCTGCGACTATCGTCTGACCACCCCGGGCTCGGCCGGTGAGATGCTGATCGCCAGCGAACAGCATGGCTGGGACCACAGCGCGATCCTCGGTGACCTCGCGGATCTGCTCAGCGAAAACGTGCAGCGCCCCGATTACCACCGTCACGTGTTTTTCCGCTCCATCGGTCTGGGCCTGGAGGACATCGCCCTGGCCAACGCCGTCTATCAATTGCAGCGCTGACACCGGAGATTCTCATGAGTCATGCAGATTTCATCATCATCGGCGGCGGTATCGCCGGCGCTTCCACCGGTTTCTGGCTGTCGCAGCACGGCAAGGTTGTGGTGCTGGAGCGTGAGTCGCACCCGGCCTATCACTCCACCGGACGCTCGGCTGCGCTGTTCACTGCGGCTTACGGCACACCGCAGGTCCGGGCGTTGACCCAGGCCAGCCGCGAATTCTTCGACCATCCGCCCAGCGGCTTCTGCGAGCATCCGCTGCTGACCCCACGCGGGGAAATGACCGTGGATTTCACCGGCGACGCCGCCGAGCTGAACAATCAATACCTGAGCGCCAAGGCCACGGTGCCGCAGATGCAGTTGCTCAGCGCAGATGAAGCCTGCGCGCGGCTGCCGATCCTGCGCCGGGAGAAAGTCCATGGTGCAATCTACGACCCGACCGCCAGCGACATCGACACCGACGCCCTGCATCAGGGCTATCTGCGCGGTATCCGTCGCAACAACGGCCAGGTGCAGACCGATTGCGAAGTGCTCGGCCTGAGCCGCGACACCGACGGCGTCTGGCAAGTGCAGACCAACGGTCAGACCTTCAGCGCCCGCGTTGTCATCAACGCCGCGGGCGCCTGGGCCGACAAGATCGGTGCCCTGGCCGGCGCCCGGCCGCTGGGCCTGCAACCGAAACGCCGCGCCGCGTTCATTTTCGCCGGCCCCGAAGGCGTCGACATCCACCATTGGCCGATGCTGGTCAGCCTCGACGAATCCTTCTATATGAAGCCCGACGCCGGCATGTTCCTCGGCTCGCCGGCCAACGCCGACCCGGTCGAACCCCACGACGTGCAGCCCGAAGAGCTGGACATTGCCATGGGTATCTACCAGATCGAAGAAGCGACGACCCTGACCATCCGCCGCCCGACCCGCACCTGGGCCGGCCTGCGCAGTTTCGTGGCTGACGGCGATTTGCTGTCCGGGTTCGATCCGCAAGTGCCAGGGCTGTTCTGGGTCGCGGCCCAGGGCGGTTATGGCATCCAGACCTCCCCGGCCATGGGCCAGGCCAGCGCTGCGCTGGTGCGTGGCGAATCGTTACCCGAACACCTTCAGCAATTCGGCCTGACCGCCGCCATGCTCGCCCCTGCCCGCCTGGCCTGACCGTCCGCCCGGATGACTCGCCCGACGGATTGCGGCACACTCGCAACGCCCCCGGATCACGGGGGCGTTGACGTTGCCTGGAGCTCCACAGTTATGACCGCCCCCGAACACACGCCCGAGCTGCATGACGCCGCGCTGGATAACTACCACGCCATCGCCGACGCCATTGCCACGCTGTTCTTTCCCCATGCCGAAGTGGTGTTGCATGACCTGCGCACGCAGAAGGTCGACTACATCGCCAACAACCTGTCAAAACGGGTGATCGGCGATGAATCGTCGCTGGAAGACATGCTCAGCGACGACGTCAACGAACGGAACATCGGTCCGTACGAAAAGCTCAACTGGGACGGCCAGAAGATTCGCAGCGTGAGCACCGTGCTGCGCGACAGCGAAGGTCATCCGCTGGCAGTGCTGTGCATCAACCTGAATATTTCACTGTTCGAGAATGCCAAGGCTGCGCTGGACCTGTTCCTCTCGCCGAGCAAACTGATCCCGCAACCGGACTCGCTGTTTCGCGATGACTGGCAGGAGCGGATCAACACCTTCCTGCACGCCTGGCTGCGGGAACGGCAACTGAGCCTGAACCTGCTGACCCGCGATCACAAACGCGAACTGGTGCTGGCGCTGCACGCCGAGGGAGCGTTCAAGGGCAAGAGCGCCTCGAACTATGTGGCCAATGTGCTGAACATGGGGCGGGCGACGGTGTACAAGCATTTGAAGGAATTGAAGGGCTGAAACCGTGCAGCCTGCGAAGGCTGCACGGTTTTCAGATTCAGTCGCCGTAGATGTCCGACTTGAAGTACTTCTCGGAAATCTTCTGGTATTCGCCACTGGCACGAATGCCGTCGATGGCGGTATTCAACTGGCTGACCAGCTCGGTGTTGCCCTTGCGTACCGCAATCCCGGCGCCCTCGCCCACGTACTTAGGATCCTTCAACTCAGGCCCGACAAAAGCGTAACCCTTGCCGCGCGGCATCGACAGGAAGTCGTTCAGCGGGATGGTGTCGGCGAAGATCGCGTCGAGACGCCCGGCCGCCAGGTCCATGTAGATTTCTTCGTTGTTGCCGTAGCGCTTGACGTTGATGCCCTTGGGCTCGAACACCTCGGTGGCGTAACGGTCAGTGGTGGTTGCACGCTGCACGCCGACGGTCTTGCCCTTGAGGCTGGCGTACTGGTCGTCAACCGTGGCGCCTTCCTTCATCACCAGCCGCGACGAGGTGAAATAGTACTTGTGGGTGAAGTCCACCGATTTCTTGCGGTCTTCGTTGATGGTCATGGACGACAGCGCCATGTCGATTTTCTTCACTTTCAGGGAAGGGATCAGACCGTCGAACTCGCCCTCGACCCACACGCACTTGACCTGCATCTGCGCGCACAGGGCATTGCCGATGTCGTAGTCGAAACCGACGATTTCACCCTTGTCGGTTTTCGAGGCGAAGGGCGGATACGCCGCTTCGATACCGATGCGCAGGGTTTTCTCGGCGGCGAACGCGCTGCTGCACGCCAACAGGCTCAGTGCCAGACCGGTGATGAGGGGGAATTTCTTCATGTTCGTTCTCTCGCGGGTTGTTGTTGGTTTGGCAAGAAAGAAAAAAGCAGAAACGGGGAAAGACCTTTTTTGTACTTGTAAATCCATACTGGACTTTTACGTACAAATCGTCAATTGGGCGAGACCGGTCATTTCCGGCCGATGGTCGGGGAGGTGAACTTGAGGGAGTTGGTGATTCGGCTCGCCTCTTCGCGAGCCAGCTCGCGAAGACTGGCTCTGGGTCGACAGAGCAATTACCGCTTCCAGCGATCCGCCGCCGCATGATCGCTGTCACGACCCTCAACCCAGCGCGGGCCGTCGCTGGTGTGCTCTTTCTTCCAGAACGGTGCGCGGGTTTTCAGGTAATCCATGACGAACGCGCAGGCGTCGAACGCCGCCTGGCGGTGGGCGCTGGCGGCGGCGACAAACACGATCGGCTCGCCCGGTTCCAGCGCGCCGATGCGGTGCAGCACTTCCAGCTTCAACAGCGGCCAGCGCTGCTCCGCCTCGATGGCGATCTTGCCGAGGGCTTTTTCGGTCATGCCCGGATAGTGTTCGAGGAACATCCCGGCGACATCGAGACCATCGTTGAAGTCGCGCACGTAGCCGACAAAACTCACCACCGCGCCGACGCCAACATTGGCCGCGTGCATCGCGTTGACTTCGGCGCCCGGATCGAACGGTTCGGTCTGCACCCGAATGCGCATGGCTCAGCCTCCGGTCACAGTAGGGAAAAACGCCACTTCGTCGCCATCGACCACCGGCTCGTCGAGCTGGCAAAGGTCTTCATTGCGCGCGCACATCAGGTTCTGTTCGCTCAATACCTCGGCGCCCTCACGCTGCGCCAACAGCGCACGAACGTCATCGACGGTGGCAAAGTCACCCTCGACCTTCACCGAATCCACGCCCAGCGCTTCGCGGTAACGGGCAAAAAACTTCACGGTCAGGTTCATGGCTGCTCCGCCTGGAAATGCCCGCTCTTGCCGCCGACCTTTTCCAGCAGACGCACGCTTTCGATGGTCATGCCACGGTCCACGGCCTTGCACATGTCGTAGATGGTCAGGGCCGCGACACTGGCGGCGGTCAGCGCTTCCATTTCGACGCCGGTCTGCCCGGACAATTTGCAGCGCGCCACGATGCGTACCGCGTCGTCGCCTTCGACACTGAGTTCAACCTTGACGCCGGTCAGCATCAGCGGATGGCACAGGGGAATCAGATCACTGGTTTTCTTCGCCGCCTGAATGCCGGCAATGCGCGCCACGGCGAACACGTCGCCCTTGGGATGGCCGCCGCTGACGATCATCTGCAGGGTGTCGGGCAGCATGCGCACCAGCGCTTGGGCCGTCGCTTCACGGAACGTCACGGCTTTTTCGGTGACGTCGACCATGTTGGCGCGACCTTGGGAATCGAGATGGGTCAGCACGGGATTACTCCTGATCAGGAGCGCCGATTGTAAACCCGAGGGTCAGAATTGCGCACATAAAAAACCGGGCGAAGTTGCAGTCGCCCGGTTCGATTTGGCGGTTACAGATGCGATTCGGCGTATTCGGCCAGAATCGAGCGAGGCACCCCTTGCAGGGTGATGTGCACACCGTTGGGGAAATCCTTGAAACGTTCGGTCAGGTAGGTCAGCCCGGAGCTGGTCGCGGACAGGTAAGGGGTGTCGATCTGTGCCAGGTTGCCCAGGCACACCACTTTGGAACCGGCGCCGGCCCGGGTGATGATGGTTTTCATCTGGTGCGGCGTGAGGTTCTGGCATTCGTCGATCAGGATCAGGCTCTGCTGGAAGCTGCGACCGCGAATGTAGTTGAGCGATTTGAACTGCAACGGCACTTTGCTGAGGATGTAGTCGACGCTGCCATGGGTGTTTTCGTCATCCATGTGCAAGGCTTCGAGGTTGTCGGTGATCGCGCCCAGCCAAGGCTCCATCTTTTCCGCCTCGGTGCCGGGCAGGAAGCCGATTTCCTGGTCCAGGCCCTGCACGCTGCGGGTGGCGATGATGCGCCGATAGCGCTTGCTGACCATGGTCTGCTCGATCGCCGCGGCCAGCGCCAGAATGGTTTTACCCGAGCCGGCGGCGCCGGACAGGTTGACCAGGTGAATGTCCGGATCCAGCAGCGCATACAACGCCAGGCTCTGATAGATGTCCCGCGGCTTGAGGCCCCAGGCTTCCTGGTGCAGCAGCGGTTCCTGGTGCAGGTCGAGGATCAGCAGCTTGTCCTCTTCGATCTCCTTGATCCAGCCGACGAAGCCCTGCTCATCAATGATGAACTCGTTGATGTGCACGGCTGGCAGGTTGTCGATCAATTGCACCTGATGCCAGGTGCGGCCGTGGTCCTGACGGGTTTCGACCTTGCTCACGCGGTCCCAGAAGGAGCCGGTCATGTTGTGATAGCCGTTGGGCAGCAGGGACACGTCGTCGACCAGTTGGTCGGTGCTGTAGTCCTCGGCGTCGATCCCGCATGCGCGCGCCTTGAGGCGCATGTTGATGTCTTTGGTGACCAGCACCACCGGTTTGCTCGGCTCGCGGGTGTGCAGGTCGATCAGTTGGTTGATGATTTTGTTGTCGTTCAGATGCTCGGGCAGAATCAGGTTCGATTCGGCCTGCTTGCTCATCAGAATCGACAGCAAGCCCTTCGGGCCGCCCTTGCCGCGCTGGATCGGCACGCCCTGTTCGACGTCATCGGGTGAGGCATCGCCCAGGGTCTTGTCGATCAGCCGGATCGCCTGACGGCATTCGGCGGCCACGCTGTGATGCCCGCTCTTGAGCTTGTCCAGCTCTTCAAGCACGGTCATCGGGATCGCGACGTGGTGTTCTTCGAAATTCAGCAGGGCATTCGGATCGTGAATCAGTACGTTGGTATCGAGTACATAAAGGATTGGCTGGTTGGAGGAAGGGCTACGTCCGTGATCATCCATACTCGGTCACCTTTGTGGGAGCCATTCGACGCAATACCTCGGCGGTGCTGCGCCTCGAAGTGACTGCCGAATCCACCTGCACAGCTTTTGTCGGGATAGCAGGTGAACCGCACACAAACTGGGTCTTGGAAGACGCCACCTGTGTTGCAGGTTTCGGCGGTCTGACTTCGTAATACTCCAAAACCCGTGACAGAAAAAAGCACTTTGACGCTTTTTTGAAGTTTATTTTGCAAAGTGACGAAAAGCCCTTGGCGGACCGCCCTGCCCCCGTTAGAGTCGGAAGTCCACCTGCATCGAATTCCTCAAAAAATTCATCCCAAGCCCAATGTTTCCGGGCTCTTGCCGTTTTTCAGCGAAACGCGTCCTGACAGTCTTCCCAGCCGATGCCGCTTTGCGCGGTTTGCGTGATCAGCCACGGCAACGCGGTCTTCACCGCATCCTGCTTCATGTTGAAATTGATCACCCCATGCCGCCACAGCAGCATCAGGGTCAGCACCCGCTGCGCACTCTGGCTGCCCTTGAGCTTGCCGGCACCGTCCTGGGCATCGATGTCCCACAGCGCCACTTGCAGGCCCTGACTGTTGAAGAAGCTGCGGGCATCGCTGCGACGTTGGCCTTCCGGTGGACGGAACAGCGGCACGTAGTTTTCCGGCAGCTTGTTCCTGACCAGATCGGCACTGCGCCGCACCGAATCCTGCCAGTCCTGCCAGTGGCTGTGCGAGCGGAACTCCCAGCCTTGCACGCCGACGCACTGCTGCGAAAACGCCGCTTGCAGGCTGCTGAAGGAGCGGTCAGCCAGCCGCGCCTGAACATCCTTGCCCAACATGAAGAACGTGCCACTGAGGTTCGACTTGCGCAGGTACTCGGTGAGCCAGTCGGTGTTGTCCGGTTGCAGGTTGGCGGCGCTGTCGAAACTCAGCAGAAACAGGCGATCGTGCATGTCGTCGCCGTTGCGCTCGTAGTCTCCGAAATGATCGAGTTCGCTGCTGGTCTGCGGCGACAGCGCAGCCTTGCGCATCAGCTCATCGAGGTATTGCAGGTGGAAGACCCGGCTCGGTTCGGCCCACCTGGTGTAATAACTTTCGTCGCTGACCACGAATTTGGCGGCCTGCTCGCGCAGGGTCGGCAAGTCTTCGACGAGGAAGCAGAACGAAGCGTCCTGATCGCAGCTTTGCTGGGCGAAGTTGTAATTGGCGAGCAGGCGCTGCCACAGGCGCTCGCGCAGGCTGTTGATGGCGTCCAGATTGACCGTGCGCAGCCCCAGGCGCTGGGCCAGCGCCGCCTCATCCAGCGCTTCGGTACCGAGCAGGCCTCGGGCGAACATCAGGATTTCCGCCCGCGAGGCGACGTCGAACAGGGTCGGATTGTCGAGTTTTTCCGGCCAGGTACTGCGATCCAGCGTCGCGATGTCGCCCGGCGCCGCAACGGCACCGACGCTCAACAGCCACGCGGTGAAAAAAAGAACAATGCGCAAAGGGTGTCTCCGTTACAAAACCCGCGCCGCACTATAGCCGATCCGGCTGGCAAACCGCCGATCACCTATGGACGCGATAGCTGGAGTCATCCGCCCCAACCCCCTAGAATCGCCCCCACGATTAAAGGAGACGACTTCATGCTGATGGTGATTTCCCCCGCCAAGACCCTCGATTACGAAACACCGCCGGCGACCCAGCGCTTCACTCAGCCGCAATACCTCGACCACTCTCAGGAACTGATCCAGCAACTGCGCGAGCTGAGTCCGGCGCAGATCAGCGAACTGATGCACGTGTCCGACAAGATCGGCGGCCTCAACGCCGCGCGTTTCGGCAGCTGGACGCCAGCGTTCACGCCGGAAAACGCCAAGCAGGCATTGCTGGCCTTCAAGGGTGATGTCTACACCGGGCTCGATGCGCAAAGCTTCAGCGAAGCCGATTTCGATTACGCGCAACAGCACCTGCGCATGCTCTCCGGCCTTTACGGTTTGCTGCGCCCGCTCGACCTGATGCAGCCGTATCGCCTGGAAATGGGCACCAAACTGGCCAATGCCCGCGGCAAGGACCTGTACGCATTCTGGGGCACGCGCATCAGCGAATGGCTGAACCAAGCGCTGGCCGACCAGGGCGATGACGTGCTGCTGAACCTGGCGTCCAACGAATACTTCTCGGCGGTCAAACGCACGGCCCTGAACGCGCGGATCATCAACACCGAGTTCAAGGACCTGAAGAACGGCCAGTACAAGATCATCAGCTTCTACGCCAAGAAGGCGCGGGGCCTGATGAGCCGCTTCGTGATCCAGGAAAAAATCAACGATCCGACCCTGCTCAAACAGTTCGATGTGCAGGGTTATCGCTACAGCGCCGAGCAATCGAAACCGGATAATCTGGTGTTTCTACGCGATCACGCCCCCGAATAAAGCATGCCTAATGCACGACTCTTTATATGAAGAGTCGTGCAGCTCGCACGATGTCAAAAAACCCTCGCCCCATTCGCCATTTTACTGGCGCCAGAAAAACCTCCCTGTCTTTTCTAAGATTAGTTTCACTCGACACTGATCATTTTTTTCAGTAGTGGCACCTAAATTTTTTCACCGTAGTGGCATAAAACTATCTAACGTGATTTTCCGCCTGTTATTAAAGGTCGAAAACGAAACTGCTATCAAATTGATACTGGTGCCATCTCTGACAATATTTCAAGAAATTTCAGATTTCGCGATGAGCGGACAGGAACTTCGTCAGAATGCATAGCTCATACCACCGGTAACGATTCTCGCCGAGTTTGTACGAGATAACTTACGCGGAGCAGTTGGCCATGTAACCAAGTTGTCACAGCAACTTGCCTAGATGACTAACTAGTCTCAAAACAGACGATGGACAGGAGATACGCACCATTAATATCCCCTACAAAGGCCATGGCCGCGCCCTTATAAACGTGCTCGCCTGAGCACCCAACCGCTTGATTTACTGGACTTTCGTCCTGACATCGAGCGCGCAAGACGATTGCACAAGCGTCTTCTCCAAAGAGGATCGGCTGCATAACAGGGCACGTCATAACAACAAGGCCTGGTTGCGCACATCTTGAGTGCACTTATTTAGACACTCGGAACTTAAGTATGCCTGCACACGGCATTGTGACGCCTGTAAGTCACACTTTCGAGTGCACTAAAAACGCTGAACACCATTAACTCCGGCCCTCTAAGGCCTGATATATACAGAGGTAATTGCGATGCGCATCAGCATATTTGGTTTGGGTTACGTTGGCGCAGTATGTGCCGGTTGCCTGTCTGCTCGGGGCCACGACGTGGTGGGCGTCGATGTTGCCAAAGACAAGATCGACATGATCAACGCTGGCAAATCTCCCATTGTCGAACCGGGTCTGGGTGAGTTGCTGGCGCAAGGTATCCAGACCGGTCGTCTGCGCGGTACGACCAACTTCGCCGAGGCGATTCGCGACACCGACCTGTCGATGATCTGCGTCGGTACGCCGAGCAAGAAGAACGGTGACCTGGAACTGAATTACATCGAAGCGGTATGCCGCGAGATCGGTTTTGTCCTGCGTGAAAAGTCCACCCGCCACACCATCGTGGTGCGCAGCACCGTATTGCCGGGCACTGTGGCAAACGTTGTGATCCCGATCCTCGAAGACTGCTCCGGCAAGAAGGCCGGCGTCGATTTCGGCGTGGCAGTCAACCCTGAGTTCCTGCGTGAGTCCACCGCGATCGCCGACTACGACCTGCCACCGATGACCGTCATCGGCGAGTTCGACAAGGCTTCGGGTGACGTTCTGCAATCGCTGTACGAAGAACTCGACGCACCGATCATCCGCAAGGACATCGCCGTCGCCGAGATGATCAAGTACACCTGCAACGTCTGGCACGCCACCAAAGTGACCTTCGCCAACGAGATCGGCAACATCGCCAAAGCGGTGGGCGTCGATGGCCGCGAAGTGATGGACGTGGTCTGCCAGGACAAGACCCTCAACCTGTCCCAGTACTACATGCGCCCGGGCTTCGCCTTCGGCGGTTCGTGCCTGCCCAAAGACGTGCGCGCCCTGACCTACCGCGCCGGCTCCCTGGACGTCGAAGCGCCGCTGCTCAACTCGCTGATGCGCAGCAACGAATCGCAAGTGCAGAACGCCTTCGACATCGTTGAAAGCCACGACAAACGCAAAGTCGCCCTGCTGGGCCTGAGCTTCAAGGCCGGCACCGACGACCTGCGCGAAAGTCCGCTGGTGGAACTGGCCGAGATGCTGATCGGCAAGGGTTACGACCTGAGCATCTACGACAGCAACGTCCAGTACGCCCGTGTCCACGGCGCGAACAAGGACTACATCGAGTCGAAGATCCCGCACGTATCGTCCCTGCTCAACGCGGACTTCGATTCGGTGATCGACAACTCCGACGTGATCATCCTCGGCAACCGCGACGAGAAGTTCCGCGCCCTGGCCGAAGAAGCGCCGCAGGGCAAGCAGGTGATCGACCTGGTGGGCTTCATGTCCAAAGCCACCAGCGCCGGTAGCCGTACCGAAGGGATCTGCTGGTAACGCAGCAGCAAGCCTCGAGCTTCAAGCCGCACGCCGTGAATCGGCGGGCGGCCTGAAGCCCCCATCACCTTCGGATGACGGTCATGTCCAAGCTCAAACATTTTTTTCTGCAATCCGCCGGCTGGCTTTTGTTTCTGAGCCTGCTGATGGGCCTGGCCCTGATGCTGCCCACGTCCACGTTCGACTCCGAGTCGAAGGACTTCATTTTCCTGATTGGCGCCGTGGGTATCTGGCGCTACTCGATGGGTGCCACGCACTTTGTGCGCGGCATGATTTTTCTCTACATCGTCTACCCGCACCTGCGCCGCAAGGTTCGCAAGCTGGGTAAGGCGGCGGACCCGTCCCATGTGTTTCTGATGGTCACCAGTTTTCGCATCGACGCGTTGACCACCGCGCAGGTTTACAGCTCGGTGATCCGCGAAGCCATCGACTGCGAACTGCCGACCACCGTGGTCTGCTCCATCGTCGAAATGTCCGATGAGCTGCTGGTCAAGGCACTGTGGGCGCGGATGAATCCGCCAGACCGCGTGAAACTCGACTTCGTGCGCATCCCCGGCACCGGCAAACGTGATGGCCTGGCTTATGGTTTCCGCGCAATCTCCCGTCACCTGCCGGACGACCGCGCCGTGGTGGCCGTGATCGACGGCGACACCGTGCTCGGCGAAGGCGTGGTGCGCAAAACCGTGCCGTGGTTCCAGATGTTCGGCAACGTCGGCGGCCTGACCACCAACGAGTTCTGCGAAGTGCGCGGCGGCTACATCATGAGCGAATGGCACAAGCTGCGTTTCGCCCAGCGCCACATCAACATGTGCTCGATGGCCCTGTCCAAACGCGTGCTGACCATGACCGGGCGCATGTCGGTGTTTCGCGCCACCGTGGTCACCAACCCGGAATTCATCGCCGACGTTGAAAGCGACTCGCTGCAACACTGGCGCCTGGGCCGTTTCAAGTTTTTGACCGGCGACGACAAGTCGAGCTGGTTCAGCCTGATGCGTCTGGGCTACGACACCTTCTACGTGCCGGACGCCGCGATCAACACCGTTGAACACCCGCCGGAAAAGAGCTTCATCAAGGCCAGCCGCAAACTGATGTTCCGCTGGTACGGCAACAACCTGCGCCAGAACTCCCGAGCGCTGGGCCTGGGCGTGAAACGCCTCGGCGCCTTCACCTCGGTGGTGCTGTTCGACCAGCGCGTATCGATGTGGACTTCGCTGCTCGGCCTGACCGTGGCGATCATCGCCAGCTTCAAGTACGGCACCGCGTTCATCCTGGTTTACCTGCTGTGGATCGGCATCACCCGTCTGATCCTGACGTTGCTGTTGTCGTGCTCAGGTCACCGGATCGGTCCGGCCTACCCGGCGATTCTCTATTACAACCAGATCGTCGGTGCGCTGGTGAAGATCTACGTGTTCTTCCGCCTCGACCAACAATCCTGGACTCGCCAACCCACTTCCCTGACCCGTGATCTCGCCAGCTTTCAACGTTGGTTCAACACCTGGTCGTCTCGGACCATGACCTTCTCCGCCGGCAGCATTTTCGTCGCCGTGCTGCTGCTGATGGTCTGACCTGCCCCTATTGAATTAACAAGGAAATCGCCCCCATGAATACCGCCGTCAACGCCAACGTAGTGCATGAATCCGAAGCCCAGCGTCAGCACGCCCGGGTCAAAATCCCGGCCAAGCTGCGTTTCTTCGGCCCCGACCGGACTCCGGTTGAAGCGCGGGTCCTTGACCTGTCCGCCGGTGGTCTGGCGTTCAACGCCGGACAACTGCCGCTGACCGTCGGCGAGGTGTACAAGGCGCGTCTGCAGTTCGTCATCGACAACCTCGGCCTGGCCATGGACGTTGAACTGCAAGTGCGTTCCTACGACCGCCAGACGGGTCGTGCTGGCTGCCAGTTCCAGAACCTGGAGCCGCAGGACATTTCCACCCTGCGCCACCTGATCACTTCGCACCTGGCCGGCGACATCGTCAGCATCGGCGAAGTGTTGGCAACCCTGCAGCGCGACAACTTCACCAAGGCCCGCAAGGTCAAGGACGGCGACTCCGGCATGACCCCGTTCGGGCGTCTGAAAGCGGTGACGTTCAGCGCCGGTATCTTCGCGGTCGGCCTGGTGGCGGCGGGGTTCATTTTCAAATCGGTGTACAGCATGTACTTCGTCAGCCATGCGCAGGCCGGTCTGGTCAGCGTGCCGGGGATGAACATCACCATGCCGCGCGACGGCACCGTACAGAGCCTGGTCAAATCCGACGGCATTGCCGCCAAGGGCGCCCCACTGGCGACTTTCAGCACCAGCATGCTCGACGTACTCAAAGGTCACCTGGAAGAAGATCAACTGTCCCCGGCCAAGGTTGAAGAACTGTTCGGCAAACAGATGACCGGCACCCTGACCTCCCCTTGCGATTGCACCGTGGCCCAGCAACTGGTGGCTGACGGTCAGTACGCGAGCAAGGGCGACGTGATCTTCCAACTGGTGCCGCGCAACACCCAGGCCACCGTCGATGCGCGCTTCTCCTATCGCCAGTTCGGCGACGTGCGTCCGGGCACCCCGGTGAGCTTCCAGATCGCCGGCGAAGACAAGACCCGCACCGGCAAGATCGTCAGCAGCACCAGCCTGAAAAGCGCCGACCTGTCCTCCGACATCCGCGTGCAGATCCAGCCGGACGAGCCGCTGGACAGTCGCTTCGCCGGCCGCCCGGTGGAAGTCAACAGCGACCGTGGTCCGAACCTGAACTGGCTGATCGACAAAGCCATGGCTGCCGGTCTTTAAGTCGAGGACATGCCCGTGACGAGCCCTATCAGAATCCTGCCGGTCCCGCTGACGCTGGCCATGGCAATCGCCCTGGCCGGTTGCGCCGGCCTGCCCGACCAGCGTCTGGCCAACGAAGCGCTCAAGCGCGGTGACACCGCGACCGCCGCGCAGAACTACCGTGCGCTGGCCGATCTGGGTTACAGCGAAGCCCAGGTGGGTCTCGCCGATATTCAGGTCGACAGCCGCGACCCGGAACAGATGAAACAGGCCGAAGCCACCTACCGCGCCGCCGCCAGTGTTTCGCCGCGTGCCCAGGCCCGACTCGGCCGTTTGCTGGTGGCCAAGCCCGGCTCCACCGAAGCCGAGCATCAGGAAGCCGAAAGCCTGCTGAAGAAAGCGGCCGCCAGTGGCGAAGGCAACACGCTGATCCCGCTCGCGATGCTGTACCTGCAATACCCGCACAGCTTCCCGAACATCAACGCGCAGCAACAGATCGATCAGTGGCGCAAATCCGGTTACCCGGAAGCGGGTCTGGCCCAAGTGTTGCTGTATCGCACCCAGGGCACTTACGACCAGCACCTGGATGACGTGGAAAAGATCTGCAAGGCCGCGCTCAACACCACCGACATCTGCTACGTCGAACTGGCCACGGTCTATCAGAAACGTGGCGCGCCGGAGCAACAGGCCGAGCTGATCAAACAACTGCAGGCCGGTTACAGCCGCGGCACCGTCAGCGCTCAACGGGTAGATTCGGTGGCCCGTGTGCTGGCCGATTCGACCCTGGGCAAGACCGACGAAAAAACCGCGCAGTCGCTGCTCGAGCCCATCGCTCCGGGCTACCCGGCGTCGTGGGTCACCCTTGCGCAACTGCTCTACGACTTCCCGGAACTGGGCGACGTCGACCAGATGATGAAGTACCTGGACAACGGCCGCGCCGCCGACCAGCCGCGCGCCGAACTGTTGCTGGGCAAGCTCTACTACGAAGGCAAACTGGTCCCGGCCGACGCCAAAGTCGCCGAGGAACATTTCCAGAAAGCCCTCGGCCGTGAAGTCGCCGCCGATTACTACCTCGGCCAGATCTACCGCCGTGGCTACCTGGGCAAGGTCTATCCGCAGAAGGCCCTCGACCATCTGCTGACCGCTGCGCGCAACGGCCAGAACAGCGCCGACTTCGCCATCGCCCAGCTGTTTTCCCAAGGCAAGGGCACCAAGCCCGACCCAGTCAACGCCTACGTGTTCAGCCAGTTGGCCAAGGCGCAAAACACCCCGCAAGCCGATGAGCTGGCGACCACCCTCGCCGCGCAACTGCCGCCCGAGCGTCTGGCCGAAGCCCGGCGCCTGCTGCAACAGGAACAGGCGGCCCGTGGCGCCCTGAACCAGAACACGCTGCAACTGCACGCCCTGCAAGAAGAAGACGGCGAGGAAAAACTATGAAATTGAATCCCTTTGTGAAGGCCGGCATTGGCCTCACGTTCGCGCTGATCTGGTCTTGCCCGACCCTGGCCGCGATGACGGAATCGAAGAACTTCGGCCTCGAAGTGAAAATCACCGGCCAATCCGAAGACGACCGCGACCTCGGCACCGCCAGCGGCGGCGACGTCAACGGCCTCGGCCTCGACCTGCGCCCGTGGGTCTACGGCGAAAGCGGCGCGTGGAGCGCCTACGCCATGGGCCAGGCCGTGACCTCGACCGACATCATCGAGACCGACACCCTGCAGCAGTCCGACAGCGAAGGCACCCAGACCACCGACAACGGCGACCGCAAGACCAAGAAAAACTACCTGGCGATGCGCGAGTTCTGGGTCGGCTACAGCGGCCTGACGCCCTACCCCGGCGAGATCCTCAAGTTCGGTCGCCAGCGTCTGCGCAATGACGACGGCCAGTGGCGCGACACCAACATCGAAGCCCTGAACTGGACCTTCGACACCACCCTGCTGCGCGCCAACGCCGGTGTCGCCGAACGCTTCAGCGAATACCGCACCGACTTGAAAGAGCTGGCACCGAAAGACAAGGATCGCCTGCACGCCTACGCCGATGCTGCTTACCAGTGGACGCCGGGGCAATGGGTCGGGATTCGTGGTCACCACACCCACGACGACGGCAAACTCGATTACGCCGAACCGGGCGTACCGCGCGACTCGCTGGATAAAACCCAGAACGGCGACATCAGCTGGCTCGGCCTGACCGCCGACAGCGACGCCTACAACTGGCGCAACACCAACACCGTCAACTACTGGGGCAGCATCACCGGCATGAGCGGCGACCGCGACACGGTCAACGCCCTCAACGCCGATGGCACCCGCCCGGCCCAGGCCAAGCGCAGCGACAACGTCGACGGTTGGGCCACCGACATCGGTGTGCGCCTGCGCCTCGATCCGCAATGGCAGGTCGGTGCGGCGTATGCCCGTGCCAGCGCCGATTACGAACAGAACGGCCTGGAAAGCAACCGCTCGAACTACACCGGTACACGTTCGCGCGTACACCGTTTCGGCGAGGCCTTCCGTGGCGAAATGAACAACATGCAAACCGCCACTCTGTTCGGTTCCTGGATGCTCAACGACCAGTACGACGCCAGCCTGATCTACCACAAGTTCTGGCGCGTGGACGGCAACAAGCCGGTGGGCAGCAATGGCATCAACGCCGTGGAAAACAACACCGACGACGTCACCGGCGCGATCCTTTCCAGCACCTCGCTGCCACTGCAGGACGGCAACAAGGATCTGGGCCAGGAAATGGATCTGGTGGTCACCAAGTACTTCAAGCAAGGCTTGCTGCCGGCAGCGCTGAGCCAGTCGATCGACGAGCCGTCGGCGCTGGTGCGTTTTCGTGGCGGTGTGTTCAAGCCGGGTGACGCCTATGGCAGCCAGGTCGATTCGTACATGCACCGCGCGTTCATCGACGTGATCTGGCGCTTCTGATGCTGACCGCCAAGGGAGTGCCCGACATGAACAGTGCCCGCAAAGGCTCACTCAGCCTGCTGGCTGGCGCGATGCTGCTGGCCTCGGCCGGCGCCTTCGCCAGTGTGGAACCCACCAAGCCGGTGACCACTGCCAAAGAGCTGCAACAGGCCAAGACCTACACCGTCAGCAGCGCGCCGACCGAAGCGCTGGAACTGGCCAAGCCGACATTGCCCGACCTCTCCGGCTACACCGCCGAAGCCGCCGCCGCGAAAATCGTGCGCAGCAAACCGGGCAAGATCAGCGTGCGCCGGATGATGCAGGAAGACGCCCTGAAGGACTTCATCGGCGGCGACAACAAGATGGCCGAATGGGTGGTGCGTCAGCACGGTATCCCGCAGGCGATCTTCGTCGACGACGGCTACATGAACCTGAAAGAGCTGGCGCAGAAACTGCCAAAACAGTACTTCAGCGAAACCTCGCCGGGCGTCTACCTGGCCAAGTTGCCGATCGTGGTCGGCCGTAAAGGCATCCTCGAAATCGACGGCCAGACCCAGGAGTTGCGCCTGTCCCAGGAGGCCGGTTCGTTCCTGGTCAACGACGGTCAGTTGTTCGTGCGTGACACCAAGGTCACCGGTTGGCGCGAGAAGGAAAACGGCCCGGCGACCTTCCGTTCGCCGAAGGAATTCCGTCCGTTCCTGCTGGCCTGGGGTGGCACCGAGACCTACATCGTCAACAGCAAGATGGCCAGCTTCGGCTACGCCAACAGTAAGTCCTACGGCGTGAGTATTTCCCAGTACACGCCAAACATGGCCAAGGTGCTCAAGCGTCCCGAGCCGACCGGCTGGATCGTCGGCTCCGAGTTCTCGGACATGTGGTACGGCTTCTACTGCTACGAGACCCGCGACTTCGTGGTCAAGGGCAACACCTACAAGGACAACATCGTCTACGGCATCGACCCGCATGACCGCTCCCACGGTCTGATCATTGCCGAGAACACGGTGTACGGCACGAAGAAGAAGCACGGGATCATCATTTCCCGTGAGGTGAACGACAGCTTCATCTTCAACAACAAAAGCTACGACAACCACCTCTCGGGGCTGGTGATCGACCGTAACAGCGTGAACAACCTGATCGCCTACAACGAGATCTACAAGAACCACACCGACGGCATCACCCTCTACGAGTCCGCCGACAACCTGCTGTGGGGCAACAAGGTCATCAGCAACAAGCGCCACGGCATCCGCATTCGTAACAGCGTGAACATCCGCCTCTACGAAAACGTCGCCATGGCCAACGGCCTGACCGGCGTCTACGGGCACATCAAGGACCTGACCGACACCGACCGTGACATCAAGCTCGACCCGTTCGACGCCCAGGTTTCGCTGATCGTGGTCGGCGGTGAACTGGCGGCCAACGGCAGCGGTCCGCTGTCGATCGATTCGCCCTTGAGTGTCGAGCTGTATCGCGTGTCGATGCTGGCGCCGACCAAATCCAGCGGCATCAGCTTCAACGGCATCCTCGGCGAACGCCAGGATGAAATTCTCGACCTGCTGGTGCGCCAGCAGAAAGCCGTGCTGATCGACCCTGTCGAACGCCAGACCGAATTGCAGGACTGAGGATACTTTTATGCACCCACACTTGATCAAATTACTCAGCCTGTCGGCCCTGACCGTGGGCATCCTGGCGGCCAGCAACGGCGCCCGTGCGGACGAAGTGAAAGCGCCAACGTTCACCGCTGAACCGTGCTGCAACCTGTGCCCGGCCGCCCATGACGCGAAGAACTACACCACGCGTTATCAGCAGAACTTCACCACCCTGGTGCAGGCCCAGGGCGACTGGCTGTTCCGGACCCAGGAAGACCTGCGCACCGAGTTCAATACCACCCCGTCCGGCTACAAACGCCTGCAACAGCTGCACGATGCGTTCAAGGCCAAAGGCGTCGAACTGGTGATCGTCTACCAGCCGACCCGAGGCCTGGTGAACCGCAACAAGCTCAACCCGGCGGAAAAAGCCGCGTTCGATTACGAGAAAGCGCTGGGCAACTACAAAACCATGCTCGGCCGTTTCGCCAAGATGGGTTACGTGGTACCGGACTTGTCGCCGCTGACCAACGAATCGCTGCCGGAGACCCTGCCCGCCCACGACTTCTACTTCCGCGGCGACCAGCACTGGACCCCGTACGGCGCCCAGCGCACGGCAAAAATCGTCGCTGAGAAGGTCAAGCAGATCCCGGCCTTCGCCGACATTCCCAAGCGTGAGTTCGAAACCAAACGCTCCGGACGCATGGGCAAGACCGGCACCCTGCACAACATGGCCGGGCAATTGTGCGGCACCAGTTACGCGATCCAGTACATGGACCAATTCACCACCGAGCCGAAAGGCGAAGCCGGTGACGGCGACCTGTTCGGTGACTCCGGCAATCCGCAAATCACCCTGGTCGGCACTTCGCACAGCGGCAAGAACTACAACTTCGCCGGTTTCCTCCAAGAAGCCATCGGTGCCGACATCCTCAACGTCGCCTTCCCCGGCGGCGGTCTGGAAGGTTCGATGCTGCAGTACCTGGGCAGCGACGAATTCCAGAAGACTCCGCCGAAAATCCTTATCTGGGAATTCTCGCCGCTGTACCGCCTCGACCAGGAAACCATCTATCGCCAGATGATGGCGCTGCTCGATAACGGCTGCGAAGGCAAAGAGGCGCAAATGTCCGCCAGCACCACGCTCAAGCCGGGCGGCAAACAAGAACTGCTGGTCAACAGCAAGAACCTGAACCTGCAGAACAGCAACCATCAGGTCGACATCCGCTTCGCCGACACCTCGGTGAAAACCCTGCAAGCCACCCTCTGGTACATGAACGGTCGCCACGAGGACATCAAGATCGAGAAACCGGAAACCTCCGAAACCGACGGTCGTTTCGCCTTTGAGCTGCGCACGGACGAAGACTGGGCCTCGCAAAACCTGCTGGCGGTCGAAGTCCAGGGCCCGGAAGCGGGCACCGCGCCACAGAAAGTCGAAGCGAAAATCTGCAAACGCAACGTATTCCCGGGCGCTGGGCAACAAACCGCTCAGGTCGGGCAATGAGGTCTGCTATGCGAAATCCGAAACTGAACACTCTTCTGGCGCCGACACTGCTGGGGCTGGCGATCTTCGCCGGCACTGCGCAGGCCGCCGCGCCGCTGCGTCCTCCTCAGGGTTACTTTGCACCTGTGGATAAATTCAAGACCGGCGACAAGAGCGAAGGCTGTGATGCGATGCCGACGCCCTACACCGGCCCGCTGCAATTTCGCAGCAAGTACGAAGGCTCGGACAAGGCCCGCGCGACGCTGAACGTGCAGTCGGAAAAAGCCTTTCGCGACACCACCAAAGACATCACCACCCTGGAGCGCGGCACCGCCAAGCGGGTGATGCAGTTCATGCGCGACGGACGCCCGGAACAGCTGGAATGCACGCTGAACTGGTTGACGGCGTGGGCCAAGGCCGACGCATTGATGTCGAAAGACTTCAACCACACCGGTAAGTCGATGCGCAAATGGGCGCTGGGCAGCATGGCCTCTTCGTACATTCGCCTGAAGTTCTCCGACTCCCATCCGCTGGCCCAGCATCAGCAGGAAGCGCAGGTGATCGAAGCCTGGTTCAGCAAGATGGCCGATCAGGTGGTCAGCGACTGGGACAACCTGCCGCTGGAAAAAACCAACAACCACTCGTACTGGGCCGCGTGGTCGGTGATGGCGACGTCGGTTGCGACCAACCGCCGCGATCTGTTCGATTGGGCGGTCAAGGAATACAAGGTCGGCGCCAATCAAGTCGATGCCGACGGCTTCCTGCCGAACGAACTCAAGCGCCAGCAACGCGCCCTCGCCTATCACAACTACGCCCTGCCACCGCTGGCGATGATCGCCAGTTTCGCCCAGGTCAACGGTGTCGATCTGCGCCAGGAAAACAATGGCGCGCTCAAACGCCTGGGCGACCGGGTACTGGCCGGGGTGAAAGATCCGGATGAGTTCGAAGAAAAGAACGGCAAGAAACAGGACATGACCGACCTGAAAGAGGACATGAAATTCGCCTGGCTCGAACCGTTCTGCACCCTCTACACCTGCCCGCCGGATGTGCTGGAGAAGAAGCACGGCATGCAGCCGTTCAAGACCTTCCGCCTCGGCGGCGACCTGACCAAGGTCTACGACCCGTCCCATGAAAAGGGCAACAAAGGCAGTTAGTCGCTGATCGGCTGATCGTTCCCACGCTCCGCGTGGGAATGCAGCCCGGGACGCTCCGCGTCCCAAAGCGTGACGCAGAGCGTCACAAGAGGCATTCCCACGCAGACGGTTCGACGTGGGAACGATCGTAGCTCTCCAGTTTTCAGTGGGGGGTTTGGGGGGGCTTTGGCCCTTGACTGTTGGTTCAAACATGGAGAGATCGGGATGGTATTTTCATCCAACGTGTTCCTGTTTCTGTTCTTGCCGATCTTTCTCGGCTTGTACTACCTGAGCGGGCAACGCTATCGCAACCTGCTGCTGCTGATCGCCAGCTACGTGTTCTACGCGTGGTGGCGGGTGGACTTCCTGGCGCTGTTCGCCGGCGTCACCCTGTGGAACTACTGGATCGGCCTGAAAGTCGGCGCCGCCGGCGTGCGCACCAAACCGGCCCAGCGCTGGCTGCTGCTCGGCGTGGCGGTGGACCTGTGCATCCTCGGCTACTTCAAGTACGCCAACTTCGGGGTCGACAGCATCAACGCGATCATGACCTCGATGGGACTTGAGCCGTTCATCCTGACCCACGTACTGCTGCCGATCGGTATCTCGTTCTACATCTTCGAGTCGATCAGCTACATCATTGACGTCTATCGGGGCGACACCCCGGCCACCCGCAACCTGATCGACTTCGCGGCGTTCGTGGCGATCTTCCCGCACCTGATTGCCGGCCCGGTGCTGCGCTTCCGTGACCTGGCCGACCAGTTCAACAACCGCACCCACACCCTCGACAAGTTCTCCGAGGGCTGCACGCGGTTCATGCAGGGTTTCATCAAGAAGGTCTTCATCGCCGACACCCTCGCCGTGGTGGCCGACCATTGCTTCGCCCTGCAAAACCCGACCACCGGCGATGCCTGGCTCGGCGCGCTGGCCTACACCGCGCAGCTGTATTTCGACTTCTCCGGTTACAGCGACATGGCCATCGGCCTGGGCCTGATGATGGGTTTCCGCTTCATGGAAAACTTCAAGCAGCCGTACATCAGCCAGTCGATCACCGAGTTCTGGCGCCGCTGGCACATCAGCTTGTCGACCTGGCTGCGCGACTACCTGTACATCACGCTTGGCGGCAACCGCAAAGGCACGCTGATGACCTATCGCAACCTGTTTCTGACCATGCTGCTCGGTGGTCTGTGGCACGGCGCGAACATCACCTACATCGTCTGGGGTGCGTGGCACGGCATGTGGCTGGCGATCGAAAAAATGCTCGGCCTCAACACCGCGCCGCGCAGCCTCAACCCGATCCGCTGGGCGCTGACGTTCCTGCTGGTGGTCATGGGCTGGGTGATCTTCCGCGCCGAGAACCTGCACGTTGCCGGCCGCATGTACGGCGCGATGTTCAGCTTCGGCGACTGGTCGCTGTCGGAACTCAATCAGGCCAGCCTCACCGGCCTGCAAGTGGCGACCCTGGTGGTGGCTTACGTGACCCTGGCGTTCTTCGGCCTGCGTGATCTGTACACCAACCAGCCGCCAGCCAAGACCAAACCTGAGGTCAACGTCGAGGCCAATGGCCCGGCCACAGCGACGCCGGGAATGATCAAGGCAGCCCCGGGCGAAAACCCGGCGAGCATCCACGAGCCTGGCTACACCGTCGGCGTCGAAGCCCAGGTGCAACCGGCCTACTGGACCGCGGACTGGTCGCGCTACGTAATGCGCGGGCTGATCCTGCTGCTGTTCATCGCCTCGATTCTCAAACTCTCGGCGCAAAGCTTCTCGCCGTTCCTTTACTTCCAGTTCTGAGGGATCTGACATGACCCGCTCATTACGCATCTTCTACATCGCACTGTTTCTGGTGACCCTGCTGGTGCTCGGTCTGTGGTCGGTGCGCAGCTTCTTCGGCTTCAGCACCAACGCCGATGCGACGGTGCTCAACGGCCGCTGGACCAAAGCCGTGGAAACCCACTACGACGATGAATTCCCGATCAAGCGTCTGGGCACCAACCTCTGGGCCGCGCTGGATTTCAAACTGTTCAACGAAGGTCGTCCGGGCGTGGTGCTCGGTCGCGATCAGTGGCTGTACAGCGACGAGGAATTCAACCCGATCGTCAACGAAGAGCTGAACCTGCAAGGCAACTACGCGCTGGTCGAAGGCGTGCGCCAGACCCTGAAAGAGAAAGGCGTGAAACTGGTGATGGCGATCGTACCGGCCAAGGCTCGCCTGTACCCGGAACACCTGGGTGAAGTGAAACCGGCGAGCATCCACGCCAACCTCTATCAGGACTTCCACGCCCGTGTCGCGGCGGACAAGATCCTCGCCCCCGACCTGCTCGGCCCGCTGCAAAAGGCCAAGCAGAACGGTCAGCAAGTGTTCCTGCGCACCGACACCCACTGGACGCCTGAAGGCGCGGAAATCGCCGCCAGCACCCTGGCCAGGACCATCGCCGACAAGTTCCCGCTCAGCGGCGAGCCGCAAAACTTCGTCACCACACCGGCGGAGAAAGTCACGCACAAGGGCGACCTGCGTCTGTTCCTGCCGCTGGATCCGCTGTTCGAAAACCTGATGCCGGCCAAGGAACCGCTGCAAAAGCGCAACACCGTAGCCGTCGAGCAGCCTGCCGGGGACGACGCCCTGTTCGCCAACAGCGAAGTGCCGGTGGCCCTGATCGGCACCAGCTACAGCGCCAACCCGAACTGGAACTTCGTCGGGGCGCTCAAGCAAGCGCTGAACAGCGACGTGGTCAATTACGCCGAAGATGGCCACGGCCCGATCCTGCCGATGCTCAGCTACCTGAAAAGCGATGACTTCAAGAACAGCCCGCCACAGGTGCTGATCTGGGAGTTTCCTGAACGATATCTGCCTGTGAACAACGAAATCGGCGACGCCGACCCACAGTGGGTCGCAGAGCTCAAACAAGCCGGTGCTCGCCAACAAAACGTAGCCATCAACACTAAATCCGAGACGCCCGATCGGGCGCAAAACTGAAAGAGAGGTAACACCATGACTTTCACTACAACTCCTCGTCGTCTCGCCAAACGCATTGCTCTGGTTGCGGGCCTGAGCGTGCTGTCGGTTCAGGCGTTCGCCGGTGGCGACGCTGCGCTGTACGGCCCGACTGCACCGAAAGGCTCGACCTTCGTGCGCGTCTACAACGCCAGTAACGCTGAAGTCAGCGCCACCGTCGGCAGCACCCATCTGAGCGACGTCGCGCCGCTGGCCAGCAGCGACTTCAGCTTCATGCCGGGCGGCGACTACAGCGCCAAGGTCGGCAGCCAGACCCTGCCGGTGAAACTCGCCGGCGATCACTACTACACCCTGGTCAACAACGCTTCCGGCGCGCCGCAACTGATCGAAGAACCGCCGTTCAAGAACAAGCAGAAATCCCTGGTGCGCGTGCAGAACCTCAGCGACAAGTCGCTGACCCTGAAGACCGCCGACGGCAAGACCGACGTGGTGCCGAACGTGGCCGCCAAGGGCCGTGGCGAGCGTGAAATCAACCCGGTGAAAGTCAGCCTGGCCCTGTACGAAGGCGACAAGAAAGTCGGCGACGTGAAACCGGTGGCCCTGGAGCGCGGTGAGGCAGCCGTGCTGTACGTCACCGGCAATGGCAGCAACCTGTCGCCAGTCTGGGTGAAACGCCCGGTGTCGACCCGCTAAGCACATGAAACCGGGCAGCCGTCGCTGCCCGGTACGGAATAACAACAAGAGTGAAACGACACAGCGTTCGTGCCTCTAACCAATCGATTTTATGGAGTAAACAATATGATTCCGGTGATCTTGTCAGGTGGTAGCGGCTCACGTCTTTGGCCGCTTTCGCGCAAGCAGTTTCCCAAGCAATTCCTCGCCCTGACCGGCGAACACACATTGTTCCAGCAAACCCTCGAGCGCCTGGTGTTCGAAGGCATGGACACCCCGATCGTGGTCTGCAACAAGGATCACCGCTTCATCGTCAACGAGCAGTTGGCCAGCCGCAATCTGGAATGCCAGCGGATCCTGATGGAACCCTTCGGTCGCAACACCGCGCCGGCCGTGGCGCTGACCGCGATGATGCTGGTCAATGAAGGTCGCGACGAACTGATGCTGGTGCTCCCGGCCGACCACGTTCTCGAAGACCAGAAAGCCCTGCAACGTGCGCTGGCCCTGGCCACCGTCGCTGCTGAAAACGGCGAGATGGTGCTGTTCGGCGTGCCGGCCACCAAACCGGAAACCGGTTACGGCTACATCAAGTCCACCGGTGATTCGCTGCTGCCGGAAGGCGTCAGCCGCGTCTCGCACTTCGTGGAAAAACCCGACGTCAAACGCGCCACCGAGTACGTCGAGTCCGGCGGTTACTACTGGAACAGCGGCATGTTCCTGTTCCGCGCCAGCCGTTTCCTCGAAGAGCTGAAAAAGCATGATCCGGACATCTACGACACCTGCCTGCTGACCCTCGAGCGCAGCCAGCAGGATGCCGACACCGTCACCCTGGACGAAGCCACCTTCGCCTGCTGCCCGGATAACTCCATCGACTACTCCGTGATGGAAAAGACCCAGCGCGCCTGCGTGGTGCCGCTGACCGCCGGCTGGAGCGATGTCGGTTGCTGGTCGTCACTGTGGGAGGTCAACGAGAAGGACGCCAACGGCAACGTCAGCAAGGGCGACGTGGTGATTCAGGACAGCAGGAACTGCATGATCCACGGCAACGGCAAACTGGTGTCGGTGATCGGCCTGGAAAACATCGTCGTGGTCGAAACCAAGGACGCCATGATGATCGCCCACAAGGACAAGGTCCAAGGCGTCAAGCAGATGGTCAACACCCTCAACGCTCAGGGCCGCAGCGAAACCCAGAACCACTGCGAGGTCTACCGTCCGTGGGGCTCCTACGACTCGGTGGACATGGGCGGGCGCTTCCAGGTCAAGCACATCTCGGTCAAGCCGGGCGCGTGTCTGTCGCTGCAGATGCACCACCACCGCGCCGAGCACTGGATCGTGGTCAGCGGCACCGCCGAAGTGACCTGCGACGAGAACGTGTTTCTGCTCACTGAAAACCAGTCGACCTACATCCCGATCGCCTCGGTCCATCGCCTGCGCAACCCGGGCAAGATCCCGCTGGAGATCATCGAAGTGCAGTCGGGCTCGTACCTGGGCGAAGACGATATCGAGCGCTTCGAAGATATCTACGGTCGCTCCACCCCGATCGAACGCGGCGTCTCGGTGAAAACCATCGCGCAGTAAGCGTTTCGTAACAAGAAGCCCCCGTGCAACCCGCTGCGTCCCCTATCCGCAGCGGGTTGGGCGGGGGCTTTTTTACGCCACTTTTCTGGCTCCCAGTCTTTTGGCGATAGCCGCTGATCGCGGATTGACCGCGGCCGTCCTGACTTTCTGAACGTCGCGCGTGCTCACCATCCGGGCCAACGACTTGACGGTCAGGTAGGTTCCAATGCCACGCAATCTGAAAGGTCGAATGGCCTCGATGGCCTCGACCGATTCACCCAGGAAGTTTTCCACGCCCGGCTGCGACAGTGGGTGCGCAAGTACGTTGCTCACATGAACCGTGCTTTCTCCTCCCTTTATTGACGAGACACTCAACTCAGCGATGCCATAAATCACTTTGCCCTGGCCCTTCTTTTCGACATCGTCACGATTGATCAATGCGAAGTAGTGATTGGTAACCGTTTTCTCTTCTGATACACGGGGTTCGCTTGAATACTTGAGGGACGAGGATGTGATCTCGGCGATCTCTTTTCCCAATTCAAAGTTTTGCGCCGCGCTGATATCGATTTTCTGCGGATCTCGCCGCATCGAGTTGTGGTACATCGCACGGTACTGGCGTCGATACATCCTCAGGTGACTCGACAGTTCGCCTTTGTTCACTGAAAACTCGGGACCTTCGCCGACTTCAACCAGTTTGAAATCAACAGACTTGCTGTATTGCCCCCCTGCCGGGTCGAGCCTGGACACATGGGCCTGGGAGGAAAGCAGCTTGAAGGCCAGCCTCACTCGAGTACCCACCTGCGCTTCGTAGATTCCGGTTTCGCTTTGTAGCCCCAGTGCGTCTCTCAACGTGAGTGGATTGTTGCGAACCATCCGGTAAATATTCAGCCCGTCCGAATATCCGCCAGGATCGGTACTTGCCCAACGTTGCAACCACGGGATGTAGTAGCGGTAACCGTAGTAGCACAGTCTGGTCGCATCACGCTCCTTGCCCGAGTAATGCACGAATTTGTAACTGTGTTCGCCGTCCTGCCAGGCGGATGTACCGAAAGGGTGGAAACGCTCCTGACTGATGATCGCGCCGTCGTCGGCGGTTTCCAGGCTGATGGACCCCAAATGATCGGCACAACCGTATCGATACCGATTGTTGACGCCCGAGGGTGGCGCACTTTCCCAGTGCAGTACTCGAACGCTGTTGAGCCCGCCCTCGACGGTGATGACTTGCAACTGCTCGCCTGAACCGTTGTCGCTGCGTAGCTCCAGCCCCGGCAAATAGCGCACTTCGGCAACCACGGTGCGTGCGTTGGTCTTTAATGAGCGGATTTTGCGCACCCGCTGATTGTCGCCACCATAGAGATAAGTCTCACCGTCGTTGCTCCCGGAGGCGCGCGCCACCGGGATGACTGTTTGCAGTTGGTTGCGCAGGCTCCAGCTCAGCAATCGACCCGGCTCCAGTTCCAGCAAATTGCCCCTGCCGTCGAATGCTGCCGCGATGTGCGCCTCGGTGGGCGGCGTGATGTCGTACGGCAGACTGCGATTGCTGTACCGCGCCGGCTGCAGTTTGCGCCCATGGCCTTGTGGGCCAAGGTGACTCAATTCGAGCAGATTACCGCCGACATCATATTGGTAAGTCTGCTGATAGTTGCTGACTGCATCCGGATCGACTCGCCCCATCGATGCCGGCCCCTGACTGCTACTGCCGGCTTCCCACCCGAACACCCTGATCAACTGGTATAGGCTGTCGTAGACGTACCGACTGACCGGCTCGATTCGCTGATTGGCGAAGTAACGGATCGGCAGTGCCTTGTCCTCGATGCTCAAGACATTGCCCATCCGGTCATAGCTGTAAATCAGGTGTTGCAGCACACGACTCTCGGCACGCTCGGCCCGACGCATCATCACTCGACCGTCTTCGGGCCGATACGTCAGCGTGGTTTGCACACCGTTGCCGGCGGTTTCCCGCTCGATGCTGCCGTCCGCGTTGTAGTGGATGTCATTGATCACGGTCGGCTCAGGTTCACCTTTCAACTGCAATCGCCGCTCGCGCAAGCGACCATCGACGGTCAGCGCGAACGTATGCCGGTTGTCTCGGGCATCCGTCTGCTCCAGCACGTCGCCCAGCGCACCATGGCGCCACTGCGATGTCGCACCGGCGCCTGGCTCCAGCAGCCGCTGACGATCCGCCTCCTGCTCCGGCCAGTCGGGTGTGAGCGGCTCCAGAGTAAAGTGGCGGGTGTCTTCGGTGCAGGGGCCGGTGATTGCAAACGCATTGAACAGCACGCTGCCCGCCGGCTGGTCATGACGAATCAGCTGACCGAACTGGTTTCGCGACGGATCCCCGCTGCCGGGATGACCGTAAGTCAATCGCTCGACACAACGCCGAGGCACGCCTGTTCCTTCTTCGAATATCGCGACAGGGCGCAACAAATTGTCGTGCTCGATCTCGCGCTGCGTCTGACGGCTGTCCCAACTGAACAGCGTTTGTGCGGCGAGTCCCTTCAACTCGATTTGCGTGCCGGCATCGACGCTGTCCGAACGAATCACCGTGGAGTCCAGGGTAAACACCTGCGTCAGGTTGGCCGGGGTCAGAGGGTCGCCGGCCTGCGACAGCCAAAGTCGCGGGTCCCACTGTTTGACCGTACGCCCCGCCGCGTCATGCAGGGTGCGGTTGACCCGGGACTCGACCGGTCCGTTCTCGATGTCTCGACAATAGTCGACCGTGCGCACCGGCAAGCCGCGCGGGTCGACCACAGACATTCTCGGCGTATTGACGTGCAAGCTCATGGAGCGCGCTTCCCCGCAACCGGCATTTGTTGTGCCTCTGGTATCTGAGCAAGCTCAGCGCTCGTTCGGCTACTGTCGGAAATTACAGTCCCGACCAACGGCACCTGCGCGCAGCCCGGGCAAGATCCGCTGGAAATCATCGAAGTGCCTTCGGGCTCGGACCTGGGCGAAGACGATATCGAGCGCTTCGAAGATATCTCCGGTCGCGCCACCCCGAGCGAACGCGGCGTCTCGGTGAAAACCATCGCGCAGTGATCGACCTGCAATAACAAGCACCGCCCGGCCCGCTGCGTCCCCTATCCGCAGCAGGTCGCGTGGTGTTTTTTTAACCCTGTGGGCGTGCGCGGACGGTGACCGCTTGCTTGGTCATCGTTCTTCTGACCTTCGGTTTCTCCATCACACTGGCAAAGGACTTTGATCCTCCGAACAGTTTCCGCTCTGTGGAATAAACGCCGATCGTCGCCGCCCCCTGATTGCTCTGATAGTGGATATTCCAGGTCCTGGTCTTGCGTTCGTACCTCATGAAAGCGAAACCGGTCAGTTGCGTCACGACCTTGCCACCCTCGTCATCGAAGCCGTAATCCATGAACTCCATGGCCGCACTCATGCCCATTCCATGCTCGGCTGACGGCAAACGATTGTATTGCTCTGCCTCTTTGCTGCCCTCGACATGCCTTACCCTCAAGGTGTTGTCGTTGAGCTGATCGACGGTCAGCGAACAACCACTGAACCCGGGAGTAAATACATATTCAGGCTCTGTCGCCCGGGGATGCACCGGTATGTCCAGATACCCGCCCTGGGCCACCCAGTAACCTGACACGGCGCTGGATTGGTCAGGTATTTCTCCGGCCGGAATATCGACCACCTTGATCGCATTGAACTCGCCGCGTACAGAGCCGCTGTAGCTTATTCGCTGCATGGAGAATATGAAGCGGTCACCGCCCTGCGTGTTCACAAGTTGCTTGGTAATGGTCTGGGAATATCCGGCCTTTTGGGGCATGAACAAATCGGTATTGATCGTCAGTCGACTGAACTGTGGAATCGTCAACGCCTCGCGAATACCGGTCGCTTTCGCAGTGAACGGCACATTGTTGTGCGGCTTCCCTGCGTCGACCGGGACAGCGCCCGGCCTCTGGCGGTTCTCGCCTGTCGCGAGCACAGGCATCCATAAGCCGTTGGCCTGTTTTTCTCGGGTTTCGGCGCCGTCCACATCGCTGTAAGTCATGGGATTGTTGAGAACCATCCTGTACAGATTGAGTCCGTCGACCGCCCCTGCCGGGTCAGGATTCAACCAGTGCTGCAACCAGGGGATGTAATAGCGAGAGCCGTAGTAACAAAGCCGGGTCGCGTCACGCTCCTTACCTGAGTAACGCGCGAATTTGTAACCGTGCTCGCCGTCCTGCCAGGCGGTTGTACCGAACGGGTGGAAGCGTTCCTGACTGATGATCGCGCCGTCAGCGGCGGTTTCCAGGCTGACGGACCCCACATGATCGGCACAACTGTATCGATACCGATCATTGATTCCCGAGGGCGGCGCACTCTCCCAGTGCAACACTCGAGCGCTGTTGAGCCCGCCTTCGACGGTGATGACTTGCAACCGCTCGCCGGTGCCACTGTTGCTGCGCAGCTCCAGTCCCGGCACATAGCGCACCTCGGCAACGACCGTGCGTGCGCTGGTTTTTTGGGAGCGGATCTTGCGCACTCGCTGAGCGTCATTCCCGTAGAGATAGACTTCCTGATCATTCCCTCCGGAGACACGTTCGACCGGGCTGACCGATTGCAGTTGATTACGCAGGTTCCAGCTCAGCAATCGACCTGGCTCCAGCATCAGCAGGTTGCCTCCGTCATCGAATGCCGCCGCAATTTCAGCCTCGGTGGGCGGCGTGACATCGTACGGCAGACTGCGATTGCTATACCGTGCAGGCTGAAGATTGCGCCCAGGGCCTTGTGAGCCAAGGTGAATCAATTCGCACAGGTTACCGCTGGCGTCATATCTGTAACTCTGCTGATAGTTGCTGACCGCCGCCGGATCGACTCGCCCCCTTGATGGCGGGCCCTGACTGGCAGTGCCAGCTTCCCAGCCGAACGCCCTGATCAATTGATAAAGGCTGTCATAGAAAAACCGGCTGACCGGTTCTACCCGCTGATTGGCGAAATAGCGGATCGGCATTGCCTTGTCCTCGATGCTCAGGACGTTTCCCATCCGGTCATAACCATAAATCCGGTGTTGCAGTACTCGCCCGGTGGCATCCTCATCCCGGCGGACCGTCAGGCGACCATCCTCCGGGCGATACGTCAGCATGGCCACCACGCCATTGCCGGCCGTTTCCCGCTCGATGCTGCCATACGCGCTGTAGCGGATGTCGCTGACCAGTGTCTGCTCGGGCTGGTTCTTCAACTGCAACCGACGTTCACGCAAACGACCATCGACCGTCAACGCGAAAACATGCCGGTTGTCCCTGGCATCCACCTGCTCGAGCACATCGCCCTGCGCCCCGAAGCGCCATCGGGTGGTCGCCCCCGCCCCCGGCTCAAGCAAGGCCAGCCGGTCCTCCTCGCGTTCCGGCCAATCGGGCGTTACCGGGTCAAGGGTGAAGTGACGGGTGTCCTCGGAGCATTGGCCGCTGATTGCAAAGGCGTTGAACAGTACGCGCCCCCCAGGATGATCATGACGAATCAACTGCCCGAACTGATTTTTAGCCTGATCACCTGCTCCGGGAGAACCATAAGTGAAGCGCTCGACACAATGCCGAGGTTCGCCCGCGCCTTGCTCGCACACCGCAACCGGTCGCAGCAAGGCATCGTGCTCGGTTTCGCGGCGCGTCTGGCGACTGTCCCAACCCAATACCGATTGTGAACCGAGCCCCGGCAATTCGCGCTGCGTACCGGCATCAGCGCTGTCCGTTCGGATCACCCTGGCATTGAGGGAAAACACCTGCGTCAGGCTGGCCGGTGTCAGAGGGTCTGCCGATTGCAGTTCCCACAGGCGTGGATCCCATTGCCTGATGACGCGCCCCGCGGGATCGTGAAGCACTCGGTTGATCCGGGGCTCGACAGGCCCAGCCTTGATCGTCCGGCAATACTCGACCGTGCGAACCGGCAAGCCGCGCGGGTCGGACACAGACATCCTCGGCGTATTGATGTGCAAGCTCATTAACCGTGCTTCCCCGCGCGACCGGCCTTCTTTGTACCTCGGGTATCTGAGCAAGCTCGGCGCTCGTTCGGCTACTGTCAGAAACTACAGTCCCGACCGATGGCCCCTTCACTCAATCCGCGAATGTCCATTCCCGCGCCCCTTCGGTAGGATGGTGAGCACAAGTTCAAGGAGCGTTCGAACATGTTTATCGGCGTCTTGCTGGTCGTTACCTGGCTGATCCTGCTGCTGCGCTACCCGGCCAAGGCCTTGCCGGTGTCCATGGCCGCCGCCGTGGGCCTGGGGCTGGTGGCGATGTGGGTGGTGTGGCTGGACAACCGCGAGGTCAAGCAACTGGCGCGCCTTGAATTGCGCATCGTGTATGCCCCCGAACACTGCCCTGCCGACCGCCCGCTGCTGCTCAGGATGAACAATGGCAACGACGTGCCGCTGACCGAACTGCGCTGGCGCATTGCGGCGTATGCGCCGGGCGACACGGTGAATCTGGCCGACAATCAATACGCCGCCCCACGTTACCGCGGCCCCGGCGAATTGCAGGCCGGCGGCAGTTGGGAAGACTGCCTGCCGATGCCACCGTTGCGATCTGGCTATCGCCCGCAAACCCTGGAGTTTCGCGCCGAGCGATTGCAGGGTAGTTTCTCCGACTGAGCCCTCCCCCACTCTTTTGCACAAGGAACGCGCCATGCCTGTTGCGTTGATTACCGGTTGTTCCAGCGGCATCGGCCGCGCCCTCGCCGATGCCTTCAAAGGCGCCGGCTACGAGGTCTGGGCCAGTGCGCGCAAGGCTGAAGATGTCGCGGCACTCGGCGCCGCCGGGTTCACGGCGGTGCAGCTCGACGTCAATGACCACGCTGCGCTGGAACAACTCGCCGAGCGAATCAACCAGCAACACGGCGGCCTCGACGTGCTGATCAACAATGCCGGCTACGGCGCCATGGGGCCGCTGCTCGACGGCGGTGTGGCGGCCATGCAGCGCCAGTTCGAAACCAACGTGTTTTCGATTGTCGGCGTGACCCGTGCGCTGTTCCCGGTGCTGCGCCGGGCGAAGGGACTGGTGGTGAATGTCGGCAGCGTCTCCGGAGTTTTGGTCACCCCGTTCGCCGGCGCCTATTGCGCGTCGAAAGCGGCGGTGCACGCGTTGAGCGATGCGTTGCGCATGGAGCTGGCGCCGTTCGGGGTTCGCGTGATGGAGGTGCAGCCGGGGGCGATCCAGTCCAGCTTCGCCAGGAATGCCGGGCATGAGGCCGAACAACTGATCAACGAACAATCGCCGTGGTTTCCGTTGCGTGAAGGCATTCGGGCGCGGGCCAAGGCCTCGCAGGACAAACCGACGCCGGCCAGCGACTTTGCCGCCGAGCTTCTCAAGGCTGTGCAGCAGAGCAAGCCGCCACGGCTGATCCGCATCGGCAATGGCAGCCGGGCGTTGCCATTACTGGCGACCTTGCTGCCGAAAGGGTTGCTGGAGTCGACGTTGATGAAGCGCTTCGGGTTGCGCGGGCAACTTTGATTACAAGCGGTGAAATTGCCAATTCGGTCGATCTAAGTAGAATGCCTCGCACTTGAAGCGTCCGACGCTTCAAGTGAACCCGCTAGCGCATGGAGTCGCCGGGGCAAGCATCCAGGCAAGGGAATTGCTGAACATTCATCTCCCCCTCCCGACTGTTCCCTCCCGGAACGGTCGCTGCTTTGTTGACCTGCCTGACGCGAGCTCTGTTCATAAGCTCCCATCCAGATCAGGAAAACCGTTTGAAAGTCTCCTATGTACTGCCTCTCGCATTGCTCACGGTGCTGTCCGGTTGCGTTATTCAGGAACCGTCCCTCAACGACACACTACCGAAACTGACCCAGCAGAGCGTTTTGCCGAAAGTTACTGCCAACGAGTACTGCGACATGCAAATGAGCAGCGACATTCTGTTTGGCACAGGTCTGCTGTTGTATGAAGACCGAGAATATAAAAAAGCCAAAACCTGCCTGGTCATGGCTGCGCCAAAACACCCTCGTGCGCTTTGCTATCTCTCCAGAATGGTTCACGAGGAGGACGATCTAACCAGCGAGCAAAGTAGTACCACTGCTTTCAACTACACGGCTTACGCGGCCATCCAAAATGACTGGTGCGCGGAGTACGGCATATATGAGGTGTTCGAGTATGGCACCTATGGAGTAAGAAAAGACCCCGCAATCGCCCTTCGCTGGCTGGAACGTTCTTCGTTGCACGGTTATCCCGAAGCCCAAAAGGAGCTGATCAAGCAATACAAAGAACGGGGCAACCTGACTGATGCCTATGCCTGGACCAGAGTTATGGCCAATGCAGATGACGCCCAGGCCGCTGACACGCTCAAAACCCGAATGACCCCGATGCAGATTGCAGAGGGTGAAAAGCGCTTCGCAGAACTTGCCGCTCAGGTCACCAGCAAGGCAGCCATGCAAGCCGAGGAACGGGAAGAAGACGTCGCTCGCTACTCCGCTCAGGTCTATCAAAACTATCCGGATACGTTCAAAGGTCTTTCATCCGCCGAGCGCTACGACTACGTAAAGCAGGCGGTGCATCAAGCCAAGGAGTTGCCGTTCACTAAAGGCCCCGATCATGTGATCGGCTACATCGTGATCAATCGGGCCGCTCAGCTGAAATTACCCGGCGCAAACATCGCGAATGACCAACGGATCGTCAGCCTCATGGAAGATGAAGCGTTATCTGTTGACGAAATCATCGAGTCCGGCCTGCTAGTGGTTAACAAGTTCTACTGATCGCCCTTATTGCGAGCAGGCTCACACCTGGCCCCACTCTTTCATGAAATCAATGAACGCCCGCACCTTCAGCGGCAGGTGCCGGGTGTCCGGGTACAGCGCATACACGCCTTGCTGGGCGAAACGGTAATCCGGCAACAGGCGTTGTAATCGCCCCGCATCGAGGTCTTCCTGAATCAGCCACTGCGGCAGAATCGCCACGCCCTGCCCGGTCAGCGCAAAGGCACGCAGGGTCGCGGAGTTGTCCTCGACGATGGCGATGGTTCCCGGTTTCGGCTGGTAGAAATGTTCGGTGCCGACCGGATCGGTGACCGTCATTTCCGGCACTCGCCCATGTCCCAGTGTCGGCATCGATTCCAGCACAGCCAGCTTGTCTACCGGCGCAAAGCCCTCGACCAGCCCCGGCGCCGCCACGGCAAACACTTCGAACGTCGACAACTGCACCGCCCGCAGATTGGAGTCGTGCATGCGGCCCAGGCGGATCGCCATGTCAAACCGTTCGGAGATCAGATCGGCGTGGGTTGAGGACGTGGACAGGTGAATATTCAGTTGCGGCTGCTGCTGTCGAAACACCTCCAGCGCCGGCACCACCTGAGCCAGCGCGAACTCCACGGTCGTGGTGATGCGCAGCGTGCCCTTGAGTTGCGAGTGTTCCGAACGTGCTTCTTCGATCGCCAGCCGCGCTTCGTCCAGGGTACGCAGGCAACGTCGATAAAAACGTTCACCGGCATCGGTCAGGGCCAGTTGCCGGGTGTTTCGGGTGAGCAGGGTGACGCCCAACTCTTCTTCCAGTCGCTTGAGGTTGAAGCTCACCACCGCCCGCGTTTGCCCCAGCGTATCGGCGGCAGCGGTCAGCGAGCCCGCCTCGACCACGGCTTTGAAGGTATCGAATCGATCCAGGCTAACCATGTTCGCTGCACTCCCTGTCAAAATATTTTTGACAAACTAGCAGCCAAACCGGCGTATTTCTATCGCCCCATGCGCCCTACCCTGCACGCCTCATCACAGGGAAGCTGCCATGGCCTATCGCTCGAAAGTTGCGCTGGTGTATCTGTTGGGGTTCGCCCTCGACCTGCTGAACATGTTCGCCGCCAGCATTGCGTACCCGGACATCGCCGCGCAGTTGCACGCCTCGGTGACGCAACTGGCCTGGATCACCAACGCCTACATGCTCGGGCTGACGCTGATCATTCCGATGAGTGTGTGGCTGGCTGCACGGGTCGGCGAGCGACGGCTGATTCTCGGTTCGCTGCTGCTGTTCGGGATCGCCTCCGGGCTGATCGCTCAGGCCGGATCGATTGAAAGCCTGATCGGCTGGCGACTGCTGCAAGGGCTGGGTGGCGGGCTGTTGTTGCCGGTCGGTCAGGCATTGGCTTATCGAGAGTTTCCGGCGACACAACGTGCGCACTTCACGGGGGTGGTTTTGCTCGTGGCGCTGATGGTGCCGGCGCTGTCGCCGGCGGCGGGTGGTCTGATCGTCGAGGCGTTGTCGTGGCGCTGGATTTTCTACTTGAACCTGCCGGTGGCGCTTTTCGCTTTCGGTCTGGGCCTGCGCTGCTTGAAAGCGGATCAGGCTGCGAGTGAACGCCCGGCACTGGACGCACGCGGCCTGCTGCTGGCGGCGTCCGCGCTGTGTCTGTTGCTGATCGCCGTCAGTCTGGCGAGCGCCCCGGCCACCCGCCATATCGCGGGTGGTGTCCTGCTGCTCAGCGTCATGACGGTGTGCATCTACCTGCGCGATGGCTGGAACAAACCGGGTGCGGTGCTTGATCTGCAACTGATCAAGAACCCGTCATTGCGTCTGGCGATGCTGATCTACCTGTGCGTGCCCGGCATCTTCACCGGCACTCACATGATCGCCGTGCTGTACCTGCACGACCTCGGCTTCAGCGCGGTGCAAATCGGGGCGCTGATGCTGGCCTGGGCGGCGGCCTCGGGTGTGGCGATCATGCTGGGCAAACGCTGTTTCAACCGGACCGGCCCCAAGCCGTTGCTGATCGCCGGCATGCTGCTGCAATCCCTGGGCATTGTCGTGCTGATGCAGATCGACCAGCCCGCCAGCGGCCCGTTGACCCTCGCCTACGCCTTGATGGGGCTGGGCGGCAGCCTGTGCAGCGTGACTGCGCAGACCCTGGCGTTCGTCGGCATCACGCCGGAGAAAATGGGCCACTCCAGCGCCCTGTGGAACATTAATCGGCAGCTCGGTTTCTGCCTCGGCGCGGCGCTGCTCAGCTCATTGCTGGGCGCCTTGGGTTCCAACGGCTTCCAACACTGCTTTCTCGCCGCTGCACTGCTCACGCTGTTGCCGATGGCCGCCGTGCTGCGTTTCGACTCGACGACAGTGCTCAGTCTTCTGCGCGCACCTCACCTTCAGGAAAAATCCACATGACTGACTACGCCGACTATTTTGACGAAGTGATCCAGGCCCATGAGGCCATCGAGCGATGGTTTGCGGTGGAGGAAGACGAGGCAGCGCTGGAGCAATTGCTGACGCGTTTTTCGCCACGGTTTTCCATGGTGACGCCACTGGGACGCGTGCTGGATTTCGAAGCCTTGCGCGCGTTGTTTCAAATGGCGGGCGGGAAGAAGAGCGGGTTCCGCATCGAACTCGGTGAGCTTACGGGGATTGCCTTGCATGAAGGTGGTGCGACGGTGAGTTACCGCGAACAGCAGACCGATGCGGGCGGGTTGCACACGGATCGGCGTTCAACCGTAGTGTTTGAAAAAGCCGAATCCGGGCGGGTGATCTGGCGGCATCTGCACGAGACGTTTTGCAGCGAGTAGAAGCTGAATACTTGCTCGTAAAAGCGAGTCGTCCCAATCGCGAGCAGGCTCGCGAATGGCTACAACGCAGTCTGTCAGTTATCTACTGCGTCCTGCTTCACCACCACCGTGCAGGTAATCCCCGCCGCCAGCAGCACACCTTCCGGCACTTCATCAATGTGAATCCGCACCGGCACCCGTTGCGCCAGGCGCACCCAGTTGAAGGTCGGGTTCACATCGGCGATCAGCTCGCGGCTTTCCGGGTTGTCGCGGTCGTAGATGCCGCGGGAAATGCTCTCCACGTGGCCCTTGAGGACTTCGCCGCTCATCAGCTGCATGTCGGCTTTGTCGCCGACCCGCACATGGGGCAGTTTGGTTTCTTCGAAGAAGCCGTAGACCCAGAACGAGTTCATGTCGACCACGGCCATTTTCGCTTCGCCGATGCGCGCGTAGTCGCCACGATGGACGTTGAGGTTGGTCACGTAGCCGTCCACAGCGGCGCGCACTTCGGTGCGCTTGAGGTTGAGTTCGGCGGCTTCCAGTTGTGCCTGGGCCTGTTGGTAATCGGCCAGCGCCGAGTCGGCGATGTTGCTGGCGTCGTCGCGGTTTTCCTTGGAGATCACCAGGTTGTCGAGGTCGGCACGGCGGTGGGCGTTGACCTTGCGCATCTCCCACGTGGCCTTGCGCGAAGCCACCAGCGACTGCGCCTGTTTCACCGCCAGGCGGTAGTGCTCGGGGTCGATCTGCATCAGCAGATCACCTTTCTTCACCAACTGGTTGTCACGTACCGGCACGTCGACCACTTCACCGGTGACGTCGGCGGCGACGTTGATGATATCGGCACGGACCCGGCCGTCGCGGGTCCACGGGGTGTTCATGTAGTGCTCCCACAACGTGCGGCCGATCCACAGCGCCAGGGCCAGCACCAGCAGGGTCGCGAGCAGGCTGAAAAACTTTTTCATCAGAGCATTCTCAACGGTAGACAGTCAGCGCCATCGCGCCGAACAGACAGGTAAACAGGCTCAGGCGCAGCAGCGCCGGGTGCCAGAAGAAGCGGTACAGATCGAAGCCCGAGAGGAACCGGTCCAGCGCCCAGGCCAGTGCCGCGGCGACGAAAAACATCAGGGTCATGGTCGGCATGTACACGCCGTGGAAGGCGATTTCACGAGGCATGGGCAAGTCCTTCGGGCTTGGCGATGGCATAGGCAGCAAGGGGTGATTGCGGGTCGAGCAACGAGGTGCGGATAAAGTGCAGGTAGCTTTTCACCCGCCGCAGGGCCGAGGTATCGAAGTGCGGCGCGAACGGCTCATCGGTGGCGGCGACCCGGCTGATCGCGTGATCGACCGCCACGAGCGCGCGTTCCAGATTGCTTGAGTTCGGTTGCAGGAACAGCCGCACCAGCGAGCGTCCCATGACCCGGATTGCCTGGCGCCATGGCTGGGACTCGGCATACGCCGGATGCACCGGCAGGATCGCCTGTTCCTTGCGCAACTCGATGATCGCGTGACCGACTTCCAGCACCACGAACATCCAGCGCAGCAGGTTTTTCTGTACCTGCGGCTGACCGGCCGCCAGGCCATAAGCCTGATGCATCAGGTCGCGGGTACGGCTTTCGAAACTCGATGCCAGCCCCTTGAGCTTGCCGCTGATCGCGTACACCACTTGCCCGCGCAGATCCTGCTCAAGCCGCCGCCACAACCAGCGGCTGTTCGGCGGCAGGATGATCGCGCCCGCCGCTGCGCAGACCAACATGCCCATGACCATGGCGATGTAGTCGTTGATGAAGGTGTAGGGGTTGTAGATCGTCAGGTTGTCCGGCACCGAACCGGTGCTGAAAAAGATCAGCAGACCGAGGCCGACGCCGGCGTATTGCGGCCGCGAAGTGAGGAACGAACCGAGCACGATCACCGGCGCGAGCATCACGCACAGCAACGGAAAACCGTCGATCCACGGGAAGATGAAAAACATCTCGACGAAGCCGATCAGCGCCCCGAGGAACGTGCCGCAGGCCATCTGGAACGCCATGCGTTTCGGGTTCGGTGTGGCGGCGGACAGGCCCACAGTGGCGGCAGCGATCAGGGTCATGGTCGCGCCGCTCGGCCACGCGGTAGCGACCCAGTAACTGCCGAGCACGACCAGAATGAACGCGGCACGAATCCCCGAAGCGGCCGCCGCCCACCAACTGGTTTGCGGGGTGAACGGTTCGTCCCAGCGCTCGCGTTCGTGGCGGTGATCGGCCAGGGAAGCGTGGGTCTGTGCATAACTGTGCAGGTCATCGACGAAGCGATAGAGCAATTCGTACGCGGTATGGAAATCCAGTTGCTCGGCGTCGCTCGGCTCACTCTTTTGGAAGATCGCCCGCAGGCTGCGCACCCGCGCCGGCAAGCCTTCCTTGTACGCCGCCAGCGCCTGCACCAGACGCGCCGCATCCGGGCTGGTCAGGGCGCGGCCGCTGAAGCCGTCGAGCACTTCGGCCAGATCCTGCAGGCCCGGTTTGATCGCCGCTTCCACATGATCGGCACCGTTGCGACGCAGGCGTTCGAGCAACTGATGCAAGGCGTTGAAGCGGGTGGTGATGCCCATGAACTCGCTGTTCAGGCGACTGAGCCGACCGTTGCGCCGACGCATGTGCGGGTCTTCGAACACGGTCACGCTGCGCAGCCCTTCCAGCCCCACCGCTTCGGCGATGAAGCGCACGTTGCTGGCCTCGAACGATTCAGGTTTGCTGCGCCCGCGCAGGCCGTCGGTGACGAACAGGGCGAACACACCGAAGCGCTGATACAAGGCGTTGCGCATCGCGGCGCTGGCGGTCTGCGGCAGGATCGCGGCGCTGACCAGGGTCGAGCAGAGAATCCCCAGGGAAATTTCCAGCACCCGCCACACCGCCGCCATGAATGCACCGTCAGGATGGGCGAGCGCCGGCAGGCCGACCATCGCGGCGGTGTAACCGGCCAGCACAAAACCATAGGCGCGGAAGTTGCGGCAACGGGCGGCGCCGGCCGAACAGAGGCCGACCCAGATCGCCAGCGAACCAAGGAACAGTTCGGTGTTCTGGGCGAACAGTGAAATCAGCGTGACCATCATCGCCGACCCGGCCAGGGTGCCGAGGAAGCGATAGAAGCTCTTGGCGAATACCTGACCGCTCTGCGGCTGCATGACGATGAACACGGTGATCATCGCCGTACGCGGCTGCGGCAATTCCAGGCGCATCGCCAGCCACAGGGTCAGGAACGCAGCGATCAAGACCTTGAAGATGTAAACCCAGGTCACGCCGTCGCTGCGCGCCCAGTCGAAGAAACCCCGGCGCCATTCCAGGGAGTAGAGCCAGCGCAAAGGTGCGGGCAAGGGAGTCATTAAGTCTTGCTCAGTGGTCGAGTGCTTGAAGAAGGGCCGGGGTTTTCGGTGCCTGGGTTTGTTGTGCCGTCGGCACGTCTTTACCCGCACCAAGACCACCACCCAATGCCGTCACCAGTTCGGCATGGGCACTCAAGCGCGCGGCCTGCACCTGCTGTTGAACTTGCTGTTGTTTGAACAGCAGAGTCTGGGCGTTGAGCACATTGAGGTAATCGGTGAGCCCGCGCTGGTAGGCGATCATCGCGATGTCGTAAGTCTTCTGCGCCGTGGCCACCGATTCGGCGGCGAATGTCTGCTGTTTGTCCATCGACTCGCGGCGGATCAACTGATCGGAGATGTTCTTCAGCGCATTGACCAGGGTCTGGTTGTAGTGCGCCACGGCGATGTCATAACCCGCCGAGGCTTCACCCAGTTCCGCACGCAATCGCCCGCCGTCGAAGATCGGCAGCGAGATCGCCGGCCCGACGTTGTAGTTGAGCTTCTTGCCGGTCAGGAACTCCAGCGCCCCGCCGCCGGTGGCCATGTAGCCGAGGCTGCCGACCAGGTCGACGTTGGGGTAGAACCCGGCATGCGCGACCTCGATCCCGCGCGCCTGCGCCGCCACTTGCCAGCGACTGGCGACCACATCCGGACGCTGGCCGAGCAGTTCGGCGGGCAGTGCCGACGGCAGCTTCAGTGCCGCGCCAAGGGACAGGGTCGGACGCTGCAATTGCGCGCCGGCCCCCGGTCCTTTGCCGGCCAGTGCCGCGATCTGGTTGCGGCTCAGGGCGATTTCTTCGTCCAGCGCGTCCAGTTGCCGATGGGTTTCCGGCAGCGGGGTTTCGGCCTGGCTGACTTCGAAGTGGGTGCCGATCCCGCCGTCCAGACGTTTCTGCGCCAGCTCGAGGATCTGCTGTTGCTGCTTGAGCGTCGCCGCGACGATGTCGCGCTGGGCGTAATGCAGCGAGAGTTCGATGTAGGCGCGCACGATGTTGTTCTGCAATTCGAGTTGCGCCTGCCGCGCCTCGGCCGCGCTCATGTGCGCCAGATCGACGGCCCGCTCGGTGCTGTTGCTTTCACGCCCCCAGAGGTCGAGGGCGTAACTGAAACCCAGCGCGGCGTTGTTGTCCCAGGTGGTGCTGTTGGCCAGTTCACCAGGGCCGTAGAACGGGTCGGTCGGCCAGTTGTGGCGCTTGAGGGTCGACTCGCCATTGATCTGCAACGACTCGGCGGCTTCGGCGACACCGGCCAGTGACCGGGCCTGACGCACGCGCGCAGCGGCCATGGCCAGCGTCGGGCTGCCCTGCACGGCAAGGTCGATCCAGTGATTGAGTTGCGGGTCACCGTAGGCTTGCCACCATTGGGCGGTGGGCCAGTTTGCGTCACGGGCGGCGTGGGCGATGGCCTCGTCGGTGGCCAGTTCATTGGCCTCCAGAGCCTTGCCCTGCGGGGCAATTCCTCCGGTTCCGATGCAGCCGCCAAGACCTAATGAAAGAGCCAGAACACTGAGCGGCAAAAGCGCTCTGTTGATGCGACGCGGCACTGCTGCGAATTCCTGAGGTGGGAGATGTTTCGAGGTGGGCGCAATTCTAGGGGGGCGCCATGACGGCGATAAGCTGGGAATCCTGTGAATCTTTGTTACCGTTAACGAGATAATCCCTTGGTCGGGGGTCTCAGCCCCTGAAACTTCGTGTCACAATTTGCCATCTCCCTTGAGAGCACCCCATGGACACTTTGCAAAACATGCGCGCCTTCAGTTGTGTAGCGGAAGCAGGCAGCTTCACCGCCGCCGCCGTGCAGCTCGACACCACCACCGCCAACGTCTCGCGCGCGGTCTCCAACCTTGAGGCCCACCTGCAAACCCGCCTGCTCAATCGCACGACCCGGCGCATCGCCCTCACCGAAGCCGGCAAGCGCTACCTGCTGCGCTGCGAGCAGATCCTCGCCTACGTCGAAGAGGCCGAAGCCGAAGCCAGCGAAGCCCACGCCCGCCCGGCCGGACAATTGAAAGTGCACACCATGACCGGCATCGGCCAGCACTTCGTGATCGACGCGATCGCCCGCTACCGCAAGACCCACCCGGACGTGACCTTCGACCTGACCATGGCCAACCGCGTGCCGGACCTGCTCGACGAAGGCTACGACGTGTCCATCGTCCTCGCCCGCGAACTGCCGGACTCGGGCTTCGTCTCGCAGCGCCTGGGCATCACCTACAGCATCGTCTGCGCCTCGCCGGCCTACGTGAAAGCCAACGGCTGCGCACAGAAACCCAGCGACCTGCTGAACCACGCCTGCCTGCGCCTGGTCAGCCCGGTGATCCCCCTGGAAAAATGGGCCTTCGACGGCCCGGACGGTCAGGAAATGGTCACCATCAACAGCTCACCTTTCCTGGTGAACTCCGCCGACGCGATGAAAACCGCGATCACCAGCGGCATGGGCGTCGGCGTCCTGCCGGTGTACGCCGCGATTGAAGGCTTGCGCAATGGCTCGCTGGTACGGGTGATGCCGAACTACCGCTCGCAGGAACTGAACCTGTACGCGATCTACCCGTCGCGGCAGTACCTGGATGCGAAGATCAAGACTTGGGTCGAGTATTTGCGCGGGTCGCTGCCGGAGATTCTGGCGGGGCATCAGGCGGAATTGGCGGCTTATGAGATGAGTGGGAGTCTGGCGGGAGCCAGGCTGGCGAATTGAGTTTACCGTCCTACAGACGGGGTGATTTGGGGGGATGTTTCCGACAAGTCGCGTCGGTTGTCCCTCGGAAACGAGGTGGATAGGCTTTTGAGGGTCGCTGACGCATCAGCGGCCGGGTCTGGAAAACTCGATTTCTACCATCAATGCTCATGGCATACTGCGGCGCTTTTTGAATCGCAATGTTATGGCGGCTGTGCGCGGGAGGCCCTTGGGCCTGCCGGGTTTGGATGGTTTGACCGGTTTTTCCAGTCCGTGCACAGCTGCCACCCTCTCGCCTGGAAAACGAAAGCTGGCAGCTTCAACCCAACAAGCCATCGAGTAATGTTTCCATGAAGAAACCAACGCCGAACCCACCTGAAACCAACGACACCTCGCCCTACGAATCCGCCGATTCAAAGAAACTCCACGACGCCGCCGAACGCGCGCTCGACCACTACCTGAACCCTCTCCCGAAAAAATGCCCCAGCCGCAAACCGAGCGAAATGTTCCAGATTTCACCGGACATGGACGACGAAAGCCTGCTGGCCCACGCCTGCGAATCCCTGGCCTCGGCCAGCGTCATGGCCAGTGACGTGGCAGCCTATGTCGACTCACCACAGCGACACCGGATTCTGGGCATTCAACAAGTCATCATGCTCGCCGAACTCGCCGTGAACCGCGTGCTGGATAACGTCGAAGTACAACGTCATCCCACACACAGCTAAGTCCCTCTGACCAAACCGACCTGCCAGCGATAACTGCATTCGCTGGCAGCCAGGATGGGACGCAGAGCGTCCCGGGCTGCATTCCCACGCAGAGCGTGGGAACGATCAAGCAAAAACAGTCCGCCCTCCACATCTCACCACTCACCACTCACCACTCACCACTCACCACGATGAGCGTTAGCTCGAGTACCGCTTTTGACTTGCCGGCCCCTTCGGCAGGCTGAGTGGAGGGATTCATCTGGGGGTGGGCGCGAAGCGCCGTTCGACGAAGTCGAACACACCGAGAGGAGGTGCAGCGAAGCAAACCGGAGGCGGTGCCCCCGGATGAGTCCCGGAGCGAAGGAACACCGAGCCTAGGCGAGGTGCCGAACGCCGGGGCCCAGCGTTTTGGTTACTTTGGGGCGTTTGCCAAAGTGACTCGCTGTAAAAGCGAAACCGCCAGCGGGTGCACCCGCAGAAACGGATATTCACCCAAAACCCCAAAAGTCTGGTCGGCCCGGAGGCCGCCAAGACAACCCAAAACAGAAATGTTAGCTTGCTTGGCATTAAAGCCCCGAAGCCGAGCCCATAGCGATGAAAAAAACAGTCCTGGCCTTCAGCCGCATCACCCCCTCCATGATCGAACGCCTGCAACAGGAGTTCGACGTCATCGTCCCCAACCCGAAAAACGGCGACATCAACGCCCAGTTCAACGAAGCCCTGCCCCACGCCCACGGCCTGATCGGGGTCGGTCGCAAACTCGGCAAGGCCCAACTGGAAAACGCCGCAAAACTTGAAGTGGTCTCCAGTGTCTCCGTCGGCTACGACAACTACGACCTCGCCTACTTCAACGAACGCGGGATCATGCTCACCAACACCCCGGACGTTCTGACCGAAAGCACCGCCGATCTGGCCTTCGCCCTGATCATGAGCAGCGCCCGCCGCGTCGCCGAACTCGACGCCTGGACCAAGGCCGGCCAATGGCAGGCCAGCGTCGGCGCACCGCTGTTCGGTTGCGACGTGCACGGCAAGACCCTGGGCATCGTCGGCATGGGCAACATCGGCGCCGCCGTCGCCCGTCGCGCACGCTTCGGTTTCAACATGCCGATTCTCTACAGCGGCAACAGCCGCAAGACCGGACTGGAACAGGAACTCGGCGCGCAATTTCGCAGCCTTGACCAACTGCTGGCCGAAGCCGATTTCGTCTGCCTGGTGGTGCCGCTCAGCGACAAGACCCGCCACCTGATCAGCCATCGCGAACTGGCTTTGATGAAGCCCGACGCGATTCTCGTGAACATCTCCCGTGGCCCGGTCGTCGACGAGCCGGCACTGATCGAGGCATTGCAGAACAACCGGATTCGCGCTGCCGGTCTGGACGTCTACGAAAAGGAACCGCTGGCCGAGTCACCACTGTTCCAGCTGAAAAACGCCGTGACCCTGCCACACATCGGCTCGGCCACCCACGAAACCCGCGAAGCCATGGCCAATCGTGCCTTGGCCAACCTGCGCAGCGCCCTGCTTGGCGAGCGTCCGCAGGATCTGGTGAACCCGCAGGTCTGGCGCGGATAAACGAATCGGGCAAGTACTGCAAAGTACTTGCCCGTTCAACTTCCAGCCAATACATACTTTGAAAATCAACACTTCAACGAAACAAACCACCCCACTATAAACTTTCCGGACTTATCAAATATAACGATAAACACTCCGGAGAATAGCAACCTTGAGAACGTCCAATACCGATCAACTTGTCCGCTATAGCAAAGTCTGCCTGATGGCCTACATCAGCTTTTTTGGTCTGATGGTGATGTACGGAAACTTGACGGACTACTCGGCAAACTATGAATACGTCGGACACATCCTGAGTATGGATACGACTCAAATCAACGAAAACATACGTTACAGAGCGATTGAGTCACCCATGATGCATCACCGCATCTATTGGTTCATCATCACGACAGAGTCGATCTATACCGCTTATTGCCTGTTGGGTACTTATTATCTTTACCGAAGAGTCAATGACTCCGCCGAAGCGTTTCACGAGGCGAAGAAGTATTCGATCGTTGGCTTGTTGATCGCAATTTTCACCTATTACGTTTGCCTGCAGACCATCGGAGTTGAATGGTTCGACATGGACACTTCGCAAATATGGAACGCAAAAGACTGGGCGCGACACATCGTCGACTTCATGTTACCGGTGTTGATTTTCATAACACTGAAGAACGAGCGCTGAATAACCAGTGCTCGCGCTCAGGCCATCAGGCCATCAGGCCAGCTTCCCATGCTTCGGAACAACCGGAATCCCGGGTTTACGAAACACCAGCACATTCCCCAGCATCACCAATACCAGCCCCGTCAATGCCGGCGCCGTCCACTGATAGCCCTCGGCAAAAGCCGAGACGTTCAGCGCCACCACCGGGAACAGCACCGTGCAGTACGCGGCGCGCTCCGGGCCCATCCGGCCGACCAGCGTCAAGTACGCAGTGAAGCCGATCACCGACCCCGGAATCACCAGATATAGCAGCGCGCCAATGTAGCGCGACGTCCATTCCATCTCGAATGGAATGCCCTTGATCAGACACCACACCGAGAGCATCGCCGCACCGTAGGCCATGCCCCAGGCGTTGGTGGTCAACGGTTTGAGACCGGCCTTTTGTTGCAGGCTCGACAACATGTTGCCCGCCGAGAAACACAAGGTGCCGCAGAGTGCCAGGCCAAGGCCAAGCAGGGTTTGCGGACTGGCGTGATGCCCGGCCAACTCCGGCCAGAACAACAGGCCCAGACCAGACAGCCCCAGCGCCCCGCCCATCAGCACATTGCGCGCGATACGCTGGCCGAAGAACACCCGCGCATTCAGCGCGTTCCACAACGTTGCCGTGGAAAACACCACCGCCACCAGACCGCTGGGGATCCATTGGCTGGCGGTCAGGAAACACATGAAGTTGACGCAGAACAGGCACAAGCCCTGCGCCACGCAGATCAGATGCCCACGCCGGTTCATCGGTTGCAGGCGGCGGGTGAGCAGTAACAGCGCAAACAGCACCAGCGCGGCGAGACCAAAGCGATAGACGATCGACACCGGGATCGCCACCACACCCAGTTGCCACTTCAGGGCGATCCAGGTGGTGCCCCAGATCAGCACGGTCAACAAATACAACGACAGGTTCATGGCAGACACTCCTCGATTGGGTTTCAGTGTCCGCCTGCGCCTTCGGCCCTCGCTTGCATAAACTTGCGCTTTTGTCGGGCCACCGGCTGGCAGCGCGAAGTCTACGGAGTAGGATGCAAGGCGTTGGAGAGAACCGATCATGTCCGCCATCGATACCCTGCAAGTCTTCCAAGCCTTAAACAGCTCGCCCAACGCATGCCTTGTGCGCAGCGCCGAGCTGGGGGACGGCCTGTCCGCAGCCTTGTGGACCAACCACCACGACGCCCGCGACTATGAAGCGCCGAGTCATCACACGCTCTCCTGCTACATCGCCGGCGGCACCGGCACGTTCCGCCGTGGCGCCCCCGGAAACAAAGGCAGTCCGGACAAGCTGTGCATCCTGCCGGCCGACCACGAATCGGGTTGGGTCATCAACGGTGATATTCGTCTGGCCCATCTGTATTTCAGCGCCGAACAATTTGCCCTGGGTTGCGTCACGCTGCTGGATCGCGAGCCTCGGGAAATGCAGCTGCGCGAACAGACCTTTCTGGAAGATCCGCAACAGGCCCGACGGTTTCGCCAGTTACTGACCTTGAACTGGGACGAACCCGGCGAGCGCCTGCTGACCAGCAGCCTGGCCCACGAACTGATCAGCCACACCTTGTTGAGTCAGGTCGGCGTACGCCACGGCTTGCGCCTCAAGGGCGGTCTGGCGCCGCATCAGCGCCGGCAACTGGTGGAGTTCATCGACAGCCAGTTGGCCGAGCCGATCAGCCTCGGCCAACTGGCGGGGTTGTGTGCGTTGTCGGAATACCACTTTGCCCGGATGTTCCGGGTGAGCTTCGGACTGCCGCCGCACCAGTATGTGCTGGCGCGGCGTTTGAGCCGGGCGCGGGAGTTGCTGCGGGGCACGGCGTTGCCGTTGGGCGAGATTGCCCTGGCGTGCGGATTTGCCAGTGCCAGCCATTTCACCAACCGCTTTCGTCAGGTGCTGGGTGGCACGCCCGGCGACTATCGCCAGGCGTTTTTGCGCTGATCAGAATTCCAGCGTGCTGGACAGCGAAATCTGCCGTGAATCGCCCATCGACACGAAGAACCGGCTTGCCGCCGAGGTGTAGTAGGTGCGGTCGAACAGGTTCTTCACGTTGAGCTGGAACTTGACCTTCTGCCCTTCGACCTTTGTGTCGTACGTGGCGAAGGCATCGGCCACGGTGTAGCTCGGCAGATCGAAATCATTCACCGCGTTACCCGCTCGTTCACCGACATACCGCGCGCCGGCGCCGACCCGAAGCTGATCGCCACCGATCACGCTGCCGAAGTCGTAAACCGCCGACAACGAGCCGCTGTTCTTGGCCACGTTTTGCAGCCTGTTGCCTTTGTAGTCCGGATCTTCCGTGACCTCGGCGTCGGTGTAGGCGTAGCTGCCGATCAGGCTCCAACGATCAGTGAGCTGGCCGGTCAGGTCCACTTCCAGGCCCCGGGAACGCACTTCGCCGGCAGCGCTGTAAATCGTCGTCGGGCCTTCGGCATTGGCCACCAGTACGTTGCGCTTCTTGATGTCGAACAGGGCGATGTTGCCGGTGATGCGCCCCGGCATATCCAGACGTGCGCCCAGTTCCCAGGACTTGGCTTCTTCCGGTGCGATGCTGCCGTCGAGCACGGTGCTGCTGCCGCTCAGCGGGGCGATGGTCGAGTTGGGTTTGAACGACTCGGTGTAGCTGCCGTAGAACGACAACGCGTCGGTGTAGCGATACACCAGACCGGCGCGCGGCACCCATTTCTGGCCGTTGCTGTCGGTGTTGGCCTTGAACGGCACGCCTTTGCCGGCGTACTGGTCGTATTCCTGGAAGCGCCCGCCGGCCACCAGAATCCACTGGTCGTTGAGGTGGATCGAGTCCTGCAGGAACACCGAGTCGCTGCGCAGCAGATCGGTTTGCGCACTGTCCGCCGGGCTGACGGTGGTGCCTTCGACTTCGCGGCCGTAGACCGGGTTGACGTAGCTGAAGGTGCTCAGGCTTTTCTGGCGGATCAGGTCGGCGCGGTAGATCTTGCGGTACTCGTCGTCGACGCCGAACACCAGGTCATGCTGCATGCCCAGCACGTTGACCTTGCCTTCGAGGCTGGCGGTGGTGAAGCGGTCGGTGCTGATCGCGCCGTGCGTGCCGTCCATGTTGCGGGTCAGGGTACCTTTTTTGGTGTCGATCGCCGTTACGCGGACCTGGCTGGCGTCGTAGGTTTCGCGGTTCCAGCTGTAGCCGAAATGGGCTTTCCAGTCGTCGTTGAGTTCGTGATCGGCCTCGAAGTGATACAGATCCGAGCGCCCTTCCATGTCGTTGAATTTCTCGTCGAGCCGCTCGTTGCGCGAGATGTCCAGCGGATGGTTGGTGCGTGGATCGATCAGGGTTCCACGATCAAACGGGGTCAGGAATTCACGGTGCTCGTATGCGAACAACAGCTTGGTGCGCTCGCCATACCAGGCCAGCGACGGCGCGATCAGGGTTTCGCGGTGGGTGCCGAAATTGCGCCAGTAATCTTCGTCTTCGTGGTCCAGCACCATGCGATACGCGAGGCCGGAATCCCCCAGCGCACCGGTGCTGTCGAAGGAGCCGCCGCTGCCGTTCTTGCCGTCGCCGTAGGTCGAGCCGCGCAGGGTCAGCGCGTTGTACTGCTCCAGCTCGGGCTTCTTGCTGACCATGTTGACCACGCCGCCCGGGTCCTGAATCCCGTAGAGCAGCGAGGCCGGGCCCTTGAGCACTTCGACGCGATCCACGGTGGCGTTCATGCCGCGGCCCTGCACCACCGGCATGCCGTCGCGCATGATCGAGCCGTTGCGGTTGTCGCCGAAACCGCGGGTCATCACCGAGTCCTGGGTGCTGCCCAAGGTGTTGCCCTGGGTGATGCCGCTGACGTTGGCCAGTGCATCATCGAGATTGCGCGGTGCCTGATCGCGAATGACCTGAGCCGCAATCACGTTGACGGTCTGCGGAATTTCCTGAAGCGAAGCGGAAGAGCGCATCACCGAACTGGTTTCCGGTGGCTGGTAGCTCATCGGCTGATTGACCACCGAGGTGATGGTGGTCGCGCCGAGGTTCAGCGCGCCTGCGGTCGGTTGCGGTTCGAGCGCCAGAGTGTGGCTGTCGGTGCGGCGGAAGGTCAGGCCGGAGCCGGCGAGCAGACGCTGCAGCGCCTGTTCGGCACTCATCTGACCGTTGATCGCTGGAGCGCTCAGACCATATGGCGCTTCATCGGTGTAGACCACGCTCTGCCCGGTGACACGGCTGAAGTCGCTCAGGGCCTGCGGCAACGGCTTGGCAGCCAGGGAAAAACTGAATTGCTTTTGCGGCTGACTGCTGACGGTTTCAGCGGCCAGCGCCACGCTCATCGGCAACAGGGCCAATGCCGAAAAACTCAAGGCCGAAACGCCTAACCACTGTTTGACCGAACCCGATTTTGCCCTGGACTTCATTGCTCATGACCTGTGTAGAACCGCAACGGATGCGAATGGCTCGCAGTTTCAGTCACTACACGGATGGCGTCCGGTTTTACCTCACCACAAAGTTGAAAATATTTTCAGCGCAGGATGATCAGCTTGCCCAACACCTGATGCTGCTCGAATCCCAGAACCCCTTGCAGCGAATTCAACACCGCTTGCGGATCCTTGCTCGGAAAGCTGCCGCTGACCTTGCGCGCGCCCAGTTCGTCGTTGAGCAACACGATTCGTCCGGGGTAATAACGTCGCAGATCCTGCACTACATCGGCCAGCGTCGATTTGTAGTACGTCAGCCAGCCCTGCCGCCACGCCAGCTGAGCTTCGCTGTCCACGGCGTGGAGTTTTTCCGCGGTGCCTGCGCCGTACGCCACTTGCTGGCCAGCGGTCAGAACCTGCTGTTGGCCATCGCGGGATGGCGTCACGCCGACGCGTCCGGACAATACTGTCACCTGGGCACCCTGCGGTTGCAGGCGCACCTCGAACTGCGTGCCCAGCACCCGCGCCTGGCCTTTCTCGGCCTCGACCACAAAAGGATCGCCGGTGTGGGTCACGCTGAAAAATCCGGCGCCGCGGCGCAATTGAACATGCCGCTCGCCGCGACTGAAATCCACGGCGATTGCGCTGTCCGCATCCAGCGTGACCTGCGACTGATCGGCCAAGGTCACGGTGCGGATTTCGCCGGGGGCCGACACATAATCGGCGCCCAGATCATCGATCCAGCGCTGCGGCTGCCAACCACTGCCGAGGCTGATCATCAACAGCAGACACGCCGCCATCGCCAGCGCACCGGCCCAGCGCCGGAGCGGTGCACGGCGCGGTCGATCCATCGCGTTGAGCAAACCCTGCAACGCCAGCGCATCTTCATCGGCCAGGGTGCGGGCCGGCCCTTCGCTCAACTCCCACACCACTTGCGCCTGGGCGTAGGCCTCGGCGTGAGCCGGATCGGCATGCAGCCACTGACTGAACGTGAGTTGATCGCCGGTACTCGGGCGGTCGTGCAACAGGCTCAGCCAGGCGAAAGCGGCCTGTTCCTGGGCGGGCGTCGGGACAACGCGGTCGGAGTTATTCACGGTGCTTTCCCTGGCGTGCGTGGCGCGGGTTCGCGCAGGCTGGCCTTGCAGGCCTCGAGGGCGCGCATCATATGTTTTTCCACGGCGCTTTGGGACAGGCCCATGGCCTTGGCGATCTCGGCGTACTTGCGCCCGTGGATGCGATTGAGCAAAAAGATCTGCCGCGTGCGCTCGGGCAAGGCGCGCAAGGCCGCTTCGACATGGCGCAAATCATTGCCCGCTTCGAGCGCCGCCTGCGGTTCGCTGGCGCTGCTGTCCGGTTCATCCGGTTGCCAGCCTTCGTTGACCCGCACTCGCGCACCTTCGCTGCGCAAATGATCGATGGCGATGTTGCCGGCGCAACGCAACAGGTAAGTGCTGAGTTCTTCGACCTGCACCAGCGGCCGACGCCAGAACCGCAGGAACAGGTCTTGCACCAGATCCGCCGCCGTCGCCCGGCAGCCGACGCGCCGGCTTACCAGTGCTTCCATCTGCGAACGCTGGGACAGGAACACCTGAAGAAAATGCGCACGGGCGCCGTGGGGTTCGTCGTCGCGGTGCTCGGGAGGATGGCCGATCAGCATGTCAGTGCAAGGCCCATGCAGCGACCGGGCTGGCGAGCAGGCTCAACCCGGCCATGGCCAATGCCAGGCGCGGGCGATAGGGCAACAACAGCACCAGCGTCAGCGCACTGAGCATCAACACCGCGCACCAGTCGACCAGACCGAAACTCCAGCCCTTCCTGGCAATCGCCGCCCACAGCGACACCCCCAGCAACAGCCAGCCCGAAAGTTTCAAACCCTGCCGACGGCGGGCCGAAGGCTTTTGACCCAGCAGCTCTTCGTGATGCCGAGGCATCGCCAGACACAGCGCCGTAAAAGCGCAATAACAGAGCAACAGCGGCAGCAGCATTCAGTTCGCCCCTTGCTCAAGGGTGATCGGCCGGGCGTTTTCGCGGGCTGTTTTTTTCACGCTGACGGTGTGTCCGGCGCGCCGCATTTTCCGCGCCGCCCAGGCGAGGAAGAGGCCGCTGCCCAGACACGTCAGGTCGAAACCGGCCAAGGCCCAGTCACCTTCGGGCACTGTCACGCCGAGGTGGTAAGAAGAGGTCAAGCCATTAAGAACCGGCACCGCGACAAACAGCGTGGCACCCAGTGACAACTGTTCGACCCAGGCCTTGCGCCCCGGACGCCACATTGCGTGCACCACACTCAAACCCCAGGCGATGAAGAACCCGTTCACCTCCCAAGCGGCACGCCCGGCCAGATTCACCGGCAGCAGACGATTGGCCCAGAAGAACACGGCGACCGCCGCCACCAGTCCGGCCATGCTGGCAATGTTCAGCACTTCCACCAGCCGCAATTCGAACGGCATCACACCGCTTTTGGCGTGTTTGAGCTGGCGCTTGCCGAGCCAGATCACCAGACCGGTGCCGATCATCGCCGTGCCCGCCAGACCGCAGATGAAATACAGCCAACGCAACACCGGCCCGGCAAAGTGCCCCATGTGCAAGCCGTAGAAACTGCCGGCAATCGCCATTGCCATCGGCTGTTCCGGCGGGGTGCCGATGATTTGCCCGCTGACGCCATTGAAGGTCACCGCGCTGCCGGCATCGTTCACCACCCGGTCGGAACCCGCGCGGGACATCACCACCGAGGCGTTGGCATCGCCCGGATTGTTCACGCTGATACGCCCGACACGCCCGCCCGACCACTGCTCGCTGGCTGTCAGCAACAGGGGCGCCAGCGGTGCCAGTGTCGCCGGTTGACGGGCAGGCTCAGGAACATTGGAGGCGGGAAACACCTCGTCGTAAAACGCCCGGACGTTGTTGCCGTACGAAGCCAGAATGCTTGCCGGCATCACCATCGACATGAAGATCACCAGACTGCTGTAGGTGATCATCAGATGAAACGGCAGCACCAGCACGCCTACCGCGTTGTGGCCGTCGAGCCACGAACGCTGGCCCTTGCGCGGACGGAAGGTGAAGAAGTCCTTGAAGATTTTCTTGTGGGTGATGATCCCGGTGATCAAGGCGACGAACATCACCATTGCGGCGATGGTCGAGAGCCAGCGGCCCCACGGATAAGGCATTTGCAACTGGAAATGGAAGCGGTAGAAGAACTCGCCGCCCAGGCTTTCCCGGGCCTGCACTTCGGCGCCGGTTTGTGCGTCGAGGGTCTTGCTGATGAACTGACCGCGCTCGCCAGGCTTGGCCGGGGCCTGTTGCCAACGCACGCCCAGGCCAGGGTCGCGGGCATCAGGCAGGTCGATCAACCAGCGTGAAGCGCCGGCCGCGTGCTGTTGCAGGTAAGTTTGCGCCAGGGTCAGGCTGGCCTCGGCATTCAACGGGCGGGCGGGGATTTCCGGCTGCATCCAGTGACTGATTTCGTCCTTGAAATAGGCCAGGGTTCCAGTCAGGAAAATCGCGAACAACAGCCAGCCGAAGACCAGCCCGATCCAAGTGTGCAGCCAGGCCATCGCCTGCCGGAAACCCTCTTTCATGCCAGACCCAGACCGCGTGCAGCTCCGGAAACGGTGGCCAGAATCACGCTCGGCACCAGCAGACCGACCCACGCCGACCACGCCGTGCGACAGGCAAAACACCAGAGCACCGCCACCAGATAGACCAGAAACGAAACGGTCATGCCGGTCACCACCGCCTCGGCGCGGCTCAGTGGCAGCCACAGCGTCAGCGCGACACTGGCCAGCGCCGCGACCAGATAGCCGCCGAACACCGCCGCGAGCACTCGCGAAGTGACGGCCAGACGATAGGACATGGGAAGTGTGGCGAGTTTGGCTTTCATGTTTCGACCCTGAAACGGTTAACGCTCGGCCAACACGCCGAACGACAGGCGAGCAATATTAATGATAAATATTCTCATACGCAAAAGAGTCTGATTGCCGGCCACCACTTGCAACCCTACAATGCGAACCATTCTTGTTCTCTAACGCATCCCATATGCGCCCGGAGTAATGCCGTTGTCGTCTGTCCATCCCGTCGAATCGCTCTATCAGGCCCACCACAGCTGGCTCACCGGCTGGCTGCGGCGCAAGCTCGGCTGCCCGGACAGCGCCGCCGACCTGGCCCAGGACACCTTCATCCGGGTACTGACCGCTCGCGAACCGCCAGTGATCATTGAACCGCGCGCATTCCTCACCACCTTGGCCAAGCGCGTGCTGTTCAATCATTACCGCCGCCAGGATCTGGAGCGCGCCTACCTCGACACCCTCGCGCAGATGCCGGAAATGGTCGCGCTTTCGGAGGAAGAGAAAGCGATCATCCTGCAAACCCTGATGGAGCTGGATCAGTTGCTTGATGGCCTGCCGCGCACCGTCAAACGGGCATTTCTGCTGGCGCAGGTCGATGGCCTGACCTATCCGCAGATCGCCGCCGAACTGGGCATTTCGGTGGCCACGGTCAAACGTCATCTGAACAAGGCGGCGATGCGCTGCTACTTCGCCCTGTGAACCCGCCGATGGATTTTTCCGCGCAGGTCGCCGAACAGGCGGTGCACTGGTTGCTGGAAATGCAGCAGGGCCCGCTGAACCCGCGCCAGCAACAGGCCTGGCAGCAATGGATCGACGCCCACAGCGAACACCGCCGGGCGTGGGAGCACATTCAACGGGTCAACTCGCGGCTGCGCGGATTGTCGTCGCCACTGGCCCACGCCGCGTTGAATGCGCCAACGTCCGGCAGTCGACGTCAGGCCCTGATATTGTTGCTGATTCTCGGCGCGGGCTCGGCGGTCACCTGGGGCATACGCGAGCACAATCCGTTGCCGTCGCTGCTGGCCGATTACCGCAGCTCCGTCGGTCAACGACGCAAGATTTCGCTTGGCGCCGGCGGCCAGTTGCAGCTCAACACCGCCAGCGCGGCGGATGTCCGGGGCGATGGCCTGATCCGCCTGCTCGAAGGCGAAATGCTGCTCACCGCCACCCGGTCTTTCGAAGTGCAAACCGCCCAAGGCCTGCTGAAAACCCAGGGCGCACGGATCAACCTGCGGCAGTTTGCCGACCGTACGCAAGTTGCATTGTTTGAAGGCCGGGTCGAACTGAACGCACAAGGTCGCGCGCCAATGCTGCTGCCGGTCGCCCGACAACTGAGTTTCAGCACCGCCGGTGTCAGTGCTGCAAAACCGCTGGACGCCAACAGCGGCGCCTGGGCGGATGGAATGCTGGTGGCCGCGCACATGCGCCTGGGCGACTTCCTCGATGAACTCGGCCGCTACCGTCGCGGGCAGCTCCATTGCGATGCGAAGGTCGCTGACCTGCTGATCTCCGGAACTTATCCACTGGACGACAGCGAGCGGATTCTCGACCTGCTGGAAATCAGCCTGCCGGTAAAAGTGAAGCGTTTTACTCGTTACTGGGTGACGGTCGAAGCCAAGGCTTGATCAGCCGTAAAAATAAATGAGCCGTTTTTCAGATCTGGCGTGACAGAGAAGGAAAGCCCCCTTGATTCAACCTTCTCAGGACCGACCTCCATGCACCCCACCCGCCTCACACCGCTGGCCCGAACCCTGCGCAACCTCGTCCTCGGCGCCAGCCTGAGCTTCAGTGCCCTGCCCTTTGCGCTGGCCGCCGAAACCAAGGCTTATCACATTGCCCCGTCGTCGCTGGAAAACGCGCTGAACCAGTTCGGCCGTGAAGCCGGTGTGCTGATTTCGTTCGGCTCGCAAATCACCAGCGGTGTGCAAAGCCGTGGTCTGGAGGGCAACTACACAGCGGAGCAAGGTCTGAATGCACTGCTTGAAGGCACCGGCCTGCAAGCCCGCGCCGAGGGTGGCAATGCCTTCAGCCTGCAACCGTCGAACGACGGCGCCCTGGAGCTGGACACCTCGAAAGTGGTCGGCGACTGGCTCGGTGAGGCGGCGCAGGTCAACGTCTTCGAACATCCCGGTGCCCGTGACGTGATTCGTCGCGAAGAGTTCGAACGCCAGGGCGCGACCCAGGCCCGCGATGTGCTCAACCGCATTCCCGGGGTCAACGCCCCGGAAAACAACGGCACCGGCAGCCACGACATGGCGCTGAACTTCGGCATTCGCGGCCTCAACCCGCGTCTGGCCGCACGTTCGACGGTGTTGATGGATGGCATCCCGGTGCCGTTCGCGCCTTATGGCCAGCCGCAGTTGTCGTTCGCGCCGATCAGCATGGGCAACATGGATGCGGTGGACGTGGTGCGTGGTGGCGGCGCCGTGCGTTACGGTCCGCAAAACGTCGGTGGCGTGGTCAACTTCGTGACCCGAGCGATTCCTGACGAGCCGACCGTAAAAGGCGGATTCCAGACCGAAACCAGCCCATCGTCGAGCCATGACGGCTTCAAGACCAGCGCCAACCTGCTGGCCGGCGGCACCCATGCCAATGGCCTGGGCGGCGCGTTGCTGTACTCCGGCACTCGCGGTGGCGACTGGCGTGAGCACAGCGATACAGAAATCGACGACCTGATCCTCAAGGGCAAATACCAGCTCGACGACGCCAACAGCTTCAACGCCATGGCCCAGTATTACGAAGGCAAGGCCGACATGCCTGGCGGCCTGAATGTCGCCGATTACGATGCCGATCCGTATCAGTCGACCCGGCCGAAAGACCAGTTCTGGGGCCGTCGCACGATGTTCAATGTCGGCTATCGCTATCAGGAAGATCGCCGCGAATTCACCGCCAATACCTTCTTCACCAAGACCCTGCGCAGCGGTTATCTGGACCAGGGCACCTTCCTCTCGCTGTCGCCGCGCGAATATTGGGTTCGCGGTCTGGAAACCCGCTTTGCCCAGGGCTTCGACCTCGGCGCCACCAGCCATGAAGTCGGCGTCGGGTATCGCTACATCAACGAAGCCGGCCACGAACTGCGCTATCGCACGCCGATCAGCAGCAACGAGTATCCGACCACCAACAGCCGCAATGACCGCGACACCCGTGGCGGCACCGAGGCCAATGCGTTTTTCGTCGATGACCGGATCGACATCGGCAAGTGGACCATTACGCCGGGCGTGCGCTACGAGATGATCGAATCGCAACAGACCAACAACCTGACCAACGTCAAATACAAGGGCGACTACAACACCGCGCTGCCGGCGCTGAACGTGCTGTATCACCTGACCGACCGCTGGAACCTGTACGCCAACACCGAAGGCTCCTTCGGCAGCGTGCAATACAGTCAGATGCCCAACCGCGTGAGCAGCGGCGAAGTGAAACCGGAGAAGGCCCGCACCTGGGAAGTCGGCACCCGCTACGACAACGGTGCACTGCGCGCGGAAATCGGTGCGTTCCTGATCAACTTCGACAACCAGTACGAAAGCAACCAGACCAACGATTCGGTGATCGCCCGTGGCGAAACCCGGCATCAGGGCATCGAAACCAGCGTCAATTACGCGCTCGACGATTTGAGCCCGGCGCTGGCCGGCTTCGATGTCTACGCCACCTACGCCTATGTCGACGCGACCATCCGCGAAGACGGGCCGAACAAGGGCAATCGTGTGCCGTTCTCGTCGAAACACAAAGGCACGATCGGCGTCGGTTATACCGAAGGCCCGTGGAAACTCAACCTGGACAGCAGCTTCCAGAGCGACCAGTTCGCCGACAACGCCAACACCTCGAAAGAAAGCGCCGACGGCAGCACCGGCAAGATCCCCGGCTACATGCTGTTCAGCAGCCGCGCCGGTTATGATTTCGGCCCGCAACTGTCGGATCTGAACGTGGCGGTGGGGGTAAAGAACATCTTCAATACCCAGTACTTCACCCGCTCGTTCGATGACAACAACAAGGGCAAGTATGTGGGTGAACCGCGCACGGTGTATGTGCAGACTTCAGTGGCTTTCTGACTCTGCTGAAAACAGAAAGGGCCTGCACTTGCAGGCCCTTTCTCATTGGGTGGCTTGGAAAATCAGCGCATCAACTGTTGATCGCTGCCTGTTCGTTCTCGTCAAACTCTTCCGCCAACAGTTTGTCGCTGGCTTTGCTGAATGGCACCACAGCGGCTCGCGGTTTGCCGCGCAGTTTGCCAAACAGATGCTCCAGCGCGTGCTCCAGTTTCTCGGCGGCGCCATCGATCGCCTGCTCCAGCGAATCGGCTTTGTGGGTGACGGAAATCGGTTGATGGCCTTTTGGCCGCGCTTCCAGCTGGCAGCGCAAATCATGAGGACCTGGTTTGTCACCGTTCTCGTCGCTCAGATGGACTTCGACACGGGTCAGGTCTTCCTCATAACGGTCGAGCGTGCTCTCAATGGTGGTGCGTACCCACTCCTCCAGTCGTTTGCTGCTTTGAATATGGTTGTCGCTGTTGACTTGGATTTGCATAGTTCATCCCTTATTTCAGCTAGCTCGCAAGAGGCCTGGAACAGGATTTCGTGACCCCTTGATTACAACAATCGGCCCGCCGGACGAACATTTCAACCCCTTAAAAAAGATAAATATTCATTCGCAAAAAAAGCCGGACAACCGAGTAAGGCGCTGGTAAGGTCGGGAGTTGGGTCGCCCCGCCACTCCGAAAAACCTGCTCACAATTGGCCATCACCCAACGGGTGCAAGCTGCGAAAGATCCCCGCCTCTTCCACCAGCCAGTCATGCACCGCCCGCACGCCCGGATGGCTCAGCGCCCCCGGCGCATAGAGCAAGACATAACGCTTGTGATTGGGCACCGAAATCCCGAACGGCACGATCAGCGTCCCCCGCTCCAGCTCGTCGTTGAGCAACGTGCGCCGGGCAATCGCCACGCCCATGCCGGCAATCGCCGCTTCGATGGTCAGGTGGTTGCGATTGAACGTGTGCCCGCGCCGCACATCCGCGCCCTCGAAACCGATGGCATTGAGATAAAACTCCCACTCCGCATATTCATAGCTGCCGCGCCAGGCGGTGATGTCGTGCAGCAGCGGAAAATGCACCAGATCCGCCGGCCCGTGCAGCGGCGGCCGTCCACGCAACAGGCCCGGCGCGCACACCGGGAAAATCTGCTCGTCAAGCAAGGCTGTGGATAACAGTCCCGGATAACTGCCGTCGTTCAGGTCGATGGCCAGGTCGAAATCCCCTTCATGCAACGGCACGCTGCTGTCCTCGGCCACCAGCCGCAACTGGATGTCCGGGTAACGCTGTTGCAGGCGTGGCAGGCGCGGGGTCAGCCACTTGCTGAGGAACGACGGAATCGAACGAACCCGCAGAATCCCGCTGATCATCCCCGCATCCAGGCGACGCAATTCCGCGTCGATGCTGCCGTAAGCCTCGTTGACCGTGATCGCCAGTCGCTGCCCCTCCGCACTCAACTCCACGCCCCGCGCACGGCGGTGAAACAGGCGAAAACCCAGCCGCTCTTCCAACTGTCGGATTTGCTGACTCACCGCTCCCGGCGTGATGTGCAGTTCCTCGGCACAGCGGGTGAATGACAGGTGCCGCGCGGCACAGGAAAACACCTGCAGCCAGACGTAAGTCTGGGCATGCAATTGACGGCTCATGGTTTAGTCCTGCTAAAGGCTTACTTAGGAAGTTTCGTTAGTCACGTTGAAGCGAGGTAGGCAGTATCGCCGACATTGCGCTTGTCCTACAAAAAATGGCAGCGATTCCTACTCCATTGCTTGTAAGGGTTTAGCATGGCTATCAGTGTTTTCGATCTATTCAAAGTCGGCATCGGTCCCTCCAGCTCCCACACGGTAGGCCCGATGCGCGCCGCCGCGACCTTCGCCCGAGCCCTGATCGATCAGCATTTGCTGAACGATGTGCAGCGGGTGGAAATCCGTTTGTACGGCTCGCTTTCGGCCACCGGCGTCGGCCATGCCACTGACCGCGCAACGGTCATGGGGCTGATGGGTGAATGGCCGGACAGCATCGATCCGTCGACCATCGAGCCACGCATCCAGCAACTGCGCGAGACCGGCCAGCTCTCTCTGGCCGGCAAACGTTCGATTGCCTTCAACTGGCAGTACGATCTCCTGCTGCTGGACGAGAGCTTGCCCTACCACCCCAACGCCATGTCGCTGACAGCCTTCGGTGCATCCGGCCCATTGTTCGAGCAGACGTACTACTCGGTCGGCGGCGGTTTCATCATCGAAGCGGCCGAAGCCGAATCCGGTGCAGCGCCGGCCGGCGACGTCGCGTTGCCCTACGAATTCTCCAGCGCCGTCGAACTGCTGGCGCTGTGCAAGCAGCACAACCTGCGGGTGTCCGAACTGATGATGGCCAACGAACGGGCCTGGCGCAGCGACGCCGAGATCCGTCAGGGCCTGTTGCACATCTGGTCGGTGATGCGCGAGTGCGTCGAGCAGGGCCTGCGTCACGAAGGCATCCTGCCCGGCGGTCTGAATGTTCCCCGTCGTGCGGCGAAATTGCACCGCAGCCTGCTGGAAATCGGCAAGCCGAACGTCATCAGCTCGACCCTGTCGGCGATGGAGTGGGTCAACCTGTTCGCCCTCGCCGTCAACGAAGAAAACGCCGCCGGCGGGCGCATGGTGACCGCGCCGACCAACGGCGCTGCCGGGATCATCCCGGCCGTCCTGCACTACTACATGAAATTCAATCCGGACGCGTCGGACGATGACGTGGTCGCGTTCTTTCTGGGCGCGGCAGCGGTCGGCATCCTGTGCAAGAAAAACGCTTCGATTTCCGGCGCCGAAGTCGGCTGCCAGGGCGAGGTCGGTTCGGCCTGTGCGATGGCCGCTGCGGGTCTGGCCGATGTGCTCGGCGCCACGCCTGAGCAACTGGAAAACGCCGCCGAAATCGGCCTGGAACACAACCTCGGCCTGACCTGCGACCCGGTCGGCGGCCTCGTGCAAGTGCCGTGCATCGAGCGCAACGCCATCGCTGCGGTGAAGGCGATCAACGCCACGCAAATGGCCCTGCGCGGCGACGGCAAACACTTCATTTCCCTCGACCGGGTGATCCGCACCATGCGCGATACCGGCGCCGACATGCATGACAAATACAAAGAGACTTCACGGGGCGGCCTGGCCGTGAGCTGGGTGGAGTGCTGAGGAGCGCTCCCTGACCGCCCGTAACACGTGAGCCCGAGCAAGAATAATAACGAGGCAAAAACGATGACCGATGTACGTACACCTGCTGCCGAAAATCCTGCTGCAGATCGCACACGCAACAACGAAACCGCCCACAAGGGCTGGAGCAAATTCGACACCACCTGGATGCTCGGCCTGTATGGCACCGCCATCGGCGCCGGCACCTTGTTCCTGCCAATCAACGCCGGTGTCGGCGGCTTCTGGCCGTTGCTGATCCTGGCGTTGCTGGCCTTCCCGATGACCTTCTTCGCGCACCGGGGCCTGACCCGCTTCGTGCTGTCGGGCCGCTGCGGTGACATCACCGAAGTGGTGGAAGAACACTTCGGCATCGGCGCCGGCAAGCTGATCACGCTGCTCTACTTCTTCGCGATCTTCCCGATCCTGCTGGTGTACAGCGTGGCGCTGACCAACACCCTGAGCAGCTTCCTCGAACACCAGTTGCACATCGCCCCGCCGCCGCGCGCGGTGCTGTCGCTGGCGCTGATCCTCGGTCTGATGGCCATCGTCCGTTGCGGTCAGAGCGTGATCGTCAAAGCCATGAGCGTGCTGGTGTATCCGTTCGTGGCCGCGCTGTTGCTGCTCGGCATCAGCCTGATTCCGAACTGGAACGGCGCGTTCTTCGCCAGTGCTCAAGAACCGATGGAAATGTCGGTGTTCCTCAAGACCCTGTGGCTGGCGATTCCGGTGATGGTGTTCTCGTTCAACCATTCGCCGATCATCTCCGCGTTCGCCGTCGAGCAGAAACAACGCTACGGCGAACAGGCCGAACGCAAGAGCAGCGGCATCCTTGCCATGGCCCACGGCATGATGGTGGTGACCGTGATGTTCTTCTGCTTCAGCTGCGTGCTGGCGCTGTCGCCGGCGGACCTGGCAGCGGCCAAGGCGCAGAACATCTCGATCCTGTCGTACCTGGCCAACCACTTCCAGACCCCGGTCATTGCTTACGCTGCGCCGCTGATTGCACTGGTGGCGATCACCAAGTCCTTCCTCGGCCACTACATCGGTGCCAGCGAAGGCTTCCAGGGCATGATCGTCAAAAGCCTGCGCAGCCGTGGTCGGGTGATGTCGGCGAGCTGGCTGAACCGTGCGACCGCGCTGTTCATGATCCTCAGCTGCTGGGCCGTGGCAACGTTCAACCCGAGCATCCTCGGCATGATCGAAACCCTCGGCGGGCCGGTGATTGCCTGCCTGCTGTTCCTGATGCCGATGTACGCGATCCGCCGCGTGCCAGCTTTGCGCCAGTATTCGGGCCAGGCGTCCAACGTGTTCGTGGTGCTGATCGGCCTGATTGCACTGTCAGCGATCATCTACTCGGTTCTGCCCTGAAACGGGCCGCCAATGAAGAAGGCGAACCACGGGCTCGCCTTCTTTTTTGGCCGGTTTCATTGTTCGACAATATTCCCGGCATGTCCCTTGCTACATCGCTGAAGAAGACAGGACCACGGAAAGGCCGATGGTCAGGTTTGGCGAACCAACCCGATCAAGGCCGGTCAACAACTGCACGTTCAATCAGGCGGTGACGCATCATGGACAATCCTTTTCAGATCATTACCGATGCTTTCGCGCCGGACTATCAGATCAATCTGAGCATTCAGGGGCTCGACGGCAGCATCATGCTGACCCTCTCCAACAGCGGGCGGATCGTCGCCAAACGGATGATCAGCGCCGAACAGCGCAATGATCCCAAGCGCCTCAAACGCCTGGTGCAAAGCATTCAGTTCGGCATCGCCATCGAGCAGGGCCACAGCGCCATGGCGATCCTCGATGCCATGACCCGCGGCGACGGAATCACTCCGCCACCGCGTCAGGTCAAACACCTGCCCGGATCATCTGCCGGCCTTTAGAGTTCGCCCTTCTCCACTTCCGGATGTTCACTGGAACCCGTGCCGATCTTGCGGTGCGGGTTCTCGATTTTCACCGAAGGGAATTGCGACGAGGCGTAACGCACCACCAGGATCGAGAACGCCAGCAGCAGAATTCCGCCGCACAGGTAAATGATGCCCATGTCCGGCGGATTGTGGTGCGAAACGTTGGAGATCAGCAGCCGCGTCAGTGCCGTAATCGCCACGTAGATCAGGAAGCGCACCGGCATGTGGTTGGTCTTGAAATAAATCCCGACCATCGCCCCCAGTTCCAGATAGATGAACAGCAACAGAATGTCATCGATCTTGATGTGCCCTTCCTCGAGCATCCCGAGAAATTCCATCACCGCCGCCCAGGCGGTCACCGCACCAATGGCGAACAGCGCCAGGTAGTGGAAAGTCTCGACGAACAGGTTGCCCAGGGACTCGGCCAGTTGATGCACGTTTTGCCGCAGTTTCTCGGCCCAGTTGATTTTCACGATGAAGGTTCCTTAGCCCGGTTCGAGCGGATGTTGCGCGTTGGACGTGACGGTTATTGCGCACGTACGCAGATGCATGCAGAAAAGAGGCCACGCCATCATGGCGAGCTGCCGCGAAACCCGCGCCGTGGCGTTTGGTCGCACCTGTGCGCAGGCGTCGGGCTGACAAAATACGAATCCGGTCTACATTGAAATGCCACTACCCAAAGCGCAGGGATTCGCTTATCCTTTTCGCTGTATATCGATACAGTAGTCGCAAAGACAACTTAATGTGAAGGCATGTGAGGTGGTGAATGGCCGTCGAAGTGGTATACCGCAGCAGCCGAGATCTGGAGCGCTTGTTCATGGATAAAGCCGAAGCTGACCGTCATGACAAAATGCTCGAACTGGCCGAACTGTTGGCCGAAGTGCTGGAAAAAGCCGTTCCTTCGTTGAGCGAGCAGCAAGTGGAAGAAGTCGGGATCTTCATGGCAAAGAACCGCGATGTGTTCGCCCGGGCGTTCAAGAGCCAGCCTGATGCCCTGTCGGAGCTGATCAACGCACCAACTGCACCGGTTGTGGCAACCGAAACGGCAGACGCGGCTGAACCGGCAGAAGCGCCAGCCAAACCCGCCAAAGTGGCGAAGGCTGCGAAATAAGCGACACTTGAATTGAATAGCCCCTGAGTTGAAAGACTCAGGGGCTTTTTCATGTCCGGGCAAATCTCAGCGGTACAACACTTTCTCGGCCAACTCGTCCGCCACCCGTGCCGGTGAACGCTTTTCCGCCTGGGCATGGGCGAAGACTTCGGTCAATCGCGAACTGATCTTCGACAGGTGCGCTGTGATGGTGGTCAGCTCTTCGCCACGGTGCTTGAGGGAAACGTAGATCAACCCGCCGGCATTGATCACGTAATCCGGCGCATACAGGATGCCGCGCCGTTCCAGTTGATCGGCGACATCCAGGTGCGTCAGCTGATTGTTGGCCGAGCCCGCCACCGCCGAGCACCGCAACTGGGTGACCGTGTGGCTGTTGAGCACCCCGCCGAGACCGCACGGCGCGAGGATGTCGCACGGCGTGCTGAGCAAGGCGTCGTTGGCAATCGGGTGGGCGTTGAGCTGCTCCATCGCCAGTTGCACCTTGCCGTGGTCGATGTCGCTGACCAGCAGTTCGGCACCGGCGGCGTGCAACTGTTCAGCCAGGGCGTAACCGACATTGCCCAGTCCCTGAATCGCCACGCGCAAGCCTTCGAGGTTGTCGCTGCCCAACCGCGCCATGGCCGTGGCGCGAATCCCGGTGAACACCCCCATCGCCGCATGCGGCGCGGGGTCGCCGGCCGAAGTGGTGCTGGTGACATGCTGGGTCTGCTGGGCGATGCAATCCATATCCGCCACAGAGGTGCCACTGTCGATGGCGGTGATGTAGCGACCGTCCAACTGATCGATGCAACGCCCGAAAGCCTCGAACAATGCGGCGCGGTTTTCCACATGGGCCGGCCGCACGATCACGGCCACCCCGCCGCCCTGGGCGAGGCCGGCCAGCGCAGCCTTGTAGCTCATGCCCTGAGCCAGGCGTATGGCGTCCTCGACTGCGGATTCGTCGTTCGGGTAGGCAAGATAACGACACCCGCCCAGGGCGGGCCCAAGGCGACTGTTATGAATGGCAATGACCGCCTTCAATCCGGACACCGGATCAACGCTAAGGTGCAGCGATTCCAGGCGAGTGCTTTGCATGAGAGCGAACATCGGCAGGCTCCCGAATCACTTCTGGTAGACGCCAGTATAGGCTTGCGCCTGAAAATTGCTGAAGCGCGCCGGAATAAGCACCGTCACCCGTCAGAGGGTTGTGGCATAACCCGATGGCAGAGCGGCCCGGCACTGGACGAATGGCAAAGACGGGGCTAAAACGAGGCATGCCCCGGAGATTGAGATGAGCCCGCGCCAACGTTTCTTCGAATGTCTGCACCGTTCACCGCCCGCGCTGTTCGAAGCCGCGTTGTGGATGGCCGCCGAACACGACAAACAAGCCGATCCCGAAGCGCTGTTGCAGGACTTCAAGGAGCTGCAACAGCGGGTCAGCTATGGCTTGCCGTTGCTGCCGGTCAGCGAACTGGCGCAACCGCTGCTGCGGCGCATGACCGATCTGGGTTTTGCCCAGGATGATTTCATACCGCTGCGCCCGCAGGCCGCGATGGTGCACAAAGTCATGCAGACCAAACGTGGCCAGCCGCTGGCGCTGGCACTGATCGCTCTGGAACTGGCCCGGGGCCTGGAGATTCCACTGGTGGGCGTCAACTTCCCCGGGCATTTCCTGCTCAAGGTTCCCGGGGCCGATCACCTGCTCGATCCGTGCGGTGGACGGCGCCTGTATCCGAACGACTGCCGCGAACTGCTGCATCGCCAGTACGGCCACCAGATGAAACTCAGCGCCGATCACCTGCTGACTGCCGAGCCGGTGCAGATGCTTCAGCGTCTGTCACGCAACCTGCGTCAGTTGCACCTGACCCACGACGACTTTATTGCGGCACTGATCGATGCCGAGCGCGTGCTCGAACTGGGCAACGCCAGCGCCGCCGACTACCTGGCGCGGGCCAGTCTGTACCAGCGCCTCGATTGCCCGAACGCCGAGCGTTTCGATCTGGAGCACGCACTATTACTCAGTGACGACCCGATTCAGCGACTTCGACTGACGGAACGGCTGGGGCATCTGCCGCCGAACTCAGTCGTCCACTGAACAGGGCAGTGGCTGGCGAACGCACCTGAATGATCAGCAACGCCGCAATCACCGCCGGGATCGCGCAGAAAAAGAAAATCTGCTCCACCGGAATGTGCATCGCCAGCAACAGGCTGCCGAACAACGGCCCGAGAATCGACCCGAACCGCCCGACGCCCAACGCCCAACCAGTGCCGGTGGCGCGTACGTGGGCCGGATAGAAATTGCTGGCAAACGCATTGAGCGTCAGTTGCCCGCCGATGATGCAGAACCCCGCCGCGAACACACAAGCCACCAGATAACGCGGGTTGTCGTGATTCAGGCCCAGCAGGATCGTGCACAGCGCCGCGCCGGCCAGCACGCCGGACAACAGGCGCACCTTGCTTTTCAACCGGTCGGCGAACCACGCCATGCAGATCGCCCCCAGCGTGCCGGCGAACAGGAACATCGACGTCACCAGGTTCGCTTCGTTGAGTTTCAGGCCACTTTCCAGCAGCAGCGACGGCAGCCAGCTGATCATGAAATACAGCAGGATCAGGCTGACGAAGAACGTGGCCCAGATCAGCAAGGTCGGGCGGGCGTAACCATTGCGGAACAACTCCACCACCGTCAGTTTGCTGCCCTGCTCACGCTCGTTCTGCTCGACCGATGCGGCGGGCGGTTGCCAGTCCGGCAGCATCCGCGCGGTGACCTTGCGCAGGCGCGCATACGGTGGAGCGTCACGCAGCAGCCGTGGCAAGGATTCCGGCAGCATCCACCAGAGAAACGGAAACAACAGCAGCGGCGTGACACCACCGGCGAGAAACACCGCTTGCCAGCCGAACCGGTCGATAAAACCGGCCGCGACAAAACCACCCGCCGCCCCGCCGAAGGAAAAACCGCAGGCCGCCAGCGTCACCATCAGCGTGCGCAGGCGTGGCGGCGAATATTCCGACATCAACGCCATGGCGCTGGGCATCGCACCGCCCATGCCGATGCCGCAGATGAAGCGCGCGATCATCAGGGTATTGAGGGAATCGGCGAACACCATCAGCACCGTGAGGCTGGCATAGATCAGCACGCAGGCGAGCAGAATCCGCCGTACGCCGAAGCGATCGGCCAGCGGCGTAACAGCAAGGGAGCCGAGGGTGAGCCCCAGCAGGTTGGCGCTGAACACCGGGCCGAACGCGGATTTTTCCAGGCCCCAGTCCTGCGCCAGTGCCGGCACCACGTAACCGAGCACCTGGGCGTCATAGCCGTCGGTGACCAGCAGCAAGGCGAGAAGCATCAGGAGCAACCACTGAAAGCGGGACACAGGACGGGCGTCGAGTGCCGCCCGAAAGCTGGCAATCTGGTTGTGCATCGCAAGGTACCTGTTTTGTTTTTATGATTTTTTGCGGGTAACCGGAATGGCTCCCGTGCGCCGCACGGGAGCCATCCAATGCTACTTCGGCGTGTCCGGCTGATTCGCCGGATGCGCCGCGATGAAGGCCGGATGTTCCGTGGCCAGTGCGGCCACTCGACGAATCCTTGGATACGCCTCAAGCGAAACGTTAAAACGCTCGGCCGCGTACAGTTGTGGAATCAGGTACACGTCCGCCACGCACGGCCATTCGCCGAAACAGAAGCCGCTGTCGCCGATCAACTGCTCCACCGTCGCCAGCCCCTGACTGATCCAGTGGCCGATCCACTCGTTGACCTGCGGCTCATCATGCCCCAGACCGCGCAGGCGATTGAGCACACTGACGTTGTGCAGCGGATGCACGTCGCAGCCAATCACCGCCGCCACGCCACGCACCCGGGCGCGGGCAACGAGGTCTTCGGGCAGCAACGGCACCTGTGGATAACGCTCCTCCAGATACTCGATGATCGCCGGCGACTGAATCAGCAACTTGCCGTCGTCAGTGCGCAGCGCCGGCACCCGGCCCTGGGGATTGATCGCCAGGTACGCCGGTTGCCGATGCTCGCCACCGGGCGGCGCGATCAGGTTGACCGGCAACGCCTGGTAATCGAGGCCCTTGAGTGCCAGCGCGATCCGCACCCGGTACGACGAGGTGGAACGGTAATAGGTGTAGAGATCCATGCGCCGCTCCTGTCAGCGTGCCGCCAGCACGGTGCCACGGCATTCGCCGAAGCCGATCGAAGCAAAACCTTCGCGGGCACAGCGGGCGCGCAGGATGATTTCGTCGCCGTCTTCAAGGAATTTGCGCACTTCGCCGGACGCCAGTTCGATCGGCTTTTTGCCGCCCTCGGTGATTTCCAGCAGGCTGCCGAACTGACCGCTTTCAGGGCCGGACAAGGTGCCCGAACCGAACAGGTCACCGGCCTGCAACTGGCAACCGTTGACGCTGTGGTGCGCGACCATTTGCGCGACCGTCCAGTACATGTAGCGGGTATTGCTCAGGGTCAGGCGATGGGCCGGCAGGTTCTGCTCGCGCATTTTCTCGGTGAGCAGCAGCACTTCCAGCTCGATGTCGAAGGCTCCGCCATCCTGATCGCGTTTGTCGAGCAGGTACGGCAGCGGCTGCGGATCGCCTTGCGGGCGCGCCGGTTGCGCGGTGCGGAATGGCGCCAGCGCTTCGGCAGTCACCACCCACGGCGAGACGCTGGTGATGAAACTCTTGGACAGGAACGGGCCGAGCGGCTGGTATTCCCAGGCCTGGATATCACGGGCCGACCAGTCGTTGAGCAGGCAGAAACCGGCGATGTGTTCAGCGGCGTCACCAATGGCAATCGGCTCGCCCATCTCGTTGCCCTGACCGATCCAGATCCCCAGTTCCAGCTCGTAGTCCAGACGCGCGCACGGGCCGAAGGTCGGCTCGGTCGCCCCGGCCGGCAACGTCTGGCCTTTCGGGCGGCGCACGTCGGCACCGGAGGCGCGCACGGTCGACGCGCGACCGTGGTAGCCGATCGGCACGTGTTTGTAGTTTGGCAGCAGCGGGTTGTCCGGGCGGAACAGTTTGCCGACGTTCTGCGCGTGCTCGATGCCGACGTAGAAGTCGGTGTAATCACTGATGCGCGCCGGCAGGTGCAGTTGGCAATCAGCGGCCAGTGGCAGCAGTTTTGCGCCCTGGGCTTCAATGTTGCCGCGATGGGTGCTGCCTTCGCTGAACAGTTCCAGCAGGCGTTCGCGCAGGGCAACGCGGGCGTCGCGGCCGAGCTCGAAGAAGGCGTTCAACTGACCGCCGTGCATGGCTTCGACCGCACTGCGCGCGGCGCCGTCGAACAGCCCGGCCTCCAGCGCCACTTGCAGATCGAAGATGTGTTCGCCAATCGCCACGCCGGCGCGCGGTGCCGAACCGTTGTTGCTGAACACGCCCAGCGGCAGGTTCTGCAACGGGAAATCCGCGTGACCGTTGGCCGAGGCGACCCAACTGCGGGTGATGGAAGTCTGAGTCATGGGTTATCTCCGGGTCGGGTCGAACGTGGCGGGCAGCGTGGCCCAGCAGGCGTCGTAAGTGGATTGCAGTTGCGGACAGTCGAGGGCGAAGCGGCTGGGGCGCAGCACCTGGCTGGTCTCGAACATGAAGGCCATGGTGTTGTCGATCTTCGCCGGCTTGAGGTCCGCGTTGATGGCTTTGGTGCAGGTCTCGCCGTCCGGGCCGTGAGCGCTCATACAGCTGTGCAGGGACGCGCCGCCAGGCAGGAAACCTTCGGCCTTGGCGTCGTATTCGCCCTGGATCAGGCCCATGAATTCGTTCATCAGGTTGCGGTGGAACCACGGCGGACGGAAGGTGTTCTCGGCCACCATCCAGCGCGGCGGGAAGATCACGAAGTCGAGGTTGGCCAGACCGTGGACGCTGGTCGGCGACGTCAGCACGGTGAAGATCGACGGGTCCGGGTGATCGAAACTGACGGTGCCGATGGTGTTGAATCGGCGCAGGTCATATTTGTACGGCACATTGTTGCCGTGCCAGGCGACCACGTTCAGCGGCGAGTGATTGAGTTCGGTGCCCCACAACTGGCCGAGGAATTTCTGCACCAGGGTGGTCGGTTGCTGCAGGTTTTCGTAAGCGGCGACCGGGGTCAGGAAGTCCCGCGGATTGGCCAGGCCATTGCTGCCGATTGGTCCAAGGTCCGGCAGGCGCAGTGGCGCGCCATGGTTTTCGGCGACATAACCGCGTGCTTGCGGATCAAGCAGTTCGACGCGGAATTTCAGACCCCGCGGCAGCACGGCGATTTCCAGCGGCGCCACTTCCAGCACACCCAGTTCGGTGGCGATGCGCAGGCGCCCCAGTTGCGGCACCAGCAGCAACTCGCCGTCGGCGTTGAAGAAAACACGCTCCATCGACCGGTTGGCGCAATAGTGGTAGATGCTGATCCCGGCCGGTTTTTCGGCAGCGGAGTTGGCCGCCATGCTCACCAGGCCGTCGATGAAATCGGTCGGCTCGGTCGGGAGGTCCAGCGGGTTCCAGCGCAGGCGATTGGGGGTCACTTCACCCAACGGGCCGCCCGCCAGTTGCCGCTCCAGTTTGACGAATGCCGGGTGATTGGCCGACGGCTGGATCCGGTACATCCAGGTACGCCGCGCTTCGCTGCGGGTCATGGTGAACGCAGTGCCGGAGAACAGTTCGGTGTACAGACCGTACGGGGCTTTCTGCGGGGAGTTCTGACCGACGGGCAGTGCGCCGGGCAACGCTTCGGAGCTGAATTCGTTGCCGAAACCGGACTGGTAAGCCAGGGCTGAATCGAGGTTCATGGAGCCTCCTGAACAGGGCGTCGGCATGGCCGGAGACTCTGGATCGGAGGTCTTGGCACGCCGGGGTTATTTTTATCGTAATGCGATTACGCATAACGTAATTTGCTCACTCACCAGCGTCAAGCTATAAAGACGCCCATTCGTTCCGGGACACGGCAACACCATGGAAAAAACCAGCGACAGCAATGGCAAACAGAAAGTCCGCTCCGCCGAAGTGGGCACCGACATCCTCAAGGCCCTGGCCGAGTTGTCGCCGTCCACTTCACTGTCGCGTCTGGCCGAACATGTGCAGATGCCCGCGAGCAAGGTTCACCGTTATCTGCAGGCGTTGATCGCCAGTGGTTTCGCCGAACAGAACACCGCCACCAACCACTACGGCCTCGGCCGCGAAGCGCTGCGCGTGGGCCTGGCCGCACTCAACAGTATGGACGTGCTGAAAATCGCCGCCCTGCCCCTGGCCGAACTGCGCGACGAACTCAACGAAACCTGTTTCCTGGCGGTGTGGGGCAATCAGGGCGCGACCGTGGTGCACATCGAACCGGCGGTGCGTGCGGTGACGGTGGTGACGCAACTGGGCTCGGTATTGCCACTGCTCAGTTCCTCCACCGGCCTGGTGTTCGGCGCTTACCTGCCGCACCGGGAAACCGACGAATTGCGCGAGCAGGAAATCGCCAGCGGCGGCCATCCGCTGGCAGACGAAACAGCTTATGCAGCATTGTGCGAACAGATCCGCGAACGCGGTCTGCATCATGTTCACGGCTTGCTGATGCCGGGCGTCGATGCCCTGTCGGCACCGGTGTTCAACGCCCTCGGGCAGGTCGCGGCGGTGTTGACCATCGTCGGCCCGACCTCGCTGTTTCACGCCGACGAAAACGGCCCGGCGGCGCAGCGGTTATTGGCTGCGACGCGGGCCGTGAGCTGGCGGATGGGGTATCAGTCAGCGTGAGTGTTCATCGGCATAAACCGAGCATTCTCGCCCGCGCTACGGCGTGAGTCCTGCGCTCGACACCCAGTTTTGCGTGAATGCGCCGGACATGCGTTTTGACCGTGTGCAACGAGATGAACAACGTGTCCGCAATTTGCTGGTTGGAGCTCCCCGACGCGATCAATCCAAGCACCTGCGACTCTCTCAAACTCAGTGAGCCTTCGTTATCCCCGTCATCTGCGAGTGAAGCGGCAAGCGTTGAACCGGGCCATAGGTTCAGCGCCTTCTGATCAAACTTCATCGACAAACGCTGCAAATTGAAATGCCTGGCCAACGTTCGCCCGTTGTCGAAGTAGCCCCGGGCAGACTCCAGATCATTGAGCGTCCAGGCCACCTCGCTCATTGCCAACAGCAATTCGGCTTCAAGCACGACCATCCGGTTAGCATGAGCGTGCTCAAGCAAAATCTGCAGATGCGCCATCGGCTGCCGTGCCTGACCCAATCGGATCTCGGCCAGAATCAGCAAACACTCGATGCGCGGAATCAGTTCCAGCGTTGCCGGCGGGGCCTGCCGTGAGCGCGGGCCACGATAGTGCCTGAGCACTCGACTCAATGCTTCGCGAGCCAGTTCGGGCCGTCCTTGTTGCAGCCAGAATTCACTGCTGACCTGCAACAGCACGCCGCGATAAACCGTGTCCGGAATCTGCCGCTGTTGCATGAGCCGCTCAGCATCACGCAGACGCATGAACGCCTGTGGATAATCACCTTGATCGGCCGCCAGTTGGGCCTGGCCCAGGAAGCCATAAAGCACTCGCTTGTCAAAGCTGCGCAGGCAATCGTCGAGCCCTTGTTGAAACAACTCGGCCGCCCGGTCTTGCTGCCCCATGCTCAATGCCAGCCGCCCACGACGCAGGGCAATACGCCCCAGCAACGGCGTCGGTCGCTCGACAGACGCACCGAGCATGTCGCACAGATTGACCAGCAATTCTTCGGCGCGAGCCGATGCGCCTCGCTGCTCCAGCAACTGGGCGTGATCCAGTTCCAGCAACGCCTCGAACAGCAACGAACCCTCCGCCCGGGCCAGGCACAGCGCTTCACGATTGATCGAATGAGCCAGCTCCAGGTCACCGCACAGCAACGCCTGCTGAGTGCGGCCCGACAGGCACAGCAGACGCGCGGTCCACGCCTGCGGCGACAGATCGTTCAAGGCTTGCTCGAAATGTTCGCGCGCCTCCTCCATCCGCCCTTGCAGATGCAACAGCCAGCCTTGCTGCGCCTGCCAGCGGGCGATCAGTTGCCGTTGCTGTTCCGCCGACCGGGGCGGTAAAAAACGCGCCAGTTGCCCGATGCAGTCCGCCGCCTGGGCAAATCGTCCGGCGAACAGCAGCGCCGCTGTGACCAGCCCGACCAGTTGCGCCGAACCCAGCAGCAGTTCCTCGCCGCGTTGCTCGTAGAGACGCAACAACAGCACGACCGTCTGCTCCTCGAACAGATGCTCGAAACTGAAGTGCTGCAGCAGGCTCACCGCGACCTCGTACTCTTCAGCCAGCAACGCCTGTTCGAAGGCGCATTTCCAATGCTGTCCGGCGGCAAACCACTGACAGGCCCGGCGATGCCAGGAACGTCCAGCCGACCAGGGTTCATCACGCATCAAACGCGACAGCGCAGCGCACACCTGCAACCAGTCCGGCGACCCTTGCCAGGGCTCGATAAAACACCCGAGTGTTTGCAGGGTGCGCATCCACTGCGCCCCTTCGCCGACACCGAACAGGTGATCGCACAGACTGGCGTTGAACCGCGGCAGATGCGCCAGCACTCGCCAGGCCTCGGCCAGCTCCGGGCTCAAACCACTGAACAGTTCGTGTTGCAGGTAGTCCAGCAGGGTGTCCATGCGTTGCTGCGGCAAAGTCTTTTGCGACCAGTCACACTTTTGCATCAACAGCATCCGCACCCCGGCACACCAGCCGCCGCTGCGCTGATGTATCCGAGCGGCCACCTGGTCGGCCTGGACGGATGGCAGGTGACGCAACAGTTGCGCGATCTCGCCGCGACTCAACGCCAGCGCCGCGCTTTCACACTCGTACAAGGCGTCATCGAGCAACAGGCGCGGCCAGTTGCATTGCGGGCGCCGACGCGTACCGATCCACCAGGTGACGGCGGGACTGGCGAGCGCCAGCATGCGGTCGAGCAGCGCGTCCAGCGCGGGGTCTTCAACACGGCAGTAATCGTCGAGAAACACCCACACCGGCGAGGACCGACGCGCCAGCCAATGCAGCAGCGACGACTCATCCGCAGCTGCCAGCCCGAGTGCCTGCGCCAGCCGCTCGCAAAATGCCGGGACACTGATCGACAGGCCTGCCAGCGGCAGCCAGCACACCGTACATTCGGCGGGCGCCTGCAACTGGCACTCGGTGAACAGCGTGCTTTTGCCACTGCCGGCCGGTGCGCAGATCAGCCGGACCCGTGCCGAAGACTCGAGCAGCGATGCAGTCAGACGTGAGCGTGGAAGATGATGAGCGGAGAGTCGGGGCAAGAATCCCGGACGATCCGCAGCGTAGGTCATGGCGGTCATCGGCTGCGCCTTTTTATCGTTGTACGCTCACCCTAGCCCTGTCGCCGCCGCTTGTTGACGAGTATTCAGTACGCTGATTGGCGCCCATAAAAAAGGCGACCGTGCGGTCGCCTTTTTGCCTGCCCGTGTATTGCAACCTTTACCGTACGCCTTCCGAACGCAGGGCCGACGGGGTGTAATCGGCGGCTTTGGCTTCAAAGCCGAATTCGAAGCTGTGCTTCTCTTCGTTCTTCATCCCCAAGGCAATGTACCGGCCGGCGATGATGTCGTAGAGCGCTTCGAGGGTGTAGGCCTGGGTCTGGTGATCGTAGTAGTACTGAGCGTGTCCCTCAGCCACTCGCCACAGCTGTCCGCGACCGTCGTAGTGATCGGCCAGCGCCACTTGCCAGCTGTCCTCGTCGATGTACATGTGGCGTTTGGCGTAGATGTGTCGCTCGTTCGGTTTCACCGTGCCAACCACTTCCCAGACCCGATGCAGCTCATACCGCGTCAGGTCCTGGTTGATGTGCCCGGCCTTGACGATGTCGTCGTACTTGAGGCTCGGCGAATCGAGCTTGTAGCTGTTGTAGGGAATGTACATTTCCTTCTTGCCGATCAGCTTCCAGTCGTAGCGGTCCGGGGCGCCGGAGAACATGTCGAAGTTGTCCGAGGTGCGCAGGCCGTCGGCCGCAGTGCCCGGCCCGTCATAGGCCACTTGCGGCGCACGGCGCACCCGGCGCTGGCCGGCGTTGTAGATCCACGCCAGGCGCGGCTCCTTCACCTGATCGAGGGTCTCGTGCACCAGCAGCACGTTACCGGCCAGACGCGCCGGGGCAGTGACCGACTGCTTGAAGAACGTCAGGACGTTGGCGGCTTTTTCCGGATCGAGCTCCTTCATCAACTGCGGAACGGCGATCTCTTCTTCGAAACGGATCGGCGTGTAGCTGCCGTTGGTCTGCGGGGTCACTTGAGTGATGATCCGCCGCAGATTGCCGCCGTGATAACGGGTGATGTGGTTCCACAGCACCTCGACGCCATTCTTGGGAATGGGGAATGCGTAGTAACGGTTGCCGGTGAAGTTGGCCAGGCCGTTGCCATCGTTGATGCTGGTGACATTGAGCGCACTGCGCTTGGCCGACTCGTAGATTTCCGGCGGTACGGCCACGGTGCGATGGGTCGGGTAGACCGGGATCCTGTAGGTTTCGGGGTAACGCTTGAACATCGCCACCTGGCCGTCGGACAGCTTGTCCTTGTACTTGTCGACGTTGGCAGCGGTGATGGTGAACAGCGGTTTTTCGCTGGCGAACGGGTCAGCCAGAAAGCCCTTGCTGTCGACCGCGCCGGCGTTTTTCGGGATACCGCCGGTCCAGGCCGGAATCGATCCATCGGCATTGCCGGCCTTCTCGGCCCCCAGCGGCGTCAGGCTGGTGCCGAGCTTGTTGGCTTCTTCCGGCGACACCGCCGCGATCACATTGGCGGCCAACAGGCTCAAGGCCAGGACACCGCATTGCAGAATCATCTTGCGCATTGCATTCATCCTTCTCGGGCAGATCAGAAGTTCACACCGAAGCTCAGGGCCACGAAGTCACGGTCTTCGAGGGTGTTGTAGTCACCGCCGAAAAAATCGGTGTAACTCAGGCTCGCGGTATAGGTGTTGCGGTAGTCGGCATCGACTCCGACGCTGACAGCCTTGGCGCCTTCGTTGAACAGACCGTTGGGGCCATAGCCGGCGACGTCGTGGGACCAGGACAGGTTGGGTTTGAGGTTGATCCCGCCAATCACGTTGGCGTAATCGAGGATCGCCCGGGCACGATAGCCCCAGGAGGTGGACGTGACGAAACCGTCGGTGTCACCGCCGAAACCATACTGGCCGTAGACCGAGTCGCGGCCGTAACGCAGCTTGTTGCGCGACTCCAGGCCGCCGACTCGCACCACCGCCGCTTCGCCGACCAGGGTCAGGCGCTGCGCCCCCCAGACCTGATCGACAAAGTGCGTCAGCGTGCTCTGGATCTGCGTCACTTCCTTGCGCCGGTAGCCCTTGTTGTCGGCACCCGGGGAGGTGACCAGCGGCGAGGCGGCACCGCCGGCAATCGGATTGAGCAAGGCCAGAGTCAAGTCGTTGGTGTTGACCTGCACCGGCGCATTGGGCCGATAGCTGATCTCGCCGGTCCAGGCGGTGCCGGTCGGCAGCGTGGTGGAGAAGCTTGCACCGTACAGGCGGATGTCTTCCGGGTACTCGAGGTAGTACTGACCGCGCCCGAGCATCACGCTTTGTGCCAGACCCGATCCGCTGCCGGGTGCCAGACCGTTTGCGATCCCGACCATGCCCGGCAGCGCCGCGAGGGTCGAAAGGCCGGCGGTGCTGGTGCCAACGGTCGGTGTGCGGCTGTGGTAATTCATGAAATAGAGACCGTACTCGGTGTCATCGCCGAGCCAGCGCAACGCCGTGCCCCACTGCCCGGAATCCCGCGCATCGCGGTCGCCGCCACGGGGCACGACCACGCCTTCACGGGTCACCTGGATCGGCTGGCCAAAGGCTGCCGCCAGCGGGGCCAACGGGGCGATAGCCGGGTTGCCGACGGTGTAGCCGTTGTTGCAGCCGTCCGCCGCCACGTCGACACCGAAAAAGGTCCCGCAGTTGTCGAGGACGGTCTGATCCCATTCCAGTTGATAGAAGCCCTCGACCGTCAGTTGATCGGTGAGTCCCTGAGAGGCGAACAGCATGTTCACCGGAATCAGCCCTTCCTTGATCTCCGCACCAGGCCGACGAAACGCCGAAACGTCGATCGGGTTGATGCTGTTGATCGAGTTGCCGATGAAGGTGCTTTCGCCCCAGCTCACCACCTGCTTGCCGGCGCGCACGGTGCCCGGCAGATCGGCGATGGAATAGTTGTGATAGACGAACGCATCGAGAATCTGCGCCCCGGAAGACTTCGCGCCCTCCTTGCGGCCCTTGTCACTGATCGGTTTGAACTCGCGGTCTTCGTCCTTGAGTTCGAAGTCGTACCAGTACTTGCCGCGCACGAACACACCGGTGTCGCCGTACTTCAGTTCAAGGTCGTGGATGCCTTTGAAGATCTTGGAAAAAGTCTCGCCCTTCTTGAAGTTCAAACGCCCGTCATCGCCGGTGGAAGACTGACCGGTCCCGCCGTTGACCGTACCGACCAGCGACTTGTCGGCATCGCGCATGCCCCAGCTCGCACCGACCGACAGCGACGAGTCGAACGTGCCTTCGATTTCCCCGATATTGAAAGCGACCGCGTGCGCCTGGGCACAGCAACCCAAAGCCACCGCAGCGGCAAGCGCCTGCGGCGTGAAGATGGCGCGCATTGTTGTTTTTGTCATGCGTCTTCCCCGGTGAGTGACAGAAGGCCCCACCCTACTGCCGCGCCACGGTGAGGATAAGCGCACCAAGGAGGTATTCACGCTGTCGCTCGAAAGGATGAATGCCCACCTGCGACGAGGCTTTGCGCCCGCCATGAACAGGCTGGATGGACCACTATCAACGTAACGGATAATGACCTGCCCGGTGCGCGGCACTGTTACGCGCCCCGTAACAGTGCATGTCTGGAATCGCTATTTTTCCCTGAGGCATCAGCCCTTATTCTGAGCGGGCTTTCACGGCAGACCGCGAGAAAGCACAAAGTCCGCGACCGAGTCGCCGGCAACCGATTTCTGATGGTGCGAAGCGTTTTTCGATCCATCGCCCCCGGTGTTCACTGACGTTGATTTGTAGCTCCTTGATCCAACGTCTTACCTTGGCCGCTGCGTTTGCAGCGGCCTTTTTTATGGGCGAAGGTTTTTGTTGCAAGTCAGCGGCGCAGGCGCTGGAGGCGAGCACTCAAAGGGGAAAGCAGGACGGGGAAAGTCCTGCCGGATGACCCAAGGGATCAGAGCGAATACTTCTGCAGATTCCCCATCATTTCCTTCAGCGCTTCGATGTTGTCCTTCGGGTGCGCCGCGCCTTCGAAATCACAGATCTGCTGCCAGTGCGCCGCGACGTCTTCCGGGGAAAATCCGACGCGAGGATCGAACCCGGCGCCCAGGCTGCGCTCCCAGCGCACCTTGCCCATCCAGCCGCCGCCGACTTCGAACAAGCCTGAAGTTTCCTGGCATTGTTCGCTGGCCAGGTACACCACCAGCGGGCTGACCAGTTCCGGTTTGAGTTGTTCGAACACTTGTGGCGGGATCAGGCCTTCGGTCATGCGCGTGCCGCCGGTGGGGGCGATGGCGTTGACCAGGATGTTGTTCTTGCGACCTTCGATGGCCAGGGTGCGAGTCAGGCCGTAGAGACCCAGTTTGGCCATACCGTAATTGGACTGGCCGAAGTTGCCGTAGATGCCCGAGGTCGACGCGGTGAAAATCACTCGCCCGTAGTTTTGCTCGCGCAGGTGCGGCCACGCAGCACGGGTCACCTTGTAGGCGCCTTCGACGTGGACGCGATAGACCAGATCCCAGTCGGCATCCTCCATTTTGTGGAAAGTCTTGTCGCGCAGGATCCCCGCGTTATTGACCACTACATCGACACGGCCGAACGCATCAAGCGCGTTCTGCACCAGTTTGTCGCCGTCGGTGACCGAGTCATGGTTGGCTTCGGCGATGCCGCCGGCCTCGCGAATTTCCGCCACCACGCGGTCGGCGGCCGAAGCGTTGGCGCCTTCGCCCTGAGTCGAGCCGCCGAGGTCGTTGACCAGCACTTTGGCGCCCTGTTTGGCGAACAGCAAAGCGTGAGCGCGTCCCAGGCCACCACCGGCTCCGGTGACGATCACGACTTTATCTTCGAAACGCACAGACTCATTCATCGGGGCAACTCCAGCAGGCCTGAGGGACAGTGTCCTTGAGTCTCAGGCACAGAGCGTGCGGTCACAACGAACACGGCTGGGGCTGAATGGTGCGCGATAAGGCTGGGGGATGATGAAAACCTGCCGAGGCGCCAGGCGCCTCGGGCACCAAATCAGGAACACGCCACTTTGCGCGGCGGCAACACGAAGTGATCGCGAAACTCGAGGTAGTGCTTGAGCACCTGCGCCGGCGCTTCTATTTGCGGGTAATGACCGATGCCCGGCAACAGCACGGTGTCCGCGTCAGGGATCAACTCGCGATAACGCGCGACCATGTGCGCACCGGAAATCGGATCGACTTCGCCATCGATCACCCGCAACGGCACCTCGCCACGCTGCATCGCCGCAACCCAGCGATCACGCTGAACCCGGCGTTCGGGAATGTAATGAATCAGCTTGTGCATGACGCGTTGCCCGCGATTGCATTCGATCAGGCTCCAGAAATCATCCATCTCACTTTCGCTGGGCCGGGTGTCCGGGCCGAAAATCTGACGGAAACTTTTCACCAGCGCATCGCGAGTAAAGGCCCGGCCGATCATCCAGCCCAAAGGACTGAGCAGCAGCTTTTGCGCCAGCAGCGGTCGATGGGTTTCCGGGAACAGGCCACCGTTGAGGAACACGCAACTGGCAACGTCGATCTGATCGTCGTAATGCCGGGCCAGCAGTTCCTGGGCGACACTGTCGCCGTAGTCGTGGGCCAGAATGTGCACCGGTTGTTCGACCTGCAGCTGCGCCAACAACGCCTGTTGCAGATCGGCCTGCTCCAGCAGGCTGTAGGAATGACTCAGCGGTTTGGCCGAGTCGCCGAAGCCGAGCATGTCGCAGGCAATCACCCGGTAGCGCTGGGACAGCGGTTGCCACAGGTAATGCCAGTCCCAACTGGCCGTCGGAAAGCCATGGATCAGCAGCAGCGGATCGCCCTGCCCGGCCGTCCAGTAACGGATCGGCTGACCCCGGAAGACAAACGTCTGGCTGCGTTTGCGCCAGACACTCAGAGGAATCTCGGCGAGAGGCATTAGAGTCTGTACCCCGGGTCTTGTTTATCAAGTTTGCGCAGCAGCGCCGGCCAGGCCAGCGCGCCCCCCATGCCTTGAGCACTTTTGGTGACGCCGGCAATCATCGCCTTGGCGCCTGCCAGAATCTGCGGTTCGATGGCGATCAGTTCGGCACCGCCGGTCTGCGCCATGACCTGGATGTCGCAGGCGCGCTGGAAGGTGAACATCATCAGAAACGTGTCGGCGATGGTGCCGCCGCAGGTCAGCAGGCCATGGTTGTGCAGCATCAGGAAATGGCTGTCGCCCAGATCCGCCTGCAACCGCGCTTTCTCTTCATGGTTGAGCGCCACACCTTCATAGGCGTGAAAGGCCAGGCTCGACAGCACGAACAAGGATTGCTGACTGATCGGCAACACGCCCTGCTTCTGCGCCGACACCGCAACACCCGAAGCGGTGTGGGTGTGCAGCACGCAGGCCACGTCGTGCCGCACTTCATGCACGGCGCTGTGGATCGTATAACCGGCGGGATTGATCTCGTAAGGGCTGTCCATGAGTTTGTTGCCGGCCTGGTCAACCTTCACCAGGCTCGAGGCCGTGATCTCATGAAACATCAGGCCGAACGGGTTGATCAGGAAATCTTCGGTGTCGGGCACCTTGGCGGAAATGTGGGTGAAGATCAGATCGTCCCAGCCATGCAGCGCGACCAGACGATAACAGGCGGCCAGATCGACCCGGGTCTGCCATTCCGCGGCACTGACCTGATCTTTGACGTTCACGGACGAAGGGACGGGGGCTACGCTCACTGTATGCACCTCTGCGTTCTTATTGTTTTTGCGTGTGTCAGCAGTCTAGTCAGCCCCGGACGGTCGCGTAGTTGCATTGGCAGCCAGCTTGATGACTGAACGAGTCAGCGACGCAAGCAGCCTGGATCCATGTCAAAGCAACGACGCCAACAAAGGCGCGGCGAACAGATTGAGCAGCCCGGTCAGCACCATCACCAACCCCGCCACCGAGCCCTCTTCCCCGCCCACTTCATGGGCCCGACTGACCCCGGCCCCGTGCGCACCGACGCCAAACAATGCACCGCGCGCCAGGGCGCTGCGCAACGGCAGCCATTTAAGCAGCACACCGCCGAGCATCGCGCCGAACACACCGGTGAACATCACGAACACCGCTGTCAGCTCCGGCACACCGCCCAGGTCCTGCGCCAGCGGCATGGCGAACGGCGTGGTGATCGAGCGCGGTACCAGCGACAGTGTCACCGAACTGTCCAGCGCCAGCGCCTTCGCCAGGCCGAACGACGTGGCGATCGACGCCGCACTGCCGGCCAGCATGCCCAGCAGCAATGCCGACCAATGCCGCACCAGCAATCGCCGCTGTTGCCAGATCGGCACCGCAAACGCCACGGTGACCGGGCCAAGCACCAGCATCAGCCAGTGGGTGTTGCTCGAATATTCGGCGTAAGCGGTGTGCAGCGGCACGGCCAGCGCCAGCAGCAATGCGGGGACCAGGATCAGTGGCGACAGCACGTAGCGCCCGGTCCGGCGATACAGCCAGCGACTGAACAGATAAGCCAGCAACGTGAACGCCAGCCAGAACATCGGCATCAGCTCAAGCTTCATGGGACCGCCTCAGGCGCACGGCCAGTTCCACAGTAAAAGCGGTCACCAGCATCACCATCAATGTGCTGGCCGCGATCACCAACAAGATCCGCCAGCCGTCATCACGCAGCAATGTGCCGTAATCCAGCAGGCTCATCAGTGCCGGAATGAAGAACAGCAGCATCTCGGCCATCAACAGGCCGGCGCCCATTTGCAGCGCCGCCGGTTTGACCCAGCCGAACGCAAAACCCAGCAGCAACAGCGCCATGCCGATCACGCCGCCGGGAATCGGCCAGGCCAGCCACGCTGCGATCTGGCAGCCGAGCAGGTAAAGCGCGAGCAGCACGGCCAGTTCGGCCAGCAGTCGAGAGAGGTATTTAAGGGTCGAGGCTTTCATCGGTGGGCTCCTTTCAGGTGCCTATCTTACGAACCCGGCTACCATCTCCGAAGCGAATTGTTAGACTCAAAGCCATTCCAATCTGGAATCAAGCCATGGAATTCAAACAACTCAAAAGCTTCGTCGAAGTCATGCATCAGGGCGGTTTCACCCAAGCGGCGAAAACCCTGCACATCAGTCAGTCCGCCGTGAGCAAGCAGATCGCCCAGCTCGAACAGAGCCTCGGCACACCGTTGCTCGAACGGCTGGGCTCGCAGATACGCCTGACCGCCGCCGGCAGCGTGGTGCTGCAGCGGGCCGAAGGCATGCTGCGGTTACGCAATGAATTGCTCAGCGAACTCGATGACCTCAGCCAATTGGCACGCGGCGAGTTACGTCTCGGATTGCCCTTGCTGGGCAGCGATGCCTTGTTTGCCGGGCTGTTCGCCGAATACCGACGGCGCTACCCGAACATCAGCGTGCAGTTGCTTGAGGGTGGCAGCCGTAACATCGAACAGGCGGTGCTCAGTGGGGAGCTGGAGTTGGGCGGCAGTCTGCTGCCGAAAGATCCGCAATTCGACTTCCAGCCGTTCTGCGATGAACCGCTGGATGCGCTGCTACCGGTGGATCACCCACTGGCGGCAAAAGGTGAAATCGGTCTGGAGGAATTGGCCGATACGCCGTTCCTTCTGTATCAGCGCAGTTTCGTGCTCAACGACCGCTTGCTCCAGGCCTGCCAGCAGATGGGCTTCACGCCGAAGGAAGGCGGACGCAGCGGGCAGGCGGACTTTCTCGCGGCGCTGGTCGCCGCCGGGCAAGGGGTGGTGTTGCTGCCCAGCGTGGTGGCACGCGGTCTGGTGCGGCCAGGCGTGGTGCGCCTGACCCTGAATGCGCCGGACTACTTGCGCTGGGACATCGCCTTCATCTGGCGCCACGGCGCCTACCTGTCGAAGGCTGCCCAGGCCTGGCTGGCGCTGTTGCGCGAGCGCGGGATCAGCCCTTGAGCGTGGCGATCAACTGTTCCAGCCAAGGCTCGGCGTCGGTTTCCGGGGTGACGCTTTCGCTGGCGTCGATACGCAGCATGTCCTGCACTTCGCGCACGCCCAGCTCGCCGAACAATTCGCGCAGTTGCTCGCCGCCACCGCAAAAAGTGTCGCCGTAGCTGGCGTCACCCAAGGCGATCACGGCGCCAGGCAAACCACGCCAGGCCGCCGGCAGTTGATCGCGGATGGCTGAATACAACGGTTGCAGGTTGTCCGGCAGCTCGCCCATGCCGGTGGTCGAGGTCACGCCCAGCAAGGCGTCAGGGCCGAAGGCCTGGAGATCGGCAAGACTGGCGCGGGAGTTGTAGAAGGTTTCAAAACCGGCGGCGTTCAACAGGTTCCGAGCGTGGCGAGCGACTTCTTCGGCCGTGCCGTACACCGAGCCGGAGAGGATGGCGACTTTCATCAATCTGATCCTGAAACTGAAAAAAGAGCGGCGATAGTAACAGCCAGCGACGCCCTGTTGCGATTGGCTCTCGATCAGCGCCGATGGCCAGTAGACAGCGCTGGGCGTTCTTCTACAATGCCCGCCACTGACAACCTTGAAAGGATTCAAAGATGATCAATGCCAGCCTGCTGCAAATGGTGATCAACGCGTCAAACGACGGGATTGTGGTAGCTGAGAAGGAAGGCGATCAGGACAACATCCTGATCTACGTGAATCCGGCTTTCGAAAAACTGACCGGCTACACCCGCGAAGAAATTCTCTATCAGGACTGTCGCTTCCTGCAGGCCGGTGATCGCGACCAGGCCAGCCTGGGTCTGATTCGCGAGGCTCTGAAAAACGGTGGTTCCTGCCGCGAAATCCTGCGCAACTATCGCAAGGACGGCACCCCGTTCTGGAACGAACTGTCCCTGTCGACGGTAAAAAATGCCGACGACGGGCAGACCTACTTCGTCGGCGTGCAAAAGGACGTCACCGTTCAGGTCAAGGCGCAGCAACGGGTTGTGCAGCTGGAAGCCCAGGTGGCGGCACTCGAAGCCGAAGTCGCTGCTTTGAAAGCGACGAACGGCGCAAACAAAACAACGAACTAATTGTCATTAACTACAATCACCAATGACTTTGTAATTATTCATTTCGAGTTAGCCATGCAGCGCGACGCCCTCCTCACTCAGGATGAGCTGGATTTCATCCAGACCATGCAACACAACCCGCAACTCAACGTGCGAGATGCGACGTCGAGCCTGCTGGTCAATGGTGGTTCGCAGATCCGTGATCTGCTCACGCGTCTGGCGGCCCATGAGCAAGTCACCATCCAGGCCAACTTCGAAAATCAGCAGATGACGTTCCCGCTGCATCTGGTGGAAGACGAATTCCACGCCCTGCACCTGCGCCTGGGTGTACCGAGCATTTATGAAGACGGGCCGATGGTGCGCCCATGGCGTCTGACCCTGGAAGAACCGGTGGCACTGGAAAATGCCAAGGGCCAGCCGGGTACGTTGTGGGTGCACGAGGTGTCGCACAAGGGTGTGCTGCTGGAAGTGCGCAACAAGACCAAACCGCCGAAGCATTTTGCCTTGTGGTTCAGCCCCTCGGGCTACGAGCGGATTTCCCTGCGCGGCACGTTCGAGCGGGAAACCGAAAGCGGCTTTTATGCCTACGAGTTAAGCCAGAGTGATGCCGACGAGACCGAGCGTCTGCGCCAGTTCATCCTGCAACAACATCGCCTGACTCACCCAGCCCTGCACACCTGATACTCAGGTGTCCAGCGTCCCCGCCAGAAACTGATTCATGCGCTGGCGCATGGTCGTCCCTTCATTGCCCAGACAGCCGACCGATGATCCGGCCAGGCTGTCCTGCGCCAGATCGGCCGTATCGCCCGCCAGCATCAACTGACAATCAAGACTCAACGCCAGACGATTCAGCCGTCGCGGCAGCTCGGGGGTCGGGGCGTGATTGGAAAACAGCACCAGGGCCTGGGGTTTGACCCTCTCGCACACCAGCGTCAGTTCGTCGAACGGCTGACCGGTGGTCAACACCCTGACACCCTCGTCATTGCCGCTGAGAAACAGCGCCGCGACCAACAACTCAAGCTCGCGGCACTGACCGGCCAGTGCACTGATGATCACCTTGCGCGGCTGCACGCCCCGCAGCACGACAATCCGCTGCAGCACCTTGGCCCTCAGGAATCCGTCGAAGAACAGCCACTCACTGGTTTGCCCGAACGCATCCTGACGCTGCAGCATTTGCAGCCACAGCGGCATCAGGATGTCCTGAAACACCACGGGCAAGGCATAGGAGGAGAAAATCTGCCCGTAGACCCGATCGAGCAACTGATCGTCGAATGAGCTGACTGCCTGCCTGACCTGTTCTTGCCACTGGAGATAGTCCGCCTGCACCAGATCATCCGGAATGAAGTGGGCCAGCACCTTCGCTGGTTCGGTCTTGGCCAGGATCTTGCCGACCTTGCTCACCGCCACACCCCGATCGATCCAGTCGACGATGCTGCGAACGCGCTCGATATCGGTCATCGAATACAAACGATGCCCACTTTCGGTGCGCATCGGCTGGATCAACCCGTATCGTCGCTCCCATGCGCGCAACGTCACCGGGTTCACACCGGTCAAACGCGCCACTTCGCGGATAGGGAAAAGATCCTCGCGCTCCAGCGCAACAGATTCCTGCGAAGCAGGGCGAACGTCTGTGATCACAGGCATTGGTGCGGACACGTCCTTGTTGGCAAAGTTGGATCCATTCTACTCCTGATGCACCATGAGGGTTCAAGCGATCAAATGGAACGAAAGTCTCGGGTTCGTCACGAAAACAAGGAATAATCCTTGCTTGTCAAAAGACGCAGCCCTCTACCCCGCGCTGCGTCAGGCGAAGTTCTTACCCGGAACGACGCACATGCAATACGGAGATACACAATGTCTACTTCCCCCGTCACGCTGATGGTCGCGCGTCGTGTCGCCAATGGTCGTTATCAGGATCTGATCGCCTGGCTGCGAGAAGGCGAGCAACTGGCCACCGACTTCCCCGGTTACCTCGGCTCCGGCGTACTGGCTCCGCCTCCCGGCGACGATGAATTCCAGATCATTTTCCGCTTCGTCGACGAACAGACCCTGCACGCATGGGAGCACTCGGCATCGCGCACTGCGTGGCTGGCCCGTGGCAGCGATCTGTTTGCCCACCCGACCGAACATCGGGTCAGCGGGATCGAAGGCTGGTTCGGTGCCGCCGGGCATCGCCCGCCGCGCTGGAAACAGGCCGTGGCGATCTGGCTGGCATTCTTCCCGGTGTCGCTGCTGTTCAATTTCGTCCTGGCTCCGCTGCTTGCGGAAATGAGCCTGTTGCCGAAGATCTTCGTCAGCACGCTGTGCCTGACCCCGTTGATGGTCTACTTCTTCATTCCGCTGTCGACCCGCCTGCTGGCCGGCTGGCTCAACCCGGCGCCTGCGCGCCCGTTGCCCAGCGCCCCGTCCACGCAAAATCGCTGAAGCCGTCGCTCGCGTCGCTGTTATAGTTTTTGCTCTGACTTCGACGCGAGCCGTACATGACTGCTTCCACAGCTCCCATCCTCATCACCGGCGCCGGCCAGCGGGTCGGTCTGCATTGTGCGCAGCGTTTGCTGGAAGACGGCCATCGGGTGATCTTCACCTATCGCAGCGAACGGCCGGGCGTGAAGGTGCTTCGGGATCTGGGCGCCATCGGCTTGCACGCGGACTTTTCCAGCGAAGCGTCGATCCTCGCATTCATCACCGAACTGAAGACCCACACCGACAGCCTGCGCGCCATCGTGCACAACGCCTCGGAGTGGCTGGCGGAAAACGACGACGGCGAAGCCCAAGCCTTCAGTCGCATGTTCAACATTCACATGCTGGCGCCCTACCTGATCAACCTGCATTGCGCCGAACTGCTGCAACGTTCGAGCCCTGCCGACATTGTCCACATCAGCGATGACGTCACGCGCAAGGGCAGCAGCAAACACATCGGCTATTGCGCCAGCAAGGCCGGGCTCGACAGTCTCACGTTGTCCTTCGCTGCGCGCTATGCGCCGTCAATCAAGGTCAACGGCATCGCGCCAGCCCTGCTATTGTTCAATCCCGACGACGACGCGGCGTACCGCGCCAAGGCGCTGGCCAAGTCCGCACTGGGCATCGAACCCGGCAGCGAAGTGATTTATCAGAGCCTGCGCTATCTGCTCGACAACCCGTATGTCACCGGCACGACCCTGACCGTCAACGGCGGGCGGCACGTCAAGTAATACGCCCCCGCGAGGATGCTCCATGACCCGTTCCCTGCCCGAGAATTACCGCGAGATCCTGATCGGTCTCGGTGAAAACCCTAACCGCGAAGGGCTGCTCGACACGCCGGTGCGGGCGGCCAAGGCCATGCAGTATCTGTGTCACGGCTACGAACAGAGCGTCGAGGAGATCGTCAATGGCGCGCTGTTTGCCTCCGACAGCGACGAGATGATCATCGTCGCCGACATCGAACTCTATTCGTTGTGCGAACATCACCTGCTGCCCTTCATCGGCAAGGCCCATGTGGCTTATATTCCGACGGGCAAGGTGCTGGGGCTGTCGAAGATCGCGCGACTGGTGGACATGTTCGCCCGCCGCCTGCAGATCCAGGAAAACCTCACCCGCCAGATCGCCGAGGCGGTCCGGCAAGTCACCGATGCCGCCGGTGTCGCGGTGGTCATCGAAGCCCGGCACATGTGCATGATGATGCGCGGTGTCGAGAAACAGAATTCGACCATGAACACCTCGGTCATGCTCGGCGCCTTCCGCGAGTCGAGCAACACCCGCCAGGAGTTCCTGCAATTGATTGGACGGAGCAAGTAAATGCCACAACTTCAACCGGGAATGGCGCGCATCCGGGTCAAGGATCTGCGCCTGCGCACCTTTATCGGGATCAACGAGGACGAAATCCTCAACAAGCAGGATGTGCTGATCAACCTGACCATCCTGTACGCCGCGCAGGAAGCGGTGCGAGACAACGACATCGATCACGCGCTGAACTACCGCACCATCACCAAGGCGATCATTGCGCATGTGGAAGGCAACCGTTTCGCGCTGCTCGAACGCCTCACCCAGGAGCTGCTGGATCTGGTGATGGCCAACGAATCGGTGCTGTACGCCGAAGTCGAAGTCGACAAGCCGCATGCCCTGCGATTTGCCGAGTCGGTGTCGATCACCATCGCCGCCAGCCGCTGAACGTGTCTGGCGCTCCGGGCGTCAGACTTTTATCATCCGCGCCACGATTTGACTGCACAGAGCCCATCATGACCGAGCAACAACGCCTCGAACTCGAAGCCGCCGCCTTCCGCCGACTGGTCGCCCACCTGGACAGCCGCAAGGACGTGCAGAACATCGACCTGATGAACCTTGCCGGGTTCTGCCGCAACTGCCTGTCCAAGTGGTACAAGGCCGAGGCCGACGAGCGCCAGATCGAGGTCAGCCTCGACGACGCCCGCGAAGTGGTTTACGGCATGCCGTACGCCGACTGGAAAGCCCAATATCAGCAAGAAGCCAGCGCCGAACAACAAGCGGCGTTCGCCAAAGGAAAACCCCATGACTGATCTGAACACCCTGCGCGCCAGCCTCAAGAGCGGCGAACACGTTTTTGCCGACACCTTGTCCTTCATCGCCGCCGGTTACGACTACCAGCCTCAGGCATTCAACAACGGCGGCGTGGAAAACGCGGCTGGGCAGAATGAAGGTTCGTGCAAGACTCTCGGTCTGGCGCTGCTGGAAGGCCTGAGCGATGAAGAAGTGCTGCTGGCGTTTGGCGAGCACTACCGCTCGGTCGTGGCAACGCCCGAGGGCAGCGATCACGGCAATATCCGTGCGCTGATCCAGCACGGTCTGGCGGGCGTGAAGTTCGAAGCGCAACCGCTGACACGCCGCTGATTCCGAGCGAATCGCAGGCATAAAAAAACCGGCCAATTGGCCGGTTTTTTCGTTTCTGCGATCTTAGAACGAAGCGTTCTGCAGACCGTCCAGGTAACGCTCGGTGTCCAGTGCCGCCATGCAACCGGCGCCGGCCGAGGTGATGGCCTGACGGTAAACGTGGTCGGCCACGTCACCGGCAGCGAAGATGCCTTCGACGCTGGTCGCGGTGGCGTTGCCTTCACGGCCGCCCTGAACCACCAGGTAGCCGTCTTTCAATTCCAGCTGACCTTCGAACAGCGAGGTGTTCGGGGTGTGGCCGATGGCGATGAACACGCCGTCGACCTTGATTTCGTCGAAGCTGCCGTCGTTGTTCTTCAGACGGGCACCGGTCACGCCCATGTTGTCGCCCAGCACTTCGTCCAGGGTTGCGTTCAGTTTCAGCTCGATCTTGCCTTCGGCCACACGGGCGTTGAGCTTGTCGATCAGGATCTTCTCGGCGCGGAAGGTTTCGCGACGGTGGATCAGGGTGACCTTACTGGCGATGTTGGCCAGGTACAGCGCTTCTTCGACAGCGGTGTTACCGCCACCGACCACGGCCACTGGTTTGTTGCGATAGAAGAAACCGTCGCAGGTCGCGCAGGCCGAAACGCCTTTGCCCATGAACGCTTCTTCCGACGGCAGGCCCAGGTAACGAGCGCTGGCGCCGGTGGCGATGATCAGCGCGTCGCAGGTGTAGGTGCCGCTGTCGCCGGTCAGGCTGTATGGCTTGGAAGCGAAGTCCACGGCGTTGATGTGATCGAACACGATCTCGGTTTCAAACCGCTCGGCGTGCTCGCGCATGCGCTCCATCAGTACCGGGCCGGTCAGACCGTGGACGTCGCCCGGCCAGTTGTCGACTTCGGTGGTGGTGGTCAGTTGACCGCCGGCCTGCATGCCGGTGATCAGCAGCGGCTTGAGGTTGGCACGGGCAGCGTAGACAGCAGCGCTGTAACCGGCAGGGCCGGAACCGAGGATGATCACTCGCGAATGACGGACTTCAGACATGAACCTGTCTCCTGTTGACCGGCCGATACATCAGGCGCGGACGCCGGACTGCCGGCGAGAATAAAAAAGGACTGTGGATAACCTTGGGGAAGGCGTGAGCTCGACAGTCCTGTAAAAAGTTGGGTGCAGCGTATCGAGGGGGGCAAGATTAAGGAAATACGGTTTAACAATCCAGCTCATAGGTGGTCTCTATGCCGAGACACTGACGAGATGGATGTGTTTCCCAAGCAGGACGACCGCAACCCTCTGAACCTTCCCGTCACGCGGCGAATCCATTTTCCCGCAACGTAAACCATTCACCCAGCGCGTCAACAGGCATGGGCGGCGCGCAGAGGTAACCCTGGCCGATCCTCACCCCCATTTGCGCAAGACAGCAACGCTGTTCCTCTGTTTCGATACCTTCGACAATCAGGCTCATGCCCAACTCCCTGGCCAACAAGGTAGTCGAACGCGCAATACTGCGGTGCTGTGAAGACTTGAGAACGTGACGAGTGAATTCGCCAGCCAGCTTGATTTCATCGAACGGCAATTGGCACAGGCGAAACAAGGTAGAGTGGCCCGTCCCGTAGTCGTCGAGTGACAAGCGCACGCCGAGCTGGCGAAGACGGATGACGTTTTGCACACAAATATCGCTCGCGATCGCGGGGCCGTCTTCAGTAATTTCAAACGTCACCGACGATAACGGCAAAGAGTGTTTGAGCAGACGAACCAGCAAGCGCTCAACTAATGCTGTTCTGGTCAGTTGCAGAAGACTTAGATTAAAAGCTACGCCTAATTTTCGACCGTGATTATGTTGCTTGATCTGACCAGCGAGCCCCTGCTCAAGGAGTTCACATACCAAATCATCGAGCAGGCGCTCGCGTACCATTGTCGGGATAAACACTGCCGGACACAACAGCCCAAATTCGGGGTGTTGCCAACGAGCAAGGACCTCCATCGAATGAACGGTATTACTGGTCAGATCGAACTTTGGTTGCACATATGCTTGAAACTCCCCTTGAAGCAAGCCTCTTAAAATTTCCCGTGCGTTGATGTCCTCTATCTTCGGCTGCGCAACCTCAAGCTTTCCAGCGCGAGCAGGTCTATGTAAATTAAGTGCGGTAAACATGAGTAAAACCTGATTCGAATCGTCCGCTAAGGGTATGCGAACGACCGAGCGCGTCCTTTAAGAAAATTCTCAAAATTGACCACCTCCCCCCTCTAAGTTTGCTGAAAAAAGATGCAGATTGACTACAGCGGTTGCTCAATCCGCAGGGGTTTCGAGCATTAAAGTTGGAGTCGATTTAAACCAGACTCGGACAATCGTTGCCGAATAATCGAGAGTCGGCCTCTCTGCTCGCAACCAGCGCTACTGCGTAGGCTTGCGTGTCAAAAAACTGGATTCGGGCGAATTCAGCTAAAATTCAACTGTTTTAATCATTTTTATCAACTCCACCTGAGCATGCTCAAGTTTCATCGCATAGAACTTCATTCGAACCTTATCAATAACAGGAGCCTCACACTCTTTCTCCAAATCAATACTACGTTCGATAACTTCCACCCCCTCCACAATTTTCGCCGCGCCTGCTATGCGATGAGCTAAACTTCCGAGTCGTCGGGGGTCGCACTCCGAAATCAATGCACGCAATTCCACAAGATCCCTTTCACAGCTTGATAATGCTTCACAAACGAGCTCCTTCATCACCACAACATCGCCACCTGTGAGTTCATAAAGTCGAGCCCGTATCGATTCTGATGTGTTGCTCACCTCTAAACAATCAACATCAAAGTGCTTTGGTTGAACAGTATTTTCCCAATCGGATAAAATCACAAATAATGTTTCGAGAGAAATTGGTTTAAATAAACAATCATCCATACCTGCCTCTCGGCACTTATTTTTTTCCTCTGGCTGCGCGTTTGCAGTTAGCCCTAATATACAACAGCGAGCAGATCCACGTTCCTGCTCATACTGGCGAATCCTGCGAGTCAATACATAACCATCCATGACCGGCATATTGCAATCCGTAATAACGATATCAAACTGCTCAGCTCGCCATAATGAAAGTGCCTCAGCCCCGTCAGCAGCTCCAACAACCGTCTGACCGAAAAACTTCAACTGCTGACTTGTCAACAATCGATTGGCAGGTTGATCATCAACAACCAGAATACGTAGCACTGGAAGAGGCTTATCGTGGATTATGGAAGTTTTTACCGGTTTATCGCTCACGGAGTTGAGCATAGTCAAATACAGCGAGACCTCAACACAAGTACCTCTGCCCAAAACGCTTGTAACGTTAATTTGCCCCCCCATCAATTCGCACAAAGAGCGAGAAATAACCAGTCCCAACCCCGTTCCGCCTCTAGAAGGTCCCTGATCAACTTGAGCGAACGGCCGAAAGAGCTTACGTAAATCCGACTCAGAAATACCGATCCCAGTGTCTTCAACTTTAAGTCTTATCTGAAGGCGATAGTCGGCGAGCTGATACCCAAATAGGGAAATATTGACATGACCAAAATCCGTAAACTTAATTGCATTTCCTACCAAGTTCGACAGTATTTGCCGAAAGCGCACTGAATCCACTAATACATCACATCCGAGACTGGCGTCGATATCCAACCTTAGCTCGAGCCCTTTCTGCCTGGCTAAACCGTCAAACACACGTGCAACGGACTCAACCAGTTCCCTGAGATTCGCGCGCGAGGGCGAAAGACTGACATGACCAGACTCGATGCGAGCAACATCAAGGATGTCTCCGATAAGTACGAGCAAGGATTTCGCCGAGTCGTAGGCCACCTCGACCATAGACTGATCAAAATGCCCCTGTTCAGCACGCTTGAGCGTCAACTCTAGCATTCCGATTACCGCGCTCATCGGGGTGCGAATTTCGTGACTCATCGTCGCTAGAAATGTCGTTTTCGCGCGGCTTGCTTCATCTGCAAACTCCTTTGCCGAGCGTAACTCCTCGATCAGCTCACGACGCTCACTGATGTCGATCCAGCCACAAATCACTCCTTTCACTTCACCTTCCGTGTCGTGATAGGGCTGAATCCAGTGGTAGATAGCCAACCGTTTACCACCGACATGGAGCGTGCGATCTACTTCATAGGGTATGTTTTGCTGCATGACTCGCAAATAGTCATCATGAAATTGCAGCGCTTCCTGGCGATTTCGTTTGCCACTTTCGAACACGGTCTTTCCGATGACGTCCTTTTCACTCAACCCGAAGGTTTCGAGATAGTTGTTATTACACATCAGTAACCGACCCTCTCGGTCACGAACGTAAATCGGATGAGGAGTTCCATTTATCAGGGACCCCATAAATTTTAACTGTTCGCTGAGCAAACGCTCAGCCCTTTTGCGCTCATGAATTTGCCGTCGGATATAAAAATTCCAGACAAGTGAACCTAAAATTATCAGAAACGCGCCTGCACTGATTTGAAAGATCAGAGTCTTGTAATCACGCCAAGACAGTGCAGAGAACGCAGCGATCGGGCGCCAGCGGTTGAGTATTACATCCAGTTCATCGGGCGGTATACTGAGTAATGCCTTGTTCAAAATACTGATCAGTTCCGTATCAGAACGTCGGGCCGCGAAAGCCAGAAAACCTACATCACCTCCTACAATATTGGAGATGCGCAAAGTATCCTTATAAATATGAGCGATATAATAGCGCGCATTATGCAGCGTAGTAATCATCGCATCCGCTCGCCCCTCCTTTACATCAGCAAGTGCATCCAGAATCGTTGCGCTCTGGATGATACGAATATCGGGGTAATCTTGGAGCAACTCACCCTCGGCAGAACTTTCCGCAACCGCAACACGCTTGCCACGCAGCTCTTGCAAAGTTGAAGCCGCACTTGGATTTTTTGCAGTAACTATCACAAACGGCGTAGCGAGAAAAGGGTGAGTGAAACGCATACCGACTTCACGCGATATTGTGGGCATCAACAATGAAATATCAGCACTCCCGTCAAGCAAGCTGCTACTCAAACTGGAGAAACTGTCAGTTCGTTCAACCTCGAATTGTAATCCAGTACGTCGTTGAATAAGCTCAAGCAAATCTGCACCAATCCCCCCCAAATTACCTTTACGGTCAAAAAATGCAAAGGGCGCTTGATCATCGTTAACCAAAAATCGCACGACAGGGTGCTGTTGGAGCCAACGTACTTCAGTATCGGAAAGATCAATTTTTTCAGGACCCAGGGCACCACCGCCCCCGGACCAGCGTTTGGTAATTTCGCTAGCCCTGGACTGTCCCATAGATTCAATAGTGAAATCAATCAGGCGCTTTAACTGTTGATCGTCTTTGCGCAGTGCGAAGCTGAAGCCGCCAGTTTGGATATTGACAAATGAATGAAGACGCACGTAATTAAAATAAATGATATTTATGAGATAGTTACTCGAAACTGTGTCTCCCAAATATAAATCAACCTTATTGAATGCTAACGCGGCCAGACCAAGCTCATTTGAAGGAAACAATACAAATTCTGCATTTGGGTACAACGCACGAAGCTGGCTAGAGGTTAAATAATCATCAGCGACCGCTACTCGCAGACCGGACAAATCGGCCGAGAAAGAGCGACGATCATCACTTCGCATAAAAATAGCAGGGACATCTTTAACGTATGGTTTACTCAGGATAGCGTTCCCGTCAGAAACTTCAAAACTGTTGGAACTACCCAAAATATCAATCTCACCACTCTTCAGGGCATTTATAGCGGCCGATCGCGTAGGAAATGCTTTGACATTAACTTCAACATGTAACGCCTGACCGATTACGCAAACCATGTCTGCGACGATACCCTCATAACGAGTTCCACTTGCAGTCATAACGTATGGGGGAAAATCCGGCAAAGCCGCTCCGAGCACTAAAACTCGTTTCTGGCGCAGCCAACTCCAATCGTCATTAGAAAGTTCAAGCTGCAACTGATTGCAATCTACCCTTGCAGACAATTGCAGAGAACGGTAATCAGCAGCCAATAAACTTGCTGACAGGGATAATGAAATGATGCTTGCCAGCAAAAGCCTGAGGAATAGATTGGGCATACACCTAATTTTCCTGCATTTTATTATCTTTCAAAGAGTGCTGCAGCTTGAACAACTCTGCATCGTTACGTATGCCAAGTTTTTTAAGAGCAGTTCTTTTTTGCCCGCTGATGGTTTTACGGCTACGAGAAAACTTAAGTGCTATCTGCGTAACGCCCAATCCCTCAAGGCAGCAGCGTAAAACCTCCTTCTCTTTCAAGGAAAGCAGCGGACTGCTCAATAGGTCATGACTGGGCGACTGCTGGCTATCAGTTGCAATCGCCTGTTCGTTGCGTATTTCTTGCTTCGAGTCGAGCTCAAAGGCCATGCCCGGCCCTAAATACAATTTTTCAGACGCAACACAACGAATGCCGGTGATCAAATCGTCAACAGCCTGAGATTTCCCGAAAAAACCGCCTACCCCAGCGTCGAGTACCATTTTCACGACTGCCGGCCTTTCTTCAGAGGAGGAAACCAGGATTCGCATTTCTGGGTAACGTTGGCGCAACAATCTGATCAGGTTTAATCCGTCAAACTCATCTTCGTGCAATTTGTAATCGAGAATCAGTAGATCGAACTCAGTTGCGCGCAATCCCGCGAGTAGCTGCGCACTGCTACTGTAAACTCCCAAAATACTGAAATCCGCCTCACGCGTGAGGCGGGACTTCATCGCGAGGCGTATGAGCGAGTGGTCATCCAGGATAGCAAGGCGTAATGGTTTTACTACTGACCAGTGCATGACTAGCTCCAAACATGAGAAAGCACACGGGAATCAACATCCGCCAACCGCTGAGGAGGCTCACACATCCAATTTCAGTTTTCAGACATGTCTTATCTACCCTTCAGGCGATCATGGACATTCTAATCCATTTTTGAAATAGGGCTTTGTCCCAAAAGCCAGCCGAACTGCGAATCACGCTCCAGCGCCAAAATTCCTCATGCCGCCCCACGAGAAAGGACAGATTCAAACCCTTCACAGAAACACGCTATATATAGGGCTTGCCATATTCTGAATGTCTCTCGCGACGAAGCCCTTGCGCCCCCCATCTCAAAGCCTTTAAGACAAAGTTATCGTAATCCCGTTGATTCACAACTTGATCATTCAAAAAATAGCTGCTCCAGTTTAGCTAGAAGGGCAAGCTATTGATCATCTCTGCATAAATATCGGTAGAAATAGAGTTACCAAACAAACAAAAACTACTTGGGTAGCTCACCCATCTGGCGCAACAAGCCTGCAAGTACTCGCTCTAACCACTTTGAGACAATTCTTAGTGATATAAAATTTCGAATCAATACACTTAGCTTCGTGCCTCAGTGCCGTATGCAATTCAACACTTAGCTAGGTTTATAACTCATGAATAAATTCGTTTTAGCTGCACTAACTTTGTCACTGGTTGCTGCTTCTAGCGGCGTTATGGCAGCCACTACCAAGGGTGGCAGTGGCCAGATCAGTTTTACCGGTGTGATCAACAACGACGCTTGTTCGGTTGATGGCGCGACAGGGAAAGACAAAATGATCACAGTTGACATGGGCAACGTGTCAATTAAAGACATGGGAACAGAGTCAGCACCGACTGCTGGTCGTATGGCTGCCAATGATTTCAACCTGAAGGTCAACTGCAACGCCGGCACCAAAGTTTCGATGCTATTTAAACCATCCGCTAACGGTGGATCCGGACTCGTTGACGGCAAAAAAGTACTGAAGCTGCAAGGTGCGGACGCTGCAAAAGGTGTGGGTATTGCGTTGCTTGATAACAATGGCCAACTGATTGACCTGAGCTCCGATGCTACTGCCAAGATTGAAACAGGCCTGACCGGCGATCCTGATAAAGGTGGGGACGGAACTCTGTCGTTCTCCGCCGCTTACGTGGTGACCGGTGACATCGCCGCGGCTAGCGCGGGTACCGGCAACGCCTCTCTTCCATTCGTACTCGAATACGAATAACTAAAATATAGAGCGAGGCAATCCAACCTCGCTCTATATTTAAACATATTCACAGGTAATCTTTTGTATGCCAGGCCGTAGTCTTTTAATTTTCCTGGGAGTAGTAGCTACTCTTATAACACCTTTTGCGTCCGCCAGCATTTCACTGAGTTCAACAAGAGTTATATTTGATGGCACAAAGAAGGAAGCAAACATCACGGTAAGAAACGGCGATCAGAGCATATTGATACAATCGTGGCTCGATGCGGGTAACAACAATAGTGACAATCTTCCCTTCGCAGTCACACCACCATTGGTACGCATCAGCTCAAAACAGCAGCAATTATTAAGAATTATCTATGAGGGTAGAGGCATGCCTTCTGATAAAGAGTCCGTAATGTGGTTGAACGTTCAGGAGATCCCTCATACAACATCCACTGAAATCAATACTTTGCAATTGGCTATCCGCCAGCGCATTAAAGTTTTTTTTCGCCCCGAAGGGTTATCCGGTGATGCAGCAAAAGCCCCCGAACAGCTTTATTGGAGTTTGAGAAATTCATCTGAAAAACAAACATTAATTGTGACAAACAAGAGCAACTACCACGTTTCACTCGCAGATCTAAAATTAGCGTCAGGCGATCTGACTGAACTGGTAACTGATTCAACGATGATTAAACCGGGTGAAACCAGGTCTTTTCCACTGAAGAAAACGGTTATAGGCAGTGCAAGCCGCTTAACATTCTTGGTCATTAATGACTACGGGGCGCAACAGGATTTTGAAGCGCAACTAGACGAATTAGAGAATCACACCAAACGCAACAAGACACCAGTCAAAAAGTAACTTCCCCCCCAACACGCCATAAGTTACTCGCTAAATATCTGGTTGATCTTTAGCGATTACACATAAGGCATTCAAATGTTTTTTTCAAAATCAAACATCAACGCTACCAATTACAAAACATTTTCAAAAGCGCGACGTATACGCCCTTTGTGCTTGGCGATTAACATGGCCATTTACGGCATAAGCTATGGTGCCGAATCTAACAGCGTGTTTTTTGAGGAATCTTTTAACACTCAATTCATGCACGGAACTTCAGCTGTAGACTTGCAACCAATATTAAATGTTAACAACGTATTACCTGGCCGGTATCGCCTGGATATTTTCAGCAATGGAACACGTGTTGGTACGCGCGACGTTGATTTTATAACCAACCCAGTGAATGACAAGGTAGAGCCAAAAATAGCTTTGGAGTTACTGAAACAGCTGGGTATAAACATGCAGAAACTTTACGACCAGGGCTTAATTGACGAAAAAAATCCTGCAGACCATTACGATCTTCCAACGATTATCGACCATGCAAGAGTCAGCTTCGATTCTAATCGTCTACGATTGAATGTAAGTGTCCCCCAAATCGCAATTGCACGCGGCATGCGCGGTTATGTCGACTCTGAACTGTGGGACGAGGGGGTCACTGCAGGGTTTGTGAATTACCAATTTAGCACTGCTCGTAACCATACAAATACCGGAACACAAAAAACAAATAATCTGGGCCTGCGTAACGGCATAAACTTTGGTGCATGGCGTCTACGTAACGAATCTAACTTCAGTACATCCACGGGCCAAGCGAATCGCTTCGTAACTAACCGAACCTTTGTGCAGCATGATTTAACCGCACTTAAAGGTCAGTTTAGCGTGGGTGAAATATTCTCCGAATCCGGGCTATTTGACAGCGTGCGATACCGGGGCTTGAAGCTTGCGTCCGATGACGGAATGCGTGCCGATAGCGAGCGTGGCTATGCGCCGATTATTCGTGGTGTCGCTGAAACGAATGCGAAGATCGAAGTTCGCCAGAATAATTACATCCTATATACGACTAACGTGTCGCCCGGTCCGTTTGAGATTGGTGATATTTATCCATCGGGATCCAACGGCGACCTGGAAATCACTGTCATCGAAGCCGATGGTCGTCGAAAAGTAACACGACAAGCCTTTTCCACGCTTCCGACTATGGTCCGTGAAGGCCAAGTGAAGTACAGCGTATCGGGCGGAAAATTCAATAATAAAATAAAAGGTTATGAGAAACCCAGTTTCATAAGTAGTAATTTCGCCTACGGCCTCACAAGTGACTTGACAGGAATTGCCGGCTTACAGACCAGCGATGGTTTTCAAGCTGTTGCTATAGGCGCTTCCAAAAATACATCCATTGGTGCGATGTCGATCGATATAACTGAGTCATCCAGTAAAGCCAATGGAAAATCGACCCATGGGGCCAGCGTGCGCGCGCTCTACGCCAAGACTTTCACAGGTACTGATACTAGCCTGACTCTAGCCGCTTACAGGTACTCGACCGAAGGGTACCGAACGCTCACAGATCACGTAGAGGACATCAGTAAAGATGCTACAACGCGTAACGGAAACTCCAAGATAAGAACCGATCTGACAATTAACCAAACACTTGGAGGTGAGCGGGAACTAGGATCTTTGTATTTAAACGCGTCTGATCAGCGCTACTGGGATCGCGGTAGCTCACGCAGCGTTTCTGCCGGATACAGCAATAACTGGCAAGACCTGAATTACAATATTAACCTCAGTAAAACTGAAGAAATTGGGGTACTCGGTGGAAAAACGAATGACACTCAATTTAGCGTTTCGATTTCCTTTCCACTAGGGTCCAGTCCACGCGCTCCGCGAACGTATATTTCCAGCAGCCATCAGAAATCCGGCAGCACAACGCAAGCCGGTATAAATGGCTTCTTCACCGAAGACAGCGATACCTTTTACTCCGTTCAGAGTGGAAGGGATTCCGAAGGTAGCCACTCGAACTCCTTCAGTCTAGATACGCGGACATCAATTGGAGACATGGGGCTGGGCTATAGTCGTGGCAATAACTACAGCTCGCAAAGTCTAAATTTATCAGGATCTGTTGTAGCTCACGCTGGTGGAATCAACTTGGGGCAGACCGTTGGCGAAACGTTTGCGTTAGTTGAAGCAACCGGAACATCCGACCTACCGGTTAGTAGTTATTCAAGTGTAAAAACAGGATCTAACGGATATGCAGTCATACCTAATGCGCAACCTTATCGTGTTAACTGGATAACTCTCGACACGCGTAATCTGGGTGGCGATATTGAACTGGATAACGCAACACAACAACTGATCCCGAGACGAGGTGCAATTGTCAAAGCAATCTTTGAAAGCAAAAAAGGACGGCGTGTACAATTTAAACTTTATGATATCAACGGCGAGATAATTCCTTTCGGTGCGATATTAGAAGACGATCATGGCAAAAAGCTCGCGATGTCCGATCCAACTGGCAAAGCACTGGCCTTTGTTATCAAGACCAAAGGAAATATAGTAATAAAGTGGCAGGGAAAACAATGTATCGCACCTTATACGCTTCCGAAAAAAGAAACCAAAGTAAATTATGAACGATTAGAGCTTTCTTGCCAAAGTTAATCATAAACCAAAACCCATATGGCTTCATTCCAAACAATTCAACACACATCAGACGGGTTTAAAGAAGCCAACCAGCGACTATTACAGAAGAAAATAAATTGATGAAAAACACATACAGAAATATGTCACTCAACATATTAAAAAACCCCAACACTTCTAGAATCATTTTTCTGATTGCTTTTAGGATAAGTACTTTTATTTTCCTCCTTCTGATTTGCGGACTGGATCAAGCAAAAGCAGAAAACTGCTACTTTACCGAAAAAGACACTTTTAAACAGATGCGAACTTTTACGTACAACGGAAATAGCGTTGAGGTACCGGCTGATAGTGGGGACACTGAAATTTATAAATCCACATTTTCTAGTTACTATCGACAAATTTCCGTTGCCTGTAAGACCATGCAAAAATCCGGCATCAAGGTTAATCCTTCGATAAGTAGCCAACCGTCGTCGGGAACAGAATTTACTTTCATAAACCACCCAAATTTTTACTGGAAACTTAAATTTGAGAACTATCACTATTTTCCAACTATCAACTCTACGGAGAATAATTTTAATTTCAACACTTTGGATTCCGTTTTCGATTTTTCTAACCGATTCACGCTTTCCATATACAAAAGAGGTGGTAACGCGACTGACGCTTTCACTGTTCCAGCTGGTCTATTGGGGACTTGGGCTTCGACAGATGGTTTTAAGGTGGCAGAAATAGTATTAAGTAACCCTATTAACATCAGCACTACAACTTGCGAAACCAACAACATCAACGTAGATATGAAGGACTACAATCTATCGGAACTTCAAAGCACCAGTAACGGCACGAAAAACATTTCTTTCAACTTGAACCTGACAAAATGCCCAAACTCAATAAAAAACGTAAAATATTCATTAAAAGCCACAACCGAAGCTATCAACACTGAGCAAGGTATTGTATCTCTTAACAATAGCTCAACAGCCAAAGGGATCGCTCTTCAGGTAAAAGATTCGGAAGGCGTCCCTTTGAAGCTTGATAGTTATCATCAATTTACAGGGTCAAAAAATGGAGACACATTCAGCATCCCGCTGAACGCATCCTATGTCAAGCTCCCAAACAAAGAGCTTAAAGCTGGAACAGCAAACACCGAGGTTACGTTTTTAATTCAATACTTATAAGCGACAACTGCGCCATTCAACACTCGACCACAACGTAAATCCGCAACTTCGTTCACCCTGTTTATTCAGCTCATGCAAACCTCTTCAACACAAGTTGAACATTATGGATAAAGTTCGGAATAACGACCTACCAGAAGTACTTTTTATGTTCTTTAACCTTGAAAGCAAACGATGAATCTGACTGGAGCTCCCCTGCCGTAACCACTGGCGCTTTAACGTCATGGAGCGATCTCTGGCAAACGTTAGAAGCATAGTCAGAGTTGACCAGTCACTGTCTTGACTTAGTATTCAGAGGCATTGCTCATCCAGTTGATGCAACCGATTTACCCACTCAGATCTTTGTTACAGTGAATGTCGATCCCGCCGCCGCGCTTTCACAGGTTCTGCAAAGTCGGTAAGGTCGGCGCGTTTTCCCTTGCTCGGAGCACCTTATGCCCGCCCCTGTTCTGTCCGGCCCGCAATACCTGCGCGAAGGCCTCAAACTGGTCTTGAGCCCGGGCCTGCGCCTGTTCGTGCTGCTGCCGCTGGCCATCAACCTGGTGCTGTTCGTCGGATTGATTTATCTGGCCGGCCACCAGTTCAGCCTGTGGGTCGACACGCTGATGCCGTCGCTGCCCGAATGGTTGAGCTTTCTCAGTTACATCCTCTGGCCACTGTTCGTGGTACTGGTGGCATTGATGGTGTTCTTCACCTTCACCATGCTGGCCAACGTGATCGCTGCCCCCTTCAACGGTTTCCTCGCGGAAAAAGTCGAAGTCGTGGTGCGCGGCACCGACGACTTCCCGGCCTTCAGCTGGGGCGAACTGATCGCGATGATCCCGCGCACCCTGGCCCGGGAAATGCGCAAGCTCGGTTACTTCCTGCCCCGGGCGATCGGCCTGTTCATCCTCTCGTTCATCCCGGTGGTGAACATCGTCGCCGCGCCGCTGTGGCTGCTGTTCGGGGTGTGGATGATGGCGATCCAGTACATCGACTACCCGGCGGACAACCACAAACTCGGCTGGAACGAAATGCTCGCCTGGCTGCGTCAGAAGCGCTGGCAGAGCATGAGTTTTGGCGGCATCGTCTATCTGGTGCTGCTGATTCCGGTGGTCAACATCCTGATGATGCCGGCCGCCGTGGCCGGTGCGACGCTGTTCTGGGTACGCGAGCGCGGGGCCGAGAATCTGGTGACGCAGCGCTGAGGCCGCGTCACAAATCCATCATCCGAACGTCACAACCACGACATGGCCTCAGCCGACACTGAGGTCATGACGACAGCTCTACGTATCACCCTCATCAGCGAAACCTTCCCACCGGAAATCAACGGCGTGGCCAATACCCTTGGCCGCTTGTGCGACGGTTTACGCGCTCGCGGGCATCGAGTGGAACTGGTGCGACCGCGTCAGGCCGAGGATCCGCAGCGCAGTGAAGATGACGCTTTACTGCTGTGCCGCGGCTGGCCGTTGCCGGGTTACCCGGGCTTGCAATGGGGCCAGTCGTCGATGCACAAACTGCTGCGACGCTGGACGCGCCAGCGCCCGGACGTTCTCTATATCGCCACCGAAGGTCCGCTCGGGCTGTCAGCATTGCGCGCGGCACGGCGGCTCGGTATTGCCGTGGTCAGCGGCTTTCATACCAATTTTCAGCAATACACCCACCAGTACGGACTGGGTTTGCTGACGCGCTTGCTTACTCATTATCTGCGCTGGTTTCACAATCGTTCGGCCCTGACCCTGGTGCCGAGCGTCAGCCAGCGCCTGGAGCTGGAGCGTCGGCACTTCGAACGCCTGGCGCAGCTGTCGCGAGGGGTCGACAGTCAACTGTTTCACCCGGCCAAACGCCTGAATGCCTTGCGTGAGCAATGGGGTATTGGCGAGCAGGACATTGCCGTCATTCACGTAGGACGCCTGGCGCCGGAGAAAAACCTCGGCCTGCTCAAGCGCTGTTTCGAAAAGCTCGCCGGCACTTATCCACAGCGCAACCTGAAGCTGATCGTGGTCGGTGACGGGCCGCAACGAATGGCACTGGAAAAGGAACTGCCCGAGGCGATTTTCTGCGGCTCGCAACGGGGCGAGGCGCTGGCGGCGCACTATGCGTCGGGGGATGTATTTCTATTTCCGAGCCTGACCGAAACCTTCGGCAACGTCGTGCTCGAAGCGCTTGCTTCAGGCCTTGGGGTGGTGGCTTACGACCAGGCTGCTGCGGCCCAGCATATTCGCCATGGCTACAACGGCGTACTGGCGATGCCCGGGGATGAAGAGGCGTTCTGCGAGGCAGCGGCATGGCTGCTGGAAGAGGATGAGAGGTTGCGCTGCGTACGCCTGAACGCACGCCAACACGCCAGCCGTCAGGGTTGGGCAGCTATCGTCGAGCAGTTTGAAAACCATTTGCTGGGGGCTTGCCGCGACCTGCGCGACAAGCCTCCCACTGCAATCAAACCAGCGTCATCAACGCCTCACGGCTGAACGGCAGAATGTCCTGCTCGCGGCCTTCGCGCACTTTCTGCGCCCAGTCCGGATCGACCAGCAGCGCACGCCCCACCGCCACCAGATCGAACTCGTCGTTGTTCAGACGCTCCAGCAGTTTTTCCAGGCTGGCCGGTTGCGCGACCTTGTCGGTGTTGACCATGAACTGCAGGAACTCGCCATCGAGGCCGACGCTGCCGACGGTGATCGTCGGTTTGCCGGTCAGCTTGCGTGTCCAGCCGGCCAGGTTCAGGTCGGAACCGTCGAATTCCGGCTCCCAGAAACGCCGCGTCGAGCAGTGGAAAATGTCCACGCCGGCGTCGGACAGCGGCTTGAGGAACTCGCCCAGCGCTTCGGCGGTTTGCACCAGACGCGCGGTATAGTCCTGCTGTTTCCACTGCGAGAAGCGGAAGATGATCGGGAAGCCTTCGCCAACAGCTGCGCGTACGGCCTGAATCAGCTCGATGGCGAAACGTGAACGGTTGGCCAGGCTGCCACCGTATTCGTCGGTGCGCTGGTTGCTGCCTTCCCAGAAGAACTGGTCGATCAGGTAACCGTGGGCCCCGTGGATTTCCACGCCGTCCATGCCGATGCGCTGGGCATCTTTGGCCGCCTGGGCAAACGCAGCGATCACATCCTGGATGTCCTGTTGGGTCATGCCGTGCACCACGACCTGACCGTCCTTGAGTTTTTCCGACGGGCCGTAACCCGGCACGCTCGCGTCCGGCTCGGTGCCCAGACGGCGCACATTGCCGACGTGCCACAGTTGCGGAACGATCTTGCCGCCTTCGGCATGCACCGCGTCCACCACTTTTTTCCAGCCAGCCAGCGCAGCTTCACCATAGAAGTGCGGCACGTTCGGGTAACCGTTGGAAGCCAGGTGGCCGACGGTAGTGCCTTCGGTGATGATCAGGCCGACACCGGCCGCCGCGCGACGACGGTAGTATTCAATCACTTTGGAATTGGGTACGCCGCCCGGGGAAAACGAGCGGGTCATGGGCGCCATGACCACGCGGGTCGGCAGTTCGAGGGCACCGAGCTGGAACGGTTTGAACAGGGCTTGTACAGGCATGGGAGGCTCCACGGAAAAATGATTGCCAGGCATGTAACTCATATGACGGCGATAATATGCGCGGTTTCAACCAGCCGATAGCACTATTGATCTGAATGATTAAGGGTCAAAAGGCAGGCGAAAAAAATCGCAGCTCAATGGCTGCGATTTTTGTATTTCAACTCAGGGCTTTTTCAATCGCCGTAATCACCGAAGGATCATCCGGCGCCGTGCGCGGCGAGAAGCGGGCCAGTACCCGACCGTCCTTGCCGAGCAGGAATTTCTCGAAATTCCAGGTGATGTCACCGGGAAACTCCGCGCCCTCGCCCGCCAGCAGACGGTACAGCTGATGCCGGTCGTGCCCGTTGACTTCGAGCTTTTTCGACAACGGAAAACTCACGCCATAGTTGAGGCTGCAGAATTCCTGGATCTCCTGCTCACTGCCCGGTTCCTGACCGGCAAACTGGTTGCACGGCAGGCCCAGCACACTGAAGCCTTTGCCTTTGTATTGCTGATAAAGGTTTTCCAGCGCCGCGTACTGTGGGGTCAAGCCGCATTTGGAGGCGACGTTGACCACCAGCACGACTTGCCCCTTGAAGGGTGCCAGCGGTAGCTCCTGACCATCCAGGGCTGTCAACTTAAGGTCGTGAAAAGCACTCATGACGAACTCCAGATTCCCGTGTTCTACTCGAAACAGCCACTTGGCGAGACCACCAAGGACAGCCGCGGACTAAAAAGGCGCCCTCGGGCGCCTCTCCAGTTCTCTGAGCTTAGCGCAGAAAATCAGTGGTGATGGCCACCTTCGCCATGGACGTGACCATGAGCGATTTCTTCCTGGCTGGCGTCACGGATGGCAACGACCTTCACTTTGAAGTTCAGGCGCTGACCGGCCAGCGGGTGGTTGCCGTCGACGGTGACGTCGTCGCCGTCCAGGTCACGAATGGTGACGATCTGCATCTGGCCGTCCGGCGCGGAAGCGTGGAACTGCATGCCGACTTCCAGCTCGTCAACGCCTTCGAACATGCTGCGGCTCAGGGTGCTGACCAGTTCAGCGGCGTATTCGCCGTAGGCATCTTCCGGCTCGACGGAAACGTCCAGCTCGTTGCCGACTTCCTTACCTTCCAGGGCTTTTTCCAGACCCGGAATGATGTTGCCTGCGCCATGCAGGTAGACCAGCGGAGCGCCGCCGGCGGAGCTGTCGATGACCTCACCAGCGTCGTTGGTCAGGGTATAGTCGATGGAGACAGCCTTATTGGCGGCGATCAGCATGGGGCGAGACCTTTTGCATAAGAATGAAGAACGGACAAGTCTAAACAAGGATTTGCCCGAAAGCGAACACAACCCGGACAGACGGGATCGATTGGCGCCCGTGACCGTCACCGGATTCCATCAGGACGAGGATGGCCACTGGGTCGTCGAGTTGTCCTGCGGCCACACCCAGCACCTGCGCCACCTCCCGCCCTGGCAGTCCCGGGCGTGGGTGCTGGACGCCGCGCAACGTATTGAAAAAATAGGCCAACCCTTTGCTTGCGGTTGGTGCGCACAAGGCTCGGTTAGCGATAACCTTGGCGACTGAATTGCGGCAGATCGGCACACAGAGACGATCGCCATTGCCATGCACCCTTAGAGAATCCGCATGCAAACTTTTTTTATCGCGCCCACCGACTTTGGTGTGGGTCTGACCTCCATCAGCCTCGGGCTGGTGCGTACGCTGGAGCGGGCCGGGCTGAAAGTCGGCTTCTTCAAACCGATTGCCCAACCGCATCCGGGCGACACCGGCCCGGAGCGCTCCACCGAACTGGTGGCCCGCACCCACGGCCTGAAGCCGCCGCAGCCACTGGGCCTGGCCCACGTCGAGCGGATGCTCGGCGACGGTCAGCTCGACGAGTTGCTCGAAGAAATCATCACCCTCTACCAGCAGGCCGCCATCGGCAAAGACGTGCTGGTCGTCGAAGGCATGGTGCCGACCCGCAGCGCCAGCTACGCAGCGCGGGTCAACCTGCACCTGGCCAAGAGCCTCGATGCCGAGGTGATTCTGGTCTCGGCCCCGGAAAACGAAGTGCTGACCGAACTGTCCGGCCGCGTCGAGTTGCAGGCGCAACTGTTCGGCGGGCCGAAAGACCCGAAAGTCCTCGGCGTGATCCTCAACAAGGTCAAGACCGACGAAAGCATGGACGCCTTCGCCGCACGTCTGAAAGAACACTCGCCATTGCTGCGCACGGGGGACTTCCGTCTGCTCGGCTGCATTCCGTTCCAGCCGGAACTCAACGCCCCGCGCACCCGCGACGTCGCCGACCTGATGGGCGCCCAGGTGCTCAACGCCGGCGACTACGAAACCCGGCGCATGAGCAAGACCATCATTTGCGCGCGCACCATGCGCAACACCGTGGATCTGCTCAAGCCCGGCGTGCTGGTGGTAACCCCCGGCGATCGCGACGACATCATCCTCGCGGTCAGCCTCGCGGCTATCAACGGCGTACCGTTGGCCGGCCTGCTGCTGACCAGCGACACCCTGCCCGATCCACGCATCATGGACCTGTGCCGCGGTGCACTGCAGGCAGGTTTGCCGGTCTTGTCGGTGAGCACCGGTTCCTACGACACGGCCAACCTGCTCAACGGTCTGAACAAGGAAATCCCCGTCGATGATCGCGAGCGCGCGGAGATCATCACCGATTTCGTCGCCAGCCATCTGGATGCCAAGTGGTTGCACCAGCGCTGTGGCACACCACGGGAAATGCGCCTGTCGCCAGCGGTCTTCCGCTACCAATTGATTCAACGCGCCCAGGCCGCCAACAAACGCATCGTCCTTCCCGAAGGCAGCGAGCCGTTCACCGTGCAGGCGGCGGCGATCTGTCAGGAGCGCGGGATTGCCCGTTGCGTGTTGCTGGCCAAACCGGCAGATGTCGAAGCCGTCGCCCGGGCCCAGGGCATCGCGCTGCCGCCGGGGCTGGAAATCCTCGATCCGGACCTGATTCGCGAGCGCTACGTCGAGCCTATGGTCGCTCTGCGCAAGAGCAAAAGCCTCAACGCGCCGATGGCCGAGCAGCAACTGGAAGACACCGTGGTGATCGGCACCATGATGCTGGCGCTCGATGAAGTCGACGGTCTGGTCTCCGGCGTCATCAACACCACCGCCAACACCATCCGCCCGGCCTTGCAACTGATCAAGACCGCGCCGGGCTGCACGCTGGTGTCGTCGGTGTTCTTCATGCTGTTCCCGGAAGAAGTGCTGGTCTACGGCGACTGCGTGATGAACCCGCATCCAAGCGCCGCCGAACTGGCAGAGATCGCCCTGCAAAGCGCCGACTCGGCCGCCGCGTTCGGCATCACGCCACGAGTGGCGATGATCAGCTACTCCAGCGGTGAATCCGCCACCGGCGAGGAAGTCGAAAAAGTCCGCGAAGCGACTTTGCTCGCCCATGAACAACAGCACTCGCTGCTGATCGACGGGCCGTTGCAGTACGACGCCGCCGCCAACGAAACCGTGGCCCGGCAACTGGCGCCGAACAGCCAGGTGGCCGGTCGCGCCACGGTGTTCGTGTTCCCCGACCTGAACACCGGCAACACCACCCACAAGGCCGTGCAGCGCAGCGCCGATTGCGTCAGCCTCGGCCCGATGCTGCAAGGCCTGCGCAAACCGGTAAACGATCTGCCGCGCGGCGCGCAGGTCGACGACATCGTCTACACCATCGCCCTGACTGCGATTCAGGCTGCCAACCGACCTCTGGATATCTGACCCGATGCTGGCTTTTCTCCCTGCCACCCTGCGCGGCGTAATCGCCGCGCTGCTGCTGGCGCTGAACACGATCCTGCTGTGCTCGTTCCTGTTTCTTGTGGCGCTGATCAAAGTGCTGCCGTTCGACCTCGCGCGCCGCGCCTCGCGCTGGCTGATGAGCCACACCCACGAAGCCTGGATCAGCAACAACAAGGGCTGGATGAACCTGGTGCGCCGCACCCGCTGGCACCTCAGCGGTCTGCAAGGTCTGGACTATCAACACTCGTACCTGATCACCAGCAACCACCAGAGCTGGGTCGACATTCTGGTGCTGCAGTACGTGCTCAACCGACGCATCCAGCCGCTGAAATTCTTCCTCAAGCAGGAACTGATCTGGGTCCCGGTCATCGGTCTGGCGTGGTGGACACTGGGCTTCCCGTTCATGAAACGCTATTCGAAGGCCTATCTGGAAAAACACCCGGAAAAGAAAGGCAAAGACCTGGAAACCACCCGCAAGACCTGCGCGAAATTCCGCGACAATCCGGTGGGCATCTTCAACTTCGTCGAAGGCACACGCTTTACCGCAGGCAAGCACGCGCAGCAGCAGTCACCGTTCAAATACCTGCTCAAGCCCAAGGCCGGCGGCATTGCGTTCGTGCTGGATGCGATGGGTGAACAACTGGAATCGATCGTCAACGTGACCATCCACTACCCCGGCGGACGTCCGGGTTTCTGGGATCTGCTGTGCGGCAATGTGCGGGACGTGGTGGTGCACTTTGAAGAACTGAAGATCCCGCCGCAGTTCATCGGCAAGAACTACGACCAGGACGGCGAGTACCGCCTGCAATTCCAGGGCTGGATCAATCAGTTGTGGCAGGACAAGGATGCGCTGCTTGCGCAGATGCACCGCGAGTATCCGGATCGCCGCTAATCCCCTGCTTGATCGTTTCCGCGCTCTGCGTGGGAACGATCACAGCAAAAAAAAACCGCCGATGATCTCTCATCGGCGGTTTTTTCACTTCTGCTCAGCGCTTAGATCGCGCCACGCTTGCGCAGCAGATCCAGCACTTGCTTGACGCTTTCATCCAGCGACAGCGACTGGGTGTCGATCACCAGATCGGCATCCAGCGGCACGTCATACGGGAAGGATTCGCCCGGAATGTTGTCGCCACCCGCCGCATACAAACCTTGCGGATCACGCTCGGCGCACACGGTCGGCGACGCCTGGACATAGACCGTCAGCAGACGCTCCTTGCCGATCAGATCCTTAGCCTGTTCACGGCCTTCGGCACTCGGCGCCACGAACGCCGCAAGCGTCAGCAGACCGGCTTCGTTGAACTGACGTGCAACGTGTGCGGCACGGCGCCAGTTCTCGGTGCGACCGGCGCGATCATGCGGCAGACCTTTGTTGAGGTCGTGACGCAGATTCTGGCCGTCGAGTACAAACACCGCACGACCGAGGTCGAACAGCTTGCGCTCGACCGCGTACGCCAAGGTGCTCTTGCCCGCGCCGGACAGGCCGCTGAACAGCACGGTGGCCGGTTGCTGACCGAAACGCTGAGCGCGTTCTTCGGTCGCTACATGGGCCAGTTTGCCGTGGTGCGTGGCAGCGCCATGGGTCACGGGCTGGGCGACGATCATGCCGGCGCCGACGGTGCCGTTGGTCAAACGGTCGATGACGATGAAGGCACCCGTGGTGCGGTTGCTGTCGTAACCGTCGAGGGCGATCGGCGCGTCGAGCGCGATCTTCACCTTGCCGATTTCGTTGAGCTGCAACGCGCTCGCCGGGCCTTCTTCGAGGGTGTTGACGTCGACCTTGTTGACGATGCTGGCGATGGAGCCCGGCACGTAACTGGTGGCGCGCTTGATGTCGTATTTCTTGCCCGGCAGCATCGGCTCTTCAGCCATCCACACCAGCATCGCTTCGAAGCTGTCGGTCACTGGCGGAACGTTGTCGGCATGGACCAGCAGGTCGCCACGGGAGATGTCGATTTCGTCTTCCATGGTCAGCGTCACGGCCTGGCCCGGGCCTGCATGCTCCAGCTCACCTTCGAAGGTGACGATGGATTTCACGCGGCTGCTCTTGCCAGACGGCAGCACCACGACTTCGTCGCCCTTCTTGACGATGCCGCTGGCGAGAGTGCCGGCGAAACCGCGGAAGTTCAGGTTCGGACGGTTGACGTACTGCACCGGGAAACGCAGATCGGTGAAGTTGCGGTCGCCCGCCACTTCCACGGTCTCGAGGATTTCCATCAGCGACTGGCCGGTGTACCACGGCGAGCGCTCGGACTTGTTCACCACGTTGTCGCCCTTCAGAGCGGACATCGGCACGAAGTGCATGCTGGTCGGCTTCATCTTCAAGCCTTCGGCGAACTTCAGGTAGTCGGCCTTGATCGACTCGAACACGCCCTGATCGAAGCCCTTGAGGTCCATCTTGTTGATGGCGACGACGATGTGCTTGATGCCCAGCAGGGATGCAATGAAGCTGTGGCGGCGGGTCTGGGTCTGCACGCCGTAACGGGCGTCGACCAGAATGATCGCCAGGTCACAAGTGGAGGCGCCGGTGGCCATGTTGCGGGTGTACTGCTCATGGCCGGGGGTGTCGGCGATGATGAATTTGCGCTTGGCGGTGGAGAAATAGCGGTAGGCGACATCAATGGTGATGCCCTGCTCGCGCTCGGCCTGCAGGCCGTCGACCAGCAACGCCAGGTCGATGTCGTCACCGGTGGTGCCGACTTTCTTCGAATCGCGGGTGATGGCTTCGAGGTGATCCTCGTAGATCATCTTCGAGTCGTGCAGCAGGCGCCCGATCAGGGTGCTCTTGCCGTCATCGACGTTACCGCAGGTCAAAAAGCGCAGCAGCTCTTTACGTTCGTGCTGGCCCAGGTAGGCGAGGATGTCCTCGCTGATCAAATCAGATGCGTGCGACATGACAGCCCCTTAGAAATAGCCTTGACGTTTCTTGTCTTCCATCGAGCCGGCGCCATCGTGGTCGATGACCCGGCCCTGGCGCTCGGAAGTTCGCGTCAGGAGCATTTCCTGAATGATGTCCGTCAGGCTTTCGGCCTCGGACTCCACCGCGCCCGTCAACGGGTAGCAGCCAAGGGTACGGAAACGCACTTTCTTTTTGACGATGCGCGCCTTGTCCTCGTCGGACAGGTGCTCGAGGATACGCTCGTCGTCGATCATGATCAGCGTGCCGTTCTTCTCGATCACTTCGCGTTCGGCGGCGAAGTACAGCGGCACGATCGGGATGCCTTCGAGGTAGATGTACTGCCAGATGTCCAGCTCGGTCCAGTTCGACAACGGGAACACACGAATGGATTCGCCCTTGTTGACCTTGCCGTTGTAGACGTTCCACAGCTCGGGGCGCTGGTTCTTCGGGTCCCAGCGGTGTTTGCTGTCGCGGAACGAGTAGACGCGCTCCTTGGCGCGGGACTTCTCTTCATCGCGACGGGCGCCGCCGAAGGCCGCGTCGAAACCATGCTTGTCGAGTGCCTGCTTCAGGCCTTCGGTCTTCATGATGTCGGTGTGCTTGGCGCTGCCGTGGGTGAACGGGTTGATGCCCTGCGCAACGCCATCCGGGTTGACGTGGGTGATCAGGTCCAGGCCAAGCTCTTCGACCATCTTGTCGCGGAACTTGTACATCTCCTGGAATTTCCAGCGGGTGTCGACGTGCATCACCGGAAACGGCAGTTTGCCCGGGAAGAACGCCTTGCGTGCCAGATGCAGCATCACGGCGGAGTCTTTACCGATGGAGTACAGCATCACCGGGTTGTCGAACTCGGCGGCCACCTCGCGGATGATGTGGATGCTTTCCGCCTCCAGCTGTTTCAGATGCGTCAGTTTGTCGACCATGGCTACTCACGAAAGCTTTCTTATGAACGGCCAGCGGGCCGTGTTCGAGCGAGGAATCCTAGCACAGCGACCTCTTCTAATCAGGACGCCAACTAGATCGAAAGGGCATATGAATATGCCTGCCCGTTCGGGCGCTCAGATCGGATTCGGGCAGTCGATGAAGATATGCTCCAACGCAAAACGTTTCGCCAGGTAATCGCCCAGCGCCTGCACGCCATAGCGTTCGGTGGCGTGGTGGCCGGCGGCGATGAAGCTGATATCGTTTTCCCGGGCGCTGTGGAACGTCTGCTCGGAGGCTTCACCACTGAGAAACAGATCGACGCCGGCGGCGATCGCATTATCGATATAGCCCTGACCGCCACCGGTGCACCAGCCGACCCGACGGATCATCGCGCTGCCTTCGACCAGCAGCGGCTCGCGGCCCATGACTTCCTGCACTTTGCGGGCAAAGTCGCGCGGGGTCATCGGCTCGCTCAGTGAACCGACCAGACCGACGATCTTCAGATTGTCCGGATCCAGCGGTCCCTCGACGGTGATGTCCAGCTGACGGGCCAACTGCACGTTATTGCCGACGTCCGGATGCAGATCCAGCGGCAGGTGATAGCCGAGCAGGCTGATGTCGTGCTTGAGCAATGTCTTCAGTCGGCGCTGCTTCATGCCGGTGATGCATGGGTTTTCGCCCTTCCAGAAATAACCGTGATGCACCAGCACCAGATCGGCTTCGGCCTCGACAGCGGCATCCAGCAATGCCTGACTGGCGGTGACGCCGCTGACGATGCGCATCACCTGCGGACGCCCCTCGACCTGCAGGCCATTGGGGCAATAATCGGCAATTTTCGCACTGCCAAGGTAACGGTCGGCTTCTTCGACCAGGGTGCTCAGGGCGACGGCCATGAAAGACTCCTAAATATCCCGTTCAGAGGCGCGCGCGGCCTCGTATAATGCGCGACATTATGGGCGGTCTGACCCCGCCTGCAACTTTTCCAGGACGTGCTTAATGCTCAAGGCGCTGCGTTTTTTCGGCTGGCCGCTGTTGGCCGGCGTGCTTATCGCTCTGTTGATTATTCAGCGTTACCCGCAGTGGGTCGGGCTTCCGAGCCTCGATGTCAACCTGCAACAGGCCCCGCAGACCACCAGCGTGCAGCAGGGGCCGGTGTCCTATGCCGACGCGGTGACCATCGCCGCGCCGTCGGTGGTGAACCTGTACACCACCAAGGTCATCGCCAAACCGGCGCATCCGTTGTTCGAGGATCCGCAGTTCCGACGTTTCTTCGGTGACAATTCGCCGAAGCAGAAGCGCATGGAATCGAGCCTCGGCTCCGGCGTGCTCATGAGCCCGGAAGGCTACATCCTGACCAACAACCACGTCACCAGCGGTGCCGACCAGATCGTCGTGGCGCTCAAGGACGGCCGTGAAACCCTGGCGCGGGTGATCGGCAGCGACCCGGAAACCGACCTTGCGGTGCTGAAGATCGATCTGAAGAACCTGCCGGCGATCACCGTCGGCCGTTCCGACAACATCCGCATCGGCGACGTCGCACTGGCCATCGGCAACCCGTTCGGCGTCGGCCAGACCGTGACCATGGGCATCATCAGCGCCACCGGCCGCAACCAGCTGGGCCTGAACAACTACGAAGACTTTATCCAGACCGACGCGGCGATCAACCCGGGCAACTCCGGCGGTGCGCTGGTCGACGCCAACGGCAACCTCACCGGCATCAATACCGCGATCTTCTCCAAGTCCGGCGGCTCGCAAGGCATCGGTTTTGCGATCCCGGTGAAACTGGCGATGGAAGTGATGAAGTCGATCATCGAGCACGGTCAGGTGATTCGCGGCTGGCTGGGCATTGAAGTGCAACCGCTGACTCAGGAACTGGCCGAGTCGTTTGGCCTGTCCGGGCGTCCGGGGATCGTGGTGGCAGGGATTTTCCGCGATGGCCCGGCGCAGAAGGCCGGCCTGCAACTGGGTGACGTGATCCTCAGCATCGACGGCGAACCGGCGGGCGATGGCCGCAAGTCGATGAACCAGGTGGCGCGGATCAAGCCGACCGACAAGGTTACGATTCAGGTGATGCGCAATGGCAAGGAGTTGAAGCTGACGGCCGAGATCGGTCTGCGTCCGCCGCCAGCGCCAGTGAAAGAAGAACAGTAAGCACAAAAACTGTGGGGGCGAATTCGCTCCCACAAATCAAACAGCCAAGTCAGAATCGCCACTGAAAGCAGCACCTCAAACCCTTTGCCCCGCAACTACCTCCCCATCCGCGAATCTCGATACCTCCCTGCGCAGGCCTTGTCGAAGGACTCGTTCCCCTCGAACGCCACTGCACCGACTTTCACCTGAACATACAACTGTTGTTGATTCGCCCCCGCAATTCGATCAGGTCAGGATAACCAGGTGCATCATAAATGAGTACAACTGATAACACTTTGATTACCGAGCGAATTAAAGCTGGGGAAAAAAGCATAAAAAACTATCATTTCTATCAGTAGCCAAGATACCACGCAGGTCATAACATCGTTTCTGTCATTTGACGCTTCTAAATTTTGACACGGAGTTGAAACATGGAAAATTTTAAAAAGGGTACAAAAGAAAATATAAATCCATCAGTTAAAAAATCGACGGGCAAAGGGACTTTTTATCTAAACTTTGGCGGCAGGGAGTTCAAGGCGAATATTGTTGAGCGGGATGTGCAAGCAGAATTCCCCACCATCAGAGCCTGGAGTGGAAAAGACCTTGTGGAAGTGGAGTTCCTTGCGCCTCCCGACACCCTTTTAAAGATGAAATTCGTTGACGGTGCTCCGCCATATATATCAGTAAGACTTGATAGCACCCAATACTATAGCAAAAGCGGAACTTTGATTATCAAGGTTGATTCTCAAGACAAATTAAACCACATAGATGGGGCGTTCGATTGTTTGGCAACCGATGGTACTGAGATGTTTGGCCTGTTCAAATTCCATGAGACCGAATAACCAGACTGTCCCATGCTCAAAAGGCGCATGGCATCCAGCTCATCAATACTCCGGGTGAACAGGCATCACGAGCAATTACATCCAATGTTGCAGAGAAGCCGTTTTCCTCGAAGAACGATGACGCGACATTACTGCTATATCGCGTCATCGTTCTTTGCGGGCAGGTTCGCTCTATTGGATCAAAGATCGCCTAACCCATCGATCAACGCCTGATTCTGCTCCGGCGTGCCGATCGAGATCCGCAGGAACTGGGCAATCCGCTCCTGCTTGAAGTGGCGCACGATCACGCCCTGTTCACGCAGTTTGGCCGCCAGCCCCGCCGCATCGTGTTGCGGATGCCGGGCGAAGATGAAGTTCGCCGCTGACGGCAGCACTTCAAAGCCCCTGGCCTGCAACTGCGCAACCACCCATTCGCGGCTCTCGACGACCAGCGCGCAGGTCTTGTCGAAGTACTCGCGATCCTCGAACGCCGCGGCCGCGCCGACATTGGCCATGCGATCGATCGGGTAGGAGTTGAAGCTGTTCTTGATCCGCTCCAGCGCCTCGATCAGGTCCGGATGCCCGACTGCCAGACCGACCCGCAGGCCCGCGAGCGAACGGGACTTGGACAGGGTCTGGGTCACCAGCAGGTTCGGATAACGGCTCACCAGGCTGATCGCGGTTTCACCGCCAAAGTCGATGTAGGCCTCGTCGACCACCACCACCGAATCCGGGCTGGCCTTGAGAATCTGCTCGACCGCTTCCAGCGCCAGCAGGCAGCCGGTCGGCGCATTCGGGTTGGGGAAGATGATCCCGCCATTCGGCTTGGCGTAGTCGGCCGGGTTGATCCGGAACTGTGCATCCAGCGGCACCGCGTCGAAATCGATGCCGTAAAGGCCGCAGTAGACCGGATAGAAGCTGTAGCTGATATCCGGAAACAGGATCGGCTGATCGTGTTGCAGCAGGCCGTGGAAGATGTGCGCCAGCACTTCGTCCGAACCGTTGCCCAGGAACACTTGATTGCTCTGCACGCCGTAGTACTTGGCGACGGCGTTTTTCAGCAGATCGCTGTTCGGGTCCGGGTACAGACGCAGGTTGTCATTCAGTTCAGCCTGCATTGCAGCCAGGGCTTTTGGCGACGGGCCGTACGGGTTTTCGTTGGTGTTGAGCTTGACCAGACGGGTCAGTTTTGGCTGCTCGCCCGGTACATAAGGCACCAGATCCTTGACGAACGGGCTCCAGAATTTACTCATGTTCAGTTCCCCTTCACTTCGTCTTTGATGCGGTATTCGGCGCTGCGCGCGTGGGCGCTCAGCGATTCGCCACGGGCCAGGATCGAGGCCGTCTTGCCCAGCTCCGAAGCACCGGCCTCGGAGCAGAAGATGATCGACGAACGTTTCTGGAAGTCATACACGCCCAGCGGCGAGGAGAAACGCGCGGTGCCGGAGGTCGGCAACACGTGGTTCGGACCTGCGCAGTAGTCGCCCAGCGCTTCGGAGGTGTGGCGACCCATGAAGATCGCACCGGCATGGCGGATCTGCGGCAGCCAGGCCTGCGGGTCGGCGACCGACAGTTCAAGGTGTTCCGGGGCGATGCGGTTGGCGACTTCGATGGCCTGGGCCATGTCGCGCACGTGGATCAGGGCTCCACGACCGTTGATCGAGGTTTCGATGATGGTTGCGCGATCCATGGTCGGCAGCAGTTTATCGATGCTCGCGGCGACCTTGTCGAGGAACTCGGCGTCCGGGCTGACCAGGATGGCCTGGGCGTCTTCGTCGTGCTCGGCCTGGGAGAACAGGTCCATGGCGATCCAGTCCGGATCGGTCTGGCCGTCGCACACCACGAGGATTTCCGACGGACCGGCGATCATGTCGATACCGACCTGACCGAACACGTGACGCTTGGCGGTGGCAACATAGATGTTGCCCGGGCCGACGACCTTGTCCACCTGCGGCACGCTTTCGGTGCCATAGGCCAACGCGGCAACAGCTTGTGCGCCACCGATGGTGAATACCCGGTCGACGCCGGCGATGCACGCCGCCGCCAGCACCAGCTCGTTGACTTCACCGCGCGGGGTCGGCACCACCATGACCACTTCGGTCACGCCGGCGACCTTGGCCGGAATCGCGTTCATCAATACCGACGACGGGTACGACGCCTTGCCGCCCGGCACGTACAGACCGGCGCGATCCAGTGGCGTGACTTTCTGGCCCAGCACCGTGCCATCGGCTTCGGTGTAGCTCCAGGAGTCCTGCTTCTGTTTTTCGTGATAGCTGCGCACCCGGGCGGCGGCTTTTTCCAGCGCTTCGCGTTGTGGCACGGTGATACGGGTCAGGGCCAGTTCCAGGCGCTCGCGCGGCAGGATCAGGTCCGCCATCGAGGCAACTTCGAGGCCGTCAAATTTCTGGGTGAACTCGACCAGCGCCGCGTCACCGCGCTCGCGCACCGCCTTGATGATGTCCAGCACCCGCTGATTGACCGAGTCGTCAGACACACTTTCCCAGCTCAGCAGATGATCCAGATGATGCGCGAAATCCGGGTCAGCAGCGTTGAGTCGGCGAATTGCAGTCGGTGCGGTCATAGCGAGAGCCTCATAGGAATGGCAAAAAACTCAGGCGCCCGAAACTACCATTCGATCCGCTTGGGCACCTGAGATTCTGGCTATGAGGCGGATAGACGGCGCAACTTGACGTCGCGCAGGTAAATCAGCCGCGGTGTCGAGACTCCACTGCCTTGCGCAAGGTGTCGATCAACGCCTGGATTCGGGCGTGTTGCATTTTCATCGAAGCCTTGTTGACCACCAGACGCGAGCTGATTGTGGCGATCAGTTCCTGGGGTTCCAGGCCGTTGGCGCGCAGGGTGTTGCCGGTGTCGACCACGTCGATGATCTTGTCGGCCAGACCGATCAGCGGTGCCAGCTCCATCGAGCCGTACAGCTTGATGATGTCGACCTGACGGCCCTGCTCGGCGTAGTAACGCTTGGCGACATTGACGAATTTGGTGGCGACGCGCAGGCGGCCCTTGGGCTCGACCGCACCGACCTTGCCGGCGGTCATTAACTTGCACTGGGCAATCTGCAGATCCAGCGGCTCGTACAGGCCTTGCCCCGTGTATTCCATCAGCACGTCTTTACCGGCAACGCCGAGGTCGGCCGCGCCATGCTCGACATAGGTCGGCACGTCGGTGGCCCGCACGATCAACAGGCGAACGTCTTCCTGGGTCGTGGGGATGATCAGCTTGCGGCTCTTGTCCGGATTCTCGGTCGGCACGATGCCCGCTTCGGCGAGAAGCGGCAGGGTGTCGTCAAGGATGCGGCCCTTGGACAGTGCGATGGTCAACATGGGAAACGTCAGTCCTTATCAAGGTACTCATGTCCGGTCGCAATCGGCGCCGGACATACATCGAGGGCGTTGCCACCCCCGATCAAAACGAATTCAACGGACACGTCCCTGTGTCCAGATGCAGCGATTAGCCCGGAACGCGACGGATCTTGGCGCCCAGCATCTGCAGTTTTTCCTCGATGCACTCGTAACCACGGTCAATGTGGTAGATGCGGTCGATCAGGGTATCGCCTTCAGCCATCAGGGCCGAGATCACCAGGCTGGCCGAAGCCCGCAGGTCGGTAGCCATGACTGGCGCGCCCTTGAGGATGTCAGTACCGGTCACGATGGCCGTGTTGCCCTCGACCTGGATCTTGGCGCCCATGCGGTGCAGTTCGTACACGTGCATGAAACGGTTTTCGAAGATCGTCTCGATCACGGCGCCGGTGCCTTCGGCAATGGCGTTCAGCGAGATGAACTGCGCCTGCATGTCGGTCGGGAACGCCGGGTACGGCGCAGTGCGCACGTTGACCGCTTTCGGGCGCTTGCCGTGCATGTTCAGCTCGATCCAGTCTTCACCGCAGGTGATTTCTGCGCCGGCTTCGCGAAGTTTTTCCAGAACGGCTTCGAGGATGGTCGGATCGGTGTCCTTGACCTTCACGCGGCCACCGGTGACCGCAGCGGCCACCAGGTAGGTGCCGGTTTCGATACGGTCAGGCATGACTTTGTAGAAGGTCGAACCCAGACGCTCGACGCCGTCGATGGTAATGGTGTCGGTGCCGGCACCGGATACCTTGGCGCCCATGGCGTTGAGGAAGTTCGCCAGGTCGACCACTTCAGGTTCACGGGCGGCGTTCTGCAACACGCTGCGGCCCTTGGCCAGAGCGGCGGCCATCATGATGTTCTCGGTACCGGTCACGCTGACGGTATCGAAGAAGAAATGCGCACCGCGCAGGCCACCTTCAGGCGCCTTGGCCTTGATGTAGCCGCCTTCGACGTCGATGACCGCACCCATGGCTTCAAGGCCACGGATGTGCAGGTCGACCGGACGCGAACCGATGGCGCAACCGCCAGGCAGTGCGACTTCGGCCTCACCGAAACGCGCAACCATCGGGCCCAGCACCAGGATCGAAGCACGCATGGTTTTCACCAGCTCGTACGGAGCGATCAGGGTCTTGATCGTGCGCGGGTCGATTTCGACGCTGAGCTTCTCGTCGATCACAGGCTCGATACCCATGCGACCGAACAGCTCGATCATGGTGGTGATGTCGTGCAGGTGCGGCAGGTTGCCAACGGTAACCGGGCCATCGCACAGCAGAGTGGCGGCCAGGATCGGCAGGGCGGAGTTCTTCGCCCCGGAGATGCGGATCTCGCCATCAAGACGAGCGCCACCGGTAATAATCAATTTATCCATAAGAATCTCGACGCCCTAGGGCTCAGGTGCGCTCGGCCCAGGCCGCGCTGCTGAAAAATTTCATAGTGACCGCATGGATGCTGCCATCGGCGATCCAAGGGTTCAAATGGGCATAGATGCTTTGCTGACGCTTGACCGGGCTCAACGCCGCCAGTTCATCACTAATCACGTTCAGCTGAAAGTTGCAGCCTTCGCCTTCAACTTCCACCAGCGTTCCTGGCAGCTTTCCTTCAAGGAAGCTCTTCACTTCTACGGCCTGCATGCTCAACCTCAATCGGCGCCCTGTGCGCACGGGTCGGACATCATACAAAAAAGCCCCGCGCCTGCGAACCCCGCTGCGCAGGACTCTGACGGGGGGCTTCTCTATCGATGCGGGTTCAGGGTTGCGCCAACAGCTCGGTCAGTTCGCTGACCTGAGCAATTTCGCGCATGTCTTCAGGCATCCCGCGAATGCTGACCGCCTTGCCGGCGGCCTTGGCATCGCGAATGAAGCACAGCAGCAGCGACAGACCGACACTGCTGGACTTCTCCACCGCCGAGCAATCGATCACCAATGCCGGGGCAGTGCACGACTTGATCAGCGCCCTGCCCTGCTCGCGCAGATCAGGGCCGGTGCGGTAATCCAGCACACCGCTGAGCTGCAGCTCACTGGCTTCGTCCAGACGAATGGCCGATTCGGTCATTGGGCAGGCTTCTCGTTCTGGTCGGCCGACTGCTTGGCCTTGGCGACTTCCCCGGCCCAGCCGTTGATGGTCTTGTCCAGATCGTTGCCATTGCGCTGCATCGCGTCGGCGAACTGGTCACGGAACAGCTTGCCAATGTTGATGCCGTTGATGATCACGTTGCGCAGTTTCCACTCGCCGCTGATCTTCTCCAGGGTGTACGACACCGGATAGATCGCGCCGTTGTTGCCCTTGACGGTCATGCCGACACTGGTGCGGTCGCCCGACTCATCCTTGGGTGCATCGACGGTGATGCCCTGGTTATTGTATTCAAGCAGCGCGTTGCCATAGAACTGGAACAGGCCGCGCTTGAAGTTTTCCTCGAAGGTCTTCATCTGCGCCGGCGTTGCCTTGCGCGAATATTTGACCGTCATGATGCTCTTGGAAATACCTTCGGCATCGACTACTGGGCCGACGATGGTGTTCAGCGCCGTATAGAAATCCTGCGGATCCTGCTTGTACTTCTCTTTATTGGCCGACAGATCGGCGAGCATCCGGTTTGTCGTGTCCTGAACCAGATCGTGCGCCGATTGTGCCGCCACGGCGTTAGCCACCAGCGGCAGCGCCGCAAGCAACACCAACAGGCCACGTCGCAAGGTAGAGATCATTCAAAAGCTCCTCATTTGGCGTCTTTGCTAACGGTATTGAGCAGGAATTTACCGATCAGGTCTTCCAGTACCAGAGACGACTGCGTGTCGTGGATGGTTCCACCATCCTTGAGCCGGGTGTCTTCCCCGCCCACGCTGATACCGATGTATTTCTCGCCCAGCAACCCCGCAGTCAGGATAGATGCTGTGGAGTCGGTCGGCAGATTGTCGACGCTTTTATCCACTTGCAGGGTCACCCGGCCGGTGAAACTGTCGCGATCCAGATCGATCGCCGTGACCTTACCGATGGTCACACCCGCCATCGTCACTTTGGCTCTGACCGTCAAACCGGCAATATTGTCGAAATAGGCATAAAGCTTGTAGGTATCAGTGGTCGAAGTCGGAGACAGGCCACTGACCCGCAGGGCAAGCAGCAACAAAGCCAGGATCCCTGCCAGCAGGAACAGGCCGACACCGATTTCCAGGGTGCGGTTTTGCATCAGAAATCTCCAAACATCAAAGCGGTCAGAATAAAGTCCAGGCCGAGGACTGCCAGCGAGGCGTAAACCACGGTCTTGGTGGTGGCACGGCTGATTCCCTCGGAAGTGGGTTCGCAGTCATAGCCTTGAAATACGGCGATCCAGGTGACGACAAAAGCGAATACTGCACTTTTGATGATGCCGTTGAGCACATCGTCACCGAAGCTCACGCTGTTCTGCATGTTCGACCAGTAGGAACCTTCGTAGACGCCCAGCCAGTCGACGGCGACCCACGAACCGCCCCAGATGCCGACCACGCTGAAGATCATCGCCAGCACCGGCAGGGAAATGAAACCGGCCCACAGGCGTGGTGCGATGATGTACTTGAGCGGGTCGACCCCGATCATCTCCAGGCTGGACAGCTGTTCGGTGGATTTCATGTTGCCGATTTCCGCCGTCAGCGCCGAACCGGCACGACCGGCAAACAACAGCGCGGTCACCACCGGCCCCAGCTCACGCAGCAGGGTCAGCGCGACCATCTGGCCGACAGCCTGCTCCGAGCCGTAACTCGACAGGATGTTGAAGCCCTGCAGCGCCAGCACCATGCCGATGAAAATCCCGGACACCACGATGATCACCAGCGACATCACGCCGACGGAATGCAGCTGCTTGACCAGCAGGCCAAAACCGCCGCCGATGCCGCCACGCCCGAGCAGGGCATGAAACAGAAACAGGGTCGAACGCCCGAACACTGCGACGCTGTCGATTCCGGCGAGGCCGAAACGACGCACACGCTCCATTAATGTAATTCTGCGCATCAGCGGCGCTTCCCCAGAAGATCTGCGCGCAAATCCGGCGCTGGAAAGTGATACGGCACCGGGCCATCGGGTTCACCGGTCATGAACTGGCGGATTCGCGGATCGTCCGAGTTCATCAGTTCATCCGGCGTGCCCTGCCCCAATACCTGGCCATCACCGACCACATAGATGTAGTCGGCGATACTCGCCGTTTCGGCGAGGTCGTGGGACACCACGATGCTGGTGATACCCAGGGCATCGTTGAGCAGACGAATCAGGCGAACCAGCACGCCCATGGCGATCGGATCCTGGCCGACGAACGGTTCGTCGTACATAAGGATCTGCGGGTCGAGAGCAATGGCCCGCGCCAGCGCGACACGACGTTTCATGCCGCCGGACAGCTCGTCAGGCATCAGCTCGATCGCACCGCGCAGGCCTACTGCCTGCAACTTGAGCAGCACGATGTCGCGGATCATCTCGTCCGGCAGGTCGGTATGAACGCGCAGCGGGAAGGCGACGTTCTCGAATACATCGAGATCGGTGAACAGTGCACCGCTCTGAAACAGCACGCCCATGTGCTTGCGCGCATCGAACAGATCGCTGCGCGACAGCTTCGGCAGATTCTGGCCGTTGACCCAGACTTCGCCTTTGGATGGCCGCAACTGGGCCCCCATCAGGCGCAACAGTGTGGTCTTGCCACACCCGGAAGGCCCCATGATGCCGGTGACCTTGCCACGCGGGATGCGGATATCGATGTTATTGAAAATGCTCCGCGCACCGCGCTTGAAGGAGACTCCCTTCAGCTCGACCGCGTAGGCGTTATCGGCACTCATCTAAACTCCTTGCGATGCAGCCTCTCACTCGGACGCCTGGCTTTCTTGAGAAAACCCCTACATCCCGGGCAGGCCGAACTGGCGGCGAACTATATCACTGCAAAGGGCAAGCGCCCAAGGCCTGCGCCGGCCCGGATTCTGCGTACCGAAGGGGCCGAAGCCTTATTTACAGAGTTTTGGTAACGAGGAATGACAAAGCACGACGAACTTGCGTGAGGCTTTTCAACATAACCGCTATAATCGCCGCCTTTTCATCGGGCTATACGATTTCTGACATGAGCCAAACCAGCGACCTGATTCAATCGGCACAACGCACCATCCGCCTCGAAGTGGAAGCCGTACAAGGCTTGTTGCCCCATATCGACGCCGATTTCGTACGCGCTTGCGAGATGATTCTGGCCAGCAAGGGCCGTGTTGTCGTAGTCGGCATGGGCAAGTCCGGGCACATCGGCAACAAGATTGCCGCGACCCTGGCCAGCACCGGCACCCCGGCGTTTTTCGTGCACCCGGCCGAGGCCAGCCACGGCGACATGGGCATGATTACCCGTGACGACGTGATTCTGGCCCTGTCGAACTCCGGCTCCACCAACGAAATCGTCACCCTGCTGCCACTGATCAAGCGCCTGGGCATCCAGCTGATCAGCGTCACCGGCAACCCGCAATCGCCATTGGCCAAGGCCGCCGAGGTCAATCTCAACGTTCACGTCGAGCACGAAGCCTGCCCGCTGAACCTGGCACCGACCTCCTCGACCACCGCCGCGCTGGTCATGGGCGACGCCCTGGCCGTGGCACTGCTGGAGGCGCGCGGCTTCACTGCCGAAGATTTCGCCTTTTCCCACCCGGGCGGCGCGCTGGGCCGACGCCTGCTGCTGAAAGTGGAAAACGTCATGCACGCCGGACAGGAACTGCCGCAGGTGAAGCGCGGCACCCTGCTCAAGGACGCGCTGATGGAAATGACCCGCAAAGGCCTGGGCATGACCGTCATTCTGGAAGCCGATGGCAAACTGGCCGGGATTTTCACCGACGGCGACCTGCGTCGCACCCTGGACCGCAGCATTGATATCCACAGCGCCACCATCGACCAGGTGATGACGGTGCACGGCAAGACCGCACGCGCCGAGATGCTTGCCGCCGAAGCCCTGAAAATCATGGAAGACCACCGAATCAACGCGCTGGTTGTCGTGGATGAAGAGGATCGCCCGATCGGCGCCTTCAACCTCTCCGACCTGCTGCGCGCAGGAGTGATGTAAATGAGCACCGATCTGCTGCAACGCGGCAAAGCCATCAAACTGGCGGTCTTCGACGTCGATGGCGTCCTCACCGATGGGCGCCTGTACTTCCTTGAAGACGGCAGCGAGTTCAAGACTTTCAATACGCTCGATGGCCAGGGCATCAAGATGCTGATGAACGCGGGCGTACAGACTGCCATCATCAGCGGTCGCAAGACCCCGGTGGTCGAGCGTCGAGCCAAGAACCTGGGCATCCCTCATCTGTTTCAGGGACGCGAAGACAAACTGGTGGTTCTCGACGGTCTTCTGGAACAACTGGGCCTAAGCTATGAACAAGTGGCATATCTCGGTGACGACCTGCCCGACCTGCCCGTGATCCGTCGCGTGGGGCTGGGCATGGCCGTGGCCAATGCCGCAGCTTTCGTGCGCGAACACGCTCACGGCATCACCCTCGCCCGTGGCGGCGAAGGTGCCGCCCGCGAATTCTGCGAACTGATCCTGCGCGCTCAAGGCAGTCTCGACGCCGCCAACAACGCGTACCTGTGAGTCCAATCATGTTTAGCAAAAAGTTTCGCAACATCCTGCTGTTCGGTTGCATCGCAGCGATTTTTGGTGCGGTCGGCTACTGGAACATCAGCCCGGAACGCTTCCTCGACAAACCGCCGGTTTCGGCAGAGGAAAGCCCGATCGACTGGTATGCGACCAATACCCACACGATCCAGTACCTCGAAGACGGCAAAGTGCAGTACGAAATGACGTCCGACAAGGCTGAGCACGTCAAGGCGACCGACATTACACTGGTCACCAAACCCGACCTGAACATGTTTCGTGGCACCGACTTCCCATGGCACGTGACGAGTGAACGCGGCGAAGTGAACTCCGGCGGCACCGAGGTCGAACTGATCGACTCGGTACGCATCAAGCGCACCGACGAAAAGAACCGCGACACCCTGATCACCTCCACTCGCATGACGGTGTTCCCGCAGCAGCAATATGCGCAGACCCAGCAACCCGTTAGAATCGACGGCGCTGGCGGTGTATCGACTGGCGTAGGAATGAAAGCGTATTTGAAGGAAAGCAGGATACACCTGCTATCGAACGTAAGAGGACAGTATGAGGCTCGTTAAAACCCTCCCTATTTTGCTCAGTCTGGGCGCAGCACTGGGAAGCGTGAGCGCCTGGGCTCTGCCGAACGATCAAGAGCAGCCAATCCGCATTCAGGCCGACGATGCCCAGCTGGACGACAAGAACGGCGTTGCCACCTATAAAGGCGACGTGATCATCACCCAGGGTTCGATGATCGTCAAAGGCAACACCGTGACCATGACCCGTGCGCCCAACGGCGACATCGACGTTGTGACTTCGGTGGGCAACCTCGCCTACTTCGAACAGCTGCAGACTGCCGGCGACACCAAGCCTGTTCAGGGCTGGGGCGTGACCATTCAGTACCACGCACAGCAGAACCGCGTTGTGCTGATCGACAAGGCAAAAGTCGTCGACAAGGACAACAACACCACTCAGGGCGAGAAGATCGTCTATGACACGGTGAAAAAACTGGCCAGCGCCGGTCGCGCTACCGGCAGCAAGGTCACCGAGGCGCGTCCGCGCATCGACATGGTGATCCAGCCGAAGAAGAAAACCGACGAGAAAACCCAGTAATGGCAACTCTGAAAGCTCAGCACCTGGCCAAGGCCTATAAAAGCCGCCAGGTCGTGCGCGACGTCAGCCTGTCGATCGACAGCGGTCAGATCGTCGGCCTGCTCGGCCCGAACGGCGCCGGCAAGACCACGTGTTTCTACATGATCGTCGGCCTGGTTCAGGCCGATCAGGGTCGCGTACTGATCGACGACCTGGACGTCAGTCACCAGCCAATGCACGGTCGTGCCAAGGCCGGTATCGGCTATCTACCGCAAGAAGCGTCGATCTTCCGCAAACTGTCGGTAGCCGACAACATCATGGCCATTCTCGAGACTCGTCAGGAGCTCGACAAGGCCGGTCGTCGCAAGGAGCTGGAAAGCCTGCTGCAGGAATTCCACATCAGCCACATCCGCGACAACCTCGGCATGAGCCTTTCCGGTGGTGAGCGCCGCCGAGTGGAAATCGCCCGCGCACTGGCCACGGCACCGAAATTCATCCTGCTCGACGAACCGTTCGCCGGTGTCGACCCGATCTCGGTCGGCGACATCAAGCAGATCATCCACCACCTCAAGGCCAAGGGTATTGGTGTACTGATCACCGACCACAACGTCCGCGAGACGCTGGATATCTGCGAAACCGCCTACATCGTCAACGACGGTCAGTTGATCGCCGAAGGCGACTCCGCGACCATCCTCGCCAACGATCTGGTGAAGGAAGTGTATCTGGGTCACGAGTTCCGCCTGTAAGCACGACGGCATTCGACCAGCCGTCCGGGTGCTGTAACGTTGAAGCGCCTTTTTATACGCTTTTATTGTTACAGCGCTCTAGGCAAACACGACAGTTTCAGGCATATAATTTGCTTAAGTTTGGCGCCTCGGCGCCCTGTAGTGGATGGCGCATAGCGCCGGCGAATAAGGTGTTAAGCCCCTGCCATGAAACCATCGCTAGTCTTGAGAATGGGCCAGCAGCTGACGATGACACCGCAGCTGCAACAGGCCATCCGCCTGCTCCAATTGTCGACCCTGGATCTGCAACAGGAAATCCAGGAGGCTCTGGAATCCAATCCGATGCTCGAACGCCAGGAAGACGGCGACGACTTCGACAACTCCGATCCCATGGCCGACAACGCCGAACAGAAGCCCAACACCGAGATCCAGGAACCCTCCTACCAGGAGACCGCGCCGACAGTCGATAACCTCGAAGACGGCGAATGGAACGAGCGAATCCCCAACGAACTGCCAGTCGACACCGCCTGGGAAGACGTCTACCAGACCAGCGCCAGCAGCCTGCCAAGCAGCGACGATGACGAGTGGGACTTCACCACCCGCACTTCCGCCGGTGAGAGTCTGCAAAGCCATCTGCTGTGGCAGTTGAACCTGGCACCGATGTCCGACACCGATCGCCTGATCGCCGTGACCCTGATCGATTGCATCAACAATCAAGGCTACCTCGACGAGACCCTCGAAGAGATCCTTGACGCCTTCGATCCGGAGCTCGATATCGAACTGGACGAAATCGAAGCGGTCCTGCACCGTATCCAGCAGTTCGAACCGGCTGGCATCGGCGCACGCAACCTGGGCGAATGCCTGCTGCTGCAATTGCGCCAACTGTCGGCCAAGACCCCTTGGCTGGCCGAAGCCAAGCGCCTGGTTACCGATTACATCGATCTGCTCGGCAGCCGCGACTACAGCCAGCTGATGCGTCGCATGAAACTCAAGGAAGACGAACTTCGCCAGGTCATCGAACTGGTGCAGAGCCTCAACCCGCGCCCCGGTTCGCAGATCGAGTCGACCGAAGCCGAATACGTGGTGCCTGACGTGATCGTGCGCAAGGACAACGAACGCTGGCTGGTGGAGCTGAACCAGGAGTCGGTGCCCCGCCTGCGGGTCAACGCCCAGTACGCCGGTTTCGTGCGCCGCGCCGACACCAGCGCCGATAACACCTTCATGCGCAATCAGTTGCAGGAAGCCCGCTGGTTCATCAAGAGCCTGCAAAGCCGCAACGAAACCCTGATGAAAGTGGCCACCCAAATCGTCGAGCATCAGCGCGGTTTTCTGGAGTACGGCGACGAAGCGATGAAGCCCCTGGTCCTGCATGACATCGCAGAAGCGGTGGGCATGCACGAGTCGACGATTTCCCGCGTGACTACGCAAAAATTCATGCATACCCCTCGGGGCATATATGAACTGAAATACTTTTTCTCCAGCCATGTGAGCACCTCCGAAGGCGGCGAATGCTCGTCCACGGCGATCCGCGCGATCATCAAGAAACTGGTAGCCGCGGAAAATCAGAAAAAGCCGTTGAGTGACAGCAAGATCGCTGGTTTACTGGAGGCACAAGGCATTCAGGTGGCTCGCCGCACCGTCGCCAAGTACCGCGAATCCCTCGGGATCGCGCCTTCGAGCGAACGCAAGCGGTTGATGTAAGCCACGTTACAGCGTTCCAGTGGCAGGCTCTTCGGCCTGCCGCTTTATGCACTGGCAACGAAGGAGAAGCTGTATGCAAGTCAACATCAGTGGACACCAACTGGAAGTGACCCAGCCTCTGCGCGAGTACATCGAGCTCAAGCTCAAGAAGCTCGAAGGGCATTTCGACAAGATCACCAACGTGCAAGTCACGATGTGTGTCGAAAAGCTGAAGCAGAAAATCGAAGCCACGCTGCATATTCCCGGCAATGAGGTCGTCGCCAACGCGGAACATACCGATATGTACGCTGCGATCGACGCGCTGACCGACAAGCTCGATAAACAACTCAAAAAGCATAAGGAAAAGACCCAGAGCCTACTTCAGGGCGCTACCGGTCGATAACCCCCACCCCCATGATCCGACTTGAAAGTATCCTGACCCCCGGCCGTTCCCTGGTGAACGTGCCGGGCGGCAGTAAAAAGAAAGCCCTCGAACAAATTGCCAACCTGATCGCCCGGGAAGTCCCGGATCTGGAGATGCAAGATGTCTTCGAGGCATTGATTGCCCGTGAAAAACTGGGTTCTACCGGTTTTGGCAACGGCATCGCCATCCCCCACTGCCGCCTCAAGGGCTGTGAAGCGCCGATCAGTGCGCTGATGCACCTTGATGCCCCCATCGATTTCGACGCCATCGACGGCGCGCCCGTGGACCTGCTGTTCGTCCTGCTGGTGCCGGAAGCCGCCACCGATGCGCACCTGGAGCTGTTACGCCAGATCGCCAGCATGCTCGACCGCAAGGACGTGCGCGAAAGACTGCGCAGCGCGCCAAGCAACGAAGCCTTGTACCAGGTTGTACTGGAAGAACAGAACAGGCCGTAACCATGCGCTTGATCATTGTCAGTGGCCGTTCCGGCTCGGGTAAAAGTACCGCCCTGGATGTCCTTGAGGACAACGGCTACTACTGCATCGATAATCTGCCGGCCGGTCTACTGCCGGAACTGGCCGAACGGGCCCTGATTCATACCGAGCTGGCGCAGCCACTGGTGGCAGTATCGATCGATGCACGCAATCTGCCGAGCCATCTGACCCGTTTTCCGGAATTGCTTGAAGACGCACGCGCCAAGCATATTCAATGCGATGTCCTGTACCTGGATGCCGACGAAGAAACCCTGCTCAAGCGTTTCTCTGAAACTCGCCGCCGCCACCCACTGAGCAACGCCAATCGTTCTCTGGCAGAGGCCATTCAGGATGAAAGCACCCTGCTCGGCCCCATTGCCGATCTCGCCGACCTGAAGATCAATACCACCCATCTCAACCTGTACCAGCTACGCGACACGATCAAGTTGCGCCTGCTGAATCAGCCGGAACCTGGCACCGCGTTTCTGGTCGAGTCGTTCGGTTTCAAACGCGGCATGCCGGTGGATGCGGATCTGGTGTTCGATGTACGCTGCCTGCCGAACCCATACTGGAAACCGGAACTGCGCGCGCAATCCGGTCTCGATCAGCCGGTCGCCGAGTATCTGGCGGCGCAGCCTGAGGTCGAGGAGATGTATCAGGATATTTACACGTACCTGCACAAATGGTTGCCGCGCTTTGCCGCGAGCAACCGCGCTTACGTCACCATTGCCATCGGCTGCACCGGCGGGCATCACCGTTCCGTTTACCTGACCGAACGTCTTGGCCAGGCGCTGCAGAAGACCCTGAAGAACGTCCAGGTTCGCCACCGCGACCTCAGCTAAAGGATTCACACCGCGATGCCTGCTCGGGAAATAGAAATCATCAACAAGCTGGGCCTGCATGCCCGCGCATCGGCAAAATTCGTCGGCGTGGCGGGCCAGTTTCCCGATTGCGCGATCAGAGTCGGCCGCACCCCGGACACCACGGTTGACGGTAAAAGCATCATGGCGATGATGATGCTTGCTGCGGGTAAGGGCACCAAAATCCACCTGAGCACCGAAGGCCACCAGGAACAGGAAGCCATGGATGCGCTGGTTGCGTTGATCAATAACTACTTCGATGAAGGTGGTTGAAAACGCTTGAAGCGAGGGAGCAAGCTCCCTCCTGCGTTTCAGCCCAATGCCGTATCCATCACCATCATCAGGCAGAAGCCAATCAACAATCCCAGGCTTGCCAGCTTCTCGTGACCATTGCGTCGCGACTCCGGAATGACCTCGTGAGTCACCACCAGCAGCATGGCGCCCGCCGCCAACGCCAGCCCCAAGGGCAGTAACAATTCGGCAAGGCTGACCAGCCACGCGCAAAGCAGCGCGAACACCGGTTCGACCAGACCTGACGCTGCGCCAATCAAAAACGCCTTGTCCCGCGACATCCCGGCACCGGCCAGTACCAGCGCAATCACCAGCCCTTCCGGTACATCCTGCAAGGCAATCCCCATCGCCAGACTGTCTGCGTCAGGCATTCCACCGCCAGCCGAGACACCGACCGCCATGCCTTCCGGGATGTTGTGGGCAATGATGGCGAACACGAACAGCCAGATCCGCGGCGGAATCACCGGATGCTCGACAGTGCCGATGAGCATTTCCGGCGAGGCGCCCGACACTCGACGATCAACCAGATACAGGCCGAATGCCCCCAGCAGGATGCCAAAACAGATCAGGCCACTGGCGCCCCATGGGCTCAGCCCCAGGCTTTCGGCGGCGGAGATTCCCGGCACGATCAGCGAAAAGGCGGTCGCTGCCAGCATCACGCCGGCGCCAAAACCCAACAGCGTATCCCCCAGTGCCTGAGGCATGTTGCGGATCACCAGCACCGGAACCGCGCCGAGCGCGGTGCCAAGGGCGCAAATCGCCCCGCCCTGCAATGCCCGCGACAACCTCGGCTCCAGGTTCAGCCATTCCAGTGCGTGGGCGACCAGCAAAGTCATACCCGCCAACAGCAGCAGCGATCCGATTGCGTAACGAAACATGCGCCCACTTCCGATCGCCAGTGTCTCAGTGCCCATAGTCAGCCTTGTATTGTTTTTATAGAAGACTTAAACCAGCGCAGCCTGATAGCGCGCAGCGACTTGTGGCCAGTTGATCACGTTGTAGAAAGCGCTGATGTATTCCGGCCGACGGTTCTGATAACGCAAGTAGTAGGCGTGCTCCCACACATCCAGACCGAGAATCGGCGTGTTGCCGTTCATCAGCGGGCTGTCCTGATTGCCGCTGCTTTCTACCACCAGTTTCTTGTCCGGCGTCACGCTGAGCCACGCCCAGCCACTGCCGAAGCGGGTCAGCGCAGCTTTGGTGAAGGCCTCCTTGAAACTGTCGAGGCCACCCAGTTGCTCATCAATTGCCTTGGCCAGCGCACCGTCCGGCTTGCCACCGCCGTTAGGCACCATGACTTCCCAGAACAACGAATGGTTGGCATGACCACCACCCTGGTTGATCACCGCCGCCCGGAGTTTTTCCGGCAGTTGCCGGACGCTGGCGACCAGTTTTTCCACCGGCCACTCCGCGAACTCAGTGCCCTCGACCGCAGCGTTCAGATTATTGATGTAGGTCTGGTGATGCTTGGTGTAGTGGATCTCCATGGTTTGCGCATCGATGTGCGGCTCCAGTGCGTCGTAGGCGTAAGGCAAGGCTGGCAGGGTAAAAGCCATTTCAATGGACTCCATGGTGATGTGGGGCAGGCGCGCGGCGAGCATTACCGGTGTCCGGATGCAGCAAACGCTGGGTACGCGGGTATTCGCCGTGCTCGCTGATGAAATTGAGCAGCTCGACGTAGGTCTTGCTGCTCTGGCGCAGCGCCGCTTCACGCAGGGCCGGGCGCAGGCGCTCGTCCTGCATGGTCTGCAACAACCGTTGATGGATCGCGCACAGGTACTCGGCGCTCTCCTCCGGCTGATTCAGCTGCAGATGCAGATCCGCCAGGTTGTGATGGGAGATGACGCAAGCCGCCACCGCTTCGTCGGCATCGGCCCAGCGCTCGAACAACACCTGCGCTAAAGCCAGGGCTTGCAGGTAGGCCTCGCGGGCATCGATCAGCTCGCCCAGGATGAAGCAGCGATTGGCCCGTTCGATCGTGCGTTTCCAGTGCTCCATGGTGAACCTCCAAAGCGGTTGCGGTGCTTATACGCCGCCGGCAGTGAGTTTTTCGGGATTGAGCAACGTTTCCAGCTGACTGCGCGACAGGTCGGTGTGTTCCAGCGCGACGTCGATCACCGGGCGCCCCTGTTTGTAGGCCTGCTTGGCGATCTCGGCCGCTTTCTGGTAACCGATGATCGGGTTGAGCGCGGTCACCAGAATCGGGTTGCGCGACAGCGCTTCCTTGAGGCGCGAGTCGTTGACCTTGAAGGTGGCGATGGCCTTGTCACCCAGCAAACGGCTGGAGTTGGCCAGCAACTCGATGCTGCTCAACAGGTTCTGGGCAATGATCGGCAGCATCACGTTCAGTTCGAAATTGCCTGACTGCCCGGCGATGGTGATCACCGAGTCATTGCCGATCACTTGCGCAGCGACCATGGCGGTGGCTTCCGGAATCACCGGATTGACCTTCCCCGGCATGATCGACGAGCCCGGTTGCAGACCTTCCAGTTCAATTTCCCCGAGGCCGGCGAGCGGGCCGGAGTTCATCCAGCGCAAATCGTTGGCGATTTTCATCAGCGACACGGCAGTGGCTTTGAGCTGGCCCGACACCGCCACGGCGGTGTCCTGCGAGCCGATCAGGGCGAACAGATTCTTGCCAGGCGTGAACTGGACATTGGTCAACTGGCTGAGCTGGCGGCTGAAACGCACAGCAAATTCCGGATGCGCATTGATCCCGGTACCGACTGCCGTGCCACCCTGGGCCAGGGATTGCAGGCTTGGCAGCAAATCCTGCAGGTGACCGATATTGGCCTTGAACTGCTGCGCCCAACCGTTCAGCGCCTGGCTCATGCGCACCGGCATGGCGTCCATCAGGTGCGTGCGACCGGTCTTGACGTGGTGATGGACCTGCTCGGCCTTGCGCTCGATCACCTGCACCAGGTGCAACAGCGCCGGCAGCAGTTGTTCGTGCAGGGCCAATGCGGCGCTGACGTGGATAGTCGTCGGAATGATGTCGTTGCTGCTCTGCCCGCAGTTGACGTGATCATTGGCATTGACCGGTTCGTCGAGCAAGCGGCTGGCCAGGGTGGCGATCACTTCGTTGGCGTTCATGTTGGAGCTGGTGCCGGAACCGGTCTGGAAGATGTCCACCGGGAAATGCCGCATGAAGTCGCCTTCCAGCAACCCTTGAGCGGCATCGCTGATGGCTTTGCCTTGGGCGGCGCTGATCTGGTTGAGTTCAACGTTGGCGCGCGCGGCGGCCGCTTTGGCCAGAATCAGGGCGCGGATGAACTGGGTCGGCATCGGCTTGCCGCTGATGGGGAAGTTATCCACTGCGCGCTGGGTTTGCGCGCCGTAGAGAGCGTCCACCGGCACCTGCAGTTCGCCCATGCTGTCGCGCTCAATACGTGTCTTGGTCATCTGAAAATCCTTGCACCAGTTCTATGAGAGGAATCGAGGGTTGCAATTCGCAGGTGGCGAGCTGCCAGGTGTAGCTCTGCCAGCGCTTTAGCCGGCATTTGCACAATGACAGGCGCTCCATTTCACGCAGCGGGCGCCAGGCTTGATCGAGACAGAGGCTGCGCCAATGCCACGGCAACGCGATGTCGGTGGCCGTGTCGAGCAGCAGACGGAAAGAGGTTTCAGCGATCATCCAGGGTGAGGTCGCCGTGCAGCAGGCCAGATAACGACCTTCGGCCAGGTAGTGTTCGATCAGTCGCGGTTCGTCAGGATCCATCGCGCAACGGATCTGGCGACTCATCCAGCGCCAGCTTTCAAGGTACGGCTGCTCGTGCAAGGCAGAACTCATGATCCTGGGCTCATCCGATAATGAGATTTATTATTAGATGATAATGAGAACCAAAACAAGCACGGCTTTTCAGCTGCCCTGATCAGCCCAAAAGATTTTCAGGCATAAAAAAGGCGCGCCACCCAATCGGGTGACGCGCCTTCTGTGTACCGGCCTGGGCTTAGCTGCCCGCGACAGTCATCTTCTCGATCAACACCGAACCGGTGCGAATGTTGCTGCGCAGCTCCAGATCGTTACCCACCGCGACAATCTGCTTGAACATGTCACGCATGTTGCCGGCGATGGTCACTTCCTGCACCGCGAACTGGATCTCCCCGTTCTCGACCCAGAAACCCGCCGCACCGCGCGAGTAATCACCGGTCACCATGTTCAGACCATGGCCCATCAGCTCGGTGACCAGCAACCCGCGCCCCATTCGTCGCAGCAAGGCAGCCTGATCTTCATCGCCATGAGTGACGAACAGGTTATGCACGCCGCCTGCGTTGGCGGTACTCGGCATGCCCAGTTTGCGCCCGGAATAGGTGCCGAGGATGTACGAAACCAACTCACCCTTTTCGACGAACGGTTTGGCATAGGTCGCCAGACCGTCGCCGTCATACGACGCACTGCCCATGGCGCGCATCAGGTGTGGACGCTCGTCGATGGTCAGCCATTCCGGGAACAGCTTCTGCCCCAAAGTGCCTTCGAGGAACGACGATTTGCGATACAGACTGCCGCCGGAAATCGCCGACAGGAAGCTGCCGAACAACCCACCCGCCAGTTCCGCCGAAAACAATACAGGCACTTCGCAGGTCGGCACCGGACGCGCGCCCAGACGGCTCGCCGCCCGCTGTGCCGCACGCTGGCCAATGCTTACCGGATCCGCCAGCAAACTGCCCTGGCGGTTCACGTCGTACCAGTAATCACGCTGCATCTGGCCATCGGCCTCGGCGATCATCACGCAGCTCAGGCTGTGTCGGGTCGAAGCATAACCGCCGATGAAACCATGGCTGTTTCCGTACACGCGGCAGCCCTGATGAGTGCTCAACGTGGTGCCATCGGCATTCTTGATGCGCGCATCGGCGTCGAACGCGGCAGCTTCACAGAGCAACGCCTTCTCGATGGCCTGCTCCGGCGTGATGCCCCATTCGTGGAACAGGTCGAAATCCTGTAGATCCCTGGCCATCAGCGCGGCATCGGCCAGCCCCGAGGCTTCGTCCTCCGAAGTGTGCCTGGCAATCGCCAGCGCCGCAGCGACAGTCTCGCGAATGGCATCCGGACCGGTGGCGGAGGTGCTGGCCGAGCCCTTGCGCTGGCCGACATACAAGGTGATGCCAAAGCCCTGATCGCGGTTGAATTCGACCGTTTCGACTTCACGCTGCCGCACCGACGTCGACAGGCCCTGCTCCAGCGACACCGCCACTTCGCAGGCACTGGCACCCTGGCGCTTGGCTTCGGCGATGATCTGCTCGACCTGTTCCTGCAGTGCCGGCAATGCCTGTGGGCCGACGCTTTCAACTGCACTCATGCTCATCTCCACTCAAATTCTGCTTTCGGCTGGGGCCTTCGAGCGACCGGGCCGGACAAGCGGCCCCCGACTGGTTATCATGGCGGCGTTTCTTTGCGGACTGCCACCATGGTTGATTCTTACGACGACTCCCTCGATACGGGAGAAAAAAGCAAATCCCAGGTCAAACGCGAGCTGCATGCTCTGGTTGACCTTGGCGAGCGCCTTACAACGCTCAAGCCCGACTTGCAGGCAAAACTGCCGTTGACCGACGCTTTGCGCCGGGCCCTGGCCGATGCGCCCAAGCACACCGCGAACATCGCGCGTAAACGGCATTTGCAGTTCATCGGCAAACTGATGCGCGATCAGGACACTGACGCGATTCTCACCTTGCTCGATCAACTCGATGCCTCTACCCGTCAGTACAACGAGCGTTTCCACAACCTCGAACGCTGGCGTGACCGCCTGATCGCCGGTGACGATGCCGTGCTGGAGAAATTCGTCGTCGATTACCCGGACGCCGACCGCCAGCAACTGCGTTCCCTGATCCGTCAGGCCCAGCACGAGGTTGCGCATAACAAACCTCCTGCCTCGAGCCGCAAGATCTTCAAATACATCCGTGAGCTGGACGAGACTCAACGCGGTCTGCGCTGATATTCGCCACCGGGTGGCCGCACTGCGCGCCACCCGAAGCTCCATCCCTTCTTATGCGCCCGTGCCACCCACGGTGATCGCATCGATTTTCAGGGTCGGCTGACCGACACCCACCGGCACCGACTGTCCGTCCTTGCCACACGTGCCCACACCGCTGTCCAGCGCCAGATCGTTACCGACCATCGACACCCGGCTCATCGCTTCCGGACCGTTGCCGATCAACGTTGCGCCTTTGACCGGTGCAGTGATCTTGCCGTCCTCGATCAGGTAAGCCTCGCTGGTGGAGAACACGAACTTGCCGCTGGTGATGTCGACCTGACCGCCGCCAAGGTTGGCGCAGTAGATGCCCTTCTTCACCGACGCGATGATTTCCGCCGGATCGCTCTGGCCACCGAGCATGTAGGTGTTGGTCATCCGTGGCATCGGCAAGTGCGCGTAGGACTCACGGCGACCGTTACCGGTGCGGGCCACGCCCATCAGCCGCGCATTGAGCTTGTCCTGCATATAACCTTTGAGCACACCGTTTTCGATCAGCGTGGTGCACTCGGTCGGGGTGCCTTCGTCGTCGACGCTCAGGGAACCGCGACGACCGCTCAGGGTGCCGTCATCGACGATGGTGCAGAGTTTCGAGGCAACCATTTCGCCCATGCGACCGCTGTAGGCCGAACTGCCCTTGCGGTTGAAATCGCCTTCCAGACCGTGACCGACCGCTTCATGCAGCAACACGCCGGACCAGCCCGAACCCAGAACCACCGGCAATGTCCCGGCCGGTGCCGGAATCGCTTCCAGGTTCACCAGCGCCTGACGCAGCGCCTCACGGGCATAGCCCATGGCGCGGTCTTCGGCGAGGAAATAACGGTAGTCGGTACGCCCGCCGCCGCCATGGCCACCGCGTTCGCGACGGCCGTTCTGCTCGACGATCACGCTGACGTTGAAACGCACCAGCGGACGCACGTCGGCCGCCAGGCCGCCGTCGGTCGAGGCCACCAGAATCCGCTCCCATACCCCGGCCATGCTCACGCTGACCTGCTGGATACGCGGGTCGAGGGCGCGGGTCGCCACATCGATGCGCTTGAGCAGTTCGACTTTTTCAGCGCGGCTCAGGACTTCCAGCGGATTGTCCGGCGCATACAGCTGGGCGACGTCCTGCGTGCTGAACGCCTGTACCGTGCCGTTCTGCCCGGCGCGGGAAATCGAACGGGCCGCACGAGCCGCCGCGCCGAGGGCTTCGAGGGTGATCGCGTTGCTGTAGGCGAAACCGGTTTTCTCACCGGACTGTGCCCGCACGCCGACACCTTGGTCGAGGTTGAAACTGCCTTCCTTGACGATGCCGTCTTCCAGCGACCAGGACTCGGAAATCTGCCCCTGGAAATACAGGTCGGCCGCATCGATGCCTGGACCCGCCAGATCACCGAGCACGCCTTGCAGGCTCTCGATCGTCACGCCGCCAGGCGCCAACAGGTGATCACTGACTGAGGACAACAACTCGCTCATAGGTTTTACGCCTTAAATTCGTGTTCTGAAGCAGGTCGCTGTGCGCCCTGCGAAAAAAACCGCCGATGACCCGTCACCGGCATTCGCGCCCGGATGGACGCCTGTTCGTTGCTGTCGCGCTCGGCCAGCAACACGGCTTCGCCCTGTTCCTGCTGCGCCAGAATCCGCCCCCAAGGGTCGACAATCGCCCCATGGCCAAAGGTTTCCCGCGGCCCCGGATGTGTCCCGCCCTGAGCGGCTGCCAGTACATAGCACTGGGTTTCAATGGCCCGAGCGCGGATCAATACATCCCAGTGCGCCGCCCCCGTCACGGCGGTGAAGGCCGACGGTGCGGTAATCAGTTCAGCCCCGGCAGCACGCAATTCGCTGTACAGCTCCGGGAAACGCAGGTCGTAGCACACCGTCAGACCCAATCGCCCGACCGGCGTGTCCGCAACCACCACGCCACTGCCATAAGCATAGTCATCGGATTCTCGGTAACGGCCGCGATTGTCCGCCACATCGACATCGAACAGGTGCAACTTGTCATAGCGTGCAACGATTTCACCCTGATCGTTCACCAGCAGCGAGCAGGCATGGGACTTGGCCTCGGGCTGCCCCACCGGCGGCAACGGCAAAGTGCCGGCGACAATCCATAACCTGAGGTCACGGGCGGTCTGTTTCAACCACGGCAGGATCGGGCCTTCGCCAAGCGCTTCGGCGCGGCCGATATCGGCGATGTCGCGACGGCCCATGGCGGCGAAGTTTTCCGGCAGCACCGCCAGCTTCGCACCCGCGTTGGCCGCCTGTTCGAGCAACCGTCGGGCATCGCGCAGATTGGCCAGCACATCGCTCTGGCTGACCATTTGAATCACCGCTAAAGACATGGCGCACTCCGCAAGAGGTATGCGGCCATGCTACTCCATCGGTTCAGGGGCTGGCTGTTCAAAAAGGCTTGTCAAAGGTGATTTTCGGCTCTTTCCACGGGCCCTTGACGGTGTATTTGACGCTGGCGAAGCGTGCCACGCGATCGCCGATCAGCTTGTCGATCAGGAACAAGGCGCCGCCGACCGCCGGCGCGCCGACAATCAGCGCGGCGATCGGCAGGTTATTGGTCACCGGCAGAGTCACGAGCAACTTGGCATCGACCTGATCGCCCACCAGATCCAGCGTGCCGTCCAGTTCCAGGTTGCTCGAGGGCCCGGTCAACCTGATCGGCTCTTTCGTCACGTAAACGCCATTGGTCGCCACCAGCAATCCCTTGACCCGGTCATAGCTCAAGCCCTTGCCGAACAGGTCGGAGAAGTCGAGGCGCAGTCGGCGGCCAATCGAGTTGAAGTTGAGCAGACCGAACACTCGCAACGCCTGGGCGCCACCCTCGACTTCGACGAACTGGCCTTTGTTAAGGGACGCATCGAGTGTGCCGGAGAAGCGCTTGGTCGCCAGCCACGCCGGCGAGCCAGGCCAGCGGCCGTCGACATCCATGTGGAATTCTTCGCTGGTCACGCTCGGCGCAAAGCCCCAGCCCTTGAGGACATCGGCGAGGTTCTTGCCGCCGATCCGCCCCTTGTACCAACTGGTCGTGGCACCGGGCGTACCTTCCCATCCCCCGCTGCCCTGCAAGAGGATGCCCTTGAGGCCCAGATCGAGGTTTTTCAGGGCGATGCCCTTGGCGGTCGGCCGAATCTTGAGCGACCAGCCACCGACCAGATCCTGGCCCTGGAACAATTGATTGATGGTGATATCCAGCGCCGGAATCTTGCCTGGATCGACCGAGGCCAGTGGATCCGGCGCATTCTCGTCGGCCTGCACCGTCGGGTCCGGCGCCGGCAACCGCACATATTGCAAATTCACCGCGATTGGCGCGCCCTTGGCGTCGGGGATGCCGGCTGTGCCTTTGGCCTGCTGACTGTCGAGGGCCAACGCCCAGGCAGCGGACTTGCGATTCACCTGCACGGCCGCCTGATCCAGCGTGGTGCCGAAGGCCGTGAGTTTGCCGATCTTGAAATCCGCGCTGCTGAGCAACTGTTTGGCATCGCCGCCCGGATCCTGGCCGGCGTATTTGTCCAGCAGGTCCTGCCAGGGTTTGACGTCCAGCTCCGACAACACGCCGCGCACCCGCAGGCCTTTGTTGCCCGGCAACACGGCTTCGCCAGCGCCGAGGAACAACTCGCCACGACCATCGGCGAAACTGCTCGGTGGCGCAGCGAAAGTGAAATTGGCCAGTTGATCGTAATTGACCCAGTAACGCCGCTCCTGCCCTTGCAGGGTCATGCGGAACACCGTGTCACGCCCGACATCGGCGGCCATGCCGAAAGGCGCCGGGAGATCCACCGCCACCCCCTTCAGACTGGAGCTGACCATCAATTGGCTGTCGGCACCGTCCAGATTCACTTGCAGCTGATAAGGAATCGTCCCGGAGACCGGCAACGGTTGAGTCACGCCCAGCCAGTCGGTCAGTTTCCTGACCTCGACCTGGCCTGACGCTGCTACCCGGGTCCTGAGTTGGCCCGGACCGCCGTCGGCGAAGATCTGCGCGGTCACCGGCTTGTCGAAGGCCCTGGCACTGATGTTCTGCCCGCTCAGGCCCTTGGCGCTGTCGAAGCGGAAATCGCCCTTGAGCTGGCTCAATTCCAGCTTCGGTTCCGCCAGCTTCAATCGCGCATTGGCGGTCTTGAAGTCGACGAGGATTTTCGGCTGATCGCCCTTGGCCAACGGCACATCGAGTTTGAGCTTGCCTTGCAGATCGCCCTCGCCTTCCCAACCGGCAAAGGTGTCGGCGGTGCCGATGGGTGCCTCCTGAAGAATCTTCAGACCATCGCCCAGCCCGCCGGCGAAGGTGCCATCGAGGAACATATGGCTGTGCTCGCCGCTCGGCACGTGGGGAATATTGACGAAAACGTCGCTGACCTGGGTGCCAAGCAACTGGCCCTTGCTGGCCAGAATCCGCACGCCGCTGTCTTCGATGAACACGTCACCGTTGACCTTGCTCACGTGCGGCCAGCCCGGCTGGAACGCCAGCTCGGCGTCGTGCACCTTGAAGAACAGACTGATACTGCGATCCGCTTCCCCGGCGTTCTTGTTCAGTGAACCCTGATACTGGAAGAATCCCTGATCCACCGCACCCTTGAGAATCGCCGTGCGCAGCCACTCGTCGAGGGCCGGGCTCAGGACTTGCGGCAGGTACTTGGCGGTGTAGCGACCGTCGCCCTCCACCAGGCCGACCCGCAGGTCCATGTAGTCTTCCTGGCTGTGATCGAAATGCAGGCGGATCAGGAAATCGCCGGCAATCTTGCCCTCCTCACCGAGCACCTTCAGGTACGGCGCGATCAGGGTGAAACCTTCTTTATCGAGTTTCCAGGTCAACCGGGCGTTGGCCTGAATGTATTGCCATGGCTTGGCGAAAATCGGATCGAGGTGCAGGACGAAATCCTTGCTGTCCATGCGCAGCTCGCCGCCGCCGAGATTGCCGGTAAGGCTGCCGCTGACATTCCGTGCCGCCGGCGCACCGTGATAGGCGTCGAAACCGACCTGATCGAGGTTGGCGGCGAAGCTGAATTTGCTGTCGTCGGTGGCGTTCGGCCGGAAATCCAGCAGCACGTTACGCAGGCCGCCGGTCACTTTCAGGCGCTCGACCACGGTAGCGAAGCCTTGGGGCAACGGGCCGAGGGCATTGAGCAGGGGCGTGATCGGCGTCAGGTCGAGACGGTCGGCCTGCAGATGCCAGAGTTCTTCGGCCTTGTCGGTAGCGGCAGTCTGTTTGATCTGGACATGTGATTCCCAACGGGTTTCGCCGACATTCATCGCCAGCGAATCAAGCGTGACAGTGGCCCCTTCGGGACCGCGCTGGAAGTAGCCGTTGAGCGCCAGATTGTTGATCTGAATGGGCTTGCGTTCAGCGTAGGCGCCAGTCAGTTGCGGCGCGTTGAGACGGATCGCAGCACTCTGCAAAGCCCCCTCGCGCCAGTTGACCCACAGCTCGCCACCGGCCTTGATCTCGGAGAAATTCCATTGTTGGGTCAGGCGCTCGGGCAGCCATTTTGACCAGTCGCTCTGCGGCAGACTGACATAACCTTCCAACTCGCTGTTCTGCCACTGATTCGGACGAAGTCGTGTGCGCAGGCTCAGCGCCACAGGCTGACCGTCGGGCAGGGTCAGGCGCGCATCGAGGCGTTGGCGGCTGGTACCGGTCTTTAGATTGAGGCCGACATACGTGAGGGTCAGCGGCGCCTGCTCCCGCGGCTGCAACGTCACCTGACTGTCGAGCACGGACAGTTGCTGAATCATGTGCAGGCGGTTGAACAGTTGCTCGGGATCCATGGGCTGATCCTGCTGCACCGGCAAGCCTTCCAGCGCCCACTTTCCGTCTTCGCCTTCCTTGAGGCTGATCTTCAGACCGTTGAGTTCAAGATGAGCGATGCGCACTTCGCGGGCCATCAGGCTGGCCCACAGATCCGGCACGGCACGCACCCGATCCAGGCGCAAGGCGTTGGCGCCGCTGCCGACCATCACGTCGTGAGCCAGCAGGATCGGGGCAAATCCGCGCCAGTTGCCTTCCAGCTCGCCAATCTGCAGCGGCATGCCCAGGGCGGCACTGGCCTTGTCTTCGATATCGGCGCGGTATTCGGCCACCAGTGGCGTGAGTTCCCGGCCAAGACTGACGTACAACGCCATCAATACCAGAACCAACGCGCACAGGCCCAGACCCCAGCGGGTCAGTGCGGCCAAAATGCGTGTCAGACGTTCCATGTCAGTTGGCTCCCATGGCAAAAATACTGCAAAAAGCTGAGGCCAGCCGTTTCAGGAAAAGGGTGATGCAGGGGTTCAGAGCAGCACCACGTCATATTGTTCCTGGGAATACATGGTTTCCACCTGAAAGCGTATGGTGCGCCCGATAAAACCTTCAAGTTCGGCAACGTTACCGGACTCTTCATCAAGCAGGCGATCCACCACTTTCTGGTTCGCCAGCACCCGGTAACCCTCGGCCTGATAGGCCCGGGCTTCACGCAGGATCTCGCGGAAAATCTCGTAGCAAATGGTTTCCGGGGTTTTCAGCTTGCCCCGGCCCTGACAGCTGCTGCACGGTTCGCACAACACTTGCTCGAGGCTTTCGCGGGTGCGCTTGCGCGTCATCTGCACCAGGCCCAACTCGGTGATGCCGATGATGTTGGTCTTGGCGTGATCGCGCTCGAGTTGTTTTTCCAGGGTACGCAGCACCTGACGCTGGTGTTCTTCGTCTTCCATGTCGATGAAATCGATGATGATGATCCCACCCAGATTACGCAGGCGCATCTGCCGGGCAATCGCGGTCGCGGCTTCGAGGTTGGTCTTGAAGATGGTTTCCTCAAGGTTGCGGTGACCGACGAACGCCCCGGTATTCACATCGATGGTGGTCATGGCTTCCGCCGGGTCGACCACCAGATAACCGCCGGACTTCAGCGGCACCTTGCGTTCCAGGGCTTTCTGGATTTCGTCTTCGACGCCGTACAGGTCGAAGATTGGTCGTTCGCCCGGGTAGTGCTCCAGACGATCGGCGATTTCCGGCATCAGTTCGGCGACGAACTGCGTGGTTTTCTGGAAGGTTTCCCGGGAGTCGATGCGGATCTTCTCGATCTTCGGGCTGACCAGATCGCGCAGGGTGCGCAGCGCCAGGCCGAGGTCTTCGTAGATCACGCTCGGTGCGCCGATGGTCTTGATCTGTTCGTTGATCTGATCCCACAGACGGCGCAGGTAGCGGATGTCCATCAGGATCTCATCGGCCCCTGCACCTTCGGCGGCGGTACGCAGAATGAAGCCGCCGGCCTCCTTGATGCCTTCTTTGGCCACGCAATCGCTGACCACCTGCTTGAGGCGTTCACGCTCGGCTTCGTCTTCGATCTTCAGGGAAATGCCGACGTGGGCCGTGCGCGGCATGTACACCAGATAGCGCGACGGGATCGAAAGCTGCGTGGTCAGCCGCGCACCTTTGGAACCGATCGGATCCTTGGTGACTTGTACCACCAGGCTCTGGCCTTCGTGCACCAGAGCGCTGATGCTTTCCACCGCCGGGCCTTCGCGCAGGGAAATTTCCGAGGCATGAATGAAGGCCGCACGATCCAGGCCGATGTCGACGAATGCTGCCTGCATGCCGGGAAGAACCCGCACCACCTTGCCTTTATAGATGTTGCCGACGATCCCGCGTTTTTGCGTACGCTCGACGTGCACTTCTTGCAGCACACCGTTTTCGACCACCGCCACGCGCGATTCCATCGGCGTGATGTTGATCAGAATCTCTTCACTCATGGCAGGGTCTCGTTCAGGCATGTTCACGATAATGGCCGTATCTTGTCCGTTCGACGCTCAATGCGCGTTCAGGGTTTGCCAACAGGGTATGCCGAAATGGCCGAGCAGTTCTGCGCTTTCGCACACCGGCAAGCCGACGACCGCCGAGTAACTGCCATTGAGACTCGCGACGAACACCGCGCCGAGCCCCTGAATGCCGTAGCCACCCGCCTTGTCCCGAGGCTCGCCGCTGGCCCAGTAGGCGGCGGCTTCTTCACGACTGATCGACCGAAAACGCACCAGGCTGCGCACCACCCGGGACTCGCAGCGCTCGCCGTCAAGCACCGCAATCGCCGTCAGCACCTCATGCTCCTTGCCGGACAACATCATCAGCATGGCGCATGCATCGGCTTCGTCCACCGGTTTGCCAAGAATTTTGCCGTCCAGCACCACGGCGGTATCGGCGCCCAGTACGCAAAACGGTACGTCGCGGACAACGGTACGCCGCCCGGCTTCGGCCTTGCCGCGCGCCAGACGCTCGACATAGGCCGATGGGGATTCATTGGCTAGAGGGGTTTCGTCAATATCCGCACTGATGGCGGTAAACGGGATGCCGATCTGCGTGAGCAATTCACGCCGACGCGGCGATCCTGAGGCAAGGTAAAGCGGCTTCATCCAAACATCTCCCTGTTGAGTGCCCTGCCTCATGGCACCGGTGGGGGCCCATGCCTGACCGAATCAGTTGATTTTGTAGCGCCGGCGCAATCCACGCAAAGCGAAGCTGACCCATGGCCAGAGCAAGGCACTGACCAGTGCCGGCAGGACCAGCGCAAGGGTCGGCTGACGGTTGCCGGTCAAAGCGCTGAGCCAGAGTTGTACGAGCTGGGCGAGACCGAAGATCACCAGGATCACCAGGCTCTGCTGCCACATCGGGAACATTCGCAGGCGTTGCTGCAACGACAGCACCAGGAACGTGATCAGGGTCAGGATCAAGGCATTCTGACCGAGCAGATCGCCTTGCAGCACGTCTTCGGCCAATCCCAGGCAGAAGGCCGTGACCATGCCGACGGTGTGCGGCAAATACAAAGCCCAGAACGTCAGGAGCAAGGCCAGCCACAGCGGGCGCAGGATTTCCATGAAAATGGGTAGTGGCGATACGCTGAGCAGTATGCCGACAATAAACGTCAGCCAGATAATCCAGCCGTTACGCGATGCGGTAGCCCCGACCATTATTCTTGCCTCCCGGTGGTAGCCGGCGCAGTGACAGGCGGTTTGGCCGCAGGTCGAGCCGCCGGCTGATTCACCGGTGGTTTACTGGCCGCTGGTGTGGCTGCAGGCGGTTTGCTCGCAGCAGGTTTGGCCGGCGTGGTGCTGGCAGCAGGCGCAGACGACGGTGTCGCAGTGGCAGGGGTTGCTGCTGCGGCAGGCGGGGTGACGACTTTCGACACCGTGGCCGGAATCACCGGGCCGCCACCAAAGGCATCGAGGTTTTCCTGAGCCTGCGCGGCGTCGTTGGCGCGTTCTTCGGCCGTGCGGTTGTCACTGAATACCAGCAGCAGGTAACGGCTGCGATTCAATGCGGCGGTCGGCACCGCACGAACGATGGCAAAAGGCTGGCCGGAATCGTGGATGACTTCCTTGACCGTCGCCACCGGGTAACCGGCCGGGAAGCGTTGTCCGAGACCGGAGCTGACCAGCAGGTCCCCTTCCTTGATATCGGCAGTGTCGGCGACATGGCGCAACTCAAGGCGCTCCGGGTTGCCAGTCCCACTGGCGATCGCCCGCAGACCGTTACGGTTCACCTGTACGGGGATGCTGTGGGTCGAGTCGGTCAGCAACAATACGCGGGAGGTGTACGGCATCAGTTCGACCACCTGCCCCATCAAGCCGCGCGCATCGAGCACCGGCTGACCGAGCACCACGCCATCACGCTCACCTTTGTTGATGATGATGCGATGGGTGAAGGGGTTGGGGTCCATGCCGATCAGCTCGGCCACTTCGACCTTCTCGTTGACCAGCGCGGAGGAATTGAGCAACTCGCGCAGCCGGACATTCTGCTCGGTGAGGGCGGCAAGCTTCTGCATGCGGCCCTGCAACAGCAGGTTCTCCGACTTGAGTTTTTCATTTTCAGCGACGAGCTCGGTACGACTGCCGAACTGGCTGGCGATACCTTCCCACAGCCGTCCGGGCAGGTCAGTAATCCAGTAGGCATCCATCAGCACCAGAGAGGCCTGGCTGCGTACGGGTTTAAGCAGACTGAAACGCGCATCAACGACCATCAGCGCGACCGACAGCACGGCCAGCACCAGCAAGCGCACGCCCAGTGAGGGGCCCTTGGCGAAAAGCGGTTTAATAAGCCGCTCCTCCCAGGCAAATGTTCTGTTTATTCATACGGCATCAAACCGGCCTGGATGAAGACTGACAGAAGATAAACGCCAACAGGCAGCACTGCAAAGTGCTGCCTGTGCGCTCACCCACGTATTGCACCCGGCGATTATTCGCTGGAGAGCAGGTCCATGGTGTGCTTGTCCATCATTTCCAATGCACGGCCACCGCCGCGAGCTACGCAGGTCAGCGGATCTTCGGCAACGATCACCGGCAGACCGGTTTCCTGGGCCAGCAGCTTGTCGAGGTCACGCAGCAGCGCGCCACCACCGGTCAGCACCAGGCCACGCTCGGCGATGTCGGAAGCCAGTTCCGGCGGCGATTGCTCCAGCGCGCTTTTCACGGCCTGAACGATGGTTGCCAGGGACTCTTGCAGAGCTTCCAGCACTTCGTTGGAGTTCAGGGTGAATGCGCGAGGAACACCTTCGGCCAGGTTGCGACCACGAACGTCGACTTCGCGAACTTCGCCGCCCGGGTAGGCCGTACCGATTTCCTGCTTGATGCGCTCGGCGGTGGATTCGCCGATCAGGCTGCCGTAGTTGCGACGCACGTAGGTGATGATCGCTTCGTCGAAGCGGTCGCCGCCAACACGTACGGATTCGGCATAGACCACACCGTTCAGGGAGATCAGCGCGATTTCGGTAGTACCACCACCGATATCCACGACCATCGAGCCGCGTGCTTCTTCAACCGGCAGGCCGGCACCGATCGCAGCCGCCATCGGCTCTTCGATCAGGAACACTTCACGGGCACCGGCGCCAAGGGCCGATTCACGGATGGCGCGACGCTCAACCTGGGTGGACTTGCATGGAACGCAGATCAGCACACGAGGGCTGGGCTGCAGAAAGCTGTTTTCGTGAACCTTGTTGATAAAGTATTGCAGCATCTTTTCGCAGACGCTGAAGTCGGCGATCACGCCATCCTTCATCGGACGAATGGCAGCAATGTTGCCCGGCGTACGGCCGAGCATGCGCTTGGCCTCGGTGCCGACAGCGACGACACTTTTCTGGTTACCGTGTGTCCGAATGGCCACAACCGATGGCTCATTCAGGACGATACCGCGCTCGCGCACGTAAATAAGGGTGTTGGCAGTGCCCAGGTCAATGGAAAGATCGCTGGAAAACATGCCACGCAGTTTCTTGAACATGGGAAAGGGACCCTAGGCAACGCGTGGGTAAAAAAGTGCGGCAAACTCTAACAACGACAGGGATTTTGGGCAAGGCGCCAATATGTTAAATTGGCCGCTTTTCTGTGCACCAAGCCCCACAATCGCGGCCTTATGACCGTAGAAGTGCGGTAGTGTTCCGACAATCTAACACACGGACGCCGTCCGTCCTGTTTTCCACTGGAGAAACCCGATGGCGCTAGAACGCTCCGACGTGGAAAAAATCGCTCATCTGGCCAGCCTTGGCCTTGATGACGCCGATCTTCCACACATCACTTCGGCCCTCAACAGCATTCTCGGGCTGGTCGACGAAATGCAGGCGGTCAATACCGACGGTATCGAACCGCTGGCCCACCCGCTGGAAGCCAGTCAGCGCCTGCGCGCCGACGTCGTGACCGAAAGCAATAACCGCGAGGCTTATCAGTCCATCGCACCAGCGGTCGAAAACGGCCTGTACCTGGTTCCGAAAGTCATCGACTAAAGGGAAAGAGCCTGCAATGCATCAATTGACTCTGGCCGAGATCGCCCGCGGTCTCGCCGATAAAAAGTTTTCTTCCGAAGAGCTGACCAAAGTCCTGCTGGCGCGCATTACCCAGCTCGATCCGCAGCTCAACAGCTTCATCAGCCTCACCGAAGAACTGGCCCTCGAGCAGGCGAAAGCCGCCGACGCGCGCCGGGCCAAGGGTGAGAGCGGCGCCTTGCTGGGTGCGCCGATCGCCCACAAGGACCTGTTCTGCACCCAGGGCATCCGCACCAGCTGCGGCTCGAAGATGCTCGACAACTTCAAGGCCCCGTACGACGCCACTGTGGTGTCGAAGCTGGCCGCCGCCGGCACCGTGACCCTGGGCAAGACCAACATGGACGAATTCGCCATGGGTTCGGCCAACGAATCGAGCTGGTACGGCGCGGTGAAAAACCCGTGGAACCTCGAACACGTGCCCGGCGGTTCGTCCGGTGGTTCGGCTGCCGCTGTTGCTGCTCGTCTGTTGCCAGCCGCTACGGCCACCGACACCGGCGGTTCGATCCGTCAGCCGGCTGCGTTCACTAACCTCACCGGCCTGAAGCCGACCTACGGTCGCGTGTCGCGCTGGGGCATGATCGCTTACGCCTCCAGCCTCGATCAGGGCGGCCCTCTGGCTCGCACCGCCGAAGACTGCGCGATTTTGTTGCAAGGCATGGCCGGCTTCGATCCGAACGACTCCACCAGCATCGATGAGCCAGTGCCGGACTACGCCGCCGGTCTGAACGGCTCGCTGCAAGGCCTGCGCATCGGTGTGCCGAAGGAATACTTCGGTGCCGGTCTCGACCCGCGCATTGCCGACCTGATCCAGAACAGCATTAAAGAGCTGCAGAAGCTCGGTGCCGTGATCAAGGAAATCAGCCTGCCGAACATGCAGCACGCGATCCCTGCTTATTACGTGATCGCCCCGGCAGAAGCCTCCTCGAACCTGTCGCGTTTCGACGGCGTGCGCTTCGGCCACCGTTGCGCAGACCCGAAGAACCTGGAAGACCTGTACAAGCGCTCCCGTGGCGAAGGCTTCGGTGCCGAAGTGCAGCGCCGGATCATGGTCGGTGCCTACGCACTGTCCGCCGGTTACTACGACGCCTACTACCTGAAAGCGCAGAAGATCCGTCGCCTGGTGAAGAACGACTTCATGGCGGCATTTAATGAAGTTGACGTCATCCTCGGCCCGACCACGCCAAACCCGGCCTGGAAACTCGGCGCCAAGAACAGCGACCCGGTCGCTGCCTACCTGGAAGACGTCTACACCATCACCGCCAACCTCGCGGGCCTGCCGGGCCTGTCGATGCCGGCCGGTTTCGTCGACGGTCTGCCGGTCGGCGTGCAACTGCTCGCTCCGTATTTCCAGGAAGGCCGTTTGCTCAACGTTGCGCATCAGTATCAGTTGAACACTGACTGGCACACTCGCACCCCAACCGGCTTCTGAGGAGACACACATGCAATGGGAAGTCGTGATCGGGCTGGAGATTCACACCCAGCTCACCACCCGGTCGAAAATCTTTTCCGGTAGTTCCACCCAGTTCGGCTCCGAGCCGAACACCCAGGCCAGCCTGATCGATCTGGGCATGCCCGGCGTGCTGCCGGTGCTCAACCAGGAAGCGGTGCGCATGGCGGTGATGTTCGGTCTGGCGATTGACGCCGAGATCGGTCAGCACAACGTGTTCGCCCGCAAGAACTACTTCTACCCGGACCTGCCGAAGGGCTACCAGATCAGCCAGATGGAGTTGCCGATCGTCGGCAAGGGCCACCTGGACATCGCCCTGGAAGACGGCACGGTCAAACGCGTCGGCATCACCCGCGCGCACCTGGAAGAAGACGCCGGCAAGAGCCTGCACGAAGAATTCAGCGGCGCCACCGGCATCGACCTGAACCGTGCCGGCACGCCGCTGCTGGAAATCGTTTCCGAACCTGACATGCGCAGCGCCAAGGAAGCCGTGGCCTACGTCAAGGCGATCCACGCGCTGGTGCGTTATCTGGGCATCTGCGACGGCAACATGGCCGAAGGCTCGCTGCGTTGCGACTGCAACGTGTCGGTCCGTCCGAAAGGTCAGGTCGAGTTCGGCACCCGCTGCGAGATCAAGAACGTCAACTCGTTCCGCTTCATCGAGAAGGCGATCAACTCCGAGATCCAGCGTCAGATCGACCTGATCGAAGACGGCGGCAAAGTGATCCAGCAGACCCGTCTGTACGATCCGAACAAGGACGAAACCCGTCCGATGCGCAGCAAGGAGGAAGCCAACGACTACCGTTACTTCCCCGATCCGGACCTGCTGCCGGTGGTCATCGAGGATTCGTTCCTCAACGACGTGCGCGCCACCCTGCCGGAACTGCCCCCGCAGAAACGCGAGCGCTTCCAGAGTGCCTTCGGTCTGTCGGCCTACGACGCCAACGTGCTGGCCACCAGCCGTGAGCAGGCGGACTACTTCGAGAAAGTCGCCAGCATCGGCGGCGACGCCAAACTGGCGGCGAACTGGGTGATGGTCGAGTTGGGCAGCCTGCTCAACAAGCAGAACCTGGACATCGAGGACTCGCCGGTTTCGGCCGAGCAACTGGGCGGCATGCTGTTGCGCATCAAGGACAACACCATCTCCGGCAAGATCGCCAAGGTGGTGTTCGAAGCGATGGCCAACGGCGAAGGCAGCGCAGACGAGATCATCGAAAAGCGCGGCCTGAAGCAGGTGACCGACACCGGCGCAATCTCGGCGGTGCTGGACGAAATGCTCGCGGCCAACGCCGAGCAGGTCGAGCAATACCGTGCGGCAGACGAAGCCAAGCGCGGCAAGATGTTCGGCTTCTTCGTCGGTCAGGCCATGAAAGCCTCCAAAGGCAAGGCCAACCCGCAGCAAGTGAACGAACTGCTGAAAAGCAAGCTCGAAGGCTGACGATGGCCCCGCGCCTGAGGATCGTTCCCACGCTCTGCGTGGGAATGCCGCCTCGGACGCTCCGCGTCCATTGCGGTATGACGCCGAGCGTCACGGGGTACATTTCCACGCGGGTGCGTGGGAACGATCACTTGGGAGCTTTTGAATGAAACGTCTGCTCGGCGCCTGCGCCCTGCTCTCTTTGCTGGCCGGTTGCGCCAGCACCGACACCATCGACCCGCACGGTTACGACCAGACCGGCGTCGCCTCCTATTACGGAGCCAAACACCACGGTAAACGCACCGCCAGCGGCGAAGCGTTCAACCAGAATGCCCTGACCGCCGCCCACCGCCAGTTGCCGTTCGGCACCCGGGTGAAGGTCACCAACCTGAAAAACGATGAATCCGTCGTGGTCCGCATCAACGACCGCGGCCCGCACACTCGTGGCCGATTGATCGATGTTTCACGGGCAGCGGCCGAACAGCTCGGTATGCTGCGCAGTGGAACCGCCCGGGTTCGCGTCCAGGCCCTCGACGACTGATGGAGCGTCCACCATTTTCGGACTGACCGACTTACCCCTGATCAGCGTGATCGAGTTGCTCAGCGGGCTGTTCCTGCTGATCGCCGGCGCCGAGTTGATGGTGCGCGCCGCCGTGCGCCTGGCCGCGCGCCTGCATGTACGACCGCTGATCATCGGCCTGACCATCGTCGCCCTCGGCAGCAGTGCCCCGCAAATGGCCGTCAGCCTGCAAGCCGTGCAGGCGCACACGCCCGACATCGCCGTCAGCAGCGTGATCGGCAGCAGCATTTTCAACATTCTCGTCACCCTTGGCCTGTCGGCGCTGATCATTCCGCTGCGGGTGTCGCGGCAATTGGTGCGCCTCGACATCCCGTTGATGATCGGCGCCAGCCTGCTGGTGTTTGTACTGGCGTGGAATGAAGAACTCGGGCGCTTCGACGGTATTCTGCTGCTCGGCGCCCTGGCGCTTTACCTCGGGCTGCTGCTGCGTCAGTCGCGGCACTCGACCCGTCCGCATACCCGTCAACCCGACGATCCGCAGGCGCCGTGGCTCACCAGCCTGCTGATGATTGTCGGTGGCCTGGGCATGCTCGTGTTTGCCGGGCACCTGCTGCTGGGCGCCGCCGTGGTCGTCGCCACTGACCTGGGGTTCTCCGAACGGGTCATCGGCCTGACGGTGGTCGCGGTCGGCACTTCGCTGCCGGAACTCGCCACCTCGCTCATTGCTGCGTTGCGCGGTCAACGGGACATCGCCGTGGGCAACGTGATCGGCGCCAACCTGTTCAACCTGCTTGGGGTGCTGGGCCTCACCGCGCTGATCGCACCGACACCGTTGTCGGTGTCGCCAAACGCGCTGGATTTCGACCTGCCGGTGATGCTCGGCGTCGCGTTGCTGTGCCTGCCGGTGTTCTATTCCGGCTACCGCGTGACCCGGGCTGAAGGCTTTTTGCTGCTTGGCTTGTACCTGGCGTACGGGCTGCACGTGGTGTCGTTCACCACCGGCATGCCACTGGCCGGCAAACTCGAGCGATTGATGCTGTTCTATGTGCTGCCGACGCTGCTGACGTTTCTGTTCTTCACGTCCGTCCGCGCCTGGCGCCGCCAACACCACAAGAGGGATGTGCCATGACCGAATCGAAGAAATCCGGGGTTGAAGTCCGCCGTCAGGTAATGGGCGACGTGTTTGTCGACCGCGCACTGGGTAACGCCACCGAGTTCACCCAACCGTTGCAGGATTTCGTCAACGAACATGCCTGGGGCGGTGTGTGGAATCGCGAAGGTCTGCCGCTGAAAACCCGCAGCCTGATCACCCTCGCCGCGCTGACCGCATTGAAGTGCCCGCAAGAGTTGAAAGGCCACGTGCGCGGCGCGTTGAACAACGGCTGCACCGTTGAAGAGATCCGCGAAGCGCTGCTGCATTGCGCGGTGTACGCCGGCGTACCGGCGGCGATCGATGCGTTCCGCGCGGCGCAGGAAGTGATCGACAGTTACCAGAAGCCCGAGTAACCGCCGGCCTCAGATCCACCCGCCCCACTGCAAAAAGAAAATCCCGATGTTGGTGGTGATCGCCGCCATCAATGTGGTCAGCACAATAATCGCCGCTGCCAGTTCATGGTTGCCCTGCGCCGCACGGGCCATGACAAAACTGGCGGCGGCGGTCGGGCTGCCGAAGTACAGAAACAGAATCCCCAGCTCCGCCCCGCGAAAACCCCACAGCCATGCGCCCAGCGTGGCGATCACCGGCAGGCCGATCATCTTCACCAGACTCGAACTGAGCGCCATGTTGCCGCTCTTGCGCAGCGCCGCCAGCGACAGCGTGCCGCCGATGCAGATCAGGGCCAGCGGCAGCGTGGTCTGCGCCAGGTACTGACCGGAGGTTTCCAGCCAGCCCGGCAGACCGATCTTGAAATAAGCGAACGGCGCCGCCGCGATCACGCTGATGATCAATGGATTGCTGACCACACTTTTGCAGATGCTCCACGGGTCGGACTTGATCACCGGGCTGTACACCGCCAGCACGATGGTCGACAGGGTGTTGTAGAACAGGATCACCAGCGCCGCGAGAATCGCCCCGAGGGAAATCCCGTAGTCGCCATACATGCTCGCCGCCAGTGCCAGGCCGATGACCCCGTTGTTGCCGCGAAACGCACCCTGGGTATAAATGCCGCGATCTTCACGCGGACAACGGAAAATCGCCCAGCCCCAGGCCATGGCAAAACTGACCAGCGTGGCGAGGGCGAAATAGATCAGCAGCGCCGGCTGCAGCGCGGCGTGCAGGTCGGCATGCAGAATGCCGAGAAACAGCAGCGCCGGCATGGTGACGTTGAACACCAGCGACGAAGCCGTGTGGATGAAGTTGTCGTTGATCCAGTCGATGCGCTTGAGCAGCACCCCCAGAAACAGCATGGCAAATACCGGCGCGGTGATGTTCAGGGTTTCGAGGAAGATAGCCAGCATGCCGGGGAGCCTTGGAGGTGAGCGTCGTTAGGGGCCTAATGATAAGCCACTTTCACCCTGATCGTTCCCACGTCGAAGCGTCGAACCGTCTGCGTGGGAATGCAGCCGGGGACGCTCCGCGTCCAAAATCGTGACGCGGAGCGTCACAGGAGGCGTTCCCACGCAGCGCGTGGGAACGATCAACAGACTCAGGTAATCGGCGCCGGATTGAACAACGTAATGTCGTTATGCAGCTTGTGCTTCTCCGCCCACGTCTGCTGCTTGCCGCTCGCCACATCCAGGTAGTAGTGAAACAACTCCCAGCCCAACTCCTCGATAGTCGCGCGCCCGGTAGCGATCCGCCCGGCATCGATGTCGATCAGATCCGGCCAGCGTTGCGCCAACTCGGTACGGGTCGAAACCTTCACCACCGGCGCCATGGCCAGACCATAAGGCGTGCCGCGCCCGGTGGTGAACACATGCAGGTTCATCCCCGCCGCCAATTGCAAGGTGCCGCAGACAAAGTCACTGGCCGGCGTCGCACAGAAAATCAAACCCTTCTGCTTGAAGCGTTCCCCAGGGCCGAGCACACCACTGATCGCACTGCTGCCGGATTTGACGATCGAGCCCAACGACTTCTCGACAATGTTCGACAACCCGCCCTTCTTGTTGCCCGGCGTGGTGTTGGCGCTGCGATCCGCTTCGCCCTTGGCCAGATAGCGGTCGTACCAGTCCATCTCGCGCACCAGTTCTTCGGCAACGGTTTTGGTCTGGGCGCGGGAGGTCAGCAGGTAAATCGCATCACGCACTTCGGTGACTTCGGAAAACATCACCGTCGCCCCCGCCCGCAGCAGCAAGTCCGAGGCGTAACCCAGCGCGGGGTTGGCGGTAATGCCGGAAAACGCATCACTGCCGCCGCACTGCATGCCCAGGATCAGCTCGGACGCCGGCACAGTTTCCCGGCGGCGCTGGTTAAGCTTCTTCAGGCGGACTTCGGCCAGTGCCATGATCTGCTCGATCATCTCGGTGAAACCGTGACTGGAGTCCTGCAAGCGATACAGCCAGGGCTCGCTCAGATCCACCGAGGCATCGTCCTCGTGCATCACCTGCCCCGCCTGCAATTTCTCGCAGCCCAGACCGATGACCAGCGCCTCGCCGCCGAGGTTCGGGTTGCGCGCCAGATTGCGCACGGTGCGGATCGGGATGTAGGCGTCGGTGGCCGTGATGGCCACGCCGCAACCGTAACTGTGAGTCAGTGCCACCACGTCATCGACGTGCGGATACTTCGGCAACAGTTCGTCCTTGATCCGCTTCACCGCGTGATCCAGCACCCCGGTGACGCATTGCACGGTGGTGGTGATCCCGAGAATGTTGCGCGTGCCGACGGTGCCGTCGGCGTTGCGATACCCCTCGAACGTGAAGCCTTCCAGCGGCGCCTGGGCGTCCGGCACTTCGGTGGACAGCGGCAGGCTGTCCAGCGGTGGCGCGGTCGGCATGCGCAGTTGATCTTCCTTGACCCAACTGCCCCGGGGAATCGGCTGCAACGCATAACCGATGATCTGGCCGTAGCGAATCACCGTGCCGCCCTCGGGGATATCCACGAGGCTGACCTTGTGACTCTGCGGCACAAAATCCACCGTCACCAGGCCATCGGCAAAGGCGGTGCCGGCCGGAACGCCCTGGTCGTTGACCACGACCACTACGTTGTCCCGCTCGTGCAGGCGGATGTAGCGCGGCGAGTCGGAATGTTCAATCAACTGCATGACGCCGCTCCTCAGGAATGCGCTTGAGACAATTTGCCGGTGGCTTCGGAACCGCCTTGGGTTGGCGGCTCTTTAAGGACCACACGTTTGATCGGGCCGACGATCACCAGATAGCTGAACACCGCCACGAGTGCGTTGGCACCGACGAACACCAGCGCCCATTTGAACGAGCCGGTGGAACTGATGATGTAGCCGATGACGATCGGGGTGGTGATCGAGGCGATGTTGCCGAAGGTGTTGAACAGGCCACCGCTCAGACCGGCGATCTGTTTCGGCGAAGTGTCGGACACCACTGCCCAGCCCAGCGCACCCACCCCTTTACCAAAGAACGCCAGAGCCATGAAGCCGACCACCATCCATTCAACGTCGACATAGTTGCAGGCCACGATGCTGCTCGAAACCAGCAGGCCGGCAATGATCGGCGCCTTGCGGGCGAAGGTCAGCGAGTGACCCTTGCGCAGCAGGTAATCGGAAATCACCCCGCCGAGGACGCCACCGATAAAGCCGCAGATCGCCGGCAACGAGGCAATGAAACCGGCCTTGAGAATGGTCATGCCGCGTTCCTGCACCAGGTACACCGGGAACCAGGTCAGGAAGAAATAGGTGATGCCGTTGATGCAGTACTGGCCCAGGTAAACGCCGAGCATCATGCGATTGGTCAGCAACTGGCGGATGTAATCCCATTTCGGACCGTCAGCCTTTTTGCCTTGTTTCTGGTCCATGTCGACCATGCCGCCATTGTCGGCGATGAACTTCACTTCCGCTTCGTTGGCCATCGGGTGTTGGCGCGGGCTGTGGATAACCTTCAGCCAGACCAGCGAGAACACGATGCCCAGAATCCCCATGACGATGAACACGTGCTCCCAACCAAAGGAGAACACGATCCAGCCCATCAGCGGCGCGAACAACACGGTGGCGAAGTATTGCGCCGAGTTGAAGATCGCCGAAGCGGTGCCGCGTTCGGCGGTCGGGAACCAGGCCGCCACAATGCGCGCGTTGCCGGGGAACGATGGCGCCTCGGCCAGGCCCACCAGAAAGCGCAGCATGAACAGCGCGACGATGGCCGTGGACATGCCGAACTCACCGACGAAGCCTTGCAGCACGGTGAACAGCGACCAGGTGAAGATGCTCAGGGCATAGACTTTTTTCGAGCCGAAACGATCGAGCAGCCAGCCGCCGGGAATTTGCCCGGCCACGTAGGCCCAACCGAAAGCAGAGAAGATGTAGCCGAGGGTGACCGCGTCGATGCCGAGGTCTTTTTGCAAACTGGAACCGGCGATCGCGATGGTGGCACGGTCGGCATAGTTGATCGTGGTCACCAGAAACAGCATGAGCAGGATCAAATAGCGGACGTGAGTCGGCTTGGACGATTGCATGTAGATGTACTCCCACTGATTATTTTTATGCGGGTAAAACATTCTTTGGTCTTGTGCCGCGCAAGGCCTTGGCAATAGCCCTGCGCGGGTGCAGCGGCTTACGAACCGATGTAGCTGGTCTTCACGACCGTGTAGAACTCTTGCGCATAGCGGCCTTGCTCACGTGAGCCATAGGATGACCCCTTACGGCCACCGAACGGAACGTGGTAATCGACACCGGCGGTCGGCAGGTTGACCATCACCATCCCGGCCTGGGAATGACGCTTGAAGTGATTGGCGTACTTCAGCGATGTGGTGGCGATGCCCGCCGACAGACCGAATTCGGTGTCATTGGCCATGGCCAGCGCAGCGTCGTAATCGGCCACGCGGACAATGTTGGCCACCGGGCCGAAGATCTCTTCGCGGCTGATGCGCATCGAGGCTTCGCTGTCGGCAAACAGGGTCGGCGCGAGGAAGTAGCCCTCGGTGTCACACGTCACCAGACCACCGCCGCTGACCAGACGCGCACCTTCGGACTGACCGATGTCGATGTACTTCATGTCCTGCTCAAGCTGCGCTTGCGAAACCACCGGACCGATGTCGGTGCCGGCCTTCAGCGCGTGGCCGACCTTGATCGACTTCATGCGTTCGGCCATGGCTTCGACGAACTTGTCGTGAATCCCGGCAGTGACGATCAGTCGGCTCGAGGCAGTGCAACGCTGGCCGGTGGAGTAGAACGCACTCTGTACCGACAGCTCGACCGCCTGCTTGAGGTCGGCGTCGTCGAGAATGATCTGCGGGTTCTTGCCGCCCATTTCCAGCTGGACCTTGGCTTGGCGCGACACGCAGTTGACCGCGATCTGCCGACCCACGCCGACGGAGCCGGTGAAGCTGATGCCGTCGACTTTCGGGCTGTTGACCAGCGCTTCACCGACCACGCGACCGCTGCCCATCACCAGGTTGAACACGCCGGCCGGGAAGCCCGCGCGGGAGATGATTTCGGCCAGGGCCCAGGCGCAACCCGGCACCAGATCTGCTGGCTTCAACACTACGCAGTTGCCGTAGGCCAGTGCCGGGGCGATTTTCCACGACGGGATGGCAATCGGGAAGTTCCACGGGGTAATCAGGCCGACCACACCCAGGGCTTCGCGGGTGACTTCGACGTTCACGCCCGGACGCACCGACGGCACGTAGTCGCCGGACAGACGCAGGCATTCACCGGCAAAAAACTTGAAAATGTTGCCGGCGCGGGTCACTTCACCGATGGCTTCCGGCAGGGTCTTGCCCTCTTCCCGGGCCAGCAGGGTGCCGAGTTCTTCGCGGCGGGCGAGGATTTCAGTGCCGACTTTGTCCAGCGAATCGTGGCGGGCCTGAATGCCCGAAGTCGACCACGCCGGGAATGCAGCGCGAGCGGCGTCGATGGCGGCATGGACTTGAGCCAGGTCAGCCTTGGCGTAATCGCCGATGGTATCGCTCAGTTCGGACGGGTTGATGTTCGCCGAGTAATCGTTGCCGGCGACCCATTCACCGTTGATGTAGTTGTCATAGCGCTTGGTCACGAATCATTCTCCTGACGCAAAAGGCCGCTGATTGCTCAGCGGCCTTGTTTATAGAGGTGTGTTACTGCGCACCTTGCTTGTCGATCAGCGCAGCGAGCATTTCGTACTCTTCGCCAGTCAGGTCGGTCAGCGGCGCACGCACCGGGCCTGCGTCATAGCCGGCGATTTTGGCGCCTGCCTTGACGATGCTCACGGCGTAACCGGCCTTGCGGTTGCGGATGTCCAGGTACGGCAGGAAGAAGTCGTCGATGATCTTGCCGACGGTGGCGTGATCTTCGCGGGCAATGGCGTGGTAGAAGTCCATCGCGGTTTTCGGAATGAAGTTGAACACCGCCGACGAGTAGACCGGCACGCCCAGCGCCTTGTAGGCAGCGGCATAGACTTCGGCGGTCGGCAGACCACCGAGGTAGCTGAAGCGATCGCCGAGACGACGACGGATCGACACCATCAGCTCGATATCGCCCAGACCGTCCTTGTAACCGATCAGGTTCGGGCAGCGCTCGGCCAGACGTTCCAGCAGCGGCGCGGTCAGGCGGCAGACGTTGCGGTTGTAGACCACCACGCCGATGTTGACCGATTTGCACACCGCTTCAACGTGGGCGGCAACGCCGTCCTGGCTGGCTTCGGTCAGGTAGTGCGGCAGCAGCAACAGGCCTTTGGCGCCCAGACGCTCGGCTTCCTGAGCGTATTCGATGGCCTGGCGGGTCGAGCCGCCGACACCGGCGAGGATCGGCACGCTGCTGGCGCAGGTGTCGACGGCAGTCTTGATGATTTCCGAATATTCGCTGGCAGCCAGGGAGAAGAATTCACCGGTGCCACCGGCGGCGAACAGGGCTGAAGCACCGTACGGGGCCAGCCATTCCAGGCGTTTGATGTAGCCCGCGCGATTGAAATCGCCCTGGGCATTGAAATCGGTCACCGGGAACGACAGCAGGCCGGCGGAGAGGATGGACTTCAGTTCTTGTGGATTCATTATTCGAACACCCTGGTAGCAACGTTTTTTTTGAGTGGACCGTTCAGCCTTCGCTGAAGTTGTAGGTCATCGTACAACTTAAAAGATAACCGTCAACTGCATTTCATCGCTGGGAGGGATTTTTTGTCGGACAGGATTTCTTTTTGACGTAGGAGATTTCTCGACTAGGCTCGATTTAGCTGTATATACATACAGCTGAATAAAACCAGCCGACGACATATCAAGGAGAAAGAAATGTCCGGTCTTCAAACCACATGCGTTGAAAAAACCACACCGGTCATCGCCCGTTTCGATGATCTTTTCACCCCCGGCGGCATCGCTTTCAGTGCAGAGAATCCGCATATGCTGTTGCATATCGCCGACTCGCACAGCGATGTCGCCCCCGTCGCCCCCCTGCCCGCTCACGCCTTGAAGGGCAAACCGCAGTTGCGCTTCGAAGGTGCGGAACACACGGCTATCGGCGATAACACCTTGCTGCGTTTCGTTGAAAATGCCGAGCCGGTACTGGCGCAAAACGTGCCCCTGCATCTGCCGAACGGGTTGGCGCTGACCTACGGCCAGGTACTGGCACTGGGCGGTGATTTCTATGGCGTCGTTGATCGGCCGATCAACGAAGGCGCTTCTGCGGCAGATCGCCTTCAGCGCTTCACGGCAGCCTTCGACACCCTCGCCGCGCTCCCGGCTTCAAAGGCCGAAGCGACACAGATTCTCGCGATCATGCAAAAGGAGATCGACGCGGTTAAACAGGCGATCAAGGACGGCAAGCAACCTCATGAGGCCTACGACGCTTTAGGAGATACGTTGTCGGAAGAGTGGAACAAAATCACCGGCGGCGGCAGTTTCGTCTCGGCACTGTTCCCGCTCGGCCGCTATCTGAAACTGGCGGCGAACAACGCCGACCATTTCGGCGAATGGGCCCGACTGGCCTACATCGCCGGGCACACCGTTGCGCTGCAAACCGCCGCTGCCGCCCACGCCAGCCAGGACGAACGGCAACTGGAACGGGCCTACGCGATGAATGCGTTCGCCGACCACTACCTCACCGACCTGTTTTCCTCCGGACACTTGCGGGTGCCACGCAAGGCCATGGCCGCCGCGGTGACGCCAAGCGATCTGGGCTCGCTGATCACCCGCTTCATGCACGACGAAGACAGCAAGTTCGGGCTCAAGGTGCGCAACGGATATGGTGAGCAATGGCGGGCGTTCGGTGACAAGCGCTACTTCGATGCCGCGGATATCGACAACCGCCATCAGGTGAATCAAGCCGTACAGGATTCGGCGGACGAGGTGTATGCCGCTTATTCAAGCGGCAACGTGCCGACCACCTTCAACGCCCTGCAACGACTGCCGGACCTGACCGCCGTGCTGGATCCGGCCAACAATTTCTCGCCACTGTTCCGTCTTCAGGGCAATAAGGTCCTGCGGCGCAAGGACGTCAACAACCTCAACGACACCGCCACCGTCGACGACTGGTGGGGCTGGAGCACTTACCTGCTGCTCAAGGACTATCACCCGACCGGCAACACGAATTAAGGAGCGATTCGATGACCATCAAATTGAAACTGGAACTGGCCTCGGGCCAATCAATGAAAGGTGCGCCGCTGCAATTGCTGCGCGATGGCGTGGCCATCGCCCGGGCGTCGGTGGATGCTCAGGGTCAGGCAACGTTCGACGTCCGGCCCGCCCCCGGCAAACTCGCGGTCAGGGTCGATCGTTCGATTCTGCCCAAGCGCTGAAATGCCCGGACAAGATTGCCCCGGCGCGCCTCACCGATTCGCCGGGTAGAGTGCGACGACTGCCGCGAAGGATCGCGGCAGATCTTTCAAGGAGAGCGAAACATGACGTTTGCCGCGGCACACCTTCCGCAATTCCCCGATCACGCCAGCGACTCGATCATCCTGCGGCTGTCGACGCTGGATGACCACCTGATCGTTCGCGTGCCCGATGGCCAGGACACCCCGCCGAACTGGGATGTATATCCGATCCTCGGCGATGATCCGGAAGATCCTGAATGGCAGGGCCTGTCGGAGCCGACCGGCGTCTGGGATGACGCACTCGATGACATGGTCGGCCTGACCGGAATCGAGCTGAGCATCCCGAAGTTCGAGCTGGAAAAGTACCTGAACAGCACCGTCGAGCTGCGCTACAAATTTGCCGATGAATCCAGCCTGGAGCCGTGTTCGGAGCCGTTGAAACTCTACATCGAGTCCTGATCCTGCCATTGCGCGTAACCCGGCACGCCATTCCAAATGATATCGACCGTTCATCGAGACTGTTATTTCTAACAGGTGCCGTGCACATCCATTCCCGGATTCAATCGCTGAGGAGTTAACGAATCGGCTCCGCCAGCGCAACAAAATGGCTGCGCTCTTGAAAGGGTTCAAACGGATGTGAAAAGGAGTTTGATCATGACTGCACAAGCCAAAGCCTTGGCGGCGCCGAAGCTCAACGAAGCCAAGAATGGAGTACTTAAGGTTAGCGAACTGAAAGAAGCCGCTCACGGTGTCGTGCCGCCTTTCCCTCAAGCCGCTGTTGGCGACAGGATTACGATGCACGTGCAGACCTCGACCGGAAACGAATGGGCAAACTCCCATGTACTGACCACCGTCGAGATGGAAGACCCCGTTATCTTCGTCATCCCCAAAGATGTCTTTGAGAAAAAACTTGTTCCCGGTGCCCAGGCCGATCTGCATTACACCGTCACCAGAAACAACGGTAGCGCTGAGTCATCCCCGTTGCTGACAGTTCAACTCGAACACTAGGCAGCCATTACCCCTGCGCCTGCGTCCCTCCTGGCCCGGGCGCAGTCGCTGCTGGAACATTCAATAGTCACTGAACCAATGAGGGGTCATATGAACATTGTTCACCGATTCCACTTTCCTGCCGGAATCCAAAAGAGCCTGATAGAGATAAAGGATGCAACGACGTTCGACCTTCACGTCAATCGGGGGGACTGCATTGAATACGAAGGACTCCCGGGACAGCGCTTCAGAGTCGAGGAGAAAACATTCCTGCTCAACTTCGATGAGTCCATCGAACGCGTGGATTACCTCACTACCGAAGTGAAACCGTAACCCTCAGCCTTCCTGCGCCTGCGCCTCTTCATGTGCCTGGCGCAGTCTTTCCCGGCTGTTGGTCAAATGCAGGCGCATGGCCGCACGGGCGGCATCGGAATCCTGGCGGGCGATCGCGTCGTAGATTTCCTCGTGCTCGCGGCTCAGGCGATTCATGTAGTGCTGTTGATCGTCATGGGCCAGGCGCGCCGAGTTCAGCCGCGTGCGCGGAATGATGCTGGTGCCCAGGTGAGTCATGATGTCGGTGAAGTAGCGGTTGCCGGTGGACAGGGCGATTTGCAGGTGGAACTGAAAGTCCGACGCCACGGCATCGCTGGCGTGGGCCACGCTTTCGTTTAGTGCATCGAGCGCAGCGCGCATGGCGGCCAGTTGTTCGGTGCTGCGGCGCTGCGCGGCGAGGCCGGCCGATTCGACTTCGAGGCTGATACGCAATTCGAGAATCGCCAACACGTCACGCAGAGTCACCACGGTCGCCGGGTCGATCCGGAAACCGCTCGGGCTCGGCGTATCGAGCACGAAGGTGCCGATGCCATGACGAGTTTCCACCTGCCCCGCCGCCTGCAACCGGGAAATCGCCTCGCGCACCACGGTGCGGCTGACGCCATGGGCTTCCATGATCGCCGACTCGGTCGGCAACTTGTCGCCGCGCTTGAGCAGGCCGGCGCGAATCTGCTCGGTCAGCACCGTCACCAGTTCCTGAGCCAGGCTACGGCGCTTGCGAGGGAGTCGCGGGGTGTCGATCAGGTTTTCCATGGTCTGCATCTTGTCTCGAAAATTCGGCTTGTGGGCATCATAGCTCAAGCGGGTTGTACGATCACTTTCCGTTTCCACACACATCCTGGGGAGCTGGCAAGCCAGCGCCCACAGGGGAAGTGTGGATATATCAGGCGGTCACGTTCTGCTCAACCAGGTGACCACTGTCGATGCGCACATGCCGTGGATGGAAGCGCTTGAGACTGCTGCGATGGCCGACGCTGACGATGCTCAGGCCCGGCAACTGGTCGATCAGCGCCTGATACAGCGTGGCTTCGTCTTCTTCATCCATCGCCGACGTCGCTTCGTCCATGTACAGCCATTGCGGTGCATAGAGCAGCGCGCGGGCGAAGGCCAGACGTTGTTGTTCACCCGGCGACAACATGCGCTGCCAGTGATTGGCCTCGTCCAGTCGAGCCACCAGATGCGGCAAGCGGCAGGTCTCCAGCACTTGTGCATAACGCTCAGACGCGTAGGTGTCGCCCGGTTGTGGATAACTCAAGGCGTCCCGCAGGGTGCCGATCGGCAGATACGGCTTTTGCGGCAGGAACAGATAACGCGAAGCCGGCAAGCGAATGCTGCCGTGCCCGGCCGGCCACAAATGGCCCATCGCCCGCAGCAGCGTGGATTTACCACTGCCGGAACGACCGCTGAGCATCACCCGTTCGCCCTGCTCCACGGTCATGTCGGCGCTGGTCAGCAGATGACGACCGTCGGCCAGATCGAGGCCGAGGTTATGAACCTTCAGTTCGTCGCCCTGATTCTGCACATCAATGGCGGGGGCACGCTCTTCGTTGTCGGTCATCGCCTGGCGGAAGCTCAGCAGACGATCACAGGTGGCGCGCCACGCCGCGAGTTCCGCATAGGCGTTGATGAACCAGCTGAAGTTCTCCTGCACGTTGCCGAATGCCGAGTTAATCTGCATCAGCTCACCCAGCTCGATCTTGCCGGTCAGGTAACGCGGGGCCGCGACGATGAACGGGAAGATGACTGCGATCTGGCCGTAACCCGAGGTGAAGAACGTCAGGCGCTTGGACACGCGCATGATGTCCCAGAAGTTATGCCAGACCAGCCCGAAGCGGTTGCTCAGACGACGATTCTCGTTCGGCTCGCCGTTGTACAACGCAATGCTCTCGGCGTTCTCCCGCACCCGCACCATCGAGAAACGCAGGTCGGCTTCAAAGCGTTGCTGCTGGTTGTTCAGGCCGATCAGGCGTCGACCGATCAGGTGCGTCAGCCAGCTGCCGACCGCCGCATACAGCAGCGCACACCAGAACATGTAGCCGGGAATCTCGATGCCGAAGACTTCGATGCTGCCGGACACGCCCCACAGAATGATCGAGAACGATACCAGGCTGACCACCGTGCGGATCAAGCCCAGGGCCAGACTCAAGGTGTTGCTGGTGAAGGTATTGAGGTCTTCGGAAATCCGCTGGTCAGGGTTGTCGGTGTAGCCGCCCTGCTCCAGCTGGTAGTAGTTCTTGTGCCCGAGCCAGCGCTTGAAATGGTTCTCGGTGAGCCATGCCCGCCAGCGGATGGTCAGCATCTGCGTCAGGTACAAGCGATACACCGCGCCGAGGATCGCCACCGCCGCGATGCCGCAGAAATACAGGATCAACTGCCAGAACGCCGCCTCGTCCTTCTTCTGCAGGGCGTTATAGAAATCCTTGTACCAACTGTTGATCCACACCGAGATCGCCACGCTGAACAGCGTCAGCGCGATCACGGCGATCAGCAACGTCCAGGCCTTGCCCTTCTCTTCGCTGCGCCAATAAGGCGTGGTCATGGCCCACACCTTGCGAAAAAACTGCCCGCGCACAGTATCGTTGACCGCGGAATATTCAGCGTTCTGATTCATGGAAAAGGCTCGATAAAGAAAAGAACAGACACGCACCGATCATAGATGATCGGCGCGTTTTATCGCGAGGGCTGGCGATGGTCGTTCAGCGCAGGTTCAGCGACGAACCGGGCGTTTCTGCAGTTTGCGCTGCAGGGTGCGGCGGTGCATGCCCAGGGCGCGGGCAGTGGCGGAGATGTTGCCTTCGTGTTCGGTCAGCACGCGCTGGATGTGCTCCCACTGCAGGCGATCCACCGACATCGGGTTTTCCGGCACCAGGCTGTCGAGGTCGGCGTGCTCGGACAGCAGCGCTGCCAGCACGTCATCGGCGTCAGCCGGTTTGCACAGGTAATTGCAGGCGCCGCGCTTGATCGCTTCGACCGCGGTGGCAATGCTCGAGTAACCGGTGAGGATCACCACGCGCATTTCCGGGTCCAGTTCCAGCAGCTTCGGCAGCAGCACCAGACCGGAGTCGCCGTCCATTTTCAGGTCCAGCGCGGCATAGTCCGGCAGATCGGCCTGGGCAATGGTCAGGCCTTCCTCGGCGGAGCCGGCGGTGCTGACGCGGAAACCACGACGGGCCATGGCGCGGGCCATCACCCGGGTGAAGGTCGCGTCGTCATCGACCAGCAGCAAATGCGGCAGTTCTTCGCCTTCGACTTGGATTTCGTCACTCATGTTGCTCTCCTCGGGCGCCGTGGGGCAGGCGCAGCTCGGTGAGCGTGCCGCCTTCCTCATGACTATAGAGTTTCACTGAGCCGCCGGCGCGTGTCACGCTGGCCTTGCTCAAAAACAGGCCCAGGCCGAAACCTTTGCCCTTGGTGGTAAAAAACGGTTTGCCGATCTGCTCGGCGATGGCCAGCGGCACACCGGCGCCATGATCGCGGATGCTGATGGTCAGGTCTTCAGCGGTCCAGTCCAGGGTCACCTGAAGGTTTTCCGGGCAGGCGTCGGCGGCGTTGTTCAACAGATTCAACAGTGCCTGGGTCAGATCCGGCGGCGGTGCCACACGCGGCAACGGGCCCTGGCCCAGACGCTGGAAGCGATAACTGGCCTCGGGGCGCATCAGGTGCCAGCGGTTGAGTGCTTCGTCGAGCCACTCGGTGACGTCCTGCATTTCCACCGCCATCCGGCGATTGGCTTCGGCGGCACGCACCAGTTGTTGCAGGGTCTCCTTGCAGAGTTTCACCTGATCCTTCAGCACCTTCAGGTCTTCCTGAAGCATCGGGTCGTGATGATCCTGCTGCATTTCGTTGAGCAACACGCTCATGGTCGCCAGCGGCGTGCCCAGTTCATGGGCGGCACCGGCGGCCTGAGTCGCCACGGCGAGCAATTGCTGATCGCGCAGGCCTTCTTCACGGCGGATCGCGCGCAACTCTTCCTGCCGACGCAGCTCTTCAGCCATGCGCGCGGCGAAGAAGGTAATCACCGCCGCTGCCAGCGCGAAGCTCAGCCACATGCCGTAGATCTGCAGGTTCTCCCGGGCGACCGGCAGGGTTTCCAGCGGGTAGAAATGCGTCAGCATCAGCGTATACAAGGCTAGCGCAATGCCCGACAGCACCACCGAATACCGCCATGGCAGCGTCACCGCAGCGATGGTCAGCGGCACCAGGTAATACGAAACGAACGGGTTGGTCGAGCCACCGGAGAAATACAGCAAGGCACTGTGGATAACCAGATCGCAGGCCAGTTGCAACGCGTATTCGAGCTCGGTCACCGGCCACGAAGTGCGCAGGCGCACGGCGGTGAACACACACAGCAGAATCGAACAGCCGAGGGTCATTACCAGCTGCACCCACGGCAACGGCAACAATTCCAGCCAGTAGGCCAGGCCCACGGAGCCGGCCTGCGCGGCAAGCACCAGGGTGCGGATGAAAGTCAGCCGCCAGAGGTTCTGGCGAGTCGCGGAAGTCAATTGTACGGGGGCGAGCATGAGCTCTCCTGATGAGCGCTCCAGGCGGATCGCACGGAGTATAACCAAGGCGCGGGCTCCAGAGGCGAAAGTGCGGCAAACGACCACACCCAAAAGCAGTTGCAAGTTGCGAGCTTCAAGCTACGAGCAAAAGCTTGCGACTTGAAGCTCGTCGCTGACTTTGTCATCTGTATAGAAGTTGTAACTGGGCGAACCGGATCATAAAAGCTAGAGTCTGATGGTTTCACGCAGGCCCCCGAACCATCACCTGCGCCCTCATCAAGGAGCTTTCATGCACACATTTCGCCGCAGCGCCGCCCTTCTCGCCCTGACCGTCGGCAGCATCGCCAGCCTTCCGGCCCTGGCCGCCGATGAGTTGCACTACAACCAGATTTCCCTGCGCGCCGAAGTCAGCCAGGAAGTGGCCCGCGACCTGATGATCGTGACCCTCTACACCGAAGAACAAAACACTGACCCTGCCAAACTCGCCGCCGACGTCAGCACCACCATGAACAAGGCCCTCGCCCAGGCCAAGCAGGTCAAAGACATCACCCTGCGCCAGGGCAGCCGCAACAGCTACCCGATCTACGACACCAAAGGCCAGAAAATCACCGGCTGGCGCGAACGCGCCGAACTGCGCCTGGAAAGCGCCGACTTCGCCGCCCTGTCCAAACTCACCGGCGAGTTGCTGACCGACCTGAAAATGGGCGGCATGGACTTCGCCATCGCCGACCCGACCCGCAAGGCCAGCGAAGACCAACTGCTCAAAGAAGCCGTCACCGCCTTCAAGGCCCGCGCCCAACTGGCTACCGACGCCCTGGGCGGCAAGGGCTACAAAATCGTCAACCTGAACCTCAACAGCAACGGCTTCCCGCAACCCTACATGCGCGCCCCGATGATGATGAAAGCTGCCGGCATGGACGCCGCACCGGTCACGCCTGAAGTCGAAGCCGGCACCAGCCAGGTCAGCCTGACCGCTGACGGCTCGATTGAAGTGTTGATGCAGTGATTGAGTGACGGCTGAATGAAAAACCGGCGAGCAGTGATGATCGCCGGTTTTTTTGTGCCTGGGATTTGGGTTATCAGGTTTGCGGATCAACCCGATCCAGCGCGCGGTTCACTGCAAGCTCGGCCAGCATGATGATCTGCTGGATACCGAGCGCCGTACTGCGCTGCGGGCCGCTGAGTTCGTTGGCGAAATTGCTCGCGATGGTACTGGCCGACGCCAGGGATTCGCAGGCGTTGGCCAGCAGGCTTTCGGTGTCGACGTTGGGCGTGACCATATACATCGTGCTCGGGCGCGGTTTGGAAGGGTTGGGGCACAGGTAATAGTCGAGGGCGCGTTTGATGGCTTCGCGGTTGCGGGCGAGGTCTTCGGCGCGCATGGCTTCTTCGAGGGGTGTGGGTGATTCGAGGGGTGGGTCGGGGACAACCTTGTTCATTGATAAACTCCTTGCTGACTTGAAGCCACCCAATGCCGTTCTCACGCGGCGAAGAGGTGGCAGCTATGTGCGGGGTGAGAAACCGGGCAAGGAGATTCCGGCCAGACCGAAGTCTGCCCGCACACGGGACTGTCAGATATTTTGTGTGCGGGCCGGTAACGGCCTGCCGTCAGGCAGGCCGTGCTTTTACCAGGTTGGCCTGATAAATCGATCTCCGTACAGAATCGCAAATTGATTCATCGCACTTTTCCA
>NZ_BQHI01000002.1 GCF_021603585.1 Pseudomonas sputi | reverse complement strand
CCCCGCCCCCCTCGACAGTCAGGATCTGCCCCTGCCCCACGAAACGCCCAAACCTCAGGGCCGCGCCGACGCGAGCGTGCCATTGGTCAAACTGGCGGTGGCGCGCTCCGGCGACAAGGGCAATCACAGCAACATCGGCGTCATGCCGCGCCGTCCTGAATACCTGCCGTGGATCGCCGAGGCGCTGACCCCGGCCGTGGTCGTGGACTGGATGAGCCATGTCCTCGACCCGATACACGGCCGGGTCGAACGCTGGTATCTGCCGGGCACCCACAGCCTCAACTTCCTGCTGGAAAACGCCCTCGGTGGCGGCGGCGTGGCGAGCCTGCGCATCGATCCGCAAGGCAAGGCCTTCGCCCAGCAACTGCTGGAAATCCAGATCCCGGTGCCGCAGAGCATCGCCGAACAGTTCGACTAGAGGATTGGCACCATGGCGTTCGAATCGATTTTCAGGGCTGACCTGTTCAGTGGTCAGACGGTCATCGTCACCGGGGGCGGCAGCGGCATCGGACGTTGCACCGCCCATGAACTGGCGGCGCTCGGGGCCACCGTGGTGCTGGTCGGGCGCAAGCCGGAAAAGCTGCAAACCGTCGCTGCCGAGATTGCCGAGGACGGCGGTCGAGCGCACTGGAAGGCCTGCGACATTCGTGACGAAGAAGCGGTGAAAGCGCTGGTCAGCGAACTGATCCGCGAACACGGACCGATCCACGGGCTGGTCAACAATGCCGGCGGCCAGTACCCCTCGCCCTTGGCCTCGATCAATCAGAAAGGTTTCGAAACCGTGCTGCGCACCAATCTGGTCGGCGGTTTCCTGATGGCCCGGGAAGTGTTCAACCAGTCGATGAGCAAACACGGCGGCAGCATCGTCAACATGCTCGCCGACATGTGGGGCGGCATGCCCGGCATGGGCCACTCCGGCGCCGCGCGTTCGGGCATGGACAACTTCACCAAGACCGCAGCGTTCGAATGGGGTTACGCCGGGGTGCGGGTGAATGCGGTAGCGCCGGGCTGGATCGCCTCCAGCGGCATGGACACTTACGAAGGCGCGTTCAAGGCGGTCATCCCGACCTTGCGCGAACACGTGCCGCTCAAGCGCATCGGCACCGAATCGGAAGTCAGCGCGGCGATCGTGTTTCTGCTCAGCCCCGCAGCCGCGTTCATCAGCGGCAGCACCTTGCGCATCGACGGCGCGGCCAGTCTGGGCAGTCGCGCCTGGCCGTTGCACAAGGCAACACACAGCGAATCCTTCAACGGTTTTCACCGGGCCTACATGCCGGATGTCTTGAAGGACAAGGAGTAAGCCATGCCGGTCATTCAATCCCGACTCGACCCGCACAGCGAAGCCTTCGCCCGCAACCGCGCAGCGATGCTCGCCGCCATCGAGCACGTTCAGCAGCTCGAACAGAACCTGCTGAACAAGGCCGCCGAGGCCAAACCGAAATTCGAAAAGCGCGGACAATTGCTGCCCCGTGAACGCCTGAATCTGTTGCTCGACCCTGGCGCGCCGTTCCTCGAACTGGCGAGCCTGGCCGGCTACAAACTGCACGACGACAAGGACGGCAGTTCGGCCGGTGGCGGCTTGATCGCCGGCATCGGTTACGTGTCCGGCGTGCGCGCCTTGATCGTGGCGAACAACAGTGCGATCAAGGGCGGAACGATTTCCCCGACGGGTCTGAAAAAATCCCTGCGCCTGCAACAGATCGCCCAGGAAAACAAACTGCCGGTGATCACCCTCGCCGAAAGCGGCGGCGCCAACCTCAATTACGCGGCAGACATTTTCGTCGAAGGCGCGCGCAGTTTTGCCAATCAGGCACGCATGTCCGCCATGGGCCTGCCGCAGATCACCGTGGTGCACGGCTCGGCCACCGCCGGCGGCGCCTATCAGCCGGGATTGTCGGATTACGTGGTGGTGGTGCGCGGCAAGGCCAAGCTGTTTCTCGCCGGCCCGCCGTTGCTTAAAGCGGCGACCGGTGAAGTGGCCACCGACGAAGAACTGGGCGGTGCCGAGATGCACGCGCAAGTCGCCGGCACCGCCGAATACCTGGCCGAAAACGATGCCGACGGCGTGCGTCAGGTGCGGGAAATCGTCAGCCTGCTGAACTGGAACGAGCAATTGCCGTGGCTGCCCGAACCGCCATTCAAGGAGCCGCTGTACCCCATCGACGAATTGCTGGGGCTGATCCCGGACGATCCGAAAAAACCCTACGACGTGCGCGAAATCATTGCGCGAATCGCCGATGAATCGCGCTTCCTGGAGTTCAAGGGCGAGTTCGATCAGCAGACCGTTTGCGGCCACCTGAAGATTCAGGGCCGCGCCTGCGGCTTCATCGGCAACAACGGCCCGATCACGCCCAATGGTGCGAGCAAGGCGGCGCAGTTCATTCAACTGTGCGACCAGAGCCAGACGCCGCTGCTGTTTTTCCACAACACCACCGGCTTCATGGTCGGCACCGAATCGGAACAGCACGGCGTGATCAAGCACGGCTCGAAACTGATCCAGGCCGTGGCCAATGCACGGGTGCCGAAACTGACGATCGTGGTGGGCGGCTCCTACGGCGCGGGCAACTACGCAATGTGCGGACGCGGGCTCGATCCGCGCTTCATCTTCGCCTGGCCCAACAGCCGCACGGCGGTGATGGGCGGCGCCCAGGCCGGCAAGGTGTTGCGCATCGTCACCGAAGCCAAGCAGCTCAAGGACGGTCTGGTGCCCGATCCGAAAATGCTCGACATGCTGGAGCAGGTCACCGCGCAGAAGCTCGACAGCCAGTCCACCGCCCTCTACGGCAGCGCCAACCTGTGGGACGACGGGCTGATCGATCCGCGCGACACCCGCACCTTGCTCGGGTACTTGCTGGACATCTGCCACGAAGCCGACGTGCGCACGCTGCAACCCAACAGCTTCGGCGTCAGCCGGTTCTGACCGCCACGGATTAAAGGAGAACAATAAAAATGATCTTCACCCCGGAACACGAAGCGCTGCGCCGTACCGTCCGCCAGTTCGTCGAGCACGAGATCAACCCCCACGTCGAAGAATGGGAAAAGGCCGGGCGCTTTCCGATCCACGAGATTTTCCGCAAGGCCGGCGACCTCGGTCTGCTGGGGATTTCCAAACCGGAAAAATTCGGCGGCATGGGCCTGGATTACAGCTATTCGATCGTCGCGGCCGAAGAGTTCGGCACTATCCACTGCGGCGGCATTCCGATGTCGATCGGCGTGCAGACCGACATGTGCACCCCGGCCCTCGCCCGTTTCGGCTCCGATGAATTGCGCGAAGAGTTCCTGCGCCCGGCGATCACCGGCGAGCAGGTGGGCTGCATCGGCGTCTCGGAAGTCGGCGCCGGCTCCGATGTCGCCGGACTCAAGACCACCGCGCGCAAGGATGGCGACGACTATGTGATCAACGGCAGCAAGATGTGGATCACCAACTCGCCAAGCGCCGACTTCATCTGCCTGCTGGCCAACACCTCGGACGACAAGCCGCATATCAACAAATCGCTGATCATGGTGCCGATGAACACGCCGGGCATCAGCCTCAGTTCGCACCTCGACAAGCTCGGCATGCGAAGCTCGGAAACCGCCCAGGTGTTTTTCGACAACGTGCGCGTGCCCCAGCGCAATCGCATCGGCCACGAAGGCGCCGGGTTCATGATGCAGATGCTGCAGTTCCAGGAGGAACGCCTGTTCGGTGCGGCCAACATGATCAAGGGCCTGGAATACTGCGTCGACAGCACCATCGAGTACTGCAAGGAGCGCAAAACCTTCGGCCATGCGCTGATCGACAATCAGGTGATTCACTTCCGCCTCGCCGAATTGCAGACCGAAATCGAATGCCTGCGGGCGCTGGTCTATCAGGCCACCGAGCAATACGTCAAAGGTCAGGACGTCACCCGACTGGCCTCGATGGCCAAGCTCAAGGCCGGGCGCCTCGGTCGTGAAGTCAGCGACAGTTGCCTGCAATATTGGGGCGGCATGGGCTTCATGTGGGACAACCCGGTGGCCCGCGCCTACCGCGACGTGCGGCTGGTGTCGATTGGCGGCGGTGCCGACGAAATCATGCTGGGGATCATCTGCAAACTGATGGGCATCCTGCCGGGGAAAAAGAAATGAGCGCCCTGCCCGATTGCCAGACGCTGCTGCTGGAACGGCACAACGGCGTGTTGCACATCACCCTCAATCGCCCGGAAAGCCGCAACGCCATGAGCCTGCAAATGGTCGCCGAGTTGCGTGCCGTGCTGGCCAGCGGGCGCGATGACCGCAGCCTTCGCGCACTGGTGCTCAGCGGTGCCGGCGGACATTTCTGCGCCGGCGGTGACATCAAGGACATGGCCAACGCCCGCGCTCAGGGCAGTGATGCCTATCGCGACCTGAACCGAGCGTTCGGGTCGTTGCTGGAAGAAGCGCAGCACGCGCCGCAAGTGCTGATCACGGTGTTGCAGGGCGCGGTGCTCGGGGGCGGCTTTGGCCTGACCTGTGTCAGCGATATCGCCATCGCCGACCATCAAGCGCAATTCGGTTTGCCGGAAACCAGCCTCGGCTTGCTGCCGGCGCAGATCGCGCCTTTCGTAGTACAGCGTATCGGCCTGACCGAGACCCGACGCCTGGCCCTGACCGCCGCCCGCTTCGACGGCCATCAGGCCCGGCGTCTGGGGTTGGTGCATTTTGTCGAGCAGGATCCGCAGGCGCTCGCCGAGCGGCTGGATGAAGTGCTCGACCATGTCCTGTGCTGCGCGCCCGAAGCGAATGCCATGACCAAAAAACTGCTGCTGGCCAGCGCCGGCCAACCGTCGAGTGAGTTGCTGGACGAAGCGGCGCAGTGGTTCAGCGAAGCCGTGACCGGCGCCGAAGGGATCGAAGGCACGATGGCGTTTGTGCAGAAGCGCAAACCCGGATGGAGCACGTGACCCTGCGGGAGCGAGCTTGCTCGCGATAAGGCCCTTCAATCCACCGCCACATTCAGGAAAACCGCCATGCCCGCCTTTCACAAAATCCTGATCGCCAACCGCGGTGAAATCGCCTGCCGCATCCAGCGCACCGCCCAGGCGCTCGGTTATCGCACGGTCGCCGTTTTCAGCGACGCCGACGCCGATGCGCTGCATGTCCAAATGGCGGATGAGGCTGTGAACATCGGCCCTGCACCGGTGCAACAGTCCTACCTGAACATCCCGGGGATCCTCGACGCTGCTCGGCGCAGCGGTGCCGATGCCATCCACCCCGGCTATGGTTTTCTCTCGGAAAATGCCGACTTCGCCCGCGCCTGCGAACAGGCCGGCCTGACGTTCATCGGCCCCAGCGTCGAAGCCATCGAACTGATGGGCAGCAAACGCCAGTCGAAAATCGCCATGCTCGCTGCCGGCGTCCCATGCATCGCCGGCTATCAAGGCGCCGAGCAGGACGACGAGACCCTGACCCGTGAAGCCGAGCGCATCGGTTACCCGTTGATGATCAAGGCCAGCGCCGGCGGTGGCGGGCGCGGCATGCGTCTGGTGCACAGCGCCGAGGAACTGCCGGCGCAATTGCGCACGGCCCGCTCCGAAGCCTTGAACGGTTTCGGTAGCGACGAACTGATCCTCGAACAGGCGTTGATCGAGCCGCGTCATGTAGAGGTGCAACTGTTCGGCGATCACCACGGCAACCTGATCTACCTCGGCGAGCGCGACTGTTCGATACAGCGTCGCCACCAGAAAGTCATCGAAGAAGCGCCGTGCCCGGTGATGACCGAAGACCTGCGTCAGGCGATGGGCGAAGCGGCGCTCAAGGCCGGGCGTGCGGTGAACTACGTCGGCGCCGGCACCGTGGAGTTTTTGCTTGATGCCAATGGCCGATTCTACTTTCTGGAGATGAACACCCGGTTGCAGGTCGAGCATCCGGTGACTGAACTGATTACCGGGCTGGATCTGGTGGCGTGGCAGCTGTCGGTCGCCGAAGGCCAGCCGCTGCCGCTGACCCAGGCGCAGGTGAAACTCGATGGCCACGCGATGGAAGTGCGCCTCTACGCCGAAGATCCGGCCCAGGGTTTTCTTCCGCAGACCGGACGTATCGAAGCCTGGGCGCCGGCACTGGATCGCGGCGCGCGGGTCGATCACGGCCTGATCGAAGGCCAGTCGATCTCAGCGTTCTACGACCCGATGCTCGGCAAACTGATCGCCCACGGCGCAACCCGTGAAGAGGCCCGGCGCAAGCTGCTGCGCGCCGTGCAGGACAGCGTGTTGCTGGGTGTACAGAGCAATCAGCGGCTGCTCGCCAGCCTGTTGCAGCATCCGCAGTTCATCCGCGGGGAATTCGGCACTGGTTTCATCCCGCAGTACTTCGCTGATCACGACTGCCTGCGCGACTATTCGCCCAGTGCCGAAGAACTGGCCGTCGCAGCGGTGCTGTTTTACCAATCCGCCGCACAGCGACACCGCGCGCCGTTGTCCGGATGGCGCAACAACGCTGGCGCGCCGTTGTTCTATCGCATAGGCCTCGACGCTCGCGACTGGAACGTGCACCTTCGCACCCATCCGAATAACACGTTTGAGGTGCAGGTCGTCGAACGCATCATCGAACTCAAACGGGTCGAGCACACCGCCGGGGCTGTGACGCTGGAAATCGATGGCCTGCGCCAGCGCCATGCCTATCGTCTGCGCGACGACCGGCTCTGGCTGTTCACCCGTCCAGGCAGCCTGCCTCTGGAGGATCGAACTCACGCGGTGATCGACAGTCAGACCAGCGTCAGTTCCGGCACGTTGAAAGCCCCGATGGATGGCGCCATCATCGATGTGCTCGTCAGCGAGGGCAGCCCGGTCAGCAAGGGGCAGCTGCTGGTGGTGCTGGAAGCGATGAAAATGGAGCACCCGCTCAAGGCCGGCATCGATGGCGTGCTCAAGCGGGTGCAGGTCAAGGTCGGCGATCAGGTGAAAAATCGTCAGGTTCTGTTGCAGGTCGAGTAGTCACCGCGCGCATCCGCAAGGTTTGACTACGCTCTGAATAATCAGGACGCGGAAATCAGGAACCCTGCGATGCCCCATTGGCTGGTCATAGATCTGGAAGCCACCACCGATGAGGGTGGCTGGCCGGTTACGGAAATGGAGATCATCGAGATCGGCGCGACCCTGGTGGATCGCGCCGGGCGCGAGCAGGATCACTTTCAGCGCTTCGTCAAACCGACGCGGCGTCCCTTGTTGACGTCCTTTTGCCGGGAACTCACGCACATCACCCAGGCCAGCATTGACGCGGCGCAGCCGTTGAGCGACGTCTGGCCGGCCTTCGAGCGCTGGCTTGGCCAGCACCAGACACGCCTGGAAGGCTGGGCCAGCTGGGGCGATTACGACCGCAAGCAGTTGCTTCAGGAATGGCAGCGCCTGCAACTCGACAGCGCGCTAAGCCGGGTGCCGCACATGAACCTCAAACAGCGTTTTGCCAAGGCCCGCCGCCTCGAACGGCCTCTGGGCCTCAATGGCGCGTTGCAACTGGCGGGGATGCAATTCAGCGGTCAGCAGCACCGAGCGCTGGAAGATGCGCGCAATACCGCACGCCTGCTGCCGCTGGTTTTGCCGCTCTAGACAGATGACGACGCCCGGAGCCTTGTGCATACTGGTCGGCCCTTTTTAACCCTTTTAAGCCCTTTTCGAGAGGAATCGCCCATGTTCAAAGTCAACGAGTACTTCGACGGCACCGTCAAGTCGATCGCTTTTGGCACTGCTGAAGGCCCTGCGACCATCGGCGTCATGGCCCCGGGCGAATACGAATTCGGCACCAGCCAGCGTGAAATCATGCACGTGGTTTCGGGCGCCTTGACCGTCAAACTGCCGGACAGCAGCGACTGGGAAACCTTCGCCGCCGGCAGCCAGTTCAACGTGCCAGCCAACAGCAAGTTCCAGCTGAAAGTGGCCGTCGACACCGCTTACCTGTGCGAATACCGCGGCTGAAACCCCGGTTTCCTGCGGTCATGAAAAATGCCCGTGTCCAAGGACACGGGCATTTTTCGTTTCTGGCGGGTTATTCGAGGATTTCCACCGGCATGCCGACGTCAAGCCGGCCGTTGCTGTCGTTGACCAGATTCTGGCCGAACATCGCGCCGTCGGCCTGGGCGCGGGTCTTTTGCAGGGTTGCCAGTGGTTCGCGGTCGGCGCTGCGCTCACCGGTCTGCGGATCGATCGTGGTCAGAATGCACCGCGAGCAGGACTTGACCACCCGGAACTCGACATCGCCGATACGAATCCGCTTCCAGCCATCCTCGGCATATGCCTCGCTGCCTTCGATCACCAGATTCGGCCGGAACCGCAGCATTTCCAGAGGCCGACCGACTGCCTGCGACAGGTGTTGCAGCGATGCCTCGCCAATCAGCAGCAATGGGAAGCCGTCGGCGAACGCCACCTGATCGTCATCGTTGCCGTACCCGGCCTGAGTCGTACGGGCGCGATCCAGCGGCACTTGTACCAGTCGGGTTGGCTTGCCGATGAAATCGCTGACCCAGCGGGCCGCCTCTTCACCGGCATCCGGTACGCGCAAGGTATCGCGCCAGATGGTCACGCCACGCAGATCGTCGTCGCTGCCGGGCAAGGCAACATCGATTGCCGAATGCCCCGGCGCGCTGAGCGTCAGCCCGCCGCTGGCGTTCCACAGTGCCGACAGCTGGCTCATCTTCGCTTCGGCACGCTGGGTCAGGAATCGCCCGCTGGCCTCATCCACCAGCATCCAGCGTCGGTCGCCCTCAAGCCCCAGCTTGTCCAGTCCGATCCCTTGCAGGACCTCGCCCCTGGCGGATTTCAACGGGTAACGATAAAGCGCGCTCAGACGCAGCATGGCCAGCTCCCTGGTGGGTCAAAAACGCCACCCTATACGAGCTTTGTCAGCGAATCAAAGGCTGACGCAGGGTCAGCCTCGACAGGTTGATCAGGCCGGCACTTCGTCAAGCATCAGACGCTGGCGTACTACATCGACCAGTTTGTCCGGCTGGAACTTGGAGAGGAAGTTGTCGCACCCGACCTTCTTCACCATCGAGTCGTTGAAACTGCCGGACAGCGAAGTGTGCAACACCACATACAAGCCCCGCAGGCGCGGGTCGTTGCGGATTTCGGTGGTCAGGCGATAGCCGTCCATTTCCGGCATTTCGGCGTCGGTGAACACCATCAGCAGTTTGTCGGTCATGTTCACCCCGGTGTCCGCCCAGGCCTTGAGCATGTTCAGGGCTTTCAGGCCGTCACTGGCGATGTGCATCTTCACGCCCAACTGGCCGAGGGTGTCGCGCAATTGCGAGAGCGCCACGTTGGAGTCGTCCACCAGCAACACTTCGCGGCCACGGGCGCGTTCCAGCACCGGATCGTCCAGTTTGTCCCGGGAGACTTTGGCGTTGTACGGAACGATTTCGGCGAGGACTTTCTCGACGTCGATGATTTCCACCAGTTGATCGTCGACCTTGCTGATCGCCGTCAGGTAATGCTGGCGACCGGCGCTGGTCGGCGGCGGCAGGATGGCTTCCCAGTTCATGTTGACGATGCGGTCCACGCCACCGACGAGGAATGCCTGCACCGAGCGGTTGTACTCGGTGACGATGATCGTGCTGTTCGGGCCCGGCACCAACGGCCGCATGCCGATCGCCTGGGACAGGTCGATCACCGGCAGCGTCTGGCCGCGCAGGTTGACCACACCGCAGACAAACGGGTGACGCTGGGGCATCAAAGTCAGTTTCGGCAGTTGCAGGACTTCCTGCACCTTGAACACGTTGATCGCGAACAATTGGCGCCCGGCCAGTCGAAACATGAGAATTTCCAGGCGATTCTCACCCACCAGTTGCGTGCGTTGGTCTACCGTGTCGAGAATGCCGGCCATCAATGACTCCTGGGCTTGTTCTGATGAATTCACTATTGGGGGTTATCGGCTGAATCTGGCGGATCTTGATCCCGTCACAAATCACCAACAAAATGCCATGAGCAGGCATTGATGTCACATTAACATCATGCTTTACTGGCCCGGTGAAATCATCTGCTACATTCTCTTCGGCGCGACCCCGATTTGCGCCACAGGTTCCCGTGCCTAAGGGAATCCCCTAGTAACAATCAGGCCCAACCTGATGTTCGCGATATCCAATAGCCATTAATGTGACGCCATTCTCATTGCATGAACGGAGTCAGGCTATTGTGTGCGATCGCAGTTCAGTGGAAACACATCCTCTTGAAACCCCAGGCCTGTGCCAATGCACACCGGGGCGCGGTCCCGCGACGGTTCATGATCGTCGACACACACGGCATTCCCTCATCAGACGTGACGTGGTGGAGATAAGCATGCCGAACGACCGAAGTGACTGGGCGCAGCGGTTTCCTGAATTCCTTGTCGAAGCTGAAACGCTCCTGGCCAAGACTGAAGAATGCCTCAGCCATCTGCAACTGATCAGCAATGACAGGGACGCCATCGACTGCATGCTCAGCACCCTCCTCAAGCTGGCGAACAAGGCCGATGCCCTGGCGCTGGAGGCGGTGTCCGAATTCTCCCTGCACCTGCATGGCCTGCTCGCCCAGGTGCAGGATCACGTGGATCTGCATGCGCAGGCCCTGGAAGCACTGAAAGACTGCTTCACCCTGATGGCCTGGCAACTGGAACTGATTGACCCGAGCACTGGCCAATTGGGCCTGGATGAAAGCGAACAGGTGTCGCTCATTGAAGCCTTCGCCTGCCAGGTCGGGCAGACTCACTTTCAATTGCCGCTCAATGGCAAGCCGATGTCCCTCGTAACCTGGTCGGAGCACCAGGCATAACCGGGCCTGCCGTGGGCTGTACGGGCCCGTCATTTTTCGTCGTCGATTGTCGCAATTGAATAGTTCATGCCTGCCCGCGACACCTTCCACTAAATAATTACTTGCGATGAGTGCTGACTGTCCTCTGCCGTTGTCAGGGTTTTCCTGTGCAAAAGAAAACTTGCAGCTGCATCGATAATTATCGAGTCGGGTATTTCAACTTTCCCATTATGGAACCTTCGTCCAACATGACGTGTTTCCTGACTCTTTGGACATATAGGGCAAACGCGACCAACGGTATGTTAAGTGGTATTATGCCGCCCGTTAGTTGTTTCAATTAATGGCATTGTGACTTCAATGATCGGTCTCCACCGAAGTTGGCGCTCAATTATCGATCACTGAACCGTTTTGAAATCAACAACCTGAATGAACGTTTTCCAGACAGAGACCGCCAGCCCTTCTGACCGGTCTGCCCGCAGCGAACATCCATTGGCTCCATCCGCTATGTACGCCAGCCTCAAGTCAATCACCACATGGCCTCCCTCCCGCGAAAATGCCCGCAGGCTCACGCTCCTGCTGTGTACAGGCTCGGCGGTGGGCAGTCTGTTGACCTATGGATTGTCCGCGCAGCTGTCGCTCGGCCTGCTGCTGATCAACGTGGCGGCTGCCGGCTGCGTCTGGACACGACATCGTCTGTCGCGCAAATCCATCAAATTCCAGCCTCAGGAACTGGCCGACCGTTTGCTGGAGGTCCAGGAAAACGAGCGCCATCGTCTGAGCCGCGAGCTGCATGACGATATCGGCCAACTGCTGACCGCCGCCAAGCTGCAAAGCGAATGGCTCAAGCGTCGCCTGCCCGCGGATATGCAGGAACACTGTTCGGTACTTTGCGAGACTCTGGACGAAACCCTCAACAAGGTGCGCGACGTCTCGGCCATTCTCAACCCGCGGCAATTGACCAGCCTTGGTCTGGAAGCGAGTCTGCGTGCGCACCTGCTCAAGGTACTGACCAATACGTCGGTGCACTGGAGTCTGGACTGCCAGCAGCGCCTGAATGGGATCCCCGAAGAAATGGCCGTCGCCGCCTTTCGCATCACCCAGGAAGCGGTCACCAACATCCTTCGCCATGCACAGGCCCAGAACCTGTTGATCCGCGTACAACGCCTGCCGCAAGGCTTGACCCTGCTGATCAGCGATGATGGCCTGGGCTTTTCCCCGTCGGCGAACCCCGGCCGCGAAGGACAGCGGGGCATGGCTGGAATGGCCGAGCGCATCGAACAACTGGGCGGCACTCTGAGCGTGACCAGCGAGCCGGGCAAAGGTACTCAAATCGAAGCACTATTCCCCTGGGCGCCCCGTGCACTCGAGCGGGCCAGTACGAATAAGGTTATGCGTTGACTTGTAACTTACTTCTGGTGGATGACCACTCGCTGATCAGGGCCGGCGTGCGTGCCCTGGTGCTGGATATTCCCGGTTACGCGGTCATCGGCGAGGCCAATGATGGCTCCCAGCTGCTCGAAATGGTCGAGCTGCTGTCTCCCGATATCGTATTGCTGGATATTTCCATGAAAGAAACCGGCGGCCTGGAAGCCCTGCAACGGCTCAGGCGCGTACGCCCGCAGAGCAAAGTGCTGATTCTGTCGATGCACACCGACCCCGCCCTGATCATGCAGGCTCTGGAGTCCGGTGCGCACGGTTACCTGCTCAAGGACACCACGGCCACCGAGCTCGAACATGCACTCGAAGCCCTGCGCAACAACGAGCGCTACTTGAGCCCTGCCATCGCCCATACCGTGATCAATCAGGCGCTGACCCGCAACCTGAAACAACAGCCGGAAGTCACCGAGTCGCACAACCTGACGGCGCGTCAGCTGGAAATCCTGCGCCTGATCGTGCGCGGCAAGTCCACGCGGGAAATCGCCAATGGCCTGGGCTTGAGCATCAAGACCGTCGAAACCCACCGCTCACAGATCATGAAACGCCTGCAGATCTACGACGTGGCGGGCCTGGTGCTGTTTGCCGTGCGGGAACAGATCATCAGTCTGGACGATTGAGCCTGGGGGCGGCGCCCAGCAGCGGCGAGTCCTTCGGCAAATGCACACGCAACGCCCCTGGCCGCGCCGCAAACCGCAGACTGTCGCCCTCCAGTGGTTCGCCGTCGAGATTGATGTAAAGCCCTTCGGCGAGCTTGATTTCAATCCATGGCAAACGGGCGCGTACAAACATGCTGTCAATACCGAAGCCGTCGCTGAGCAGATTCTTCAGCGTGCCAACCAGCTCCTGCGGCGCCGGCAGGATGCTGATGTCCAGAAGACCGTCGTCCACCAGCGCTTCAGGGCACAACACGTGTCCGCCGCCGGCCTGACGGCCATTGCCGATCCCCAGGGCCAGCAACTCGCCCTGCCAATGAAAATCCGGCCCCTGCAATTCGCCGTACGCGGCATGCAGTTCACTGAATCGCGTCAAACCGGTGAACAGATAGGCTGCGCCACCCAGGACCTTTTTCAAATCTTCCGACGTGTTGGCCGTGACCTGACTGCCGAAGCCTCCGGTCGCCATGTTCAGGAAGATCTGCCCGCCGACTTCCCCCAGATCAATGTCGTGGGCGGGCGCCTCAAGCAAATCCAGCGCCTCGGCCGGCTCCAGCGGAATAGCCGCCGCGCGGGAAAAATCGTTGGCAGTGCCCAGGGGCAGCAGCACCAGACTGGCCTTGCCCGGCTGAGCGGCCAGCGCTTCGGCGATGTCACGCAGAGTGCCATCCCCACCGCCGGCAATGATCTGACGGTATCCCGCTGCCAGCGCCTCCTCCACCAGTCGCTGAGCATCGCCAGCCTCCCAGGTCAGACGTACAGCCAGCTCCCAGCCTTGCTCTCGCTTGTTCTCGACAGCGGCACGAACCGCCTCGTTGAGTGCCTGCTTGCCATGCAGAATCAACAATGCCTTGCGTTCACTCATTGCGGTCACTCCGGAATCAAATCGGTACGGGACATCTTGACCCTCAGGACGGGTAAAAAAGTCGCACGCCTTCTGATTAATTGCTGAAGCTCGCCCTGCTCGTCCTACATGCCGGTACTTTTTCGTACAGAACGTAAGGAATCGGCTCAATTGACCCAGCCCGGCCATTGGTACAACGTGTGTCGGCGTCAGCGATCTTCAATTCAATTACACAAGGATGTGCATGTAATGAGTGGATACACTTTAAGGACTTTCGATTATTTGCATTTCGGCTTTTGCCAAGAGAATCCCATGGCAGCAGACGGACGTTTCCATGCAAAGCCATGAAGCAAGACAATCCGTGAGCCCAGTTGCCTCTCTCTCCGAAAGTCGCGCCAGTCTTAAAGACGAATTCAAATGCAGCGCCAGACATACTGGAGAAAACGATATGGAACCGCGTGTCACCGAGCTGGAAACTCACCTCAAGTACATTCGACGTGATTTGGACGAAGTCAGAGGTGACGTCAAGGCCATCAAGCATCGCCTCGCCTATTCGGCAGGCGCGACAGCGATGGTACTCGGACTGGTGGGCTGGGTTGCCAATAGCCGGTTCGATCAACTAGTCGCACTGATCAGCCGTTGAACGGCAGAAGGGCAGGCATCGTGCAACCACTGTGCCTGCCCCTCAAATACCTGCGATCAACCGAGAAGCTCGTTGAGTGGAATGAATGGCACCAAATCTCCCTCGGCCAGGACTCGTCCCTCCCGTACCTCCACCAATCCCTCGGCCCAGGCAGCGCTGCGCAGAACGCCCGAACTCTGGTTACGGTAGATAATCGCCCGCCCCTGCTCCAGGCGCCCTCGCAGAAACTCACGTCGATTACCGGCCTGAGGCCAGACAAAACCTGCGGGCACCGAAAACGTCAGCGGCTCGACATCCTGCACGCCCTGGCGACGTAACAGATAAGGGCGGGTCAATAAGGCAAAAGTCACCAGAGTCGAGGCCGGATTCCCCGGCAATCCAATCACCGGGACATCACGAAAATGCCCCACCGTTAGCGGCTTGCCGGGTTTGATTGCCAACTTCCAGAGTGTCAGCTCGCCTTCTTCCCTCAATGCGATCCCGAGGAAATCCGCTTCCCCGACCGATACGCCACCGGTCGACAGAATCAGGTCTACATCCTGCAGTTCCCCCAGTCGCGCGCGGGTAGTGGCCAAGTCATCAGGCAGAATGCCGGCATCTACCACTTCACAACCCAGACGTTGCAACCAGCTGCACAACAACACCCGGTTGCTGTTGTAGATCTGTCCTGGCCCCAATGCCGTTCCCGGCTCGACCAACTCGTCCCCCGTTGACAGCACCGCCACACGAACCCGGCGAACCACCTCAAGCCCCGCGCAACCCAGCGATGCGGCCAACCCCTGTTCGATCGGACCAAGCCGGGTTCCGGCGGGCAAGACCAACTCACCGACAGTTGTTTCCTGGCCTTGCGGGCGAATGTTCTGCCCGGCCACCATCGCTTCGATGAACCTCACGCGCTCATCGGCATGAATCTCGACGTTTTCCTGCATTTCCACACAGTCGGCACCCTCAGGCACCGGCGCGCCGGTAAAGATACGGGCACAGGTACCCGGTTTCAAAGACTCGGGCGCCTGTCCGGCGAAAATCTTCTGACTGACTGGCAGCGGCTCGCCGGTCCAGTCGGCCAGATTCAAGGCATATCCGTCCATGGCACTGTTCGGCCATGGCGGCAGGTCCAGTGTCGAAACCAGATCCTGCGCCAGCACTCGCCCCTGAACCTGCGCCAATGGCAAGTACTCGAACTCGACAATCCGCGAACCCTCGGCCATTTCCAGCAAACGCGCCAACGCCTCTTCAACAGGCATCAGGCTGCCGGTCTTGCCCGGCTTACCCACGGGATTCACAAGGCGCCGCCTGTTTCAAATGAGTGACGAAATTGCACGGGCGATGGCGGGAGTCCAGTTGCTCGGCGAGGATGCCATCCCAACCGGTGCGGACCGCATTGGTAGAACCTGGCAGGCAGCAGACCAGCGTGCCATTGGCCAGTCCCGCCAACGCCCGGGATTGCACGGTGGAGGTACCGATGTCGGCCACCGAGATCTGACGAAACAGCTCACCAAAACCATCAACCTGTTTGTCCAGCAGGCAGGCAACGGCCTCCGGGGTACTATCGCGACCGGTAAATCCGGTACCTCCGGTGATCAGCACGACTTGCACGACGTCTTCGGCAATCCAGTGCGCAACTTGCGCACGGATCTTGTAGAGGTCATCTTTGAGCAGCACTCGCTGCGCCAGATGATGGCCGGCGGCCGTCAGACGGTCGACGAAGACTTGGCCGGAGGTATCGGTTTCCAGGGTTCGGGTGTCGCTGACTGTCAACACTGCGATATTGAGCGGTGCGAAAGGTACATCAGCCTTGGCTTTCATAGGCTCGTCCAGTTGTAGGAGAAACAGCCCGGTGTTATATCACAGCCCCCCCTTTTTTCGCCGCCCCTGCGCAGAGCTGCCATGACTTCGAACACGCCATTACACCCCTGCTCCATTCTGTTGCTGGCCGGTGGACGCGGACAACGAATGGGCGGCCAGGACAAGGGGCTTGTGGAATGGCACGGTGAACCATTGATCGCACATCTGCATCGCAAGGTTCGGCCGTTGACAGATGATCTGATCATCTCCTGCAACCGCAATCGTGAACGCTATGCACCTTTCGCCGATCAGTTGGTGGCGGATGACCAGGAAGATTTTCCCGGCCCGTTGGCAGGTATTCGTGCCGGCTTGAAAGCCGCGCACCACACCCACCTGCTGGTACTGCCATGCGATGTCCCGCGCATCGATCTTGCGTTGCTGCACAGCATGCGCGAGACGGCCAGTCTGAATTCTGAAAAACCTTTAATGTTGCGACACGACAATCACTGGGAACCGCTGCTTTGCGTAATCCCCGTGGCACTCCTGCCCGTCTTCGAAAACGCCTGGAACGCTGGAGAACGCAGTCCCGGCCGGCTGATGCGCACTCTTGATGCCCAAGCCCTGGTTTGCCCTGACAACGATCCACGCCTGGCCAATCTCAACACCCCTGAACTGTTGAGTTCGCACAACACTGTGTCAGACTGACACCATTCAAGGAACTTGCACGCCTTGTATACGTCTCAAGCTCAGTAACCAAAAGAATTTCCCTTCGGAGACACACTCATGACTCAACGGACCCTCGCCACTTTCATGCTCGCACTGGGCCTCGCCACCCTCGCCGGTTGCGCTTCGCCAACAGTGATCACCTTGAATGACGGTCGCGAAATCCAGGCTGTCGACGCCCCAAAATATGATGAAGATTCGGGCTTCTACGAGTTCGAACAACTGGACGGCAAGCACACTCGCATCAACAAGGATCAGGTTCGTACTGTCAAAGAGCTTTAATTCTTCAGTTCGACACCCGATACAGAAAAGCCCGCAACATGCGGGCTTTTTCGTGCCTGACGGAAAATAGTCGAAACCCGGGATCACCAGTCCAGCGTGATCCGGCTTTGAAACTCACGCGTCTGCCCCGTGAGCGGATCAATGAATCTCAACCCCTGCGCCAGGAGTTTGAGCGGATTGGCGTAGTCATCTTCAACGTCTTTGAGCACTTCAGGGTAAAACGGATCATTGCAGATACTCGCCCCCAGCGCCGTCATGTGTACCCGCAACTGATGCTTCTTGCCGGTCACCGGAAAAAGACCGTAGCGCCAGAGTTCGCCGTTCTTTTCACGAACCTCTATGGCCGTTTCGGTGTTACTTACACCTGGACCTTCCTGCATGCGGAAAAACGGTTCGCCGTCGACCATGCGACTCTTGTGCACCAACGGAAAGTCCAGCCCGGGCAGCGCGGCCGCAATGGCTTCATAGCGTTTTTCAATCTGCCGTGTCGGGAACAGTGACTGATACGCCGATCGCGTCTGTGGGTTGGCCGAGAAAATCACCAGTCCGGCCGTATGTCGGTCAATCCGGTGCAGCGGCACCAGATGGGGGTTGTCCAGGCGCCGGATCAATCGACGAAGCAGCGTCTGTTCGACGTACTCGCCTGCCGGGGTCACCGGAAGGAAATGCGGCTTGTCGGCGACCACCAGATGATCGTCCGCATACAGAATCGACTCGACCACCGGAATCGGTTTTTCATCCGGCACTTCACGGAAGTAGTGAATGCGCAGCCCTTCCCTGTAGGGCAAATCCGGCGCAATCGGCTGCCCCTGACCATCCAGCACCCGCCCCCGGGCAATCCGATCCAGCCATTGATCGCGCCCGATGGCACTGAAATGCTCACACAGGCAGTCGAGCACTGTCCGCCAACTGCCGGGGGGCAGATACAGCGTGCTGGCCTGATTCTGTGCGGCGGAAAATGTTGATGCGCTGGACATACGAAGAACTCGAACCTTCAAAGCAGAGCGGCATTATCCAACACCGGGCGCAGCAGACCTAGTGCAGAATCAGGCAGGAACCGATTTGAGCGCCGCCGCCTCGGTAAACTCCTTGAGCCAGCGCAATACATCCACGGCGTCCCAACGGCCCGGATCGTACAACGCGTACAACAGCCCCTGATATCCGACCACATCCAGTTGCTTGTGATAGCCGGCACGCTGAAACAAAGCCTCTATCTCGGCAAAACAGGTGTTGAAATGCAGCTTGTTGAAGGGAGTCTTGCCTTCTGTGACCAGACCGTCCAGGCGCAATTCGTGGACGGCCTCACGCACCACGTCAACCGACATCCCGTTCACGCTGCTTTTCAACTGTTCGACATTGACCACGATTGCTCCCTCTGACATCCGGCTTGCCCTGACAAATGCCCGGAAACGGCATGGCAGGCCAACCCAATTACTGTATGCGCATACAGTAACCGAATAACCCGAAAAGTGCCAAGCCGTGAATGACCGAAGGTGACAGGCGCCATCAACGCAGAAGGGAAAGGACCATTAACGAAGAAATGCCACCACCTGATCGGCATTGAACGGCCACCCCAGCTCCGCGCCGGTATCAACCCTGCGCAAGACCGGGATGCGCAGGCTGTAAGCCTCGAACCACGATTCATCGTCGGCAATATCCACCAGTTCCACCAGCAGACCATGCTCGACGAAAGGCATCAGTTCGGCCTCCGCGACTTCACACAGATGGCACCCCAGGGTGCCGAACAACTGGCATTCAGGAAGCATGTGCTCAACCCCAACAATCGAGTGATCATTCTAGGCCTGCCCGCAAGGCCCGTCGACCTGCCCACCGGACTCGAACCCGCCCTTCGCAAAACCCTGATGTAAATCAGCCCACAAAATCGCCATTTACGCGATGCTCCGGTGTTTTTTACCTCTACGCTTGAAGAGCCTGACCTGTCCCGGAGTGTGTTGTGTTTGCCAATCTGCTGATCATACTGGCGTCGTCCCTGGTGACGATTGCCTTGTTCCGTCGCCTGCGCCTGCCCCCTGTGCTGGGCTACCTGTGCGTGGGGTTGATGGTCGGGCCGAAGGCATTCGACTGGATCAATGAAAGTGAACACTTGCCGGACCTTGCCGAGCTGGGCGTGGTGTTTCTGCTGTTTTCCCTGGGGCTGGAATTCTCCCTGTCGAAAATGATTGCCCTGCGCCAGGTGGTTTTCCGGCTGGGCAGCCAGCAGGTACTGATCAGCACACTGTTGCTGGGAAGCGTGCTGATGCTGCTGGGCATGCCCGCCACACCGGCCTTGCTGCTGGGCGCCGGTCTGTCGCTGTCATCCACGGCGATTGTGACCAAGGAACTGAGCAGTCTCGGCGAAATCTTCAGCAGCCACGGCCAGAATGCGGTAGGCGTCCTGTTGTTCCAGGATGTGGTGGCCGTGTTGCTGCTGACGCTGGTGCCGGTGTTCGCTGGTAGCAGTGATCAGGCCTGGTACTGGGCGCTGCCCCTGACCTTGTTGAAGACCGTATTGCTGTTTTTCGGCTTGATGCTGGCCAGCCGCTGGCTGCTGCCCCGCCTGTTTCAGGAGGTGGCGGCGTCCCGCTCGGCGGAGTTGTTCGTGCTGCTGGCACTGGTGATTGTGCTGCTGACGGCCTGGCTGACCCACTTGCTGGGCCTGTCGCCGGCCCTGGGGGCTTTCCTAGCTGGCATGCTGTTGGGCGAGAGCCATTACCGGCATCAGATCGAGGCCGATATCCGGCCGTTTCGCGACATCCTGCTGGGACTGTTTTTCGTCAGCATCGGCATGTTGATCGACCTGCAACTGTTCGTCAGCCACAGCCTGCTGATTGTCGGCATGACCCTGGGCTTGCTGGTGATCAAAGGCCTGGTGGTGGCGCTGCTGGTGAAATGGCGCGGCAGCGACAGTGAAACGGCCTGGCGCAGCGGCCTCGCCCTCGCCCAGGGCGGTGAGTTCTGCTTCGCCCTGATGGCGCAGATGCAGCAGTCACGGCTCCTCCCCGCCGAGCTCGGCGCCCTGCTGCTCGCCGCCACCTTCTGCTCGATGCTGCTGACGCCCCTGCTGTTACGCGCCGCCCCCCGCATCGCCGCGGCTCTGCACCGTAAACCCAATCAGGAAGCGCAGATCGAGGAAATCAGCGCCCTAAATGCCGGGTTCGACGGGCATGTGGTGATCTGTGGCTACGGCCGTGTCGGTCAATCGATCGGACGAATCATGCGCAATGCCGGGCAAACCTACGTCGCGCTGGACAACGATCCAGTGCGAATTCAGGAAGCCGCCACCGCCGAGCGCGACGTCCACTACGGCGATTCAACACGCGGCGATCTGCTGACCGCCGTCGGTTTGCTGCGCGCCAGGTTGCTGGTGATTGCCGTGGATCAAGCCGACGTGGCCTTGCGGGTTCTCAGGGAGGCCCGGCGCCTCAATCCGACAGTGCCGATTCTGGTGCGCACCCGAGACGACAGTCAGTCGGCCGAGCTGAAGGCAGCCGGCGCCAGCGAAGTCGTGCCGGAATTGCTGGAGTCGAGCCTGATGCTCGGCTCCCACGCCCTGATCCTGCTGGGGTTTCCTGCGCACCGGGTGCAGGAGAAAGTCGATCAGGTGCGCATCGATCGTTATCGCCTGCTTCACGGCTTTTACCCCGGAGCCGATGATGAGGAGACCTAGTCCTGGCTCACCGCGCCGATCTTGTGCAGCGACAGGTCGGCGCCGTAGTACTCCTGTTCCTGGCTCAGACGCAGACCATGCAGCGTCTTGATCGAACCGTAGACGGCGAAACCGCCGACCAGCGCCACCGCCACACCAAGAGCGGTGCCGATCAACTGGCTCATCAGGCTGACACCACCGAGCCCACCCAGCGCAGTCGAGCCGAAGATTCCACAGGCAATACCGCCCCATACGCCACACAAACCGTGCAACGGCCAGACACCGAGCACGTCGTCGATGCGCCATTTGACCTGCGCCGCCGTGAAGCACCAGACAAACAGGGCGCCGGCAATCGCGCCGGTCACCAGCGCACCGACCGGATGCATCAGGTCGGAGCCGGCGCACACCGCCACCAGCCCCGCCAACGGGCCGTTGTGCAGGAAGCCAGGGTCGTTGCGCCCGACGATCAACGCCGCCACCGTGCCACCGACCATCGCCATCAGCGAGTTGACCGCCACCAGTCCGCTGACCCCTTGCAAGGTCTGCGCGCTCATCACGTTGAAGCCAAACCAGCCGACGATCAGGATCCACGAACCCAACGCCAGAAACGGAATGCTCGAAGGAGCGAACGCCACCAGCTTGCCGTCGCGATAGCGTCCGTTGCGCGGCCCGAGCAGCAGCACCGCCGCCAGCGCCAGCCAGCCGCCCACGGCATGCACCACCACCGAACCCGCAAAATCATGGAAAGGGGCGCCGAACTGTGCGGTCAGCCAGGCTTGCACACCGTAGTTGCCGTTCCAGATCATCCCTTCGAAAAACGGGTAGATGAACGCAACGATCAGCGCCGTGGCGCACAGTTGCGGCACAAACCGCGCCCGCTCGGCGATGCCGCCGGAGATGATCGCCGGGATCGCCGCTGCAAAGGTCAGCAGGAAGAAAAACTTCACCAGTCCATAACCATGATCGGCACTGAGCACCGCCGCCGGTTGCAGGAAGGTCACACCATACGAAAGCCAGTAGCCTATAAAGAAATAGGCCAGGGTCGACACCGCGAAGTCGCTGAGAATCTTCGACAGCGCGTTGACCTGGTTTTTCTGGCGAACCGTTCCGACCTCCAGAAACGCGAACCCGGCGTGCATGGCCAGCACCATGACCGCGCCGATCAGAATGAACAACGTGTTGGAACTGTGAACCAGCGTGTCCACAGCGCTTTGCAGATTTTCCATGAGGAGGCAGACCCAAGGCTGAAAAAGGCACCAAAGCGGTTCATGCGCACATTTCATGCACCAAGTTGCGACCACGCAGGCACTGATCCGGTGGGTCAGTGAACCGCTTTGGCGCACAAGGTCGATGGGCTGACATGAACCCTCATCATCCGGGCCTTGCTTTGCCCGGTTCGCGCCCGGCAACAGCGCACTGCCACCGATCGACGCACCACGACACAGCAAAAGTTGTACCAGTCATTTGTACTGAACCTTCACTCTTGGCTCATACTCGAACGCTTCAGAACACCGCTTCAGAACGCCACTTACGGAGATCCCCCATGGCCAGCATCAAGGCAAAGACTGCTCAAGAAATCCTGATGAACGACTTCCAGACTCTGGTCAACGACACTGAACGCTTGCTGGAGCACACCGCCACGCTGGCCGGTGATCAGGCCGACGAGTTGCGCGAACAGATCCACGAAAGCCTGCTGCGCGCACGGGAAACCCTGAAGCTGACCGAGGACACCCTGCGTGAGCGCGGTCAGGCGGCGGTCACCGCTACCGAGGAATATGTGTCGGCCAACCCTTGGCAATCGGTGGGCATCGCCGCCGGTGTCGGCTTTCTGATCGGCCTGCTGGCCACGCGGCGCTGATCATGTCGATCGGTGAATCCGGCCCGAACTCGGGTACCGCCTCCTCCACGCGTCGTCTGGGTGCTGCCGTTCTCGGTTTGCTGCACAGCCACGTCGAGTTATTCGGCATCGAACTGCAGGAGCAGAAAGCACGCACCGTCAGCCTGTTGCTGTTCGCCGGCCTGGCGCTGGTGTTTGCACTGCTGTTGCTGGTCGGCCTGTCGACCCTTGTACTGATCGTGTTTTGGGATACGTATCGCCTCGCTGCAATCATTGGTCTGTGCGTGTTCTACTCGCTGGCGGCAATCTTTTGCGCGTTGCGTCTCAAAGCCGCGATCTTCGATGAATCCTCGCCCTTCCACGGCACGCTGGAAGAACTGGCCAATGATCGGGAGCGCCTGCTGCCATGAGCCTGCCTGAACTTCCGCACAACAGCTCCCGCCGGGAAATGCGCAAGGCACTGATCCGTCTGCGCATGGAAATGCATCGTCAGGAAATCCGCCACGAAACCGGCCAGGTCTTGCAACCGCTGCAACGCATGCGTGGCATGACGCAAAACCTGCAGGGCGGCTTCGGCATCAAGCACGCGCCGTTATGGGGCGTGGCGGCTGTGACGCTGTTGGGTTTCATCACCGGCAAGGGGGCCAAAAGCGGCGGCGTCACAGGCTTGACCCGACTGATCCGTCTGGGCACCAGTCTCGCTCCGTTGATCAAGCTGGTCATGCAGAGTTCGAGCAAGCGCTGAACCCTCGCATCTGGCTGCATTCTTGCAACACCGGCGGGATTGAATCTCTTATCCGGAGGTTCAATCCCGCTTGCCTGTCCGGCCGGCAGAATTCGACCAGAACAAGAACGACAAGGAGGCCCCGTGATCGACGGGCAACCGCTCGCCTGCTTTCAACCTTTCATCGATACCGCCACCGGACGCATTGCAGGCGTCGAGGCGCTGGGTCGTCTGCGCCAGGCCGATGGCCAATTGACGTCGGTCGGCCCGCTGTTTGCCAACCCGCGTACCCCGGCCGTCGCGCTGCGTCGACTGGACCGGCAAATCCGCGACAACGCGCTGAGTCGACTGCACGAAGCGCCAGCGGACTGGTTCCTCAGCCTGAACATGTCACCGCGCTGGATCAGTCGCTTGCGTACCGACCAGGCGCTGCCCAGCCTGAAACAACTCGTGCGGCACGGTATCGACCCGCAAAGGATTGTTTTCGAAATCACTGAACTCGGCGGCAATAGTCAGCGCCTGACTGAAGTCGTGGCGCGCTATCGCGATGCCGGCGCCCGGATCGCCATCGACGATTTCGGCGCCGGTTATTCGCAGCTCGATCGCGTGCTGGCGCTGCAACCGGACATTCTCAAACTCGACATGCGCCTGTTCCAGGCCGCCGCACTTGGCGGGCCGAGCAGTGACGTGGTCAAGGCTCTCGCGCAAATGGCGGAAAAGACCGGCTGCTGGATCATTGCCGAAGGCGTGGAGACGGCGGCGCAACTGAATTTTGCGCTGGAGTGCGGATCGCGTTACGTGCAGGGCTTTCTGTTCGCGCGGGCGCAGGAGGCGCTTTTCGGTACGGATGACTTCGTTGAGCGCTTTGCCGAGTTACGCCAGTCCTACGTGCGCCAGAAACTGGCCGAGCGCAGCAAATTGATGCTCATGCGCCAGCAACTCAGCGAACTCATGGCCATTCTGCAAACCTGGGCCCAGGCCCGTGCGCCGCTCAGCGCCCTGCCGCAGCTCGATGCCTTTCCCTGGCTGCTGCGCTTTTATCAATGCGACCGTCACGGCACCCAACTGACACCGAACCTGGAATGGCGACAAAGCGGCTGGGTCGCCGACAATCGTTACCTGGGTCATAACTGGTCGTGGCGCCCTTACTTCTATCACCTGCTGGCCGAGGGCTGGGAGGAACGGCGCCTGACCCTTTCCAACACCTATCGCGACGCCACCAGCAACCAGTATTGCCTGACCGCCGGGCAGTTTTTCGATAACGGCGAGCGTCTGCTGTTGATCGACATCGATGCAGCGGGGATGTAGTTGCACTTGCAGAGGCCAGCCCGAACCGGGAAGCTAGGGCATCAGTCACTCGACGGAGAGAATCAGCCTTGGATTGGCATACCCTGCTCAACCGCGAACGTCTCGGCAAACCGTTGCACAGCCCGCAGGAACTTGGCCGCAGCCCGTTCCACAAAGATCATGACCGCATCATTTTCTCTGGCGCCTTCCGCCGCCTGGGGCGCAAGACCCAGGTGCATCCGGTGTCGAGCAACGACCACATTCACACGCGCCTGACCCACTCGCTGGAAGTCAGTTGCGTCGGTCGCTCGTTGGGCATGCGTGTCGGCGAAACCCTGCGCCCCGCCCTGCCCGAGTGGTGCGAACCGAGCGATCTGGGCATGGTGGTCCAATCGGCCTGCCTGGCGCACGACATCGGCAACCCGCCGTTCGGCCATTCCGGCGAAGACGCGATCCGTCACTGGTTCCAGCAGGCTGCCGGGCGCGGCTGGCTGGACGCGATGAGCGACGCGGAGCGCGGCGACTTCCTGAACTTCGAAGGCAATGCCCAGGGTTTCCGGGTGCTCACGCAACTGGAATATCACCAGTTCGATGGCGGTACCCGACTGACTTACGCCACCCTTGGGACTTATCTGAAGTACCCGTGGACCGCTCGTCACGCCGACTCCCTCGGTTACAAGAAGCACAAGTTCGGCTGCTACCAGAGCGAGCTGCCGTTGCTCGAGCAGATCGCCCACAAGCTGGGCCTGCCGCAACTGGAAGAGCAGCGCTGGGCGCGCCATCCGCTGGTGTATCTGATGGAGGCGGCGGACGACATCTGTTACGCCTTGATCGATCTGGAGGATGGCCTGGAAATGGAGCTGCTCGAGTACGCCGAAGTCGAGTCGCTGCTGCTCGGCCTGGTGGGCGATGACCTGCCGGAAACCTACCGCCAGCTCGGCCCGCAGGATTCACGTCGGCGCAAACTGGCAATCCTGCGCGGCAAGGCCATCGAACACTTGACCAACGCCGCCGCCCGGGCCTTCGTCGAACAACAGGAGGCACTGCTGGCCGGCACACTGCCGGGGGATCTGGTGGAACACATGCACGGCCCGGCGAAGCGTTGCGTGTTGAACGCCAAGGACATCGCCCGCAAGAAAATCTTCCAGGACAAGCGCAAGACCCTGCATGAAATCGGCGCCTACACGACTCTGGAGATTCTGCTCAACGCCTTCTGTGGCGCCGCCCTGGAGCAGCACAACGGCCGCACACCGTCCTTCAAGAGCCGCCGGATCCTTGATCTGTTGGGCAACAACGCACCGGATCCACACGGTCCGTTGCACGCATCGTTCCTGCGCATGATCGACTTCATCGCCGGCATGACCGACAGCTATGCCAGTGACATGGCACTGGAAATGACCGGACGTTCCAGCCATTGACGCCAGCTGCCCGACCGTTGCGCAGTGGAACGGTCGGGCACCGGGGACGCATACGCCGACGGCTACCCCCTCTAGGGTGTGTTCAGTCGGAAGGACCAAAGTTAAAACCTGAAATCAACTAACAACAATCATTGAAAGCCTTCACCCGACAAACTTTCTTGGTGCGCGATAAACTTTATCAAGTCCCGCCATTGAACATCTCACGGACCTACCTACGCCAAACCTAGTTAACCCGTAGTCTGATTCCTCTTTATTTGTAGGACTTATCCTAGATCACCACTAACGCCCTGTGGGTTCATGCGGGTGTTCACTCATCTGAGCTAAGGTTCGCCCTTTATTTGCGCTCGTATGGGATTTGATTATGAACTCCGTTTTTATTGTCGACGATCACCCGGTCATCCGCCTCGCCGTTCGAATGCTGCTCGAGCATGAAGGTTATAAAGTCGTCGGAGAAACCGATAACGGTGTCGATGCCATGCAGATGATTCGCGAATGCATGCCCGATCTGATCATTCTCGATATCAGTATTCCCAAGCTCGATGGCCTGGAAGTCCTGGCCCGCTTCAATGCCATGAGTTCGCCATTCAAGACGCTGGTACTGACTGCCCAATGCCCGACCCTGTTCGGTATTCGCTGTATGCAGTCAGGCGCATCGGGTTACGTGTGCAAGCAGGAAGACCTGAGTGAGCTGGTCAGTGCAATCAAAGCTGTTCTTTCCGGTTACAACTACTTCCCCAGCCAGGCCTTGAACCCTGTTCGTCATGATGACGTGCGCTATGCAGAGCTGGAACTTTTCAAATCAGTCAATGATCGGGAACTCATGGTTTTGCAACTTTTCGCCCAAGGCCGCACGAACAAGGAAATAGCCAAAGGCATGTTTCTCAGCAACAAAACAGTAAGTACTTATAAGAAACGACTGATGCAGAAACTGAAGGCCAAGTCTCTCGTAGAACTTATCGAAATGGCCAAACGCAACGCACTCGTGTGAGAGCCAACATGTCCAGCCGTTTAGTGAGTCTCATGATTGCATTGAGTGCATGCCTGGGTTTCTGCACCTTTGCAACAGCCGCCTCCCCCACCTCGAAAGACTTCACCCTGCTCGGTCGTTCGGCCGAAACAACCGTGCAGGCCTTGTTCGATCCATCACAAGTGGCGTGGCTGCACGCTCGCAATGAGTTGGTTCTGGGGACTTCAGCTCCAGACTATCCTCCCTTCGACATGACGCCCAGCGGACAAGACTACGAAGGCTTCACGGCGGATTACGCCTCACTGATTGGTCAGGCGACCGGTCTGCCGATCAGAGTCAAACGTTTCGCCTCGCGGGAGGTCGCCGTAAAGGCATTGATGGACGGGCACATCGACATGCTCGGCACTGCCAACGGATTCGAAGCGGAAAACGCCAATATAGTGCTGTCCAGGCCTTACGCCGTCGATCAACCGGTCCTTGTCACACGCGAGGGTGAAACCCGCACGTTGACCGAAGGTCTGGCAGGCCTGCGGCTGAGCATGCTGTATCACTACCTGCCGCTGGATGATGTCAAGGCAATGTATCCCAAAGCCCTCATCACCTCTTATCCGTCCTACCAGAACGCAATCAACGCCGTAGCGTTCGATCAGGCGGATGTGTTTCTCGGCGACACCATTTCCACCCACTACATGATCAACAAGGGTTACCTGAACAACATCCGCATGGCCAGTTTCGGCAAGCATGAGGCCCACGGCTTCAGCTTCGCCGTTCATCGCAACAATCCACAGCTGCTTGCCATCATCAATACGGCGCTCAAGGCCGTGCCGGGCAGCGAGCGCGAAAATATCGCCAAACGCTGGAGCGTGGGCAGCGACGTACTTCTGACCGACCAGAGGCTGCAACTGACCAAACGTGAAGAACACTGGCTGAAAAAACATCCGGTGGTGAGCGTATTGGTCAACGAGGCTTTCGCCCCCCTGACGTTCTTTGACAGTGACGGCAATTTTCGCGGCATCAGCGCCGACTTGCTCGAACTCATCCGCTTGCGCACCGGACTGCGCTTCGAAATCCGCCGCAGCCGCAGCGACGCCGAAATGATCCAGCAGGTCGAACACCAACAGGCTGACCTGATCGCAGCGTTGCTGCCGACCGCCCAGCGCGAGGAAACCCTGAATTTCAGCCGTCCCTATCTGGAAAATTCATACGTGCTGCTGACCCGAAAGGCCGCCGACAGCCCTACGCACCTGGGGCAGCTGAAACGCAAACGTCTGGCGATCGCTCAAGGCCATCCGATGATCGATTACCTGCGCAGCGAGTTTCCCCGCATCCAGTTGATCGAAACGCCGGATACCTTCAGTGCAGTGGCGCTGCTCGATGAAGGTCAGGTCGAAGGCGCAGTAAACTCGCTGGTCATCGCAAACTACTTCATTGCATCACGAACCTTCCAACATCCCCTGCAGATCACCACCACCATCGGCACCCATCAGGCGGCTTTTTCTCTGGCGACAGCCCGGGATAACACGGAACTGAGCTCGATCATCAACAAGACGCTGATGAGCATCACGCCCGAAGAACTGGGCATCATCAATGGTCGCTGGCGGGGCTACTCAAACATTTCGCAAGGCACCTGGCATCAATACCAGCGTTTCTTCTATCAGTTGATCGGCGGCGCCTGCCTGCTGTTGCTGCTGTCGCTGCTCTGGAATGCCTACATGCGCCGCCAGATCAAACAACGCAAATCGGCCGAACGGGCCTTGAACGACCAACTGGAATTCATGAGTACACTGGTCAACGGGACGCCACACCCTATCTACGTGCGTGACCGACAGGGCGTGCTGCAAAGCTGCAATGACAGTTATCTCCAGGCGTTCAATGCCCGGCGCGAAGACGTCATCGGCAAAGATGTCATGCAGGGTGCGCTGAACAACGCTTTCGAGGCACAAGCATTTCAGGCCGACTATCAGCGGGTAGTGGCCGAAGGCAAACCGCTTGTGCTTGACCGGCCGTTGCACATTGGCAACCGACGACTGACGATCTATCACTGGATTCTGCCCTACCGAGACTCCAGTGGTGACGTCCGGGGGATCATTGGTGGCTGGATCGACATCAGTGAACGCCGTGAACTGCTCGATGAACTTCGCGCGGCCAAGGAACGGGCAGACGATGCCAACCGGGCCAAGAGTACTTTTCTGGCAACCATGAGTCATGAGATCCGCACGCCGATGAACGCAGTGATCGGCATGCTCGAGTTGACACTCAAGCGCATGGATCAGACTCATCCGGATCGCTCCGGCATCGAAACGGCCTACCATTCGGCCAGAGACCTGCTGGGTCTGATCGGCGACATACTGGACATTGCGCGCATTGAATCGGGGCGACTGAGCCTGAAACCCGAGCGAATCAACCTGATCGACACCGTGGCTTCGGTAGTCAGAATCTTCGAAGGGCTTGCCCGGCAGAAACAGCTTTCACTGACAGTATCCGTCTCTCCCCCTGACCTGAATGTCGATGTGCAACTCGATCCTCTGCGCTTCAAACAGGTGCTGTCGAATCTGATCAGCAATGCCATCAAGTTCACCGAAACAGGGCAGGTCAGAATCACGCTGGACATTCTTCCCACGGATGCCCCCGAAGGCTCGATGGTGCAGTTGACCGTACAGGACAGCGGCATCGGGATCACGACGCAGGATCAGTTGCGGCTATTCGAACCTTTCGCCCAGGCCGGCAACGGTGGGCAACGAACCGTCAGCGGCGCAGGACTCGGGCTGGTCATCAGCCGCAACCTGTGCGAAATGATGGGTGGAAAACTGCGGTTGAGCAGCCTGCCCGGAATCGGCACCCAGGTTCGGGTATCACTGCCAGTGACCATTCTGCCTGCGCAAGTGGCGAAAGCTGAAGATGAACCACAGATTCAGACAACCCTCATGCCGTTGTCGGTTCTGGTGGTCGATGACCATCCGGCCAATCGACTGCTGATGTGCCAGCAGCTGGAATACCTCGGCCATCGATTCTGTATCGCCGAAGACGGCCTGCGCGGACTGGAAGAATGGAAGAGCGGTGAGTTCGATCTGGTCATCGCCGATTGCAACATGCCCGTCATGAACGGCTACGAGCTGACCCGCGCGATTCGTCAGCACGAAAAGCTGACCCACCGCCCGGCTTGCACCGTGTTGGGGTTCACCGCCAATGCCCAGCCCGAAGAGATCCTGCGCTGCAAGCAGGCAGGCATGAACGAATGCCTGTTCAAACCCCTGAGCCTCAACAGCCTGAGCCAATGGGTCAACAGCGTTCAGCCGCTGTTCCGCGCGCCGGCGTTCAACCTGAAGGGGCTGGCGCTGCTGACCGGTGACAACCCCTCTCAAACCCAACGATTGCTGGCAGAACTGCTCAACAGCAGCCGCACCGATCGGCAGGAGCTGCAGGCCCTGTCCCTCACCCGGGATCACCCCGCGCTGGCCGCTATTGCACACAAGATCAAAGGCGCCGCACGCATTGCGCAGGCCCCGCGCCTGATCGACTGTTGCGATGCGCTTGAGCAGGCTTGCCTGCAAGCACTGCCGGAGGAGGAGATCGCGCGTCGCTGCCAGGCCAGTCACCTCGCCATCCTGGAACTGGAGCAAGCACTGGAACAGCAACTGGCGCGGATCGCCAAGAGCAAAATGGCCGGGGCTTAACTATGCTTGGAGGCAGAGCAGTGTGCTTAACCTACACGGAGAGTCTGCAATGCCCAGCCCACTGCGCCCGGAACAACGCCGGTTTCCGCTGCATGTGCACATCAGCGTCATGTTCACCTTTCTGCTGTTGCTTACCGGTGTGGTGCTGGGTCTGTTCAACTACCACCAGACCACGCACATTATTCTGTCGAGCAGTGAAAAGCTGTTCAGCCGAATCGAACAGGATGTCCGTCTCGACCTGCAGGCGACTTATTCACCGATCCGGCACCTGCTGAGCCTGCTGGCAGAGACTCCCGCCGCCGGATCCTCCAGCCTCGAATCGCGCATGGCGCTGCTCAAGCCGTTCAGTCAGTCCCTGATGGACAATCCGGATCTGGCCTCGCTCTACCTGGGTTATGGAAACGGCGATTTCTTCATGGTCCGACCCTTGCGCACGCCGGCGCTGAAAACCCTGTTCAAAGCACCGGACGTGGCGGCGTTTCAAGTCTGGAGCATCGAACATGACGCCAGCGGCCTGACGCGTTCACAGTCACTGTTTTTCGACCAGGCACTTTCCCCGGTCGGCCGACAGGACATCCCCGCCGACCCTTATGATCCGCGCAGCCGGGCCTGGTACATCAATGCACGGCAGCAGACCGAACAGATCACTACCGAGCCCTACATTTTTTTCTCCACCCACAATGTAGGCACCACACTGGCCCGCCGCAGCGGCAAGGACGCCGTGATAGGGGCCGACCTGACGCTCGACGCACTGTCTGCAACCCTGGTTAAACACGTGGTGACGCCGGCGACGGAAATCGTCCTGTTCGATGCCGACGGCAATGCCGTGGCTTATCCCGACAGCCGCCGGCTGATCGTGGATGAACGCACGGCCCGTCTGGCCAAGGCTGCCGACTTGAGCCCCGCCCTGCATGCCTTGTTGTCCGGGCACCAGGGCAATCGGCTCGAGGTCGATGGCCGACAATGGATCGTCGCACGCAGCCAATTGCAGGAAGGCGGGCCGAAAGGTTTAGAGATGGCTTTACTGGTGCCCGAAGATGAACTGTTGGTCGATGCCTATCGTCTGCGCTGGCAAGGAGCACTCATCACGCTGGCCGTCTTGCTGCTATGTCTGCCGCTGGGCTGGCTGATCTCGCGGATTCTGGTGAAGCCCTTGCACGCACTGGTCAAGGAAGCCGATGCGATCCGCAGCTTCGACTTCAACTTTCCCGTCGCACGCCGATCGCCCGTGCTGGAAGTCGACCAGTTGAGCCTGTCGATGGCTCGCATGAAAGACACCCTGGCCAGCTTCTTCCGCATCACTGACAGCCTGACCGCTGAAACCCGCTTCGAGCCGCTGCTGCAACGGGTACTGTTCGAAACAGTGCAGATCGCCCAGGCCCAGGCGGGCCTGATTTATCTGCGTGAAAACGATGGCAATCGCATGGAGCCCTACGGTCTGGTGGTCGCAGAAACGTCGCAAGCGTTGGCGGCATTCGATCTGCAAAGCCGCAGCCTTGATGCGCCGCAAAGCCCCGAATGGTTTCGGCAACTGGCGAACGCCGACACGGTCGTCAGCAATCTGGGTTTCGAACAGGCCTCCGATCTGCAGAAAGTGCTGCTGGCCATGGGTTCGCCGAGGGTGCATTTGATCGGAATCCGTCTGCATAACCGGCACAACGAAACCGTCGGCCTGCTGGTGCTGCTGATCGACGATGGCGGCACCCCGAGCGATCTGGAAAAACTCCGGCCAGATCGCATCGCCTTCCTGCAAGCGGTGTCCGGAGCGGCCGCGGTGAGTATCGAGAGTCAGCGCCTGCAAGCCAGACAGAAACAACTGCTGGATGCATTCATTCAACTGCTGGCCGGCGCCATCGATGCCAAGAGCCCTTACACCGGCGGGCATTGCCAGCGCGTACCGGAGCTGACCCTGATGCTCGCCCGTGCCGCGGCAGCCAGTCAGGCCCCGGCCTTCAGCGATTACCAGCCGAACGAAGACGAATGGGAGGCCTTGCACATCGCCGCCTGGCTGCACGATTGCGGCAAGGTTACGACCCCGGAATACGTGGTCGACAAAGCCACCAAACTGGAAACCCTGAACGACCGTCTTCACGAAATCCGCACCCGCTTCGAAGTGCTCAAGCGCGACGCCTGGGTCAGTTACTGGCAAGCCATGGCCATGGGCGGTGAAGAACAGCAACTGGCCAGCCTGCGCGAGGCCACCCTGACAGCACTGGATGATGATTTCGCGTTTGTCGCCCGCTGCAATCTGGGCAGTGAGGCCATGGCAGAAAGTGATCTGCAACGCCTGCAAGGCATCGCCCAACGCACCTGGACGCGCACGCTGGATGATCGATTGGGCCTGTCATGGGAGGAGAACCGGCGTCAGGCACGCACTCCGGCTGCGACCCTGCCGGTCAGCGAACCGCTGCTGGCGGACAAGCCCGAGCATCTGCTGGAGCGCGCCGAGGGCGAACTGATCCCGGAGGACAATCCGTGGGGTTTCAAACTCGACGTGCCGCCCTACAAATACAATCGCGGCGAGTTGTACAACCTCAGCATCTCCCGGGGCACCCTGACCCGCGAGGAGCGTTACATCATCAATCATCACATGGTGCAGACGATCCTGATGCTCAGTCACCTGCCCTTCCCCGGACACCTGAACAGCGTCGCGGAAATCGCCGGCGGGCATCACGAAAAGATGGATGGCACCGGTTATCCCAAGCGCCTGAAACGCGAAGACATGAGCCTGCCGGCGCGCATGATGGCGATTGCCGATATTTTCGAAGCCCTGACCGCCGCCGACCGCCCGTACAAGAAGGCCAAGTCCCTCAGCGAAGCACTGGGGATCATGGCCACCATGTGCCGCGACGCGCACATCGATGCCGAGCTGTTCGGACTGTTCCTCCGCGATGGCGTGTACTTGCAGTACGCCACACGCTTTCTCGATCCACGGCAGATCGATGCCGTGGACCCGACGGCCCTGCTGCTCAAAGCAGGCCTGGGAGCGTGATCAGCAGTCAGTCAGACGCAGGAAAATCGCCGCCAGTTGTTCAATCCCGGCCTGATCCTCGGCACCGAAACGCGCGAGCTTCGGGCTGTCGAGGTCGAGCACGCCGATCAGACGACCGTCCTTGACCAACGGCACAACCAGTTCGCTGTTCGACGCGCTGTCGCAAGCGATATGGCCGGGGAACGCGTGAACGTCTTCGACCCGTTGCGTCTGCAGGCTGGCGGCCGCCGCACCGCACACACCGCGACCGAACGGAATGCGCACGCAGGCGATCTGGCCCTGGAACGGGCCGAGCACCAGCTCTGCGTTGCGATTGAGGTAGAAACCGGCCCAGTTCAGGTCATCGAGCTGGTTGAACAGGAACGCCGAAAACTGTGCGGCGTTGGCGATGAAATCGCGCTCGTCCGCCAGCAGCGACTCCAGTTGTGCGGCCAACATGCCATAGCCTTCGAGGCCCTGGCCGCTCTGTTGCAAATCAATCATGCCTTGTGCTCCAACAATTTCAGTCCCACCCAGTAACGGGCGAATTGGTACGCGCAACGTCCGTTGCGGTTGCCACGGCCGGTTGCCCAGCGCACGGCAAGAATGTCCAGTTGTTCGTCGCGCTCCCAGCTCAGGCCGGCCTTGGCGGCCAGCTGGCCGATCCAGTGCTCGACAACGTTGAGGAAATGTTCCTGGGTAAACGGATAGAACGACAGCCACAGGCCGAAGCGATCCGACAACGCGATCTTGTCCTCCACCGCTTCGCTCGGATGCAGTTCGCCATCGACGCGCTTCCAGTTTTCGTTGTCGCTTTCCTTTTCCGGCACCAGATGGCGACGGTTGGAAGTGGCGTACAGCAGCACGTTGTCCGGCGCCTGTTCGAGCGAGCCGTCCAGCACGCTTTTCAGCACGCGGTAGTCGCCTTCGCCGGACTCGAACGACAGGTCATCGCAGAACAGCACAAAGCGCTGCGGCAACTTGGCGATCTGCTCCACCACCCGTGGCAGATCCGCCAGGTGATCGCGCTCGATTTCGATCAGACGCAAACCGGCCATGGCGTGTTCGGCCAGCAGAGCCCGTACCAAAGAGGATTTACCGGTACCGCGCGACCCCCACAGCAGCGCATGATTGGCCGGCATGCCGTCAAGAAATTGCTGAGTGTTGCGGCCCAACTGCTCCAGTTGCCGGTCGACACCGATCAGGTCCGACAGACGCATGTCGAGGCTGACCTCCAGCGGCAGCAGATAACCGCTGCGACCGTCACGCTGCCAGCGTGCAGCGAGGCAGGTGCCCCAGTCGATGACCGGGCGTGGAGCCGGCAACAGGGGTTCGATCCGCGCCAGAACCGACTCGGCGCGCTCAAGAAAAGCATTCAATCGGGAATCCACGTCTTCTCCTCGGGCTCGTTCACAGTGATGATGGCGCTGCAGCGACGACAAACAGCGTTCGAAACCTGTCCCGGCCCTTGTTACAAGGCGCTTCGGGAACCCCGGAATCCGTGCATGATCGACTATGCTTGAGCAGCGAAGGGAAACGGAAGTGGTTCAACACCCCATGGATATCAAATTCACCCACCGGCTGTCGTACAAACAGGCCCGGCTTACCGTGCTGGTCGGGTTCATTCTGGGCACGCTGCTCAGCCTGCTGCAAATCGGCATCGATTATGCCAGTGAAGACGCGTCCATCAACCGTGAAATCCTGTCGTTGCTGGAAATCAGCCATAATCCGGCCTCGCGCATCGCCTACAACATCGATGCCGAACTGGCTCAGGAACTGGCCCTGGGCCTGCTGCGTTCGCCAGCGATCATTTCCGCACAACTGACCGACAACAACCAGACGGTGCTGGCCAGCGTCAAACGCCCGGAGCTGCAAAGCGGCTACCGGATGATCAGCGACTTCCTGTTCGGCGCCAAACGCCAGTTCGAAGACCGCCTCTACCTCGATCACCTGCCCAACGAATCCCTCGGCACCCTGCGCCTGGAAGTCGACACCTTCGCGTTTGGCAGCCGCTTTCTGCGCCGCGCGGAAGTCACGCTGATCAACGGTTTCGCCCGCAGCCTGATTCTCACCGGAATCCTGCTCGCACTGTTCTACGTGATGCTGACCAAACCGCTGGTGCGGGTGATCCGCGAACTCAGCGGTCGCGACCCGCGCAGCGCCGAGCCGACCACCCTGGAATGTCCGGCCGGGCACGCCAATGACGAGATCGGCGTGCTGGTCAAGGTCGCCAACCAGCAGTTCGAGAACATCGCCACGGAAATCCAGCAGCGACGCAATGCGGAGAACCGCCTCACCGACTACCTCGCGCAACTCGAAGACATCGTGTCGGCGCGCACCGCCGAGCTCAAGGCAATCAACGCACGGCTCAGCCAGTCCAACCAGGAGCTGGAGGTGGCCCGCAGTACGGCGCTGGACATGGCCGAGGCACGCTCGGCATTTCTCGCCAACATGAGCCACGAGATCCGCACCCCGCTCAACGGCCTGCTGGGGATGATCGCCCTGTCGCTCGACGGCCCGCTCAACGCCGAACAACAGCAACAACTGTCCATCGCCCACGACTCGGGCAAGGTATTGGTGGAATTGCTCAACGACATTCTCGACCTTTCGAAATTCGATGCCGGGCAACTTGAGCTGGAACACATCCCCTTCGATCTCGGCTCGCTGATCGAAGACACCGCCAACCTGCTCTCGCAGAACGCGGCACCGAGCGTCGAGCTGACCTGCCTGATCGATCCGCACTTCCCGGCGCTGGTGCTCGGCGATCCGACCCGGGTCAGGCAGATCGTCAGCAACCTGCTGTCCAATGCGCTGAAATTCACTCGCTTCGGCCGGGTCGATGTGCGCTTGTCCACCTGGAAGGACGGGGTACGCATCGAAGTCTGCGATACCGGCATCGGCATCGCTCAGGAAGCGCAGGTGAAGATTTTCCAGCCGTTCACCCAGGCGGGTGCCGGCATTACCCGCCAGTACGGCGGCACCGGGCTCGGCCTGGCACTGACCTACAACCTGTGCGAAGCCATGCAGGGGCGCCTGACCATCAGTTCCGAAGTGGGTTTCGGCAGTCAGTTCTGCGCCGAACTGCCGCTGCCCTGCCACACCCGCGCGGTGATTCCGCCACCGTTGCACGGCAAGGTGCTGGCGATCACCAACGCGGTCAGCGGGCTGGCCGAATTGCTGGAAAGCCTGCTACCGGTCTGGGGGCTGACCTACGAGCAGCGAACCCTGGACGACCCGCTGCTCGGCCTCTCCCCCGACGTCATCATCACCGATTGCCCCGAATGCCTGTTCGGCCTGCGCCCGGCGATGACGGCACCGATTCTGCTGGTGACTGCCTACGGCAGCTTCCTTCCGGGTGAAGAAGCCGCCGCGCTCGCCCCGTTGCAACAGCAGGCGCGACCGCTGGCCCGCAACGCGCTGTATCAGAATCTGCGCCGGACGCTGTTGCCGGAACTCACCACCATCGACCGCGCTCGCCTTGAGAGCGTGCCGTCGCAACGGCGCGGTCGGGTGCTGCTGGTGGAGGACAACCCGGTCAATCAACTGGTGGCCAAAGGGATGCTGGGCAAACTCGGCTGTGATGTCGTGGTCGCCGCCCATGGTGTGGAAGCGCTGGATCAGCTGGAACACGACGAGTTCGATCTGGTGCTGATGGACTGCAACATGCCGGTGATGGACGGCTATGAAGCCAGCCGCCAGATCCGCCAGAGCGGGCGCTGGCCGCACTTGCCGATCGTCGCCCTGACGGCCAACGCGATGGCCGAAGAGCGCGAGCGCTGCCGGGCGGCGGGCATGAGCGATTACCTGGCCAAGCCGTTTCGCCGAGAAGAACTGGCGGCGCTGCTGGATCAGTGGATGCCGACTACGACAGTGCTTTGATCTGCCCAAGCAACTGATCGAGACCGTCACGCAAGTCATTGAGCCGGTCCAGATCCACCCCGCTGTCGCATAACAGCCGCTCTTTCAATGGCCCGACCTGTTCACGCAGCGCCTGCCCTTGAGGCGTAAGGCTCAGATGAACCTCACGCTCGTCCCGGCTGGAGCGCTGACGCTGAACCAGTTGCAGTTGCTCCAGTCGCTTGAGCAGCGGCGTCAACGTGCCGGAATCCAGCGCCAGACGCTCACCCAGCGCCTTGACTGTCGGCTGCTTCGGCGCGGTTTGCTGCCATTCCCACAACACCAGCATCGCCAGGTATTGCGGGTAGGTCAGGCCGAGCTGATCGAGCATCGGCTTGTAGGCACGGATCACCGCCCGCGACGCGGCATACAACTTGAAGCACAGCTGACTGTCGAGCTTCAGCGAATCGGCGGACAGGCTGTTCATTTGAGCAGGGCTTCAATCTCGCGGCTCAGATCCTGCGGCTTGGTGGCCGGGGCGAAGCGCTTGACCAACTGCCCGTCCTTGCCGATCAGGAATTTGGTGAAGTTCCACTTGATGCCTTGGGAGCCCAGCACACCCGGGGCGCGCTTCTTCAACTGCACGAACAGCGGATGCGCACCGGTCCCGTTGACTTCGATCTTCTTGAACAGCGGGAAGCTGACACCGTAGTTCAGCTCACAGAACTCGCTGATGGCGCCCTCGTTACCCGGCTCCTGCTTGCCGAACTGATTACACGGGAAGCCCAGCACCACCAGGCCCTGATCCTTATAGGTCTGCCACAGCTCCTCAAGGCCTTTGTATTGCGGCGTGAAACCGCATTTGCTGGCCGTATTGACCACCAGCACTGCCTTGCCAGCGAAATCGGCCAGAGTCTTTTGTTCGCCCTTGATGGTGGTGCACGGAATATTCAGCAGGTTATCGCTCATGGTGCGCACTCTTGGAAAATGGATAGACGGCAAAAATAGCGAGCAATTGAATTGCGTGCAATTTAATTATTCGAAAGGCGACCCGTGGATCGCCCGCATCGGTTACTCGCGCGGCACCAGGTCCAGGCACACCGAGTTGATGCAGTAACGCAGGCCGGTCGGCGGTGGACCGTCCGGGAACACGTGGCCAAGGTGGGCATCACATTTGGCGCATTTCACTTCGGTGCGGATCATGCCGTGGCTGGTGTCACGGATTTCGGTCATGGCATTGTCGCCGATCGGCGCATAGAAGCTTGGCCAGCCGCAACCGGAATCGAATTTGGTCCTGGAGTCGAACAACGGCTCGTTGCAGCAGACGCAGTGGTAGACGCCATCGGTCTTGGTAGCGTTGTACTTGCCGGAGAACGGCCGCTCGGTAGCGCTCAGGCGGCACACGTTGAACTGCTCGGGGTCGAGCATCGCCCGCCATTCTTCCAGGGTCTTTTCAATCTTTTCCATCATCACACCTCAGCGGCTGAAAAAGCCCGATCTGTACCTTTTCCACGGATCGGGCGGCACGTATGATTGCGCCTCGTCACACGCCAGTCTGGCAGCGGGTTCCTGCGCATTCAAACGGATTGTTGGAAACCGCCGCTCAAGACACCTGCCTGTGTGAAGACGCAGGATTCCCAGCACGGTTGTCCACCCGCCGCCTGGATCGTTCATTTTCGGGATCACATCGCCATGCAGTTCAGCAAATCGAACAAGCTCGCCAACGTCTGCTACGACATTCGCGGCCCGGTGCTCAAGCACGCCAAACGTCTGGAAGAGGAAGGCCATCGCATCCTCAAGCTGAACATCGGCAACCCGGCACCCTTTGGTTTCGAAGCGCCGGACGAAATTCTTCAGGATGTGATCCGCAACCTGCCGACCGCCCAGGGCTACAGCGATTCAAAAGGCCTGTTCAGCGCGCGCAAGGCGGTGATGCAGTACTACCAGCAGAAGCAGGTCGAAGGTGTCGGCATCGAAGACATCTACCTGGGCAATGGTGTGTCCGAGCTGATCGTGATGTCGCTGCAGGCACTGCTCAACAACGGCGACGAAGTGCTGGTGCCGGCGCCGGACTACCCACTGTGGACCGCTGCCGTCAGCCTGGCCGGCGGTAACGCGGTGCATTACCTGTGCGACGAGGGCGCCGACTGGTTCCCGGACCTGGCCGACATCAAGGCCAAGATCACCCCGAACACCAAGGCGATGGTGATCATCAACCCGAACAACCCGACCGGCGCGGTGTATTCGAAGGAAGTGCTGCTGGGCATGCTCGAGCTGGCCCGTCAGCACAACCTGGTGGTGTTCTCCGACGAGATCTACGACAAGATCCTCTACGACGACGCCGTGCACATCTGCACCGCATCCCTGGCCCCCGATCTGCTGTGCCTGACCTTCAACGGTCTGTCGAAGTCGTATCGCGTGGCCGGTTTCCGTTCCGGCTGGATCGCCATTTCCGGGCCGAAGCACAACGCTCACAGCTACATCGAAGGCATCGACATGCTGGCCAACATGCGCCTGTGTGCCAACGTGCCGAGCCAGCATGCGATCCAGACCGCCCTGGGCGGCTATCAGAGCATCAACGATCTGGTCCTGCCACAAGGCCGGTTGCTGGAACAGCGCAACCGTACCTGGGAATTGCTCAACGACATTCCCGGCGTGAGCTGCGTGAAGCCGATGGGCGCGCTGTACGCTTTTCCGAAGATCGACCCGAAAGTCTGCCCGATCCATAACGACGAGAAGTTCGTGCTCGACCTGTTGCTCTCCGAGAAGCTGCTGGTGGTGCAAGGCACGGCGTTCAACTGGCCGTGGCCTGACCACTTCCGCGTGGTCACCCTGCCGCGGGTCGATGACCTGGACATGGCCATCGGCCGCATCGGCAACTTCCTCAAGTCCTACCGCCAGTAACCGGCGCTCAGTGCGCAACGGCCCGAACGTTGCGCACTGTCTGATTCAGCAACACTTCTGCTCCGCCCCCCCTCCAGCACCTTCTACACTTGCGATTCATACGAATCATGCGTGCCTGACGCAATGAGACCGGGTGGCATGCGCCTGTCATCCATGCAGACTTCGCAGGTGGGAAACGTCCCATGGCAGGGTGAATCCGGTGTAGGACACAGTTTGAAATAGTCACTCGGTTGAATCGCCCGGTGCCGCACCTTATATACCCCGCAGTACGCTACATCTTTAGCTTGAGGAGATTTCTACAACCATGATGCGCATCCTGCTGTTTTTGGCCACTAACCTGGCGGTCGTGCTGATAGCCAGCATCACCCTGAGCCTGTTCGGCTTCAACGGGTTCATGGCGGCCAACGGGGTTGATCTCAACCTCAATCAGCTGCTGGTTTTCTGTGCAGTCTTTGGTTTCGCCGGTTCCCTGTTCTCGCTGTTCATCTCCAAGTGGATGGCGAAGATGAGCACCAGCACCCAGATCATCACCCAGCCACGCACTCGCCACGAGCAATGGCTGTTGCAAACCGTCGAGCAGCTGTCCCGGGAAGCCGGGATCAAGATGCCCGAAGTCGGGATTTTCCCGGCCTATGAAGCCAACGCCTTCGCCACCGGCTGGAACAAGAACGATGCACTGGTCGCGGTCAGCCAGGGCTTGCTCGAGCGCTTCAAGGAAGACGAAGTGCGGGCCGTGCTGGCCCACGAGATCGGTCACGTGGCCAACGGCGACATGGTTACCCTGGCGCTCATTCAGGGCGTGGTGAACACCTTCGTGATGTTCTTCGCGCGGATCATCGGCAATTTCGTCGACAAGGTGATCTTCAAGAACGAAGAAGGCCAGGGCATGGCCTACTACATCGCGACCATCTTCGCCGAACTGGTGCTGGGCATTCTGGCCAGCGCGATCGTGATGTGGTTCTCGCGCAAACGCGAGTTCCGTGCCGACGATGCCGGTGCTCGCCTGGCCGGTACGGGCGCGATGATCAACGCATTGCAACGCTTGCGCGCCGAACAGGGCCTGCCGGTGCACATGCCTGACACCCTGAACGCCTTCGGTATCAACGGTGGCATCAAACAAGGGTTCGCCCGCATGTTCATGAGCCACCCGCCGCTGGAAGAGCGCATCGACGCCCTGCGTCGTCGCGGCTGATCAGCCCGGCTCAAATAGAAAGGCCCGCAGTGATGCGGGCCCTTTTTTGTGCCCGTTACCGACCAGTCAGCCGGTACACCCGTTCCTCCAGGCGAGTCACTCCCGCCTGCAGGAACTTCCCGCTTTCGCTCAACACGTCCTGCTCCCCCAGCGCCTGCACCTGCCAGTCGCCGCCAAACAATCGCTGTACCTCGGAATCTTCCACCGCAAACGGCGGCCCAGGCATTTGCGCCTGATCATAATCCAGCGTGATGAGCAAACCGCGAAGGCCCACTGGCAAGATGCCCAGCAAATGCGTCACATAGCGCTCGCGCATCGGTGCCGGCAAGGCAATTAGCGCCGCGCGGTCATACAGACCGGTGCAGTCAGCAACATCGCTTGCAGACAAGGCGAAGAAATCCCCGCACCACAACTCGATCGCCCCGCCCCGATAAACCTTGAAACCACCCTCTTCACTGATCTGCGCCTGCAATTGTTGCTCGCGGAAGAAGTCTTCGACGGCCCTTTGCGACAGCTCGACGCCGAGCACCCGATATCCCTGTCCGGCCAGCCACAGCAGATCCAGGCTTTTACCGCACAACGGCACCAGGACTCGCGCCTGAGCCGGTAAGGCCAGATCGGGCCAATGCCGCTGCAAATACGGGTTCACCTCGGGCTGGTGGAAGCCGATCTGGTTCAATTCCCACTTCTTGTGCCAAAACTCCGGCTGCATGCATCCTCCGAGGAATTCGATGAAAAGGCGTTAAAACTTATATTGGAATTAGATCAATGAACTGACTGAAGATAAGCCATCTTAACGCTCAGGAACCCTTCCATGTTTCCCAGCCTGTTTATCTCCCATGGCTCGCCCATGCTGGCACTGGAGCCCGGCGCCAGTGGCCCGGCCCTTTCACGACTGGCGGCTGAACTGCCACGTCCGAAAGCCATCGTCATCGTTTCCGCCCACTGGGAAAGCCATGAGCTGCTGGTCAGCAGCCATCCGCAACCGGAAACCTGGCACGACTTCGGTGGTTTCCCCCGCGCATTGTTTGAAGTGCAGTATCCCGCTCCGGGGAATCCGCAACTGGCTCGCGAGGTCGCCGACCTGCTGACCGCCAACAACCTGCCGGCGCGCCTCGACCCGCAACGACCGTTCGATCACGGCGTGTGGGTGCCGCTGTCGCTGATGTACCCGCAGGCTGACATCCCGGTGGTGCAGGTTTCCCTGCCGAGTCGTGGCGGCCCGGCGCTGCAGAATCGCGTCGGCCAGGCGCTGGCCGGCCTGCGCGAACAGGGCATTCTGTTGATCGGCTCCGGCAGCATCACCCACAACCTGCGAGAACTGGACTGGCACGCGGGTCCGGAAAGCGTCGAGTCGTGGGCCCGGGACTTTCGCGACTGGATAGTCGACAAGCTCGCCACCAACGACGAAGCCGCCCTGCACGATTACCGTCAGCAGGCACCGAACGCAGTACACAACCATCCAAGCGACGAGCACCTGTTGCCGCTGTACTTCGCCCGAGGTGCCGGCGGCGACTTCAGCATTGCCCATCAAGGCTTCACGATGGGGGCTCTGGGCATGGACATCTACCGCTTCGGCTGATGCCCAAATCGCAGGCAAAAAAAATCCCCGAACCAGTCGGGGATTTTTTATGTTCGATCAATCAGCCCAAGGGCGGATCAATCTTCGCGGTAGCGACGCAGTTTCAGCTGCTTGCCGGCGACGCGAGTGTCCTTCAGCTTGGTCAGGAGTTTGTCCAGACCATCTTCCGGCAGCTCGACGAGGCTGAAGCTGTCACGCACCTGGATGCGACCGATGGCTTCACGTGCCAGACCACCTTCGTTGAGGATAGCGCCCAGCAGGTTTTTCGCCGCGATACCGTCACGCGCGCCCAGCGCGGTACGGCAACGGGCACGGCCTTCGCCCAGCGGCATTGGCGCACGACGCTCGCGGTCACCGCGATCAGGACGCTCGCCACGATCAGGACGGTCACCACGTGGCGCGCTGTTCGGCACCAGTGGACGTTCCTTCTCGATCGCTGCCAGGTTCAGCGCCTGACCATTGGTGGCCTTGCGCAGCAGTGCGGCAGCCAGGGCACGTGGGGTGCAACCGATGTCGGCGGTCAGGCGATCCAGCAGATCACCATGAGTCGACTCGGCGTCAGCCACCAGCGGCGACAGGCTGTTGGTCAGTTTCTTGATGCGGGCATCGAGAACGGCCTGGGCGTCCGGCAGACGCACTTCGGCAACTTTCTGACCGGTCACACGCTCGATGACCTGCAGCATGCGACGCTCACGCGGCGTGACGAGCAACAGCGCGCGGCCTTCGCGACCGGCACGGCCGGTACGGCCGATACGGTGCACGTAGGATTCCGGATCGTACGGCATGTCCACGTTGAATACGTGGGTGATGCGCGGTACGTCCAGGCCACGGGCGGCAACGTCGGTCGCCACAACGATGTCCAGACGGCCATCCTTGAGCGAGTCGATCACGCGCTCACGCTGGTTCTGGGCGATGTCACCGTTCAACGCGGCGGCTTTGTAGCCTTTGGCGTCGAGGGCGCTGGCCAGATCCAGAGTCGCTTGCTTGGTGCGCACGAACATGATCAGAGCGTCGAAATCTTCCACTTCCAGCAAGCTGAGAACGGCAGAAGTCTTCTGGTCAGCGTGAACCAACAGGTGAGCCTGTTCGATCGCGGTAACGGTCTGGGTCTTGCTCTGGATCTTCACGTGCTTTGGATCGCGCAGATGACGCTCGGCGATGGCACGGATCGATTGCGGCAGGGTCGCCGAGAACAATACGGTCTGACGGGTTTCCGGCATGGCCTTGAAGATGACTTCAAGGTCGTCCATGAAGCCCAGTTTGAGCATTTCGTCTGCTTCGTCGAGAACCAGGTGGTTCACGGTTTGCAGCACTTTTTCGTCGCGACGCAGGTGGTCGCACAGACGGCCCGGAGTGGCGACAACGATCTGTGCGCCATTACGGATTGCTTTCAGTTGTGGGCCCATCGGCGCGCCGCCGTAGACAGCCACAACAGTCACGCCCGGCATTTGCTTGGCGTAGGTTTCGAAAGCGGTTGCAACTTGCAGCGCCAACTCACGAGTTGGGGCCAGGATCAGAGCTTGCGGCTCGCGCTTGGACGGATCAATGCGGTGCAGGATAGGCAGGGCAAAGGCAGCGGTTTTACCGGTACCGGTTTGCGCCTGACCAATCATATCGTGACCGGCGAGGATGATCGGGATCGACTGCTGCTGAATGGCCGAAGGCTCTTCATAGCCGGTAGCGACTACTGCAGCGACAATATTGGGATGAAGTTCAAGAGCGGCGAAGCCGCCGATTTCCTGGGTCATGGGTCTGCCTCTAAGTGCATCCGCAAAGACCCATGCTCCAAAGCTGCACATGCCGTGTTGAGACTCAAGAGTCGCCCTGGCAGCTTTGTCGGCGGGGATTTGCGAAAACGAATGAATGAAAAAGAATCGTCAAGGAAGAGCCCGCAGTGCGGACGTGCAGCCGAAGCTGACTTCGGGGAATTGCGCTACCTAAACGCGGCCCGGTTAAAGGCCGGCGCGCACTATACCGGAATTTGCCCAAAAAGGGAGCTTTTTTTATCAGCGAAATACAGTTGTCACCGCTGTGTAACGGGGTTTTGCGGATAATCGGGCAAAGGTCTATTTTTCAAAGACCCCGGCCCTGCGGGCGATGGCGCTTAAACGATTCACCGACGTGCGGCATCTGGTCGCTGCACCCTTTCTTGCCCTGCGAGGAAACACCCATGAATCAGCCCTGCCCCGGCCGCGTGAGTCGTGCGCGTCACGGTCACGTGCATTTGATCGGTCTGGACCGCGCCGCCAAGCGCAATGCGTTCGACCTCGACCTGCTCAACGACCTGGCCCTGGCCTATGGCGAATTCGAGGCCGACAGTGACGCACGGGTGGCGGTGGTGTTCGGGCATGGCGAGCATTTCACCGCCGGACTCGATCTGGTGAATGCCAGTTCCGCCCTCGCCCAGGGCTGGCAGGTGCCGCCCGGCGGTTGCGACCCATGGGGCGTGTTCGTCGGGCCACGGGTCAGCAAACCGGTGATCGTCGCTGCGCAGGGTTATTGCCTGACCATCGGCATCGAATTGATGCTCGCCGCTGACATCAACCTGTGCGCCAGCAACACCCGCTTCGCCCAGATGGAAGTGCAGCGCGGGATCTTTCCGTTCGGCGGCGCGACATTGCGCTTCCATCAAGTCGCCGGCTGGGGCAATGCGATGCGCTGGCTGCTGACCGGCGACGAATTCGATGCCCACGATGCGCTGCGCCTGGGGCTGGTGCAGGAAGTCATGGCCACTGAAGATTTGCTGCCGCGCGCCATCGAGCTGGCCGAACGGATTGCCCGGCAGGCGCCGCTGGGAGTGCAGGCAACGCTGACTTCGGCGCGCCAGGCGCGCTATGAGGGCGAGACCGCAGCGGCGCAGAGCTTGCCGCCGCTGGTGAAGAAATTGCTGGCCACTGAAGATGCCAAGGAAGGTGTGCGCTCGCTGGTGGAGCGCAGGCCCGGCATTTTCAAAGGCATTTAAGGCTCAAGTCGCCGGACGGATACAGTTGATCAACGTCTGCAACGAGTAGCCCAGCTTCGGCGCCAGCGCTTCAGCCCGTGCAGTCAGCGCCTGCATGTCCGGCACCTGATCGAGATCCGCCGGCACGATCAGAATGACGTTGCCTTCCTTCACCGGCAGTTCCCAGTAATGTCGGTGATAGAGCCCGCGCAACAGCGCCGCGCCCAGAGGTTTGCCGTCATCGGTGGCCCATTGATTGATGATCAGCCAGCCACCGGGATTCAGACGCTTCTGACAATCACCGAGGAAATTCCACGCAAGGTGTCCGGCGCCGGGGCCGACATCGGTGTACAGGTCGACGAAGATCAGATCCGCTGGCTCAGCGGTCGGCAGCAGTTCGAGGGCATCGCCGACGCGGATGTACAGCCGTGGATCGTCATCCAGCCCGAGATATTCGATGGCCAGGCGTGGCACATCGGGGCGCAGTTCAATGGCTTCGACGTCTTCCAGCGGCAGGAACTTGAGGCAGGCCTGGGTCAGCGTACCGGCGCCCAAACCGAGAAACAGCGCGCTCTCCGGCTGCTCATGGCACAACGCGCCAATCAGCATCGCCCGGGTGTAGTCGTACTCCAGCCAGCTCGGGTCGGCGGTAAACACGCAGCTTTGCTCGATGGCATCGCCGAACTCCAGAAAGCGGTAGTCGGCCACTTCCAGCACGCGAATCACGCCGAACTCATCCTGTACTTCGGCGAGCAACCGCTCGACGCGCTCCTCAGTCATTTCGTCTCCTGGTGGTCACCGGGCGCGGTGACGCGATGGCACCGCTGTGGTGCCGTGGCAAAGCGGCGATTGTCGGCGAAGCGGCGGGAGCAGGTCACGCACTAATTGCTGCTAACATGGCCGTCCGTGCGTAGAACCTTAGAGACCGTGATGAGCCAACCCTGGAGCCCTGACAGCTGGCGCGCCCTGCCGATCCAGCAACAACCCCAATACCCCGACGCCGCGCATCTGCGCCAGGTCGAGCAGACGCTGGCCAGCTATCCGCCGCTGGTGTTTGCCGGCGAAGCGCGCGAGCTGCGTCGTCAGTTTGCCGAAGTCACCCAGGGCCGGGCGTTCCTGCTGCAGGGCGGCGACTGCGCGGAAAGCTTCGCCGAGTTCTCCGCCGCGAAGATCCGCGACACCTTTAAAGTGTTGCTGCAAATGGCGATCGTCATGACCTTCGCCGCCGGTTGCCCGGTGGTCAAGGTCGGGCGCATGGCCGGTCAGTTCGCCAAGCCGCGCTCGGCCAACGACGAGACCATCGACGGCGTGACCCTGCCGGCCTACCGTGGCGACATCGTCAACGGCATCGGTTTCGACGCCGCCAGCCGCGTACCGGACCCGGAGCGTCTGCTGCAGTCCTATCACCAGTCCACCGCCACGCTCAACCTGCTGCGCGCCTTTGCCCAGGGCGGTTTTGCCGACCTGCATCAGGTGCACAAGTGGAACCTGGACTTCATCGCCAACTCGGCACTGGCCGAGAAGTACAGTCACCTCGCCGATCGCATCGATGAAACCCTGGCGTTCATGCGCGCCTGCGGCATGGACAGCTCGCCACAACTGCGCGAAACCAGTTTCTTCACCGCCCACGAAGCGCTGCTGCTGAACTACGAAGAAGCCTTCGTGCGCCGCGACAGCCTGACCAACGATTACTACGATTGCTCGGCGCACATGCTGTGGATCGGCGACCGCACCCGTCAGCTCGACGGTGCCCACGTCGAATTCCTGCGCGGAGTGAACAACCCGATCGGAGTGAAGGTCGGCCCGAGCATGAACCCCGACGACCTGATCCGCCTGATCGATGTGCTCAACCCGGACAACGACCCGGGCCGCCTCAACCTGATCGCGCGGATGGGCGCGAACAAGGTCGGCGATCACCTGCCGGCGCTGATCCGTGCGGTGCAGCGCGAAGGCAAGCAGGTGCTGTGGAGTTCCGACCCGATGCATGGCAACACCATCAAGGCCAGCAGCGGTTACAAGACCCGCGACTTTGCGCAGATCCTTGGCGAAGTGAAGCAGTTCTTCCAGGTCCACGAGGCGGAAGGCAGCTACGCCGGCGGCATCCACATCGAGATGACCGGGCAGAACGTCACCGAGTGCATCGGTGGTGCGCGGCCGATCACTGAAGATGGCTTGTCGGATCGCTATCACACCCACTGCGACCCGCGGATGAATGCCGATCAGTCGCTGGAACTGGCGTTCCTGATCGCCGAAACCCTGAAACAGGTCAAACGCTAAATCGCGATGACGTTGGCTCGGTCGTTTTCGACTTGAGCCAACGCCACCCGCAATCGCCCCGCACTTTCCCGCTGACAATTGAGCTGCACCTGCTCAAGCCCCAACCAGTCCGCCATGCGCCGCAAGTTCAGCGCCAAGGCCAGCATCCCCGTCTCGTCCAGCCCCGTTTCTTCCTCGTGCAGCGCATGCACCGCCAACCGCCCCGCCGCCCGTTCGGCGCGCAGATCAACCCGCGCGGCAATCCGCTCGTTGTGCAGAAACGGCAACACGTAGTAGCCGTAAACGCGTTTATCCTGCGGCGTGTAAATCTCCAGCCGATAGCGGAAATCGAACAGTCGCTCGGTCCGGCTGCGCTCCCAGATCAGTGAATCAAACGGCGAAAGCAATGCACTGGCCTCAACCTTGCGCGGGACTTTTGGGTCGGGCAGGCAGTAGGCGATCTGCCGCCAACCAGCGACTTCACAGGTCAGCAGTTGCCCGTCCTCGACCAGTTCGGCCAGACGCGGGCGGGCATCGGAGGGGTTCAGCCTGAAGTAATCACGCAGGTCTTTTTCCGTGGCGACACCCAGCGCCTGCGCTGCATGCAACAACAAACCGCGCTGCGCCTCGGCTTCATCGGGCAATGGCTGGTGCAGCACGGAAGCCGGAATCACTCGCTCCGGCAAGTCATACAACCGCTCGAAGCCTCGGCGCCCGGCCACGGTGACTTCGCCAGCGGCAAACAGCCATTCCAACGCATGCTTTTCCGCGCTCCAGTCCCACCACGGCCCGGCCTTTTCCTCGCGGGTCGACAGGCTGCCGGCGCCCAATGCGCCCTGCTCTTCAACCGACGCCAACACTCGGCGAATGGTGTCCTGCTGCTCGCGACCGAACCGCGCCAGTTGCTGATAAATGTCTTCACCACGCTTGGCCCGCTGCATGCGCCAGCCCATCAGTGGATACATCGACAGCGGCAGCAACGACGCTTCATGCCCCCAGTATTCGAACAACGAACGACGCCGCCCCGAACTCCAGGCAGCCTGGTCGAGCAAATCGGAAGAATAGGAACCGAGACGAGAAAACAGCGGCAGGTAGTGCGAGCGCACCACAGCGTTGACGGAGTCGATCTGCAACAGGCCGAGGCGTTCGATCAGCCGGTTGACGTGCATGGCCTTGACAGCCGGCGGCTGGCGCCCGTGAAACCCTTGGGCAGCCAGTGCCAGACGTCGAGCCTGTTTAAGGGAAAAGGACAATGTCGCGGGCATGTGTACCTCCATGTCTGCTCGCAACCTACCTCACTGCAAGAGGGTTTGTGTAGCGATGGCCTCATCATTTATGTATCGGATCGTCCCAGAACGGCCGCACCGACTCATGTTCGACATCGGCACGGCTAACCCCGATGTCCTTCAGCGCTTCGTCGCTCAGACTGGCGAGCAGCTCACGCTCACGGTGCAATTCGTACCACCGGCTAAACTTGTGCATCAGATCGGAAACGATATGGCCGGAAAATTTTTCTTCGCCTGCGTACTCTCTTTGACCTTTCATCGTGTTGCCTCCTTTTTGGGATGGCTCAAGTCTCCCGCCGGAGCTACGATCAATCCAACGAATGTTTCTGATGGCATGCATCACGGAGATTCATCAATTGTCGGCATATCCCAGTATCGATACCGATGTCCTGCGCACCTTTGTCGCGATTGCCGATCAGGGCGGTTTTACCCGCGCCGGCGAAATGGTGAACCGTACCCAATCAGCCGTGAGCATGCAGATGAAGCGTCTGGAAGAGGACGTGCTGCAGCGCCAGTTGTTCGAACGCGACGGACGTCAGGTGCGCCTGACCGCTGAAGGCCAGGTGTTGCTCGGTTATGCGCGGCGCATCCTGAAATTGCACAGCGAAGTCTTTAATACCCTGCGCGAGCCGCACATGGTCGGCACGGTGCGGATCGGCACGCCGGACGATTACGTGATGCGCTTTCTGCCCGGGATCCTGTCGCGCTTCGCCCAGTTCTATCCGCTGATCCAGATCGAAGTGCACTGCGAGTCAACCAAACAATTGTTGCAACGCACGGACCTGGATCTGTCGATCGTCACTCGCGAGCCGGGGAACGAGATTGGCCAGTTGCTGCGCAAGGAGCGTTTCGTCTGGGCCGAGGCGCAAAACTTCAGCGCTCACGAACAGACGCCGTTGCCGCTGGCGATGTTCAACAGTGACTGTTTCTGTCGCCTGTGGGCCTGCAATGCGCTGGACGCGATGGGCCGGGAATACCGGATTGCCTACAACAGCACCAGCCTCTCGGCGTTGATGGCAGTGGTGAGCGCGGGCCTGGCGATCACCGCGCAACTGGAAAGCCTGATCACCCCGGACCTGCGCATTCTCGGGGCCGCCGAGGATCTGCCGCTGCTGCCCGAGGCCAGCATCATGCTGATCCGCAACCTGAACAATCCGTCACCGATCACCGAATGCCTGGCCGAGCACATCGTCGAAGGCTTCAAACTTTAAAGGCGAGCATCACCGCGCACAGCACCAGGAAACCGCAGAACAGCCCGCGCAGGCGTTTTTCCGGCATCGCGTGGGCCACTTTCACGCCCCAACTGATGCTGGCCAGACCGCCGATGGCCAGCGGCAGGCCGATCATCCAGTCCACTTCGTGGTGCACCGCGTACGTCACCAGCGTGACACCGGTGCTCGGCAATGCCAGCGCCAGCGACAGACCTTGAGCGACCACCTGAGTGGTGCCGAACAGACTGGTCAGCACCGGCGTCGCCACCACTGCCCCGCCGACACCGAACAAACCGCCCATGGTGCCCGACGCCGCGCCGAGCACACCCAGCCACGGCCATGAATAACGCATCTCGGAAGTTGCCGCCGGACGCGCGCCAAACATGCGCACCAGGTTGTAGGCCGACAACGCCACGAGGAACGCGACAAAACCGATGCGCATGGTTTGCGCGTCGATGCCCACGGCCCAGATCGAGCCGATCCACGCGAAACAGAATCCCATCACCGCCAAAGGCAACGCATGGCGAAGTTCGATGCGGTTGCGCTGGTGATAACGCCACAACGCCAGCATGACGTTCGGCACCACCATTACCAGCGCCGTGCCTTGGGCGATTTGCTGATCGAGCCCGAACCACACGCCCAGCAGTGGAATGGCGATCAGCCCGCCGCCGATGCCGAAGATCCCACCCAGAGTGCCAAGGGCGGCGCCAAACACCAGGTACAGCAAAAACTCGATCACGGCAGAATTCCTCATACGTCAGTCAGCTCATCGTACGCAGTCAGCGCTGGCACGGAAACGCACAGCAACGCACAATGGCTGTGCCAAACTCGCATAGGCATTGAGCAGATTCATGAATCCCAACCAATTGACCGATCAGCTTGGGCTGTTCCTCGATGTACTGGAGAGCGGCAGTTTTTCTGCGGCTTCGCGCCGCCATCCGCTGACGCCATCGGCCGTTGCCCGGCGCATTGACAGTCTGGAAAGTGCTGTCGGCAGCCAGCTGTTCATCCGCAGCACCCATGCGGTGCGCGCCACGCCGGCCGGCCTGGCATTTGCCGAACGGGCGCGGCGGATCGTGGCCGAGTTGCAATTGGCTCGCGCTGAAGCGGTGTCCCTGAGCAGCGCGCCGGAAGGCTTGATTCGGGTGGATGCGCCCGCGGCGTTCGGGCGACGGCATCTGGCGCCGGTGATTGCCGATTTTCTGGTGCTGTATCCGGGGCTCGACGTGCAACTGCATCTGATCGACAGCTTTGTCGACATGGACGGCTCGAATCTGGGCAAGGTTGATCTGGTGCTGCGCGCCGGACAAATGGCCGACACCCGGCTGGTGGCCACGCCATTGGCGAGCATTGTGCGCATCGCCTGCGCCAGCCCTGACTATCTCAAGCGTCGGGGCGTGCCGAGCGAGCCCGCGCAATTGAGCGAACATGATGGCCTCGATTGGGACGGCCTCGCCCCGCCCTTCGCATGGCGCTTCGAACAGGATGGGCAGATGCAGTTGCACCGCCCCGCCCGGGTGCGCATGAGCGCCAACAACGCTGAGGCGCTGGTCTGCGGTGCGCTCGCCGGACTCGGAATCGCGCATCTGCCGACCTGGCTGGCCAGCGAATACCTGTTGCGTGGCGAATTGCTGCCGCTGTTCTGTGAAAACGGCTTGCCAAAACCCGAAAGCGCCGGCATCTACGCACTGCGGCTGCAGCAGCAGGCCAGCTCCCGCAGCCGCCTGTTGCTGGAATACCTCAAGACCCGGTTCAGCCCCGTGCCACCGTGGGATCTGGCCCTGCAACGTGAGCTGGGCCGGCACTGACCGATTCGCCATCGGGCACAATTGTCTGGCGCATTAAAGATTCGAGCGCTAGATTCATCTGCATGACCGTTCAAGGCACCGACATGACCACCGACCGCAACACCTCCGATCACTGCGAAGACCTGCTGCTCGACAATCAGGCCTGCTTCGCCCTGCATTCCACCTCGTTGATGATGACCAAAGTCTACAAGCCATTGTTGCAAGCACTTGGCCTGACCTATCCGCAATACCTGGCAATGATGGTGCTGTGGGAGAAGGATGGTTTGACCGTAGGAGAACTCAGCGCCCGCCTGCTGACCGATCCGGGTTCGCTGACCCCGTTGCTCAAGCGGCTGGAAGGTGAAGGTTTGCTCAGCCGTACGCGAAGCCGCGAGGATGAGCGTGTGGTGATCGTTGAACTGACTGCCCAGGGACGCGCCTTGAAAGACAAGGCCCGAACCGTTCCGCAATGCATCCTCGGGGCCAGCGGCTTCACGCTGGAGCGTCTGCAAAACCTGCAAGCCGAATTGCAGGCCTTGCGCGGTCATCTGCAGGACAGCCTCGCTTAAGCCCCCCCTTCCCTGTGGGCGCAGCCTTGCGCCTGCAGGCGTATCGCACCTTCCTGGCTCATCCCCGAAAAATTTTTCTCTCGATTTACATTCAAAAAAACCTTCCATATCAAAAGCTTGAGATCACGACTCAGCCTGATCCGAGGGCTTGCCCGAACTTTTTTCAAAAATTTATCTTGCGCACTAACTATTAGCACAGTACATTTACTTCGCACCTAGTTAGCGCGCAAACAATTAGCGCAACAAACCACACTTAATGAGGCTCACACCATGCAAACTCTCTACACCGCAATCGCAACCTCCACTGGCGGCCGTGACGGTCGTGCGATCTCCAGCGACAACATCCTCGACGTCAAACTGGCCACCCCGAAAGAACTTGGCGGTGCCGGCGGCGCGGCTACCAATCCTGAGCAACTGTTCGCCGCCGGTTACTCGGCCTGCTTCATCGGCGCCCTGAAATTCGTGGCCAGCCAGACCAAACGCAAAATCCCGGACGACGCGTCGATCACCGCTCACGTCGGCATCGGCCAGATTCCTGGCGGTTTCGGTCTGGACATCGACCTGCACATCAGTCTGCCGGGCCTGGAACAGGCTGACGCACAAAGCCTGGTCGACGCTGCCCACCAGGTCTGCCCGTACTCCAACGCCACCCGTGGCAACGTCGATGTGCGTCTGCACGTCACCGTGTAATCACTGACAACCAGGCCCGTACAGGAAATGAACATGAACACTTTCAGCAAAGCCTTGACCGGTACCCTTCTCGCCCTGTCCATCCACAGCGCATTCGCCGGGGAGGTTGAGCACAACACCCAGGCATTCCTTGATGTGCTGAACGCCGGCACCGGCAAACCGATGGAGCAGATGACGCCCAAAGACGCCCGCGCCGTACTGACGGGCGCGCAGTCCGGGGTCAAACTGACGCTGCCTAAAGCGGACGTCAGCGAGAAGACCATCCAGGTCGATGGTCAACCGTTGAGCCTGACCATCGTCCGGCCGGCCGGGGTCAAGGGCGAGCTGCCGGTGTTCATGTTCTTCCACGGTGGCGGCTGGGTACTGGGGGATTTCCCGACCCACGAACGTCTGGTGCGGGATCTGGTGGTCGGCTCGGGGGCGGCGGCGGTGTTCGTCAATTACACCCCTTCGCCGGAAGCGCATTATCCGGTGGCAATCAACCAGGCTTATGCGGCAACCAAATGGGTGGCCGAACACGGCAAGGAGATCAACGTCGACGGCAAGCGTCTGGCAGTGGCGGGCAACAGCGTGGGCGGCAACATGGCGGCAGTCGTCGCCCTGATGGCCAAAGACAAAGGCACCCCGGCGATCAAATTCCAGGTGTTGCTGTGGCCGGTAACCGATGCCAATTTCGACACCGGTTCGTATAACCAGTATGCCGAGGGGCACTTCCTCACCCGCAACATGATGAAGTGGTTCTGGGACAACTACACCACCGACGCCAACCAGCGGAACGAGATCTACGCCTCGCCGCTGCGGGCCACGACCGCGCAATTGAAAGGTCTGCCGCCTGCATTGGTCCAGACAGCGGGGGCCGACGTGCTGCGTGACGAAGGTGAAGCCTACGCCCGCAAGCTCGACGAAGCCGGCGTGCCGGTGACCTCGGTGCGCTTCAACGGCATGATCCACGACTACGGTCTGCTCAACGTGGTCAGCCAGGTACCGGCGGTGCGCTCGGCGATGCTGCAGGCCTCGGAAGAACTGAAGCAGCACCTGAAGCAGTAATTTTCAGCAGGCGTAAAAAAGCCCGACTCAATGGTCGGGCTTTTTCTTTCCGCAAAAAGCAGTGCTTATTTGGCACGGCCTTTGTAGGAACCGCCTTCGCGGGTATCGATCTCGATCATGTCGCCGATTTCGATGAAGTCAGCCACCGACAGCTCGGTACCGTTCTTCAGTTTGGCAGGCTTCATCACCTTGCCGGAAGTATCACCGCGAGCGGAACCTTCGGTGTAGTCAACCTGACGCACGATGGTGGTCGGCAGCTCTACGGAAACCAGACGTTCTTCGAAGAACACGGCTTCGCAAACGTCGGTCATGCCTTCTTCAACGAAAGGCAGAACGCTTTCGATGTCTTCAGCGTTCAGCTCGTACATGGTGTAGTCGGTGGTGTCCATGAACGTGTAGGTGTCGCCGCTGATGAAGGACAGGGTCGCTTCTTTGCGGTCGAGGATCACGTCGTCCAGCTTGTCGTCCGCACCGTAAACGGTTTCGGTCTTGTAACCGGTCAGCAGGTTCTTCAGCTTGGTCTTCATGATCGCGCTGTTACGGCCCGATTTGGTGAATTCAGCTTTCTGAACCAGCCAAGGATCGTTGTCGATACGGATCACGGTACCGGGTTTGAGTTCTTTACCAGTTTTCATTGCGAATATCCGAATTTGGATGGGATTTACAAAAATCTAGGCCGCGTATCATATCCAATTTCGGTAAAACTGTACCAGCGCCGTCGCAAGATCGGCCTGCAAGGCCTGTTCCAGACACCATGCTTCGGCATTTTCCTGCAGTTCTGGCCAGTATTTACGGGCCTCAAGCCAGTGGTCGCCGATAGGCTGCCCGGCACTCCAGGCCCGCCAGAGACCGTTCATCGCCTCGACGGCAGCCGGCGAAAGGCGTTTTGTGTAGAGCGCAAGGAAGGCGTCGAGCTTGTCGAGATGGATGTCTTCATCCTGCTGATAGATGTGCCACAGCATCGGCCGCCCCGCCCACTGCGCCCGAACGAACGAGTCCTCGCCGCGCACCGCGTTGAAATCGCAGCACCAGAGCAATTGATCATATTGATCCTGACGGACGAACGGCAGCACCTGCACGGTCAGCGACTGACGAACATGCGTTGCCCCGACGGCCAACGACTCTAACCCGAGCCAGCGGGCGACATCGCCGAGAATCCGCCCTTCCGGCACCAGCAGATGGGTCGCCGTAGAGTCAGCCGCAAGCACATCCAGCCAACTGGCGAGCCCGGCATTCTCGTAGGCAAACAGCGAAATCAGCTGCGCATCGGGCGCAGGATCGATCCCCAGACCCTGCAGGAATTGTCGCTGCGCCTCGGGATCCCGCTGAAACTGCTGACGCCGGTCCAGTAAACCGCTCTCACGCAACAAGCCGCCGGTACCCGGCTGAAACCCCGGAAAGAAAAAGTACTTCTGCACCGACTTGTACTTCACCGACGGCAGACCGTGGCAGCCAATCACCCAGTCTTCAGCGCTGAGATAATCGAGGTTCATCCACAACGGCGGCTTTTCCCGTGCGGCCATGGCGTCCATATAAAGGCTCGGCAACTGGCAGGCGAACGCAGCGATCACCACGTCGGCCGCTTCTGATTCCTGCCATTCAGCCGGCCAGTGCCGGACTTCGACGCCCTGCTGCCATTGCCGATCGAGGCCGATGTCGATTTCTGGGCAAATGCGTTCGAAAGCACGCAGATCATCGACCCACAGTCGCACCGTCATGGCCTGCTCGCTGACCAGTTGCCGGGCCAGACGCCAGGTCACGCCGATGTCGCCGTAGTTGTCGACGACCGTACAAAAAATGTCCCAGCGGGTGTTCAGTGGCGGCATTCAAGGCTCCCGTTGGCAAAAGCGCCGATTGTCCGCATAAATGTCTCCATGCAGAAGAGCCGACGGCAATTAATCTTCGTGCGACAATCGCCACTCGCCCGCATTCATCCGCCAGGAGGCAGCCATGCCCTACCGTCCCAACCCGCGTCGCCCGTTGCCTGTTCAGCTTAGCGCGCTGCAATTGACCGGCAGTATTGCTCTGGGTCTGTGGCTGGGTTTCCTGGCCATTGCGCTGACCTGCTGGCTCGCCTCGCTACTCTTCAGCCGGCAGTTGCAGCCGGTGGCGGAGGCGGTGCAACAACTGAGCAAGCCTCCGGTAGCCGCCCAGCCCCAGCCACAACCTGAGCCACAAAACCGCCTGTTCGAGCAGTATGAAGAAAACCTGCGCAAGAACGAACAGCAGGCACGCCTGGACCAGGCGCGTGGCAGCACACGTAATCTGTCGAACCCCAAATGCCAGTTCTGGCTGCAGCAGGATCAGACGGCCCCCAGCGAAAAAAGCCGCGCCAATGTCCTGCAATTCTGCGATTGATCATGAATAAACAGATCGTTCACCAACTGATTCTCGACAAGCTGCGCGTCGACCTCGACATCGCCGAACGCGCGGCGCAAACCGCGTACGAAACCGCGACCCACGAAGAGAACATCGCCGAAAACAAGTACGACACCCTGGGGCTCGAGGCGTCATATCTGGCGGCGGGCCAGGCGAAACGGGTCGAGGAAATCCGTCAGTCGCTGGCGCTGTGCCAGAACCTGACGCTGCGCGCGTACGACGATCAGCGAGGGATTGAAATCGGCGCCCTGCTTGGTCTTGAAGACGAAAAGGGTCGCGAGCAATGGCTGTTTCTGGCGCCGGACGCGGCGGGCCTGAAAGTCGATGTGGTGGGTCAGCCGATTACCGTCATCACCCCGCGCTCGCCGCTGGGCAAAAGCCTGCTGGGCAAGTTCGAGGGGGACGAGGTGGCGATTCTGGTGGCAGGCACCCGGCAACAGTTTGCTGTCACCGAGGTGCTGTAGACGGGGACTTAGTGGACGGGCAGTTCGACACCATCGAAAAGCTCTTCCAGTTCCTGCTTGTTGTGGCACTGAATGGCCTTGGCCATGACTTCGCGGGTCAGGTGCGGCGCGAACTTCTCGATGAAGTCGCACATGAAGCCACGCAGGAAAGTGCCGCGACGGAAACCGATCTTGGTCACGCTGGACTCGAACAGTTCGCTGGCATCGAGCACCACCAGATCGTTATCCAGTTTGGTGTCGACCGCCATTTTCGCCACGATGCCAACGCCCAGGCCCAGACGCACGTAGGTTTTGATCACGTCGGCGTCGGCAGCGGTGAACACCACTTTCGGCGTCAGGCCGCGATGGCTGAAGGCTTCGTCGAGTTTCGAACGGCCGGTGAAACCGAACACGTAGGTCACGATCGGGTATTCGGCCAGCGCTTCGAGGGTCAGCTTCGGCAGCTTGGTCAGCGGGTGCCCCTGAGGCACGACCACGCAGCGGTTCCAGCGGTAGCACGGCATCATCACCAGATCGCCGAACAGCTCCAGCGCTTCGGTGGCGATGGCGAAATCCACGGTGCCGTCAGCGGCCATTTCGGCGATCTGCATCGGCGAGCCCTGGTGCATGTGCAGCGCCACGTCCGGGTATTGTTTGATGAAATTGCTGATCACCGGTGGCAGTGCGTAACGCGCCTGGGTGTGGGTGGTGGCGATCGACAGGGTGCCCTTTTTCTCGTTGGAGAATTCCTGGGCGATCTGCTTGATGCTTTCGACCTTGCGCAGAATTTCACCGGCAGTGGTGATGATGCGCTCGCCGGCCGGGGTGACGCGGGTCAGGTGCTTGCCGCTGCGGGCGAACACTTCGACACCCAGTTCGTCTTCCAGCAGACGGATTTGTTTACTGATGCCCGGTTGCGAGGTGTAGAGGCTTTGGGCTGTAGCGGAAACGTTGAGGTCGTGGTGCGCCACTTCCCAGATGTAGCGCAATTGTTGAAGCTTCATATGAATCCCTCAAAGCAGGTAGACGCCACGGGCATCAGCGACGGTATATAACTATATTAATGGTTTGAAGAATAAATCTAGAACTTTTTTATCAAAGTGCCATTATTCCCGCTTCAGCGATCCTCCCGACGCCGACGCTCCACCAACGGCACCAGATAAACCGGTACCTTGGACAATTGCAGCAGTCGGGCTGCCGTTCGCCCCAGCGGTGTTTCGGCCCCGACCCCATGGCTGTGACTTCCTACGATCAGCAAATCGACAGAGAGTTTCTGCACCTGATCGAGAATCACCTGTGACGGATCGCCCTGCAGCACCCGCACTGCGCGTATCCGCAGCAGATCCTGCTCGCCCTCGTCCCCCAGCTCTTCGCGAAAACTGTCGAGCACCCGCTGCTCGATATTGGCAATGACGGTTTTCAGACCCTGACTGTGAAATTCGTTCAACGCCTCTTCATCGAGATAACTCTGCAACACCGATTCGGCAAACAGCCCCATGGGTTCCACCGCGTGCACCACGTACAGATCGGCATTGAACGTTCGCGCCATCGCCAGGGCATGCTGCATCACTAACGGTGCGTACAGACCGAGGTCAGTGGCATACAGCATCGAACGAATCATATGACCCCCTCGCGTGCCAACATGGCGGAGATTTGATTCAGCTTAGCAGTGCCTTGGAGAGTACGACGTGCGACGCAACGTCTTGAACCACGAGGGCTTTAGACCGCCGGTTCGTTGCTGATGCCGTGGGGCACATGACCCGTCGCCACGACTTCCCGGGCCAGCTCGCAGTGGCCGGCCTGATCGTCGAAAAAAACGTCGGCGGCGAAGGCTTCGAGGAACGCCGATTTGGTCAGGCCGCCGAGGAACAGCGACTCGTCCAGACGGATGTCCCATTCGCGCAAGGTGCGGATCACCCGCTCGTGGGCCGGAGCCGAACGTGCGGTGACCAGTGCGGTGCGAATCGGGCACTCCTCATCGGTGAACTCGCGCTGCAACAGATTGAGCGCCGCGAGAAAGCCCTTGAACGGTCCACCACGTAACGGCTCACGCGCGGATTCACGCTCCTTGGCCTGGAAGGCTTCAAGACCACCGGACTGATAGACCCGCTCCGACTCGTCGGAAAACAGCACCGCATCACCGTCGAAGGCAATGCGCAATTCGTCGCTGGCGGCACGGCTGGCACCGCCGGACAGAATGGTCGCCGCCGCAAAACCGGCGTCCAGCGCGGCGCGTACGTCTTCGGCATGGGTGGAGAGAAACAGGTCGCAACCAAAAGCCTTCAGGTACGGATAAGGACTACGGCCGCCAACGAACGCCGCGCGGGAGATCGCCAGGCCGTAGTGACCAATGGAGTTGAAAACGCGCAGGCCGGTGTCGGCACTGTTGCGCGACACCAGAACCACCTCGACCCGGGCGCGGCCGAGGCGACTGTTGAGGTTAAGCAGTTTTTCCACCAGCGGAAAGGCATCACCCGGCGCGAGGATTTCGTCTTCGTGGTCGATCTGATATTGCCGATAGGCTTCGACGCCGCTCGACTCATAGACCTTGTGGCTTTCACTCAGGTCGAACAGGGCACGGGACGAAATCGCCAGCACCAGTTTGTCATCGATGTTCTTGGCCATGCCTTTCCCCCGGTGCGACCGGCTTAAACGTTACGCCGGTCGATAAAGCTCAGTGTGCGATACAACGATTCGATTCGCGGCAATTCGCAGCCTGCCGCTTTTGCCGCCGCCAAAGGACGAGCGTAGATCGCCTCCAGCTCCAGCGGTCGCTTGTGCAGGAAGTCGTGGTACATGCTCGGCCAATAGTCGGGCATTTTCTCGGTCATCATGAACAGGTATTCAGCGTAGCCGGGCGGCATGTCGTGACCGCAGGCCCTGGCGCCCTGCACCACTTCAGCCATCAATGCCTGAATCAAGGCGCGGCTGTCAGTGTCAGCCATCAGTGGCGTGGTGCCGGCGCCGAGCAACACCGAAAGCCCGTTGTAGGGAATGTTCCACACCAGTTTCTGCCAGCGCGCCTGATGCAGGTTCGGCATCGCCTGGGAGTCGAGACCGGCGGCGCGGAACAGGCCGGCGCCCTCCTCGACGATCGCCATGCGCGCCGCGTCCTCCGCTGCCGGGCCGCTGTGATAACCGACGTTTACCGCCCCCAGCGCCTGATGGGTGATCTGCCCCGGCCCCTCGCGGTGGACGCAGATCAGGCACAAACCGCCCAGCAAGTGCAGGGAATCGGGCAGCAACGCCCGCAGGCTGTCCTCGACGTCGAGGCCGTTTTGCAGCACCAGCACTTTCGCGTCGGGTTTCGCCGCCTGAACAATCGACGGCGCCAACCCGGCATTGCTGGTGGTTTTGGCGCCGACCAGCAGCCAGTCGCAGGGCGGCATGTCTTCAGCCGATGAATAGGCCTGCACCGGGTTCAGCGTCAACGTGCCGTGAACCGCGCTGTCCACCCGCAAGCCGCGCTCGGCGACCGCGGAAAACTCGCTGCGCAGCAAAAAGTGCACATCGAATCCGGCCCGAGCCAGCATCAAGCCGTAGAACCCTCCGATTGCGCCGGTGCCGATAATCCCTACCACCGGCCTCTTGACGACTGCCCCCATCACGGCAACTCCTCTGCAATTCGACCCAGCGCTTGCGCCACGGCAGTGTTCAGCTCATCGGCATTCAGGCGCGTGTGCACCGCCCCGAAGAACTCGCCGTCGCGCACCACAAACAGCGCCGGCAAATGAAAGACCTGATAACGCTCGACCAGTCCGCCGTTGTCACCGGCATCGATCCAGCACACGCGATCGACCGCCAGATCGAGACCCGGCAACACTTCGCGGGCATAACGGCAACTGGCGCAGCCGACGCTGGTGAAGATCACCAGCGAAACACCGTTCATCGCCAGCAGCCGTTGATCGGCGTCGAAATCGGTCAGCTGCGATTCGACCACTATACTGGGGGAAACAATGTCAAATGGCCGACACAGGGAGTCTGTGCTCATGGGACGGTTTATTCCTCATCCGGATGATGTGCCCGTTGAATTGACCTTGCGCACACCGGAGTGTATTTCGCGTCAACGGCTGCACACTATCAGCCTCGGCGGCATCGCTTGCAATTACCACCGTGCCTGGCGCCATGGCACTGCGCTGCAAGTGCGCATGCCGACTCTAAATGCCGACATCTGTTATCCGGGCTACGTGGCCTGGTGCCTGCGACGCAAGAAAGGCTATCTGGTGGGCATCGCCTTCACCGACGAACAGACGCTGTTCAGCGCGCGAATGGGTGAGCAAGTGTGTCAGATCGAACGCTATTGCCGACTCAACGACGCCCACGACGACCTCCAGGATATTCAGGCCCTGGCCCTGCAATGGGTCGAACAGCACGCCGACGAATTCTCCCACGACACCGTTCGCAAGGCTTTTGCTCAACCCGTGCCGGACTGAACAGTGACTTGCCCATTGTCTAGCAGGCGTCTAACGCGATAAGGTTCGGCTCCCCGACGCGCTTAAATCTGCTGTGCTCCGCCGCGCGGGGATCGCTGGCGGCCGGCACCCGTGACCTGACGAGTAAACGATGGCTGATTTACCGATCAACGACCTAAACGTCGCCTCCAACGAGACCCTGATCACTCCCGATCAGCTCAAGCGTGATATTCCTCTGAGCGACGCTGCCCTGCGCACCGTCACCAAGGGTCGCGAAGTCATCCGCAACATTCTCGATGGCACTGACCATCGTCTGTTCGTGGTGATCGGCCCCTGCTCGATCCACGACATCAAGGCTGCCCACGAATATGCCGATCGCCTGAAGGTGCTGGCGGCAGAAGTCTCGGACACCCTGTATCTGGTCATGCGCGTGTATTTCGAAAAGCCACGGACCACCGTCGGCTGGAAAGGCCTGATCAACGACCCGTACCTGGATGACTCGTTCAAGATCCAGGACGGTCTGCACATCGGTCGCCAGTTGCTGCTGGATCTGGCCGAGAAAGGCCTGCCGACCGCGACCGAAGCCCTCGACCCGATTTCCCCGCAATATCTGCAGGACCTGATCAGCTGGTCGGCCATCGGCGCACGGACCACCGAATCCCAGACCCACCGTGAAATGGCTTCCGGCCTGTCCTCGGCGGTCGGCTTCAAGAACGGCACCGACGGCGGTCTGACCGTGGCGATCAACGCCTTGCAGTCGGTTTCCAGCCCGCACCGTTTCCTGGGCATCAACCAGGAAGGTGGCGTGTCGATCGTCACCACCAAGGGCAACGCCTACGGTCACGTGGTACTGCGCGGCGGCAACGGCAAGCCTAACTATGATTCGGTCAGCGTCGCCCTGTGCGAGCAGGCGCTGAACAAGGCCAAGATCAAGCCGAACATCATGGTCGACTGCAGCCACGCCAACTCCAACAAGGATCCGGCCTTGCAACCGCTGGTGATGGAGAACGTTGCCAACCAGATCCTCGAAGGCAACCAGTCGATCATCGGCCTGATGGTCGAAAGTCACCTGAACTGGGGCTGCCAGGCGATCCCGAAAGACCTCGCCGACCTGCAATACGGCGTGTCGATTACCGATGCCTGCATCGACTGGTCCGCAACCGAAAACACATTGCGCAGCATGCACGCCAAGCTCAAGGATGTACTGCCGAAACGTCAGCGCGGCTGACAGCCGTTTCGCAGGCATAAAAAAACGCCGGGCATTGCCCGGCGTTTTTGTGTGTGCGGTGAGGTCAGTCAGATCTTGGCGGTGCGCCGCTGATGACGCTCCATATAACGCTCCACGTAGGAGCACGACGGAATGACCGTGTAGCCCATTTCATCGGCGTATTGCAGCGCCCGTTCGGTCAGGGCTGCCGCGATGCCTCGGCCACGCAAGGCGTTGGGCACGAAGGTGCGGTAGATATCCAGGGTCTGTTTCCCCAGATCCATATAGGTCAGGTAGGCACGATGACCGTCCACATTGGTCTCGAACTGATGACCAGCCTGGTCATGGTGGATGGACAACGCCTCGCTCATCACTACTCCTCGCGGGTCTCGAATTCTGACCCCTACCTTACCGATGTTTTCCCGGCGAAGGAACATCTACGCCACCCCGTGCCTGACGGACACCGAGAAGAACTGCACCGATCTCGCGCAACCCGAGCACGTATCAAATAGTAGGCACCATTGGCAAAAATGCTCAAGGTACACTCGTCATCATGCAGAGTGACAAGGCAGTTCCGGTGGACTCAGGGCCGGTTCGGGAGACGATCTTCCCGAGCCGAAAGGCTGAACATCGCCGGATGTTGAGACTTAAGACGAGCCCCCCGTTTTAAAGTCACCTCAACATGGACAAAGATATGCGAGGTGCTGCGCAAATTCGCAACAAAAGTGTGGACGAATCCATATAGACAGACTTTGACCACTGCCTGCAAAACAACGCACGGCAACGGGAACTTTTTCTCATCAACTCGCTCATCTCGCGGCTTACAACTGAACATTTTTTATACAGCGCAGTTAAAAGTTGCTCGAAAAAGAATCAACGCCTACAATTTTTTTTGCTTCTTGCCTCACGTCAGTTTACTTACTACAAGTAATGGGTAGTATGTACGCCGGCTATTTCCTCAATCGGAGGAGACAGCCACTTAATTGAAAGTCCTTGAAGGGGAACACGATGAACAACGTTCTGAAATTCTCTGCTCTGGCTCTGGCCGCAGTTCTGGCTACCGGTTGCAGCAGCGCATCGAAAGAAACCGAAGCACGTCTGACCGCTACTGAAGACGCAGCTGCTCGCGCCCAGGCTCGTGCAGACGAAGCTTACCGTAAAGCTGATGAAGCGCTGGCTGCTGCTCAAAAAGCACAACAGACTGCTGACGAAGCTAACGAGCGCGCTCTGCGCATGCTGGACAAAGCTAGCCGCAAGTAATAATCCTTCGGGATTGTTATCAAGCCGACCCATTTTTTGGGTCGGCTTTTTTGTGCCCGAGGCTTTCTTCAGGCAACAAAAAACCCGCCGTTGCACAAGCATCGGCGGGTTCTGTCTCTCAGCTTATTGCTGCAGATCGATCAGCGTGTTCGAAACGATCGGCGGTGACGTATTCGGTGCACCGATTTCGGTTGGCAGGCCATCCTCAGCCGCGACCACATCACGCACCAAATCCCAGTTCACACGCAGATTGTTGGTGATGTCTTCACGCTTGAGCATCGCATTGATCACGGACGTATGCTTGTCGACCACCGACGGGTTGCCCTTGTCGTCAATCGGTGTGTGCGCTTCCAGATAGACCTTGCCGCCACTGCGACCGAACTTGTAGGCATCGTTGATGATCCGCACCGACGTCCCCACTGGCACCATGCTGGCCATTTCCAGCACGTTGTTGTTGAACATGCGGAAGCAACCGTGGCTGGTGCGCATGCCGATGCCGAACTTCTTGTTCGAACCGTGGATCAGGTAGCCTGGCGTACCCAGGGTGAACTTGAACGGGCCCAGCGGATTGTCAGGACCGGCCGGCACCACGTTCGGCAATGGATCGCCATCGGCGGCGTGTTCAGCCTTGATGGAGGCTGGCGGAGTCCAGGTCGGATTCGGCGTCTTGGCAGTGATCGTGGTATGGGCGATCGGCGAACCCCAGCCCTCACGACCAATCCCCAGCGGGAAGGTGTACACCACGTTCCGGCCTTTCGGGTAGTAGTAGAGGCGGTATTCGGCCAGGTTGATCACAATGCCTTCACGCGGACCCGGCGGCAGGATGAAGCGGGTCGGCAAGACCACCTCGGTACCGGCACCCGGCAACCAGGCATCGACGCCCGGGTTGGCCGCGACCATTTCCGAATAGCCCAGATCGTTGGCGGTGCCCAGATCGGCAAAGGTGTCTTCGTACTTGGCCTTGATCACCTGTACCTGGCCGATGATGTCCTCACCGGGTGGTGGCAAGGGAAACTCCAGTGCGGCAACGGGACCGGCCACACACAGGGCGGCAAGAGACAGGCAGCGGGTGACGGCAGGAAAACGCGGCAACATCCGGAGAATCCTTCGCAAGATCGACAAGGGTATAAGAGCGCGATTGTACACCGCGCCCAGGGAATTCGGGGAGATGCGCCGATGGACCGCGATATCGGCAAAAAAGGGCTCAGAGCTCGAAACGCAGCTCAGGCCAGATCGGCGAGGTGCCACGCTTCTGCGATTCGAGGATCGCCCGGCACAGCGAGCACAGGCGCTGATCCTGAAACACCCGGCGATCCACGCTCGACCAGCGCGGTTGCGCCGGCAGCAGACTGCCGCACAGGGTTCGATCCGCCGATCCGCCGAGCTCCAGCTGACGGGTCACCAGATGCACCCGCACTTCCTGGCAGGCGAACAGGTCCAGCTGTTCGTCAGGCTCGATCAGTTGGTAGGCGAACAGGGACCAGGCAGGACGCGGCATCGGGGGCTCCAAATAAGGGGGCGCCACATTAGCCGAAAGCCTGCCGCTAGAAAAGCCTCATAGCAGCGGTTTTAGCGTCGGCCAGACATTTTCCAGCAACTTGCCCTGAGCCCCGGCCGCCGGGTGCAGACCGTCGGCCTGCATCAGGTCGGGATGCCCGCCCACACCTTCAAGGAAAAACGGCACCAACGGGATTTTTTTCTCCTCGGCGAGTTTGCCATAGACCTCGGCAAAGGCATCGGTGTAGCGCTTGCCGTAGTTGGGTGGCAATTGCATGCCGAGCAACAGCACCTTGGCACCGCTCTGGCGGGAGCTGTCGATCATCGAAGCAAGATTTTGTTGCAATTGCGTCGGTGGCATTCCACGCAGGCCATCGTTGCCGCCCAATTCGAGGATCACCAGTTCCGGCTTGTGCTCTGCAAGCAGCGCCGGCAGCCGCGCCTGGCCTCCGGCACTGGTGTCGCCACTGATGGACGCATTGACCACCTTATCGTCAAAACCTTCGGTCTTGAGCCGCTGTTCGAGCAACGACACCCACCCCAACCGGGTATCCAGCCCGAAACCGGCGCTGATACTATCGCCAACGATCAGGACTGTACCCGCCGCTGCGTTCTGGGCCATGCACATCAAGGCCAGGCCAGCACTCAAAAACCACACACGCATCGGATTCTCCATGGGCGCAAGCATTCTCACCGCGAAGAACCTTAGCAAAGTGGTTCCCAGCGCGGAAGGTGAACTGACCATCCTGCACGAACTCAGCCTGGAACTGAACAAGGGCGACAGCCTGGCGATCGTCGGTGCCTCCGGTTCCGGCAAATCCACCCTGCTAGGCCTGCTCGCCGGCCTTGATCTGCCAAGCAGCGGCGAAGTAACCCTTGCCGGGCAAGCCCTGAGCCAGCTCGACGAAGACCAGCGCGCGCGCATTCGCGCCGAACACGTGGGTTTCGTCTTTCAATCGTTTCAGTTGCTCGACAGTCTGAACGCGCTGGAAAACGTCATGCTGCCGCTGGAACTCGACGGCCGCAAAGACGCCCGAAGCCGCGCCACTGAGTTACTGCAACGGGTCGGCCTCGGCCAGCGCCTGACTCACTCGCCACGCCAGCTTTCCGGTGGCGAACAACAGCGCGTCGCGATTGCCCGGGCCTTCGCCGCCGAACCGGATGTGCTGTTCGCCGACGAACCCACCGGCAACCTCGACAGCCACACCGGCGAGCGCATCAGCGACTTGCTGTTCGAATTGAACAAGGAACGCGGCACCACCCTGGTGCTGGTGACCCACGACGAACGCCTGGCCCATCGTTGCCGGCGCCTGATCCGTCTTGAAGCCGGCCTGCTGGTCGCCCCTCTGGAGCCTTGATGGCACGTCTGCCGCTGTTGCGTCTGTTCAGTCTCGCCCTGCGTCAACTGCTGCGCGATGCGCGTGCCGGTGAACTGCGGGTGCTGTTTTTCGCCTTGGTGGTGGCGGTCGCGGCGAGTACCGCCATCGGCTATTTCGGCGCCCGCCTCAACGGCGCAATGATGCTGCGCGCCACCGAGTTTCTCGGTGCCGACCTGTCGCTCGAAGGCAGCTCGCCGGCCCGTCCGGAACAAATCAGGAGCGGCACCGAACTGCGCCTGGATCATGCGCAGGTGGTGGAATTTTCCAGCGTCATCGCCACGGACAACGGCATTCAGCTCTCCAGCATCAAAGCGGTCGACCGCGCCTATCCGTTGCGCGGCGAACTGAAAAGCGCTCCCGCCCCTTACGCGACAGAGGAAGCCGGAGGCGAGCCGCAGCCCGGTGAAGCCTGGGTCGAAGCGCGTCTGCTGACGGCACTGGACCTGAAGATCGGCGACAGCATCGATGTCGGCATGAAGACATTGAAACTGACGCGAGTGCTGACTTACGAACCGGATCGTGCCGGCAACTTTTACAGCCTCACGCCACGAGTGCTGATCAACCTCGATGACCTCGCCGCGACCGGCGTGGTGCAACCCGGCAGCCGGGTGAGCTACCGCGAACTGTGGCGCGGTGAGCCGCAAGCGCTGGAAACCTATCGCCAACTGATCAAACCGGGCCTCGCCGCCAATCAGCGGATTCAGGATGCCCGCGATGGCAATCGGCAGATTGGTGGCGCACTGGGCAAGGCCGAACGTTATCTGAACATGGCCAGTCTGGTCGCCGTGCTTCTGGCCGGGGTGGCGGTGGCGTTGTCGGCCAACCGCTTCGCCAGTCGCCGCTTCGATGCCAGCGCCCTGCTGCGTTGCCTGGGTCTGTCGCGCCGGGAAACCCTGGTGCTGTTCAGTCTGCAGTTGACGGTGCTCGGCCTGCTCGCCAGTCTCGGCGGCGCCCTGCTCGGCTGGCTCGCGCAATTGGGCTTGTTCGCGCTGCTGCATGATCTGCTGCCGACCGACGTACCGCCGGGTGGCTTGCTGCCGGCGCTGGCCGGGATCGGCACCGGACTGGTGGCACTGGCCGGTTTCGCCCTGCCACCGCTCGCCGCACTGGGCCGGGTGCCGCCGCTGCGGGTATTGCGCCGGGACATGCTGCCGATTCCATCGAGTACCTGGATGGTTTACGGCGCAGCACTCGGTGCGCTCGGGCTGATCATGTGGCGTCTGAGTCTGGACCTGCTGCTGACGTTCGCCCTGCTCGGCGGCGGTGTGGTCGCCGCGCTGGTGCTCGGCGGCTTGCTGCTGTTACTGCTGCAGAGCCTGCGTCGCCTGCTCGCGCGCGCGTCCCTGCCGTGGCGTCTGGGACTGGGTCAGTTGTTGCGCCATCCCCTGGCAGCCGCCGGCCAGTCACTGGCCTTCGGGCTGATCCTGCTGTCCATGGCGTTGATCGCCTTGCTGCGCGGCGAACTGCTCGACACCTGGCAGAACCAGCTGCCGAAAAACGCACCCAACTATTTCGCCCTGAACATCCTGCCGGCGGACAAACAGGCCTTTACCGATCACCTGGTCAATGTCTCGGCCCAGGCCGCGCCGTTGTACCCGGTGGTACCGGGACGGCTGATCAGCATCAATGGCGAAGCGGTGCAGCAGATTGTCAGCAAGGATTCGGCCGGCGACCGCGCCATCCAGCGCGACCTGAGCCTGACCTGGGCTGCCGATCTGCCGGCGGGCAACAAGATCACCGCCGGTTCGTGGTGGACCGGCCAACCCTCGGATGACGTTCCGGGCGTTTCGGTGGAAGGCAAGGTGGCCGAAAGCCTGAAGCTCAAACTGGGCGATCACATGGTGTTCAGCGTGGGCGGGGTCAATCGCGAAGCGAAGGTCACCAGCCTGCGGGAGATCAACTGGGACAACTTCCAGCCGAACTTCTTCATGATCTTCCAGCCCGGCACCCTGAAGGATCTGCCGGCGACCTACCTGACCAGCTTCTATCTGGCGCCCGGTCACGACCAGCAGATTGTCGAGCTGTCGCGGACATTCCCGGCGGTGACCATCCTGCAGGTCGAAGCCTTGCTCGAACAGCTGCGCAGCATCCTCGCCCAGGTCACCCTGGCGGTGGAATATGTGTTGTTGTTTGTGTTGGCGGCGGGGATGGCGGTGCTGTTTTCCGGGTTGCAGGCAACGCTGGATGAGCGCATTCGCCAGGGGGCGCTGTTGCGTGCGCTGGGGGCCGAGCGGCAGTTGCTGATCAAGGCGCGCCGAATCGAGTTCGGTTTGCTCGGTGCGGTCAGTGGATTGCTCGCGGCGATCGGGTCGGAAGTGGTGAGCCTGGTGCTGTATCGCTTCGCCTTCGACCTGCCGTGGCATCCCCATCCGTGGTTGCTGCTGTTGCCATTGATCGGCGCAGCGCTGATCGGTGGCGCCGGCGTCTTCGGCACGCGGCGCGCACTGAACGCCAGTCCGCTGACAGTGTTGCGCGAGGGTTGATAGACTCAAGCCGTCTTAATCAAAAGAAGTAGCCATGAGCCGTTATCGCCCTCCCCGCACCGCCGGCACCGCGCTGATCACCCCCGAAGGTGAAGCGCGCATGCGTGCCGAATTCCATGAGCTGTGGCATGTGCGCCGCCCGCAAGTGACGCAATCGGTCAGCGAGGCAGCGGCTCAGGGTGATCGTTCGGAAAATGCCGAGTACACCTACGGCAAGAAAATGCTGCGCGAAATCGACAGCCGCGTGCGCTTTCTCACCAAACGCCTTGAAGCGTTGAAAGTGGTCAGCGAAAAACCGAGTGATCCGAACAAGGTCTACTTCGGCGCCTGGGTGACTATTGAAGATGAAGAAGGCAAACAGTCGCGCTATCGCATCGTCGGCCCGGACGAACTGGATCTGAAACTGGGCCTGATCAGCATCGACTCGCCACTGGCCCGCGCCCTGATCGGCAAGGCGCTGGATGCTGAAGTGCGGGTACAGACGCCCACCGGCGAACAGTTCGTCTACATCGTGGCGATCGAATATCCCTGACGCTCAGCGCCGGGTGATCAGGCCCTGGCGTGCGACGCGGGTCAGTTGGCGAATCATTTCCGGCGCCTCTTCACGGCTCGGGGCCTGAATGACGGCCAGATCGAAACTGTCATCGGCAAAACGCGCCAGCGACTCACCGTCTTCGACAAACTGGATCAGGAATGCGGCAGGACCGCCGCTGCGACGTGGCCAGCCATCGAGATAACGCAATAGCGTCGGCTGATGTTTGCCGCCAAGCAGGATTTTCGGATTGCGCTGAGTGATATGTGCCGTGATCGGCGCGGGACGTGCTGGAGGGCGTAGTGCATTCATCGTGTCGTGTCTCTGCCTCAAAAGTCTGCATGGCAGGTGAGAGGCAACACCGAACCAGCGCTTTAGCGGTATTTCGAAGCCCTGTTCCGGCTTCTGACGGCAACTGAAGAATAGTCACCTGGCGCCCCGCAAGTAGCTGTTTAAATCGGCGCATGAGCGGCATCCTAGAGAACGTGACCGGCCAGTGTCAAGAATCGGCCGCAACAAAAAAGGCCCGCACAATGCGGGCCTTTTGCTTGAGCCAGAGCCTTCAACCGGCGATGGCGCGATCCACCGAGAGCTTGCCGGCACCTTCGATCAGCACCGCGAGGCTGCCGCCAAGCAGGGCCAGTGCAAACTCGTAACCGTTGTTGGCCATGAACAGACCGTTGCTGATGTGCACGGTGAAGATGGCCACCAGCGACAGGAAGGTCAGACCCAATGCAGCCGGGCGAACCAGCAGGCCGATAATCAGCGCCAGGCCCGCGAAGAATTCGGTACCGCCGGCCAGAGTGGCCATGAGGTAACCCGGAGTCAGGCCAATGCTTTCCATGTATTGCGCCGTACCCGCCAGGCCATAGCCACCGAACAGGCCGAAGAGTTTCTGCGAGCCGTGTGCGGCGAAGATCACACCGACGACAATGCGCAGGATGGTCAGACCGTAGCCGGCGCGGGTGAACAGAACCTTGTTGATCAGAGAGCTCATGTTGCGTTTCCTTGTTGTCAGAAGTGCTTGTTGGTTGGTCGCCATATTAATCAGTTAATTTCATGTTAAAAGCGCAAAAATTCCGCCATAACAATCAATTTATTAGATCATTTGCGTGAGACAACTTTCTGTCCCCGGGGCTCCAACGACTCCCGCTCCCGGTCGAACGCCAAGTAATACTTGTTCACGCTATTAACATAGCTGACGGCCCCCATTCCCACCTGCTCCATGGCAATGCGCTCGACCTGGAAGAACCACTGGTTGGGATTCAGACCGCGCCGTCGCGCTTCGGCACGCATCCCCTGCACCCGCTCCGGGCCGATGTTGTACGCCGCAAGAGTGAACGCCATGCGCTCGCGCTCGTTGAGTTTCGGGCTGTTGAAGAACTTGCGGCGGATCATCGCCAGGTACTTGGCCCCTGCCTGCACATTCGCATCGAGATTCTGGATATTGTTGACGCCGACCCGCTGCGCAGCGGACGGGGTGATCTGCATCAGCCCGGTCGGGCCACTGCCGCTGCGCGCGCTGGGCTGCAGCGCCGATTCCTTGAAAGCCAGCGCCGCCAGGTTGAGCCAGTCCATGTTTTGCGCTTCGGCGTGTTTCTGCAGGGTAGGACGCAGTTTTTCCAGACGCAGGCGATCAGCCTTGGCCAACGGATAGTGAACTTGATAAAGCCGGCGGTAGATCCGCAGGAAGGCCGCATCTTCGTTCGCCGGCTTCTTGTAGCCGGTCAGGAAGCGGTCGATGCTCGCCCGCAACATCGACGCATCACGGCGCACGAACCAGTATTCCTCGCCCGGTTCGCTGATCATCACCTGCCGGTCGAAACGCAGCTTGGGCAGGATCTTGCCCCAACGCTCGGCAATCGGTTGCTCGACGATGGTCAGGTGGAAAATCCCGCCCTGGACCATCTCCAGTACATCCTCGACCGCGAGAGTCGGATCGACCCATTCAATCTTGATCGGCGCCAGTTTGTGCAATGCCAGTTTCTGGTTGAGCTGACTGACCGCCTCCCCCGCCGCACTGCCGGTGGACAACGCCAGGGTTTTGCCGGCCAGCTGCTCGACCCTGGTGTAGCGTTTCTCGCCCTTGATGCCGACCAGCAGCAACGGCACGTTGCTGGCAATCGGCTCACTACTGGCGACCGCGTGACCCGGTTGCAACTCGAGCAGTTCGCCCGGCGCAACAAGATCGCCCTCGCCACGCTGCAGCGCGCCGAGCAATTGATCCTTGGCTTTGGGGATGATCTTGAGGGTGATTTCCTGGCCGTCGCGGGCGTGGCCGTTGAGGTATTGTTCGAAGGCGCGCAGACGGTGGTATTCGATGCCGATGGCCTGACCCTGGACTTCGCCGGAGCTGTTGCGGCTCTGGTTGACCAGCACCCGCAGGACACGGCTGCTGCGGATCTCGGTCAGGTCGCGAACCTTGGCCGCCGGCACAGCTTGCAGCGGTCCGGGCAACCGCGCGACCGCGGTCATCGGCAACAGCAGCGAACCACACAGCAGGAGCAAAACCGAGGGACGAACCATCCACTCTCCGGAAAGAATACGGGGTGTTTTTACCGCTGAGCGGCCGTAAAACACCGACGAAAACAGAGCGCCTGGAGCGCTGATAAAGTGCGAGAGACTGGCACAGTGATGGCAACTCTGCCAGCCCGGCCTGTCTCGCGGCCTCAACAGACAGCCATAAGCCGTTGTAGTTCTTGGCTTTTCTTATAAATCTACAGCTCTGATATGCTTTCCGGCCTTCGGCCCGAGGTAGCACCATGCAACTCATCGATATCGGCGTCAACCTGACCAACCCCAGTTTCGCCGACAAACACCAGGCCGTGCTCGACCGCGCCTACGCTGCCGGGGTCTGCCAACTGGTACTGACCGGCACCAGTGTCGAGGGCAGCGAACAGGCGCTGGAACTGTGCCAGCAACTGGATCCGGACGGCCAGCGACTGTTTGCCACCGCCGGCATTCACCCGCACTCGGCCAGCGACTGGAATGCCGACAGTGCACGGCATCTGCGCAGTCTGCTGCAGGAGTCGAACGGGGTGGCGGTGGGCGAATGCGGGCTGGACTTCAACCGCGATTTCTCGCCGCGTCCGCAGCAGGAAAAAGTCCTCGAAGAGCATCTGGCGCTGGCCGTCGAGCTGCAATTGCCGGTGTTCCTCCACGAGCGTGATGCGAGCCAGCGTCTGCTGGAAATCCTCCGCGACTTCCGTGATCAGTTGCCCGCCGCCGTGGTGCACTGCTTCACCGGTGAGCAGAAAGCGCTGTTCAGTTACCTCGATCTGGACTTGCACATCGGCATCACCGGCTGGATCTGCGACGAGCGTCGCGGCACCCATTTGCACCCGCTGGTGAAGGAAATCAAGCGCGGTCGCCTGATGCTGGAAAGCGATGCACCGTACCTGCTGCCGCGCACACTGCGGCCAAAACCGAAAAACGGGCGCAACGAGCCGGCGTATCTCACTGAAGTGTTGCGTGAAGTCGCGTTGCATCGAGGCGAAACCGAGGCAGACCTGGCCGCCCACACTACCGCCTGCGCACGGGCGTTCTACGGTCTACCTGACCTGCCTTGAAAGAGGCAGATGCATCACTTGTTGATGCACATCAAGAACCGGGCATCTGGGTAGCGGCACAATAATGGCACCTTGCCAAAACTGTTTCCGCTATCAGAGAAGACCTCCATGGGTACCTGGCTTAGCAATATTTCGCTGAAATACAAATTCTGGGCGGTCAACGCGGTCGCCTTTGTCACCACCCTGTTGCTGGTACTGTACGCCGTACAGCTTGAACAACAGGCCCGCAGTCACGCCGCGCAAACCTCGGCCCAGGCCCAGGCGCAATTGCTCAAGGCCTGGCCGACCGGGCAAGCGCTGCCCAAATCCGATCAGGTGCTGACCTTCAAACGCGGTGACGCGCCGCGCCTCAACGATCAGCCGCTGCTGGAGATCACCGACAGCAACGGCTGGATCGAGATCAGTCACTTGCCATTGTTCGGCGAAAACCCGCTGCTCGGCGCCGAGGTATTCAGCCGTGCCGATGGCCAGCAGGTCGCCGTGATCGCCTACGCCCCCAGCCTCAGCCAGGTATTCCGCGAGCGCTTCGCCAACTATGCGATGGCGGTGTTCATCCTGATGCTGGCGATGCTCGGTGCCTCACAGTTGCTGATCCGCTTCCTGCTCAGTCAGCTCAACACCCTCAAGGACGTGATGCTGCACGTGGAGAAAACCGGCGACCTCGCCGCCCGGGTGCCGCTGGCCTGCAAGGATGAAGTCGGGCAGATGGCCAACGCGTTCAATGCAATGCAGGCCGGTTATCAGCGCGTGGTGACCACCGTGGCCAACACTGCGCGGCAACTGGACGTCGGCGCCGCGCGACTGGCATCGAGCATGAACGAGGTGCGTCACGGCATGCTCGGCCAGCAGAGCGAAACCGATCAGGCCGCCACGGCGATCAACGAAATGACCGCCACCGTCTACCACATCGCCCAGCACGCTGGCGCGACACGCGACCTGTCGCAGACCGCCGACGGCCTGGCCGGCAGCGGTCAGCAAGTGGTGACCCGCGTCCAGCATTCGATTGCCGGGCTGTCCAGCGGCGTGCAGCAGACTGCCGAGATGATCCAGCGCCTGGCCGAGGACAGCCAGAAGATCAACGGCGTGGTCAGCGTGATTCACAGCATCGCCGAGCAGACCAATCTGCTGGCACTCAACGCCGCCATCGAAGCGGCCCGTGCCGGGGAAATGGGTCGCGGGTTCGCGGTGGTGGCCGACGAGGTGCGTAACCTCGCCAAACGCGTGCAGACCTCCACCGATGAAATCACCACCATGGTGTCGGCGTTGCAGGCCGGGACCCGCGATGCGGTGGACTTCATGCAGGAGAGTTCGTACAAGGCCGACGACTGTGTGCAGCAGGCGCAAGAGGCCGGTGAAGCGCTGGCGGAAATCACCGGGGCGGTGGCGCAGATGCGCGAAAGCAACACGCAGATTGCGGTGGCGGCGGAACAACAGAGCCAGGTCGCCGAAGAGATGAACCGTGCAGTGGTGAGCATTCGCGATGTGACCGAAAACACCGTGCAGCAGACCGTGGATTCGGCGACCACCAGCAACGACTTGGCGAAACTGGCCGGGGAACTGAACCAGGCGATCGGTCAGCTCAAGCTCTAGGGGTCAACATCAGAAATGGCCATTGTCCCTATCACTTCAATAGCCAACCTTGATTCGCCGCCCCGGCTGCCCGGGCCTATTCTTCAATCATGTACCGAACATGGATCGAGGAGCAGCAACATGGGCAAACGTCACCCCAACCTTCCCGCGTGGCAATGGCGCGCGTACCCGAACAACCATCAGCACCCGACCAATCTGGTGCTGCACCTGATTGCCGTACCGCTGTTCATTGTTGCGTTTCTGTTGATCGTCTCGGGTGTGTTCAGCCTGAGTCTGGCCAGCGTGGCGATCGGCGTGATCGGCATCATCGCGGCGCTGGGTCTGCAGCGCCATGGTCACAGCCTGGAGGCGCAAGCCTCCGAGCCGTTCAGTGATCGCAAGGACGCCGTCTCGCGCCTGTTGGTCGAGCAGTTTCTGACGTTTCCGCGGTTCTTCCTCAGTGGCGGCTGGTATCGCGCCTGGCGTGAACGCCATCGCCGGCATTGAGTCAGGCGAAAATCGTTACCGTCTGCCGACTCATGGCAATCAGTTCACCCTTCGCGCTCCACAGCTTGGCGGCGACATGGCCGTAACCGTCAGTCGCATACTCAATGTCCGCCAGATACTGGCACCAGTCCAGCGTGCTCACATCCCGTAACGGCTGAACGAATTCGATGGTCCAGGTCAGGGTGCTGCCCGGCGCCGGTTTCTTCAGGTACGGCAACAGCGCGGGTGGCCAGGCATCGACCAGCGCCAGCAGGTGCGCTTCGTTGACCGGCTCTTCCTTCACATCGCCACGCAAACGCACCCAGCCGCCCATCAGCCGCGATTGATTGCCGGTGAACGGCATGCCGCCGACACTCCAGCGCATCGCCAGATGACGCATGAACTCGGGGGTTACGCCTTTGATGTACGGCAGCTCCTGGCAGTCTTCCCAGTGCTTCATCTCCGGCGCCGGATAGGCTTCAACCGCCACTTCCGACGGCCGCGAAGCCCCGAAACTGCCTTGCACCATCGTCACCACCTGACCGTTCTGCACCGCACGCCCCAGCACCTGGCTGACCGCCTTGCCTTCGCGCAGTACCTCGACCTCGAAGCTCACCGGCACTCCGGGCTCGACCGGGCCGACAAAAGTGATGGCCAGCGAACGCACCGGTCGATCGGCCGGCACCCTGGTGCGCATCACTTCAAATTGGAGGGCGGCAACCAAGCCGCCAAAACTGGCTCGGCCCTGCCCCCACTCCGCCGGAATCGTGACCTCCGGTTGACGACGGACAGCATCGATCAGATCGCAAAAGCGCATGGAAACCTCGGACACGAAAAAGGGAATGACCGGATCTTAACCAGCGCGGCAGAGCGGCGCAGCGTCCATTCCGGTCAAAGAGACTGACAGATAAGACAGCAGTGCTGCGCGCCAACGGGTTTCAGGATTTGAAGCAGGTCGCGTCGAGTTTTTCCAGCACCTGGTCAGCCTTGCTTTCGGCCTGGATCATGGTCGCCTGCCAGGTGGCGACGCAAGGTTGCAGATCCGGTTCCTGCTCGGCGCGGGCCAGCCATTGCCAGCAATCGTGCCAGTCACCGAGTGCGCCTTGTGCGGATTTCAGACGGGGCAACGCAGCTTCGGGCAGACGATCGAGTTCCAGATAAGCCTCGATGCCGTAGCGCACGCGCTTGATCAGCAAACGCAGGCGATGGCGGTCGTGGGCCGGGTCGTGCAGCGCCACGTCGAGGTTTTTCCATTGTTTGCCCAGGCGCTTTTCGATGCGTTTATCCAGGCGCTTGAGCAAGCCCTGGCGCTGGGACGCACGCAGAAAACGTGGAAAGGCATCAAGGATCATCAGCAGCGACGCCACTTCGGCGCTGGCCGCCAAGGCCGGATAAGCCTCGGCCATCTGCGCCATGCGCCGTTGCGCGGCTTCGGGCTGATCATGCTTGATCAGCCAGGCCGCCAGCACCTCGCGGTCGCGCCACGGCGTGGTCAGTTGCCCGACGCTGGCCGCCGCGCTTTCCAGTTGCTCTACACCCGGCAAGCCGCGCAACGGTCGCAGCAGACTGCGCAAGCGCCGCACGGTGGTGCGCAGGTCGTGCAGTGCTTCAGGGTCGGTTCGAGCGGTCAAACGGGCCTGACAGGCCAGCAGCCGTACTTCCAGGCTCAGGACATGGGCCACCAGCCGATCAACCAACGCAGACATTACTTGCTCCTGAATTCAATGACGCTGCATGAGTGTGCGCCAGCGCGAGCGACCTGCCCTTGCGCCACGTCAGCAGCTTAGCGCCCCGCGCGGGATTCGCGAATATAGAAACGCGCCTTCTCGGCTTTCCTGGTGCAGCCTTCGAATCCTTCGAATTGCTGCTGGGTCTTGGCCGCCGTCAACAGCGACAGCGCCTTGGAATAGCTGACGGTGCCGGCAAACCCTTCGGCCTTGGCCAGATCCAGTTCATGCCACGCCGCGTCGAGCTGACTGCCGCAGCTGTCGCGGTAAGCGGTCTTGCCGGCGCAACCGGCCAATGCCAGGGCCATCAACGGCACACAGATCCAGGCTTTCATCACTCACACCTCGAAGATAGGTCAACAGTCGTGCAGGTAAGACGGTGCGCCAGCGAAAAAGTGCCTTGGGCCCCGCGATTACAGCGCACGGCAAAAGATAACGCCGACAGGTCAGGAAGTATCGAAAAAACGACGCCATCGCCGCCCCGAGCGACCCCGGCGATTGAAGCCCGGCACTCGATGGGTGCATTGTGGAACCTTGTCGGGAGGAAGTTGGATGAAAAAGCGTGTCGCACTGGTGCTGGGCTCGGGTGGCGCCCGGGGTTATGCCCATATCGGGGTCATCGAAGAGATCGAACGAAGGGGCTATGACATCAGTTGTATTGCCGGCTGTTCAATGGGGGCCGTGGTCGGCGGAATCTACGCCGCCGGCAAGCTCGACGAATACCGCAACTGGATCGAAAGCCTGGACTACCTCGACGTGCTGCGCCTGGTGGACGTCAGCTTTCGCCTCGGCGCGATCCGTGGCGAGAAAGTCTTCGGTCAGATCCGCAAGATCGTCGGCGAGATCAACATCGAAGACCTGCGCATTCCCTACACGGCGGTGGCCGCCGACCTCACCAACCAGCAGGAGATCTGGTTTCAGGAGGGCTGCCTGCATCAGGCCATGCGCGCCTCGGCGGCGATTCCCAGCCTGTTCACCCCGGTGATGCAGGGCAACCGAATGCTGGTGGACGGCGGCATTCTCAACCCATTGCCGATCGTGCCGGTGGTGTCGAGCCATTGCGACCTGATCATCGCGGTCAACCTCAACTCGACCAACCAGCGCCATTACAAATTGCCGGTGATCCAGCGGCCCGCCGCGTTCCGTACGCGCTTTGACAGCCTGATCAATTCGCTCGGTTCGAAGATGCCGTTCCGCCGCAAACAGGCCGAGCAATTGCTGTTGCTGGAACAGGAAGCGCTGCGTGCCGAAGCCGCAGACATCAATCCGTGGGTCGAAAGCGCCGAGCCGGAAGCCCAGCAACCGGCCGCCGCGCCTGAACGCGATGGCGCACCGAAGTCCGCCACCGGATCGTTCATCGTCGATAACGTCGGGCCCGCTTCATTGCTCGACCTGATCAACCAGAGTTTCGAGGTGATGCAGACCTCGCTGGCGCAGTACAAGATCGCCGGCTACCCACCGGACGTGTTGATCAACGTGCCGAAACGGGTATGCCGGTTCTTCGAGTTCTATAAGGCGCCGGAACTGATCGCGCTGGGTCGCGAGATTGCCCGGGATACCCTGGATCGCTATGAGAGCGAGCAGAGCTAAAGGCTGCTCTCGCTCAACAAGCGATAACCGACGCCCGCCTCGGTCACTATGAACCGGGGCCGGGTCGGATCGTCCGCCAGTTTCTGCCGCAGATGACCGACCACGATCCGCAGGTAGTGGCTGTCCTCGGTGTGGGTCGGGCCCCAAATGTCCTTGAGCAATTGCTGCTGGGTGATCACCCGCCCCGGATGCCGCGCCAGTTGCGCCAGCACTGCATATTCCTTGCGGGTCAGGGCGACTTCAACGCCGTCGAGCAGCACCCGGCGATAGGCCAGATCCACGGTCAGCGGGCCGAAATTCAACGCGGCCTGCTGCGCTTCGCCGGCGGGTGCCTGGCGCAACAAGGCGCGCACCCGGGCGAGAAACTCCTGAATGCCGAACGGCTTGGTCACGTAGTCATTGGCGCCGCCATCCAGCGCCTGGACTTTCTGCCCTTCGCTCGCGCGTACCGACAACACCAGCACCGGCGCCGTGGCCCATTCGCGAAACTCGCGCAGCACTTGCTGGCCGTCCATGTCCGGCAGGCCGAGGTCGAGCACCAGCAGATCCGGTTTGTTCAGCGCCGCCTGGGCCAGGCCCTCGGCGCCGGTGCCGGCCTCGAGCACCTTGTAGCCCTGAGAAGCGAGGCTGATGCGCAGGAACTTGCGGATCTGCGGTTCGTCATCGATGACCAAAATGGTCGCGGTCTGGCTCATGAATTCACATCAACACAAAAGAGTGGCAAGAGAGTAGCGCAGTGCGGATCAGGCTTCACCGTCCATCCCCGGTTGCGTCTGCAACGGCAGGTGCAGGGTGATGCAGGTGCCGCGTCCGTCGATGCCGTCGCCGACGCTGATTCGCCCGCCGTGGGCGCCGACCATGCCCTGACAGATCGCCAGCCCCAGCCCCGTGCCCTGCCCGCCCCGATCACCTCGGGCAGCGGTGTAGAACATATCGAAAATCTTCGCCCGCTCATCGACCGGAATCCCCGGCCCTTCATCGCTGACCGAGAAAAACACTTCGCTGTCATCCGCCCCGGCGCGCAATTGCAGACGGCCGTGGGACGGCGAGAAGCGTGCGGCGTTTTCCAGCACGTTCACCAGCGCCTGCTCGATCAACGCGGCATGCACGTACAGCAGCGGCAACTCGGCCGGTACATCGGTGCTCACTTGCAGCGACGACAACACCGCCCGCAGACGATTGAGCGCGCTGCCGACGATGTCCGCCGGCGACACCCAGTCCCGCGCCAGCTTCAGGGCGCCGTGGCCGAGACGGGTCATGTCCAGCAAGTTCTGGATGTAGCGATCGAGACGTTCGGCTTCATCGCGGGTGCCTTCGAGCAGCTCGCGACGATCCGCCAGCGGAATCGCTTCGCCGAGCGCCAGCAGGCTGTCGATGCTGCCGCGCATCGAAGTCAGCGGCGTGCGCAAATCGTGGGACACCGAAGCCAGCAAGGCACTGCGCAGCTGTTCGGTTTCGCCGTGCAGGCGCGCAGCTTCCAGGTCATCGGCCAGTTGTGCCCGGGCCAATGCTTGAGCCAAAGGCTGACTCAACGCGGTCAGCAACCGACGGCGTTGGCCGCTCAATGTCTGACCCTCTTTGGCACACACACCGAGCAGCGCCAATGGCCCGTCCTCCACTGACAGCGGCCACCACCACCAGCGCCCGAACGGCAACGTGCCGGTGCCCATGCCCGCCGGTTGATCGTGTTGCCAGGCCCAGTCGGCGGCGGCGCGTTCGGATTCGGTGAACTGCAAAGGCCCGCCGGTCTCGACTTTCCAGCCGCCCTGCCCGTCGCGATTGAGCAGGCACAATTGCAGATCGCTCCAGCCATTGAGGTGCTGCGCGGCGGCGCTGACCACGGCTTGGCGGTCGGTGGCGGCGGTGAGTTTGCGCGACAGGTCGAGCAGTTCAGTGGTCTCTTCCTGGGTATCGCGCAGCGCCTGCAATTGCCGACGCTGGCGCGCCGCGAGATTGCCGGTGAGCGCCGCCATCAGCAGGAAGAACAGCAACGTCAGCACGTCTTCTTCGCGCTGGATGCTGAAGGAGAAATTCGGTGGGATGAACAGAAAGTCGTAGGTCAGAAACGACAACGCCGCACAGGCCAGCGCCGGGCCGAGACTGCTGCGCACGGCCACCAGCAGCACCGCCGCCAGAAACACCAGCGAGATGTTCGGCAAGGGCAGCACGCTGGACACCGCCCATGCCAGTGCACTGGCCAACACCGTGGCGACCAGCGCCAGCGCATAGTCGAACCACACCAGCGTCGGTGCTGAACGCGGGCGCGGTTGATGCTGTTCCTGATCACTGTCCAGCACGTTGATTTCCAGGCCATGGGCCTGACGCAACAAACGCGCCGCCAGTCCACCGCCAAACAGACGCCTGCGCAGGCGCGGCCGCGACTGGCCGACCAGCACCAGACTTGCCCGGCGTTCAGCCGCATGCTGAATCAGGGTTTTCGCCACTTCGCCGGCCCGCAGCAACACCACCTCGCCACCGAGGCGTTCGGCCAGTTGCTGGGCACTTTGCAGGCGCAGGCGCGATGGCTCGTCCCGCACGCTGCCGTTGTCGACGTGCACCAGACTCCACGGCAAATGCCGGCGCTGGGCAACCCGACTGGCGTGACGCACCAGCCGTTCGGCCTGGGTATCGCCATCGACCCCGACCAGCAAGCGACCGCGCACTGCCGGTGCGGCCTGGCCGAGTTGGCGATAGCCCTGAGCGAGATCGTTATCGACCTGCGCGGCAGCGGTCTGCATCGCCAGTTCGCGCAGCGCGGTGAGGTTGGTCTGGGTGAAAAATGCATCGATCGCGGCGCGTGCCTGCTCCGGCACGTAGACCTTGCCTTCGCGCAGGCGCTCGAGCAGTTCCCGGGGCGGCAGGTCGATCAGCAGCAGTTCGTAGGCCTCCTGCAACACCCAGTCCGGCAAGGTTTCGCGCACCTGCACACCGGTAATGCCGCGCACCTGATCGTTGAGGCTTTCCAGGTGCTGGACGTTGACCGTGGTGTAGACGTCGATGCCGGCGGCGAGCAGCTCCTGAATGTCCTGCCAGCGTTTGGCGTGGCGGCTGCCGGGGGCGTTGCTGTGGGCGAGTTCGTCGACCAGCACCAGTTTCGGCTTGGCGGCGAGCAGGCCGTCGAGGTCCATTTCTTCAAGCGTCACACCGCGGTATTGCGAGCGCACCAGCGGCAATTGCGGCAGGCCGCCAAGCAGCGCTTCGGTTTCGGCGCGGCCGTGGGTTTCAACCACCCCGGCGATGACTTTCACGCCCTGACGCAACTGGCTGTGGGCTGCCTGCAACATCGCGTAGGTCTTGCCCACGCCCGGCGCTGCGCCGAGAAAAACCTTGAGCCGGCCGCGTCCGTCGCGGGGCAGTTCTGCTAACAGCGCGTCGGCGCGGCCGGAGTCACTCATGCTTGAAGCTCTCTCTTCCTGGTGTCATCGCGATTCATAGCTTTTCCAGCGCCATGTTCAGCGCCAGCACATTCACCACCGGCGGGCCCACCAGCGGCTGTTCGACGTGCGCGTCGAGCAGTTGTTGCAAAGTCGCTACCGGCACATTACGCGCGGCCGCAACACGCGCCAGTTGATAGGCAATCGCCGCTGGTGGCAAGTGCGGATCGAGGCCACTGCCGGAGGTGGTCAACAGCGCCAGCGGCACCGGGCCCTGACCGGGCACCTGCAACTTGTTGGCGTCATCGATCACCCGAGTGGCCAGCGCCGGATTGCTCGGCGACAGGTTGCTCGCACTGCTCGACACGGTGGCGAAGGCACCGGCTGATGGACGTGGATGGAACCAGGCATCGCCGACAAAATCCTGGGCGATCAACGACGAGCCGCGCACCTTGCCTTCGGCGTCGCGCACCAGACTGCCGTTGGCCTGCTCGGGGAAGGCAACTTGCGCGACGCCCGTAACTACCAGCGGATAGGCAACGCCGGTGACCAGGGTCATCAGCACCAGCAGGCTCAGGGCCGGACGTAACAGTGTGGACATCTCAAAATCCTCGAATTCGTGCTTGAAGCGGTGTGCCCGGCACACCGCTGTTCAGGTTCAAACCAGATGCAACGCCGTCAGCAGCATGTCGATCGCCTTGATCCCCACGAACGGCACCAGAATCCCGCCCAGGCCATAGATCAGCAGATTGCGTCGCAGCAATGCCGCCGCACTCGCTGCCTGCACCCGCACGCCGCGCAGGGCCAGCGGAATCAGCACGACGATAATCAAAGCGTTAAAGACGATGGCCGACAGGATCGCGCTCTGCGGACTGCTCAACTGCATGATGTTCAGCACGCCCAGTTGCGGGTAGATCGCCGCGAACAGGGCCGGCAGGATCGCGAAGTACTTGGCCACGTCGTTGGCGATGGAAAAGGTCGTCAGCGCGCCACGGGTCACCAGCAATTCCTTGCCGATCTGCACCACGTCCAGCAGCTTGGTCGGGTCGCTGTCAAGGTCGACCATGTTGGCCGCTTCGCGCGCCGCTTGCGTGCCGTCGTTCATCGCCATGCCGACGTCAGCCTGGGCCAGCGCCGGAGCATCGTTGGCACCGTCGCCGCACATCGCGACCAGACGACCGTCGTTCTGCTCGTGACGGATGCGCGCCAGTTTTTTCTCCGGAGTCGCTTCGGCCAGCACGTCGTCGACGCCCGCTTCAGCCGCGATGGCAGCAGCGGTCAACGGGTTGTCGCCGGTGACCATCACCGTGCGAATCCCCAGCTTGCGCAGCTCGGCGAAACGCTCGCGGATGCCCGGCTTGACCACGTCTTTGAGGTGGATCGCACCCAGTAGTTTGCCGTCGGCGCAGACCAGCAACGGCGTGCCGCCGCTCTGGGCGATCTTGTCGATTTCCCGGGACAGCGCCGGGGCCAGATCCTTGCGTTGTTGACCGAGGAAGGCCAGCAGCGAATCCACCGCGCCCTTGCGAAACACACGGCCCTGATAGTCGACACCGGACAAGCGGGTTTCCGCACTGAACGGCACGGCGGTCAGGGTTTCCGGCGCCGGTTCCGGCTGCGGATTGGAGCCGCGCAGGTACTCGACGATGGACTTGCCTTCGGCAGTTTCATCGGCCAGCGAGGCGAACAGCGCGCCTTCGGCCAGTTCACGGGCATCCACACCCGGCGCGGCATACACCGCGCTGCAACGCCGGTTGCCGAAAGTGATGGTGCCGGTCTTGTCCAGCAGCAACACATGCACGTCACCCGCGGCTTCCACCGCACGACCGGATTTGGCGATCACATTCAGGCGCACCAGACGATCCATCCCGGCGATACCGATGGCCGACAGCAGACCGCCGATGGTGGTCGGAATCAGCGTGACCAATAACGCCACCAGGAACACCAGCGGCAGGCTGCCGTTGGCGAAGTGGGCGAACGGCTGCAGGGTCACGACCACCAGCAGGAAGATCAGGGTCAGGCCGATCAGCAGCATGTCCAGCGCCACTTCGTTCGGAGTCTTCTGGCGTTTAGCGCCTTCGACCAGCGCGATCATCCGGTCCAGAGTCGATTCACCGGGGTTGGCGGTGATCTTCACCAGCAGCCAGTCGGACACCAGTCGGGTGTTGCCGGTGACGGCGGAACGGTCGCCGCCGGACTCGCGAATCACCGGCGCCGATTCACCGGTGATCGCCGCTTCGTTGACCGCCGCGATGCCTTCGATGACTTCGCCGTCACCGGGGATCATCTCCCCCGCCTCGACGCGCACCAGATCGCCCTTGCGCAGGCTGGTGGCCGGCACCACCTGGAAGCTGCCGTTAGCCAGCTTGCGTCGGGCACTGAGGCCTTCGCTGCCGGCCTTGAGGCTGTCGGCGCGGGCCTTGCCCCGACCTTCGGCCAGCGCTTCGGCGAAATTGGCAAACAGCACGGTGAACCACAGCCACAGCGCGATTTGTGCGGCGACGAAAGTCGGCACGCTGCTGTCAGGAATGAAGCACAGCACGGTGGTCAGGATCGCCGTCAGTTCGACCACCAGCATCACCGGTGAGCGCTGCAACTGGCGCGGGTCGAGCTTGACGAACGCTTGCACCAGCGCCGGACGCCACAGGGCGCTGATCGCGGTTTTCGCTTGTTCCGGCGCCTTGATGGCGGCAGGTTTGATTGCGGGCATATTCATCATTGACTCCTTAGAAGCCCATGCTCAGATGTTCGGCGATTGGGCCCAATGCGAGGGTCGGCAAGAAGGTCAGGCCGCCCACCAGCAAAATGGTCACGGTCAACAGGGTCACGAACAGCGGGCCGTGGGTCGGGAAACTGTTCTGGCCGATCGGTGCGGTTTTCTTCATCGCCAGGCTGCCGGCCAGGGCCAGTACCGGGAGGATGTAACCGAAGCGGCCGATCAACATGCAAAGGCCCAGCATCAGGTTGTGGAACGCTGTGTTGGCGCCGAAGCCGCCGAACGCCGAGCCGTTGTTGGCACTGGCCGAGGTGTAGGCGTAAAGCAACTGACTGAAACCATGCGGGCCGGGGTTGCTCACCGCCGCCACCGGACCCGGCAGGCTCGCAGCAATCGCGCCGAGCACCAGCACGCCGACCGGCATCACCAGCAGGGTGACGACCAGCAGTTGCACTTCACGGGCCTGGAGTTTCTTGCCGAGGTATTCCGGGGTGCGGCCGATCATCAGGCCGGCGAGGAACACCGCGATCAACACGTTCAGCAACATGCCGTAGAGCCCCGCACCGACGCCGCCAAAGATCACTTCGCCGACCATCATGTTGACCAGCGCGACCATGCCGCTGAGCGGGTTGAGGCTGTCATGCATGCCGTTGACCGAACCGTTCGACGCCGCCGTGGTAGTCACCGACCAGAGCACGGTGGCGGTGGTGCCAAAGCGCGCTTCCTTGCCTTCCAGCGGCGCGGTCTGTTCAACGGCGACGTTGTTCAAGGCAGGGTTCGGTTGATACTCGGCCCACAGCGAAGTGGCGCCGCCGATGATGAACAGCGCGAGCATGCAGCCGATGATGGCGCGGCTCTGGCGCAGATCCTTCACGTAATGGCCGAAGGTGAACACCAGCGCCACCGGGATCAGGATGATCGACGCGACTTCGAACAGGTTGCTCCAGGCGGTCGGGTTCTCGAACGGATGCGCCGAGTTGACGCCGAAGAAACCACCGCCGTTGGTGCCCAGTTGCTTGATCGCAATCTGGCTGGCGGCCGGACCCAGCGGGATCACCTGATCGACGCCTTGCAGAGTCACCGCATTCACGTATTGCGCGAAAGTCTGCGGCACGCCCTGCCACACCAGGTACAGCGCCAGCAGCAGGCACAGCGGCAGCAGGCCGTAAAGGGTGGCGCGGGTCATGTCGACCCAGAAGTTGCCGAGGGTCTTGGTGGATTTGCGTCCGATGCCACGGCACAGCGCAACCAGCACGGCGAGGCCGGTGGCGGCGCTGACGAAGTTCTGCACGGTGAGGCCGACCATCTGGCTCAGATAGCTGAGGGTTGCCTCACCACTGTAGGACTGCCAGTTGGTGTTGGTCATGAAACTGACCGCCGTGTTGAACGCTTGCGTCCACTCCTGGCCCGGCAGGTTTTGCGGGTTCAGCGGCAGGTGATCCTGGAACACGAGAATTGCGAACAGCAGCAGAAAACCGGCGAGGTTGAACGCCAGCAACGCCAGCGTGTACTTCTGCCAGCTCTGTTCATCTTGCGGATTGACCCCGGCGATGCGGTAACAGCCACGTTCGACCGGGCCGAGAATCGGCGTCAGCCAGGTGCGCTGGCCCTCCATCACTTTGTAGTAGAAGCGCCCGAGGAACGGCGCCGGCAGCAAGACCACCGCGAAGAATGCGAGGATCAGCCCATAGTCATAACTGTGCATAGCCGCTCCTAAGTCCGATCCGCGCGCAACAGCGCAACCAACAGATAAATGAACAGCCCCACTGCCAGCAGCAGTGACACCCCGTCCAGAACGCTCATGGAAGATCTCCGTGTTACGGCGTATTGCCGCGTGTGGAGGCATTGTCGGAAAGGAGGCTGTAAAGGAACGAGACCGAGGGTGCGCGCGGGGCATAAAGAAAGCGTAAAGAGTGGGTTTACGGCGGCGTTACAGCACAGTCTTGCGTCGTGTGGACGGGCCTCTTCGTCGGATCGCCGCCCGGACCAAGCCCGCTCCCACAGGGGTATACGTTATTTGGACGAGCGCATTTCAAAATGCGGGGGTGGGCTTGCTCGCGAAGACGGCAGCAAAGACAACTTCGCACCCAACTGGCGCACAATTGTATGGGCATTGCGCCGCGAACATCCCCGATACGACAGCTTTCAGCTCTTTACGACCCGCCAATACAAAATGGCACGCCCACTGCACACGCCCTTCCCCGAGCTTTCCAAACCGTTCAGGGAGCAACGCATGAACACACAACTCAAACCCACACTGGGCACCTTGCACCTGTGGGGCATTGCGGTGGGGCTGGTGATTTCCGGGGAATATTTCGGCTGGAGTTATGGCTGGGGCGTCGCGGGAACACTCGGTTTTCTGGTGACCTCGTTCATGGTCGCGACCATGTACACCTGCTTCATCTTCAGTTTCACCGAACTGACCACGGCGATTCCCCACGCGGGCGGGCCGTTTGCCTACAGCCGCCGGGCCTTCGGTGAAAAAGGCGGATTGATTGCCGGGCTCGCGACGCTGATCGAATTCGTCTTCGCTCCGCCGGCGATTGCCCTGGCGATTGGCGCGTATCTGAACGTGCAGTTTCCGGCCCTCGATCCGAAACATGCAGCGGTCGGCGCGTATATCGTCTTCATGGGGTTGAACATTCTCGGTGTGAAACTGGCCGCGACCTTCGAGCTGATCGTCTGCGTACTGGCGGTGGCCGAGTTGCTGGTGTTCATGGGCGTGGTCGCCCCGGCCTTCAGTTTCAGCAACTTCGCCCTCAACGGCTGGGCCGGTTCGGACATTTTCGGCGCTCCGGCAATTGCCGGGATGTTCGCGGCGATTCCGTTTGCGATCTGGTTTTTCCTCGCCATCGAAGGCGCGGCCATGGCGGCCGAAGAAGCCAAGGACCCGAAACGCACGATTCCCAAGGCCTACATCAGCGGCATTCTGACCTTGGTGTTGCTGGCCATGGGCGTGATGTTCTTCGCCGGTGGCGTCGGTGACTGGCGCACCCTGTCGAACATCAACGATCCGCTGCCGCAGGCGATGAAAACCGTGGTTGGCGACAACTCCGGCTGGCTGCACATGCTGGTCTGGATCGGTCTGTTCGGACTGGTGGCGAGTTTCCACGGGATCATTCTTGGCTACTCGCGGCAATTCTTCGCCCTCGCCCGCGCCGGTTATCTGCCTGCTTCGCTGGCAAAGCTGTCGCGCTTCCAGACCCCGCACCGCGCCATCATCGCCGGCGGTTTGATCGGCATCGCGGCGATCTACAGCGACGGCCTGATCAACCTCGGCGGCATGACCCTCACTGCTGCGATGATCACCATGGCGGTGTTCGGCGCGATCGTGATGTACATCATGAGCATGCTCAGCCTGTTCAAACTGCGCAAATCCGAACCGAATCTGGAGCGCACCTTCCGCGCGCCGTGCTATCCGCTGATTCCGCTGATTGCACTGGTGCTGGCCGTGGTGTGCCTGGTGGCGATGGCCTGGTTCAATGCGCTGATCGGGCTGATCTTCCTCGGCTTCATGGCCGTCGGGTTCGGCTACTTCCTGCTGACCGGCCAATTGCGCGCCAATGCTCCGGCAGACGCCATGCTCACGGGACTGTAAACCGCCAAGGGCATAACCGGCCTAGAATGGAACCACTGCGAATGCAATTCGCTCAAAGTGGTATACAGCGTTGCACGGCGAAACCCTCGCCCGTCGACCTGTCTTTAAGGAGAGCCGTTATGCCCTGGTATGCCTGGTTGATTCTGGTCGTTGCAATCGGCTCGATCGTCGGCGGTCTGATGATGTTGCGAGACACCGCCAACAAGGTCGAACTGACCGACGAACAACGCAAACGCGTTGCTGAACGCAATGCCGAAGCGGACATCAAGGACGCGCAGGACCGCTGAACGAAAAACCCCGCCTGAATCGGCGGGGTTTGTTGTTTGTGGCGATTACTTTTCCCACTCTGCCTTGGCAATGTGCAAGCCATGCAGGCCTTTGTACGCCGCGCGCTCTGGCTGGCTCCAGCCTTCAAGTAACGCATCGTCCAGACGATAGATTTCCACCCCGAGCGGGCGGCACACGGTCAGCGGATCCTGCGCGTCTGGCCCCCACATCGCCAATGACAGATCTCCACCCGGGCAGGTCGACAATGCGCACAGCAAGTCGATTTCGGCGAAGAACTCCAGGTAGTCGCCCTTCTGCGCCGGGCAGGCCTTCATGAAATACAGGTCATCGTGATTCAGGCCGGTGCACTGAAAGATGTTCAGCACATCATGCACGTCGAATTCGGTCAGGCCATGGGGCAACACGGCGCGGGTCAGGTTGGAATGGCAGTGATGATGGAAGTCCTCGCCGGTGAGCATTTTGTTCACATAAGGATCGCAGCGCGTGCCGAGCAAATCGTGCAGGCGCCCGCCGTGCTCGTCGATGCCGTAGCCGACCAGGCTGTCATCGGTGATGGTCACCAGCGGACGCAGAAAAGGCAGGTTCGACCATAACCGGTCATGGGTGCTGACATGCGCGCCCTGCAGTTGCCGGGTACGCGCCGCCCACATCCGTTCGCGCGGATCGTGTGCGTTCCACACATTGAAATCGCCCACCTGGGGCCCGACCGGTGTGGTGACACGAAACACATGCCCCGCCGGCACATGCCAGGCACGGCCGGTGCGGATCGGAACTTCGAATTGTTCGATCAGCGTCCGCCCGTCCTTGCGGTCTCGAATCCGTTCGTAGAAAGGTGTATTGACCTGTAACGCCGAGCCTTTGCTGACCTGATAGGCGGCCGGGTAGTCTTTGTACATGATTCTCCTGCTCCTCATGTGATGGGCAACTTTTCAAGCTGCAATCACTATCCATGCCAACCCGATGCGCCCGTTGGGAATGTATTGGATGCATCGGCATGGTTTTTGGAAGTAGAAGTACAGTCACCATTCAATTTTCATTGGTTAAGATGGCGGTCTCGTTGCGGAGAGTTTAGATGCGTTACTCGCAGGATCATAAAGCCCAGACCCATCAGCGTATTATCAAGGAAGCCTCCGAGCGTTTTCGCAAGGACGGCATCGGTGCGACCGGCCTGCAGCCGTTGATGAAAGCGCTGGGCCTGACGCACGGCGGTTTCTACTCGCACTTCAAGTCCAAGGACGAACTCGTTGAAAAAGCCCTGCAAGCGGCCGGCGATCAAGTGGCTGGCTTGTGCGCGGAGATCTTCGCTCAGGAAAATGCGCTGGCGCTGTTCATCGACACCTACCTGTCCGAGTGGCACCAGACCACGCCGCATGAAGGCTGCCCGCTGGTCACCCTTTCATCGGAGCTGGGTCTGCGTGGTCAGCCTAGCCCGACCAGCGATGAAGTGCTCAAGGCGCGCCTGGACCAGATAGAAGGCACCCTCGAAGGCGAGAACGCCGCCGAGCGCAGCATCGTCATCATGGCGACACTGGCCGGGGCGCTCCTGCTGTCTCGCAGTGTCGCGGATGCCGGGTTTGCGCAACGCATCCTCGACGTCACCCGCGAACACCTCAAGCGGTCGGAAGCCTAAGCCTGCCAGCGCTTGAACAGCACGCTGGCATTGACCCCACCAAACCCGAAACCGTTGGACAACGCATATTCGATCGGCATCGACCGCGCCTGACCGTGAACGATGTTCACCCCTTCGCTCGCCGGATCAGGATTGTCGAAGTTAAGCGTTGGCGGAACGGCTTGATCGCGGATCGCCAACAGCGTGAAGATCGCTTCCAGACCTCCCGCCGCACCCAGCAAATGGCCCGTCGCGGATTTGGTCGAAGTCACGGCGATTGAGTTTTGCGCTCCAAACACTGACTTGATCGCAGCCAGTTCACCGAGGTCACCCACCGGCGTCGAAGTCGCATGCGCGTTCAGATGCTGCACCTGATCCGGCGTGATGCCGGCCTGGGCCAGCGCCAATTCCATTGCCCGCCGTGCACCGCTGCCGTCCTCCGGACCGGCGGTCAAGTGATAGGCGTCGGCGCTGGTGCCATAACCGACCAGTTCGGCCAATGGTTGCGCGCCCCTTGCCAACGCGTGCTCCAGCGACTCGATCACCAGCAGCCCGGCGCCCTCGCCCATCACGAAACCGTCACGTCCACTGTCGAACGGACGCGAGGCGCGTTCAGGCGTGTCGTTGTAGCCACTGGATAAAGCACGTGCTGCCGCGAAACCGGCAAGACTGACGCGATCGATGCAGGCTTCCGCACCGCCGCATACCGCGATGTCGGCCTCACCGGCACGAATCAATCGAGCGGCGTCACCGATCGCCTGTACACCAGCCGCGCACGCGGTCACTGGCGCGCCGAGCGGCCCCTTCAGGCCGTGCTGGATCGAGACATGCCCCGCCGCAAGGTTGACCAGAAACGAGGGAATGGTGAACGGCGACAAGCGTCGCGGGCCACGGCTGTCGGTGGTGCGTACCGCATCGGCGATCGCGCCGAAGCCGCCGACACCGGAGCCTATGATCGTGGCCGTGCGCTCCTGAGCGCCGGGTTCGGTGGGATGCCAGCCCGCTTGCTCAAGCGCCTGCCGTGCAGCCTCCATCGCGAACAGAATGAAGCGGTCCATTTTCTTCTGTTCTTTGGGTGGCGTGGCGCGATCCGGATCGAAACCCGCTTCGGCATCCTCCTCCATCGTCGGCACCACACCGCCGACCCGGGTCGGCAGATCGGCAATGACCGCTTCCGGCAGGTTTCGCAATCCCGAACGCCCGGCCAACAGGCGCTGCCAGACGACTTCGACGCCGCTTCCCAAGGGCGATACCAGGCCCATACCCGTGACAACTACTCGACGCTGATCCATATCGGGTTGACCTCTCTCGACTTGATTTACTTGTAACGGCTGGCGGCCGAGCTATGGGACAGATTGGGCGCCATCACATGACGTGCGGCGACGAAGGCTTGCCATTCCCCGGCATCGGGCAGCGAAGGAATCGTGACCAATTCGCCCTGATCCAGGCCGGACAGCGCGGCATCGACCATCTCGCCCGCCTCCATGACCATTTCCGCCGGAATGCCGCTGGCATCGAATCCGGAGCGTTCCCAGATTTCGGTCCGGGTGACGCCCGGCAATACCGCTTGCACCTTGACGCCGGTGCCTTCCAGTTCCGCATTAAGCGTTTGGGTGAGGCTCAACACATAAGCCTTGCTGGCACTGTAGGTGGCATTGAAACGCTCAGGAAACAGGGCAACCACCGACGCAATGTTGATGATCGTGCCGCGCCCGGCGCGGGTGAACGCCGAGGCGGCTGCGGCTGCCAGCCGGGTCAGGGTCGTGACGTTCAGCTGGATCAGCTTCTCCAGTTCATCGGGATCGGCGTTGGCCAGCAATCCGTTGGACGCTACGCCAGCATTGTTGACCAGTAGCGTGATGCTGGAATCGCTGCGCAGACGCTGCTCAAGCTTGATCACATCATCCTTTTGCGTCAGATCGGCCTTGAGCACTTCAACCTGAACGCCATGGGCGTCTTGCAGCTTGCTGGCCGTAGACTCCAGACGCTCCTGATCGCGCGCCACCAGTAACAGATCAAAACCACGTGCCGCCAGTCGCTCGGCGTACACCGCACCAATGCCGGAAGAAGCGCCGGTGACCAGCGCCGTGCCTTGGGATTTCGGGGAATTCATGACGGTACTCCTGGTATGCGTGAGGAAAGAGCGACCGCTGAAAAGCAGAGGCTTCAGGGGCGACTGAAATTATTATAGGCATAATCCAAAGACCATATGATAGTCGTAATTTTCCATTACCCGACGGAAAGGCAATCATCCTCCTTCGACGTTTCCATGAACCTGAAAGCAAAAAAGGCCGGTCAATGACCGGCCCCTTGGCGTTGAACAATCAGCTTAGTTCACTTCCAGCTTGTCGCGATTACGATCGAGGATCGCCTTGCCGATACCCTTCACTTCCAGCAATTCATCCACGGATGCAAACGGCCCATTTGTTTCACGATAAGCAACAATCGCTTTCGCCTTGGCCTCGCCTACTCCTGCCAGTTCCTTTTGCAGAGTAGCCGCGTCGGCACCGTTCAGATCGACCTTCTGATTTTCAGAAGTGGCTGACGCGTCCATCACCACGGGCGCCTTGTTCGCCTCCGACGAAGCCAGAGGCGCAGCAACTGCGGCGATCGAGGCGCTGGTCAGCAAGGCAAAAATCAGGGAGTAGAAATATCCGGTACGCATATGTGACGCTCCATCATCAATTGAGAAAGCAGCTTTTCCGAAGCTGCTCTCCAAACTTAGGCGATGATGGGAGCCTGTCAAAAACGTGTCCGTTACAGGATGTGAAACAATCAGGGTTCGAGGCGGCGCTGCTGGTAGATCCAGTCGACGATCTCGCCGTCGGGGGTATAGCCGCTGACGGTTTCACGCAGAAGTTGACGGACGCGAGAATAATCATCGGCGTCCACAGCAGCGAGTAGTTCACCCAGGCGTGTTTTCAACACATCCCATGGCAAGTGATCTTCACTGGCGGTCATGATCATCGGATGCGGCGTCGCGGCAACGTTGTCGCCAATCAGCAGTTCTTCATAGAGCTTTTCACCGGGACGCAACCCCGTGAACTCGATGGAAATATCGCCCTGCGGATTGCGTTCGGAACGAATGCTCAAACCAGACAGATGAATCATTTTCTCGGCCAGCTCCACGATTCTCACCGGCTCGCCCATATCCAGCACGAACACATCGCCGCCCTGCCCCATGGAGCCCGCCTGAATCACCAGTTGCGCGGCTTCCGGGATCGTCATGAAGTAGCGGGTGATTTTCGGATGGGTGACCGTCAGCGGACCGCCGGACTTGATCTGGCTGTGAAACAGCGGGATCACCGAACCGGACGAGCCCAGCACGTTGCCGAAACGGACCATGGTGAAGCGGGTTTTGTTGACCCGGGAGACGTTGGCCTTGTCGCCGAACAACACCGGCGCGACTTCTCGACTCAACGCCTGAAGCGTGAGCTCCGCCAGACGCTTGGTACTGCCCATGACGTTGGTCGGACGAACGGCCTTGTCGGTCGAGATCAGAACGAAATTCGAAACGCCCGACTGCAACGCCGCCTGTGCCGTATTGAGCGTACCGATCACGTTATTCAACACGCCTTCGGCGATATTGTGCTCGACCATCGGCACATGCTTGTAGGCCGCCGCGTGGTAAACGGTGTCGACCTTCCAGGTTTTCATCACATCCAGCAGTTTGTCCTGATGGCGGATCGAGCCGAGAATTGGCAGCAAACGAACAGGCGTCGACTCACGACTGCCACGCTGCTCGAGTTCCGAGAGAATGCTGTAGAGGTTGAATTCGCTATGTTCGAACAGCAGAAGCGTCGTCGGCTGCAACGAAAATATCTGCCGGCACAGTTCAGAACCGATGGATCCCCCTGCGCCGGTGACCATCACCGTCTTGCCCTTGATGCAGCGTTCGAGCAAATCCGGCTGAGCCGGCACTGAGTCACGCCCCAGCAGGTCGGCAATATCGACTTCTTGAATGTCTTCGACTTTTACCCGGCCACTGGCCAGGTCAGTAAAGTTGGGAACGCTGCGAACGTGCAGCGGAAAACCTTCCAGCAGGTTGAGAATTTCCCGACGACGGGCACGTGTCGAGGAAGGCAGCGCCAGAAGAATTTCCTGGGCACCGGTCACGTCGATCATTTGCTGGATATGTTTGGGCTTGTAGACCTGCAGCCCGGAAATCGAGCGGTCCGAGATACCCGGATCATCATCGATGAACGCCACGGGACGCAGCACCCGGCCCATGCGCAGTGCCGCAACCAGTTGATTGCCCGCCACGCCGGCACCGTACACTGCCACTTTGGTCAGCCCGTCGTCGCGGTTGGTGAAGGGCACGTGCTGGGCTGCGGTAAACCAGTCGCCCATGAAGTATTGGCGCATGCACAGGCGCAGACCACCAATGATGACGAGGCTCAGCCACCAGTAGTTGAAAATAATAGAGCGGGGAACCACGGCCTCGTGATTGCTGTACCAGTAAACCACCAGCGCCAGGATCAGCGATGAAAGACTGACGGCCTTGACGATCGCGATCAGCGCATCGTTACCGAAGTAACGCATGACTGCACGATACATTCCGAAGCGAATGAAAAGCGGGATTGCAACGATCGGGGCACTGACGAACAACCAGAAATGTACTTTAAGCGGGTTGTACATATCGTCGATGCCAAGCCGGACGATGAACGCAAGCCAAAGAGACCCCCAGACCAGAAACACATCTGTGGCAACTTGAATCAGTCGTTTTTGCCTGCGTGGCAAACCTAACAAAAAGGCGCGTAATTTATCCATAAACCTCAACCGACCAGGCACGTTGGCCTACTTAATCCGCCTTCATTGTACGTAATAATTGGAGACCAGACGGATTTTGTCTAACAGTCCTTGCCCTGTGTCGCTCTGACTTCGGACTCGCCCGCATGGAACTTCACGGCCAAAACCAGCAATGGCACGTAAGCAATTATCAGGCCCGCCATACCATCCAGCCCCGCCACTAACACAGCGATGGCAATCGGCAGCAGCCACAACACGTTAATCAACGCCACGGCAACGGTCACCGGCAGATGCCGTCCATACACCCGCGAGGCATACTGGTAGGCATGACTTCGGTGAGCCTCATACACCTTCTCGCCTCGCAGCAAACGCCTGAGCAATGTAAACGTCGCATCCACGATAAACACACCCGGCAAGATCAGCCATGCCCACAAGAGATCCGGGCTGAGCGACGCAGCCTGCAATGCAAGGACCCCCAGAGTGATCCCCAGGAATCCGCTTCCGGCATCACCCATGAAGATTTTTGCCGGAGGGAAATTCCAGACCAGAAACCCCAGAACCGACATCGCCAACAGCAATGGCGCCCAGACAAAGCCCTCATGACCGTTTATCCAATAGAGAAGACAGGCTGAACCACAGACACTGATTGCCTCGACACTGGCCAGGCCGTCGATCCCGTCCATGAAGTTGTAAAGGTTCAACATCCATACCAGATAGAACAGAGCGAAGACATCGCCAACCCAGCCTGGATCGAAGGTCATACCAAACACTTCCACCGGTGCCAGCCCGCCGCTCCACCACAACACCCAAGCAGCCGCGGCAAAATGGCCTAACAGACGCCAGCGAGCCGCAATATGGCCATGATCATCCATGAAGCCGATAACAGCCACCAAACCGCCCGCACCGGCAGCACCCAGGAAAAAACCTGAATCGATCAGCCCTGCTGCCCACATTGCCACCAGGCCAGACAAAAAGGTCACCACAATCGATACTCCACCGCCACGCGGAGTGGGAACGGTGTGAGAGCTGCGATCATTCGGCACGTCGAGCATGCTGCGGGCCAGCGCATATCGGCGGAGGCCGGCAGTCAATACAAACGAAAGACCGCAGATAGCAGGTATGAGCCACCAGAAAATCATCGAGTACATCACTCCAAAAAATAAAACTGTCGCACGTAATGCCCCCTGCTCTCTTTGATGAAAACAAGTGAGGCAGGCAAATAAGGGGAGTCGGCGGCAGACCGCGCTCGGTGCATCAAAACCGCTAAGGATACACGACGGAATGTCCCTCGGATGTCTGACAGCGAGCGATGCGTACAGCGGACGGGCTGTTTTTGCAGGTTTTCCTGCAAAAGACCATGAACGAAAAGGGTGACGCGACCTACCTTGCAGATTAAGATTACGGGCTTTTTTTTCGAAATGATGGACGACAGCCGATGGCCGACGTCTCGAGGGACTTTAAATGGCATTTTTTCCGGTGTTTCTTTCGGTTGTCTTTGTAGTGCGCAACCAATCAAACCATATTGGAAGTATCCTGGCAGACGCAGTTGAACGGATGTCCACGCTCGTTAGCGACTACGAACTTATAGTTGTCGATAATGCTTCGGATGACGACAGCATATCGATATTGAAAAGCCTGACCGGCGAAAACGGCCTGCCCAACCTGCAAGTCTATGCGCTGACCAAAGAAGTCGATGCCGATACCGCATCGTGGGCTGGCCTGGAAAACGCTCTGGGCGATTTCGTCGCAGTGATCGATCCGCTCGTTGATGACATCGCTTTCTTGCCTGAAATGCTCGACAAGGCAGTCAGCGGTGCAGACGTGGTTTTCGCCAAGAACAAACAGAAGCCCGCACAAAGTCTCGCTTACGAAGTCGCCTATTCGGTCTTCAACAAAGTCTACAAATCGTTCAACGGTATACATCTTGCCACCGAGGCGCCGCAGTATCGGGTGCTCAGCAAGCGCGTCATCAATTTCATCCTGCAGCACCCTCAACCGTCGGTAACCTATCGCCACCTCCCGGCGACAGGCGGTTTTGCCCGTGCCAATCTGAATTACAGTTCCAGCCCCCGAGTTACCCAGAAAAAAAGACTACGCGAAAGTATTGATCGAGGCATGCTCCTGTTGGTGTCGACCACTCGGGCGCCCATGCGTCTGGTCACTTCCCTTTCGCTGTTTGGAGCAGTCGCGAATCTCATCTACAGCTTTTATGTTGTCGCCAGCGCCTTTCTCAAAACAGATATTGCACCGGGCTGGATCAGTCTCTCCTTACAACAATCCGGTATGTTTTTCCTGATTTCGCTGGTGCTCCTGGTATTGGGTGAATACATCCTGCACATGACCAGCCTGACCAATGAAGGGCCGCTGTATCATATTGCCCAAGAGTTCACCAGTGCGCGCATAACCCGCCGTGAAAAGCTGAATATCGAAGAAGTCGCATCGCCTGAGACGCCACCATCCTCCTCAGGCCGAGTGGCGTGATGTCGACGACCAATATGCAGGATGCGGTCGTTATCGGAGGAGGGTTCTACGGCGCAGCGATCGCGGTTTACCTTGCCAGACAACGCGGCATGAAACAGGTCACGCTTATCGAGCGTGAATCTTCGCTGTTGAGCCGGGCCTCTTATAACAATCAGGCTCGCGTACACAATGGCTACCACTACCCGCGCAGTTTCACTACGGCATACCGCAGCCGGGTCAACCTTCCGAAATTCGTTCAAGACTGGCCTGAAGCTGTAAAACAAGACTTCACCAAGCTGTATGCGATCGCGCGACGAAATTCGAAGGTTACTGCGAACCAGTTCGAACGCTTCTACAGGGAAATCGGGGCAAAAATCGAGCTGGCCAGCCCTGCACTTCGATCACTGTTTGAGCCTCGGCTGATCGAAGAGGTTTTTCTGGTAGAAGAGTACGCATTTGACTCGACCCAACTCGCCAGATGGGCGTTACGTGAACTGCAGGAGAGCGGTGTCCGCATTTGCCTGAATACCCAGGCCGTAGCCATTGCCAACAGCCCGAATCAATCGCTGAACATTACCCTGGCTCCCGAAGGCAAAGACCGGGAACAGATCAGCGCTCGATACGTCTTCAACTGCACCTACAGTGGCCTGAACCAGTTTGGCGGCGACTTTCCTGGTACTCGCACTGCGCTGAAACAGGAAATCACCGAAATGGCGCTCATGCGAATGCCGCCAGCGCTCAGCGAGCTGGGTATCACCGTAATGGATGGACCGTTCTTTTCCGTTATGCCCTTTCCAGCTCGTGGCTTGCATACGGTTTCGCATGTTCGTTACACGCCTCACCTGCACTGGGCCGATGACCCCAATACCAATCCCTATCAAAAGCTGGACAGCTATCAAAGGGATACCCGGGTCGATCGAATGATCCGCGATATTGGACGCTACTTGCCTTCAGTACTGGACTCGGAATACGTCGACTCACTCTTTGAGGTCAAAACCATTCTCAGCAAAAATGAAGGTGACGATGGCCGACCTATTTTGTTCGAGAAACACGAAACCCTTCCGGGCTGTTATTCCATCCTGGGTGGCAAGATCGACAATATTTATGACGTGCTGGAAAAGCTCGAGACTGAAAACCTGTCCGGCGCGCAAACCACTTCTTCCGAGCAATCACAATGAATTCGCTGATTGAAATTACCATCCCGGTCCTGAACGAAGAGTCAACGCTGGCCGAGCAGGTTCGTAAAACCCACGATTATATTCAAACCAACCTGAGCGATATCGGCACCATTCGCATTGTCCTCGCGGATAATGGATCCACCGACCGAACTCAAGAGATTGCTCTGGAGCTGGAAAAAAACCTTTCCGACGTTCGCTACCTGCGCCTTGAACAGCGCGGAGTCGGTCGTGCGCTCAAAGCGTCGTGGACGCAATCGAGCGCCGACATCGTCGGCTACATGGATCTCGACCTGGCCACCGACTTGAGCCACCTGCGCCCGGCGCTAGAAGCGCTGAAAGCCAACAAGGCAGATATTGTGACAGGCTCGCGCCTGGCCAAAGGCGCCAGGGTCATCGGACGCAAACCTCTCAGAAACGTGACCAGCTTTGGCTTCAACCTCATCGTCAAACTGATTTTCCGAACATCATTCAGCGATGGGATGTGCGGGTTCAAATTTCTCCAGCGCAGTGTTCTCGCCCCTTTGATGCAGACAGGCGCCAACAGTGACGGATGGTTTTTTGCAACCGAGTTGCTGATCACCGGCGAACACTTGAAATACCGCGTGATGGACTTGCCGGTCACATGGACTGACGACCCGAACTCGAAGGTGAAAGTGCTCAAACTGACCATCGAGTACCTCAAAGCGATGTTTTCCCTGCGCCAACGCCTGAACAACTCAAAGCGTGAAGCATGAAGAACTCGAATCTTTCGCCAGACCATAAACAGTTGGTATTGGGTACCGCCCTCTGGGGCTGGGGTATTGAACGCACCCAGGCGTATGAGTTGCTCGAGCAATTTTTGCTCAGCGGCGGAACAATGGTCGACACCGCGACGAACTACCCTATCAACAAGCGTCAGGAGGACTTCGGTCTCGCTGTTCGCTGGATTGCTGACTGGGTCAGTCAAAACACCAGTTCGAAACTCGCACTGACTGTCAAAATCGGCTCGAAGGACAATATGGGCTCGCCTGAAGTCAGTCTGAGCCCGGATGATATAGATCGCGCATCGAGTACCCTGCACAGTCAATTTGGTTCGGCACTTTCCTGCGTTTCGATCCACTGGGACAATCGCGCAGAGGACGACATCGACGGTGCGACCATTGCAGATACCGTCGAGGCCATGTCCAGACTTGAACAGCAGGGTCTCGGTATCGGTCTTTCGGGTATCAGACATCCCGAGCTTTATTACAAGGCCGATCCGTCGCTCTCTCGCAAGTGGGCCATTCAGGTCAAAGAGAACCTCAAGACCCATGCTGCTCGCGCAGCCTACGAAGCCTGGTTCCCCGATGCGAAGTATCTGGCCTACGGTATCAATCTGGGCGGCCTGAAGACCGAAGCGACCAAGACAAACAGTTCGATGGAATTGCGCAACATCAATATTCCTCAGGCGTTTACACAGAAGCTCGTCGACTTCCTCAACGAGCCGCACGCATTCGAACCAAGACCCACAACGCTCAACGAACTGGCCCTCGCCGCTTCCTTTGTAAACCCGTCGCTGTCCGGGATCGTCATTGGCCCCAGAAACACCGACCAATTAGACAATACCCTCAACTATTGGAAATCGCTGCAAGCACAAGCAGACACAAGTACAGGGCAGAAAGTCTTCACTCGACTGTTCGAAGAATTACCGTCCGACTAGGAAGACTCGCTGACAATGCAACCGCTCAAATTCATATTTGCAGGCGTCGCCAATACGGCCATCGGCTATGGCGTTTTCCTGCTACTTGTCACATTGCTGGACATGAACCCTTCCTATGCGAACGCCATTGGCTATGTCATTGCCTTGATAGCCGCGTTCATCCTCAACAAGACTTTTGTGTTCAACCAATCCACCACTGATCGAAGCACGATACCGAAGTTCATTATTGCTTTCGGCATTGCTTTTGGAATCAACCAGCTGGTGTTGATCTCCGGGTATCGCCTGGCGGGCCTGGATCCGAAAATCGCGCAAGTATTTGCCATGATTTCTTACACCATCAGCTTTTACACTCTGAACAAAAAATTTGTATTCAACAAAAAAACAGATCTCGATTAAAAAAGACACTACACAAGGACACAACAAGTGCCGACCAACCCCATCAACAAGCGCGTCACAAACGCCTTGTTCTCACCGCTTAGTTATGGCTTAGCTCTTCTGCTCTCCATGGCAATTGGTGTTATTTTTTTTATTGCCAACAACACAACTATCCCTGCACCACTCCCACCAGAAGAAAATTATATTCCCGCACTGAAGGTTAACTTTGATCAGTGCACAACTGGAAAATACTGGATAACTGTAAATGGCTGGGCACTATTGGACCGGCCTGACAGCGCGACAAAAATCCACCTATTTGCCACCGGGCCAGGCGGCTCTATAAAGCTGACAACACGGCGTCTGCAAAGAAAAGATGTCAGTGACTTTCTAAAAATTCACAGTGATTTCCACTTGCACGGTTTTTACGCATCTGCAATAGGGCGCAACCTGAGCCAGCGGTACGGTGAAAAAGTAAAAATCTTCATTGAAGACTCGAAGGGCTTAATTCACTACGGAGGCGAAAATGTCTGCACAGCAAATTGATTCCAACACCCAAAAGACACTGGCCTTTGTGTTATTTATTGCCTTGTTCTACTTGTACTTCTTTCTAACTCTGGAACTCAAACCTTTTTCCGACGATGTAACTTTTCTATCAGTTGCCACATCAGGCGAATCACCGCTCCACTATTTAGCCAGGCGCTACAACGCCTGGACAGGTAGGATCGTTATTGAAGCAGTCATGTACACCACGATCGCCTATTCTGCGTTCTGGAAACTGGCAATACCTACTTTATTGCTACTTAGCATCTACGCCACCTGGAGAGTTTTCTTTTCCAAGACAATCGACTTCCGCTATGGCATTCCGATCTGCATGGCTTTAATGCTGTTAACAGGCCATAACATCCTCGACACCACCATATATTACGTGACCGGATTTTATAACTACTTGCTGCCGATTTCAGCAGCAGTTTTTGTATGCGCAACATTCATGCGCCCCTCGTTATTCTCTACCCCCGAGAAATTTCTCGCCATTCCTCTCGCACTGATCGCATCGCAGTCCGAGCAGGCCGGCATATCAACACTCGCACTGTTTACCGTTTCTTTATTATGGGACAAAAAGAGTTCATTAGCATATAGAAGCACACTACTGGTAATCGTTGCCATTGGATTTGCGTTTCTTATCACTGCCCCAGGGAACTACCTGCGCCTCGTCTCCGAATTGCGCTACATGCCAGAATTCAATGACTACAATATAATAAAGAAAATCTCGACTGGCTTTGATGTTTTCAACGCCCACTACACCGACACAAGAAATCTATATCCAAAAGCGATCGGAATACTAATAACGATGCTTGCCTTTCAAAAACAATTCAAATTCAAAAAAATTGCCTTTGTATTGATGGCGATCGGAGTATTCCAAGGAAGTATTTTTTCTAACATCTTCAACATAGGAACAAATGAGTATTACTCCCTGCGCTACGCAAGCACAGGACTCGGCCTAGAGTACTTTTTGTCCTACACGCTTAGTATTCTTTCGCTTGTCAGCATGATCTACATCATGAAACAACTGTTAGAAAATGACGCGAGCTTCTATCTCGCCACTTTCTTCCTGCTCCTGCATACCGCAGTTACGACTCTGGTAGGTCTTTCTCCGACAGCATATGAATCGGGCTACAGGGTTCTATTGACAGGTGACATGATAAGCCTAATGTTGATTTGCCTGCTCATTAAAGAACTCATTGATCAGCGCAGTCATTGCGTGCTGCCTACCCCTTCGAAATAACCCCTCGATCAAGAGTTTCATGTACCGAACACTTGGTTAACAGGTGTTCGGTACATATAAAGGGATAAACGGAGGGAATGGGCGATGGGTATCTATAAGCAAACCATTCAGTCAAGAACCCAGCTCAAAATCCGCAATCAGTTTTAACGCCAATACTTTTCCATACTGACGCAACTCTGGTACAGCGGTAGCCTCCCAATAGTCCGCCTTTAACATAGGCCCTATATAGAACAACCAATCGGACGCCTTTCCCTCCTGACTTAGCACGGCCAATTCACTGCTAACACACAACCCAAGGTTTAACGCATCGACCTTCAAAAGACCATCGCGCTCCAGCTGTAGGATCAAACGATCCTCAACCCGCCTAAGATTGGTGTTAGGTCCTGTACAATTTACGACTTTGGCGACTTTCAAGCTTGTAACGAATTGCTCGCCTCTTGCTTGAATATCAATATTCATGCCTTCTGCACAAGTTGTTACAGCCTTGATCCGTCCCGCTATTGAGCGAATTTGCCCGCGCGACTGAGCCCTCTCGAAGCGGCTGTACGCCTCCGGGGCCACTCGATGGCGATGAACATCCCAATAAGGCTGGAGGTGCCGCAGAAACCGTTGACGCTCGACGTTGGGCAGACGTTTCCACAACGTAGGAGTAATGGGCCGCAATGCACCCAGAACATTTCGCCAGTCAACACCCCGCTGCTCACACAAATCGACTTCAGTACGAATTACCCGCATGTAACTACGTACGGTTGACGCAGTGCTCATTAACTTAGCAACGATGTCCGTAGACAGCAGCTCAGCGTTACGGCTTGCACGATGAGGAGCAGGGCACAAACCGCGACGCGAGAGCATATGAATTGGCCCCCGATGCCCTTCATGTATCAGTCCGAGCGCAACGTCGAGCGCGGTTAGCCCGGCCCCCACAAGCAGAATCGGTAAGTCGACATCTGGAGTGGCTGCTTTACTGATCGCCCAAGGGTCAGATTCATAAAGATCAGATTCAACGTGAGATGTAAAACAATCCAGATCAACAGGTGAAAAGTTACCAAACGCGAGCACCACTCGATCCGCGATAACTTTTTCACCGCCGGCCAACTCAACAACGCCTTGCGCACCTTGTGCCTTTATTGAATGCACTTCGGAAACTAGTCGTTCCAACCGCACGCTCTTCGAGCAATGCTTTTCGGCATCATCCAGAACCGACGTCAGATACTCTCCATAAATCTTGCGTGGAATGAATGACGATGCCGTGCAGGCAGGATCCCTCGCCTGGCAGAAGCGCAGAAAGTGTTCAGGATCATCGACGTCCGCACTCATATTCCCCGCAGGCACATTGAGCAGGTGTAACGGGCTGTTGGTGCCGTACGCCAATCCTCGCGCCATGGTCCCGGAGCGGTTGATGAGTACGACTCGGACATCGGAGGGGCTGCGACGCAAGAATTGTGCTGCCGTTACTGCTCCGCTGAAACCAGCGCCAATGATGACGAGGGTTTTCATTGATCAAACCTTTTATCCAGATATTCCAGTACTCTTGCGATGGATTCGGACAGGTCTTCGGCAACAGTGTTGATGCGAATATCCGGATTGACCGGTGCCTCATAGGCAGAGTCGATCCCGGTGAAGTTCTTGATCTGGCCCGCCCTTGCCTTGCTGTAAAGTCCTTTCGGATCGCGTCGCTCACACTCTTCCAGCGAGGTGTCGATAAAGACTTCGACAAATGCTTCATTGCCGATGACGTCACGCGCCATGGCGCGATCACGATGAAACGGGGAAATGAACGCGGTAATCACGATCAAGCCGGCGTCGATGAGTAACTTCGACACTTCTGCAACACGTCGAATATTCTCGACCCGATCAGCATCGGTAAAACCCAGATCCTTGCACAAACCCATGCGCAAGTTGTCGCCATCCAACAGAAATGTGTGCCGGGCCTTGGCCACGAGTGCCTGCTCCAGAGCATTGGCGATCGTCGACTTGCCCGAGCCACTCAAACCCGTCAGCCAGATAACAGCCGGTTTTTGCCCCTTTACCTGAGCTCTTGCCGACGCACTGATGGCGGTAGCGTGAAAAACCAGATCCTTGCTCATACGATTAACCTTATTCGAATCAGACTACAAGGCCCGCCAGCAACTGGCGGGCCTTCTGCTCTAAGCGTGGGGCAACAGGCGATCACGCAGGGCCTTGATGCGAGCCTCGCAGATCCGGTAAGACTCGCTAGCCAGCAAGTCCGCACGCTGTTGCTCATCAGTCAGCGCAAGCGTATGGGTATCGCAACCGATCCGGTGAATGTAATCGCCGATAAAATCACAGGAACGCAGTGACGCCCAATCGGTACCGTCGCGCGTGAACAACTGCATGGTCAGATAGTAGTCTTCCATGTACTTCATATCATCGAAGTAGGTGACCGCTTCCAGATCGCACTTGTTCAGATCGAGCAGAAAACTGTGCAGCGGCGCGTGGTTATGCTCGATGAAATCACGGTAGTTATCACCGTAATCGTAAATCTTGTCACGCTTGACGATGCAACCAGTCGCCGCATCCACCATGGTGGAGTAGACACGTGCAAAGGTTGCATTCTTGCCACTGGACTTAATCTGTTCCAGTTGTGAGCTGTAAGCCCACGGAAACAGCATGTCGTCATAATCAAGAAATGCTGCGTAACCACTGCCGACTGCCTTGAGCGCATCGTTCAACATCAACGAGCGCAAATCCGGCGCTTGCTCCGTCGAGAAGTAACGGCGAATCACCGGAGCACAATGCTCATTCCACGGCAGTTGAGCGAGCTGCGCTTCAAGAATTGCGATTTCCTGGTCATCCATATCCTGGATGGCCAGAACAGGCAAAACCTGACTACCGGATTGAGCGACCAACGAAAGAAGTGCATTGATCAGCGATGCACGGTCACCACGACGGTGGTAACGCACGATGGTCGATACCGTGTCGAGCGATGATCCTTGGATGCCGTTATCCGGCAGCAGTCGGAAACATGAGGCCTCACAGCAGATCTTGTAGCCGATCGTCGGTGCATTCGGACGCAACTCCATGCAGGCAACCTGATCAGGCTCGATACTGAAGTTGACAGTACTTTCACCCTGCACAAACGATGGATCGTTTCGCAGACTGGCCGACACGGAATACCCCTTGTGCCGCTTGGCCATTTTCAGCAACGACTCGATGGCCGTTGCAGGGAACAGGCAAATATCGCTGAACTGCAACGTGAAGTCGCATTCGGCAGGCGCAAGCCCGGAGATCTTGACACCTTGCGCCTGCAACGTCTGGTGAAGCTCTGGGTTTTCGAAAGAAACCGAGCAAGCTTTGAACGCATCTGAACTGGCAAGGCATGCCAGGAACTTGCGACGCGACTCAGGTTCAGCCTCCAGGCGTGCCACTGCTTCAGGTGTCAGCACCACATTCAGCTTCAATTCTGCTGGCAGGACACAATCGGTGGTCGCCGAAAAGGACTGGCCGGACAACGCCCGTCCGATGGAGTTGAGGTAGCCGTAACCAAAGCGGGTATCGGGCTCAAGGTGCGCCCCCTCAGCCCATTCGTTCCAGGCGTTTACCACTACGTAGCGGCGATCTTCCGGCAGGTGCTGCTCGGAGTAATCCACCAGAAACTCCATCCAGCTCTGGAATTTTTCCGTAGTGAAGTGGTTAAGCACGTACGCCCGGTTACCGTAACGAGCAGTGTTATCCCAGGTTGGAACCAGCGACCGGAACAGCGTGAAATCCTTGCCCAGATCCTGCCCCATGTAGTGATCGGCAACTTCGCTGTAGTTAATGATGTTACCTTCCAGAGGCCAGTAAGGGCGCAACTGGCTGCGAGTGTCCTGAACCGCGTCGGCAGTCCAGTCATGCAGTACCCGTTCGACGGCAGAGTCCATGCCATGATCTTGCGGATGCGTCGCACCGCGCGTCAGCGTCGCCACCATATATGGCGCCTTGAGACCCTCGCGCTCGCACTCTTCGCGCCACACAGCCAGGTAGTCGTCGATATGTTCGATCGAGGACGGACGATACACGTGCAACATCGGACGGCCATCTACTTTGATATAGCGCTCGTCTTTGAAGAACGGAATGAGATAGCGAATAAAGCCGCGGGCGTCTTCTTTCGAATAGACCTGCCCCAGCAGGATTTCCGCCTCGTTACCATCCCAGCGGCGAGTCCAGTTCTCGTTCGCCCAACAGAAACAGAACGGCATATCGATCTGCTGATTATCCAGCAGCATTTGTGCCGGCTTCTCAAGGATCATTCTGCCGGTGAACCAGTAATGATAGAAAATCAGGCCGTGAACACCTGACTTCTTCATCATTTCAGCCTGCTGTTCCAACCTGGCCGGGCCGTCCAGATGGTAGTAACCGATGTCCTCGTGCGGAACATGTTGCTGATAATGACCATAGAACAACGGATTGGCCGAACGGACTTTGTACCACTCGGTAAATCCGGTGCCGTGCCATTCATCATTCTCGGGTGTCGGGTGAAACTGCGGCAGGTAGTACGCCAGCACCTTGATGGTGTCGTGTGTGATGCTCGCAGAGTAATCAACCTGAGGCTCGTAATACTCCCGGGGCTCGTGCGAAATCTGCGGAGCCTCCAACTGATAGTTACGTCCCTCACTGGTGGTTGTATTGACCAGTACCAGGCGTTCCAGCGAACGGCTCAGCAGATCACCGGCAACGGCGTCTTCATTACTCGCGAAGTGCTCGAATTGCAATGGCAACTGCAGCAGGTCACTGATAGTGCCAACCCGTGCCCAGAACAGCCCGACTCGAGGGAATTGCGCACTCGGGAAAGTAGTCGCATCGATCTCGCGGTACTTTTCCAGAGCCGTGGCAATCACGTTTCCGGTATCAGTCCAGCCAGCCTGGTGGTAGATGGCAGACTCAGGTCGGGTGTCGACGGGATACACAACCTTCGCGTCCCCACCGAGCAATTGAAGAATCTGCCCGACATTGGCAGGGGAACCGCATAGTAGCACCAGGCGCTCTTTCAACCCGGAACCGTTATCGTTATCGGCGCTGCCGGCTTCGTCATGGAAGTGCGCTATTACGTCGTAAGCTTTCAATCGACTGCCGAACTGGACAATCAGCGCAGCAATCGCTCCAACCTGCCCGGGGACAACCTCAACGACCAACTTGCGCAACAGAGGCACTGCTGCACGCAACGCTCTGTCGTCAAACTTCAAGCTATCGCCGCTGCTGCGAGAAATGAACAGATCGAATTCGACCGGGACATTTTTGAGGTAGCTGAGCCAATGGCCCGACAATTGCTCACCGCTCAAATGAAGATGAACGGCAACCATTCCAGGCGCTGTTGTTGGTGCCTCTGGCAGGTAAGGATCCAGGTAGTAAGGCACCACTTTGAGTACTTCGTACTCAGTCAATGCGGCGTCGCCAAGCGGTTTTGAAACCTGATTCAACGCCAGTCGCTTCTGGCTGAGCTTGAGCTTGCGGACTGCAATAGCCAGTGCATGACGCAAACCGCCACGGCGAGCTTCGCGTACAAAACGGCTGAGCAGCTGCGGCTGTTGCGCAACCAGATTCAACAGTTGTATGGCGAGGCGATGGCGACCGACCTTGCGGGATAGATGGTAGTTACGACCTTTGGTGTCGTGGATCGACCGGCCTTCGTAGTACCCGTGGCGCAAGTAATGGATCAGCGGATTGATACGGCGTAACCGCACGTCCGGATAGTTGTCGAGATAGGCCTTGGTGGAAAATCCTGCCGACGGGTCACGCCCCTCACGCCAGCCCTGCTCAAGATAGTGCTGCAACGGGTCGACACCCGCCGCCCGAACATCTTCGTAGGTACTGAGGTAGTAAGCGGCATCGAACAGCTCGCTCTGAGCCGGATGATCATCTCGATAGCGAAGACCGAACCGCTCTGCAATGCGCGAGACAAGGGATTTCAGCAAAAAGCGTCCAGAAGAATAACGACGCAGGTCAGCCTCAAGGCTCTCAATTGATAGCTCCGCGTCTGAAAGAGACGTCTTGAAAACACCATACTCAGTCTCGAGCCAACGACGGTGTCCATCGAGGTTTGAGTAATCGGCCTTCAACGCTTCGTGTCGTTTATCAAGTTCGCCGTAGTCGGCGGCAAGCGTCGTGATGTTTTGTTCTTTCAGCCTCAGTTGCACATTCAGATCAGCGTTGTTTTCATCGAAACGACGCATGAGTCGATAGGCAGGCAAACGTTCGTTCATCGCCTCGCAAAGGCTGTTGACAGTGCTGACGACCGCCTGGTCATCTGCACGCTCATCACGCGAGAGTTCCAATAGCAGAAGACTGAGGTTCAAGACATCGGCCGGTACTGCGGAATCCTTTTTGAGCTCGTCCAGCGTAAAGCTGTTGTGCTGCAGCGACCGCTGGAGAAAGTTGCTCTGATATTCCAGGAACTCGGAGCCCTGCGGGTCAAACGGCAACCCCAGCGACTCAGACATGCGTCGCAGCTGCTTCTCGGGTTCCTGAAGCATCAACTCGTAATTTACAAAAACACGCGATGCGCCCTGGCTATATTTCATACTGAACAGCATGTGCTCAAGCCAGAGAAAGTAGCCTTTCTCAACTTCGAACTCGTTCCGCTTGACCAACGAATGCGCAACGTTTATCGGGTTACGGAAAGCAATGACATAGCTGACCTGCAGACCCAGTTCGGCAAAGATCTCCTGCCAGAATGGCAGCAGTCGGGACATCCGTGGGTCTTTTACGCCGAAACACTTGATCTCATTGAGCTTATCGCGCAGATGCTCGATTGCTCGCGCCTTGTGGCTCTGCGCGACCGGCGAGTCCAGCTCTTCCCGGCGAATGGGAAGCAGACTGTCCCAGGCGTGCCCCAGATCCGCCAGCAACTCTTCGTTGTAAGCGGTAATCGTTGCGTCTTCAAAAAAGCCTTTTTCGTTATTGCCCGATTCGGCAGGCAACAGGTTATCGCCCAGATCCACACCAAGGACTTTCAAACCACGCGTAATGGCACTCGTACCGCTTCGGTGCATGCCCAAAACTACGACTATTTGTTTATGATCCATAAGATTAATTATGCTCAACACTTGAAATGGTAAAAGCTGGGATACATTTGAAATCTACTGTCCCGGTTGCCGTGATTGCAGTTTCCGGCAGAACACGAAACAGGCAGGCGTCGATCAGACGATGCAGATAGGTCTCCTCTTCCCCTACGACACCGACCACCCCAGAGTTGAGGAAATACGTTCCGGGGTTCAAATTGCACTCGAACTTGAATTCAACATCGACTTCAGCGTCGGCAGCCACGTAGGTAATGGCGTCCTGCGCGCTCGCCGCACTGGCCGCCCCACCAATCTCGATACCGGTGAGCGTCTTGATCATCATGCCAAAGCGAACAGCCCCCGCTCCCGTCGAAAAGGCGACGCGATAGGTATAGCGGTAGCTGTCACCGCGTTTGAGGCAGTTAACCTGTTTACCGACCGCATTGAGGATGCGCGGCTCGCTGATCAGAACGCCGTGAGACTCGTAGGACATCATACTTTTGGAAACGATATGAGGATCGAAGTATTCCTCAAGTCCTTTGTCCTTCGCCTGCGACGCCTCGACCGCCACCTCGGTGCGCTGGGCCTCCCGCTGCAGTTCAAGACGTTCGAGTACACCGGTCTTGATCGATTCGCGGATTTCCGCAACTTTGTCCGCAGGCGCATAGAGCAGCTTCTGATACTGGCCGACAATGACCTTGGGAACACCTTCGGCGAGCTTCTCTCCCTTATCCAGCAGAATCGCACGCGTACACAGTTCGATCACGGCACTACCGGAGTGCGAAACAAACAGAATGGTCGCGCCACTCGCCTTGATTGCCTCGATCCGCGCGAAGCATTTGCGCTGGAACCGTTCATCGCCGACCGACAGCGCTTCATCAACAATCAGGATTTGCGGATCTACGTTGATCGCCACGGCAAAAGCCAGACGCACCATCATGCCACTGGAGTAAGTCTTGACTGGCTGATCGATGAATTCGCCGATTTCCGCAAAGGCTTCGATCTCGGCAAAACGGGACTCGGTCTCAGCGCGCGTCAGTCCAAGCACCGCAGCGTTCATGTACACGTTTTCGCGACCGCTGAATTCCGGGTTGAATCCCGAACCCAACTCCAGCAAGGCTGCGACACGACCGTGGGTCATGATGTCGCCGTGTGTCTGATTGAGCGTGCCGCAAATCATCTGCAACAGCGTCGATTTACCGCTACCGTTTCGCCCGAGAATACCAACGGTTTCGCCTCGGTCGATGGTGAAAGAAACATCCTGCAGCGCCCAGAACTCACGAAAGTACTGCTTGCGGCCGCGTGCGAACATTTGCATCAGCCGATCTCTCGGCTTGTCGTAAATATGGAAACACTTACTCAGGTTGTTGACGGCAATGGCGGTATTAGAGGACATCGGCGAACCCTTTACGCGTTTTTTGGAACCACGCAAATCCTAGCCAAAAGACAAGAGCTGCAGCGATATAGTAGAAACCCAGATGAATCAGACTTGGCAGTTCGCCCCTGAAGAGCAGAGCCCGGGTATCTTCAATTGCCGGGGTCAGGGGGTTCAAAAAGAGCAGATGCCGGTATTCTTCAGGCAACGCCGTGATCGGATAAAAAATCGGTGACAGAAACATCAGAACGGAAGTGCAGACACCGATGATCTGACTGACATCTCGCAAGTACACGCCCATAGAGGCGAGAAACCACACCAGGCCGACAACGAAAATGATCAGAGGAGCCAGAAATACCGGAAGCAACAGAATGGTGTACTGAAGCTTTCCGAAGAAAATCAGATACGCGATCAGCCAGACACTGAGGCTGACGAGAAAGTGAAACATAGCCGCGCCAAGCGTAACCCATGGAAGTATTTCCAGCGGGAACACCACTTTCTTAACATAGTTGACGTTGCCGATAATCAGACCCGGGGCTCTGTTTATGCACTCGGCAAACAGATTGAAAACGATCAGACCCGCAAACAACATGAGCGCAAATTCGGTTTTCGAACTGCTATCGACGCTCCATCGGGCTTTGAACACAACGCTGAATACGAATGTGTAAATCACCAGCATCACAATCGGATTGAACAGTGACCACAGCATGCCCATGATCGACCCGCGATAACGCCCAACGATCTCCCGCTGCACCAGCGCCCGGATGAGACCTTTGTTGCGCCAGATGCTATTGAGCATCTCCTTTGGCGAAGCAGAAAAGTTCAGCATTGTCTCAAAACCTCAATAAATCCGAGGGAGTTTAAATTCCTCAGCAAACTCTCTCGTCCTGCCATCACTTGAATTACCACAACACTCTTCCTGAAAAAGGCCAAGTCCGACTGCGGATCAGATTCCATTGAATACCGCCGCCAAAAGCAGCCCAAGGTTGCCCCATAAGGATTGCCGGTAGACGCCAGATCGCCGTAACCAGATGATCCGCGCCAATCCGCGAGAATTTCGTGCCCGCTGAAACAGATCCAGCCTCATCCGGCTTTCTTCATTCAACTGGAATCTGGTCGACTCCAGCGCCGCAATATTCTTTTGATTCCACCCACGGAAACGACCGCGGAACTGCATCCGTACTCTGTTCAATTGCGCCATCAGGCCCGATGTAGAGCCGATGAGGTTTGCTCCGTGCTGCCTGTAGAGAATGGTTGGCCGAACGTCGTAAGTGATTCGCCCTCCAGCACCTGAGACGAGGAGATACGCCCACCAGTCATGCGAAACGATGTCCAGACTGGATCCTGCCTGCAGGAACAGCTTACGGGCAGCCTGATTGAAGACCATTGTGTTGCCCCCTCCCACGCTTTGCACTAGCGCATTGGCAAATCCGACGGGACGCTCAAACAGAGGAGAAAAACCTATGGGTGCCCCCTCCTCATCGATCAATTCGGTCCTGCCACAGTAAAGAGCCGGCTCCTGTGGGGAGGTGCCCTGAAGTTCGCACAGGGCACGCTCCAGCTTGTTTTCTTGCCAGATATCATCCTGATCGGCCCAGGCATAGAAATCGGACTCGATGGAATGGTCACAGGTCAGCGAAAGGAAGTTGGCGGCGTATCCACGTCCTGGTCCTTGGCGAATCGACAGTTTGCCCTCTCCCCAGCGCTCGGCGTATTCGCGTAATAATTCCAGGGTAGAGTCGTCAGAACTATCATCCGACACCACGACAAACCAGTGGGGATAGCTTTGTCGCGCAATGGACTCCAACTGCTGTGCCAAAAAACGCTCGCCATTGAAGGTGCACAACAGAACGGCAACACGTCCGCAAGGACCACCTGGTTCCTGCTGAAGCCGGTCGACAATGCGGGGATCCGGACTGCTGTTTTGAACATCCGGGAAAAGAGGGGCTATCACCGAGCACTCCGTTGCTTAAAGGAGAAAATTTCACCTGTGCCGATTCGTTCAACACGAGCGAGCATTCGACGTACAAGGAGAGCGCCATCGGAACGGCTCATGCGCCACTTCCAGCTGCGCAAAATGTGCAATTATAACGACGAAACATTGCCATTTGATAGCCCAGTGACATTATCGCTTTGCAAACGCTGGAAGCAGGACCGTCAGCCCCGACAAGACATGGATAACGTGAATATTGCAGAGCAGAGCAGAGATGAGCGCCGCGGTGGCGGCGCGTAGGGTATCAAGCCGCCATCGTTAGAAAAAGGGTGGCAGTTTGCCAATGTCGAAGTAGCAGGCAAAGGCCATCAACGGTCAGCCGTCTCCACTCAAGTACGCTGCCGCGAGTGATACTGGCACGCCGTCCGCTTCAACGCATCATCGACGCCAATGACAGGCGACCACCCCAGCCTATCGATAGTTTTACTGATATCGACCTGCAATGACCCACACAATCGCTGCGCGAGATCAGCACGACCGATCAGCGATGCGCCCGTCTTCAACACCCAGGAAGGAATCGACAGCAAGCGAGGCTTTACACCCAGGGCACTCGCCATACGCGTGAGCAATTGAGTAGTGGACAAGTCTTCTCCATCACTGACCAGAAAGGTGTTTCCCGCCGCCTCTGGATGACTGATGCAGACATTGAGCAAATCCACCAGATTCTCAAGCGCAACAAGGCTGCGATGGTTATGTATCGCCCCAAGCGGTAACGGAGTACCTCGTTCAAGCCAGCGCATCATGCTCAGGAAATTGGCCCCGACACCGGGGCCGTAGACCAATGGCGGCCGGATGACGACGACCTCCATACCCGTTTCGACGCTGATTGCTCGCAAGGCGTCCTCTGCTTCGCGTTTTGACAGGCCGTAAGGATCGAGCGGCGCCGGTACATCGTCCGCCTTGAAGACAAGTCCCGGCAGGGTCATTTCACCATTGACCTTGATCGAACTGACGAAAATGAATCTTTTAACGCCAGCTTCAGCTGCACTGCGTGCCAGACGAACAGTCCCTTCGACATTGATTTTGCGAAACCGCTCAAGAGCCCCCTCTGCCGACTCATTCATCACATGCACTCTCGCAGCACAATGAACAACCACGTCAATGCCAGCCAGAGGAGGGAGCAGGACCTTGTCCCCCATGTCAAATGTCACAATCTGGCATAGACCACTCAACCTCGTTTCGCCGCGCACAGCAGCGACAGGGCTGAATACCTTGTCCCGCAGCAGTCGAAACACAAGCGCCTCTCCGACAAACCCGGTCGCGCCCGTCACCAAAACTTGAGAACCGATCATTTAGCCTTGCTTCCAACCAGCGCCGTAGCCCAGCAGATACAAAAGAAAAACAGCTTGTCCCGTACCCTTCGCCGACAGTCTCTGGCGCTGAACGAAAGTTTTATCAGTTGCCGGCGCCCCAAAGGCAGCCAAGGCTCGACAAATGAATTTCGATCAAGCCCCACCAGCCGAACGATCTGCCTGACCTGAGAAAACCACCACCCGTCATGAATGGTCTTGTAACGCATGAGCAGAGAACCGATGCCGGCGTTCGCGCCAACCTGGTTACTTTCATGCTGGCGATAATCCATGGAGGGACGCGCGTCGATGAACCAGCGGAATCCGCGGCTGCGTGCGAAAGCGTAAAAATACCAATCGTGGAGAGTGACCTTCTGCAAGTCACCCCAGCTCCCCAGCATGGCGGCCCTGAGTGGATGCGCCAGCTCACGAGTGAAGACGTATGTACATCCCGGCCCAGCGGCCTCGAACAGGAAATCCCAGGAGGTCTGGGGCTGAGCCTTGTCCAGCAGTTGTGTGCGGCCATCCGGCCAGAACGCAACAACATTGCTGGAGTAGGCATCCACGCTTCGCGCCTGAATTTCGCCGATCGCCCTCTCGAGCTTGTCCTGATACCAGACATCATCCTGATCGGAGAACGCGATGTAGTCGTATTCTTCGAGGGATACATCACGGATCAATCTGAAAAAGTTGCGCGCGGCACCACCGAACGCACCGACGCCAGGGAGCACATGAACACCCTGGCACCTGGCCGCATAGGCGAGGCACCAGGCCTCGGTACCATCAGTCGAGGGATCAACACTGATATAGACGCTCAGGTCTACACCGGACTGTCGAAGAATCGAATCGAGTTGCTCTTCGATCCACTGCATTCCATTGAAGGCCGCCAGCAAAACCGCAACCTTGGGATGTTTTACTGGCATGCCCTTCCCGCCTACACCGATTTTAACTTTCTCACCCGAAAACGCTTTGTTATTCGAATCAGTGAGAAGGCGAGTCCAGCAACTTCTGCAAGTATTGACCGTAGCCCGTCTTCTTCAAGGCATCAGCTTGCTCAGCCAGCTGATCGGCGGTGATCCAGCCATTGTGGTACGCAATTTCTTCCAGGCAGGCCACTTTCAAACCCTGGCGTTGCTCAATGGTATGAACGAAGTGACTGGCTTCAAGCAAAGAGTCGTGAGTACCCGTATCCAGCCAGGCAAAACCGCGACCGAGCATCTCGACATTCAGCGATTTCTGCTCTAGATAGGCGCGATTCACATCAGTGATCTCCAGCTCTCCCCGCTCGGAAGGCTTGATGTTCTTGGCGATCTCCACGACTTGATTGTCATAGAAATAAAGACCTGTAACCGCATAGCTGGATTTTGGCTTCAGTGGTTTCTCTTCAATACTCAAAGCGCGACCGGACGCATCGAACTCCACGACACCGAAACGCTCGGGGTCGGAAACGTGATAACCGAATACAGTCGCGCCGTGCTGTTGAGAGCTGGCCGAACGCAAGTTGTCAGAAAAGTGCTGACCATAAAAGATGTTATCGCCCAGGATCAGACAGCAAGGATCCTTTCCGATGAACTCCTCACCAATGATGAAGGCCTGCGCCAGACCGTCCGGGCTCGGCTGCACGGCGTAAGTCAGCTTGATTCCGTAAAGGCTGCCATCGCCCAGCAACTTACGGAAACAAGGCAAATCTTCCGGGGTGGAAATGATCAGGATTTCGCGCATTCCGGCCAGCATCAAAACCGACAGCGGATAAAAGATCATCGGCTTGTCGTAGATCGGCAGCATCTGCTTGGAAACACCAAGGGTCAACGGGTGCAGGCGCGTACCTGAGCCGCCGGCGAGAATGATGCCTTTACGATTTGTCGTGGTCATTTATTAAGAACTTCCCTAAGCATTCGGGTTACACCACTTTGCCAATCCGGCAAGTGTAGAGAAAAATTGTCGCGCAACTTCCGAGTATTCAAACGCGAGTTTAGAGGCCGACGAGCGGGTGTTGGATACGCCGTTGTATCGATCGGATTGATCTCAGTAACAACAAGCTGCTCACCATTATCCCGGGCAAACGCGATGACATGACTTGCATAGCCATGCCACGATACTTCGCCACTCGCTGCGAGGTGATACAAACCCGCCAGTTCCGGCTGCTTTAGCACATTGCGAATCGCGATTGCCGTGACATCGGCGATCAGGTCAGCACCCGTAGGCGCTCCGACCTGATCGGCAATCACACTTAGCGTTTCGCGATCTTTTGCCAGCCGTAGCATGGTCTTGGCGAAGTTATTGCCGCGAGCACCGTAGACCCAGCTGGTTCGGAAAATCAGATGCTTGCAGCCTGATGAAATGATTGCCTGCTCACCCGCGAGCTTGCTCGCACCGTAATGGTTGACCGGTGCAACGGCATCGGTCTCCAGCCATGGCATGGAGCCCTCACCACTGAACACGTAATCGGTTGAGTAATGGATCAGCCAAGCACCCAGCAAAGCCGCCTCTTCAGCCATGAGCTTACATGCATGGCCATTGATACGATCGGCCATCTCCACTTCAGATTCGGCCTTATCAACTGCGGTGTATGCGGCGGCATTGACAATGACATCTGGTTTAAGCGTGCGGATCGTCGCACGCAAGGCTTCGAGATCCGACAAATCACCACACAAGCCATCGACAGCATGACGATCCAGCGCAACCAACTCACCAAGCGGCGCAAGGGAGCGTTGCAGCTCCCACCCTACCTGACCATTTTTACCCAGTAGGAGGATTTTCATGCCTTGGTCGAGCGATCTGCGTAGTTCTGGTCGATCCACTGCTGGTAGCTTCCGCTTTTGACGTGAGCGACCCATTCAGTGTTGTTCAGGTACCACTCGACGGTCTTGCGAATGCCGGTTTCAAAGGTTTCTTCCGGCGTCCAGCCCAGTTCACGCTGAATCTTGCTGGCATCAATGGCATAGCGCTGATCGTGACCCGGACGATCCTGAACGTAAGTGATCAGGCTCGCATGCGGGCGATGCGCAGAGTCGGGACGCAATTCGTCGAGAAGAGCACATAGAGTGTTCACGACTTCAATATTCTGCTTTTCGTTGTGACCGCCAATGTTATACGTCTCGCCAACGACGCCTTCGGTCACGACCTTGTAAAGCGCACGGGCGTGATCTTCCACATAAAGCCAGTCACGTACCTGGTTTCCTTTGCCGTAGACCGGCAACGGCTTGCCTTCCAGCGCATTGAGAATGATCAACGGGATCAACTTTTCGGGGAAGTGGCAAGGACCGTAGTTGTTCGAGCAGTTAGTCACAAGCGTCGGCAAGCCGTAGGTACGAGCCCAGGCGCGGACCAGATGATCGGAGCTGGCCTTGCTTGCCGAATACGGCGAACTTGGCTGATAGGGAGTGGTTTCGGTGAAGAGATCTTCCGGACCTTCGAGGTCGCCGTAAACTTCGTCCGTAGAGATGTGGTGAAAGCGGAAAGCTGCCTTGCGCGCATCATCCAGCGCAGCCCAATAATGGCGTGCAGCTTCCAGCAGTGTGTAAGTACCAATGATATTGGTTTGAATGAACTCGGAAGGCCCCGAGATGGAGCGATCCACGTGAGACTCTGCGGCCAGATGCATGATCGCATCCGGTTGGTGCTCACGCAGGACACGGTCGATCTGCTCACGGTCGCAGATGTCGACGCGCTCGAACGTGTAACGCGAGTTTCCGCTGACTTCGGCCAACGACTCAAGGTTACCGGCATACGTCAGCTTGTCGACGTTTACCACTGCGTCGGTAGTGTTGGAGATGATATGACGGATAACAGCTGAGCCGATGAACCCGGCTCCGCCGGTTACTAGAATTTTCACGCGAAACCATACCCTTGAGTTGCTGACAGGGCTGCCAACCGAGCACTGTCTAATCCATACAATGCAAAAGCCATCAGTCCAGCCGGCTTCTGACAGAATCAGTCCGTACCGACGTGGGAATAGGCCACTATCGGACAAGCGCAGCATTTTACAGCTTAATGAACGTTTTACTAATGGATATAGACAAGCAGTGGCTAAAGTTTAGTTCGCCTTCCTTTCCATGTCGTAATCAGACAAGACGCTTACGTGAGCCTCTGGACGTACGTCCCAGAAACCAGCCAAAAACCGGCCCGATCAGCATGCCCACCAGCAAAGCACCAACTGTAATCACTGACACCGGAAGTTGCGGCCCTGCCCAGCCAAGAAACAACAGGGAGACCGATTGCTGATTTTCGAGAACGAACGCAAGGATCACCAATACCAGCAATAGAATTAAAACGGAAAGAAAAATGCGCTTGAGATTACTCATTAGCGGCTCCTTGCGTAACGGCGACCATCAAGCCCCCTCATCCTCTTCTTCATTCACGCGATCACGCAGCTCTTTGCCTGGCTTGAAATGCGGAACAAATTTTCCGTCAAGGCTGACGGACTGACCGGTCTTTGGGTTACGACCGACGCGCGGCGCACGATAGTGCAAGGAAAAACTGCCAAAACCACGGATCTCGATACGATCCCCCGTGGCCAGACACTGGGACATTTGCTCAAGCATGGTCTTGATGGCCAGCTCCACATCTTTGGATGAGAGCAGCCCTTGATGGGTGACAATTCGTTCGATCAACTCCGACTTCGTCATATTTTTCCCTTCTTTTTCAAGCAGCTAGGTCAGCGCTTGAAAGGTTTTAGCACGCCCGGAAGATTTTGAACAGCCCAGGGCTTGACATATCTTTCCGCTCGCCGAAACGCCCATTTTCAGGGCATCGGATCACAAGCCCACCAACGCTCACTCACCGACAAATCACCAACATGGTTCGAGTGACGTAGCCTGCCGGATTGAAGCCAAAGGGAAACTCATCTTCATCCCGCGCATCATCAGACCGCGTGATCACCTTGTAACCGGCTCCCTTGCATTCCTTGGCGGCGCGCTTCTGACACCGCTCCCAGCCCGAACCCAAGCCTGAGCAGTCAACCTCGATGCCACTCACTCCGCGTACCGCATGGGTCTTGGCGCTGGTAGTACAGCCCGCCAACACCAACATGCCCACCAGAACTATAAACTTGTTCATTCACTTCCTTATGCCAGGCGCCTGCCCGACTACTGCGATCTTCAGCCTAAGCCTAGACGCGAATAGACGATTGATCCGATTAAAGAAACAGACCGCCCGGCGAAGGAAATGGTTTCACCGATGGACCACGAAGAAGCACCCACTAAATCGCAGGCACAAAAAAGGGCGACCGAAGTCGCCCTTTTTTAATGATCAGACAGAACTCAGTTCTGTTTGGCCATTGCTTGACGCAGCAGTGCCGCCATGGTGGTGTCAGCTGCTTCGCCTTCCGGAGCTGCTTTCAGGCTCTGGATGGCTTCTTTCTCTTCAGCATCGTCTTTCGATTTGATCGACAGCTGAATTACACGGCTCTTACGATCAACGCTGATGATCTTGGCTTCTACTTGCTGGCCTTCTTTCAGAACGTTGCGCGCGTCTTCAACGCGGTCACGGCTGATTTCGGAGGCTTTCAGAGTCGCTTCGATATCGTCGGCCAGAACAATGATGGCGCCTTTGGCGTCAACTTCTTTCACGGTGCCAGTAACGATTGCGCCTTTGTCGTTAACCGAGACGTACTCGGAGAACGGATCGCTTTCCAGTTGCTTGATACCCAGGGAGATACGCTCACGCTCCGGGTCAACCGACAGGATAACGGTGTCCAGCTCGTCGCCCTTCTTGAAACGACGTACGGCTTCTTCGCCCACTTCGTTCCAGGAGATGTCGGACAGGTGAACCAGACCGTCGATGCCGCCGTCCAGACCAATGAAGATACCGAAATCGGTGATCGACTTGATGGTGCCGGAGATCTTGTCGCCCTTGTTGAACTGGCCAGAGAAGTCTTCCCATGGGTTCGACTTGCACTGCTTGATGCCCAGGGAGATACGACGACGCTCTTCGTCGATGTCCAGAACCATGACTTCCACTTCGTCGCCGACTTGTACGACTTTCGAAGGGTGGATGTTCTTGTTGGTCCAGTCCATTTCCGAAACGTGCACCAGACCTTCAACGCCTTCTTCCAGCTCAGCGAAGCAGCCGTAGTCGGTCAGGTTGGTTACACGAGCGGTAACGCGAGTGCTTTCTGGGTAACGGGCTTTGATAGCAACCCATGGATCTTCGCCCAGTTGCTTCAGGCCCAGGGAAACACGGTTGCGTTCGCGATCGTATTTCAGAACCTTGACGTCGATTTCGTCACCAACGTTGACGATCTCGGAAGGATGCTTGATGCGCTTCCAAGCCATGTCGGTGATGTGCAGCAGGCCGTCCACGCCACCCAGATCGACGAATGCGCCGTAATCGGTGAGGTTTTTGACGATACCTTTGACTTGCTGGCCTTCCTGCAGGGATTCCAGCAGAGCTTCACGCTCGGCGGAGTTCTCGGCTTCCAGGACGCTGCGACGGGAAACGACAACGTTGTTGCGCTTCTGGTCCAGCTTGATGACCTTGAATTCCAGCTCTTTGCCTTCCAGGTGCGTGGTGTCGCGCACTGGACGGACGTCAACCAGAGAACCTGGCAGGAACGCACGGATGCCGTTAACGTCGACAGTGAAGCCGCCTTTAACCTTACCGTTGATAACGCCCTTGACCACTTCCTCAGCTGCGAAGGCTGCTTCCAGAACGATCCAGCATTCAGCGCGCTTGGCTTTTTCACGGGACAGCTTGGTTTCACCGAAACCGTCTTCAACCGCGTCCAGCGCAACATGAACTTCGTCACCGACATTGATAGTCAGTTCGCCAGCGTCGTTGTAGAACTGCTCCAGCGGGATCAGCCCTTCGGACTTCAGACCAGCATGAACGGTTACCCAGCCAGCTTGGTAATCGATATCAACGATAATAGCGGTGATGATGGAGCCTGCCTGAAGGTTCAGGGTCTTTAGGCTTTCTTCAAAGAGTTCCGCAAAGCTTTCGCTCATTTTAATTCCTGTTGATTAGGGCGAAAAATACGCCCATCTCCACATCCCAGACGATGCGGGTCAGTTTCATTTAAAGGAAGCCACCGCAGGACTATGACTGGTCCCCTGCGGCCTTCCTGGTCACCCGGTGATATCGCGAATGGCAATCTCACTCATGATGCGTTCAAGCACCTGATCGATGGACAACTCCGTGGAATCCAGCTGTATGGCGTCAGCCGCCGGCTTGAGCGGGGCCACCGCTCGCTGGGTATCACGCTCGTCGCGCGCACGGATCTCATCTAGCAGACTCGACAGACTAACACCCTCGACTTTGCCCTTCAACTGCAAATATCGGCGGCGCGCCCGCTCCTCGGCACTGGCGGTCAGGAAAATCTTCAGGGGCGCATTGGGAAATACCACCGTGCCCATGTCGCGACCATCAGCCACCAGACCCGGCGCTTCTTGAAAAGCACGCTGACGCTGCAGCAGCGCCTCGCGCACGGCGGGCAATGCAGCCACTTGCGAAGCACCGGAACCGACGCTTTCCGTGCGGATGACATCGCTGACTTCGTCACCCTCCAGAATGATGCGTTGCAACTGACCGTCGGTCGCCGCGATGAACTGCACATCCAGATGAGCGGCCAGTTTCTTCAGCAGCTCTTCATTGGTCAGATCGACACCATGGTTGTGCGCAGCAAACGCCAACAGGCGATACAGCGCACCGGAGTCCAGCAGGTTCCAGCCCAGACGCTTGGCCAGAATTCCGGCTACGGTGCCTTTGCCCGAGCCGCTTGGCCCATCGATGGTGATGACCGGTGCAATGCTGTTCACGACTGAGCCTCTTGCGCCACACGAATGCCGACCTGCGCGCACAGCGCCAGGAAGTTCGGGAACGATGTCGCGACGTTGGCGCAGTCATGGATGCGGATCGGTGCCGTGGCGCGCAGGGAGGCCACGCTGAAAGCCATCGCGATGCGGTGATCGCCATGACCATGCACTTCGCCGCCGCCGATCTGGCCGCCGTCGATGATGATGCCGTCCGGGGTCGGTTCGCACTTGACGCCCAGCGCCAGCAAACCGTCCGCCATGACCTGGATACGGTCCGATTCCTTGACCCGCAGCTCCTCGGCGCCGGTCAGCACGGTGCGCCCTTCCGCACAGGCCGCCGCCACGAACAGCACCGGGAATTCATCGATGGCCAGTGGAACCAGCGCTTCCGGAATCTCGATACCCTTGAGTTTAGCCGCTCGCACACGCAGATCGGCAACCGGCTCGCCACCCACTTCACGCTGGTTTTCCAGGGTGATGTCAGCGCCCATCAGACGCAGGATGTCGATCACGCCGGTACGGGTCGGGTTGATGCCGACGTGCTCGAGCACCAGCTCCGAACCTTCGGCGATCGACGCGGCCACCAGGAAGAATGCCGAAGACGAGATGTCGCCCGGCACTTCGATGTGGGTCGCAGCCAGCTTGCCGCCGGACTCGACGGACGCCGTCGCGCCGTCAACGCTCACCGGATAGCCGAAGCCGCGCAGCATGCGCTCAGTGTGATCGCGAGTCGGGGCTGGCTCGGTCACGGTGGTCTTGCCTTCGGCGTACAGACCCGCCAGCAGCAGGCAGGACTTAACCTGAGCACTGGCCATCGGCATCGTGTAGGTCAGGCCTTTGAGCTTGTGACCGCCACGAATGGTCATCGGCGGACGACCGTCGGCAGCGGTTTCGATCACGGCGCCCATTTCCCGCAGCGGGTTGGCCACCCGGTTCATCGGGCGCTTGGACAGCGAAGCATCACCGGTCAGGGTGCTGTCGAAGTCCTGCGCGGCCAGCAGGCCGGACAGCAGGCGCATCGACGTGCCGGAGTTGCCCAGATAGATCGGGCCCGGCGCAGGCTTCAGGCCATGCAGGCCGACACCGTGGATGGTCACGCGGCCGTGATGCGGGCCTTCGATGACCACGCCCATGTCGCGGAACGCCTGCAAGGTCGCCAGGGCGTCTTCGCCCTCGAGGAAGCCTTCGACTTCGGTGACGCCTTCAGCCAGGGAACCGAGCATGATCGAACGGTGGGAAATCGATTTGTCACCCGGTACGCGAATCCGACCGGACAGGCGGCCACCAGGTTGAGCCAGGAAAATCAGATCGTTGGAATTCATAGCGTCCACATAGGCCCTGCGGGCCAGGATTTTACTGAAATGCTCGCGGGCAACCCGGGCGCGCGTGAAGACGCCCAACAATTGGTGCCCATCCCCTGCATCGACCGCGTCGCGCAAGGCGTCGAGGTCGCTGCGAAATGTATCGAGTGTGCGCAGGACAGCCTCGCGATTGGCGAGAAAGATGTCATGCCACATGACCGGGTCGCTTCCGGCGATTCTTGTGAAATCGCGGAAACCGCCCGCAGCGTAACGGAAGATCTCAAGATTTTCATTGCGCTTGGCCAGCGAATCGACCAGACCGAAGGCCAGCAGGTGCGGCAGATGACTGGTCGCGGCCAGCACTTCATCGTGACGCTCGACCTGCATGTGCTCGACGTCGGCGCCCAGCTCGCGCCACAAGCGATCAACCACCGCCAGCGCAGCCGGATCGGTCTGCTCCAGCGGGGTCAGAATCACTTTATGACGACGAAACAGCTCTGAGTTGGAGGCTTCCACCCCACTCTGCTCGGAGCCGGCAATCGGATGGCCCGGTACGAAACGCGCCGGCATGCCGCCGAACGCTTCGGTCGCCGCGCGCACCACGTTGCCCTTGGCGCTGCCGACATCCGTGAGGATCGCCTGACCCAGATCCATGCCGGCCAGACGAGCCAGCACTTTTTCCATGGCCAGGATCGGCACCGCCAACTGGATCACGTCCGCGCCCTGGCAAGCCGCCACCAGATCGTCTTCGCAGCGATCCACAACGCCCAACTCGACCGCCAGCTTGCGTGATTGCGGATCGAGATCGACCCCGACCACTTCGCGGCACACGCCGCTTTCACGCAAGCCTTTGGCAAACGAACCACCGATCAACCCCAGACCGACCACCACCAGGCGCCCGATCATAGGTGCAGCAGATTGCAGCGCAGTGACATCAACCACGAGCCAGAACCTTGCGCAGCGCCTCGAGGAAGCGGCTGTTTTCTGCCGGCAGACCGATGGTCACCCGCAGATGGTTCGGCATGCCGTAGTTGGCCACCGGACGCACGATCACGCCTTCGCGCAGCAGGCCCTGGAACACCGGAGCCGCCACCTGACCGAGGTCGACGCAGATGAAGTTACCCTTCGACGGAATCCAGCTCAGACCCAACTCGCGCAAGCCCGCTTCCAGCTGTCGCATGCCGGACTCGTTGAGCTGACGGCTCTGCGCCAGATAGTCCTCGTCCTTCAGCGCCGCACAGGCCGCGGCCAAGGCCAGACTGTTGACGTTGAACGGCTGGCGTACGCGGTTCAGCACATCCGCCACCACCGGGGTGGACAAGCCGTAACCAACGCGCAGTGCTGCCAGGCCATAGGCTTTGGAGAAGGTGCGCGAAACCAGCAGGTTCGGGTAAGCGGCGAGAAAATCCAGACCATCCGGCAGATCGCTGCCTTCGGCGTATTCGATGTAGGCCTCGTCCAGCACCACCAACACATGCTCCGGCACGTCCTGCAGGAACTCGTCCAGCGCTTCGGCGCCGAACCAGGTGCCGGTCGGGTTGTTCGGGTTGGCAATGAACACAACGCGGGTGTTGGCGTCGATGGCCGCCAGCATCGCTGGCAGGTCATGCCCCCAATCCTTGGCTGGAACAACCTTGGCCTGCGCGCCGACTGCCTGGGTCGCAATCGGGTAGACCGCGAACGCGTGCTCGCTGAACACCGCGTTCAGGCCCGGCGCCAGATAGGCGCGCGCCACCAGCTCGAGAATGTCGTTGGAACCATTGCCCAGGGTCACCTGGTTCAGCTCGACACGGCACTGCTCGGCCAGCAGGGATTTCAGGGCAAAACCGTTGCCGTCCGGATAACGGGTCAGCTCGTCCAGCGCTTCGCGTATCGCGGCCAGCGCTTTCGGGCTCGCGCCCAACGGATTTTCGTTGCTTGCCAGTTTGACGATGCTGGCCGGATCCAGGTCCAGTTCGCGAGCCAGTTCGTCCACGGGTTTGCCCGGCACGTATGGCGAAAGTTGTTGCACGCCCGGCTGTGCCAGAGCGAGGAAGTTGCCACTCATTTGCTACTGCCCCTTAGAGAACCGCTTTCGGGTAGGAACCCAGCACCTTGAGTGCTACTGCTTCCTGACTGATCTTTTCCAGTACACCTTTGATCAGCGGATCACGGTGATGACCGACGAAGTCGATGAAGAACACGTAGGTCCATTTGCCGCTGCGCGACGGACGGGTTTCGATCCGGGTCAGGTCGATCCCGTTGTCATGGAACGGCACCAGCAGCTCGTGGAGCGCGCCGGGCTTGTTACTCATGGACACGATGATCGAAGTCTTGTCGTCGCCGGTCGGCGGCACTTCCTGGTTACCGATCATCAGGAAGCGCGTGGAGTTGTCCGGACGATCCTCGATCTTCTCGGCCAGACGAGTCAGGCCATACAGCCCGGCCGCCATGTCACCGGCGATCGCCGCCGAGTTCCATTCCCCCTTGACCCGCTTGGCCGCTTCGGCGTTGCTGGACACCGCCACACGCTCGACATTCGGGTAATGGGCGTCCAGCCACTTGCGGCACTGGGCCAGCGACTGGGCGTGGGAATAAATGCGGCTGATGCTGTCCGTCTTGGTGTTTTCACCGACCAACAGGTGGTGGTGAATCCTCAGCTCGACTTCGCCGCAGATGACCATGTCGTGCTCAAGGAAGCTGTCGAGGGTGTGGTTGACCGCGCCTTCGGTGGAGTTCTCCACCGGTACCACACCGAAATTCACCGCACCGGCCGCCACTTCACGGAACACTTCGTCGATCGCCGCCATCGGCTTGCTGATCACCGCGTGCCCGAAGTGCTTCATGGCCGCCGCCTGGGTGAAGGTGCCTTCCGGACCGAGATAAGCCACTTTCAGCGGGTTCTCGAGGGCCAGGCACGACGACATGATTTCGCGGAACAAGCGCGCCATCTCTTCATTGCCCAGCGGCCCCTTGTTGCGTTCCATCACGCGCTTGAGGACCTGCGCCTCGCGCTCGGGACGATAGAACACCGGCTGCTCGCCTTCGGCCAGACTGGCCATCTTGACCCGGGCGACTTCCTCGGCGCAGCGGGCGCGATCACTGATCAGCTGGAGGATCTTCTCATCCAGGCTATCGATGCGAACGCGCAGCGCCTTGAGCTCCTGCTCGGACATCAGGAATGCTCCTTCTCGAATTCAGCCATGTAGCCGACCAGCGCTTCGACAGCGTCCAGCCCCAGGGCGTTGTAGATCGAGGCACGCATGCCGCCAACCGAACGATGACCCTTGAGGTTGAGCAGCCCACGGGCGTCGGCGCCGGCCAGGAACGCCTTGTCCAGACGCTCGTCAGCCAGACGGAACGGCACGTTCATCCACGAGCGTGCGTTGGTGCTGATCGGGTTGGTATAGAAGTCGCTGTTGTCGATGAAGCCGTACAGGCGCTCTTTCTTCGCCTTGTTGCGTTGCTCCATCGCGGCGACACCGCCCTGCTCCTTCAGCCACTCGAAGACCAGGCCCGAGAGGTACCAGGAATAGGTGGCCGGCGTGTTGTACATCGAACCGTTGTCGGCCGAGACCTTGTAGTCGAGCATCGTCGGGCACGAACTGCGGGCGCGGCCCAGCAGGTCTTCACGAACGATCACGACGACCAGACCGCTCGGGCCGATGTTCTTCTGGGCACCGGCGTAGATCAGGCCGTACTGCGAAACGTCGATCGGGCGCGAGAGGATATCGGAGGACATGTCGACCACCAGCGGAACGTCACCGGCTTCGGGAACCCAGTCGAACTGCAGGCCGCCAATGGTTTCGTTGGACGCATAGTGCAGATAGGCCGCACCCGGGGTCAGCTTCCACTCGTTCTGGCCAGGGATGGCCAGGTAGTCATAAGGCTTGGCGCTGGCGGCAACGTTGATGTTGCCGAAGCGACGCGCTTCCTCGATGGCTTTCTTCGACCAGATGCCGGTTTCGACATAGTCGGCAGTGCCGTTCTCGGGCAGCAGGTTCAGCGGAATCTCGGCGAACTGCTGGCTCGCACCGCCCTGCAGGAACAGCACTTTGTAATTGGAGGGGATGGACAGCAGGTCGCGCAGGTCTTGTTCGGCCTTCTCGGCGATGGCCACGTAGTCATCGCTGCGATGGCTCATTTCCATGACCGACAGACCCTTGCCATGCCAGTCGAGCATCTCGGACTGGGCACGCAACAGGACAGCTTCAGGCAGCGCAGCGGGACCTGCGCAGAAGTTAAAGGCTCGTTTGCTCACATCCACTCTCGCTATGCAATCACGGTAGCGGACAGAGCAAACACTCTGCCCTGCTACGATTTGGTTAGTCTTGCGACTCTTCTTCGTCTGCGGCGTCGGCCTGCAGGTTGTCGACCGCATCGTCCGGTTCGGCGCCGATCACGCCTTCTTCCAGCTCGACACCTTCTTCGCCTTCCAGCTCGTCACCTTCCACTTCCGAAGGCTCCTGAACCCGTTCCAGACCGACCAGGGTTTCGTCCTTGGCCAGCTTGATCAGGGTCACGCCCTGGGTGTTACGACCCAGACTGGAGACTTCGTCGACGCGGGTACGCACCAGCGTGCCCTGGTCGGAAATCAGCATGATCTCCTCGCCGTCGAGCACCTGAACCGCACCGACCAGACGGCCGTTACGCTCGTTGCTGACCATGGCGATCACGCCCTGACCGCCACGCTTGTACTCAGGGAACTCGGTGATCGCGGTGCGCTTGCCGTAGCCACGCTCGGAAGCGGTGAGAATCTGGCTGCCTTCTTCCGGGATCAACATCGAAATCAGCTTCTGCCCTTCCGGCAGACGCATGCCGCGCACACCGCGGGCGGTACGGCCCATGGCACGAACGTCGGATTCCTTGAAGCGGGTCACCTTGCCGCCGTCGGAGAACAGCATCACTTCACGCTCGCCATCGGTGATGGCGGCGGAGATCAACACGTCGCCTTCGTCCAGCTCCAGCGCGATCAGACCGACGCTGCGCTGACGGCTGAAGGATTCCAGCGGGGTCTTCTTCACGGTGCCGTTGGCGGTCGCCATGAAGATGTAGTGACCTTCGGTGTATTCCTCGACCGGCAGCATGGTGGTGATGTACTCACCGTCATCCAGCGGCAGCAGGTTGACCAGCGGACGACCACGGGCGGCACGGGACGCTTCCGGAATTTCGTAGGTTTTCAGCCAATACACCTTGCCCTTGCTGGAGAACAGCAACAGCGTGGTGTGGCTGTTGGCAACCAGCAGGTGAGCGATGTAGTCCTCATCCTTCACGCCGGTAGCCGATTTGCCTTTACCGCCACGACGCTGGGCCTGGTACGCAGCCAGCGGCTGGGTCTTGGCATAGCCACCGTGGGAGATGGTCACGACGCGCTCTTCTTCCGGGATCATGTCACCCAGGGTCAGGTCGAGACGGGCATCGAGGATTTCAGTGCGGCGCACGTCGCCGTATTCGGCGCGGATCACTTCCAGCTCTTCGCGGATCACTTCCATCAGGCGCACGGCGCTGTTGAGGATGCGGATCAGCTCGCCGATCTGGTTGAGGATCTCTTGATACTCGGCCAGCAGCTTTTCGTGTTCCAGACCGGTCAGACGGTGCAGACGCAGCTCCAGAATGGCTTGCGCCTGCTCTGGCGACAGGAAGTACTTGCCGTCGCGCAGACCGTATTGCGGATCGAGGTTTTCCGGACGGCACGAATCGGCACCGGCACGTTCCACCATCGCCACCACAGCCGAGGATTCCCACGGCGTGCTGACCAGCGCTTCCTTGGCTTCCGACGGGGTCGGCGAAGCCTTGATCAGGGCAATGACCGGGTCGATGTTCGACAGGGCAACGGCCTGACCTTCGAGGATGTGACCACGCTCGCGCGCCTTGCGCAGTTCGAACACGGTACGGCGGGTAACCACTTCGCGACGGTGACGGACGAAGGCTTCCAGCAGGTCCTTGAGGTTGAGGATCCGCGGACGGCCGTCGATCAGCGCAACGATGTTGATGCCGAATACCGATTGCAGCTGGGTCTGGGCGTAGAGGTTGTTGAGGATCACCTCGGGCACTTCGCCGCGACGCAGTTCGATCACGACGCGCATACCGTCCTTGTCGGACTCGTCGCGCAGTTCGGTGATGCCTTCGAGTTTCTTCTCTTTTACCAGCTCGGCGATCTTCTCGATCAGACGCGCCTTGTTCAGCTGGTAAGGGAGTTCGGTGATGACGATCTGCTGACGACCACCGACCTTGTCGATGTCCTCGATGATCGAGCGGGCGCGCATGTAAATGCGGCCACGGCCGGTGCGGTAGGCTTCGATGATGCCGGCGCGACCGTTGATGATCGCGGCAGTCGGGAAGTCCGGGCCGGGGATGTATTGCATCAGTTCATCGACGGTCAGCTCGGGGTTGTCGATGAGGGCCAGGCAACCGTCGATGACTTCACCGAGGTTGTGCGGCGGAATGTTGGTCGCCATGCCCACGGCGATACCGCTGGAACCGTTGACCAGCAGGTTCGGCACGCGGGTCGGCATGACCGCCGGGATCAGTTCGGTGCCGTCGTAGTTCGGCACCCAGTCCACGGTTTCCTTGTGCAGGTCGGCCAGCAGCTCGTGCGCCAGCTTGGTCATGCGCACTTCGGTGTATCGCATGGCTGCAGCGTTGTCGCCGTCCACCGAACCGAAGTTGCCCTGACCGTCCACCAGCAGATAACGCAGCGAGAATGGCTGCGCCATGCGCACGATGGTGTCGTACACCGCAGTATCACCGTGCGGGTGATACTTACCGATCACGTCACCGACGACACGGGCAGATTTCTTGTACGGCTTGTTGAAGTCGTTGCCCAGCTCGCTCATCGCGAACAGCACGCGACGGTGCACGGGCTTCAAGCCATCGCGCGCATCCGGCAGTGCACGGCCGACGATCACGCTCATCGCGTAGTCGAGGTAGGACTGTTTCAGCTCGTCTTCGATATTGACCGGGAGGATTTCTTTGGCCAGTTCGCCCATGAGAAGCCTGATTCCTTTTTCTGGTGAAACTTCGCCATATCCATAGGGGACGCACGAAGCTCGTCGATGCAGGCCGAGTGCCATGCGCCGACTTACGACAAATCGACAAGTTGACCCTGGATTTGCGCAGTGAAGACAACCCCGTGGGACTGCCTCGGAAAACGCCGGATGTTATCACAAGAGCCGCCACGCACCTATCCCCCAGATGCGCATGGAGCATAGTTAGTTGACCGATGACAGGCTTAACGGGGACGAGAGAGGCTCAGAGCTTACCTGAATGCAAATTTCGGGATGAAATTGCGGATGTTTATTGACTTTCAAGGCCCCATCGCTGGCAATCCAGCTCCCACAGGATCAGTGGCGAGCACAAAACCTGTGGAAGTCCGCCTGCTGGCGATGGCAATTCAGCGGGAGCCGAACCCCTTAATGCAGGCGCTTGCGGCACATCAACTGCGCCATCTTCGCGGTATCCGGGCGCTCGACGATGCCTTTTTCGGTGACGATCGCATCGATCAGGTCTGCCGGGGTCACGTCAAACACCGGGTTGAACGCCTCAACGTCAGCCCCGACACGCTTGCCGCCAACCTCCAGCAACTCGGCACCATCGCGTTCCTCGATCGGGATGTCATCACCGCTGGCCAGATTCATGTCGATGGTCGAGCTCGGCGCCACCACCATGAAGCGCACGCCGTGGTGCATGGCGTTGACCGCCAGTTGATAGGTGCCGATCTTGTTCGCCACATCGCCGTTGGCGGTAATCCGGTCGGCGCCGACGATCACCCAGGTCACGCCTTTGGTTTTCATGATGTGCGCAGCGGCAGAGTCAGCGTTCAGGGTCACCGGAATGCCTTCGTTGGCCAACTCCCACGCGGTCAGGCGCGAACCTTGCAGCCACGGCCGGGTTTCGTCGGCGTAGACGCGCTCGACCATACCCTCGATGAACGCCGCGCGAATCACCCCGAGCGCCGTGCCGAAACCGCCAGTGGCCAGGGCGCCGGTGTTGCAGTGAGTCAGAATCGCCTGGGCATTGCCCTGGTGCTTGCGAATCAGGTCGACACCGAGCTGGGCCATGGTCAGGTTGGCTTCGCGATCGCTTTCATGAATGGCGATGGCTTCGGCTTCCAGCGCCGCCAACGGATCGGCATTTTCCTTCAAGCGATCCAGGCGGTCGTGCATGCGGTTCAATGCCCAGAACAGGTTGACCGCTGTCGGCCGGGAATCGGCCAGCAGCATGAAATCCTCTTCCAGCGCCGCGTACCAGTCGCCACCTTCGGCAATCCGGGCACGGGCCGCCAGCACGATGCCATAGGCGGCACTGATACCGATGGCCGGCGCACCGCGCACCACCATCGAACGAATCGCCTCGGCCACGCCGGCGGCGCTGGTGTAGGCGATCCAGTTTTCCTCGAACGGCAAAACGCGCTGATCCAGCAGGTGGAGCGCGCCATCACGCCAATCGATGGCCTTTACTTTCTCCGCAGCCAACAGTCGATCGCGCATCCCTCACCCCGCACTCATGAACAAAAGCCGCCGATTATAGCGATCCCCCCGCGAAGACGCTCGGGTATACTTCGCCATCCTTTACAAAAGCACTGGAACCGACCCTCGATGCCGAAACCTGCCATTGCGCTCGACTTATTATTGCTGCCGACCTGGCTGGTACCCGTCGAACCCGCAGGCGTTGTGCTCAAGGAGCATGGCCTGGGCATCCGCGACGGGCGCATCGTGTTTATCGGCCCGCGTGCCGAAGCGCTGAAGTGCAACGCCGCCGAAGTCCGTGAACTGCCGGACGTGCTGCTCAGTCCGGGCCTGATCAACGCCCACGGCCACGCCGCGATGACGCTGTTCCGTGGTCTGGCCGACGATCTGCCACTGATGACCTGGCTGGAAAACCACATCTGGCCGGCCGAGGGCAAATGGGTCGATGAAGATTTTGTGCGTGACGGCACCGACCTGGCCATCGCCGAGCAGATAAAAGGTGGCATCACCTGTTTTTCGGACATGTACTTCTTCCCCAAGGTTGCCAGCGAGCGCGTGCACAACAGCGGAATCCGCGCGCAGATCGCGATTCCGATCCTCGACTTCCCGATTCCGGGCGCCGCCAGTGCCGATGAAGCCATTCGTCAGGGCGTCGAACTGTTCGGCGACCTGAAGCATCACGAGCGCATCAAGATCACGTTCGGCCCTCATGCACCCTACACCGTGGGCGACGAGAACCTGGAAAAAATCCGCGTGATCGCCGAAGAGCTGGACGCGTCGATCCACATGCACGTCCACGAAACCGCGTTCGAAGTGCAGCAAGCGGTCGAACAGCGCGGCGAACGCCCGCTGGCCCGCCTCGGCCGGCTCGGCCTGCTCGGCCCGCGCTTCCAGGCCGTGCACATGACCCAGATCAGCGATGACGACCTGGCGTTGCTGGTAGAAAGCAACACCAGCGTGATCCATTGTCCGGAGTCGAACCTGAAACTGGCCAGCGGTTTCTGCCCAGTGGAGCGCCTGTGGCAGGCCGGGGTCAACGTGGCGGTCGGCACCGATGGCGCGGCCAGCAACAATGACCTGGACCTGCTGGGTGAAACCCGCACCGCCGCCCTGCTGGCCAAAGCCGTCGCCGGCTCGGCCACCGCGCTGGACGCCCACCGGGCTTTGCGCATGGCCACGTTGAACGGCGCAAGAGCCTTGGGGATCGAAGCCGAGACCGGCTCTCTGGAACTCGGCAAGGCCGCGGACATCGTCGCCTTCGATTTGTCCGGTCTGGCACAACAACCGGTCTATGACCCGGTCTCGCAACTGATATATGCCACCGGCCGAGACTGCGTGAAACACCTGTGGGTCGCCGGCAAGCAGTTGCTCGACGACCGCCGCCTGACTCGACTGGACGAACAACAGCTCGGCGAAACCGCCCGGGCCTGGGGCCGACGCATCAACGGCCACACCGAATCGTAAACACCCCGGGGCAAACTCCGGGGCTACAGCCTTTTTCAAGTTTTAGAGGATTGAATCATGAGCAACGTCGACCACGCCGAAATCGCCAAATTCGAAGCCCTGGCCCATCGCTGGTGGGACCGCGAAAGCGAGTTCAAACCGCTGCACGACATCAACCCGCTGCGGGTCAACTGGATTGACGAGCGCGTCAACCTGGCCGGCAAGAAGGTCCTCGACGTCGGCTGCGGCGGCGGCATTCTCAGCGAAGCCATGGCCCAGCGCGGCGCGACCGTGACCGGCATCGACATGGGCGAAGCGCCGCTGGCAGTCGCGCAACTGCATCAGCTGGAATCCGGCGTGAACGTCGAATACCGCCAGATCACCGCCGAAGCCCTGGCCGAAGAAATGCCCGAGCAGTTCGACGTCGTCACCTGCCTGGAAATGCTCGAGCACGTACCGGATCCGTCCTCGGTGATCCGCGCCTGCTTCCGCATGGTCAAGCCCGGCGGCCAGGTGTTCTTCTCCACCATCAACCGCAACCCGAAGGCGTACCTGTTCGCCATCGTCGGCGCCGAATACATCATGAAGCTGCTGCCGCGCGGCACTCACGACTTCAAGAAATTCATCCGCCCGTCCGAGCTCGGCGCCTGGAGCCGCATGGCCGGCCTGACCGTCAAGGACATCATCGGTCTGACCTACAACCCGCTGACCAAGCACTACAAGCTGGCGGCGGACGTTGACGTCAACTACATGATCCAGACCCTGCGCGAGGAATAAGCCGATGGCCATCAGAGCAGTCCTTTTCGACATGGACGGCACTCTGCTCGACACCGCGCCGGACTTCATCGCCATCTGCCAGGCGATGCGCGCGGATCGCGGTTTGCCACCGATGAACGACAAACACATTCGCGACGAAATCTCCGGCGGCGCCAAGGCCATGGTCGCGGTGACGTTCTCGATGGATCCGGAGTCGCCGGGCTTCGAGGAGTTGCGCCTGGAGTTCCTCGAGCGCTATCTCGTGGGCTGCGCCGTGCACAGCAAGCTGTTCGACGGCATGGGCGAATTACTGGCCGACATCGAGAAAGCCAATCTGATCTGGGGCGTGGTCACCAACAAGCCGCTGCGCTTCGCCGAACCGATCATGCAGCAACTGGGGCTGGCCGAGCGCTCGGCCCTGCTGATCTGCCCGGATCATGTGAAGAACAGCAAGCCGGATCCCGAAATGCTGATCCTTGCCTGCAAGATGCTTGATCTGGATCCGTCGACCGTCCTGTTTATCGGCGATGATCTGCGCGATATCGAATCCGGTCGTGACGCCGGCACCAAGACCGCCGCCGTGACCTACGGCTACATTCATCCCGACGATAACCCTCGGCACTGGGGGGCGGACGTGGTGGTGGATCATCCGCTGGAATTGCGCAAGGTACTGGATAACGCACTCTGCAGTTGCTGAGACCTGGCGCGGAGCGTCATTGGCTGCATTCCCGCGCGGACGGTTCGACGCCTGGACGCGGGAACGATCTGACTCTTGATGAGGTTTTTTATGTTTGATTACTCCGCTCGCCCCGAATTGCTCAAGGATCGGGTCATTCTGGTCACCGGTGCCGGTCGCGGCATCGGCGCGGCCGCCGCCAAGACCTATGCCGCCCACGGTGCGACCGTATTGTTGCTGGGCAAGACCGAAGCCAACCTGACCCAGGTCTATGACGAGATCGAAGCGGCCGGGCATCCGCAGCCGGCTGTAATCCCGTTCAACCTCGAAACCGCCCTGCCCCATCAGTACGATGAGCTGGCGGCGATGATCGAGACCGAGTTCGGCCACCTCGACGGCCTGCTGCACAACGCCTCGATCATCGGTCCGCGCACGCCGATCGAGCAGTTGTCCGGTGAAAACTTCATGCGCGTCATGCAGGTCAACGTCAACGCGATGTTCATGCTCACCAGCACCCTGCTGCCGCTGCTCAAGCTGTCGCAGGACGCTTCGGTGGTGTTCACCTCCAGCAGCGTCGGGCGCAAGGGACGGGCCTACTGGGGCGCTTATGGCGTATCGAAGTTCGCCACCGAAGGCCTGATGCAGACCCTGGCCGATGAAGTCGACGGCGTGGCGCCGGTACGCTCCAACAGCATCAACCCGGGGGGAACCCGCACCAGCATGCGTGCGCAGGCGTATCCGGGTGAAAACCCGCTGAACAACCCGACGCCGGAAGAGATCATGCCGGTCTATCTGTACCTGATGGGCCCGGACAGCACAGGTATCAATGGCCAGGCTTTCAACGCCCAGTAATGCCATACGTCGCATTTGTTGCCGTGGCGGAATCCCGTCGCGGCATGCAATTGCCGCTTCCAGCGCGGCCATCTCAGTCAAATAACCACCGTCATTTCTGCCGCGTAAATCTCAAACCATTGATTCGCAACGGCTTTCAAAAAATATGAACCGTATGGCATGACTTTCGCTCTACATTTGCTCAAAGCACGCCGTGTGAAGGCAGTCGGGCAGGGCCTGATTCGATAGCTGACTAATCGTCATCGGGCAGACTAAACTTACGCCAAATGTCCTACGGGACTGATGGATCAGTATGACGCGCAGCCCATAGCCGCTCTCACCCAGCCTGTAAGACAGACTTACTGCTTAGGGGCTCACGCCATATGAAATCACCCTCCCAGACCACTGCAATTGACTTCGACAGTGCCAAATTGCAACGCCTGGGCTTTGGTCAGCTGCCTCCCCTGCTGGCGCGACCTGTCAGCCTGGCGCAATTGCGCCAACAAATGAGCCTGCAACTGCAAACCAGCCTCGAGCCTCAACGTATTCTCGGTCTGTTTTTCCGCGAAGTTCAGCGCCTGGTACCGCTGGACGCCCTGATCTACGTGCACAACGGTAGCGACCTGCGCCTGGAGTTCGGTGCCCGCGGGCACCACTCGGCCAGCTACAGCCTGAGCCACGAAGGCGAGCATATGGGCGAGTTGGTGTTCCGCCGCAATCAACGGTTCAGCGAGCAGGAGCTGGGCAATTTCGAGTCATTGCTGTCGACCCTGCTGTATCCGATGCGTAATGCCCTGCTGTATCGCGTCGCCACGCAAACGGCACTGCGTGACCCGCTGACCGGTGCCGGCAACCGCATCGCCATGGAACAGACCCTGCATCGGGAAATCGAAATGTCCCGTCGACACCTGCAGCCATTGTCACTGCTGATGCTGGACATCGACCACTTCAAACAGGTCAATGACCTTCATGGTCACGGTGCCGGCGATCAGGTGCTCAAAGCCGTGGCCGCATCGATCAAGGATCAGTTACGCAACGTTGATATGGTGTTTCGCTATGGCGGGGAAGAGTTCCTGATTCTGCTTTCCAACACCAGCCGTGAAGCCGCTGCAATGGTCGGCGAACGCCTGCGCCATGCGGTACAGGCCCAGGACTATTACGCCGATGGCCAACTGATCGAACTGACCGTGAGCCTTGGCTGCTCGACCCTGTTGCCGGGTGAATCCGCCGACAGCCTGTTGCGCCGGGCCGACAGCGCGCTGTACGTCGCCAAGCGCGAAGGGCGAAATCGCCTGACCATGGCAGGTTAGATTTTTGCAGCCAATGAAAAACGGGAGCCGAGGCTCCCGTTTTTCATTGATGTCGCCGAAACTAGCTCTCGACCAGCGCCCGACGCTCGCGCCCGACCATTACCACCCGCTCCGACAGCTCAAGCTGCAGGCAGCGCTCAAGGAACAGGTACATGTAGTCGTAGCTCTTGCAGATGGCCTGTCGCAGTTCCGCCTGCAAGGCTTTGCTCGGGTTCATCCCGGCCAGGGTGCAGATGATCTCCAGCGCCTCCCACGGGTGGGCATCATCGTATTGGGCGTGCATCTTCAGCCACTTCATGGCCCGCTTGCGATCCTCTTCAGGGAAAGCGGCGGCATAGACCCCCGTTGAACACACCAGCGCCGACCACTCCCCTGTCGCGCCCTCGATCGCGTAGTTGGTGGCCGCGATGGCCACGATCAGCGAGTCCGCCGAACTGGTGTGCCAGCACCAGTGGCTCAGGGCATGCAATTCCGGTGGTACTTGCTGCGCCTGCAGATCTTCCAGGCTCACCCCATGGGCCCGGCTCCAGTGCAGCCAGTAATCGGCATGGTTGAGTTCGACGCGGATATTGCGCATCAACCAGCGCCGCGCCATGTCTTCACCCGGGTGGCGGGCGAATTTGGTTTTGGTGAGATTCTGCGCCATGTACAACGCGAATTGCTCAACGACGGGCCAGCCCCCGATCAGGTACTGGCGCATGGTTTTGGCGCTGAGCTTGTTATCACGCATACGCAGATAAAGTTCATGTTCGACAACCCGGCGTTTGCTCTCGCTGCAATCCTGGATTAACTGTTGCGCCCAGGCGGGATAACTTGCAGCTTCCATGAGTGGTCCGGTTCGGTTGAATGTGTCGATCACTGTTCGGCTCCTTTTGATTTGTGATTGTAAGGATCGGCAAGAGACTTCAACGGAACGTGCCAGGCGCCTTGAATAACAACGGCTGCGGTCTGGCCGGCCGACTTTGCAAACTGTCACAGGTAAACAACTGCGGACGCTCCACAACATAACCCTGAGCGTAATCCACGCCGATTTCAAGCAATGCCTGCTCGATCTGCGCTGTTTCGACAAACTCGGCAATTGTCTGCTTACCCATGACATGTCCGATGTGATTGATCACTTCGACCATTGCACGGTTAATCGGGTCGTCCAGCATATCCTTTACGAAACTCCCGTCGATCTTCAGGAAGTCTACAGGCAAATGTTTCAGATAAGCGAATGAAGACATTCCGGCGCAAAAGTCGTCAAGCGAGAAATAACAACCCAAGCCCTTGAGTTCATTAATAAATTTGATTGCACTCCCAAGATTCGCAATGGCGCTGGTTTCTGTAATTTCAAAACAAATCATTTCAGGCGGTACACCGTAGTTATCAAACTGTTCGCGTAGAAAGTGCAAGAACGCGTCATCTCCGATAGTAATGCCTGAAAGATTAATCGCACACATTGCCAGAGGACTCTGACACTTATCGTTAATACACTGGGCAATAACCTTGAATACATTCTGCACAACCCAGCGATCCAGCGACGTCATCAATCCGTAACGTTCCGCCGCCGGTATAAAACTGTCCGGCAGGATCATCCGGCCCGCCTCATCGTGCAGTCGCAGCAGAATCTCGATATGCCCGCCTGAGCCACCGGCAGCCGAACTCAATGGCGCAATTTCCTGGGCGTACAGACAAAAGCGGTTTTCTTCCAGTGCCATGTGCAGGCGCTGCACCCAGGCCATCTCGCCAAAACGCAGGGACAGCTCTGAATCGTCGGCATGGTAGACCTGCACCCGGTTGCGGCCCTTTTCCTTGGCCATGTAGCAGGCCATGTCGGCGGCCCGCAACGAGGCCTCCAGGGTGGTCGGGGTTTGCGCGACGTGCACCAGACCAATGCTGACGGTGGTCAGGAACGGTCGCCCCTTCCAGACGAAGTGCAGGTTCTGCACGGTCTGGCGCAAGCTCTCGGCAATCTTCTCCGCCGCCTCCGGGGCGCAGTTCTCCAGCAAGATGCCGAACTCGTCGCCGCCCAGGCGCGCAAGGGTGTCGCCTTCGCGCAGGCCCGATTGCAGCAACGCACAGATATGCCGCAGCAACTCGTCGCCCGCCGCATGCCCACAGGTGTCGTTGACCAGTTTGAACTGGTCGAGGTCGAGAAACATCAGCGCATGGCGGCCGGGTTGCCGGGTCAGATTGTGCAGGCCCTGTTCGAGGCGGTATTCGAACTCGCGACGGTTGGCCAGCCCGGTCAGTGCATCGTGGGTGGCCTGCCACGACAGATTGGCGATGTATTGCCGCTCCTGCGTCATGTCATGCAGCACCAGTACAGTGCCGCTGACCTTGTCGGAGTTGCGGATCGGTGCCCCGACCAGGGTTACCGACACGGTACTGCCGTCGAGGCGCTGGATCAGCCTGGAGTGTTCGCTGCCACCGCTGAGCTGACCGCTGAGAATATGCTCGATCAAGGTCAGCCCTTCGGTCTGGGCGTTGTCGTCCAGCAGATTGAACAGGGCCGCCAGCGGCAGCCCGGCCGCCTGTTCGGCTTTCCAGTGGGTCAAGGCTTCGGCGGCCGGGTTCATGTATTCAATTGCCCCGCTCACGTCGGTGGTGATCACCCCGTCGCCAATCGACTGCAGAGTAATGTGGGCCCGGTCCTTTTCCAGCTGCAAGGCCTCGGCGAAGGCATGGCGTTGCTTGAGCAGTTTGCGGGTACGCAGCAATGCCAGAACGATCAGGCCCAGCGCCGTGGCAAGGTTGGTGAACAACAACAGGCGCAGGATCACCCGCGACCCCTCTCCCAGAGCATCGCTGAAGGCCTTGGCGGCGGGGGTCACGCCATCGTTGATCGCATAGATCCGGGCCTTCCAGCGCCGGATATCCGCATCGGTGGCGGCATTGGCGGTGATGGACCGATGCATCTCTCGCGCAACATCATCAAGTTCCACCAGATAGGCATCACCCAGCGTCCAGCGGTCGATGGCGATTTCCAGATAACTGAAATGACGGAAATTCAGATACAGCCAGATCAGGCTGGAGACATCATCCGGATGATTGCCGCCCTTGAGAATGCCCTCGCGCGCCGATTGGAGGTCCGGCGGTTGCCTGTCCAGTGCCACTCGCAACTGATGACCACCCTGAGGCACAGCGATTGCTTTCTGATATTTGAGGTAAATCGCCTCGTCACGGCTGTCGGCATAAAGATTGAGGTAATAGATGGCGTCTTTCTGGCCCTTGGACCAAAGACTCTCGCCCGCCACATAACCGCGAACGGCCGAAAGGACATAGAGGCTCACGCCCCCCAGCAAGGCTTGAAACAGCACGACGGCGATAAATGGCCAGACAATGCCCAGCAACCGAGGCGTTCCGAGAGTCCGCTTTTGCTTCATGGGATTCCTTGCGTGAGCACAGTCCGTTCGTCGTCCGGACGAAATCGCTATCACGAGACTAGGTTGGCTTGTGAATCTAGGCAAGCGACGGGCGCTTCAACTCCTTTCCGACAAGACATATGTACCGCCCTTCTGCCTTTTGGAAGCGATCTACTGCAAACCGCCCCCTTGAGGGCTAAAGCCTTACGGATCCCTCCACACCAAAAGGACAATCAAACATGCTGCCCCCTTCGACTTCCAGCGCCCCGCTCGACGCAGGCTCCTCTTATCCCGCGCGGCATCAGGCCTTACTGGAAGAGTACAGCAGGTTGCTGGAAAAACTGCGTAACACGCCCTCCACCGCCAGCGCCTTGACCAATACCTACCTCAAGCCACATCCTGGCTCGCCTCTGGACCTGGATGCAAAAAACCCGTCCATCGCCCGAAAACTGAAACTGACTCTACGCCCGGACGGGCAGTTCAGCCTCGCCCGGATGGCACTTTATTACGGTATCTCCCCCTGGAATCCTGCCGATAAAGAGGAACACCAAGCCGCATTGCGCGCCCTGGAAGAAAAGCGCGCCCGTCATGGGCTGCAATTGGAACGCGGCATTGACGTCGACTCGCTGGCCTGCACTCCGAACCTCGAGGAACACCAGGCTTTGCGGAAAAGCCGGAGCTTACCACCCAAAGAACGCTTGCCCCTCTCGACCCTGCTGGGCCGTCTGACCGAGAGCAAAATCCGTGAAGCCATCAGACAGTTCTTGCCGGCGTCAGTCAAATCGCTGATCGGCCATCTCGCGAAAAATCTCGCCTCCGATATCACCGCAGCGCGCGTTCGCCAGACCCCCACCGTGTACCTGGAGCAAATCCTTCAATCGGCCGACGCCAGCCAGCTGGCGAAGTCGCTGCTGACAAAACTGGGATGGTACGGCAGCGACACTGAACAAGACGATTCACCGCTCGTTCGCAACAAGCTGCTGAGCAGGGCAATCCGCTTGTGGGAGCAACGTGACACTGATGCAGAGAGAGATATCGCAGGGTATCCCTGGCATCAGCGCTCCAACTACGGGAAAAGCTACCAGGCCATATGGAGCGAGTTCGAAGACCACCTTCTGAGCAGCAATCGGGTCACTTCGGAAATCGAGGCGGTCCTGCTGGCCTGCCTGTACCGCTGCGAATTTCCAATCGACTTCCATCGCTCCGACACTCCCGTCGACCTGCCCTATAGAAGCTCTCTCGTCTGGGTGAACTTTGTCCATGGACTTCATCTGGCTGACGCCATCGAACCGGACCGTGTGCCCCACATGACATTCCAGCAACTGGTTGACTTTCCTCTGGAGGAATCCACAGAAGCCACTGAACAGGAACTGGATATCGTCGCCTGGAGCAGGATTGCTCCCGCGATGGACTGGGCTGTCGCCAACGGCATCGTGCAAGAAGACAGAAACGCCGAATACAGCGAGTCCACCAAGAAGCGCGTAATGGAGGCCCTCGACCAGCATACAGAGGTGATGAAAACCACTTTGAAACAACTGGATATCGATCCGCCAAAACGCTGGGAGATCGCAGACCGGGAAATCAAGAAAGTATTCGGTCAACAGGTGTTCACCAGCGATGGTCGAAAACTGGTCAGATACCTGGGGCCCGACACGGGTTCAAGGTTCGTGCCGGATCTACGACAGAAAAGCGTGTCCTTTCGCGATGTCTATATGTGGAAGGGACATAAAGACAAAACCTGGCTCATTACCGGATACGATGGCGAAAGTGTCAGCACCGCCCGTTTCAGCATTCGATCGGACGGCAGCATTGAAACGACCGCCAAATGGATCCCGGAAGCCATCCGGCTCAGGACACTGCCAGATGTCAATGTGTTGTTCGAGAGTCAATACAACACCTATCTCAACATGATAAAAAGTGCCTACCGGCAATTACTGATCAGCCTGTTCAGCCATCTGCCCCATGATGATCGTCTGGCCATCGAATACGGTGAGACAAAAATCTACACCGTGAGATCGTCGACCAAAGACCTGGAAGCTTCCCAGGAGAAGCCCTCACTCACAATGCCGTTGAGGCTGCGAATGGGCTTTATCCTTTCCATGACCTACAACGACCGGACCTGCTGGTATGAATGCCTGCCGCGCGCCGGAATCATTCGCCAGCGCACCGACTTCAACGCGGACATGCTCAACGGTCGCCTTACAACCGAAGAATGGCGAATTCGCGGCAAGGTGCGGGTGACCGTGCGGCGTGGCAAACCCGTACCACTGGACTGGGGTGCCTACGAAATCGGCCGCGCACCAAAGAAAGAGGCCACATGCATCGCCATCATCGAACAACTGGGCGTGACCTTTCCCCCTGAAGCGCCGACGGGTCATCCCCCTGCCATCACCTCCAAGCGCGCCTCGGAGATCGCGTTATTCATCGCACGCGACCACCTCTATGTAGCGGAAGACAAGCTTTACGCCAACGCACGGCAGCAGACAGAACTGGAGAAGGCGGAAGAGAGGCGTCATACCCTGCTTATCAAGATCGGGAAGTGGGTACCCTTCTTTGGCAACCTCGACGATCTTCATTCCGATGATCCGCGAAAAAGCATTAACGCAGTCTTCGGCATGTTCACCGACACACTGTCCTTTGCCCTTCCTCTTGGAAAATTCGTTTCCGGCTCTGCAAGACTCGCCTCCACCGCTGTTCGCCTGGGTTACAAACAGGTACTGCCACAGTTTTCCCGCCTGACCCAAAAACTACTGATCACGTCCTTACGCAACTTCAACCCGCTGGATGGCGCGCCCACTCTGGGGAAAGTACTGGTACATGGACTTTATGCCGTGAACCGGCTGGCACTGCGGGCCGCCATCAGGCAAATCAACAGGCTGACCGGGAGAGCTGGCTCATATGACTTCGTAAAAGGACTACCGCAAGTCACGGACCCGGGCAGCTACAAGCTGCTTGCCGCTTCTGACAACCTGGTCTCGACCAGAGGGTTCGATGACCTTCCGGCTCGCAGAGTCGACAGCGCGACGCTGCTTGATTATCGAATGCTTGATCCGATGACCGACAAACCCTTTGGACCGCCCCTGGCCGACAAGCTTTACCGGTTGTCGCTGGGCCGCTCTGCCTATCGCCCAATTCAAAAAACCGATCAGCACGTCTTCGTCGAAGTGGCAGAACACGCCACAATTCGCGAGTTGCCGGAAATCGATGGCCAAATGACCGTTTATATCGACAACGTACCCTATCGACTGGATGGCGACTGGTTGCGCCGTATCGAACTGATTGATGAAAGTTCGAAGTTCAAACGCACTTCCTGCCGTATCAAACGCGCACCAGGGAGTGACATTTGCGTTAATGAGTTCATTACTGGCGATCCCCATCCCGATACCCCGCCGCTTCGCTCATTTGACCCGAACAAAGGTTATGCCCCCTGGTTTGGTGAACGGTTGTGCACACCACAAGCGCGGCATTCAGTAGAGGGGGAGTATTTCCTGCGCGATGGCCGCCTCTATCATTTGTTGAATGGCGAACCGAAGAGGTGGAAGGGCGATTTCACACAATTGGGTTTCGCCCAAAAAAAGCCGGTACCCAAAGACGTAATCCTGGCCGACGTGCAATTTCAAAAGGGCATTTATGTACGCATAGAAATCCAGGGAAGCTATCAAGACAGCAATGAACTGCACCGCATAGGCGCGATTGTCGTACCGTCTCTCGTTACCTCCGACAATCTCCTCTTTACTCGTGTAAATACCGATAAATATTACCTGGCGACGTTTCCTGCAGATAAAGACCTGAGCGAGCTGCAGACGCTCACTATGAAACAACTATCTCAAGACGATCTCATGGAAGGCACACGGGGTGCCGAGCTGTTGCGAACGTATGAAGGCTCACTGACCGCCAACAACCTCGCGGCGATCTACGGTACAGATGCAGTCGAGCGTGCAATGAAAACCATGGAGCGAATCGCTATCCCCTTGGGCACCCCCCCAAACCCACCCGCCAATATGCAATGGATCAAACTCGATACCAGCCCCGGCGAAGCCCTGATGTTCGATCAAAGGACGAGAATGATCGTCACACAATCGTCCGAAGGCGCAACAACATGGTCACGCAGCCATGAAGCTTCGGAAACGTTGCGCCAACGAACAGCCGAAATTTTCGACACATTGTTCATGGAGCAGACGATCCCTCAGAACACAGAAAGTCTGTTCAGGATCGATCGCACGATGAAAAAGCTCAATGACCTGTTGCCTAAATCACAACGACGTTCCAACCCCAGAAACATCGCGTATGCAGAAGTCATCAAGACCGATGGAGTCAGGGAGGTCTATGTCAGTGTTTCCGGGGCACAGGGCACAACAGGAAAACTGCCTCTGTTCAAAACCTATCTGGGAGCCGAGCACGTCCAGAGAGGCGACGCAACTTACTTCAATGTCGACTTGAGCGGCCCACCCACCCGAAGTGGCCTTCTGATGGATAGCCATGAGAATCTTCTGGCCATTCCGAAAACCTATCCCGAACTGCCAGCGGTACCCACTTCACTGGACAGTGAAAGCAAGTTGATCAGTTTCATCCACCGGAAATATCCCGATAAACAGGCCATCCGCTCAGTCAACATCGCAACCACCATGCCGCCCTGCGAAGCTTGTGCGGTGATCGTAAAGGCGTTCGGTCATACAGGCGCTAATGATTGGCTTAACGTCATCTGGAGATAACCTACAACCGCTGCAAATGCCCATACAGCTTGGCGTACAAACCACCCTCGGCAATCAGTTGCTGATGGTCGCCATCTTCGGCCACTTGCCCGCCGTCGAACACCAACACCCGGTCCGCCTGCTTCACTGCTGACAGGCGGTGGGCAATGATCAGCGTGGTGCGGCCATTCAGGAACCGCGCCATGGCCTGGTGCAGGTTGTATTCGGTGGCGGCGTCGAGGGCCGATGTCGCTTCGTCGAGGATCACCACTTTGGGTTCCGCGAGGATCATCCGCGCAATGGCCAGCCGTTGGCGCTGACCGCCGGACAGACGCACGCCGGAGCGGCCGACAATGCTGTCCAGCCCATCCGGCAAGGCGCGGATAGTGGGCTCGAGCTGGGCGATTTCCAGCGCCTGCCAGCAGGCTTCGTCGCTGCGGGTACGGCCCATGGTCAGGTTGGCGCGCACAGTGTCATTGAACAGCGCCGGATGCTGCAGCACCACCGCGACATTTTCCCGAACCGTTTCCAGGCCGATTTCCTGTTGGGTCGAGCCACCGAAACGGATCGTCCCGGCCAGTGGCGTGTACAGGCCCAGCAGCAATTGCACGAGGGTACTTTTGCCGCCGCCACTGGCGCCGACAATCGCCACTTTCTCGCCGGGGGCGATGGACAGGTTCAACTGATCCAGCACCAGTTCGTCGCCGTAACCGAAGCTCAAACCCTGCACCTGAATCCCGACGGTATCGCGGCCCTTGAACGGGTCAACGCCGCCGGGGTATTGCGGCTCGTCGGCGCGGGCCAGCAGTTCGTTGATCCGCGCCAGCGCGCCACCTGCCGCGTAATAGGCGTATTGCAGGTTCAGCAGTTGTTCGACCGGACCGATCATGAACCACAGGTAGCTGAACACCGCGAGCATCTGCCCGATCGACAGGTCGGAAAACAGCACCGTGAGCATCGCCGCCGCGCGGAAGATGTCGATACCGAACTGGAACAGCAGCCCACTGGCGCGGTTCGAGGCGTCGGTCTTCCACTGCGAGTTGACCGCGTAATTGCGCACTTCCTGAGCCCGCAGGCCGAGACGTCCGAGGAAGAAGCCCTGCCGGTTGCCGGCACGCACTTCCTGAATTGCATCAAGGGTTTCGCTCAGCGCCTGGGTGAAGCGCGAGGTGCTGTCGTTCTCCAGTTTTTTCAGGTGTTTGACCCGTTTGCCCAACTGCACCGTGGCGTAGATCACCAGCGGGTTGAACAGCAGGATCAGCAATGCCAGTTTCCAGTGCATCCACATCAGGATGCTGGCGGTGCCGACCAGGGTCAGCATCGCCACCAGAAAACGGCTGAGGGTTTCGCCGACAAACTTGTCGAGGGTGTCGAGGTCAGTGACCAGGTGCGTGGTGACTGTGCCGCTGCCCAGGCTTTCGTATTCGCCGAGGGAAATGCGCTTCAGACGCTCGATCAACCGCACGCGAATGCGATAAACGATGTCCTTGGCCAGCCGCGCAAACAGTCGCGCCTGCAACACACCAAAACACAGCGCGCTGCAACGCAGGGTCAGCGTCACCACCAGCATCAGGCCGATGTAGCCCGCCGCCTGCTGCCACATCGAGGGCAGCACATGGTTCATCACTTTCAGCGCGGCATCGCCGTGGCCGAGCAGGACTTCGTCCACCAGCAACGGCAGCAGCAACGGAATCGGCACGCTGCACAGCGTCGCCAGAACGGCCACGCCGTTGGCGATCCACAGGGATTTTTTGTGATGAAGCGCCAGGCGCCGGACTTCAGCCCAGCTCAGCCGGTCGACACGCTTGACGGCTGGCGTGTCATCGGCCGGGTCAGACACAGGCGGCGCGCTCCAGCCATCGACCGAGCAACGGTGACAGTTCACTGAGCGGCTGGTAACCGTTGGTCAGCAACGCCAGATGGCCGTTGCGTTCGGCGAGCAGGGTCGGAAATCCGGCAATGCCCAGATCCTGAACCCAACTGAAATCGGCCTGGGTCGACTTGTGTTGATCGGCATGATCGAACAGGGCAGCAAATTCGATGCGCGGCACGCCAGCCTTCTCTGCCAGCTCCACCAGAACGCTGGCCTGGGTGACATCGCGACCTTCCGCGTAAAACGCCTGCTGGATCAACCCGACCAGTTTCCACGCGCAATCCGGCGCCAGGCTGCGGGCGGTGACGATGGCCCGGCAGGCAGGCTCGGTGTCGTAGACAAAACCGTCCGGCAACGCGCCTTCAAATTTGAACGGCTGGCCGGTGGCCTCGTTGACCGCCTGCCAGTGTTCGAGAATGTAGCGCCGGGTGGTCGGCTCCAGCGCCGCACCACTGCCGGTACGCAACCCGCCGACCACCAGGTGCAGTTCCACCCCGGCTGCCTGCGCCTGCTCCACCAAGGCCTTGGCCACCGGGGCAAATCCCCAGCACCACGAACACATCGGATCCATCACATAGAGCAGGCGTGCAGACATGATTAAGCCTCGGTGGATGCTTGCTTATAGTTGTAGCCGATCGGGTGCGGCATGTTGCGCGCCTTGGCCAGTTCGATCTGTTTCTGCCGGTCGATGGCACTGCGGCGGGTCTTCTCGCTCAGGGAATTCCAGCAGTGCGGGCAACTGATGCCGGCCACGTAATGCTCGGAAGCACGATCCTCGACACTGACCGGGGTGCGGCAGGCATGGCACTGATCGTAGTCGCCTTCGCTCAGGTCATGACGCACGGTCACGCGGTTGTCGAAGACGAAGCAGTCGCCCTGCCATTTGGTCTCTTCCTGTGGCACTTCTTCGAGGTACTTCAGGATGCCGCCCTTGAGGTGGTAAACCTCTTCGAAGCCTTCGCCGAGCATGTAGCTCGAGGCCTTCTCGCAGCGGATGCCGCCGGTGCAGAACATCGCGACCTTCTTGTGCACGGCCGGATCGAAGTGTTCTTTGATGTAGTCGGGGAATTCGCGAAAACTGGTGGTTTTCGGATCGATGGCGCCTTCGAAGGTGCCGATCGAGACTTCGTAATCGTTGCGGGTGTCGATCAGCAGCACTTCCGGGTCGCTGATCAGCGCATTCCAGTCCTTTGGCTCGACGTAGGTGCCGACCTGCTTGTTCGGGTCGACGCCTTCGACGCCCAGGGTCACGATCTCTTTCTTGAGCTTGACCTTGGTGCGATAGAACGGCTGCTCGTCGCAGTACGATTCCTTGTGATCGATATCGACCATGCGCGGATCGTTGCGCAGCCAGGCCAGCAGGCCGTCGATGCCTTCGCGGCTGCCGGACACCGTGCCGTTGATGCCTTCTTCGGCGATCAGCAAGGTGCCTTTGATGCCGTTGTCGACCATCGCTTGCAGCAGCGGCTCGCGCAGGTTGACGTAATCTTCGAGGGTGACGAACTTGTACAGTGCCGCCACGACAATCGGTTGTGTCATGGGTATTTCTCCAGGTGGCTACCCTCGTAAAGGGTGAACCGGATGCGAAAAAAAACGCGCCGGGTCAGCGGCGCGTTGCGGATTCTAGCAAAAAACCTCAGTTCATTGCTGCAAGGCTCAATGCTTGCTGCCGCCGGCACAGGTCGGCGACGCCGGAGCGACGCCTGTCTCTGCCCATTCCTGCGGGGTGTAGGTGTGCAGCGCCAACGCATGGAACTCGCCCATCAGCTCGCCGAGCGTGCCGTAGACTTTCTGGTGGCGCTTGACCCGGTTCAGGCCTTCGAACTGCGCGCTGACCACCACTGCCTTGAAGTGGGTCTGCAACCCGCGACTGTGCATGTGGCTTTCGTCCAGCACTTGCAAATGCTCAGGCTGAAGCAGTGCAAGCGTCGATTCGATGCGTTGTTGCATGGTCATCACGAACTCCGCTTACTTCTTCTTGGCCGCAGGCGCGCCTTTCGGCGCCAGCTCGTTGGTCATGTCGTCCAGCAGCTTGTTGACCACCGGCACGGCGCTTTCCAGCTTGGCCTGAGTCATCTGGGCCGATTGCTGGGTCAGCTGCGGCATTTTTTCCAGGACTTTCTTGCCCAGTGGCGACTGGTAGAACGCGACCAGGTCTTTCAACTCGGACTCGCTGAAGTTGCTGGTGTAGAGCTTGACCATGTCCGGCTTCAGTTTCTTCCAGCCGATGGCCTGGTCCAGAGCGGCGTTGGCCTTGGCCTGGTAGGTATCCAGTACGGCTTTCTTGGATTCCGGCGCCTTGGTCTGTTCAAAACGCTGGGCGAACATCTGCTGAACCTGCATATACACCGGAGTGCCCAGCTTGTCAGCGTGTGCCAGGGTCAGGAAAGCTTCGGCACTGGCGTTGTGGCTGGCGGTATCGGCAAGCACCTGGCCGCTGGCGCAAACCAGGGCAACCGCGGTACAGATGGCACGAAGACGAGTCATCGAGTTTCCTTTTCAGCTAGGCGAGGTAAAACCCCAAGGGCGACCATTCTGCGCCTGAATAACGCTGCGGCTCAAGCCCCGGCCCTTGCCGCGCTTGATTGGCGGGGGCCGGCGGGTCAACAATCGACCGGATGGAACCACCCGGAGCGAACCGGGCCTAAACTGCGCAAACAGACCAACAGGAGTGTGCACGATGAGCCGTATCGAAACCGACAGCCTGGGCCAGATCGAGGTCCCGGACGACGCTTACTGGGGCGCTCAGACGCAACGCTCGCTGATCAACTTCGCCATCGGCCAGGAACGCATGCCATTGCCGGTACTGCACGCCCTGGCCCTGATCAAGAAAGCCGCGGCCCGGGTCAACGACCGCAACGGCGACCTGCCTGCCGATATCGCCCGCCTGATCGAACAGGCCGCCGACGAAGTGCTCGACGGCCAGCACGACGACCAGTTCCCGCTGGTGGTCTGGCAGACCGGCAGCGGCACACAAAGCAACATGAACGCCAACGAAGTGATTGCCGGCCGTGCCAACGAACTGGCCGGCAACCCGCGCGGCGGCAAGACGCCGGTGCATCCCAACGATCACGTCAATCGCTCGCAGAGCTCCAACGACTGCTTCCCCACCGCCATGAGCATCGCCACCGCACAAGCGGTGCAGACCCAACTGCTGCCGGCCATCGCCGAGCTGTCGGGCGGCCTGGCCGAACTGTCGGCGCGGCACATGAAACTGGTGAAGACCGGTCGCACCCACATGATGGACGCCACGCCGATCACCTTCGGTCAGGAGATCTCCGGTTTCATAGCGCAGCTGGATTACGCCGAACGGGCGATTCGCGCGGCGTTACCGGCGGTCTGCGAACTGGCGCAGGGCGGCACGGCCGTCGGCACCGGGCTCAACTCGCCCCACGGTTTCGGCGAAGCGATTGCTGCCGAGCTGGCGGCGCTGTCCGGCTTGCCGTTCGTCACCGCGCCGAACAAGTTTGCCGCCCTCGCCGGCCACGAGCCGCTGACCACCCTGTCCGGTGCCCTGAAAACCCTCGCCGTGGCGCTGATGAAAATTGCCAATGACCTGCGTCTTCTGGGCTCCGGTCCCCGCGCAGGGTTTGCCGAAGTGCGCCTGCCGGCCAACGAGCCGGGCAGCTCGATCATGCCCGGCAAGGTCAACCCGACCCAGTGCGAGGCGCTGTCGATGCTCGCCTGCCAGGTGCTGGGCAACGACGTGGCGATCGGTTTCGCCGCCAGTCAGGGTCACCTGCAACTGAACGTGTTCAAACCGGTGATCATCCACAACCTGCTGCAATCGATCCGCCTGCTGGCCGATGGCTGCAGCAACTTCCAGCAGCACTGCATCGCCGGGCTTGAGCCGGATGCCGAAGTCATGGCGAAACATCTGGAGCGCGGACTGATGCTGGTGACGGCGCTGAACCCGCACATCGGCTACGACAAATCGGCGGAAATCGCCAAGAAGGCTTACAGCGAAGGCAAAACCTTGCGTGAAGCGGCGCTGGAGCTGGGCTATCTGACCGATGAGGAGTTCGATGCCTGGGTGCGGCCGGAAAACATGATCGAGGCCGGTGCCAAGGGCTGAGTCATGCCGATCCTTCCCGTGCCCGGCGCGGGAAGGGTCATCCGACCAACAGTTTCGCCCGCCGCGCCTTGAGCCCGGCAATCAGCGAAGGCCCCAGCACCACCAGCGCCGACCCCAGCACCACCAGCACCGCCCCGCCATACCCCAGCAGATTGATTTGCTCGGCATGCACATACTCAGGCCACACCCTCGCCGCCACTGCAACCGCACCGAACGTCACCAATGGTGTGATCGCGAGTGTCGCGCTGACCCGCGAAGCCTCCCAGTGCGCCAGCGCTTCGGCAAACGCGCCGTAGGCGATCAGGGTGTTCATGCAGCACGCCAGCAGCAGCCAGCCCTGCAACGGGCTCAGTGACAGCGCTTCAAGCGGATGCACCCAAGGCGTCAGCAACAAGGCGCAGAACAGGTAGATCACCATCATCACCTGCAGCGAATTCCACACCGTCAGCAATTGCTTCTGCCCCAGCGCATAGAAGGTCCAGACGGTCGACGCCAGCAGCACCAGCAACACGCCGGCGGTGTAGTCAGACAAAGACGTGAGCAATTCCGCCAGGCGCTGATTGAAGAACAACGCAAAACCGATCAGCAGCACCGCCAGGCCAATGCCCTGACCGATACTGAAGCGTTCCTTGAACACGAACAGACTGGCGATCAGCAACATGATCGGCCCCATCTGCACCACCAGTTGCGCGGTGCCGGGGCTGAGCAGGTTCAGGCCCATCAGGTACAGCACGTAGTTGCCCACCAGCCCGAGCACCGCCATCAGCACCAGCCAGCACCCTTCGGCCCAAGCACCTTGCGACTCGGCAAACGCTTGGTGGCCGCCAGATAGATGAACAGGCAGCCGCCGGACACCAGCAGGCGAAACCAGGTCACCGTGACCGGGTCCATCACCACCAGCACCTGCTTGAGCTTGATCGGCAGGATTCCCCACAGAAATGCCGTCAACAGCGCCAGGAACATGCCGTACACCCAACGACCCGATGAAACGTGCATGAGCACCCCAAGCGCCAGAAACAGGAGCGTTCATTCTAGGCGCACAGACCCTGCGTGACACAGGATCAGTTGCGCTCCAGCCGTAAATGAAACGGTGCAGGTCGCAGCGGAAAATTGACGATGGGCCGTTGATCGGCTGCCCGGGCAAGCCAAGTGGTTCAGGCATAAGCTGATTGGATCCGGCCCGGGACATCATTCACCAAGGAGACCCGTCATGTTAGGCATGCGCGCCCAGGACACCGCCCCCGCCACGCACTTTCGCAGCGACCGCGTATGCCGGGTCAACGGGGAACTGTATTTCAGCACCCGGGAGAACACCCTCGAAGGGCCGTTCGACAGCCTCGAGAAAGCCGAGGAGGAAATCCGCGCGTACATCGCGCGGATGCAATTGATGGACTCCGGCAGACCGGCTTAGCGCACCGCCTCAAACAGGCCCGTCGCGCCCATCCCGCCGCCCACGCACATGGTCACGATCCCGTAGCGCAGATTGCGCCGCTGCAACTCGCGCACCAGATGCCCGACCTGCCGTGATCCGGTCATGCCGAACGGGTGACCAATGGAAATCGAGCCGCCGTTGACGTTGTACTTCTCGTTGTCGATTTCCAGCCGGTCACGGGCGTACAGGCATTGCGAGGCGAATGCTTCGTTCAATTCCCACAGATCGATATCCGCCACCTGCAGGCCTTTGGCCTTGAGCAGTTTCGGCACCGAGTACACCGGGCCGATGCCCATTTCGTCAGGCTCGCAACCGGCCACGGTGAACCCACGGAAAAACGCTTTCGGTTTGAGCCCCAGTTGCAGGGCTTTTTCCAGGCTCATCACCAAGGTCATCGAAGCGCCATCGGACAACTGCGAGGAGTTGCCGGCGGTCACCGAACCGTCCTCGGCGAACACCGGTTTCAAGCCGGCAAGGCTTTCATAGGTGGTGTCCGGACGGTTGCAATCGTCGCGATCAACGATGCCGTCAAGGATCTGCACTTCGCCGCTGCTCTTGTCTTCAACCCGGTACTTCACCGTCATCGGCACGATTTCATCGTTGAACAGGCCGGCTGCCTGCGCTTGAGCGGTGCGGATCTGACTCTGCAGCGAGTAGCGATCCTGCGCCTCGCGGCTGACGCCATAACGGCGCGCCACCACTTCGGCGGTCTGGCCCATGGTGTAGTAGATGCCCGGCGTCTGTTGCTTGAGCAGCGGGTTGATCAGGTGATCGGTATTGACGCTCTTCAGCGTCAGGCTGATCGACTCGACGCCACCGGCGACGATGATGTCGCTGCAACCCGACGCGATCTGGTTGGCGGCAATCGCGATCGCCTGCAACCCCGAAGAACAGAAACGGTTGAGGGTCATGCCGGCGGTGCCGGTGCCCAATTGCGAGAGCACTGCCACGTTACGGCCGATGTTGTAGCCCTGGGCGCCTTCATTGGAACCGGCGCCCACGATGCAATCCTCGACGCTGGCCGGGTCGATGTCGTTGCGCGAGAGCAACGCATTGACGCAATGGGCCGCCATGTCATCGGGACGGGTCTGGTTGAACTTGCCGCGAAAGGACTTGGCCAGGCCGGTCCGTACGCTGTCGACGATCACCACTTCACGCATGGCATACCTCATTGTTGCAGTCGGTTGGGAGTGGACCGAGCATAAGTCCACCCAATCGCCGACCGCGACAATCATTCACCTCGCGTATGCGGGCCCATCGGTTCAGTCCTTGTGTTTCCTGGCTCGCTTGTCGGACTTCTCGAACGCTTCTTCCAGCGCCCGGTTGATCGTGCGCAGCACCTTGACCCGGGCCCAGCGCTTGTCGTTGGCCTCGACCAGAGTCCACGGAGCGATTTCGGTGCTGGTGCGGTCGACCATGTCGCCCACAGCGGCGCGATAGGTGTCCCACTTGTCGCGGTTGCGCCAGTCGTCTTCGGTGATCTTGAAGCGCTTGAACGGGATTTCTTCGCGCGCCTGGAAGCGCTCCATCTGCGTGTCCTTGTCGATCGCCAGCCAGAACTTGACCACGATCACCCCGGCGTCGGCCAGTTGCTCCTCGAAGTCATTGATCTCGCCATAGGCGCGCATCCAGTCGGCGGTGCTGCAAAAACCCTCGACCCGCTCCACCAGCACCCGGCCGTACCATGAGCGGTCGAACACGGTGAATTTCCCCCGCGCCGGAATATGCCGCCAGAACCGCCACAGATACGGCTGCGCCCGCTCCTCTTCGGTCGGCGCGGCAATCGGCACGATGTTGTACTGACGTGGATCGAGCGCCGCCGCCACCCGGCGAATCGAACCGCCCTTGCCCGCCGCATCGTTACCTTCGAACACTGCCACCAGCGCATGCCGGCGCATGCGTTTGTCACGCATCAGGCCGGACAGCCGCGCCTGCTCGGTAATCAATTGTTCTTCGTAGTCTTTCTTCTCCAGACGCTGGGTCAGGTCGAGGCTGTCGAGCAGGTTCAACTGGTCGACGGAAGTCCCCAGCGGGGCAGCGTTGACTTCATGGGGATGCACATCGGGACGCTTCAAGGCGTTTTGCAGACCTTCGAGCAGAATCTTGCCGACCGTCAGGCTGCGGTAGTACGGGTCGCCCCCCTCGATGACATGCCACGGCGCGTAATCACGACTGGTGCGGCGCAACACGCGCTCGCCATATTTGACGAACTTGTCGTAGGTCTGCGACTGCTGCCAGTCCAGCGGGCTGATGCGCCAGCTGTGCAGCGGGTCATCGGCCAGGGCCTTGAGTCGCGCCTTCATCTGTTTCTTGGACAGGTGGAACCAGAACTTGAAGATCAGCGCACCTTCATCGCAGAACATCTTTTCCATGCGCTCGGCGCCGGCAATCGCCTGATCCAGTCGCGGGTCCTTGAACAGACCGTGCACCCGGCCCTGCAGCATCTGGCTGTACCAGTTGCCGAAGAAAATCCCCATCCGCCCCTTGGCCGGCAGCATCCGCCAGTAACGCCAGGCCGGTGGTCGCGCCAGCTCTTCGTCGGTCTGCTGATCGAAGGTGCGCACTTCGATCAGGCGCGGGTCCATCCATTCGTTGAGCAGCTTCACCGTCTCGCCCTTGCCGGCGCCTTCGATGCCGTTGATCAAAATGATCACCGGAAAACGCTTTTGCTGCTGCAACTCGAACTGGGCTTCAAGCAAGGCTTCACGCAGGGCGGGCACGGCGGCTTCGTAGGTGTCTTTGTCGACGGCGTGACCGATTTCAGCGGATTCGAACATGGGACGGCTCCTTCCAGGATTCAGCAAGACTAGCGGATTGGGCACAGGCGCAGCACAGAAATTCCCGCGGGTGGCGGATTGTCCTTGAGTGATCGGCGGCAAGGCTTGCCATGGATCAAGCGCCGCCTGCGTGATCGGCTAGAATGGCCGCCTTGCCGCTGCCGAGCCTGCCATGAAACCTGTAATGCCCCACGCCCAACTCGACTGGGATGACCAGGGACGCCCGCGTTCGCGAGTGTTCGACGATGTGTATTTTTCCGACCAGTCGGGGCTGGATGAAACCCGCTACGTGTTCCTCGAACAGAACCGTCTGGCCGAGCGTTTTGCCGCACTGCCGGCGAATGGGCGCCTGGTGATCGGTGAAACCGGCTTCGGCACCGGGCTGAATTTTCTCTGCGCCTGGCAGTTGTTCGAACAACACGCGGTGGCCGGTGCGCGGCTGCACTTTGTCAGTGTCGAAAAATTTCCGTTGAGCCCCGTCGATCTGCAACGGGCGCTGGCGTTGTGGCCCGACCTGCAGCCGTTCTCCAATCAGCTTCTCAAGCATTACGTCGCCATCCATCAAGGCTTTCAGCGCATTGTGCTGGATAACGGTCGGGTGACCCTGACGCTGTTGATCGGTGACGCGCTGGAGCAGTTGCCGCAACTGGACGGGCAGATCGACGCGTGGTTTCTCGACGGTTTTGCGCCAGCGAAAAACCCCGAGATGTGGACCGCCGAACTGTTCGCCGAACTGGCGCGGCTGGCGGCACCCGGCTCGACCATCAGCACCTTTACCAGCACCGGTTGGGTGCGCCGCCTGCTCAACGCCGCCGGCTTCAAGATGAAACGCACGCCGGGCATCGGCCACAAATGGGAAATCCTGCGCGGTGAGTTTCTCGGCTGGCCCGAGGGCGTTGCGCCTCCCGCAGCGGAAAAACCCTGGTTCGCCCGCCCTGCTCCGGTCGCGGGAGAACGTCATGCCCTGGTGATCGGTGCCGGCCTGGCGGGTTGCGCCACGGCGGCCAGCCTCGCAGCAAGGGGTTGGCAGGTCAGCCTGCTGGAACGACATGACGCGGTGGCGCAGGAAGCTTCAGGCAACCCCCAAGGCGTGCTGTATCTGAAACTGTCCGCCCATGGCACGGCACTGTCGCAGTTGATCGTCAGCGGTTTCGGCTACACCCGGCGCCTGCTGGAAAACCTGCAACGCGGTACCGACTGGGACGACTGCGGCGTGCTGCAACTGGCGTTCAATGAAAAGGAACGCGAGCGTCAGGCGCAACTGGCGGCCGCGTTTCCCGAAGACCTGCTGCAATGGCTCGATCAGCCCCAAGCGCAGGCCCGCGCCGGGATCGGTCTGGCCCACGGCGGTTTGTATTATCCCGAGGGCGGCTGGGTGCATCCGCCGGCGTTGTGTCAGGCGCAAGCCGCAAGGCCGGGCATCACGCTGCTGTCCCATCGGGAAGCCGTGGAACTGCGCAAGTTCGACGGCCAGTGGCAAGCCTTCGACGGTGAAAAACGGCTCGCAACAGCCCCCGTCGTGGTGCTGGCCGGCGCCGCCGACATCAAGCGTTTCCCCCAGAGCGCCGACCTGCCTCTCAAGCGCATTCGCGGGCAGATCACTCGCCTGGCGCAGACCGCGCCTAGCCAGGCGCTGGCCACCGTCGTGTGCGCCGAAGGCTATGTCGCACCGGCACGCCTGGGCGAACACACGCTCGGTGCCAGTTTCGATTTCAACAACCACGACCTGACCCCGACCACCGCCGAACACCTGGGCAATCTGGCGATGCTCGAAGAGATCTCCACGGATCTGGTCACGCGCCTGAACATCAGCGAACTCGACGCCGACAGCCTTCAGGGCCGGGCAGCCTTCCGTTGCACCAGCCCCGATTACCTGCCGATCGTCGGCCCGCTCGCCGATCGCGAAGCCTTCGACCAGGCCTACGCGGCACTGGGCAAGGACGCCCGGCAGGTACCGGATGTCGCCTGCCCGTGGCTGGAGGGTTTGTACGTCAACAGCGGCCATGGCTCACGCGGATTGATCACCGCCCCCCTATCGGGTGAACTGCTGGCCGCCTGGCTGGACAACGAACCCTTGCCGCTGCCCGGCAGCGTGGCGCAAGCCTGTCATCCAAATCGCTTTGCCCTGCGCCGTCTGATTCGGGGCAAATGACGATCGGTCAGCCACCCTGCGTCAGGCAACACGCTGGCTCCTCTCTCGATCAGTTTTCAGCCGATGCTTGGTCGAGTGGTGGGGCAAGCGCTTTGCCGGACGTTGAGGGACCATCTATCCAGCCAATCCACTTATAACTGATCGTTCTAAAACTCCCACATCCCAGCCGGGTCAGTTTCTGGGTACCGGCCATTTCGGCACGGTGCAGCGACACCCTCCCCAACGGAAAAACCGGTAAGGACTTTATGTGCGGATTAGCTGGCGAGTTACGTTTTGATCAACAACCTGCAGACCTTGCAGCCATCGAGCGAATCACCCATCACCTGGCGCCTCGCGGCCCCGACGCGTGGGGCTTCCATGCCCAGGGGCCGATAGCCCTGGGTCATCGACGCCTGAAAATCATGGACCTGTCGGACGGTTCGGCGCAGCCGATGATCGACAGCCAACTGGGTCTGTCCCTGGCCTTCAACGGGGCGATTTACAACTTCCCGGAACTGCGCGCCGAACTTGAAGCGCTGGGTTACGCGTTTTATTCCGGCGGCGACACCGAAGTGCTGCTCAAGGGTTATCACGCCTGGGGCGAAGCGCTGCTGCCGAAACTCAACGGCATGTTTGCCTTCGCCATCTGGGAGCGTGATGCCCAGCGCCTGTTCATCGCCCGTGACCGTCTCGGCGTCAAGCCGCTGTACCTGTCGCGCACCGGCCAGCGTTTGCGTTTTGCCTCGGCCCTGCCGGCGCTGCTCAAGGGCGGTGACATCAACCCGATCCTCGATCCGGTGGCGCTCAACCACTACCTGAACTTCCACGCCGTGGTGCCCGCGCCGCGCACCCTGCTGGCCGGCATCGAAAAACTGCCGCCAGCGAGCTGGATGCGCATTGAAGCGGACGGCACCACCGAGCAGAAAACCTGGTGGACGCTGCCCTACGGCCCTCACGACGATGAGCAAAACCTGACCCTGGAAGACTGGCGCGACCGCGTGCTCGACAGCACTCGCGAAGCCGTGGCGATCCGTCAACGGGCGGCGGTGGATGTCGGCGTGCTGCTGTCCGGCGGTGTCGATTCGAGCATGCTGGTGGGCCTGCTGCGCGAAGTCGGCGTGGAGAACCTGTCGACCTTTTCCATCGGCTTCCAGGATGCCGGCGGCGAGCGCGGCGACGAATTCCAGTATTCCGACCTGATCGCCAGGCACTACGGCACTCAGCACCATCAACTGCGCATTGATGAAAAAGAGATCATCGAGCAACTGCCCGCCGCCTTCCGCGCCATGAGCGAACCGATGGTCAGCCACGACTGCATCGCTTTCTATCTGTTGTCCCGCGAAGTGGCCAAGCACTGCAAAGTGGTGCAGAGCGGCCAGGGTGCCGACGAGTTGTTCGCCGGTTATCACTGGTATCCGCAAGTCGATGGCGCGGCCGATCCGTATGCGGCCTATCGCCAGGCGTTTTTCGACCGCAGCTACGACGATTACGCCGCCACGGTGCAGCCGAAATGGCTGACTGCCAATGACGCTGCCGGCGACTTCGTGAAGGAACATTTCGCACAGCCCGGCGCCGATGCCGCGGTCGACAAGGCCCTGCGTCTGGACAGCACGGTGATGCTGGTGGACGACCCGGTCAAACGCGTCGACAACATGACCATGGCCTGGGGCCTGGAGGCGCGCACACCGTTTCTCGACTATCGACTGGTGGAATTGTCGGCCCGCATTCCGGGCCGGTTCAAGCTGCCGGACGGCGGCAAGCAGGTGTTGAAAGAAGCCGCGCGACAGGTCATCCCAAGCGAAGTGATCGACCGCAAGAAAGGTTACTTCCCGGTGCCGGGCCTCAAGCATCTGCAGGGCGATACGCTGAGCTGGGTCCGCGAACTGCTGCTCGATCCGAGTCAGGATCGCGGCCTGTTCAACCCGGCGATGCTCGACAAGCTACTCACTGATCCACAAGGTCAACTGACGCCTCTGCGCGGTTCCAAACTGTGGCAACTGGCAGCCCTGAACCTGTGGCTCAGCGAACAAGGAATCTGATCGATGAAACCTCACGCCACGGCTTACAGCCAACGCCTGCTGCGCGGTCAGACGCCGTCCTATGAGCGCTTGCAGGCGCGTCTGGCCGAAGACGGCAGCGAGCCTGCCGCCAAGCCGATTGCGGTGCATTGCGGTTGGGGCCGGTTGCTGATCGGCCACACGTTTCCCGATCCGGCGAGTCTCGCCCGGGAGTTGCTCAATGAACAACCGGGCGAGCGCGACATCGCCTTGTACGTCGCCGCGCCGCAGCAGATTCTCGGCCTGGAACCGACCCAACTGTTTCTCGACCCGTCCGACACCCTGCGCCTGTGGTTCAGCGATTATCGTCAGGCCACCCGCGTGTTTCGTGGCTTTCGCATTCGTCGTGCGCAAAGTGACGCAGACTGGCAGGCGATCAATCAGCTGTATCAGGCGCGCGGCATGTTGCCGATCGACGCCACCCTGCTCACCCCACACCAAGAGGGGGGGCCGGTGTACTGGCTGGCCGAAGACGATGACAGCGGCGCGGTGATCGGCAGCGTCATGGGCCTCAATCACCAGAAGGCCTACAACGACCCGGAAAACGGCAGCAGTTTGTGGTGCCTGGCGGTCGATCCGCAGTGTTCGCGTCCCGGTGTCGGCGAAGTGCTGGTACGGCATCTGATTGAACACTTCATGAGTCGCGGCCTGAGCTACCTCGATCTGTCGGTGCTGCATGACAATCGGCAGGCAAAAAACCTCTACGCCAAACTCGGTTTTCGCAACCTGCCGACGTTCGCCATCAAGCGCAAGAACGGCATCAACCAGCCCTTGTTTCTCGGGCCCGGGCCGGAGGCGCAGTTCAACCCTTATGCGCGGATCATCGTCGAGGAGGCCCATCGACGCGGCATCGACGTGCAAGTGGATGACGCCGATGCCGGGCTGTTCACCCTCAGTCACGGCGGGCGCCGGGTCCGTTGCCGCGAATCCCTGAGCGACCTGACCAGCGCCATCAGCATGAACCTGTGCCAGGACAAAAGCCTGACCCACAAAGTGTTGAAAGCCGCCGGGTTGAATGTGCCGTCGCAGCAGTTGGCAGGGAATGCGGACGACAATCTGGCGTTCCTTGATGAGCACCACAGAGTGGTGGTCAAACCGCTGGATGGCGAACAGGGTCAGGGCGTAGCGGTGGATCTGCAGAGCATCGAGGAGGTGCAGCAGGCCATCGAAGCGGCCAGGCAATTCGACACTCGCGTGCTGCTCGAAAGCTTCCACGAAGGCTTCGACCTGCGGATTCTGGTGATCGGTTTCGAGGTAGTGGCGGCGGCGATCCGTCGGCCGGCGGAGGTGGTCGGCGACGGCCATCATTCTATCGGCGCACTGATCGAAGCCCAGAGCCGGCGCCGGCAAGCGGCCACCAGCGGCGAAAGCAAGATTCCGCTGGATAACGAAACCCAACGCACCCTGCACGCGGCCGGTTACGACTACAGCAGCATACTGCCGGCCGGTGAGCATCTGTTCGTGCGGCGCACGGCCAACCTGCACACCGGCGGCACGCTGGAAGACGTCACGGCGATTCTGCATCCGACCTTGGCCGAGGCCGCCGTGCGTGCGGCCAGGGCGCTGGAGATCCCGATGGTCGGCCTCGACCTGATGGTGCCGGCGGCGGATCAACCCGCATACGTGTTCATCGAAGCCAACGAGCGAGCGGGTCTGGCCAATCATGAGCCGCAACCGACGGCCGAGCGGTTCGTCGATCTGCTGTTTCCGCACAGTCAGCCGGCCGTTTGATCTCTCTTCGGCGTCATTCCCGCGTTGAACGCGCGAATGACGCCCCGCAACAGGAGTTTCCATGACCACCCAAATTCCCCAACCGGATCTGAATTACCTGCAGAAAGTCCTGCTGGAAATGCTCGCCATTCCAAGCCCCACCGGGTTCACCGACACCATCGTGCGTTACGTCGCCGAGCGTCTGGAAGAACTCGGCATCCCCTTCGAAATGACCCGTCGCGGCACGATCCGCGCCACCCTCAAGGGCAAGAAAAACAGCCCCGATCGCGCAGTGTCGGCGCATCTGGACACGATCGGCGCCGCTGTGCGCGCGGTGAAAGACAACGGCCGACTGACCCTCGCCCCGGTCGGCTGCTGGTCGAGCCGATTCGCCGAGGGCAGCCGCGTCAGCCTGTTCACCGACAATGGCGTGATTCGCGGCAGCGTGTTGCCGTTGATGGCGTCCGGGCATGCCTTCAACACCGCCGTGGACGAGATGCCGATCAGCTGGGACCACGTCGAACTGCGTCTGGACGCCTACTGCGCAACCCGCGCCGACTGCGATTCGCTGGGCATCAGCGTCGGCGATGTGGTGGCCTTCGACCCGCTGCCGGAGTTCACCGAAAGCGGCCACATCAGCGCCCGGCATCTGGACGACAAGGCCGGCGTCGCCGCGTTGCTGGCAGCGCTGAAAGCCATCGTCGACAGCGGTCAGGAGCTGATGATCGACTGCCATCCGCTGTTCACCATCACCGAAGAAACCGGCAGCGGCGCGGCGGCGGCCCTGCCGTGGGATGTCAGCGAATTCGTCGGCATCGACATCGCTCCGGTCGCACCCGGCCAGCACTCCAGCGAACATGCCGTGAGCGTGGCGATGCAGGATTCCGGCGGGCCGTACGACTATCACCTGTCGCGGCACCTGTTGCGTCTGGCGGGTGAGCACGAACTGCCGGTGCGCCGCGACCTGTTTCGCTATTACTTCAGCGATGCCCACTCGGCGGTCACCGCCGGTCACGACATCCGCACCGCCCTGCTCGCCTTCGGCTGCGACGCCACCCACGGTTACGAACGCACGCACATCGACAGCCTGGCCGCACTCAGTCGCTTGCTGGGGGCGTACATTCTGAGTCCGCCGGTGTTCGCCAGTGACGCACAACCGGCCACCGGGTCACTGGACCGCTTCAGTCATCAGATCGAACACGAGACGCAGATGGAGAGCGACACCCGTGTACCGTCGGTGGACAGCCTGGTGGGGCAACGCTCGGACAGTTGAGTCTGGCCCTCGGCGGTCATTCGCCGTAGCATCCCGACATTGATTTAGCCGAGGTGCCCATGCTGATTCCCTACGATGCGCTCGAAGTCGACACGCTCACCCGCCTGATCGAGGATTTCGTCACCCGCGACGGTACCGACAACGGTGACGACACCCCGCTGGAAACCCGCGTGCTGCGGGTTCGCCAGGCATTGACCAAGGGTCAGGCGCTGATTGTCTTCGATCCGGAAAGCGAGCAATGCCAGTTGATGCTCAAGCACGACGTACCCAAGCACCTGTTCGACTGAAAACGGTCAGCGGCCCTTGCCGCTGGCCTGTTTGCGCTGGATCCGTTCGTAGACCTCGGCGCGATGCACGCCGATCTGCTCCGGCGCTTCGACGCCGAACCGCACGCTGGATCCGTTGACCGCCAGAACGCGCAGAGTGATGTTGTCGCCGATGGAAATCAGTTCCCCGACAACACGGCTGAGTACAAGCATGGGAGGTGTCCTTCAAGGTTTGCGAGCCTTGAAGATGCGCGGCTTTCGACCGCCCTACAATGCATGCCGGGCAATTCAGTCATTCCCTACGCGCCAAGTCGCGCCGGCCTTCAGACATTTCCTTCACGCCTGCGAGATTCAGCTCGCGGAAAACCGTGGCCCGAACAGGATCACGCTTGCCCCGATCACACACAGCGCCACACCGATCCAGTCCGAACCCAGCGGACGGATACGCTCGACCACTGCCAGCCAGCCAATCGAAGCAATGATGTAGATGCCACCGTAGGCGGCGTAGGCGCGACCGGCGTAGGTCGCTTCGATGCGCGTCAACAGCAGCGCGAACAGGGTCAGGCTGATCAGCGCCGGGATCACCCACAACGCGCTCTTGCCCTGGCGCAACCACATCCAGAACGCGAAACAGCCGGCGATTTCGAACAACGCGGCCAGGAAAAACCACAGGTAGTTGAGCATGCAAGGCATCTCGTCAGGGTGACTGTTGCGGCCACCCTAACGATGCGGCGAACCCCGGGCAAGTTCAGCCGTTGTTCTGTCTGGCCTTGGCGCGCATCTTTTCGGCCATCGCGGTCATTTCGTTGTACAGCAGCTGCGGATTCTTCTGTTTGAGCGCCCAGGCCATGCGTCCTTGTTCGTGGGGCAGGATCATGAACTCGCCGGCCGCGACCTGCCTGTAGATGTAGTCGGCAATATCGCTGGCAGTGATCGGCGAACTTTCCAGCAACTTGCCGACCTGGGCTTTCATCGCCGGCGTAGGCCCACGGAAAGAATCCAGCAGATTGGTCTGGAAGAACGACGGGCAGACCACATGCACCCCGACTTCCTGCTGGGCCAGTTCGATCAACAGGCTTTCCGACAGTGCCACCACCCCGGCCTTGGCCACGTTGTAGTTGCTCATCGCGGGGCCCTGCATCAGCGCGGCCATCGAGGCGATGTTGATGATCTTGCCCTTGCTCTGTTCCAGCAGCGGCAGAAACGCCTTGCAGCCCTTGACCACGCCCATCAGGTTGATCGCGATCTGCCAGTCCCAGTCCTCCAGCGACAACTCGCTGAAGAACCCGCCCGACGCCACACCGGCGTTGTTGACGATGATGTCGATGCCGCCAAGTTTCACTTCGCAGGCCTGGGCGAACGCCGTTAGCTGGCTGTAATCGCGCACGTCGCAGCGCTGGATGAAGCCGTCGCCGCCGGCCTCGCGAACGAGTTTCAGGGTCTCTTGCAAACCGGGCTCGCTGACGTCGGACAAGGCCAGTTGCCAGCCTTCACGCGCCCAGCGCAGCGCGATTTCGCGACCCAGGCCAGAGCCCGCGCCAGTGATCATCATGCGATTTTGCATAGCAGACAGCCTTGTTGTTCCGGGGAAGATGCGCGGAGTGTAGCGAAGGATCCCCAGCGACCCACGCTCCATCAGATTGCTGAATGGCGAGGGCAAACCGCGACAACAAACGAAATAAGCACGCGAGCCAAATACCTTAAAAAAACATTGAATTTTCTTTCTTGCGCACCAGTCGGAATTTGTAAGCCGGCTGGATTTAATTCAACTTCCAGCTGCCCTTGAACACCAAGACATCTCAGACACTATCAACAAGGAATTCGACATGGGCACAATTCTTATCATTATCCTGATCCTGTTGCTGATCGGTGGTCTGCCGGTCTTCCCGCACTCCAGAAGTTGGGGTTATGGCCCGTCGGGCATTATCGGTGTCGTGCTGGTAGTCCTGTTGGTGTTGTTGTTACTGGGTCGGATATGACGGTTTGACCGACAAAAAAAAGAGGCCTTTCAAAAGGCCTCTTTTTTATTGTGCCGACTGATCAGTCCGGCTTGCCGTTAACCACACCGGCGGTATTGTCGATCAGGCTCTTGGTCGCCGTTTGCAGGAACGCTTCGAGCTTGAGTTTCAGCTCGGCTGTGCGCGGTGCATCCGGTACCACTTCGGCGTGCGGGTTGGCGCCCAGTTCGTACTGATAGATCTTCGGTGCCATTTCCTTCTCTTTCGGCAGCACCAGGATCTGGTCGGCGGTGACGATGGCAGTGGTCTGCTCGCTGCCCGACGGCTTGATCACACCGAAACCGGTGTCACCCTGCGGCAGGTTCAGCAGATCGCGGCCCCAGCACTGATGGCGCACTTCGCCACCGAGGCGACCCATGATGGTTGGCACGATGTCGATTTGCGTGCCCACGGTGTGGTCACGGGTACCGAATTTTTCCTGGATGCCCGGCGCGATCATCAGCATCGGCACGTTGAAGCGGCCCAGGTCCATTTCAGTGATCTGACGTTCGTTGCCGAAACCGTGGTCGCCGACGATGACGAACAGGGTTTCCTTGAAGTACGGCTCCTTGCGGGCCTTCTCGAAGAACTGGCCCAACGCCCAGTCCGAATAACGCATGGCGGTCAGGTGCTCGTTGAGCGGGCCACGATCCGTGACGCGCTCGACCGGCAACGGCGTCGGCAAGGCGTAAGGCGTATGGTTGGACAGGGTCTGCAGCAGCGCGTAGAACGGCTTGCCGTTTTCCCGCGCCTTGAGCTCCACCAGGCCACGGTCGAACATGTCCTGGTCGGACACGCCCCAGGTCGGATCGGAGAACACCGGGTTGACGAAATCGTTGCGGCCAACGAAGTTGGTCATGCCCTGGTTGCTGAAGAACCCGGACTGGTTGTCCCAGGCGAAGTCACCGTTATAGACGTACACGTCGTCATAGTTGCGGGCGCTGAGCAACTGCGGCAGACCGGACAGTTTGTGGCTGCCTTCCGGGGTCTGCATCAGGTATTCGAAACCCGGCAGGTTCGGGAAGCAGGCCATGGTGGCGAACATGCCCTGGTGGGTATGGGTGCCGTTGGAGAAGAAGCGGTCGAACAGCAGGCCTTCCTTCGACAGCTTGTCGAGGTACGGCGTGATGTTGCCCGGCGCGCCCAGAGCACCGACCGAGTGACCGGCCATGCTTTCCATCAGGATCACGACGACGTTCTTGATCGGCAGGGTCTTGTCGGCAGGCGGTGTGTATTCACGACGCACGGCGGCAATATCGGCATCGACCAGTTTGTCGTCCGGCATCACCAGCATCTCGCGCACCACTTTCTGCGCCTGATCCTGCGGCAGCGTGGCTTTCCAGATGTTGTCGCGATCCTCGCCCATGCGATCCTTGGCCGCTGCGATCAGCGACAGCGTGCCGTTGAGGCCGAGCTGGTTGGCGAAGTTCGATTCGGTGGTGTACACGTCACCCCAACGCAGCGGCGGGCCTTGGCGCAGGGTGCCGCGAGCGGCCACCACACAGACCAGCAGGCACACCACGAACACCGTCAGACGCGCATACCATGGCGCCACTTGACGGGTGCCGACATTGCCACCGCTGAACGGGCCACGCGGACGGGTCAGACGGTCGGCGCCCTTGAACGCCAGAGTCAGGATCAGCGTGCCCACGGCCCACGCCAGCAGGTAACGCACCACCGGGAAACCGTACCAGAGCATGCTCATCACGGTTTTCGGGTCTTCCTTCACATACTGGAACACCAGGCCGTTGAGGCGCTGGTGGAACTCGCGATAGAAGTCCATCTCCATCAGGCCGAGGAACAGCGCGACGCTCGAAGCGACGGTCAGCCACAGGCGGAAGAACCCGCGCGCCGCCATGGCCTGGGCACTGAACAGCGCCAGCACCAGCGGAATGCAGATATACACCACCAGACGCACATCGAAGCGCAGGCCGTTGGCGAAGGCTTCGAGGAAGGTCGAGGCCGGGGTGTCGAGGATCATCTCGCGGTTGTAGACCAGCAGCGCGAGGCGCAGCACGGAAAACATCACCATCATGACCAGCGCGCACAGGAGCGTGTAGGCCAGATGCGATTTGACGGTCGGTTGCAGCAGGCGACTGGAAGATCGCTGCTGACTCAGGGCGTCCGGGTTTGCCATGTCGTTTTAGGACCCATTGGAAGTTGAAGTTGCAAAAATTCAGCTGCGCCCTGCCCTCTGTTGGCCATTCCAGGCCCCGGGGCTTGCGCGGAGCGCAAATGTTGCACGATCACCGGCGGCATTGCCATTGATTCGTACCCGCTGCCGCAGGCTTTCATTAAAGGCACAGCGCAGCGGGACAGGTGCAAACAGCGCGGGCGAATTGTCTTGGAGACTTTGTGAAAATTTCGTTCAACGCATGTCCGGAAACACAATAAACCTGCAAAACAAAACGCCCCGAATTCTTCGGGGCGCTTGCAAATGAACGCGATGTTTACTGCTCGGCGCGTTCCTTCAAGGCTTTCAGGGTGTTGAACGGTGCGTCGACCACAAACTTGTTCGCGATCATCGACGGCACGCTGCCACCCGGCTCGGTGTGAACCTGATAGGTCACTTCAACCTGATCGCCTTTCGGCACGAACTTCCAGAAACCTTTGACCTGAGCGACCCGCACAAAGCCCTTTTCTTCAGGCAGGTACTTCGGCACACCTTCCAGATTACGGGTCAGGCTGCCATCGGCGCCTTCGACGGTGGTGACATGCAGGATCGAATCGCGCGGAGTCACCGGCCATGGCGTGTTGAACTGGGTGTAGGTCCAGCTCTGGTCGCCTTCGTGCTTGAGCAGTTTCTGGGTCTTGCACTCGTGAATCCAGGCGCAGGCACCGGAAACGTCTTCCTGCAAGGCGCGCAATTTGGCGATGGTAGTCTTCATCACGGTCACGCCCTGATAAGACTTGTAGTCCGAACCCGGCACTTCGCTCAGGGAGACCTTGATGCCGTCCTCGTTCCTGGCGACTTTCCAGTCTTCAGCCTGGGCGGCCGACGTGGCCAGCACGGCAGTCAAACCACACAACACAGCGATACGATGCAGCGAACCCATAGTCTTGTTCCTTATTGTTGAAGTTCCGTTCGTTTGACACATCACGCGGCCGTCATCTGCTCCCACCAGCCGAGCAGCCTGATCGCGTCTGCCTGGCTGCTGCCGCAGACTTCCGGATCGGCCTTGAATCCTGAGCACACCGCCGGACGCTCGGGTCGGCCGAAAATGTTGCACAGGTTATCGACCGACAACTGAACGCAGCGTTCACCGGCAGGTTTGCCATCGGGCATGCCTGGAATCGGCGAACTGATGGAAGGGGCAATACAGCAGGCGCCACAGCCTTCACGGCATTTCATGACGACGCGTTCCTCGCAGCGGGTAATGTATTAAAGGGACGCGGAACAGGGTAACCGCTTAAACGGCTGTTTTAAATTGCCTGAACCGGGGTTTTTACGCAGAAACGAAAGTGACTGACCAGTCTCCGACAAAGCGTCTGGTCTGCGGGTCACCGACGGAAGCGATTTACTGCTTGAACTCGAAATCCAGCGCCGCACCTTCGACTTCCCGGCGCTCCTCATTGCGCAGTTGCAACTGCATTTCGTTGCTGAGCAGACGGCCGTTGAGCTGGAACCCGCTGTTTTTGTCGCCGAACATTTGCGGCAGGATCGGCTCACGCTTGGGCATTGTCACGGAGCCGGGAGGTTTCAATTCCTGCACCATGTCCTTTGGCAGACTCAAATCGAGCTTCGCCGGCGGCAGCGGCATCTTGGCCACTTCTTTCGCCGACTTGGACTTGGAGGCGACCGGGGCGCGCCTCGTGGTGGGAACAGCCTTTTTCTGCGGTGATTGCTTCGCTGGAACGTTTTTCCTGGCCGTGACCGGTTTTTTCGCGGTGGCACTGGCCGGCGCCTTTTCCTGAACCGCAGCCGCCAAAACGCCAGGCACATGACCCATCATCAACAGGCAGAGCACAACCCAGGCAGCAGAAAATGTCGCTTTCATGAACCCAACGAAGCTAACGGCAGAGGACCATATGCTCGCCTGTTGGGCGCCACCTGACAAGCTCCGCCATTGTTTCAAAATCCGCCGGCCATCTCCTGGCAGAGCTGGGTCGCCAACATGCCCAGGGTCATCAGTGCCCGTTCCGCCTCACGATTCCACGGAGTGCCGCAGTTCAACCGGATGCAGTGATTGAACTGTTCGGTGTTGCTGAAGATCAGGCCCGGCGCAATGCTGATGCCCTGTTGCAGCGCCCGCACATGCAGCTCCTGGGTGTTGACCCGTCCCGGCAGACTGACCCACAGAATGAATCCACCGGTGGGCCGGGTCATCTGCGTGCCTTCGGGAAAGTACTGCTGAACCGCCAGCTGGAAAGCACTGAGATTTTTTCGGTATTCCTGACGGATGTACCGTAAATGCCGGTCATAGCCGCCGTTTTCCAGATACGCCGCGATGGCCATTTGCGTGACGCTGCACGCCGAATGGGTGCTGAAGGTCTGCAGACGCTGGATTTCCTGCTGGTACTTGCCGGCGATCATCCAGCCGATGCGTACACCGGGCGATAACGTCTTGGAAAAACTCGAGCAATAAATCACCCGGTCGAGCCGGTCGTAAGCCTTGAGCGACTTGGTACGGCCCTGCTCGAACATCAACTCGCCATAGATGTCGTCTTCGACGATCTGGATGTCGAAGTCCGAGGCCAGCCGCAACAGCTGTTTCTGGCGCTCTTCGGGCATGGTGCCGCCCAGTGGATTGCTCAGGCGAGTGGTCAGCACCAGGGCCTTGATCGACCATTGGTTGGCCGCCAGTTGCAGGGCTTCGAGGCTCATGCCGGTGGCGGGGTCGCTGGGGATCTCGATGACTTTCAGCCCCAGTAGATCGGCCAGTTGCAGCAGTCCGTAATAGGTCGGCGACTCGGCGGCGATCAGATCGCCAGGCCGGGTCAGCACCCGCAACGACATCTGCAAGGCGTCGACGCAACCGTGGGTGATCACCACTTCCGAAGGGTCGACCACCACGCCTGCATCACGCATGCGAATCGCCACCTGCCGGCGCAGCGGTTCGAAACCGGGGCTGAACATGTAGCTGAACGCCCGAGGGCTGTGAAAGCGGGTGACCTTGGCCAGTTGCTGATGCAGGGCACGCACCGGCAGATAATCGACACTCGGCACCGCCGCCCCCAGCGGGAACACGCCTTCACGACGGGATTCGACCAATACTTGCTGAATGATGCTGCTGCGGGTGACCAGGCCTGGCCGTTCGACCCGGGCGATGTCCGGCGTGGGCGCCGTCAGTGCCGGGGTCTGGTGCACGTAGTAGCCGGATTGCGGCCGCGCACGGATCAGGCCCTGATCCTCAAGGTTGGCGTAAGCCTGCAACACCGTCGCATGACTGACGTTGAGCTGCGAACTCATCTTGCGCACCGAAGGCACGCGCTCGCCCGGTTGATAGACGCCGCGGCGGATATCTTCGGCCAGCTGTTGAGCAATACGTTGGTAGAGCAAGAGATTGGTCATGACGCAGCACTCGATTTCACGGGCGTTTTATTCTTGTGTGAAACAATACCGGAACAGTTTGGAAGTGTACTGGGACAGTTGCCATATTAGTCAACCATACAGTGCTGTGTCGGTTAAATCTGTACCGCTTTGTGAGGGAATCGACAGACGAAAAAAAGCCCGGTGCTGCCTGACAGCCCGGGCTTTCCAGTAACGCCCCCTCAGCGGGCGGCGCCGAGCTGGCCTTTTTCGTCGGAGAACACGATTTCCACCCGACGGTTCTGCGCACGACCACGTTCGGAAGCGTTGGCGTCCACCGGGTATTCGTCGCCGTAGCCTTCGACCTGAATGCGCTTTTCGTCGATGCCCAGGTCAGTCAGCACATCGGCCACCGACTGCGCGCGGTCGCGGGACAGCTTGAGGTTTTCCTGCTTGCCGCCGGTGCTGTCGGTGTAACCCTCGATCCGCACGATACGTTTCGGGTTCAGTTGCAGGAATTGCACAATCTTCAACACCACGCGGTTGGCCGAGTTTTTCAGTTCGGCTTCGCCGGTGTCGAACAACACATCACCCAGGGTCATCACCAGGCCACGGTCGGTCTGGGTGGTGGCCAGTGCGACGATCTGCTCCTCCAGCCATTTGCCCTGCTGCTGCACGCTCAGCAGTTTGGACTCGCGCAGGGCCAGTTGCAGGCGCTGGCGCTCAAGTTCCAGCTTCGCCACACGTTCTTGGTTGAGCACCTGATTGGTGTGCTCGCGGGCGATTTCGCTGTAGCGCTGACTCAGGTAGGCATAATGCACTACATCCGAGCCGCTGCCCCAGTACGTCGACAGGCGATCGGCGCGGGCCAGGGACTCACCGGCGCGGATCACGTCCTTCGGCGCGATACGCAGCACATTGGAATCTTCCTTGACCTTCTGGAAGTCACTGCTGGCCTGCTGCAATGCGGATTCGCTGTGCTGACCGGCGCAGCCGTAGAGGCTGGCGCAACCGGCAAGGATCAGAGCGCCGAGGGCTTTGGACGTCAGGCTCATTGGGCATCTCCCAGTTGCTTGCGCAGTCGGACGATGCGGGTGTTGAGCACATTCACTTGCTCTTCGCTCTTCTGGGTCAGCACTTTGGCTTCCGCCAGGCGTGCGTCGAGTTCGGCCTGTTCGAAGCGCATCCGCGCATTCTTGTAGGACTCACCCGCCATGCTGCCTTTGGCCCGGTTGAATTTGTCTTCTGCCAGTTTCATTTCCGGCACGTCTTCGGCGGTGGCGCCCACGGCTTTGGCTTGCTCAAGGGCCTGCTCGGTCAGACGCATTTGTTCGTTGGGGGCCGGATCGCTGGCGCAACCGGCCATGGCCAGGACGGCCATGGCCGCGAAAAGAAGTCGATTACTCACTAAGAATCCCTACTGTTTTGGGGCGCTGACAGGTGGTTGCGGTGGCTGTTGCTGCTGCGCCTTCCAGCGCTCGATGTTGCGTTGCAGCGCGGCTTCCGTCAGGCCGGACGCGGGCAATTCTGTCATCTTTTTGGCCAGCTGTCCGCGCAACCACGGATCGTTGCAGGCCGAGTTGTGCGAAACCGCGAGGAACAGACCGGGCCGATCGATGGGTTGTTCGAAGGCCAGCAGATCATTGGCCATGCCCAATGCCTGAGCGGCCGCCATGCCCGAATAGCGACCGGCAAGTACATATTCCACCTCGCCCAGCAGAAGCTTCTGAAACGCCTGGGTCAGGTTTGCCGTACGGATCAGGGCCAATTGCTGATCGGCGAAAGTGGCAAATGCCGGGGTCATTCGAGACTTTTCCGACAGGCCGCCGGTGTGCCCGTGCAGGTCTTTAGCTTCGCTGTAAACCAGGGTTGAGCCCTTGCGCGTCCACACCAGGTAGTCGTTTTCCAGCAACGGCGGGTGAATGTAGTCGAGGTTTTCCAGTTCATTGAAGGTCAGCGGCGCGTCGGCCAGTATGTCCATGCGCCCGCTGCGCACCTCTTCGAGGGCCTGGGAACGCTTGCCGGCATACAACAGATCGACTTTGATCCCCAGCTCTTTGGCCACCTGTTGCAACAGGTCGGCACTGGCACCGATCAGTTGCTTGGGGTTCTGCGGATCCTGCCAGAGGTACGGCGGAGCATCCGGGCTGCCGGTGACAACAAGCCGCTCGCACTTGCCCGCCGCGACCGACAGGCCCGGCAACAATGCCAGGACCAGCAACCACGAGCAGCCCAACCGACGATACAGATCCATGGCGAAACGCTCCCACTCAAATCCCGGACAAAAAAAAGCCCGACCAAAAGGTCGGGCTCTTTATAAGTGAAGCGGCCGGATTAGACCAGCTTCTCCAGCTCAGGTACGGCTTCGAACAGATCCGCCACCAAGCCGTAATCGGCCACCTGGAAGATCGGCGCTTCTTCGTCCTTGTTGATCGCTACGATCACTTTGGAGTCTTTCATGCCGGCCAGGTGCTGGATCGCGCCGGAGATACCGACGGCGATGTACAGCTGTGGCGCAACGATCTTGCCGGTCTGACCGACCTGCATGTCGTTCGGTACGAAACCTGCGTCGACCGCGGCGCGGGAAGCACCAACAGCGGCGCCCAGCTTGTCGGCCAGGGCGTACAGGTGTTTGAAGTTGTCACCGTTCTGCATGCCGCGGCCGCCGGAAACGACGATCTTGGCAGCGGTCAGCTCAGGACGATCGGACTTGGCCAGTTCTTCACTGACGAAGCTGGAAGTGCCAGCATTGTGAGCAGCAGCAACCGCTTCAACAGCAGCCGAACCACCTTCGGCGGCAACCGGGTCGAAACCGGTGGCACGCACAGTGATCACTTTGATCGCAGCGGTCGATTGCACGGTAGCGATGGCGTTACCGGCGTAGATCGGACGCTTGAAGGTGTCAGCACTTTCTACCGAGATGATCTCGGAGATCTGGTCAACGTCCAGCTGGGCGGCAACGCGCGGCAGGATGTTTTTGCCGTTGGAAGTGGCGGCAGCCAGGATGTGGCTGTAGCCAGCGCCCAGCTCGGCGACCAGCGGAGCGATGTTTTCCGGGAGCTGATGCGCGTAGGCAGCGTTGTCAGCGTTCAGGACTTTGCTCACGCCAGCGATTTTTGCAGCGGCTTCAGCCACGGCGCCAGCGCCTTGACCGGCAACCAGAACGTGGATGTCACCGCCGATTTTGGCAGCGGCAGCCACGGTGTTCAGAGTGGCCGGGGCCAGCACTTTGTTGTCGTGTTCAGCAATAACCAAGATAGTCATTTAGATTACCTTCGCTTCGTTTTTCAGTTTCTCGACCAGTTCAGCCACCGACTTGACCTTGATGCCCGCGCTGCGTGCAGCCGGCGCTTCGACTTTCAGGGTCTTGTTGGTGGAGGCGGTGGAAACGCCCAAAGCGTCCGGAGTCAGCGTCTCGAGAGGCTTCTTCTTGGCTTTCATGATGTTTGGCAGGGACGCGTAGCGCGGCTCGTTCAAACGCAGGTCGGTGGTGACGATCGCTGGCAGTTTCAGGGAAACGGTCTGCGCGCCGCCATCGATTTCGCGGGTCACGGCAACGCTGTCGCCGGAGACTTCGACTTTCGAAGCGAAAGTGCCCTGACCGTAGCCGCTCAGTGCAGCAAGCATCTGGCCGGTCTGGTTGTTGTCGCTGTCGATGGCCTGTTTGCCCAGGATCACCAGCTGAGGCTGTTCCTTGTCGACCACGGCCTTGAGCAGCTTGGCCACAGCCAGAGAGGTCAGGTCTTCAGCGGATTCGACGAGGATGGCGCGGTCGGCACCCAGAGCCAGTGCGGTACGCAGCTGTTCCTGAGCGGTGGACGGGCCGATGGAGACGACGACGATTTCAGTCGCAACGCCTTTTTCTTTCAGGCGTACGGCTTCTTCCACTGCGATTTCGCAGAACGGGTTCATCGACATCTTGACGTTGGCGAGGTCTACGCCGGAATTGTCCGCCTTGACGCGGACCTTGACGTTGTAATCCACAACGCGTTTGACAGCTACAAGAACCTTCATGGATTCCTCGTTACTCTCCGGTGAAAAGAAAGTCGCCTAGGCGAACCTGGCGGTTGATGCTCATCGGGCACAAGGGCACCTCTAAAAACGCCGGCTGAGCGGGATGACCGTTCGTCAGTCGTGACCGATGAGTCATGTCGCCTCGCGGTGTGTAAACTGCGCGCCGAACCTGCGCTGCGCATCACCGTTTACCGCCTGCGCCCTGTCTTTAGAGGTGCTCTTGAAACCACCATTCAGCCTACGGCGAGCGCAAAACCGCCCGTATCTTGACCGGAACGCCCATTCTGGTCAATACGCCAAAATGCCCCGTCATAAGCCGCGCTTCTTTGATTTCTCTGGGCTGGAGCCGATTCAAACAAACGTTTGTATTGGACGCTAAGAGTGGTGTAGATATAATGCGCCGCCTAGAGAGAAAGGTGGTTTGCCCATTATTACCCTTGACGTTAACGTAAAGGCAATAACGGATGCGACACCGAACCTCCAAATTAGAAAAAAAACTGTTGAGCCTTGAGTAGGAGATAGCCTGTGGAACGCGAATACATGGAATTCGACGTGGTCATCGTCGGTGCCGGCCCCGCTGGCCTGTCCGCCGCCTGCCGTCTGAAGCAGAAGGCCGCCGAAGCCGGTAAGGAAATCAGCGTCTGCGTGGTCGAAAAAGGCTCCGAAGTCGGCGCACACATCCTGTCCGGTGCCGTATTCGAACCACGGGCCCTGAACGAACTGTTTCCGGACTGGAAAGAACTCGGCGCCCCGCTGAACACGCCCGTCACCCGCGATGACATCTTCGTGCTGAAAAACGCCGAAAGCGCGCAGAAAATCCCTGACTTCTTTGTGCCCAAGACCATGCACAACGAAGGCAACTACATTATTTCCCTCGGCAATCTGTGCCGCTGGCTCGCTCAGCAGGCCGAGAACCTGGGCGTGGAAATCTACCCGGGCTTCGCCGCTCAGGAAGCGCTGATCGATGAAAACGGCGTGGTGCGCGGGATCATCACCGGTGACCTCGGTGTCGACCGCGAAGGTCACCCGAAAGAAGGCCTGTACACCCCGGGCATGGAACTGCGTGGCAAATACACGCTGTTCGCCGAAGGCTGCCGTGGCCACATCGGCAAACAACTGATCAAGCGCTACAACCTCGACAGCGATGCCGACGCCCAGCACTACGGCATCGGCCTGAAGGAAATCTGGGAAATCGACCCGGCCAAACACCAGCCAGGCCTGGTGGTGCACACCGCCGGTTGGCCGATGGACATCATGGGCACCGAGAACACCGGTGGCTCCTTCCTTTATCACCTGGAAAACAACCAGGTGGTGGTCGGTCTGATCGTCGATCTTTCCTATAGCAACACCTACCTGTCGCCGTTCGACGAATTCCAGCGCCTCAAGCATCACCCGGTGCTCAAGCAATATCTGGAAGGCGGCAAGCGCATCAGCTACGGCGCGCGCGCGATCTGCAAGGGTGGCCTGAACTCGCTGCCGAAAATGGTCTTCAAGGGCGGCGCGCTGATCGGTTGCGATCTCGGCACCCTGAACTTCGCCAAGATCAAGGGCAGCCACACTGCGATGAAGTCCGGCATGCTCGCCGCTGAATCCGTGGCCGATGCGCTGTTCGCTGAAAAGGATGGCACTGAAGAGCTGACCACCTACGTCGACGCCTTCAAGAAGAGCTGGCTCTACGAAGAACTGTTCGCCAGCCGCAACTTCGGCCCGGCGATCCACAAGTTCGGCGCCATCGTCGGCGGCGGTTTCAACTGGCTGGACCAGAACATCTTCGGCGGTAAACTGCCGTTCACCCTGCACGACACCAAGCCGGACTACGCCTGCCTCAAGCTCGCGGCCGACTGCAAGAAGATCGACTACCCGAAACCCGACGGCAAAATCAGCTTCGACAAGCTGAGTTCGGTGTTCATCTCCGGTACCAACCACGAAGAAGAACAGCCGTGCCACCTGAAACTGACCGACCCGACCATCCCGCTGAGCAAGAACCTGCCGCTGTACGACGAACCGGCGCAGCGTTACTGCCCGGCCGGCGTGTATGAAGTGATCACCAAGGAAGACGGCGAGAAGCGCTTCCAGATCAACGCCCAGAACTGCGTGCACTGCAAGACCTGTGACATCAAGGACCCTTCGCAGAACATCACCTGGGTGACGCCGGAAGGCGCCGGTGGCCCGACCTATCCGAACATGTAAGTCGATCCGCTGAACATCAAGGCTCCCGAAACGGGGGCCTTTTTGTTGCCTGCAATTTGTGCAGGATCAGGCCGCGCGCTCATCTCCCGGGCTGCGTTCGAAATAGCGCTTGTACTCGCGACTGAACTGCGACGTGCTCTGATACCCCACTCGATGCGCCACCTGCGCCACACCCAGCCCTTCAGCGATCAACAACGTCTGCGCCTTCAACAAACGTAAACGCTTCAAGTACTGCACCGGCGACAGCAACGTGCTGCGTTTGAAGTGTTCGTGAAAGGTCGAAACACTCATGTTCGCGCAGCCAGCCAAGGTCTCGACATTCAACGGCTCGGTGTAATGCGCATGCAGATGACTGATCGACGCCGCGACCCGGGCGAACTGCCCCTGCTGTTCGACCAACGCCCGCAACACATCAGCCTGAGGGCCGCGCAACGCGACGAACAACAATTCACGCACCCGCGCCGGTCCGAGAATCTGGCATTCCAGCGGATCGTGCAGACAGCGCAGCAAGCGCTCGACGCAACCGCGCATGTCATCGTCGAGCACCACCGAGGTCATCGACTCCGGGGTCTGCGCCGGAATATGCCGCCCCGGCGCCAGCCCCATGGCCAGCACCAGTTCACCGAGCAATACCCGGTCGATCGCCACCGACACGCCGAGCAACGGCGCGTCCGGCAACGCGTAGGTTTCGCACTCGAACGGCACCGGCAACGCCTGGATCAGGTAATGCCCGGCGCCATACTCCATGGTGCGCGGCCCCAGATACGCCAGTTTGCTGCCCTGGGCGATGATCATCAGGCTCGGCTCATAAATGTGCGGGCCACGGGCGACGTCGCAACTGGCGCGCAACACCTGCACGCCCGGCAGCCCGGTCTGGCTGTAACCATCGCGCAGCGCCAGCGGTTCGATCAGCGAAACCAGGGTGGCGTTGGCATCAAGATGACGGGTCAATTGCATCGGGCGGCTCTTCAGAAAAAATCACGGAAAACGGGATGAAAGCATCATCGCAGATCCTTTTGCCAATGCGACCGATCAACCCCGCATGCCGGAGGATTAGGCATGACACCCGGAGGAATCGCCATGGCCGGACGACCGGACGGCGCCCAGAATGCGCCGCCTCACTTGTCACTGCTTTTGCGAGGTTTCATATGTACACCGCCATCGGCTATGCCGCTCAAACGGCCACCACGCCCCTCGCCCCGATGAAGTTCGAACGCCGCAGCCCTCGGGCCGACGACGTTGCCATCGAGATTCTGTACTGCGGCGTCTGCCACTCCGACATCCACCAGGCGCGCAACGAATGGGGCATCGCCGTTTACCCGTTGATGCCCGGCCACGAGATCGTCGGAAAAGTCACCGCCGTCGGTGCGAACGTCACTCAACACAAGGTAGGCGATCTGGTCGGCGTCGGTTGCATGGTCGACTCCTGCCGCACCTGCGAAGCCTGCCAGGCAAACCTCGAGCAATACTGCCTCGAAGGCCCGACCATGACCTATGCCACCCCGGACCGGGTCGATGGCAGCAACACCATGGGCGGTTATTCGGACAGCATCGTGGTCAGCGAACACTTCGTGGTGCGCATTCCCGAGAAGCTGGATCTGGCCGCCGCCGCGCCGATTCTCTGCGCCGGCATCACCACCTACTCACCGCTCAAGCACTACGGCGTGAAGGCCGGCGACAAGGTCGGGATTCTCGGCATGGGCGGCCTCGGTCACATGGGCATCAAGTTCGCCAAGGCCATGGGCGCTGAGGTGACGTTGTTCACCCGTTCGGCGAGCAAGGCCGAGGAAGGTCGTCGTCAGGGCGCCGACCATGTGATCGTCTCCACCGACGAAGAACAGATGAAAGCGGCGGCCGGTCGCTTCGACTTCCTGCTGGACACCATTCCGGTGCAGCACGACCTCAACCCGTACCTCGACACCCTGCGCTTCGACGGCGTGCACATTCTGGTGGGCCTGATCGAACCGATCGATCCGCCGGTCCACGCCGCGAAACTGGTGCTGGGGCGTCGTGTCTTGGCCGGCTCGCTGATCGGTGGCGTCGCCGAAACCCAGGAAGTGCTGGATTTCTGCGCCGAGCACAACATCAGCTGCGACATCGAAATGCTCGACATCCGCCAGATCAACGAAGCCTACGCCCGCATGATCGCCGGCGATGTGAAGTACCGCTTCGTGATCGACATGGCGACGTTGAAGCTTTAAATCTTCAGGGCTTACACCTTCAAGCCAAGTTCTGCCGAGAGCCGGGCGGTGACCCCTTTGATCAGGGGAATCAGCTCGGCCATTTTTTCCAGCGGCATGTACGGCACGGTGCTGGCAATGCTGATGGCCGCGACGATGCGCTTGCTCGCGTCGCGGATCGGCGCCGCCACGCAGCGGATCGACGGCTCGTTGTCTTCCAGATCGAACGCGTAGCCACCGGCCACGTACTCGGTCATCCGTTGCTCCAACTGCTCCCACGACTGTTGGGGGTGCTGCGGCCAGAACTGACTTTTCCCACCCGCCGGCAGACTGATGTCGTACAGACGCTGCCAATCCTGCGGCGCGTCATCGAGCATCAAGGCCTTGCCGATCCCGGTCCGCGCCAGCGGCATGCGATGGCCGACCCGCGAGCGCATTTCCGGGCCGTTGCGCCCCGGATTCTTCAACAGGTACAGCACTTCGTCACCTTCACGAATGCCCAGGTGAACGGTGTCACCGGTCAGCGCCGACAACTCGTCCAGATACGGCCCGGCCAGGGTCACCAGCGGCAATTCTTCGCGCGCCTGAAAACCCAGTTCGATCAGCTTCGGCCCCAGCAGATAACCGACTTGCGGCACGACGCGCAGGTAGCGCTCGTCCACCAGACAACTGGCCAGCCGATGGGTGGTGCTGCGCGTGGTGCCGATCAGGCGGGCAATCTCTTTGAGATCGCGGGCACCGCTGGCGACGGCCTGCACCACACCCAACCCGCGAAGCAGGGTCTGGGTGCCGGTCGGCGCGGCGTCCTTGGCGGTTTTTGGGGCGTCTTCCTGCATATCCAGCCTTTAGCGATGAGCGAGGGAACGGGCGGCATTATGGTCGCCCGACCGGGACGACTACAACTCGATGCGCTCGACCTTGCCCACCAGCAGCACGTAGGACAAAGCACCGATCAATGCCAGAACCGCGATGTAGGTGATCGCCGGCGCGAACGAGTCACCGCTGGCCAGGAAGCCGATGACAATCGGCGTGGCAATCGCCGACAGATTGCCAATGAAGTTGAACACCCCACCGGTCAAGCCCAGCAACCGCGCCGGCGCCAATGTCGAGACCAGCGACCAGGTGATCGACGCCAGCCCGTTGCCGAAAAACGCCAGCGCCAGGAAGGCAATCACCAGCGGTGTCGATTCAACGAAGTTGGCCCCGATGATCGAAGTGGAAATCAACAGCCCGCCAATGATCGGCAACTTGCGCGCGAAGCCGACGGTGCAACCACGGCGAATCAGGAAGTCGGAAAAGAACCCGGAGCACAGCACGCCGATGAACGCGGCAAGAAACGGCAGCGACGCCAGCAGGCCGGACTTGATGAAGTCCATGCCGCGATATTTCACCAGATAGGTCGGAAACCACGTCAGGAAAAACCACAGCGTCGAGTTCAGGCAGAACTGGCCGAGGTAGATCCCCCACAACTTGCGTTTGCTCAGGACGATGCCGAGATCGGTCCAACTGAATTTCGCTTTCACTTTGGCGGTGTCGGCCGCAATGTCCACCAGCCCGCCGCCCTCGCGGATCAGGTCGATTTCGCCTTGGTTGGCGCCTTTGAAATCACGCGGTTCGCGATACACCGCGTACCAGATCGCCGCCCAGATGATGCCCACCGCGCCGGTCGCGACAAACACCATGTGCCAGCCAAATTCATGTTGCAGCCACGCCAGCACCGGGGTCAGAAACGCCAGCCCGACAAACTGTCCGGAGGTATAGAAACCAATGGCCGTGGCCCGCTCACACTCGGGGAACCAGGTCGTCACCACACGACTGTTGATCGGATACGCCGGTGCTTCCAGCGCCCCGACCGCCATGCGCAGGACGAACAGCGCGATGAAACTGGCGGCAAAACCGAGCATCACCGTGGCCAGCGACCACAGCAGCAGCGCGACGCTATAAAGGATACGCGGCGGCACGCGGTCTACCAGCCAGCCGCCGGGGATCTGCATGGCGGCGTAGGTCCAGCCGAACGCCGAGAAGATCAGCCCGACGTGCACCGGATCGATGCCCAGATCCGTCGTCAGTGCCGGAGCGGCAATCGACAGGTTGCTGCGGTCGAGGTAGTTGATGACCACGGTGATGAACAGCAACACCATGATGAAAAATCGCTTGCGGCTGGGCGTGACTAACGTCGCTTGCCCGGTGAGGGTTTGCGGTTGCATGGGGAGCGCCTCTTTTTATGTTTATTGAGGTCGGCCTGAGGCCTTGCATCTGATCGTTCCCACGCTCCGCGTGGGAACGATCTCATTGGGTGAATCAGAAGGGAATCACCACTCGGCAAAACTGCCATCGGCATGCCGCCAGATCGGGTTGCGCCAACGGTGGCCGACCGCTGCGCGTTCGATCACGTACTCCTCGTTGATCTCGATCCCCAGCCCCGGGCCGTTGGGGATTTTCACGAAGCCTTTGTCGTAGTCGAACACCCGTGGATCCTTCACATAATCGAGCAGGTCATTGCTCTCGTTGTAATGGATGCCCAGGCTCTGCTCCTGGATAAACGCGTTGTAACAAGCGGCGTCCAGCTGCAGACACGCCGCCAGCGCAATCGGCCCCAGCGGGCAGTGCAGTGCCAGCGCCACGTCGTAGGCTTCGGCCATGTTGGCGATCTTGCGAGTCTCGGTGATGCCACCGGCGTGGGACGCATCCGGCTGGATGATGTCGACGTAACCTTCGCTCAACACCCGTTTAAAGTCCCACCGCGAAAACAGTCGCTCACCGAGGGCAATCGGCGTGCTGGTCAGCGGCGCCAGCTCCTTCAGCGCTTCATAGTTTTCGCTGAGCACCGGCTCTTCGATGAACATCAGTTTGTACGGGTCGAGTTCCTTCATCAGCACCTTGGCCATGGGTTTATGCACCCGGCCATGAAAGTCGACGCCGATGCCGACGTTCGGCCCCACCGCATCGCGTACAGCGGCAACGTTGGCCAGCGCCAGATCGACTTTTTCGAAGGTATCGAGAAATTGCAGCTCCTCGGTGCCGTTCATTTTCACCGCGGTGAAACCACGGCCCACCGCTTCTTTCGCCGCCCGCGCGGTGTCCGCCGGACGGTCGCCGCCGATCCACGAATACACGCGGATCTTGTCCCGCACCTGACCGCCGAGCAGATCGCTGACCGACACGCCGAGGGCCTTGCCCTTGATGTCCCACAGCGCCTGATCGATGCCGGCCAGCGCGCTCATGTGGATCGCGCCCCCCCGGTAAAAGCCACCGCGATACAGCACGGTCCAGATGTCTTCGATATTGCGTGGGTCTTTGCCGATCAGGTAGTCGGACAATTCCTCAACCGCTGCAGCAACCGTGTGGGCGCGGCCCTCGACCACGGGCTCGCCCCAACCGGTCACACCCTCGTCGGTTTCGACTTTCAGAAAACACCAGCGCGGCGGGACGATGAAGGTGGTGAGTTTGGTGATTTTCATCTGTTTGTCTCTCTTGTTAGATGCAGCGCACGCAGCGCCGGAAAAGTCTTAGCGAAGGGCTTTCCAGGCCGCCACATAGGCCTTGGCATTGGCCGCCACTTGTTCAGTCGTCATGCCCGGTTTGAACAGCCCGGAACCGAGGCCGAAGCCTTTGACGCCGGCATCGATGAACGCCTGCATGTTGTCCGGCGTGATGCCGCCGACCGGCGCCAGAATCGTCCCGACCGGCAACACCGCCAGCCAGGCTTTCACCACTGCCGGGCCCATCTGCTCGGCCGGGAACAGCTTGAGAATGTCCGCCCCCTCCTCCAGCGCCGCAAAGGCTTCGGTCGGCGTGGCGACGCCCGGCGACAGGTACAGCCCGGCTGCCTTTGCCGCCCGCAACACCTTGGCATCGCTGTGGGGCATGACGATCACCTGACCACCGGCCTCCTTCACCGATTCGACCTGTTGCGGGGTCAGCACCGTGCCGGCACCGATCAGGCAATCAGCGGCCAGGGTCTTACGCAGGATGCGAATACTTTCGTACGGCGCGGGGGAATTGAGCGGTACTTCGATGACGCGAAATCCGGCCGCATACAGGACTTCTCCGACAGCGGCGGCTTCCTGCGGATGCAGGCCGCGCAGGATTGCGATCAGACCGTTTTGCGCCAGTGCTTGCTTGAGCATGTCAGGCCTCCAGTCAGGGTTAACGGGATGAGGAATCAATCAGTCCGGCGGCGAGCGCCAATTGCCACAGACCACGCTCGGTGGCCTGTTCGGCCACCGTCACCCGGGCGAAACCACAGGCATCGAGGGCCCGGCTGTAACGGGCGCACAACTGTGCGTTGCCGATAAGGATGATCGAAGGAAGTTGTGCGCTGTTGCGCCGGCGCCGTTGCACGTTGGCCAACGCCGTCAGCTCGTGGCCGATCAGCAGGCCGGACAGATAGTCCGGTTGCGCGGTGGCGCTGAGTTCGCCGGTCAGGCCCAGGCTGCGGGCGCTGAACAGGGTCGACAGCACGCCGATCTCACCTTCTGCCGACAACGCCACCTGCACGCCGCGATCGAAAGCTTCGGCGTCGAACGTCGCGCTGTGCTGTTGGGTACGGCCGAGGATGCTGTGTTCGCTGAGCACGGCGAACACTTCGCCGGTCATGAAGGTGTCGAAACGGGTGATGCAGCCGTCGGCCACTTCCACCCATTTCGAATGACTGCCGGGCAGGCCGATCAGCAGATCATTGCCCGCCTCGACCGGCAGGTTCTGCAGCACGCCGAGGACTTGGGTTTCCTCGCCGCGCATCACGTTTGGCAGCGTCGAACGCTGAATCACACCCGGCACGATGTGCACATCGACACCGCGAAGGCTGCGAACGGTTTGCAGGGATTTTCCGAGATCGGCCACGTTGGCCGGCGTATCGCGGTAGGACGCTTCGCGCCAGCCCTGGGCGCTGCCGACCATGCCACAGGCAATCACCGGCAAATCGGGCTGCGCGTCGAGCCAGTCCCCACACGCCTCGTCGAACGCCAGTTCAAAACCGTCGGAGCATTCACGACCGTTGATGACCCGCGGCGTCTTCGGCAACTGCATGATCCCGAACGACAGCGAGCGCTGCGCCAGTACCTGCCCGCCCGCCGCGAGTTTGTAAGCACGTAATGAGGTCGTCCCCCAATCGAGCGCGATCAATTGCGCCAGCATCGCTTCACCTGTTTTGTTATTGGCAGTGAGTGAGCTGGACTATAAACCTGAGCGCGGATAAATCTCAATATATAAATATCACTCCCATATTGTGGGACGAAGACAAAAAAAGATCGCAGCCTTCGACAGCTCCTGCAGGGGTATCGACTTTCTCTGCAGTAGCTGCCGAAGACTGCGATCTTTTACGTCGGCTCAGTTGCCCTCGGCGAACTCGCGCAACACCTTGCCATCCATGCGGTAACGCACCCACTCTTCCTGCGGCTGGGCGCCGAGGGATTTGTAGAAGTCGATAGCCGGGGTGTTCCAGTCCAGCACGCTCCATTCGAAGCGGCCGCAGTCGTTGGCGCAGGCGATTTTCGCGAGGTGGCGCAGCAGGGTTTTGCCGGCGCCGCCGCCCCGTTGTTCGGGGGTGATGTAGAGGTCTTCGAGGTACAGGCAGTTGCTGCCCAGCCAGGTCGAATAGCTGAAGAAGAACACCGCAAAACCGATCGGCACGCCATCGCGCAGGCAGATCAGGCCGTGGGCCGTGGCGCCTTCGCTGAACAGGCTGCGTTCGATGTCGGCGACGCTGGCGATGACTTCGTGACGGGCCTTTTCGAAGTCTGCAAGTTCAGTGATGAACGCGAGGATTTGCGGTGCATCGCTGGGGGTCGCCGGGCGTATTTCGATCGTCATGGACGGGCCTTGTCGGAAAAAGGAAAACGCCATACTAAGGCGGCACGCGGCGCTCGTCACATGGCAATCCACGGATTAGGCTAGTGCGCCAATCACTCAGAAGGATGCCCATGAATCCACTCGCCTTTGCGCCACTCGCCCGACTCGCCGCCGAACTGCTGCCCCACGCGCTGGAACCGTCGGAGGACGGCGCTCACGATCTGTCGCACCTGCAACGGGTCTGGCACACCGCGCGCACCTTGCAGGCCGAGGAAGGTGGCGACCTTGAGGTGCTGCTTGCGGCGGTGTTGCTGCACGATTGCGTGGCGGTGGAAAAGAACTCGCCGCTGCGTTCACAGGCATCACGCCTGGCAGCGGAAAAAGCCTCAAAGGTGCTGGCAAACCTGAACTGGCCCGAAGCCAGAATCGACGCCGTCATCCACGCCATCGAAGCCCACAGCTTTTCCGCCAACATCCCCCCGCTAACCCTCGAGGCCCGACTGATGCAGGACGCCGACCGTCTCGATTCCCTCGGCATGCTCGGCGTCGCCCGCACCTTCTATACAGCCGGACGGATGGGCAGCGCGCTGTATGACCCGCACGATCCCGAGGCCCGGGAAAGGGACTACGACGACAAGCGATTTTGCCTCGACCACTTCCAGACCAAGCTGCTGCACCTTGCCGACGGTTTTCAGACCGCTGCCGGTCAACGTCTGGCACAGCTCCGTCATCAGCGCCTGAAAGGTTTTATGGAGCAATTCAAGGAAGAGATCGGCCTCGAAAGCATTCAGCCGGTTTGAACCGTTCGTCGCTCATCAGGCACCAATCTTTCACGAGGGCAGACCAAAAGGAGGTAAGGATTTCAATCACTGGAGACACCCTATGATCTCGTCAAGGTTGACTGCGCTCGTATTCGCTACCCTCCTCAGCCCGGCGGTCTTCGCCGCCTCGACCACCGCCGCCGGTACCGGGCCGACCGATCCGGTCACCCAGCCCAGGGCCCCCGCCATCAACAGTGCCCCCGGTATGAATACCGACGGTTCGGGTGTACCGCTGATCAATCAGCCACCCGCCACGGGAACCGATCCTCGCACCCAGGGCAGCGACCCCGGGCGCCAAGGCGGCATGAACACCCCCGACTCTCCAGCCGCCCCCGACAATGCCGGTCCCGGCGTCGGTTCGAAAACCACCACGGGGGGTTCGGGCTCCGAAGGCGCAGGACAGTGATCCGCGCTTCATCCACGCAACGTGTCTAATCCACTTCTCTGAAGAGGTAACCATGAACGTCGATAAAAACCTGGAAAAAGAAGTCCTCACCCGCCTGTTGCATGCCCACCCGAGCGGCCTCGGCAAAGAGGTACTGGACAACTATCGCGGCGAGAAAGTCGTGGCCAGTGCCCTCGCCGCCCTGCAGGAGCGTGGACTGATTCACCACGGACACATCACTTGCAATGAAGCGGGGGAGCATTCGCTGAATCTGCCGATCAAACTCAGCGCTGCAGGCGTGGAAGCGGCGCGTAAACTCGATACCTGACGCCTCCGGCCGCTGGCGCAAGCAGGGGTTGAATGCGCTGCCTGCGCAAGGAGGCCCGGGAGCGGAAGATTCCCGGGCGTTCGTCGATGCGCAAGGATGAGTTGATTGCGGTATTGCGCAAGGCCAGTTGAATCAAGCTTTGTGCTGTGTCTTCTGGCCTCTTCGCAACCGATCAGTGATCGCAAGTCTCACGCATCAATGCATCGACTTCGCAAGGGCCCGGCGCTGTTGCCGGCCCCCAGCGGGTGACAGCCAATGCGGCCGCAGCGTTCGCCCGCCGGGCGGCCTCATGTGCCAACAGCCCTTGCGCCAATCCAGCCACGAACACGCCGGCATGCGCATCACCCGCGCCGTTGCTGTCCACCGCCTGCACCTTGAAACCCGGCACATGCTGACGCTCGCCGCGCTGATGAATCCAGCAACCCTGCGGGCCGTCGCGTACCACCATCAGCACCTCCTGCGGCAAGTGCACGGCCAACCGGTCCAGCGCGGTTTCGATGTCCGCCGCGCCAGTGAAACGCAACGCCTCGACGCTGTTGCTGGTCCACACATCGATGCGCGGCAGCAACGCCTGCATCATCGGTGAGTCCGGCGATTCCACCAGCGGGCCCGGGTCGAACACCACGTTGATCGTCTTCGGCAGCGCCAGCGTCCAGTCCAGCAGCGCCTGGGCCTTGCCGCTGTGCAGCAGGCTGTAGCCGCTGACGTAGACGTAGTCCCCGGCCTCGACGGCGACGCTATTCAGCTCCGCCGTCGTGACCTCGCCTTCGGCGCCAATGCAGGAAATAAAGCTGCGCTCGGCCGACGCATCGGTCAGCGCCACGCAGATGCCGGTGTCACGTTCTGCAGGCTGTTCGATGCCGATGCGGATGCCTTCGGCGTTCATCGCCTGGCGCGCCAGATCACCGAAACGGCCGTTGCCGTGGCGACCGAGGTAAACCACCGGCAAGCCGTTGCGCGCAGCAGCGGCCATTACATTGAAGCCGCCGCCGGCTTCGAAACTGGCGGACTGCGCCAGCACGTCACCGCCGATCTGCGGTAGCGCGTCCACGGCCATGACCAGGTCGATGATGACCTGGCCGGTGTGCAACATCTTAGGCATGAGCATTCTCGGTTTGCGCGGCGCGACGATCTCTCGCCCCGCCGAGTACGAAGTAAATGCCGCCGGCGACCACGAACGTCACGATCCAGCCAAGGCCGTTGTGGCCCAGCCAGGAGTCGGACAGGAAGCCCTTGAACCAGACGTTTTCAGCGGTGGTGCCGATGGTGGTGAAGCTGAAGCCCAGCACAATGGCAATCGCCCACGCGCCGAATGCGCGCCACTCGATGCCGCCGCTGTACCAGTAGGCGCTGCTCGGGCTGACGTCGAGCAGGTCTTTGGGGCTGTAGTAGTGACGGTGAATCAGGTCGACGACGAAGATCCCGACCCACGCCGTGATCGGCACCGCCAGCAGCGAAATGAAGGTAATAAACGGGCCGTAGAAACTGTCGGCGATCAGCATGAAGTAGATCGAACCGGCGAAGATCGCCACGATGTCGACCACCACCGCGTACACGCGTTTGACCTTCAGGCCGAGGGTCAGTGTGGTCAAACCGGCGGAGTACACCGACAGGTTGTTCGACAGCAGCAGGCCGCCGAATGCGGTGATCAGGTACGGCACGGCCATCCAGGTCGGCAGCATGTCGCGGATCGCCACGATCGGGTCAGTTGCCGACGCCAGATCGTTGTTGCCCACCGACAGCAGACCGCCGAGGGTGATCAGCAGCACCAGCGGGATCCCCGCGCCGAACGCCGCCGAAGCCACCAGGCGTACGGCTTTGACGCTGCGATGCTGATAGCGCGACATGTCGGCGCCAGCATTCGCCCAGCCGATCCCGGTGCCGGCCGCCATGGTGCCGATACCGATAATCATCGCGCTGATCGGCGCCGGCGTGGCGTTGAATACCGCGCTCCAGTCGATGGTGGCGCAGAGAAAGCCGCCCACCAGAATGTTCAGCGCGCCGAACACATAGGTCGCCCACTTCTGGATCACCAGCAACGTGGCGTGGCCGAGGCCGGACACCGACAGGGTCAGCAGCACGAAGATCGCGATGAAGATCAGGGTCAACACCGGGGCACTTTTGGCCTCTACCGGCGAGCCGAACAGGATCGAACACAGCGACAGCAGCACGAACGCGGCGGTGGTGGTGTTGACGGTTTCCCAGCCCAGGCGTGACATCAGCGACACCAGCGTCGGGCCGATATTGCCGCGTACACCGAAGATCGCCCGGGACAACGTCAGGCTCGGCGCGCGACCGCGACGGCCGGCAATCGAGATGATCCCCACCACCGCGAACGAACCGGCAGCGCCGAGAATGGCGACGATGATCGCCTGCCAGATCGCCAGCCCGCGAAACGCCACCAGCGTGGCGCCCAGCGGCAGGCCGAGGATGGAAATGTTGGCCGCGAACCAGACCCAGAACAGTTGCAGCGGATGGCCATTGCACTCGCCTTCCGGCACCGGTTCGATGCCCCGGGTTTCCAGTTGCCCGGCGCTTTGCCCGGCGTTCGATGAACTCATGAAAAATGCTCCTGTTTGCCTTTATTGTGGTTGTGGCAATGACGCAGAACGACAAGACATCCCGCCCTTCCTGGGCCTGTCTGCGCGATCCATTGCGGGTGAATATTCAGGATTTGCGGCGCGGCCTTTGTCGGATCGCCGCCCGGAGCAAGCTCGCTCCCACGGGTTCAAAGTGAACCTTGATGTTGGCACTCTCCCTATGGAAGCTGGCTTGCCAGCGAAGGCGTCAGCTCAATCAGCGCAAGGCCAAAAGACCCTGCACCAACGGTTCCAGCTCCAGACCATTGACGGCTTTCACCGTCTCGATCATCGGCGCCGGCCAGCTCTGCAGGCCCAGGCAGGCCCCAAGCATGGCGCCGAGAATCGCGGCGATGGTGTCAGTGTCGCCACCGAGGCTCGCGGCCATGCACAGCGCATCGAACGGCGACATTTCACCGACCGCGACGTGCTGCGCGAGGGCGAATGACACCACCACCGATTCCTGCGAAGCCACAGAGGTGCCGATCACGTCGTACAGCAGATCCGCGAGCAACACCGGGTCGCTTTCGACACTGATGCTGCGCGCCCAACTGATCCGCGAAGCGATGCGCCCGCCGGCCACCCAGTGCCCGTGGGATTCCGCTTGCTGGGCGATCTGCTGACCGAGGTTCAGCGCCTCGCCCAGGTCCAGGCCGTTGATGCCGGCCGAGACCACCGCCGCCACCGCCGCCGCGCTGGAAATCCCCAGCGTGGTGTTGTGAGTGACCTGACAGGCCTGCACCACCGCCGCGATAAAGCGCTCGGGGTCGGCGACATCCGCCGCGATCCCCACCGGGGTGATGCGCATCGCGGCGCCATTGGTGGTGCCGTAGCGGCCGGCCTCTTCCGGCGAGTGGCCAGCGAGGATCATTTCGATTGCGCGTTTGGTCGACGGGCCGAGCAGGTCCTGCGAACCTTTGGCCTGCATCCGGGCTTCCCATTCGATCAGCCGTTGCGCGAGCACCGCCGGTTCGATCCGGCCACGCCCCTCGACCAATAACTCGCCGACCAGAATCGCCTGTTCGGTGTCATCGGTGATCGAGCCCTTGGGCATGTTCGCGGCAATCGGCTGCAAGGGACCGGCGTCTTGCAGATCGGTGATCTGGCCGAAGCGCTGCTTGATGGTTTCGCGATTCAGGGATTGGGTCGGCATGCCCAGCGCGTCGCCCAGGGCCAGGCCGTAAAACGCGCCCAGGGCACGGTCGAGGGCGGTCATTTCGATTCTCCAAATTGCAGGTGCAGACGAAAATGCACCGGGTCGAGCAGGCTTTCGACCTGTTCCATGAAACGGTCATGCCGGTCGTAAGTTGTGCGCAATGCCTTGAGGAACACCGTGCCTTGCGGGCGGCCGAGCAGTTCGGCATCCACGGCGTTGAGCGGTTCGGCACCGATCCACTGATCGCCGCGCTCGCCGATGTAACCGTAGGCGGCCAGGGTGATGGTCAGAGAGTTGTCGATCAGGCCAACCCGCGGCAGGCTTTCCAGGCCTCCCGTGGCGGGCATCAGAGAGCGTTCAAGGGACACCGCCGTGCCGTCATTGGAACGGCGGCGACGTTCCAGAAGAATGAATTGATCGGAGCCGAAACGCGGCAGCAGATCCTCGCGGGTCACGGCTTCCAGGCGCAACACGTCGGTGTTGATCAGCGCGCCGCTGTCGGCCAGGGCCTGGGCCCAGCCGCTGCGCTGGTCGAGCGCCACGCCGTCGAAAGTGACGATGGACCCCACCCCGCTTTGCGTGGCGATGTAATTGCGTCGCTTCAGTTCGGCCAGCGCTTCGCGCAACGTGCCACGGCTGACGTTGAATTCCTGAGCCAACTGATGCTCGCCGGGCAACAGAAAGCCGTCCTCCATGAGGCCGCTTTCGATGCGTCGGACGAGTTCGTCGACCACCCGTTGTTTCTTGTCAAATCGTACCTGTCTAATCATGTACAAATTGATAACCGAAACGGGTTGGGGCGGGCAAGGGATATTTTGGGGAAGGAGACAGAAGGCGTTTCGCTCAGAACACCCTCTCCCAAAGGAGAGGGTCACAAGAGCTTTGATCTCAGCGCTGTTTCAGACGGTCAATGACAACAGCCAACAGCAAAATCGACCCTCGAATCACGTACTGATAAAACGTGTCGATATTCTTCAGATTCATCGCATTCTCGATAATCGCCAGAATCAAAACCCCGGCAATCACATGCCGGATCATCCCGATCCCGCCGCTCAACGACACCCCGCCCAGCACGCAGGCCGAAATCACCGTCAGCTCAAAACCCTGGCCAATCATCGGCTGACCCGAAGTCATCCGCGACGCCAGAATCACCCCGGCCAACGCACCAATCACGCCATGCACCGCGAAGATGATGATCTTGGTTCGATCAACATTCACCCCCGCCAGCAACGCCGCCTCCTGGTTGCCGCCGATGGCCATGGTGTTGCGCCCGTAGGTCGTGTAGTTCAGCAGCCAACCGAAAAACAGGAAGCAGACGATGGTGATCAGGATCGGCACCGGCACGCCGAACAACTGGCCATTGCCAAAGACGAAGAACGACTCCTGGGAAACGCCCACCGCTTTGCCATTGGCAAAGATGTAAGCCAGGCCGCGGACGATCTGCATGGTCGCCAGCGTCGTGATCAGCGCATTGACCCGCAACTTGGCGATCACGATGCCGTTGATCAATCCGACGATCAGCCCCATCACCAGCGCGGCGCTGATGCCGAGAAACACGCTGTTGGTATCGCGCATCACCACCGCCGCCACCACCCCGGCGCAAGCGATCACCGAGCCTACCGACAAGTCGAAATGCCCGGACGCCAGGCAATACAACATGGTGCACGCAGCGATCCCGGTGGTGGAAATCGCCAGGCCCAGACCACGCATGTTCAGCGGCGAGAGGAAGTTATCGATCAGCAAGGTGCAGGCGACAAAAATGCCCACCGCCGCCAGCAGCATCACCCAGTCATCGAGGAAGCGCCGCATGTCCAAAGGTTTGCGCTCGGTCGGCAGGGTTTCGTTTTGGGTTGTCATCATAGTCACCTCTCAGTTCGCCACGCCGTCAGCGCGTTGGCGCGGCAAAGCCAGTTGCAGCAGGTTGGATTCGTTGGCCTGGTCGCGGCTGACTTCGCCACGCAGGGCGCCCTCGCACAGCACCAGAATGCGGTCGGAAATACCCATCACTTCCATCAGGTCGCTGGACACCACGATCACCGAAATACCGTCGGCGGCCAGGTTGTGGATGATCTGGTAGATCTCGGCCTTGGCGCCGATGTCGATGCCCCGGGTCGGCTCGTCGAGCAACAGGACTTTCATCGGCATCGACAGCCAGCGGCCGAGAATGGCTTTTTGTTGATTGCCACCGGACAGGAATTTGATCGGTTGCCCGGCGTGAGGCGTTTTCACTTTCAGGGCCTTGATCTGTTTCTCGGCGTTGCCCTTTTCCCAGATACCGCGCAGCAGGCAACCGAGCCCGGAATGCGCACCGCGCGCACTGATGTTGATGTTCTCGGCGACACTGGCCAGCGGGATGATGCCTTCCTTCTTGCGGTCCTCCGGGCACAGCAAAATGCCGGCAGCAATCGCATCGCGGGGCGAACGCAGCTTCAGTTCGTGACCGCGCAATTCCAGGCGTCCGGCGGTGTTGCGCTCCAGACCGCTGAGCAGCCGGAACAGCTCGGTGCGCCCTGCCCCGACCAGTCCGAACAGGCCCAGAATCTCGCCTTTGTGCGCATCGAAACTGATCGGCTCGCGCAGGCCCGGGCCAAGCAGTCCATCGACTCTCAGCGCCACGGCACCGCGCGGGCGACCGCGATAATCGTAGATGTCCTGAATGTCGCGCCCGACCATGCAGGTCACCAGTTGATCGTGGGTCAACTGGCTCATGTCATCGAAGGTGCGCACGTAGCGACCGTCCTTGAACACCGTCACCGCGTCGCAGATGCGGAACACTTCTTCCATGCGATGGGAAACGTAGAGCACCACTTTGCCCTCGTCGCGCAGCCGGCCGATGATCGCCATCAAGCGGTCGATTTCCCGCGCCGAGAGGCTGCTGGTCGGTTCGTCAAACGCGATCACATGGGCGCCACGGGACAACGCCTTGGCGATTTCCACCAGTTGCCGCTGACCGAGAGACAAGCGGCCGACCTTGGTCTGCGGGTCGATTTCATCGGCCAGGCCTTTGAGGCAAGCCAACGCCTGCTGACGCAGCGCGCCGCGATTGATCAGGCCGAAGCTGGCCGGCAGGTGACCGAGGAACAGGTTCTCGGCCACGGTCATTTCCGGCACCAGATGCAGCTCCTGGTGAATCACCGCGACGCCGCTGCCGATGCTGTCGGCAGTGCACTTGAAGGCCATGCTCCGCTCGCCGATCTGCAGCTCGCCGCTGCTCGGAATGTAGGCGCCGCCGAGGATTTTCAGCAGCGTCGATTTGCCGGCGCCGTTCTCGCCCATCAGGGCGTGAACCTGCCCGGGGTGGGCGACGAAACTGATGCCGTCCAGTGCTTTCACGCCCGGAAAGGTCTTGCCGATCCCGTTGAAACGCAGGCTGCCGCTGGCGCTGTGTTCTTGTGTCTGTACTTGCGCGTGCATTTAAACCACCTCATCACACCGTTCAAGCGGCCCGGCTGCCCGGGCCGCCGCTGCCGTCAGTTCCACAGGCCGATCTTCTCCAGCTCCTGCTTGAAGTTGTCGCGGGTGATCAGGGTGACGTCGTCCATCGCGGTGTACTTCGGCGGTTCTTTGCCGGTGGTGACCCACTCGTACATCATCTCGGCGGTCTTGTAGCCTTCGATGTGCGGGCTCGGCAGCATCGAACCGTAGAAGCCGCTGTTAGGCTTTTTCAATTCGCCGATAGCGTCGGTGCCGTTGATGCCGATGCCGATCACATTGGCTGCGGCAAACCCGGCGGCTTCGGTGGCGCGCACGCCGCCCAGCACGGTGTTGTCGTTCATGCCGCCGATGATCAGGTTCTTCGCCGTGCCCGGCAGCTTGACCAGTGCCGAATTGATGGCGTCCATGCTGCCCGGCACGTCGAGGGTTTTCAGGGCAGCGGTCAGGATGTGCTCTTTCGGCATGCCGGCGTCTTCGAGCGCCTTCATCGAGCCGTCGGTGCGCTTCTTGCCGGTGTCGAGTTCGTTGTAGGTGCTGACCACCGCGTAGGTGTCTTTCCAGTCCCAGTTACGCTTTTTCGCTTCGGCGGCCATAGCGGCGCCCTGTTTCTGGCCAACTTCGAACGCAGCCATGCCGAGGTACGGCACGTCTTCCATGAACTTGCCATTGGCATCGACGAAGCGGTCATCGACGGCGATGACTTTCAGGTCATTGAGCTTGGCCTTGGCCATGATCGCAGGGCCGAGGGAGACGTCCGGCGGACAAATCACGAAGCCCTTGGCGCCGTTGGCCGCGAGGCTGTCGATGGCGGAAAGGGTTTTCTCGCCGTCCGGCACGGCGATCTTGATCAGCTCGAAGCCTTTGTCCTTGGCAGCTTTCTCGGCGAAGGCCCATTCAGTCTGGAACCACGGCTCTTCGGCCTGCTTGACCAGGAAACCGATTTTCACAGGGTCAGCGGCCAGCAGCGCACTGCTCAGGCTGAACGCAGTGACCGCCAGCGCGGTACTGCACAGGGTACGAATCCCGAAACGACGTTTCATAAGCAGACTCCTTGTTATTTTTCTTGAGCGTTATTTGAAAGGCGTTACAGCGGTCGAAGCATTTACCGCGAATCATGACGACAATAGTCATATCGTATGATGATTGAATTTCAGGCGGACTTTTCCACCTGAAATCCGAGTTTTCAGTCGTGGTACATCACCGAGCGACCACCATCGATAGTGATGCAAGAGGCGTTGATGAACGGCGCTTCATCACTGGCCAGGAATACAGCAGTCATTGCCACTTCGATCGGTTGGCCGATGCGTTTCGGTGGGTGCAGATCGAAAGCGCGCTGGCGTTCGGCGTGCGGGTCGGCGAAGCCGTTCCAGTAGTCGACGTTGAGCTGGGTTTCGATATAGCCCGGCGCAATCGCGTTGACGCGAATGCCCTTCGGCGCGTATTCGATGCCCAGTGCACGGGTCAGCCCGAGCAGGCCGTGCTTGGCCACCGGGTACGGGAAGCAGCCGGGAATGATATGGGTGGAGTGAGTCGAGGCAATGTTGATGATGCTGCCGATGCCCTGCTCGATCATCTGCGGCAACACGGCCTTGCAGCCATACCAGGCGCCGTCGAGGTCGATGGCGAAACAGCGGTGCCAATCTTCCTCGGTCATTTCCAGCGGATCGCGGAACACATTGACCCCGGCGCAGTTGACCAGCACATCGATACGACCGTGCAGTTCGATGGCCAGTTTGGCCATGGCGTGCAAGTCCTGCTGGCGCGATACGTCAGCCTTGATCGCTTGCACATCGGCGCCCTGCTCGCGCCAGTGAGCGGCGACTTTCTCGACCTTTTCGGCCTGGATATCGCTGATCACCAGCTTGGCCTGCTGGGAGGCGAACGTCGCGACGATTGCTTCGCCGATGCCTTGAGCGGCGCCGGTCAGCAGCACGACCTTGTTTTTCAGACGCTCGCCTTTCGGCGGCTCGGGCACCGGTGGCAGGGACAGAGGTTCAGCCATGAATCAGGACTCCTGTTCGAGAGCATAAAAAAACCGGGCATCTGACGATGTCCGGTCTGGATGGCTTCTGGAACAAGACAGGCGAGCGCACGCCGCGGTACCGGAACGGCCCGAAGCGCTGACTCCGCTGTGGAGTGCGATGGAAATTCGCTGCATCACTTCACCTGTTTTGTTCTTTTTAAGTGTGAGTGCGTGTTACTGCTGAGGCCGACTATAAACCCGACCACCAAATAATCTCAATATATAATTTTGCATCCCATATTTTGGGATTTAACCGGCAAAACGTGTACACAGCTTTCCGGTGACACCCACCCGCAGCGATAGCACGGCGCCGTCCAGCGGGTGGTTCAGCGGACTTCTGGCGCTGGTGATGTAAAGGGTTTTCAAGTCTTCGCCGCCGAACACGCAACTGGTGGGGCGACTGACTGGCAGGTCGATCTTGCGGTCGAGCTGGCCATCCGGCGTCAGGCGCAGCAGGCAGCTGCCGTCCCAGCGGGCGTTCCACACGTAGCCTTCGGCGTCCATCGCCGAACCGTCCGGGCCACCGTGCTGATCGGCGCTGTACCAGGGCTGGGCGGGGTCGAGGTTGCCGTCGGTGTGAATGAAATAGCGATACAAGGTGCTGTCGAGGCTGTCGCCGAACAACAAAGTGGTGCCGTCGTCGCTCCAGAGCAGCGTGTTGGGAATCCCCAGGCCGCGCAGCAATGGCGTGACGCGTTTATCCGGATCAACCCGGAACAGGCCGCCGGAACGACGGGTGATCGGCAGGTCTTCGCCCTGCTCGCCGATGTTGTTTTGCATGGTGCCGAGCCACAAACGGCCCAGGCCATCGCAACGTGCTTCGTTGGCGCGATTGCCCGGTTGCGGGTCGGCGATGCAGAACAGCGTCAGTCGCGGCTCGAGTCCGGGGGAATCGAGATCGAGCCGGTAGACGCCGCTGCTCAGGGTCACCAGCGCGTCACCGCTGGCGCAGGGAATGAACGCCGAGACATGTTCCGGCATCTGCCAGATCTGCACGTTCTGCCCGATCAACCGCAGCGCCTGCCTGCCAGCAATGTCGACCCAGTACAGCGCCTGAGTCGGTGCGTCCCAGAACGGGCCTTCGCCCAGTTGCGCCCGATGCTCTGTCACCGCAGTCCACGTCATGCAACCTCCTGTCTTGTTGTTTTTGTCAGCTGGCTTTCTTGTCGGCCATCACCTGCGGGTAAAACCGCTTGATGGCCAGGTCGGCATTGTCGATCAGGGTCATGCAGGCCCACACCCCGCGCGCGGCATCCCGGGCGGCGATGGCGTCAGCCATGTCTTTGTGAATGGGCAATGTGCGGCGCAATTCGTCGGGGTCGGCCGCCGAGACTTCGAAAGACACCGCGAGCAGCGCACCGAGGGCAGGCACCATTTGCTCGATGAACTGGTTATGGCTGGCGGCCAGAATGCATTCGTGGAAGAACTGGTCGGCGCGGTTGTAGTCGATGCCGCTTTCCACGGCTCGTTCCAGCGCGTGGTAGGCCTGCTGCACGGCTTGTACCTGTTCAACGGTCGCCCGCTCGCAGGCCCAGCGCACCGCCATCGGTTCGATGGTACGGCGCAGATCAAGCAAGTCATCGACGAAATTTTCCGGCAAGCCGCTGCGTGACAGCCAGCCCACCACTTGCGGGTCGAACAGGTTCCAGCGCTTGATCGGCAATACCCGCGTGCCGACCTTCGGCCCGACTTCGAGCATGCCTTTGGCGACGAGGGTCTTGATGGCTTCGCGGATCACGGTACGGCTGACCCCGAGCTGCTCGCCCAGATCGGCCTCGACCTTGATCGCCTGCCCCGGTTTTACCTGGCCGGCGGCAATCCAGGCGCCCAGCCAGTCAACCGTTGATGCGTGAAAACTGCTCGACATGGACACCCCGAAGCTGTTCGTTGTGGGTGCCTACGCTAATCATCATACGATTGAGAGTCAACGACAAAAAACCGCAGCCTGCTTTCACAGACTGCGGTTTTTTAAGGTTCGAGGCCGATGGGGAAGAACTCGCCACCGCTCCAGACGCCGAGCCAGCGCTGGCCATCGATCTCACGACTGACAGCCAGCTCGACCAATTGGTAAAACACGTTGCGATGGATCAGCGCTTCAAGATTGGTGCGCACATGCACGTAGGGGGCGGGTTCTTGCGTCGTCGGATCGATCTCCACGCGGATCGGATGTTCCGCGCCAGCCTCGGTGGTTTCATCGACGTTAGTCGTGAAACGTAGCAACTGCGCCTCACCCTCGCCTTCCACCTCGACGGCAATCGCCACGAATGGCGCGTCATCGACCTTGATCCCGACTTTCTCAACCGGAGTGATCAGAAAATAGTCATCGCCATCGCGGCGGATGATGGTGGAGAACAGCTTGACCATCGGCTTGCGCCCGATCGGCGTACCCAGGTAATACCAGGTACCGTCGCGGGCGATGCGCATGTCGATGTCGCCGCAGAAATCCGGGTTCCACAAGTGCACCGGCGGCAAGCCTTTGGTTTTGGGGATTTGCCCCAGCAGGTCATTGGCTTTTTGCGGGCCACTCATGGCGTTCTCCTTGAATTACTGGTCCCCGACGCCCAGCAGGCTGCGCGCGTACTGCGCAAGCGGTGGGCCAATCAGGTCTTCGGGTTTGTTGTCGTGGAACGTCAGTAATCCGCCACGACTCTTGATCCGTGCAGTATCAATCAAATACTGGGTACTGGTCTCGATCAACATGATCTGAATCACGCCGCCGTCGATACCGAGGCGATCCACGGCTTCCTGATCGAGCCATTCATCGGAGTTGCCGATGCGGTCGTCGGCCTTGGCGAAACGGGTATACAGCAGGTAGTGAGCGCCGGCGTCGCGGGCTTCGCCCATCGCCTGGTCGAGACCTTCCGGCGCACGGGCGCGGCGGACCATCGGGAAATATTCGACGAAGCCTTTGAAGGCCTCCTCAGCGACTACGTTGGGACGCGGGTAGGAACCACCCGGCGGCGCGAACGAACCTTGCGCGATGTAGATGAACGAATCCGGCTGAATGCGGAAATTGTTTACGCGGCGGCTGTCGCTGTGGTCCAGCAGACCCGCGTCGCTCATCTGGTAGCGAGTCCCTTCGGCCATGTCACTGACAGTCATACAGCCGCCCAGCGCCAAAACGGCCAGCAGCAAAACCAGGCTACGCATCCTAATCCTCCAGAAGCCGGTGACGGAAAACCGGCGAATGGCCGTAGGATGCAGCTTTTGCGCCAGTCCTTGGAAATGTGCAGGTATCCGGTTTGAAATAAGACTTTGGGGCTAGACCGGGTTCAGCCGCCGATGATCTTCATGACGGTGGCGCCGCCGGAGAATGCGACTTCCTGCTTGTCACCCAACGCCTTGACCAGCAATCGTTGCAACGCCGGCAGCGCCTCGTGACGCGGCTTGTCGAGCAAGTCACCGACATAGTGGCGGTTGCTCGAGGACAGGCAGCCATGCAGCCATCCCGTCGACGACAGGCGCAAACGCGAACAGGTTCGGCAGAACGGCACACTTTCGTTGGCGATCACGCCGAAGTTGCCCAGACCGGGAATCGCATAACGAACAGCCGTGGCGTCTACCGGCGCGTCGGTTTGCGCGTACTCGTAATGTTCGCCAATCAGACTGAGCAACTGCTGCAGACTGACGAACTGTTGCAGAAACGCGTTGGAATCAGTGGCCAGGTGGCCCATGCGCATCAGCTCGATGAAACGCAGTTCGAAGCCACGCTCGAGGCAGTAGTCGAGCAGTGGCATCACCTGGTCGAGGTTCTGTCCGCGCAACGGCACCATGTTGACCTTGATCTTCATTCCCGCTGCTGCCGCCTGATCCATGCCATCCAGCACGGTGGCCAGATCGCCGCCACGGGCAATGCTGCGGAACGCGCCGGCGTCCAGGGTATCGAGGGAAACGTTGATGCGTCGCAGGCCGGCATCGACCAGCAACGGGAGTTTTTTCGCCAGGAGCTGGCCGTTGGTGGTCAGGCTGATGTCTTCCAGGCCCATCCTGCCGACGGCGCTCATGAAAGATTCGAGTTTGGGACTGACCAGCGGCTCGCCGCCGGTGATGCGCAGGCGTTCGATGCCGGCGGCTTCGATCAGGTAGGCAACGCCACGTGCCATGGCCTCGGCCGACAGTTCATCCTGCGCAGCCACCAGCCGCTTGCCGTTGGGCACGCAGTAGGTACAGGCGTAATTGCAGGCTGAAGTCAGACTGATCCGCAAATTGCGAAAACGCCTGCCTTGACGGTCAACGATCATGAAGCACTCCGGCGATGGAAAATCGAGCGGCTAAAACTTGACTCACAATTCAAGTTTTAGCAAGCCCTATGCCTGAGTATATTCCTGCGGTACTGCGCCATGTAGCGAAAAACACGGCGCATAAGGCAACTGAATGATTCAGCTGCTTGGCGTTTCAGGATCGCGCTTGCGCTTGTTGCCCATGCGCACGCCGATGTCCATCAGGAACTGGAAGAAACCTTCCTGATCCTCCAGCACGTTGCTCCAGAACGGCGAGTGATACAGCGCCACCGCGCCATGCACCAGCGCCCAGGATGCGCAGTAGTGGAAGTATGGCGGCACGTCTTCGAGCTTGCCTTCGCTGATGCGGCCCTTGATGAGCAGGGTCAGGCGTTCGAAGTTCGAGGCACGGATCTTGTGCAGCTCCTCGACCATTTCCGGGACCTGATTGCCCTTGACCACCTTCTCTTCCAGGCGATCGAACAGACGATAGCGCTGCGGGTCGCGCATGCGGAATTCAAAGTAGGCACGGGACAGCGCTTCCTTGTCCTTGTCGACATCGGCCGAATGCAACAGCTCGTTCAAGTCGCGCTCGTAATCGAGCATCAGGCGCAGGTAGATCTCGGCCTTGGACTTGAAATGCTTGTAGATCGTGCCTTTGCCGATACCCACGGCATCAGCAATCATCTCGACGGTGACACTGTCTTCACCTTGTTCGAGGAACAGCTTGAGCGCGGTATCGAGAATTTCTTGCTCGCGGCGACGAAACTCACGGACCTTACGAGGTTCTTTGTGCATAAGAAAAGGTCTGTAGGGGTCAAAATTCGAAGCCGCGTATTATGCCTAACTTGCGCAAAAATGCACGGATCATCCGACCATATCTGTGTTTCTTGTTCATTTCACGAACGTTTACGGGGCAATGAGAACATAACCGAAGCGAACGTATTCCAAATTTGTTTAAAAACCCCGGCCCGCCAACTGGACTCGGCGCCAGACTGATCAATACTTGAACTGTCGGGCGACATCTCCCCCAAGTGTCGCGCCGGTAAAGGTACCAAGGGACCGCGTGCCTTTGTTTTACTCCTAATGGTCTTAACCCGGATTCACCCCCCAGAACCCGGGTTTTTTTTGCCTGCGATTCAGGCCTTTACACTGGCTAGCGGGAACAGTCGCTTGAAGTTCTCGGTGGTCTGTTCGGCAAAACGCTCGTAGCTCTCGCCCCGCAGCATCGCCAGAAACTCTGCCACTTCCCGCACGTATTGCGGCAGGTTCGGTTTGCCGCGGTAAGGGATCGGCGCCAGATACGGCGAATCGGTTTCCACCAGCAGGCGATCGGCCGGAACCTTGCTCGCCACATCACGCAGTGCATCGGCATTGCGGAAGGTGACAATGCCCGACAGGGAAATGTAATAACCCATGTCCAGCGCGGCCTTGGCCATGTCCCAGTCTTCAGTGAAGCAATGCAGCACGCCGGCCTGGGGCAACGCAGCCTCGCGCAACAGCTCAAGCGTGTCGGCGCGGGCGCCACGGGTATGGATGATCACCGGTTTGCCGGTCTGCTGCGCGGCTTGCAGGTGCAGACGGAACGATTCCTGCTGCAGCTCCGCCGCTTCCGGCTCGTAGTGATAGTCCAGACCGGTTTCGCCGATCGCCACCACTTTCGGGTGATTGATCTCGTGCAACAGCCAGTCCAGCGCTGGCGCTGCGCCCGGTTGCACATCCAGCGGATGCACGCCGACCGAACAATCGACATCGTCGTAACGCTCGGCGAGGGCTTTGACGTCGGCCGCGTTGTCGGCGCTGACGCCGATGCACAGGAAGTGCCCGACACCGCGCTGGCGGGCTGCATCCAGCGCAGCATCCAGGGAACCGTCATGAGCGGCGAGGTCGAGGCGATCAAGGTGACAATGGGAATCTACGAGCATAAAAGGACTGCAACTTACATCGTATGAGTGGGACGGTCGGATTTCAGGGCTCCGGCCAGATGAGTTTCGATGCGACTGCGCGCGGTGTTGTCGCCATCGTTGAATTGCACGCCGACACCCGCTGCGCGGTTGCCCTGGGCGCCTTTGGGGGTGATCCAGGCCACTTTGCCGGCCACCGGAATCTTCTCCGCCTCGTCCATCAGATTCAGCAGCATGAACACCTCGTCGCCCAACCTGTAGCTCTTGTTGGTCGGGATGAACAGGCCACCGTTCTTGATAAACGGCATGTAGGCGGCGTAAAGGACCGATTTGTCCTTGATGGTCAGGGACAAGATGCCATTGCGCGGCCCAGGGCTGACAGGTTCATTCATGTTGACCTCCACTGCTGATGCTCAGAGTCTAGGTACACATTCTTATCTTTGACCAGGCAGGCTCGCCCATTGCACCAACAAGGCTTCCAGCAGCAAGGCGGCATTGAGGTTGGCCTTGCTCAGGACTTTCTGGCGCTGGGCGAGAATCCAGTCCTGAATATCCAGCACTTTAGCCTGGGCACTTTTCTGCGCCAGATACTGCACGACCTTGCGCATGTCGGTCAGCCCGAGGCCCGCTTCATCCTGGGTCAATTGATAGCGCAGGATCAGGCTCGACCAGTCGCAGAACCAGTCGAACAGACGCAGCATCGGAATGTTTTTCCACTCCTCGGCCAGTTGCGTCGGCGATTGCTGCTGCTTGAGCAGCTTCTTCACGCCTTCCACCACCTGCGCGCGCTGTTCACGCACGCCCTGCCCCTGCAACGTAACGGCGGCCAACGGCGAGCCGGCAGCCAGGGTCAACAGTTCGACCCGTTCGTCCTCGGAACATTCCGGCAGTGCCTGAGCCAGCCATTGCAGGCTCATGGTTTCGCTCGGCAGCGGGCAGGCCTGCTGCACGCAGCGGCTCTTGATGGTCGGCAACAACCGGCTCGACTGGTGACTGACCAGCAACAGCACGGTATCGCCGGACGGCTCTTCAAGGCTCTTGAGCAAGGCGTTGGCGGCGTTGATGTTCATCGACTCCACCGGCTCGATCAGCACCACCTTGCGCCCGCCCAGTTGCGCGGTCTGCACGACGAAGCTGACCAGATCGCGCACCTGGTCGACCTTGATCGCCTTGTCCGCTTCCTCCGGTTCGAGGATGTAATTGTCCGGGTGGCTGCCGGCCTTGAGCAGCAGGCAGGATTTGCACTCACCGCAGGCGTCAGGCGTCGGACGCTGGCACAGCAGGCTGGCCATCAGCCGCTCGGCCAGCGCACGCTTGCCGATCCCGGCCGGCCCGTGCAGCAGATACGCATGGGCGTGCTGAGCACGACCGGCCAACTGCTGCCAGAGGCTGTCCTGCCACGGGTAGGCCTCAGCCACGGCTCAACTCCAGCAAGTTCGGAATCAGGGTATCCAGCGATTGTTGAACCTTGGCCAACGGCTGACCGGCGTCGATACGCACGTAACGCGCCGGATCGGCCTCAGCGCGTCTGAGGAACGCACTGCGCACCGCCTCGAAAAACGCCCGACCTTCCAGCTCGAAACGATCCAGGCGACCCCGGGCGCTGGCCCGGGCCAGGCCGATTTCCACCGGCAGATCGAATATCAGCGTCAGGTCGGGACGCAGGTCGCCCTGCACGAAAGTCTCCAGCGCCGCGATGCGCTCCAGCGACAAGCCGCGGCCGCCACCCTGGTAGGCGTAAGTCGAATCGGTGAAACGATCACACAGCACCACCGCGCCACGGGCCAATGCCGGGCGAATGACTTCAGCCAGATGCTGAGCACGGGCGGCGAACACCAGCAGCAGCTCGGTGTCCGGGTTCATCACTTCGTCGACCGGTGCCAACAACACCTCACGAATGCGCTCGGCCAGCGGCGTACCGCCGGGCTCGCGGGTCAGCACCACTTCGATACCGGCGGCGCGCAGGCGCTCGGCGAGGTATTCGCGGTTGGTGCTCTTGCCGGCGCCTTCCGGGCCTTCCAGGGTAATAAACAAGCCAGTCACAGGCAGTCCTTAATCAAAGTCATTGCGTGTTTTGGGGAGCGGAGGCTTCCGGTTCCGGCGTCGGCGCTTGAGCAGGCGGCTGCGGCAACGATTGCGGTGCGGTATCGGGTGAGGCGGCAGGTATTGCCTCTTCGGCCGCCGGAGCAGCCTCGGGCGCTGTTGCCGGCGCCGGGCTCGAGCGGTAATCCGCGCGTCGCTTGAGCTGGTATTCGCGCACCGCGTTGTTGTGCGCGTCCAGATCGTCGGAGAACACGTGGCTGCCATCGCCCCGGGCAACAAAGTAGAGGCTGGTGCCATCCACCGGGTTGAGTGCCGCGTGAATGGCTTCACGTCCGACCATGGCGATCGGCGTCGGCGGCAGGCCGGGAATCATGTAGGTGTTGTACGGCGTGGCTTCCTTGAGGTGGGCGCGGGTCAGTTTGCCGTTGTAGCGGTCGCCCAGACCGTAGATCACCGTCGGATCGGTCTGCAGTTGCATGCCCAGCGCCATGCGACGCACGAAGACGCCGGCAATCTGGCCACGTTCCTGAGGCACGCCGGTTTCCTTTTCTACCAGCGACGCCATGATCAGCGCCTGATAGGGCTCGGTGTAAGGCACGTCGGCGGAGCGCTTTTCCCACTCCTTGGCCAACACTTCGTCGAGGCGATCAAAGGCCTTTTTCAGCAGTTCGGTATCGGACACACCGCGCACGAATCGGTAGGTATCGGGGAAGAAACGGCCCTCGGGAAACAGGCCCTTGTGGCCGATTCTGGCCATGACCTCGCTGTCACTCAAACCATTGAGGGTTTGTTCGATCTTTTCATCCTTGGCCAGCGCGGCGCGCACTTGATGGAAATTCCAGCCTTCGACCAGCGTCAGGCTGTACTGAACCACATCGCCGCGTTTCCACAGATCGATCAGACCGTTGACGGTCATGCCCGGCTGCATACGGTACTCGCCCGTATGAATCGGCGTGCCGGCGAGGTTGAAACGCCAATAGACCCGCAGCCAGAAGGCGTCCTTGATGACGCCATCGGCTTCGAGTCCGAGAAAAGTACGGGTCGGGGTGGATCCCTTGGGCACATCCAGCAGTTCTTCCTGCGTGATGTTAAGGGGCTGTTCCAGTGCCGAATGAATCTTCCAGGCGCTGGCGCCCAACAGCAGCCCTGCCAGAACCAGTCCGGTTTCCAGCAGCAGCAAAAGTTTACGTCTCACGAATCAGGCATCCAGTAGCGCGCGGGCAATGGTTTGCAGTTTACGGGTGAGCGGGCCAACCGGCCAGCTCAGAGCAGCACAGGCGCGTACCGGCCAGACGCCATACACGCTGTTGCAGACAAAGACTTCATCGGCCCATTGCAGCTGTTCAAGGGGGATGTCGGTGATTTGCACGGGTAGGCCCAGGGACTCGGCCTGAAACAATATTTCTGCGCGCATCACTCCGGCCACACCGCAGCGTTTCAGATCCGCCGTAATCAGCGCACCGTCACGCACCAGAAACAGATTGCTGAACACACCTTCGATCACCCGACCAGCCTGGTCGAGCATCAAACCTTCGGCGTGTTCACTGTCCTGCCATTCGGCGCGGGCAATGACCTGTTCCAGTCGATTGAGGTGTTTGAGCCCGGCGAGCAAAGGCTGTATGGACAAACGCGTGCTGCACGGAAACAGGCGAACGCCCTGCTCGGCGTGGGCCGCTGGATAAGCGGCGGGAGGATTGCCTAGCAGAATGCGTCGGGCCTGCGCCGAAGGATCCGGCGCATATCCGCGCAATCCGTCGCCACGGGTGAGGATGAGTTTGAGCACGCCCTCGCCCATCGCGGCAGCATAGGATTGCAGCTCATGGCGAATCAGCTCGACGTCCGTCGCAATGGCCAGACGCGTACAGCCGTCGGCCAGACGCGTCAGATGCCGATCCAGCAGCAACGGCTTGCCACCTCGCACGGCGATGGTCTCGAACAGACCGTCACCGTAAGCCAGGCCGCGATCCTTCAGCGACAGAGCGTCAGCCGGCAGACCGTCGACCCAGCAGTCCATCAGCCGGCGAACCGACGGAACGCCAACGTGCCGTTGGTGCCGCCAAATCCGAACGAGTTGGACAGCACGACATCGATGTCCATGTTGCGCGCGGTGTGCGGCACGAAATCGAGGTCGCAGCCTTCGTCCGGCTCATCGAGGTTGATGGTCGGCGGCGCCACCTGGCTGTTGATCGCCAGCACGCTGAAGATCGCCTCGACTGCACCCGCCGCACCGAGCAGGTGACCGGTCATGGACTTGGTGGAGCTGACCGCCAGCTTGTAGGCGTGATCACCGAACACCGACTTGATCGCGTTGGCTTCAGCGAGGTCGCCGGCTGGCGTCGAAGTGCCGTGAGCGTTGATGTATTGCACCTGATCAACGTTGATCTTCGCATCGCGTAGCGCGTTGGTGATGCAGCGTGCAGCACCGGCGCCATCAGCGGGTGGCGAAGTCATGTGGAAGGCGTCGCCACTGGTGCCGAAGCCGATCAGCTCGGCATAGATGGTTGCACCACGAGCCTTGGCGTGCTCGAGTTCTTCAAGCACCAGCGCACCGGCACCGTCGGACAGCACGAAACCGTCACGCCCCTTGTCCCACGGACGGCTGGCGCGGGTCGGCTCGTCGTTGCGGGTCGACAGTGCACGGGAAGCACCGAAGCCGCCCATGCCCAGACCGCACGCGGCCATCTCCGCACCGCCGGCAATCATCACGTCGGCTTCGTCGTACATGATGTTGCGCGCCGCCATGCCGATGCAGTGCGTACCGGTGGTACACGCGGTGGCGATGGCGTAGTTAGGCCCCTGTGCACCCAGGTGGATGGACAGGAAACCGGAAATCATATTGATGATCGAGCCAGGCACAAAGAACGGAGAAATCCGGCGCGGACCGGTCTCGTGCAGGGTGCGGCTGGTTTCTTCGATGTTGGTCAGACCGCCGATACCCGAACCCATGGCCACGCCAATCCGTTCACGGTTGGCATCGGTGACTTCCAGACCGGCATTGCGTACGGCTTGAAAGCCGGCCGCCAGACCATACTGAATGAACAGGTCGAGCTTGCGCGCTTCCTTGACCGACAGGTATTCCTCGACATTGAAGCCCTTTACCGAGCCGCCAAAGCGGGTGGAATAGGCAGAAAGGTCGGTGTGTTCGATCAGACCAATGCCACTGCGGCCAGCCAGAATGCCCTGCCAACTGCTCGGCACATCCGTGCCCAGTGGCGACAACATACCCATACCGGTGACTACGACGCGTCTACGCGACACAGCACTCTCCTTTTTCAAATGACGACTTTGCATCAGGCCTAAAGAAAAAACCGCACGCCATGATGGCAGTGCGGTTTTTCCATGACAGCAAGCAACGATTACAAACTATTACGCCTGGCGGCTGTTAACGTAGTCGATTGCAGCTTGTACAGTAGTGATCTTTTCAGCTTCTTCGTCAGGGATTTCGGTCTCGAATTCCTCTTCCAGAGCCATCACCAGCTCAACGGTGTCAAGGGAGTCGGCACCCAGGTCTTCTACGAAGGAAGCGGAGTTGACCACTTCTTCTTCTTTAACACCCAGTTGCTCGGCAACGATTTTCTTGACGCGCTCTTCGATGGTGCTCATACCTTGTTTTCACTCCTAATGGACAAATTCAGGCAGCTGGCCAGTGGGTAAGTGTATAGAAAGACTTTTCAGCTTTTCAACTGAAAGCTTCACTCCTCAAACCCTGCGGCCCTCTGCCTATAAATAGATTGCAGCTTTATAACGGATTTTAGACAGCTCGTATGACATTTTTTTGAAACAATCCGTCACATTTTACTTACATGTACATCCCGCCGTTAACCGGGATTGTAGCTCCGGTCACGTATGCCGCACCGTCGGATGCAAGAAAAGCGACCACGGACGCGATCTCTTGAGCTTGTCCCAGACGGCCCAGCGGAATCTGCGTCTGCAAGGCTTCACGCTGTGCTTCAGGCAGCTCGCGGGTCATATCGGTGTCGATGAACCCTGGGGTTACCGAGTTGACCGTAATCGAACGCGAACCGACTTCACGCGCCATGGCACGGCTGAAACCTTCCAGACCGGCCTTGGCGGCTGCATAGTTTACTTGGCCAGCGTTGCCCATGGCACCCACCACCGAGCCAATACTGATAATTCGGCCCCAGCGCGCCTTGGTCATGCCGCGCAGAACGCCCTTGGACAGACGATACAGACTGTTCAGGTTGGTATCGATCACGTCGTACCACTCGTCGTCTTTCATGCGCATCATCAGGTTATCGCGAGTGATGCCAGCATTGTTGACCAGAATCGCCACCGGCGCACCAAACTGCTCCTGGATGCTCGCGAGAACCTTGGTGACCGATTCGTCACTGGTAACGTTCAGCTCGAAACCTGCGCCCTGAATGCCGTTTTCCTTCAGGGTCGCCGCAATGCGCTCGGCGCCCGAAGCAGAGGTCGCGGTGCCAACTACGATGGCGCCCTGCCGACCCAGTTCCAGTGCGATAGCCTGGCCGATGCCACGGCTTGCGCCGGTGACCAGTGCAACTTTACCTTGCAGACTCATGCAAGCTTCTCCTGATTCAGACAGCCGCTGCGCGAGCAGCAGCGAAAGCGTCTGGGGTATTGAGGTTGGAAGTCGAAACGCCTTCGGCGCAACGTTTGTTCAGACCGGCCAGCACTTTGCCAGGACCACACTCGACCAGGTTGGTCGCGCCTTTGGCGGCCAGGGTCTGTACGGACTCGACCCAGCGCACCGGCTTGTAGAGCTGTTCAAGCAGATCACGCTTGAGGGTTTCCAGATCCGCTGGCACCTGGGCGCTGACGTTCTGTACCACAGGGATCTGCGGCGCCTGCCAGTCGATGGCAGCGATGGACTCGGCGAAGCGCTCGGCAGCCGGGCGCATCAGCTCGCAGTGCGACGGCACGCTGACCGGCAGCGGCATGGCACGCTTGGCGCCACGGGCCTTGCAGCCTTCGATGGCGCGCTCGACTGCAGCCTTGGCACCGGCAATCACGACCTGGCCCGGGGAGTTGAAGTTCACCGCGCTGACCACTTCGCCTTGCGCCGCTTCGGCACAGGCAGCGAGAACGTCGGCATCTTCCAGACCGAGGATGGCAGCCATACCGCCCTGCCCGGCCGGAACGGCTTCCTGCATCAGCTGACCACGGCGCTCGACGAGCTTCACCGCAGCGGCCAGGCTCAGGCTGCCGGCAGCGACCAGCGCGCTGTATTCACCCAGGCTGTGACCGGCAACGAAGGCCGGACGCGCACCACCTTCCGCCAGCCACAGACGCCACAGGGCGATCGAAGCGGTCAGAATGGCTGGTTGGGTTTTATCGGTTTGATTGAGCAGCTCTTCCGGGCCCTGCTGGGTCAGCGCCCACAGGTCATAGCCCAGAGCATCGGATGCTTCTTTGAAAGTTTCGAGGATCAGTGGATGTTGCGCGCCCAGCTCGGCCAGCATGCCGAGGGACTGCGAACCCTGTCCTGGAAAGACGAATGCGAGGGAAGCAGACATGTAACAAGCCCCTAATGATCTTGTCGTCGGAAAAATGGCATCCCGCTAGAGGGACGCAAGAAACTGACAGTTGGATGGCCCTTTGAACCGGGCGGTCACATTTAAGCATTGTCCGACGAAAACGCCTAAGACAACAAATCCTCCAGACGGCCGTGCAGGCGCTCGGGAAGGTTCTCCTGAATCTCGATCAGCGCTCGCTGAATGGCACTCTGAAACCCCTGAACCCCGGCCGAACCGTGACTTTTCACGACAATCCCCTGCAAACCGAGGAAGCTTGCGCCATTGTGCCGCGCCGGCGCCAGATCAGCCTGCAGACGCTTCATCAAAGGCAGCGCCAGCGCACCGACAGCACGGGAAGCGAGATTCTTTTTGAACAGCGCCTCGATGCGCGCAGCGATCATCGTCGCCAGGCCTTCGCTGGACTTGAGCAGGATATTGCCGACAAAACCGTCGCAAACCACCACATCCGCCTCGCCGCGATACAAACCATCGCCTTCGATGAACCCGATGTAATTGATGCCCCGGGCAGCCTGCAGCAACGTCGCAGCCAGCTTGACCTGCTGATTGCCCTTGATGTCTTCGGTGCCGATATTCAGCAGCGCGACGCGCGGACGGGCGATGCCCAGGGTTTGCGCCGCCACGGAACCCATCACGGCGAACTGCAACAGATGCTCGGCACTGCAATCGACGTTGGCGCCCAGATCGAGCAACTGGCAGTAGCCTTTCTGGGTGGGGATCGCTGCCACCATGGCCGGACGATCAATTCCCGGCAGGGTCTTGAGCACAAATCGCGACAGAGCCATCAGCGCACCGGTATTGCCGGCACTGACACAGGCCTGAACCTTGCCATCACGCAGCAATTCAAGGGCGACACGCATCGACGAATCCGGCTTGCCACGCAGAGCCTGGGCCGGTTTTTCGTCCATGGTGATGACTTCGGACGCCGGAACAATCGTCAGGCGCGCGCGATCGGCAGCCGATTGGCCGGTGATCAGTTCTTCAAGAAGGGAGGGTTGACCGACGAGGGTCAGGTGCAGCGAGGGCGTAGCAGAAAGGCAAGCAAGGCTGGCCTGAACAATGCTGCGGGGACCGAAGTCCCCGCCCATTGCGTCAATCGCGATGACTTGAGCGGACAAGTGATTACTCGTCAGCGCCCTTGTCGATCACTTTACGGCCACGGTATACGCCTTCTGGCGATACGTGGTGACGCAGGTGAACTTCACCAGTGGTTTTTTCTACAGACAGGGTGCTAGCCTCGAGAGCGTCGTGCGAACGGCGCATGTCACGGGCAGAGCGGGATTTTTTGTTCTGCTGAACAGCCATAATTGATTAACTCCTAAACGTTTGGGTCACGCTTTAACTGCGCCAATACACTGAACGGGTTGGACCGCGTTACCTCGTCCTCGCTCGGTTCGGGCTCATCTGCTCCCGCCGGCTGCTGGCATTCTTCCGGATGATGAGCAGGCACAATGGGCAAGGCGAGCAGAAGCTCCTCCTCGATCAGTGACTGCAGATCCAATGGATCTTCGCCCAGTTCCAGCACGTCATAACCTTTCGGTAACGACTGGGTATTCGCACCCTCCTTCACCACGGCGTAACTGCATTCGCTATGGATCGGCAGGGTGACCAGCTCAAGACAACGCTGGCAAACCATTTTGACTTCGGTGTCGATAAAGCTGTGGATTACCACAGATTTACGTTCATCTCGTTCAAAAACGAATTTGGCCTGCACCGTACCGACATCGTCGGAAAGCGGGTCGCAGAGTCTCTTCAAATCGGCCAGCAGCAGTTCACCTTGGAGGGTGGTGCCACGGTCAGCCAATTTGCGCGGGTCAACGTGAGGTGGAATCGGGTCATTCAACATAGGCGCAGCATTATAGGGATGCACCCACCCATGTCAAAGGAAATTGTGCCCTGTCCGTCACTTGCGCGGCTCCGCTAGAATCTGTCGCCTGCCTCTGGAGATGCGAATGCTGCCTTTATTACTCGCTTCAAGCTCGACCTATCGTCGGGAATTGCTCAGCCGCCTGCGCCTGCCGTTCGTCTGCAGCTCGCCGGATATCGATGAAAGCCATCGTCCGAACGAGTCGGCAATTGAGCTGGTCAAACGCCTCGCCGAACAGAAAGCCCGAGCCCTGACTGACAACCACCCCGATCACCTGATCATCGGTTCCGACCAGGTTGCGGTACTCGGCGAGCGCATCATCGGCAAGCCGCACACCTTCGAAAACGCCCGCGAACAACTGATGGCCGCCAGCGGTGCCAGTGTGACCTTCCTCACTGGCCTGGCGCTGCTCAACAGCCAGACCGGCCACTGCCAGGTCGACTGCGTGCCTTTCACAGTGCACATGCGCGTACTGGATCAAGCCCGCGTCGAGCGCTACCTGCGCACCGAGCAGCCCTACGACTGCGCCGGCAGCTTCAAGGCCGAAGGGCTGGGCGTCAGCCTGTTTCAGTGCACCGAAGGCCCGGACGCCACCAGCCTGATCGGCCTGCCACTGATTCGCCTCATCGATATGCTACTGGCGGAAGGCGTACAAATTCCCTGAACCACAAAAAACCGGCCGCGAAGGCCGGTTTGTTTATTCTTCGAGCGATCAACGCAACGACGGCCCGCTAAACCCCATCCACATTGCCAGTTTCTCGGCAACGCTGGCACCGAGCTTCTTCGAGAAGCGATCGAACGGCGACTCCTGCACGGTGAAGTCCACCAGCTCCTTTTCGCCAATCACGTCGCGCGCTACCGAACTGGCGTTACCCAGACCATCGATCAACCCCAGTGGCAGCGCCTGCTCACCCGACCAGACCAGCCCGGAGAACAACTCCGGATGCTCCTTGTCTTTCAGGCGATCGCCGCGACCCTGCTTGACACTGTTGATGAACTGCTTGTGCGTGGTATCCAGCACACTCTGCCAGAACGCCGTCTCTTCCGGCTTCTGTGGCTGGAACGGATCGAGGAACGCCTTGTGCTCGCCGGAGGTATAAGTACGACGCTCGACACCGAGCTTCTCCATGGTTCCAACAAACCCGTAACCGGCCGCCGTCACCCCAATGGAACCCACCAGACTGGCCTTGTCGGCATAGATCTGATCCGCCGCGCTGGCAATGTAATAGGCACCGGAAGCTCCCAGATCGGAAATCACCGCGTACAGCTTGGTATCGGGGTGCAGACCACGCAGACGCTTGATCTCGTCATACACATAACCCGACTGCACCGGACTGCCGCCCGGACTGTTGATGCGCAGGATTACGCCCTTGACCTTTTTGTCCTCGAACGCCGCGCGCAGGCTGCCGACGATATTGTCGGCGCTGGCTGGCTCCTTGTCGGCAATCATGCCGGTGACGTCGATCAATGCGGTGTAGTTGCCACTGCGGGTGGCGCTCTTTTCCATGTCCATCAACGGCGTGAACAGGATCAGCGCAACGAACAGATAAACAAAGGTCAGCAGCTTGAAGAAGATACCCCAGCGCCGTGAACGACGCTGCTCCTGCACGCTGGCCAGCAGGGTCTTTTCCAGCAGCTTCCAGCTTTTCGCATCACCGTCGTCGGCAGTTGCCTTGGCCGGTGCTTTCCATTCGTCGGTCATGCCATCCACCCCAGCAAAAACGTATTAAGCCTGCTGCCCCAGCCAGGCGTGCAATTCGGAAAAATGGTCGATCGACAGTCGCGGCGCGAACTGCTGCAGGGATTCGATCGATTGCGCGCCATAACTGACCGCCACCGAATCCATCCCCGCATTGCGCGCCATCAACAGATCAAAGGACGAATCGCCGACCATCAGCGCTTGTTCGGCACGCACACCGCAATGCGCAAGGATCTGCTCCAGCATCAGAGGGTGCGGCTTGCTTGCAGTTTCATCGGCTGCGCGAGTGATATCGAAATATTCCTCCCAGCCATTTGCCTTGAGCACCCGATCCAGCCCGCGACGATTCTTGCCCGTCGCGACAGCCAGGTGATAACCCTGCTCGCGAAAAGATGCCATCGACTCGACCACGCCTTCGAACAACGGCGAAGGCACGGCTTCTGCAGCGATGTAGTGTTCCGCGTAAAACTCGCGAAACGCGACCATCTCGCCGTCACTGATCTCGGGATACAGCGTACGAATCGCCTCGGGTAGCCCCAGACCGATAATGCCTTTGACGGCGAAGTCATCACGCAGCTCAAAACCGCAGCGCCCGGATGCCGAATGCATCGCCTCGACAATCCGATGAATGGAATCGGCCAGGGTGCCGTCCCAATCGAAAATCAGCAGTTTGTAATCAGATGGGCGCACTCAATCGCTCCACAGTCTTGGCCCACATTTCATCGACCGGTGCCTGCAACTTGAGCTCACCACCATCAGGCAGTGGCACGGTCAGCATGTAGGCGTGCAGGAACAGGCGCTTGCCGCCCAGATCACGGATTTCCTTACTGAAACTGTCATCGCCGTATTTGGTGTCACCGGCAATGCAGTGCCCGGCGTGCAACGTGTGGACGCGGATCTGGTGCGTGCGCCCGGTGATCGGCTTGGCTTCGATCAAAGTGGCAAAATCGCCAAAGCGACGCAGGACCTTGAACACAGTCACAGACTCCTTGCCCTCCTCCTCGTCGACCTCGACCATGCGCTCACCGGAGCGCAGATTGCTCTTGCCGAGCGCAGCACGAACTTGCTTGATCGAGGTCGCCCAGTTGCCGCGAACCAGTGCCATGTAGCGCTTATCGACACCGTCACCGCGTAACGCAGCATGCAAGTGACGCAACATGCTGCGTTTCTTGGCAATCATCAGCAGGCCGGAGGTGTCGCGATCGAGACGGTGAACCAGCTCGAGCTCCTTGGCATCGGGGCGCAACTGACGAAAGGCTTCGATAACGCCGTAATTCAGGCCGCTGCCACCGTGAACCGCAATGCCGGCGGGCTTGTTGATCACGATCAGGGCCTTGTCTTCGTAGACAATCGAGGCCTCTAGGCGCTGCAACAGACCTTGGGCCAAAGGCACCGGCTCGTCGCGCTCAGGCACACGCACCGGCGGCACGCGCACGATATCACCGGCCTGCAGCTTGTATTCGGGCTTGATCCGACCTTTGTTCACGCGCACTTCGCCTTTGCGCAAAATGCGGTAAATCAAGGTCTTGGGCACGCCTTTGAGCCGGGCGAGGAGAAAATTGTCGATTCGTTGGCCGGCATATTCCGGCGAGACCTCAAGCAATTGAACGCCTGGAGTCGTAGGGGCAGTAGTCGTCATGGCGCGGATAATAACAATTTTTTATGGAATTGAAGCACTTAATCATTGCTGCTATAGTCGCGAACGCCGCCAAAAGCGGCCTGGACAGCGGAACCACGGTCAAAAACCGGCCCTGACCAACGCAATTCACCAGGACGCGAGGCCGTCCTACGGGGCTTTTGCTACGTAACGGTGGAGTTTGCAGCTGTAACAAGCGCAGGTGACATGAGGCCTGAATCACGCCGCAAAGCAGAGTTTGACTCGCCACGCGAGCCATATTCACGGCCAGTTCACAAAGTGCAGTCAGCCGCGGATGACCCCGAGCGAAGACTCCGGAAACACCGCCTGAATTAGCCATGATGCGTGACCTCCCCTTTCGGAGCTCACGGTAAATGCCAACCCGCTGCGGATTCTGCGCGCGGCAGCACCCGAATTATCAGGGATACGTGTAGGGTGGAGATGCACAACCGCTGGACTGTGTAGCAACAGGCTTTATCAAGACGCTTCATCTCGTCCACAGCCACCGGTTGATTCCTCCTCCTGACTGAGTGCTTAAGTAGCCACAGCAAGCAGGACGCGTACGTCGCGATAACGGCCCAATTGGCTGGACATCGCTGGACACGGGAATGGCCAACCACTCCCGACGCACCTGACACCGACCGTGAGAAGTCGTGTGTGCCGAACGCCGTTTCCGGCAGCCCGGAAACCGACGGTACTACATGAAAAGAATGCTGATTAACGCAACTCAACCCGAAGAGTTGCGTGTTGCACTGGTAGATGGCCAACGCCTCTACGACCTGGACATCGAATCCGGTGCACGCGAGCAGAAGAAGGCCAACATCTATAAAGGCCGCATCACTCGCATCGAACCAAGCCTTGAGGCTGCCTTTGTCGATTTCGGCTCCGAGCGCCACGGCTTCCTGCCCCTCAAAGAAATTTCCCGCGAATACTTCAAGAAAGCCCCTGAAGGCCGCGTCAACATCAAGGACGTCCTGAGCGAAGGCCAGGAAGTCATCGTTCAGGTCGAAAAAGAAGAACGTGGCAACAAGGGCGCCGCCCTGACCACCTTCATCAGCCTGGCCGGTCGTTACCTTGTTCTGATGCCGAACAACCCGCGTGCCGGCGGCATCTCCCGTCGCATCGAAGGCGAAGAGCGCAACGAACTGCGTGAAGCGCTGAACGGCCTGGTGGCTCCGGCCGACATGGGCCTGATCGTGCGCACTGCCGGTCTGGGCCGCAGCAGCGAAGAAATGCAGTGGGACCTCGATTACCTGCTGCAACTCTGGACCGCCATCAAGGAAGCCTCGCTGGATCGTTCCGCGCCGTTCCTGATCTATCAGGAAAGCAACGTGATCATCCGCGCCATCCGCGATTACCTGCGCCAGGACATCGGCGAAGTGCTGATCGACAGCGTTGAAGCCCAGGACGAAGCCCTGACCTTCATCCGCCAGGTGATGCCGCAGTACGCCAGCAAGATCAAGCTGTACGAAGACAGCGTTCCGCTGTTCAACCGTTTCCAGATCGAGAGCCAGATCGAGACCGCTTTCCAGCGCGTCGTCGAACTGCCGTCCGGCGGCTCCATCGTCATCGATCCGACCGAAGCCCTGGTGTCCATCGACATCAACTCGGCGCGCGCCACCAAAGGCAGCGACATCGAAGAAACCGCCCTGCAGACCAACCTTGAAGCGGCCGAAGAGATCGCCCGTCAGTTGCGCCTGCGCGACATCGGCGGCCTGATCGTCATCGACTTCATCGACATGACCCCTGCCAAGAACCAGCGCGCCGTGGAAGAAAAAGTCCGCGAATGCCTGGAGGCCGACCGCGCTCGCGTGCAGATCGGCCGCATCTCGCGCTTCGGCCTGCTGGAAATGTCCCGCCAGCGCCTGCGCCCTTCGCTCGGCGAAAGCAGCGGCATCGTCTGCCCGCGCTGCAGCGGCACCGGCATCATCCGTGATGTCGAATCGCTGTCCCTGGCGATCCTGCGCCTGATCGAAGAAGAAGCCCTGAAAGACCGGACCGCCGAAGTGCGCGCTCAAGTGCCGATCCCGGTGGCCGCGTTCCTGCTCAACGAAAAACGCAACTCGATCACCAAGATCGAACTGCGCACCCGCGCCCGCATCGTCATCCTGCCGAACGATCACCTCGAAACCCCGCATTTCGAAGTTCAGCGCCTGCGCGACGACAGCCCGGAAGCCGCGACCAACCAGTCCAGCTACGAAATCGCTGCCGCTGCCGCCGAAGTCGAAGACGTCCAGCCAGCCGCCGCGACCCGCACCCTGGTTCGCCAGGAAGCCGCCGTCAAGACTGCTCCGGCCCGCGCCAACGCTCCGGTTCCGACCGAAGTCGCCGCTCCGGCCCCGGCACCTGCTCCGGTTGCCGCGCCAGAGCCAAGCCTGTTCAAAGGCCTGGTGAAGTCGCTGGTCAGCCTGTTCGCCACCAAGGAAGAGCCTGTTGCTCCGGTCGTGGTTGAGAAACCTGCCACCGAGCGTCCGGCCCGCAACGAAGAGCGTCGCAATGGTCGTCAGCAGAGCCGCAACCGTAACGGTCGCCGCGATGAAGAACGCAAGCCGCGTGAAGAACGTGCACCGCGTGAAGAGCGCGCCCCACGTGAGCCGCGTGAAGAGCGTCAACCGCGCGAACCCCGTGAAGTCCGCGAGCCACGCGAATCCCGTGACGAAGCACCGGTAGCCCGCGAAGAGCGCGCACCACGCGCCCCTCGCGAAGAACGTGCACCACGTGCTCCGCGTGAAGATCGCAAGCCACGTGGCGAGCGTGAAGAACGCGTACGTGAACTGCGCGAGCCTCTGGATGCCGCTCCGGCCGTTTCTGCTGCCGCCACCGCTGAAGAGCGTCCGGCCCGTCAGCCACGTGAAGAACGTGCGCCACGTCCTCCGCGTGAAGAGCGTCAACCGCGCGCCGAACAGGCCCCTGCTGCCGTCGCCGAAGAAGAAATCACCACCAACGAAGAGCAACTGCCGGAAGACGGTTCGGAGAACGCCGAAGGCGATCGTCCACGCCGCCGCTCCCGTGGTCAGCGTCGTCGCAGCAACCGTCGCGAACGTCAGCGTGATGCCAATGGCAACGTGATCGAGGGTTCGGAAGAATCCGAGTCCGGCGAAAACGCTCAAGCGCCAAGCACGGCCGATCTGGCTGCTGGTCTGGCTGTTACCGCTGCTGTTGCCAGCACCGTGATCAGCGCTCCAGCCGAAGCTCAGGCCCACGAGCAAGCTGAACGCGCCACCGCTGCCACGCTGGAAACGGCTCCAGTTGAAGCACCGGCTGTTGAAGCCACCACACCGGTTGAAGCAGCTGCCGCTCCGGAAGTCGAAGTAGCTCCGGTTCGCGAAGCTCAGCCTCAGGCTGAAGTCGCTGCCGAACCTGCCGTGACCTTCGAAGCCCCCGTCGTTGCTGAAGAGTCGGCTGTCGAAACCGTAACCGAAACCGTGCGTGAAGTTCGCGAAGAGCAGACCGCATTCAACTGGGTAGCCGAGCCGGCTGTCGCTGAAACACCAGCGCCAGTGGTTGAAGCGCCTGTCGTCGAAGAAGCCAAGGCTGCCGAGCCAGTAGTTGTTGCTGAACCGGCACCGGTCGTTGAAGCCCCTGCGGTTGAAGTGCCGGTTGTCGCCGAAGCACCTGCCCCGGTGGTTGAAGCGGCTCCAGTCGTCGCACCCGTCAGCGCGCTGACCCCAAGCGGCCGTGCGCCGAACGACCCGCGTGAAGTGCGTCGTCGCAAGCGTGAAGAAGAGCGTCTGCAGAAGGAAGCCGAGCTGGCTGCCGCTGCCGCCGCTGCTGCTCCAGCTGCCGAAGTGGTCGAGGCAGCTCCTGCCCCGGTCGCTGAGGAAGTGGCCGTTGAAGCCGTGATTGCCGAAGCACCACGCTCCGTTCAGGAAGCGGTCGAGCAACACGAAGAGGCCCAGGAAAAAGAACACGAGCCTAAACCCCTCGTCTGATTCCAAACGCCACTAAAAAGCCCCGCCTGGTGATCCAGGCGGGGCTTTTTATTGCCTCAGGTTTTATCAGGATGGCGGAAAAACCAGAGCATCCGGGACGTCGATGTCCCACAACACGCCGGGATCATCCACCGCGACTTCCATCACCCGACCCTGGGCAAACAACGGTCGCGCGCCCCGATCACCGGACAAGGCCATCAACCCTGCGGCGAACGAGCGACCAAACCCGACCGGATGCCCATAGTCACCGTTCAACGTCGGTACGCTGACCGCATCCTCGGCAATCGCCGCCACAACCCGCTCAATGCTCGACGCCAGGATGAATGGCATGTCGCCCAGCACAATCAGCCAGCCATCGGCCTCCGGGCAAGCCGCCACCCCCGCCGCAATGCTGTCGCCCATTCCCGTGGACTCGATCGAGACAACGTCACACCCGTAAGCCTGCGCCATGCGCATCACCTGCGGCCGCGCCTCGGTCGTCACCAGCACTCGCTTGTCGAGGCTCGCCGGCAGGCTCACCAGCACCTGCTCGATCACCGAACGCACCTCACCATCGCGCCCGGTGCAATCGGCCAGCAGCTTGTCCTTGTCAGCGCCTGCCACTTCGCGAAAGCGGCTGCCCTCGCCCGCCGCCAGCACAATCACTCCGATCGATCGGCTCATACGCTCTCCACTGTCTTCTTCTGCTTGAGCTCGACACCATTCTTGATCGCGACGATTTCCGCCAACAGCGACAGGGCGATTTCCGCCGGGGAATGGCTGCCGATATGCAAACCGATCGGCCCGTGCAAACGGGCAATGGCCGCTTCCGACAGGCCTAGCTCAGCCAGATTTTCCCGACGTTTGCGGCTGTTGACCCGCGAGCCGAGTGCGCCGACGTAGAACGCCTTGGAGTCGAGCGCCGTGAGCAGCGCCATGTCATCCAGCCGTGGGTCGTGAGTCAGCGCGACAATCGCCGTGCGTTCATCGGTCTGGATATTCAGCACTGCTTCGTCCGGCATGCCGGGGACAAACCGTCCATGCTGCTCTTCCCAGCCATAGACGAATTCGGTACGTGGATCACAGATCAGCACTTCGAAATCCAGCAACCGCGCCATCTCGGCCACATACCGCGACAACTGCCCGGCGCCGATCAACAGCAGGCGCCAGCGCGGACCGTAAATGGCACGCAGGGTCAGGCCGTCGAAGTTCAAGGTGTCAGTCTTGCCGGCCGGTCGCAACACCACCTCGCCAGTGTCGATGTTCAGCTCGCGAGCGACGATTTCGTGAGCCTCGCAGCGATCCAGCAACTCGGCGACCCACGCCGGATCACCGACCCGTTCCTCGGTCAGGCGCAGGGTGCCGCCGCAAGGCAGGCCGAAGCGCGCGGCTTCTTCCTGCGTCACGCCGTAGGTGATCAACTGCACCGGCGGCCCGTTGGCGGGAATCCGCCCATCGTGCAGCCGGGCGATCAGATCGTCCTCGACGCAACCGCCGGACACCGAGCCGATCACCACGCCATCTTCGCGCAGCGCCAGCATCGCGCCGGGCGCCCGGGGCGCGGTGCCCCAGGTCTGCACCACGCTGAACAACACCACCCGCTGCCCGGCGCGACGCCATTCGAGCACACTGCGCAGGACATTAAGATCGGCGCTGTCCATCACGCTTGCGCCTTCTGCCAGCCCTGCAACTGGTAACGCACCGGCAGGTTGCGGATACGCTGACCGGTCGCGGCAAAGATCGCATTGCACAGCGCCGGCGCAATCGGCGGCACGCCCGGTTCGCCGACACCGCCCAGCGGCACCTCGCCCGGCGGCGTTACCAGATGCACCGCGACTTCCTTCGGCGCCAACGACATGCGCGCCACTTCATACATATGGAAGTTGTCCTGCTGCACCTTGCCGTCCTTGAAGCTGATTTCGCCCCACACGGCATTGCCCAGGCCCATCACACACGCGCCTTCGAACTGCGAACGGATCCGCTCCGGGTTGATCTGCGGGCCGCAATCCACGGCGATATCGGCCTTGTGCACGAGCAGCGTGCCGTCGTCCTTGACCTCGACCTCGATCACCGCCGCCACATAAGTGACGAAGCTGTAATGCACGGCCAATCCGAGACCACGGCCCTTGGGCAACTGACGCCCCCAACCCGCCGCCTTGGCCGCCGTTTCGAGCACGGTGCGCATGCGCCCGGTGTCGATCGGATAACGCTCGGGGGATTCGCCGTAGTTCCACTCCTCACTCAAAGTGCGTGGATCGATCTGCCGATCCGGACCAAGCAATTTGATCTGGTACTTGAGCGGATCTTCCTTGGCTTTGTGCGCCAGTTCGTCGACAAAACTCTGGATCGCGAAACCATGGGGAATGTTCGACACCGAGCGATACCAGCCGACCCGCGTGTGCACCGTGGCTTCGGGGTTTTCCAGGCGCACGTTGGGAATCGCGTAGGCCATGTTGGTGAAACCCATGCCCAGTTCGAAGGCAGCTTCGTGATTCATGCCCGGTGCGAACAGCGCAGTGATGCTCGGCGCCACCGTGCGGTGCAACCAGGCGGACGGCAAGCCGTCCTTGCCCACACCGGCCTTGAGGTACTCGGCGGACACCGTGTGGAAATACGAATTGTGGATGTCGTCTTCCCGGGTCCACTGCACGCGCACTGCCTTGCCGGGAAATTCTTTGGCGAGAACGGCCGCTTCAACGACGAAGTCCGGTTTCGACTTGCGCCCGAAACCACCGCCCAACAGCGTGACATTGAAGGTGACGTTATCGAACGGCAGGCCCAGACGTTCGGCGATCCGCTCGCGGGTGACCTGGGGCGCCTGGCTTGGCGCCCAGGCCTCGCAGGTGCCATCCTTGTAACGGGCGATGGCGACCATCGGCTCCATCGGTGCCTGGGCCAGATGCGGCAAGTAATAAGACGCTTCCAGGGTGCTGGCGGCACTGCCGATGGCTTTGTCGATGTCGCCGGTATTGCGCACCACTTTGCCCGGTTTCAGCGAAGCGGCTTCAATCTCCTTGCGATAGGCGACCGAATCATAAGTGGCGTTCGGGCCATCGTCCCACTCGATTTTCAGCGCCTCGCGGCCCTTCAATGCCGCCCAGGTATTGCTCGCCACCACGGCCACGCCACCCAACGGCTGGAACTCCGAAGGCAATGGCCGCGGTTCGATCTGGATGACTTTGAGTACGCCCGGCACTTTCAGCGCGGCGCTGTCATCCACTGACTTGACCTTGCCGCCGTACACCGCCGGGCGTGCGATGACCGCGAACAGCATGCCGTCGAAATGCACGTCGGCGCCGTACACCGCGCGGCCATTGACGATGTCGGCACCGTCGATGGCCTTGGTGCCCTCCTTGCCGATATAGCGGAATTCCGACGGTTGCTTGAGCCGCAGGCTCTCACGGGCCGGCACCGCCAGCGCACTGGCTGCCGCGGCCAGCTCGCCGTAACCCAGCTCGCGCCCGGACGGCGTGTGAATGACTTTATGCAGCTGCGCGCGGCATTCGCCGACCGGCACCTTCCACCGGGCGGCGGCCGCTTGCTCAAGCATGGTGCGGGCGGCGGCGCCGCAACGGCGCATCGGTTCGTACCAGTGACGCATGCTGCGCGAGCCGTCGGTGTCCTGGTTGCCGAAGCGCACCTCATCTCCCGGTGCCTGCTGAACCTTGACGTGCGCCCAGTCGGCTTCCAGTTCATCGGCGACCACCATGGTCAGGCTGGTGCGCACGCCCTGGCCCATTTCCGAACGGTTGCAGACCACGGTCACCGTGCCGTCGGCGGCAATGCTGACGTAGACTTTCGGATCATCGATCCAGCCATTGGGCATGCCATCGGCGCCGAACTGCTTCGGCTTGTCTTCGGCCAGCGCATCCTGCCAGCCCCAGCTCGCCGCCAACACCAGCGCACCGGTGGCGCCGACGCCTTTGAGGAAGCCCCGGCGACTCAGGTTGCTCAGGGCGAAATTGTTCGGTAAACGGCTCATGCCTTGGCCTCCTTCAGGTGAGTGGATGCCTGGCGGATCGCAGTCTTGATCCGGTTGTAGGTGCCGCAACGGCAAATGTTGCCGACCATCGCCTCTTCAATCTGCTCGTCGCTCGGGTTCGGGTTGGTCTTGAGCAACGCGGTGGCGGACATGATCTGCCCGCCCTGGCAGTAACCGCATTGGGCAACGGCCGTGTCGAGCCAGGCTTGCTGGACGATCTGACCGACCGGGTCGGCATGCAGGTTGTCGATGGTGGTCACGTTCTGCCCGACCACCGAACCGATCGGGGTGATGCAACTGCGCGCCGGCGCGCCGTCGATATGAATGGTGCACGCACCGCACAGGCCCATGCCGCAGCCGAACTTGGTGCCGTTGTAACCGACGACGTCACGGATCGCCCACAACAGTGGCATGTCCTCGGTGACATCGAGTGGATGATCTTGACCATTGAGTTTAAGGGTAATCATGGGCACGCCCGCATATTCTTGGAGGTTATGGGGTCGAGCCATCTGCCACCGCAGGGACGGTAGTGGTTCGCGCAGATCGGCTCAGGCTAATCAGGCTCTCTTGTGCCGACGGGAACGTCTGCACCGGGCCTTTGGTGGAGCAAATGGCTGTATCGTTAGCTGGCTACGTTAACCCGCGATTAACAAAAAAGCCCTGCACTTTTTAAATAAGTGCAGGGCTTTGGGTTCAGCCTTGAAAGCGTAGCCTCAATAGCGGTTGGGCTCCATTTCCAGCTCAACATTGAAACGTTCTGAAATGTCTTTCTGGATGCGCTGCGCCAGATCGAGCAATTGCAGCCCGGTCGCCGCGCCGTAGTTGACCAGCACCAGCGCCTGCAATTTATGCACGCCGGCATCGGCCTCGCGAAAGCCCTTCCAACCGGCGCGCTCGATCAGCCAACCGGCCGCCAGTTTCATCTGCCCGTCCGGTTGCGCGTAGGCCACCAGATCCGGGTGCTGTGCCTTGATCTGTGCGACCACCGCCGCCGACACCAGCGGGTTCTTGAAAAAACTGCCGGCATTGCCGAGCACTGCCGGGTCCGGCAGTTTTTCGCTGCGGATGCTGCAAATCGCGCGGCTGACATCCGTCGGCGTCGGCTGCTCGATGCCTTGCTCGGTCAGACGCTGACGCACCGGGCCATATTCCAGATGCAGATGCGCGACTCGGTTCAGTGCGAAGCGCACTCGCAGGATCAACCAACGACCCGGCTGCTGCTTGAACACGCTATCGCGGTAGGCGAAGTTGCACTCCTCCAGACTGAAGTCGCGCAGCTCGCCGGTCTGGCGATCCAGCGCCGTCAGGCCGGCGAACACATCCTTGATCTCGACGCCGTAGGCACCGATGTTCTGCATGGGCGCGGCGCCGACAGTGCCGGGGATCAGGCTGAGATTTTCCAGTCCCGAAAAACCCTGCGCCAGCGTGTGCTGCACGAACGGGTGCCACGGCTCGCCGGCCTCGGCTTCAATCACCACACGATTGCCGTCGTCGCTGATGACACGAATACCACGGCTGGCCATGCGCAGCACCAGCGCCGGGATGTCCGCCGTGAGCAACAGGTTGCTGCCGCCGCCGATCACCAGCAACGGCACGTTGTGGGAAGTCGCGTAAGCCAGGGCTTCGCGTACTTCGGCGTCACTGTGAGCTTCGGCAAACAGCTGCGCGCGAACATCAACGCCGAAGGTATTGAAGGGCTTCAGGGAAACCTGCGGCTGCACCTGCAAACTCATAACCGCCCCTTCACTTCGATCAACAGCTGATCGCAGGCACGCTCGATCAGATCCAGCACCTGCTCGAAGCCTTGATCGCCGTCGTAATACGGATCCGGCACTTCATCGACTTCCCCTTCATACCGACGCAGGAACAAGTCCAGCTCGGCCTTGCCGGTGGACGGCTGCAAGGCCTTGAGGTTGCGCAGGTTGCTGTTGTCCATGGCGAGGATCAGGTCGTAGCTGGCGAAATCGGCGCGGCTGACCTGCTGAGCGCGTTGCGCCGACAGGTCATAACCGCGCAGCCTGGCCGCAGCCTGGCTGCGCTTGTCCGGCGGGTTGCCGACGTGCCAGTCACCGGTGCCGGCGGAGGCCACTTCGACCTGATCCGCCAGCCCCGCTTCGCGCAATTTATGGCGCAACACGCCTTCGGCGGTAGGCGAACGGCAGATATTGCCCAGGCACACGAACAGAACGCGCATCAGGCCTCCAGCAGGCGACGGACGCGCTCGAGGTCTTCGGCGGTGTCGACCCCGGTTGGCGGTGCGATCAACGCGTCAGCCACGTGAATCCGCACGCCGTGCCACAGGGCACGCAATTGCTCGAGGGATTCGGTGTTTTCCAGCCAGCACGGCCCCCAGCTCACGAAGTCCTGAAGGAAACCGGCGCGGTAGGCATAAATGCCGATGTGACGACGGTACGGTACGCCTTCCGGCAGCACATCGCGGCTCTTGGCGAAGGCATCGCGGGCCCATGGCAGGGTCGCTCGACTGAAGGTCAGCGCCAGACCGTCGAGGTCGCTGACGACCTTGACCACGTTCGGATTGAACAGGGTTTCGACGTCTTCGATCGGCTCGGCCAGGGTGGCCATCCGCGCCTCGGTGTGGGCTGCGAGGTTGGCGGCGACCTGATCGATCACGCTCGGCGGGATCAGCGGCTCGTCACCCTGCACATTGACCACGATGGCATCCGGTTCCAGCCCCAGCTTCGCCGCCACTTCGGCCAGACGATCGGTGCCGGAATTGTGATCTTCACGGGTCAGCACCACTTCGGCGCCGAAAGTCTTGCAGGCCTGGACAATGCGCGCATCGTCGGTAGCCACGACCACGCGGCTGGCGCTGCTTTTGCTGGCCTGTTCCCAGACGTGCTGGATCATCGGCTTGCCGGCGATGTCCAGCAGCGGTTTGCCCGGCAGACGGCTCGAGGCGTAGCGCGACGGGATGACAACGGTGAAGGCGGTGGTCATTTATCCAGACGCTCATCGGTGGTCAGGGTGCGGGCTTCGCTTTCCAGCATGACCGGGATGCCGTCGCGGATCGGGTACGCCAGGCCGGCGCCCTTGCTGATCAGTTCGGTCTTGTCGGCGCTGAGTTTGAGCGGGCCTTTGCAGACCGGGCAGGCGAGGATGTCGAGCAATTTGGTGTCCATGAACATTCCCTGGATAAAAACGGATTAAGGCAAAAGACGATCCGGCAACAGGCGCATCAACTGCGTGTCGAACCAGGCCACGAAGGCCGGCGACGGCACGGCATCGACCGCCAGGTACCACCAGTCGGTGGCGGCGAAGGCACGGCACTTCACCGCGTCCTTTTCAGTCATCACCACTGGCAATGACGGCGTAAAACTCAAGGCCTGCACGCTGTATTCGGCGTGGTCGGCGAAGGCGTGGGGCACTGGCCGCCAGTCTAGCGCTTCGAGGGTATTGAAGAAACGTTGCGGGTTGCCGATCCCGGCCACTGCGTGCACGGCCTGACCGGGCGGAAAATGATCGAGCGGCCGGCGTTCGCCGCTGCGCAGATTGACCAGCGCCGAGGGCTGCAGACGGAAGGCGAAACCGCCGTCGCGATCCTCAGGGGCACCGTTGAACAGCACCCCGTCAACGCTTTGCAGGCGTTCGACCGGTTCACGCAGGGGGCCGGCGGGCAGGCAACGCCGGTTGCCAAGCCCACGGGCAGCGTCGATCAGCACCAGTTCCAGATCCCGCGCGAGGCGGTAATGCTGCATGCCGTCATCGGACAGGATCAGGTCCAGCGGCTCGCTGTCCAGCAGCGCTCTGACGGCGGCGCTGCGGTCAGGGTCGATCATCAGCGGTACCCCCGTGCGCTGCACGATCAGCAACGGCTCGTCGCCGGCAATGTCGGCAGTCTGATCAGACTCGACCCGCCATGGCAAGTGCGCCGGTTTGGCGCCATAGCCACGGCTGACCACGCCGACCCGCAGCCCGTGGCGTCGGCAGTGCTCGATCAGCCACAGGATCATCGGTGTCTTGCCGGTGCCGCCGACGGTGATATTGCCGACCACGATCACTGGCACCGGGGATTGATAGATCTCGCCCTCACCGTCGAGAAAACGCTGACGCTTGCCGGCCACAACGCGGCGATACAGCCACTCCAGCGGCCGCAACAGCGTCAGGGCCGGGTGCCCCTGATACCACGCGGCGAGCAGACGATCGGACATGGCCATCAGGATTTGGGCGCCGCCTCGACCGTCGTCATGCGCAGATGGCTGAAACCGAGCTTGCCGGCCGCATCCATGGCGGTGATCACGGATTGATGCTGAGCCTTGCCGTCAGCACTGATCGACAACGGCATGCTGGTGTCGCCGTTGGCTTCTTTCTGCATGGCTTCCATCAGGGTGGCCAGATCGTTCTTCGGCAGAATCTTGTTGTTCACCGAGAACACGCCTTCGGCGCTGATGGCCACGTCCAGTTGCTTGACCTGCTGATCCTCGGCCGGCGAGCCGCTGACCGCTTCCGGCAGATCGACGCGCAACTGGGTTTCGCGGGTGAAGGTGGTGGTCACGACGAAAAACAGCAACAGAATGAACACCACGTCGATCAGCGACGCGAGGTTGATGTCGATCGTTTCCCGGGGCTTGCGACGGAATTTCACGCTTTGCCCCCGGCCAGATCGACGTCACGGTCGCCCTGCACCACTTCCACCAGTTTGATTGCTTCCTGCTCCATGCCCACCACCAGTTCATCGATGCGGCGTTGCAGGAAACGGTGGAAGAACACCGCCGGAATACCGACCATCAGGCCCGCAGCAGTGGTGATCAGCGCCTTGGAAATACCGCCGGCCAGCACCGCTGCATTGGTGCTCATGCCGGAACCGGTGAAGGCGCTGAAAATGTCGATCATGCCCAGCACCGTACCCAGCAGACCCAACAGCGGCGACATGGCGGCAATGGTGCCCAGCGCGCTGACGTAGCGTTCGAGCTCGTGAATGACCCGGGCGGCGGCCTCTTCGATGCACTCCTTCATGATCTCGCGACCATGCTTGGAGTTGGCCAGACCCGCGGCGAGGATTTCCCCCAGCGGCGAGTTGGCGCGCAATTCCTTGAGTTTTTCCTTGTTGAGCTGCTTGTCCTTGATCCAGACCCAGACCTGACCCAGCAGATGCTCAGGGGTGACGCGACTGGCGCGCAGGGTCCACAGGCGCTCGGCGACGATCGCCATGGCGGCGATGGAACTCAGAATGATCGGCAACATCATCCAGCCGCCGGATTTGACCAATTCCCACACAGTGACAGCCCCCTCGAAAAAGTGCGCCACTTTACCATACCGGTTCGCGATAAAGACCCGTCGCCCCGACGACCGTGCTCAATGGTACTCCGCCCCCGACAACGGCGGGGCGCGCCAGAAGCGGCGTTGTTGACGCATCGAGCCGGCCGGCTGAAACCGCCCCAATTGCAGATGAATGGCGCCCTGCTCGGCACTGTCATGGGTATGTATTCCCTGTTTGCGGTAACGGGCAATGACCGTCGGGTGTGGATGGCCGAACGAGTTGCCCTGCCCCCGGGAAATCAGCACGGCCCGAGGCTGCAAAACCTTGAGCAAGGCCATTGATGATGAACTGCGGCTGCCATGGTGCGGGGCTTGCAGCCACTGGGTGGGAACCGCCAGCGGGCTGTTGAGCAAGTCCCGCTCGGCGGCGCTGTCGATATCACCGGTCAGCAGTAACCGCTCACCATTGGCTTCGATCTGCAGGACGCAGGAACGCTGGTTGCTGTCGTGGGCGTCAGCCCATTGCCATAAATGAAAGGTAACGCCGTCCCACTGCCATTGCCGGCCGCTTTCACAGGCCTCGGCGTTCAGCGCGTCGGGCAGCCCCGGCGGGTCGCCACTGATGACCCGGCTGACCGGCAAACCTTTCGCCACCGCGAGTGCGCCACCCGCGTGATCGGCATCGGCATGACTGAGCAGCATCAGGTCGAGGTGTTCCACACCCAGTTTGCGCAAAGCCGGCAGCACCACTCGCTCACCGAGGTCCAGGTCACCGAAACGCGGACCGCTGTCGTACAGCAAGGTGTGGTTGCGGGTGCGGATCAGAATCGCCAGGCCTTGGCCGACATCCAGTTGCCAGACATCAGCCATACCTTCGGCCAGCCGCTCCCGCGGCGGAAACACCAGCACCAGCAGCAACGGCCAGCCCAATGGACGCAAAGGAATGCCTCGGGGCAGTAATAACAGCACTGCCCCCATGCAACCCAGCACCAGGATCCACCCCGGCATCGACGCTGCGACCCACGCCGGCCAGTGCCCGGCAATCAGGGCCAGTGCCCGGAACAACCCGTCGATCAGCCCGCCGGCCAACCACAGCAGCCCTTCCCCGACAGAAGGGATCGGCAACAACAAAGTGCCCAGCAACGCCGGCGGCAATACCGCGAAACTGACCCACGGCACTGCCAGCAGATTGGCCAGTGGCCCACTGAGACTGATCGGCAGGCTCAACGCCAGCAGCACCGGGCACAAGCCGATCGCGATCAACCACTGCGCACGTGTCCAGGTTTGCCACCAGCGCCACGGCCCCAGCCGGCCGCCGAAGGTGAAAATCAACACAGCCACCGCCGCGAATGACAGCCACAACCCCGGCCGCAGGCTGGCCAGAGGATCCATCAGCAACACACCGTTGAAGGCCAACAGCAATGGCCACCATGCGCCGAGGTGGCGAAAGCGCAAACGCCACAACAGCACCAGCGCAACCATCACGCAGGCCCGCCGCACCGGCACGTCGAAACCGGCCAGCAGGCCGTAACCCAGCGCCGCCGCGAACGCCAGACCGCACGCCCAGGGCAGCCAGGGCCAACGCAATGGCCAAAAGCCGAATCGCGCCAACCCGGCGACCAGCGCGTACATCAACGCTGCCAACAGCCCGATGTGCTGGCCGGAAATCACCAGCAGGTGCACGGTGCCGGTGTCCTGCAAGGTCTGCCAGTCCTCGCGACCGAGTCCCGAACCATCGCCGAGCACCAACGCGGCCAGGGCGCCGTTACGCCCCTGGGCGTCCACGGCAAGCAGGCGCTGACGAATGCCCTCGCGCCAGGCCCACTGCGCCGGCGCCAGACGCTGGCCATCCTTCACCGTTCCGGTGGCACCGATGCGCTGCGCCAACAGCCAGGCCTCGTGATCGAACGCATCCGGATTGAGCAGACCGCCAGGACGCTTGAGTTTGACCGCCAGTCGCCAGCGCTCACCACTGCTGACCGGAGGCCCGGCATACCAGGCCAGGCGCATCAGCGATGGCAGTTGCTCGTGACGTGAGCGGGCATCGGCCAGTTCGAACCGCACGACACCCTCGGCATTCTGCGGCAAGCCGACGACACGCCCTTCCACCCAACGCGTTTCACCATCCAGCCGGGAAGGCAGTCGATCATTCAACGCTAACTGCGCGTTGAAACCCGCCCATGTGAATCCAAGCAGTAAAAACGCCAGTGGATAGCTGCGAAACGGCAGCAGCATCAGCGCCACCCACGGCAACACCAGCCATAACCCGACCGGCGGCAAGGCCGGTAAAAAAACCGCAGCCAGCAGACCGACCGCCAGCGCCATCATCCCTGTGCGCATAAGCCCGTCCTTGAGAGTCCTACCTTCAGGCATAGCGGCTACGGGGCACGACCGTCGTTATCAATTGTCACAAAGTCTGAATGGGCGGTTCCTAGAATCCAGACATACTTGCCGCCTTAACCGACCGAGAAGCCTTATGCCCCGGCGCTTATTCAAACGTTACATGCCCGACCCGACGAGCATCAGGGAACACAAATCCTTACGCTTTCTCGGCACGTTGCTGCATGACCCGAACCTCTGGCATCTCAACCGACACTCGGTGGCCCGCGCCATGGCCGTCGGCCTGTTCGCTGCGTTCCTGCCGATTCCCGCGCAAATGCTGGTGGCCGCCGTCCTCGCGATCATGGTGCGCGGCAACATGCCGATTGCCGTCAGTCTGGTCTGGCTGACCAATCCGATCACCATGCCGGCGGTGTTTTTCTGCACTTATCAGGCTGGGGCCTGGCTGATGGATGTGCCCGCCCGCACGCTCCCCGACGAATTGACCTGGGAATGGATCAGCGGCGAGCTCTCGACCTTGTGGCAACCGTTTCTGCTGGGGTCGGTGGTGGTCGGGCTGGCACTGGGCGCCCTCGCCTACTGCCTGGTAATGATGTACTGGCGCTGGTGGGTGGCCCGGCAATGGGCGCGGCGCAAGAAAAGTCGCATGCGCTGAATGCAAAACGGCCTCCACTGTGGGAGGCCGTTTTTTATTGCAGCATTGAAGAAATCAGGTGCGCATTCCGCGCCCGCTCACCAACAACCGCGCACAACCGAAATACAGCACCACGGTCGCCACCAGCATGAAAGTGATCGCGATACCGATACGGATATCCGACACGCCGAGGATGCCGTAACGGAAGGCGTTGACCATATGCAATACCGGGTTGGCCAGCGACACGGTCTGCCAGAACGGCGGCAGCAAGGTGATCGAGTAGAACACGCCACCAAGATAGGTCAGCGGGGTCAGCACGAAGGTCGGGATGATCGAGATGTCATCGAAGTTGCGCGCAAACACCGCGTTGATGAAGCCCAGCAGCGAGAAGATCGTCGCCGTCAGCACCACCACCAGCACCGTCACGCCGAGATGATGCACCTGCAGATGGGTGAAGAACAGCGACAGAATCGTCACGATCACACCCACCATCAGGCCTCGCAAGACGCCACCAATGGTGTAACCGATCAGAATGGTGTGCGGTGACACCGGCGACACCATCAGTTCTTCGATGGAGCGCTGGAACTTGCTGCCGAAGAAACTCGACACCACGTTGCCGTAAGAGTTGGTGATCACCGACATCATGATCAGACCCGGCACGATGTACTCCATGTAGGTGAAGCCACCCATGTCGCCGATTTGCCGGCCGATCAGGTTACCGAAGATCACGAAGTACAACACCATGGTGATCGCCGGCGGCAGCAGGGTCTGCGGCCAGATCCGGGTGAAGCGTCTGACTTCGCGATAAACGATGGTATTGAGGGCAACGAGGTTGGGGCGCAGTTCGGAACTCATACCGCCACCTTCGACAGATTTTTCTCCACCAGGGACACGAACAGCTCCTCGAGGCGATTGGTTTTATTGCGCAGGCTCAGCACTTCGATGTTCTGCAGGGCCAGTTGGCCAAAGAGCGCAGTGATGCCCATGGTCTTGTCGACCTGGACTTCCAGGGTGTGTGCGTCTATCAACCGGGCCGGATACCCGACCAGTTGTGGCGCCATCGCCAGATCGCTCTTGAGGTCGAGCAGGAAGGTTTCCACATGCAACTGGCCGAGCAGCTGACGCATGCTGGTGTTCTCGACAATCGTGCCGTGGTCGATGATGCCGATGTTGCGGCACAACTGCTCAGCCTCTTCCAGGTAGTGGGTGGTGAGGATGATGGTGATGCCTTTCTGGTTCAGTTCGGTGAGGAATGTCCACATCGAACGGCGCAGTTCGATATCGACCCCGGCCGTCGGCTCGTCGAGGATCAGCAGACGCGGTTCATGCACCAGCGCACGGGCGATCATCAAACGACGCTTCATGCCGCCGGACAGCGAACGTGACGGCACATCGCGCTTGTCCCACAGGCCGAGCTGGGTCAGGTACTGCTCGGCGCGTTCCTTGGCGATCTTCGCCGGAATGCCGTAGTAGCCGGCCTGAGTCACGACAATGTCGAAGGTCTTTTCGAACTGATTGAAGTTGAATTCCTGGGGCACCACGCCGATGGAGCGCTTGAGCGCCGCCGGGTTCTTGTCCAGGTCGTGCCCAAAGATATTCACCGTGCCGCTGGTCTTGTTGACCAGGGTCGAGAGAATGCCGATGGTTGTGGATTTGCCGGCGCCGTTGGGGCCGAGCAAGGCGAAGAAGTCACCTTCGGCGACGTCCAGATCGATACCACTCAAGGCCTGGAACCCGTTGCCGTAGGTTTTGGTTAGCTGCCGGATGGACAGAGCGGAACTCATATCGGATTTACGCACCCAGTAAGGAAAAAAGGACTGATAAAAAGCCGGCGGCGAGGAAGACAACCGCAGCGCTCGAGCGCAATGGTGCTTGCCGTCGCCGCACAAGTACAGTCAAGTGTGTCGATAGTAGGTATTAATTCAACGCGGTCATGACCGCTTTGCGATAGGCCGGACGCTGTTTCAACCGCGCGTACCAGGCCTCAAGGTTCGGCTGTGGCGCGCGCTCGATCGGCATCTCGAACCAGGCATAAATGAAACTGCCCAGCGGGATATCACCCATGCCGATTTCACTCCCGGACAGATACGGCTGGTGCTTGAGCGCCTGATCGGCCATCGCCAGCAAGCCGTCACATTCCTTGATCGCCGCATGGATCGCCGGCCAGTCCTGCTTGTCCGCCGGAGTACGCAAAACGCCCCAGAACACCGTGCGAAACGGTCCTGCGAAACTGGACGTCGTCCAGTCCATCCACTTGTCAGCGGTGGCACGGGCCTGCGGATCCGCCGGATACCACGAGGTATCTGCTGCATGTTTGGCCAGCAGGTAACGCACGATGGCGTTGGATTCCCACAACACGAAACCGTCGTCCTGAATCACCGGCACCCGCCCGTTCGGGTTCATCGCCCGGTACTCCGGCGTGTCGACCACACCAAACGCGCCACCGGCATCGATGGCCTCGTAGGCCAGCCCGAGCTCTTCGGCCGCCCACAACGGTTTTCTGACATTCGACGAATTCTTGCGACCCCAGATCTTCAGCATGACCGCCTCTTTTCCAGTAAATGGGCAGGCAGCATACGCCGGATCAGAGACGGCTGACATCACTGTGCATGTCACCCAACAGCTGCGGTTGCCGGTCGCCGAAGAGGTGCGGGTAGCATTTTTCCAGGTGCTCGAAAAAGAAGGTTTCCGGCACATCGGTGAACGGGCCGTGATCGACCAGATACTCCATCAACTGCGCGCCATCGCGGTTGTACGGGTGGAAAACGCTGTCATGGATCCCGTCGAATTCCAGCGGCGCCACGTTGAACAGCTCACAGAGTTTCTGGTTGAACGCCGGCGTGGCCTTGACCCAGCGACCGTCGAGAAACAGTTCGGTGTAGCCGTGCATGGCGAACACGTCGCTGCGCAACAACTCGAGCAGACGCGGGGTCGACAGGTGATTGCGCACATCTGCCAGACCGATCCTCGCCGGGATCGCGCAATGCCGCGCACACCCGGCGAGCAAGGTGGACTTGGGCACGCAATAGCTTTCGCCGGTCGCCAGGGCGTAACTGCCGCGCAGGGTGTCCGGATCACGGCTGAAGGTGTAGGGGTTGTAGCGCACCGCCTCGCGCACCGCGTAATAAAGACTGATCGCCTGCGCGAGCGGATCGCGACTGGCACCACGGTGCTGCTCGGCGAACTCCACCACCGAGGGGTGGTCACTATCGATGAAGCGGCCGGGGCTCAGATACTCGTGCATGACGACATTCTCCTGATTGAGCCCCGAGTCTAGCGAGAGGTTCAGCACAGAGATAACGACGTTTCGGCCAAACATGCACGCAAAGACGCGCAAGCTGCGAACGATTTCCCACGCGTGTTGCCCACCGAACCTACAAAAGACATCCGGGGTTTCCCACGATTTCAATCACCTTGCTCTGACCGCCCCGTTTTGCAGATGCCGTCTAAGCTCTGAAGGGTCGGTTCGCCCTGGTTCACGGAGGATTAAATATGCTGTTGTTGTGGATACTGGTTCTGATCGTCGGCGTGGCATATCTGGCCCACCGGCGCATCGCCCCGCTGCCTGCACTGGGCATCGTTGCCGCTTACCTGCTGGCGATGGGGATTTTCAGCCACGCACCGGGCTGGTTGCTGCTGATTTTCTGGGTCGTGCTGGCCCTGGTGGCCGCCCCGCTGCTGTTGCCTGACCTGCGCCGCAAACACTTCACCGCGCCGCTGTTCAGCTGGTTCCAGAAAACCCTGCCGCCGATGTCGCAGACCGAACGCGACGCGATCGACGCCGGCACGGTGTGGTGGGACGGTGAACTGTTCAGCGGCCGCCCCGACTGGGACAAGCTGCTGTCCTATCCCAAGGTTCAATTGAGCGAAGAGGAACAGGCGTTCATCGACGGCCCGACCGAAGAACTCTGCGCCATGGTCACCGACTGGCAGATCGGCCAGTCGATGGACCTGCCGGCCGAAGCCTGGACCCACATCAAGGAACACGGTTTCTTCGCCCTGATCATTCCCAAGGAGTTCGGCGGCAAGGGTTTCTCCGCCTACGCCCACTCCCAGGTGGCGATGAAACTGGCGACCCGCAGCGGCGACCTCGCCTCCACCGTGATGGTGCCCAACTCCCTCGGCCCGGCCGAACTGCTGCTGCATTACGGCACCGACGAACAACGCAATCACTACCTGCCACGGCTGGCCCGGGGCGACGACATTCCGTGCTTTGCGCTGACCGGCCCGCTTGCCGGTTCCGACGCCGGCGCCATGCCCGACACCGGGATCATCTGCAAGGGCGAATGGGAAGGCCAGGAAACCCTCGGTCTGCGCCTGAACTGGGAAAAACGCTACATCACCCTCGGCCCGGTCGCGACCCTGCTCGGCCTGGCCTTCAAGGCCTACGACCCGGATCACCTGCTCGGCGACAAGGAAGACCTGGGCATCAGCCTCGCGCTGATCCCGACCGACACCCCCGGCGTGGAAATCGGTCGTCGCCACCTGCCGCTGGGCGCCGCGTTCATGAACGGCCCGAACTCCGGCAAGGACGTGTTCATCCCGCTGGACTTCCTCATCGGCGGCCAGGACATGCTCGGCAAAGGCTGGATGATGCTGATGAACTGCCTGTCGGTCGGGCGTTCGATTTCGCTGCCGGCAGTGGGCACCGGCGCGGCCAAGTTCACCAGCCTGGTCACCGGGCAGTACGCGCAGATTCGCGAGCAGTTCAACGTGCCGCTGTCCGCATTCGAAGGCATTCAGGAAGCCATGGCGCGGATCGGCGGCAACGCGTGGATGATGGACGCTGCGCGCATGCTGACTGCCAACGCAGTGGATCTGGGCGAGAAGCCTTCGGTGCTGTCGGCGATTCTCAAGTATCACCTCACCGAGCGCGGTCGCGAGTGCATCAGCCACGCGATGGATGTGCATGGCGGCAAAGCGATCATCATGGGCCCGAACAACTATCTGGGCCGCAGCTGGAACGGCGCTCCGATCTTCATCACCGTGGAAGGCGCCAACATTCTTTCGCGCAACCTGATGATCTTCGGCCAGGGCGCGATCCGCTGCCATCCGTTCGTGCTCAAGGAAATGGCCCTCGCCGGACGCGAAGACAAGGATCAGGCACTCAAGGAATTCGATGGCCTGCTGCTCAAGCACATCGGCTTTGCCGTGAGCAACGCCGCCAGCACCCTGGTGTTGAACCTTGGCCTCGGCAACTTCGAACACGCACCGGGAGACAAGCTCAGCCAGGGCTATTTCCGCGCGCTCAACCGCCAGGCTGCCGCGTTTGCCATGCTCGCCGACCTGAGCATGATGCTGCTGGGTGGCGAACTGAAACGCCGCGAGCGCCTTTCGGCGCGTCTGGGTGACGTGCTGAGCAACCTGTATCTCGCCTCGGCGGCGCTCAAGCGCTACCACGACCTCGATTCCCCGGCGTACATGGAACCGTTGTTCCGATGGGCCATGGAAGAAAGCCTCGGTCAGTCGGAAAAGGCGCTGGATGAACTGCTGACCAACTTCCCGAACCGGGTCTTTGGCTGCCTGCTGCGCGTGATCGTGTTCCCGTTCGGCCGCCGTCACAAAGGGCCTTCGGACAAACTCGGTGCCGAGGTAGCTGCAGTCATCGGCCGGGCCAAGGGCGATCCGGCGCTGGAAGAGCTGCTAGCCGGCTGCTATCGCCCGCAATCGGCAGACGATGCGGTCGGTGCGCTGCAACACGCCTGCGATCAGCTGAACGCTGCGCAACCGCTGCACAAGAAACTGCACACGTCACTCAAAAGCGGTCAGGTCAAACCGGTCGCCGGCGAACACGCCATCGATGCCGCACTGGAGGCCGGGGTGTTGCAGGCCGTGGAGGCCCAGACCCTGCGTGATGCCGAAGCGGCGCGGCGCAAGGTGATCGATGTCGATGATTTCGACAAGGAGCAACTCAAACCCGCGGAAGGCAAAATCCGCTGATCCCTTCAATCAGTGAAAAACGGGCGCGGGCGCTTTATACTCCCGCGCCCGTTTTGCTCTTGAGGACTTATCTCGTGTCCAACGTCGTTGCCGATCATCTGGTTTTGCTCGACCATCTGCGCAGTATCCTGGTCGCCGTAGGTGAGGCCGATCAGGTTCCCGAAGAAAGCCATGCCCTGTTCCTGGAGCGTTTCGACGAACTGCTGGCGTCACTGCCGATCGAACCGATCGAAAGCCAATACCTGGGCCAGGACATCCTGACTCAAGTGATTACCCGTTACCCGCAAATTGCCCACCTGATCCCGCGGGATCTGCTGTGGTTCTTCGCCGGCGACTGCCTGCATTACCTGTCCGACGAAGAAATCGACATGTATCAGGCGCTGGAAGAGCGCCGCTACGAAGCCGAACAGAACGACGAACCGTTCGACTGGAACCAGGAAAAACAGCTGCTGGCGATGTCCGCCCAGGACAGCAAGCACTGATTTTCGCCCAGTAAGAAAAAGGCCCCCATGGTGATCCATGCGGGCCTTTTTTCTCGCGCTAAAGCAGTCCTTCACTCTCGGGCAGTTCGTACTCTGCCAATGATTTTGAACCGCCAGACTTTCCCGGTTTGCTCAGGGTCGGCTCTTTCTGCAGACACTCCACCAGATAGTCGATGAACACCCGCAGCTTCGGCGGCAGATAGCGCGTCGGCGAGTGCAGCAACCACAATCCGCCGTGATAGGACGCCAGGAACGTCCAGTCCGGCAGCACCTGCACAATCAGCCCCTGCTCCAGTGCATAGCGAGCGGTGAAATACGGCAGGCTGCCAATACCGATATGCTGCAACACCGCGCCCAGACGCACGCCGGTGTGATTGGCGGCATACCGGCCGCGCACGCCGACGGTGACGGCTTTCGTGCCCTTCTTGAATTTCCAGCGCGCATCACTCGGAGTTTCACCCAGGTAAATGCAACTGTGATTGAGCAAGTCATGGGGATGAGTCGGCGTCCCGTGCTCAGCCAGGTATTGCGGCGTGGCGCAAAGCAAATGGTCGATGGTCAGCAGTTGTCGTCCGACCAGTCCGGCCGGTGGACGATCCGTGATGCGAATGGCCAGGTCGACATGGTCGTCGATCAGATCCACCTGGCGGTCTTCCAGCAACAGTTCCACATCGACCTTCGGATAGCGCCGCAGAAACTCCGGCATGTGCGGATGGATCACGAAACGCCCCACCGCTTTCGGCACGCTGACCCGCACCAGACCTTCGGCTTCGTGGGTGAACTGGCCGCTGATCTCCATCACCGACCTCGCTGCGCTGACCATTTCCTGGCAGCGCTTGAACACCTCTTCCCCGCCATCGCTCAAGCGCAATTTGCGTGTGGTGCGTTGCAGCAGCCGCGTGGCCAGCGCCTTCTCGAGCCGGGAAATACTGCGGCTGACCGCCGAGGGCGATGAGCCCAATTGGCGAGCGGCTTCGGAGAAACTGCCGGTCTCGACGACCTTGACGAAAATCGCCATTTCACCGAGCAGCGGCAAGGGAAGATTTATGCTCACAGCGCAACAGTCCTTTGATGTTTGAACGGATTATCACGTTATTGCACGATTCATATAATTAAAAAAGAAACTTTAATAAGGGCATGGAATATGACGCTTCGCCTCTTTTTCCATAGTGATGACCTCAAGGCCAATGTGGAAGTCCTCGACTGCACGCCCCAAGAGAACGAATTCGCCGTTGTGTTGCGCGCCACGCTTTTTCACCCCCAGGGCGGTGGCCAACCCTGTGATACCGGCTGGATCGGCGACAGCCAGGTGCTGCGCGTCGTCCAGGAACCGGACCGGATCCTTCATTTCGTCGATCAACCGGTGCCACTGGGCATGACCCAGATTCGCGTCGACGAAGAGCGCCGCCGCTTCAACACCCGCATGCACTCTGCGGGACATTTGATCGGCCACTTCGTCCAGGCCATGGGCTGGATGCCGATCAAGGCGCACCACTGGCCGGACGAGGGCCGGGTTCAATTCAAACCCGGAGATTCGGCTCAGGAGGTCGATGCGCAAACCGTTCAATACGGCATCGGGCAATGGATCGAACACGACCTGCCGCGCCTGACATCCCTGCGCGAAGGCGCGCGGGAAATCGGTTTCGGTGAACTGCCAGCCTATGGCTGCGGTGGCACCCATGTACGCAGCCTGAAGGATTTGGGCACAGTCACGATCGCGTCCCTTTCGCAGAAGAAAGGCACGCTGTCCGTCCACTACAGCGTGGATTGAGGATTTCGGACGCTGCCAGATGCAGCGCCCGACGCCGGGGGAACCGCGTTCGCCGGTTCCGTTGACTATTCGATAGATGGACCTGAAACCATGATGCTTGACGTCGAGCGTCTCGATGAGACGTGCATAAAAAAACTGGCCAACGAAGAAGTCCTCGCCATCCGCTTCAAAGGCTTTCTGCCCCAGGCGCAGGCGATCCAGATTGGCGACAAGATCCTCGCCCCCGGCTTCGAGGGCTACATCAACGCCCCCAGCATCGGCCGCATCGGCATGGCGTTCTACGAGGCGGAAAACCAGCCGTTGCTGATCGAAGATTATTTCGAGCGCGCCGCCAGCAACATCGCAGAGCTGCGTAACCGCTGCGCGCCCTATTCGTCGCCCGTCGACACCTTGCGTTGCATGCTCGACGAATCCTGGCCGGCGGGCGCCCATCTGGAAAACCTCTACGGTCGCAAAATGTACGTCGGGCTGTCCCGAGTGGTGAAACCGGGCGTGTGCTTTCTGGCTCATCACGACATCTTCGCCAAGGATGCCCCGGAGAGTTTTCAGGCGCGCAGTCTGGAGGCGCAGTTCGCCTGCAACGTCTACCTCAACATGCCGACCGAAGGCGGCGCATTGCAGATGTGGGAAGACGACATTTCCCCGGACCGCTTCGACGAAATGCGCGGCGACAGCTACGGCATCGACCCGGCGCTGCTCGGCCCGCCCGCCCTCGAAATACGCCCGGAACCGGGGGATTTCATCATGTTCAATTCGCGTCGCATGCACTCGGTGACGCCGGGTGTGGCCGATCCGCGCTTGAGCCTTTCGTTTTTTGTCGGCTATCGCGGCAACGCTTCACCCCTGACTTTCTGGAGCTGAAATGACATCGAATTACCTGGGCGAGTTTCTGGCGCTGGCCACCATTCACTTTCTGGCCGTGGTCGCTCCCGGCCCGGACTTCGCCGTGACCATCCGCCAGAGTGTGCGCTTCGGCCGACTGGTCGGCATCTGCACGGCACTGGGCATCGGCGCGGGAATTTCCGTGCACGTGCTGTACACCCTGCTGGGCGTCGGCGCCCTGATGCACACCACGCCGTGGTTGCTGACTGTCGCCAAAGTGGTCGGCGGTGCTTACATTCTTTATCTGGGCGTCAGCCTGATCCGCAGCAAACCCAAGACGACAATGGAAGGCGAAAAGACCAGCGATGAACCACTGGTTGAACAATCGCTGTTCAAAGCGTTTTCCACCGGTTTCCTGACCAACGCCACCAACCCCAAGGCCACACTGTTTTTCCTGGCGATCTTCACCACGATCATCAGCGCCAGCACACCGCTGCAAATCCAGGCGCTGTACGGGTTGTGGATGTGCGGGGTGAATGCGTTGTGGTTCGTGATCGTTGCGCTGTTCTTTTCCAGCAGTAAAGTGCGCGTGCTGTTCATGCGCATGGGCCACTGGTTCGAGCGCAGCATGGGGGTGATTCTGATCCTGTTTGCCGGGCGTCTGGTGTTGTCGATGTAAATACGCTGATCGGAGAAGCCCGATCCAGACAGACTGGACGGGCTTTTTCGATTCTGCGCCGCTTTTGCATTTTTGTGCGACGCGTCCCACTTCGGGGACTCCCCTCGCACGCTCGTGTGGTGGTAGTTTGCGAGACCGTCTGACGCTTCGGTCAGACAACTCCTTCTCACCGCCTGCAAAGGAATGCCCTTAGCAATGGATTTTTCACTCAAGCAACTGGCCGCGTCGACGCTGATTCTGGCCAGCCTCTCGTCCGTCACATTGCCCGCCCACGCCAACCTTAGCGAACAACAGAGCGCAACCCTCCTCAAGACATTCAATGAGGCAAAGGTCAGTGACTTCAGAGCATTTCTCGGTGATCTGGCCAAGAACGACCTGAGCAAGATCGACAATCTGCGCCCGACCATCAGCGCCTTCCTCGACAACAAGACACTGACTGTCGAACAACAGAACGAAATTCATCGACTGCTCGGTCTCTACACCCGCGTGAAGTACGGCAAAGCCGCCCTGGAAACCCTGCGCGAACTGGTGGAAATCCCGACCTTCCGCAAGGACGGTGTCGATCAGCACGACAACCCCGAATTCATCAAGATCGCTGGCAAGATCAAGGATCTGGCTGAGTCTTTCGGCCTGAAGTATCGCAACGTCGACAACCGCGTCTACGAAATCTCCCTCGACGGCAGCGGCAAGGACGTCGTCGGCATTCATGCTCACGCCGACGTGGTGCCGGTAACGCCGGAAAACTGGGTGCTCAAGGACGGCACCAAACTCGACCCGTTCAAGGTCACGCTGATCGGCGACCGCATGTACGGCCGAGGCACCGAGGACGACAAAAACGGCATCGTCGTGACGCTGTATGCCATGAAGGTGATCAAGGAAGAGAAGCTGCCACTGGCGCGCAATTTCAAACTGCTGGTGGACACCACCGAAGAAACCACCGGTGACGCGATTCCCTACTACTTCGAACGCAACCCGACGCCCGAGTACAACCTGGCACTGGACGGCGGCTATCCCGTAGTGATCGCGGAAAAAGGTTACGGCACCGTCATGGCCAAGTTCGCCAAGCGCAACGCAGAGGGCAAAGGCGCGGAAATCACCTCAATGACCGGTGGCCTGGCGACCAACCAGATTCCATCGGTTTCCGTAGCCACTCTGGTGACTGACAAACCTGCCGAGCTGGCGGCCAGCCTGCAAAAGGCCGGCACTGAATACGCCAAGCGCAATGGTGGCGATTTCGAAGTGAACGCCACGGTCGATGGCAACGACGTCAAACTCACCGTTACCGGTGTTTCCGCGCACTCGTCCGAGCCGGAATCCGGCGTCAACCCGGTTGCCCGTATGCTGGACTTCATCCACAGCGTGGACGGCAAGATCGCCTTCAAGCACAACCACATCACCGACGCTGCCCGTTACGCCGCCGACAACTGGGGCCTGGATTACAAGGGCAGCAAACTGGGCGTTGGTTTCGCCGATGCTTTCATGGGCCCGCTGACCACCTCCCTGACCTACGTCGGCATGGACGACAAAACCTTCAAACTCGCGGTCAACCTGCGCGTGCCGAAGGGCAAGTCGCCGGAAGTGCTCAAGCGCGAAATCGCCGACAAACTGGCGACCTGGAGCAAGAAAACCCATGTCGCGGTCAACTTCGACTATTCGATCGCCGAACCGATGTATCGCAACCCTGAAGGCGAGTGGGTCAAGGCACTGTTGGCCGTGGCCACCGAAAACCTGGGCATGAAGCATGAATTCGGCACTTCGGCCGGCGCCACCTCGGTGCACGAACTGCCAAACGGCGTGCAATTCGGCCTGGCGCGACCGGAGGTCAAGTACACCGGTCATACCGATGGCGAATTCAAGACCGTTGACCAGTTCCTGTTGGACCTGCAGATCGTCACCGAAATGATGGGACGCATCGGGCAATTGCCGAAACTCTGATCGCGCAACGGGCTCGCCACATTGGCGGGCCCACAAAAAAAGGACCGCGAGGTCCTTTTCTATTGCCTGACAAAAAACGCACAAACAAAAACGCCGCTCATCACTGAGCGGCGTTTTTGTGAATCTGGAGCGGGAAACGAGACTCGAACTCGCGACCCCGACCTTGGCAAGGTCGTGCTCTACCAACTGAGCTATTCCCGCAATGGCGTCCCCTAGGGGACTCGAACCCCTGTTACCGCCGTGAAAGGGCGGTGTCCTAGGCCACTAGACGAAGGGGACAGGCTACAACTTTCACTAATAAAAACGCCGCTCTTTGCAAAGCGGCGCTTTTTGAATTTGGAGCGGGAAACGAGACTCGAACTCGCGACCCCGACCTTGGCAAGGTCGTGCTCTACCAACTGAGCTATTCCCGCAAATGGCGTCCCCTAGGGGACTCGAACCCCTGTTACCGCCGTGAAAGGGCGGTGTCCTAGGCCACTAGACGAAGGGGACACGCTACCCGGAACACATGGTGTGTGTTTCGGTGTCCAGATCCGCCTCCGAAGATTAGGTTCTGGTTTCACTCAGCACCGCCCTGAAGCGTTGCTGTTTAAAATTGGAGCGGGAAACGAGACTCGAACTCGCGACCCCGACCTTGGCAAGGTCGTGCTCTACCAACTGAGCTATTCCCGCATTGGCGTCCCCTAGGGGACTCGAACCCCTGTTACCGCCGTGAAAGGGCGGTGTCCTAGGCCACTAGACGAAGGGGACACACTACAACATTCACTCCCTGCCGCGTTTCGCTGTGTGCTTTACGCTGCAAGTGGCGCGCATTCTATGGATGGATTGAAAGGTCGTCAACCCCCAGATATAAATTTATTTAAATCAATGACTTCGCCCCCCTTTACGCGCTGTTTCCGGCTTTTGCGTCGCCCGGCGATTGACGCCTATATTCCGACACTCGCCAAGGCGTTATAGTCCACGGCACAGGTGATGGCAATCTGCACCCCAAGGGCCAGCATTTATATAAGCGGCTCCCTGGCCGATACAGATACAGCTTCGCCGATCCAAACCCGTCGAGCGGCGCTAGGCTCCTGTATGCCAAGCCACTACACTCGCACGCGAACCCTATAAAGAGGTCTTACCGGTGACACCACTCATGATCACCCTGCTAGTCATAGCCGGGATCGCAATCTTGATCGCCATTGGCTACATGAACCATGTGGTGGAAAACACCAAACTGGAGAAGGCCCGCACCAAGGTCGAACTCAACGACCGCCTGCGCCGTTGCGGCGAACTGACCGAAACCTTCCCCGGCCAGTTCATGACCCCGGCCCTCAAGCTGCTCCTGACGCGTCTGGAGCTGAACGTCTGTCAGCGCCTGCTGAACCTGGAAAAAACCAGCGCCACCACCAAGGCCCGCATCACCGAACTGAGCGCTCTCGTCGCCCAGGGCGAATCGATCCCGGTCAACAACCCGCCGGCCTCGATCCAGACCGAAGCCAAAGCAAAAGACGTCCGCTTCCTCCTCGAAGCCCTCCACGGCCAGATCACCCGCGCCGCCCAGGACGGCTTCCTGCCACCGAACGAAGCCAAACACTGGATCCGTGAAGTACGCCACATCCTCGTACTGCTGCACATCGAGTTCTTCAACAACCTCGGCCAGCACGCCCTCCAGCAAAACCAGCCAGGCCAGGCCCGCCTCGCCTTCGAACGCGGCGTGCAATACCTGCGCAAACAGCAGGACCCGCAAATCTACGCCGAACAACTCCAATACCTGGAAAAGCTCCTGGCCCGCGCCAACGCCCAGGTCATGGACAAGATCGCCCCGGTCGAAGGCGAAGAAAACCAACTGACTGCCGGCCTCAAAGATGTCGAGGCTGATGCGGACTGGAAGAAGAAAGTGATTTACGACTGAGTGCAGTCAAAGAGAGAAGCCACCGGGAGGTGGCTTTTTTATGCCTGAAAGAAGAAGATCAAAAGCTCTCCCTCACCCTAGCCCTCTCCCGGAGGGAGAGGGCTAGGGTGAGGGAGAGGTACGCCGACGTGAAAGACCGAGTCGCACTCGGGTTTTGAAACGCATGCAACCCAACTCACTCTGCTGCACCTTGCACCGTCTGAATCCTCTGCGTTTTCTACTCTTGCTTCTGCTTTGGCTTCGGCTTCCCACCACTCAACACAATGAGCGTTAGCTTGAGTACCGCTTTTGACGTACCGGCCCCATCGGAAGGCTGAGTGGAGGGATTTATCCGGGGGTGGGAGCGCAGCGACCGTGCGGCGAAGCCGCATGCATCGAGAGGAGGTGCAGCGAAGCAAACCGTAGGCGATGCCCCCGGATGAATCCCGGAACGAAGGAACCCCGAGCCCCAGCGAGGGGCCGAACGCCGGGGCCCAGACCTTTGGTTCCTTTGGGGCGTTTGCCAAAGGGACTCGCCGTAAGGGCGAAACCGCCAGCCGGAGCACCCGTAGAAACGGATATGAACGCAATAAAACGCGAACCTGGTCGGCCCAAAGGCCGCCAAGGTCAAAGCCGAAAGTGCCCCACCATCCCCCGCAACTCACTCCCCAACTGCGCCAGCTCAACACTCGAAGCCGCATTCCCACGCATGGCAATAGAAGACTGATCCGCACTCGCCCGAATACTCGTCACACTGCGATTAATCTCCTCGGCCACCGAACTCTGCTCCTCGGCCGCCGCCGCAATCTGCTGGTTCATCTGCTGAATCAACGAAACCGCCGCCGCAATACTCCCCAGCGCACTTTCCGTCTGCAACGCATCACTCACCGCCAGCTTCACCAGTTCGCCACTGCTCTGAATCTGCTGCACCGACGAATGCGCCGCCGAGCGCAAGGCGCTGACCAGCCGCTCGATTTCTTCGGTTGACTGCTGCGTGCGCCGGGCCAGCGCCCGCACTTCATCGGCGACCACCGCAAAGCCCCTGCCCTGCTCGCCCGCCCGCGCCGCTTCAATCGCCGCGTTGAGCGCCAGCAGGTTGGTCTGCTCGGCGACACTCTTGATCACCTCCAGCACCGTGCCGATGTTCTGGATTTGCGCACTGAGGCTTTCGATGCTCGAACTGGCCGAGGTCGCCGAATCGGCCAGTTGCTCGATCCGCGCCATGCTCTGACGCACCACCTGCTGACCGCTTTCGACCTTGCCATCAGCGGTCTGCGCTGCGAGCGCCGCTTCCTCGGCGTTACGCGCCACATCGTGAACGGTGGCGGTCATCTGGTTCATCGCCGTGGCGACCTGTTCGGTTTCCTCTTTCTGGCTGCTGACCTCAAGGTTGGTCTGCTCGGTCACCGCCGACAGCGATTGCGCCGAACTGGCCAACTGTTCGATACCCGCCTGCAACCCGCTGACAATCGAGCTCAGCCCCGCGCCCATCTGCCGCATGGCCAGCATCAATTGGCCGATTTCGTCACGGCGGGAGACCTCGATCGTTGCACTCAGATCACCGGCCGCAATCTGTTGCGCCACATGAATCACGCTGCGCAACGGTGCAACGATCAGCCGGGTAATCACCCACGCCGCAATCAGCCCGACCAGCAACGCCAGCGCCGATGAGCCAATGATCAAAACCGAATTCTTTTTCAGTTCGCCCTGCATGGCGCCGTCTTGCGCGACATACGCCTGATCGACCCGCGCCACGACTTCGTCGGCCCGCTGGTGCAACTGTTGATAGACAGTCTTTTCCTGGGCCAACAATCCGGTGTACTCGGCCAGCTTGTCGCTGAACCCGGCAATGTGCCCGGACACTTCATTGAGCACCGTCAGGTAACCCTCGTCCTTGACTGTGGATTTGAGCTGTTCGGCCTGAACCTGAGCCTGAGCGGCCTGCTCGATATTGCCCTGGCCTGCGCTGTCATCACCCTTGCGGCTTTGATCCAGGCGTACCCGCGCTTCATTCATCGCCTGCAACATCAAGCGTGAGACCTGGTTGACCTGACCGGCCTGCTCGATGAATTGCGCCCCGTCCTTGCCCTCGCTGTCTTTCAGGGTGTAAGCGCCGTCGTCAGCCAGACCGGCCTGCAATACATCGAGATTGTTGGCAACACTGGACACCGACCAACTGGCCATTTCCAGCGCCAGGTCCTTGGCCTGGGACAACGAGACAAATTCATCGAACGCCTTGCGATAGGCAATCAGTGACTGCTCGACGTCGCTCATCACCGATACATTCGCCGACGATTGCGCCTTGAGCCCATTGGCCATGACGATCAGGCCGTCGACACCTTCATGCAAGGCATCGACGGTTTTCGGGTTGCCGTGCAAGGCGTAGTCCTGCTCCAGCAGACGCACCTTGAGCAAACCGCTGTTGAGCGATGACATCTGCTTGAGGCCGTCGAAGCGCTGACTGATGGTTTGCAGGGACCAGACGCCGATGGCCGCCACCAGTGCGGTCAGCAACAACACCAGCACAAACCCGATACCCAGTTTTTTTGCCATACCGAGGTTGGCAAAACGTCCTTGCACGGCCGAAATCATTGCGCGTAGTCCCCTGCCATAGTCTGTTGCTGAAGATTCGCAACGGCCTTGAAGCAGCACAAGTCTCTGGCGTCGGAATAATGGCAAAAAGCTACGCACGCGTCGTTTTCAGAACGCTGGAGGTCGATCCACGGCCGTGCTGCGAAAAAACTGTCTTGCCCGAGGGTCACAGGCGTAAGCCACGTTGATGCGTTGCCAGTCGCAGGCCTCACCACTGGGGCTGAACGACGTGGCGCAAGACAACTGCACTCCGCAGCGCAAGGCATGCCTGCGCAAATGTGCCTCATCGGCCCAAGGCGCGCGCGTCCAGATGAACAGCCCTCCCGTGGGCTTGCCGAACACTTCCCAGTCTGCATCCTCCAGGACCTGCAAGACTGCCGCACGATCGGTGCTGAGGCGCTGACGCTGACGCTGCACCAGTTTGCGATAGGCACCACTGGCCAGCAGACCGGCCAGCACCGCCTCAGAAAACCTTGAGGTACCCATGCAACTGACCATCTTGACCCGCGCCATCCGCTCGATCAGCGCTCCATCGGCCATCACGAAACCCACCCGCAGCGAGCTGCTCAGGGTCTTGGAAAAACTGCCGACGTAAATCACCCGCCCCTCATCATCCAGTGCTGCCAGTCGAGTGCCGCTGCCGTTGTGCAGATCCGCGTAGACATCGTCTTCGATCAGCCGCAGATCATAGAGCCTGCTCAACTGCAGAATGCGTCGGGCAACTGCCGGCAGCAGGCAACTTCCCGTGGGATTGTGGTGGTGACTGTTGATGAATAACGCGCTGGGCCGAAACTGCTGCAGCAACGACTCAAGCGCCTCGACATCCGGCCCGACCGCCGTGCGGCGAACCTCCAGCATACGCACGCCATGCAAGCGCAGCAGATCGAACAGCGGCGCATAACCCGGGGTTTCTACCACAACCCAATCACCGGCCTTGAACAAGGTCCGCACGATCAGGTCCAGTGCGTGGCTGGCGCCGGCGGTGGTCATCACCTGTTCTTCAGCGGCCTTGATATTCAGCACCCCCAGGCGCCTGACGATCTGTTCGCGCAACGCCTGCAGGCCCAGAGGGGGGCTGTAGTTGAACAGGCTGGCCATGTCGGCGCGTGTCACCTCGCGGATCGCATAGGCGAGATCATCGGGTTCGCGCCAACTCTCCGGCAGGACGCCGCTTCCCAACGTCAAACCTCCGCGCCATCGGGAGACAGGGTCGCCCCCGCTGCGCTCCCCATCGCACACGGAGCCATCGATCGGCTTGCAGCACGCCGGCAACGAAGCCGCCACGATGAAACCCGAGCCCTGGCGCGAAGCCAGAACCCCTTGCGCCACCAGCCGTTCGCAGGCTTCCATGACGCAGGACTGGCTGAGCAGATTGCACCGTGCGATATGGCGTACGGAGGGCAGGCGCGTCGTTGGCGGCACCTGGCCTTGCATGATCCACTCGGTCAACCCGTCAACAATCTGCTGTACGACCGGCACCATTGCCTGTCGGTCAATTCTCAATTCCATGAGCACGCAAACTCCTGTCCGTTTTGCTGGCGGCAGTAAATCACAGCCATGCCCTCGAAGCTGTGCGACAAAACCGCCAAAAACCTCCGTTCTCACCATTTGAAACACATTGTTTAGCGGATTCACGGAACCGCCCCCAAGGCGAAAAAAAACCCGCCAGCGGGCGGGCTCCTTCATGCGTCGAGCAATTCCGTTTCAGAAGGCGGTCACGCCACCATCCACGGCCAGCGAATGGCCGGTGGTAAACGCCGCACCATCACTGCACAGATACAGCACGGCGCTGGCAATTTCCTCGACCTTGCCGATGCGGCCGACCGGGTGCATGGCGTTGGCGAATTCGCCTTTTTTCGGGTCTGCCTCGTAGGCGCGACGGAACATGTCGGTGTCAATCACCGCCGGGCATACGGCGTTGACGCGGATTTTCTTCTTGGCGTATTCGATCGCAGCCGACTTGGTCAGGCCGATCACCGCATGCTTGGAAGCTGCGTAGATACTCATCTTCGGCGCAGCGCCCAATCCAGCCACCGATGCGGTGTTGACGATCGCCCCGCCGCCCTGAGCCAGCAGCAACGGCAACTGGTATTTCATGCACAGCCAGACGCCCTTGACGTTGACGCCCATGATCGCATCGAACTCGTCCATCGAGCCTTCGGCCAGTTTGCCCTTCTCGATCTCGATCCCGGCGTTGTTGAAGGCATAGTCAAGACGACCGTAGGTATTGATCACCTCGTCCATCAGATTTTTCACTTCGCTTTCGACGGTCACGTTGCAGCGCACGAAGGTCGCTTCGCCACCGGCTGTACGAATCAGCGCCACGGTGCCCTCGCCCCCGGCCGCATCCAGATCGGCCACCACCACTTTCAGACCTTCGGCAGCGAATGCCTGGGCCGTCGCACGGCCAATGCCGTTGGCAGCGCCGGTGACGACGGCTACCTGACCGGAAAACGTCATGCTCATTGTTATGTCCTCGAATGCGGGGGAATGGATGGAGGCAGCATAGCCACAGGGGCCTGAGTGACGTCAGCACTATCAAAAGGCCGGTTAGGCTTTCATGAATCGCAGTGATGAAACCCAGGCCGGCACTATCACCGTACTGGATCAGCCTGCATTCGCCCGGTGAGCCAACCTTGCGACATCGCTCCTGAAGGTCTATCAACAAGGCTTCATTCAATTCGAGTGCCTGTCATGACCAACCAGACCAATCGCCAGTTCCTGCTCGCCAAACGCCCGGTGGGCGCCGCCACCCGCGAGACCTTCACCTATCAGGAAGTCCCGGTCGGCGAACCGGCGGCGGGGCAGATTCTGGTCAAGAACGAATACCTGTCCCTCGACCCGGCCATGCGCGGCTGGATGAACGAAGGCAAATCCTACATCCCGCCGGTGGGTCTGGGCGAAGTCATGCGCGCATTGGGCGTCGGCAAAGTCATCGCGTCGAACAACCCGGAGTTTGCGGTCGGGGACTACGTCAACGGTGCCCTGGGCGTGCAGGATTATTTCCTCGGAGAGCCAAGAGGTTTCTACAAGGTCGATCCGAAACTGGCACCGCTGCCGGTTTACCTGTCCGCACTGGGCATGACCGGCATGACCGCCTACTTCGCGCTGCTCGATGTCGGCGCGCCGAAGGCCGGTGACACCGTGGTGCTGTCCGGCGCAGCAGGTGCGGTAGGCAGCATCGCCGGGCAGATTGCCAAGATCAAAGGCTGTCGGGTGGTCGGCATCGCCGGCGGCGCTGACAAATGCAAGTTCCTGATCGATGAACTGGGCTTTGACGGCGCCATCGACTACAAGAGCGAGGACGTGCTGGCCGGTCTCAAGCGCGAATGCCCGAAAGGCGTGGACGTATATTTCGACAACGTCGGCGGTGACATCCTCGACGCCGTACTCAGCCGTATCAACCTGAAAGCACGCGTCGTGATCTGCGGCGCGATCAGCCAGTACAACAACAAGGAAGCAGTCAAAGGCCCGGCCAACTACCTGTCCCTGCTGGTCAACCGCGCACGGATGGAAGGTTTCGTGGTGATGGATTACGCCGCGCAGTACGCCAGCGCCGCCCAGGAAATGGCTGGCTGGATGGCCAAGGGTCAGCTCAAGAGCAAGGAAGACATCGTCGAAGGCCTGGAAACGTTCCCGGAAACCCTGGGCAAACTGTTCAGCGGCGAGAACTTCGGCAAGCTGGTGTTGAAGGTCTGAAAACAACGAAGGGAGCCATCGGGCTCCCTTCATTGCATCTTCAGCTGATCGCTCAGGCCAGTTCGGCAACCACCGAGGCCAGTGCCTGGGCCGGATCCGCCGCCTGACTGATCGGACGGCCGATCACCAGATAGTCGGAACCGGCATCCAGCGCCTGACGCGGGGTCAGGATGCGACGCTGGTCGTCCTGGGCGCTGCCTGCCGGACGAATCCCCGGGGTCACCAGTTGCAACGACGGGTGCGCGGTTTTCAGCGCAGTGGCTTCCAGCGCCGAGCACACCAGACCGTCCATCCCGGCCTTTTCGGCCAGCGCCGCCAGACGCAGCACCTGCTCCTGCGGCTCGATGTCCAGGCCGATACCCGCCAGATCCTCACGCTCCATGCTGGTCAGCACGGTCACACCGATCAGCAACGGCTGCGGGCCGCTGCGCTTGTCCAGCTCTTCACGGCAGGCCGCCATCATGCGCAGGCCGCCGGAGCAATGAACGTTGACCATCCACACGCCCATCTCGGCCGCGGCCTTGACCGCCATCGCCGTGGTGTTGGGAATGTCGTGGAATTTAAGGTCCAGGAATACTTCAAAACCCTTGTCACGCAGGGTGCCGACGATTTCCGCGGCGCAACTGGTGAACAGTTCCTTGCCCACTTTGACCCGGCACAGCTTCGGGTCCAACTGGTCGGCCAGCTTCAGTGCGGCGTCACGGGTGGGGAAATCCAGGGCGACGATGATAGGAGTCTGGCAGGCGGACATGGATGGGCTCTCAGGCAAGTCGAAATCGGCGCGCATTGTAGCGGAACCGGCGGCGGCGCGGCACCCGATGATCGGTAAATCGTCGCGCCAACCGTGATCAGCATAGCCTTGCAGGGTATTGTGTCGAACCCGATACACAACCGACACGCCGGCAACATGCGCCCGCGCTAGCCTCGCCAGCCGCAACAAGTCCTTACAGCAGCCCTTCCCGCCTCACGGCCGGACGCCTATGCTGAAACCACAACCTCGCAGCCTATCTTTGTGGTTGGCGGCCTACTGGCAGATGAACAGCCTCATGCACAACTCCCAAGCCTCCGTGAACGACGAGCAGAAAGACGACAAGCGCTGGAGCATCCGCGCCCTGATCGTCGACGATGACGTGCCGATCCGCGAACTGATGATCGACTACCTGGCCCGTTTCAACATTCACGCCAGCGGTGTGACCGACGGCGCGGCGATGCGCCAGGCGATGCAGGCCGAACATTTCGACGTGGTGGTGCTCGACCTGATGCTGCCCGGCGAAGACGGTCTGTCGCTGTGCCGCTGGCTGCGCGCTGAATCGGACATCCCGATCCTGATGCTCACCGCCCGCTGCGAACCCACCGACCGGATCATCGGCCTGGAACTGGGCGCCGATGACTACATGGCCAAACCGTTCGAACCTCGGGAACTGGTGGCGCGGATCCAGACGATTCTGCGTCGGGTGCGCGACGACCGCAGCGAACAGCGTGCGAATATTCGCTTCGACAACTGGCGCCTGAACAGCGTCCTGCGCCAGTTGATCGCCGACGATGGCCTGGTGGTGCCGCTGTCCAACGCCGAATTCCGCCTGCTCTGGGTGTTCATCGAACGCCCCCGCCGGGTACTCAGCCGCGAACAGTTGCTGGACGCCGCCCGAGGTCGCTCGATCGAAGCCTTCGACCGCAGCATCGACCTGCTGGTCTCGCGCCTGCGGCAAAAACTCGGCGACGACCCGAAGGCCCCGCAACTGATCAAGACCGTACGTGGTGAAGGCTACCTGTTCGATGCGCGAGACATCGGCTGATGCGGGCGCGCTTCGACACGCTGTTCGGCCGCCTGTTCGGCGTGCTGTTGGTGGCGATCGTCCTGGCGCATCTGCTGGCCTTTGCCTGGTTCCGCCTCTACGGCCCGCCGCCACCGCCACCGCCACCGGAGTTCTCGCAAAACCTCGACGGTAAACAGCCGCCGCAGGATCCGCGCTACCCTCCGCGTCCGCCGCGCCCCTGGTTCGGCGGGCCGATCGTGCCGCTGACCTTCCAGTTCATCTCGCTGATCATCGCTGCCTGGTACGGCGCCAAGCTGCTGACCCGGCCGATCCAGCGTCTGAGCGACGCAGCCGCGCGCCTGAGCGAAGACCTCGACAGCCCACCGCTGGACGAAAGCGGCCCGCGGGAAGCACGGCAGGCTGCGCACACCTTCAACCTGATGCAGCAGCGCATCCGCGAACAGGTGCAGCAACGGGCGCGGATGCTCGGCGCCGTCTCCCACGACCTGCGCACTCCGCTGTCGCGGCTGAAACTGCGCCTGGAAAATATCAACGACGACAAATTGCAGGGCCAGATGCGCCAGGACCTGGACGACATGATCGGCATGCTCGACGCCACCCTGACCTACCTGCACGAACAGCGCACCAGCGAGGCCTTGCAGTTGATGGACGTGCAGGCGCTGGTCGAATCACTGTGCGAAAACGCCCAGGATCAAGGCGCCGACGTTCAGGTCAGCGGCCACTGCGCCCCGTTGCAGGTACAGCCAATGGCCCTGCGCTCGTGCATCAACAACCTGATGGACAACGCCCTGCGCTACGCCGGGCAAGCGCACATCGAACTGCAAGACCAGCGCGAACAACTGTTGATCCGCGTCATCGACCACGGCCCGGGCATCGCGGCGGACAAGCGTGAAGCGGTATTCGAGCCGTTCTTCCGCCTCGAAGGCTCACGTAACCGCAACTCTGGCGGTGTCGGCCTGGGCATGACCATCGCCCGGGAAGCGGCACAGCGCCAGGACGGACAACTGACCCTGGCAGAAACACCCGGCGGCGGCCTGACCGCCGTGATCCAACTGCCTCGCCACTGAGCCCGACTGTGTACCGGCCGGTACAAACCTCACATACCCACGACACCTTGCACCTTGAGGCTGCATAAGCCGGTACACCCACCGGTTTTCCAGTCCAAGGAGTGAGCCCGATGATCGGTAGCGTCAGCAACTACACGAGCTATACCAGCACCAGCAGCACCTCCACCCAAAACGCCCGCAGCCAGCAACTGCAGAAGGAACTGTTCGCCAGGCTCGACAGCAACGGCGACGGCGCGGTGGACCAGGACGAACTCGGCAACGGCCTGACCAGCGCCGGCAGTAGTGCCGACAGCAGCAAAATCTTCTCGGCCCTGGACAAAAACGAAGACGGCGTCGTCAGCCAGGACGAACTCGCCGCCAGCCTCACCCCACCGCCACCCCCACAAGCCTCCAGTGACGAACGCTTCAGCCAACTCGATGCAGACGGAGACGGCACTGTTACCGCCACCGAACTGAACAGCGCGTTGCAGGTCAGCGACAGCACCTCATCGAACAACACCGACACCGCCGCCGCCCTGCTCAAGGTTCTGGACAGCGACAGCAGCGGAGGCGTCAGCAGCGACGAACTGAAAGCTGCATTACAAGCAGGTCGCGAACGTCCAAGCGACGAAGAAACCGCCAGCACCCAGACCACCACTGAAGCGTTGAACCGGATGATTGCCAATCTGAGCAAGCAATACTCGCTCGAAAGCACGGCATCGGTGGGCAAGTATTTGAATGTCGCGACTTGAGATGAGGTGAAGAGGATCACTCTCGAGTCAAGACTTGAGGGTCGATTACTCTCGCTGGGTGAGTGGTTTGCTTTGGATCTGCGGTCTGTCATCAAAGCGGCCCTCACCCTAGCCCTCCCGAAACGTCGGACCGCCCAGAGAGAGAGGGACTGACCGAGGTGTTTGGGAGAGATACCCCGACGTGAGATACCGAAGTGAACTCGGGTTCTGAAACACATAAGTTCACTACTGCCCCTGCATCGACATTGGCACCAGCACCAGCATCTGCTTTCGCTTTGGCTTTGGCTTTGGCTTTGGCTTCCCACCACTCAACACAATGAGCGTTAGCTCGAGTATCGCTTTTGACGTACCGGCCCCGCTGGGAGGCTGAGTGGAGGGATTTATCCGGGGGTGGGAGCGCAGCGACCGTGCGGCGCAGCCGCATGCATCGAGAGGAGGTGCAGCGAAGCAAACCGTAGGCGATGCCCCCGGATGAATCCCGGAACGAAGGAACGCCGAGCCTCAGCGAGGGGCCGAACATTGGGGCAAGCCCTTTTGGTTCCTTTTGGGGCGTTTGCCAAAAGGGACTCGCTGTAAAAGCGAAACCGCCAGCGGCAACACCCGAAGAAACGGATATTCACCCAATCCCAAAGAGCCTGGTCGGCCCAAAGGCCGCCAAGTCCAAAGCCTCAAACCCGAGCCTGACTCTTACTCCAATCCGTCAACAAACTATAAGCCACCGCCAAAAGCGTAGGCCCGATAAACAACCCGATAAACCCAAACGCAATCAACCCGCCAAACACCCCGAGCAACACAATCACCAACGGCAGATTCCCGCCCCGGCTGATCAGATACGGCTTGAGCACGTTATCCACGCCACTGATGATGAACGTCCCCCAGATCCCGAGAAACACCGCCATCCCGTACTCGCCCTTCCAGGCCAGCCACGCCGTGGCCGGAATCCACACCAGCGGCGGCCCCATCGGAATCAGGCTGAGCAGGAACGTCACGATCCCCAGCACCAGCGCCCCCGGCACCCCGGCAATCAGGAACCCGATCAGCGCCAGCACCGCTTGCGCCGCCGCCGTACCGATCACCCCGTTGACCACCCGTTGCACGGTACCGGCCACCAGATCGATGTAGTACCCGGCCCGGTCACCGATCAGGCGCACCAGCAAACTGTGCACGAATGCCGCCAGCCGCGGCCCGTCGCGGTAGAAAAAGAACACGAAGACAATGCTCAGGGTCAGCTCGAGAATCCCGCTGCCGATCTGCGCACTGCGCGCCAATAACCAGTTGCCGACCTGCCCCAGATAAGGCTTGACCGTCACCATCAGCGCCGCGCCCTGCTGATCGATGCTGTTCCAGATCGCTACCAGCCGTTCGCCCACCAATGGCACGCCACCCAGCCAGCTCGGTGCCTCGGGCAGCCCGTCGACCTGCACATCCTTGATGAAGGCCGTGGCATCACGCACGTGATCGGCCAGGTTAAAGCCGAGCCACACCAGCGGCCCCGCCACCAGCAACATCCAGCCCATGGTCAGCACCAGCGCCGCCAGGGATTCCCGCCCATTGAGCCAGCGGGTCAGCAAACGCATCAGCGGCCAACTGGCGAACGCCAGCACCGCGCCCCAGAACAGCGCCGACCAGAACGGCGCCATTACCCAGAAACTGGCACCAAACAGCACCAGCAACAGGATCTGCACCAGCAGACGATCATTATTGGGCATGTGAAATCTCAAAAAAAATCAGTCAGGCCAAGAGTAGGCGAACACGTCGAGCGTGTCCGCCAAAGACACCTTATCGCAACAGATCGATGCGCAGACTCTCGCCGTCGACACTGCCGGTTTCCATTCGCGCGGCGCGCACGCCCTGCCCAATCAGCGCCTGACGCCAGGCCTCGGCTTTCGGCCCGGACACCGCCACCCGCAAGGTGGTGTCGAGGTTCAGGCCACGGGACAGCAAGCGCAACCAGGTCGCATCCGGATCGCCGGTCAGCTCTGGAAAATCCAGCTCGCCAGTGCTTTTCAGTTCCCGCAGCAGCGTGGCCGAGGTCGGCAGCAACTCACCGAGCGGTGCCAGCGCCTCGAACTGTTCGACATGCAGATAGGCTTTGCGATTGCCACGGGTGATGCTGTACAGCGCCACCAGCGTGTTGTCGCGCGGGGCCGCGAGCCTCAACAGCAGATAGGCCTGCTGCTCGTCGGCACCGTACAGCTTGGCGTTGCCGAACACCTCGTTGGCCCACAGGCTGCTCTCGCCGCAGTCCCGGGCCTGGCACCAGAACAACAACTGGGCATCCTGTTTTTGCAGGGCTTCGCGAGCGAGCGTGAAGGCTTCGGTGGCGGAATGTTCCGGCGGCAACTCATAGGTCACCGAGGTGGTTTGCCCCCGGGCGCTGACCTGACCGTCGAAACGCAACCGCCCGCTGATCTTGCGGATCGAGCCGAGCGGATAGATCCGCTCCAGCTCCACGGCGGGGCGATAGTCGACGATCTGCGCATCGGCCAGACGCGGCACGATCGGCAGATCCTGACTGCCCGGCAGGTCGGCAGCCAATAGAAAGGGGCTGAAACAGCACAGCGCCAGCAGACTGATAGATCGCATGGACAGGCTCATCGCAGGGGCATGGCCTGGGTGCCTTGAGGGCAGTTCGAAGTCGCAGCGGTGTAGAAATCCATCTTGGTTGTCTCCCATTTCAACCTGACCAGCCTCGACAGTTGCCGGGAGCAAGTCAAGGAATGGCGAAGAACCGATTGAAACAGTCTGCGACAAGGTCGGCCCCGGCCTCATCGTTCAGGTGCAGATGGTGCCCGCCCGGCAGCTGTGTCCGGTCAAAGGGTAGACGCTCCAGCAGCTCCGGATGTTTGGCGAGCATGCCGTCGGCGGCGACCACCAATTGCGCGGGACAGGCAATGCGCTGCACGAACGCCATCGCCTGTTCCTGGGTCAGACGCAGCGGCGATGGCAAGGTCAGGCGGTTGTCGGTGCGCCAGGTGTACCCACCGGGTACCGGCATCAGTCCGCGTTGCGCCAGCAGTTCGGCGGCTTCGCGACTGACCGCCACCAGCCCTTTCATGCGCGCCTCGATGGCCCGGTCGAGGGTGTTGTAGACCGGTTTGCGCTTTTCCCGAAGATCGAGCTGCGCCTGTAAGGCCATGCCCATGCGCTCGGCGGCGTTTTCGCCTTTGTCGGTAGGAGGAATCACCCCGTCGATCAACGCCAGATGAGTGATGCGTTCGGGGAGCGAACCGGCCAGCACCAGCGAAACAATGGCGCCCATGGAATGCCCGAGCAGGCCGAAACGTTTCCAGCCCAGTTGCTCGGCGACCTGCAGCACGTCATGGGCGTAATCCCACAGTGCGTAACCGGCGCCGTTCGGCCGGTGCCCGGAATGCCCGTGACCGGCCATGTCCAGCGCCACGACGCGCAAACCTTTGAGCTTCGGCGCCAGTCGGGCGAAGCTGTTGGCGTTGTCCAGCCAGCCGTGCAGGGCCATCACCGGCAAGCCGTCTTCCGGGCCGAACAGGTGCGCCGCCAGTTCGATATGGGGCAGGCTCAGGCGCACTTCTTCGACAGCGGTGTTCATGCGCAATCCTTGTCTTGCCGGCGCTCCCAGCGATTGAACAGGTTCTTCAGTAACTGTGCGGTGTCCTGCGGGCGCTCAAGTGGAAACATATGACCGCCAGGCACAGTCAGCGACTCGCCCTGAGGCAGGCGTCCGACGAAGCGGGTGTGGTGGTTCATGACGACGCGGCTCTTGTGCCCGCGCACCACCGCCAGCGGCACTTTCAATTGCCGGGTATGCGCAGGACTGGTGTGCGGCACGCCGCGATAGATGCTGATCTCGGTCGCAGGATCGAAGCGCAGGCGCAATTTGTCGCCGACCTTGTGCAAACCGTGTTGCAGATAGGCATCGAAACATTCCGGATCAAAGCTGCGGAACAATGTCTTGCCGGCAAAATAGCCACGGGCGCTGTCCAGGTCGGCAAACTCTTCGCGCCGTCCCAGCGTGCGGCCGGCCGGGGTCAGTTTGTCGATGAAACCAAAGCGCTTGGCGGCGCGGATCACCCATTGATCGGTGCGGGTCAGCACCGGCGAATCGAGCATCACCACACCCCGATACAGTTCAGGGCAACGCAGTGCGGCGTGCAAATGCAGCATGCCGCCGAAGGAATGGCCCACGCCCCACACCGGTTCATCTTGCTGTTGAAGATGATGGATGAGTTCATCGACCAAGTGGTACCAGTTGTCGCCCGCCGGAAAACGCGGGTCATGGGCGTGTTGTTCCAGATGCGCAACCCGGTACTCGGGCGCCAGCGCCGCGAACAGTTTGCCGTAGGTGCCCGAAGGGAAACCGTTGGCGTGGGCGAAGAAGATCGGTTGCGACATACCGGCAAATCCATGAGCGGAAAACAGGCGTTGATTGTCCGTAAGACGGCGTCTCACAGCAATGACCGTAACTGCCAGGAATGATGACAGTCCGGTCAGGGCTATGACGGTTCGGCCATCAACGCGCCGGCGGTTGCTCTCCCAGCGGGACCACTGCCATGGTCAGGCGCGACACACAGCTGGCCTTGCCTTCATCACTGGTCAGACGGATATCCCAGACGTGGGTGGTACGGCCAATGTGGATCGGTTTGGCCACCGCCGTCACCCGCCCGCTGCGCAGGCCACGCAAGTGGTTGGCGTTGATTTCCAGGCCCACGCAATAGAACTTGCTGGCGTCGATGCACAGGTAACTGGCCATTGAGCCGACGGTCTCGGCCAGCACCACCGAGGCGCCGCCATGCAGCAGGCCGTAAGGCTGATGGGTGCGATGGTCGATGACCATGCTGGCCGTCAGCGATTCCTCGTCGAAAGCTTCGAAGCGGATGTCCAGCACTTCGCCGATGGTGTTTTTCTGGATTGCGTTCAACTGCTCGATGTTCGGAGTGGTGCGCCACAAGGTCATCGCAGGCTTCCTTTGTTGTTTTGATCGACGCTCAATCCTGCCACAGCACCGCCTCGCTGCGCTCGCTCCATTCTTCGAAACGCGCCCCGTAGGTGTCTTCGATAATGTTGCGTTTGATTTTCAGGGTCGGCGTGAGGAACCCGTTCTCCACCGCCCAGCTGTCCTTGACCACCACCAGCCGACGCAGGCGCTCGTGCTTGTCGAGCACGGCGTTGACCTCCTCCAGCAGTTTTTCCAGGCTCGAATGCAGCGGCGCGCGGGGCTCTTCCCGGCCCACGGCGGAAAGTACGCACAACCCCAGCGGCGCACTCAGGCCATCGCCGACCACGCAGACCTGCTCGATCCGCGAATGCACCGCCAGCCGGTTTTCGATCGGTGCCGGGGCGACGTACTTGCCCTTGCTGGTCTTGAAGATTTCCTTGAGCCGCCCGGTCAGGCGCAAACGCCCTTCGGCGTCCTGCTCACCCTTGTCGCCGGTGCGCAGGAAACCGTCTTCGGTGAGGGTTTCGGCGGTTTTCTGCGGCTCCTTGAAATAGCCGAGCATGTTCGCCTGGCTGCGCACCTGCACTTCGCCGGACTCATCGATCCGCACTTCCACGTCAGGACATGGCCGACCGATCCAACCCTCCATGTATTGCCCCGGCAGGCAGATGTGCGAATAACCGCAGCTTTCGGTCATGCCGTAGACCTCCAGCACGTCGAGTCCCAGCTTCTGGTACCAACGCAACAAGGTCAGCGGCACCGGTGCCGCACCGGACAACGCCACACGCAGGGCATCCAGCCCCAACCCCGCCAACACCTTGTGGCCGATCCGTTTGCCAATGAAAGGCAGACCGAGCAGCAAATCCAGGCGTTTCGCCGGGATCTTGCTGTAGACACCCATCTGGAACTTGGTCCAGATCCGCGGCACCCCGAACATCGCCGTCGGCCGCGCCCGCTTGAGATCGTCGAGAAAGGTGTCGAGGCTTTCAGCGAAAAACACCGTCTGCCCGGTATAGATCGACGCCAGTTCGACGAACATCCGCTCGGCGACATGACACAGCGGCAAGTACGACAGCAGCCGGTCGCTCTCATTGAGCCCGAACAGCTGCGTGCCGCGCGTCGTCGCGAAACCGAGATTGGCGAAACTGTGCATCACGCCCTTGGGCAGGCCGGTGGTGCCGGAGGTGTAAATGATGGTCGCCAGTTGCTCGGCGGCGGGACGCGGGTCGTCCTGGATCGGCGAGCTGCGTTGCAGGTCATACCAGTTGAAATCGAACGTGCCCGGCGGATGCAGCGGCAGGCTGACGGTGGTCAGGCCGGCCGGTACGCCCGCTGACATGCCCGGCCAGTCATCGAGCTTGCCGATGAACGCCAGCACGCTTTCCGAGTGGGTGAGCACCTGATTCACGGATTCGGCGGTGAGGTTCGGATAGAGCGGCACCGAGACATGCCCGGCCATCCAGATCGCCAGGTCAGCGATGATCCAGTGCGCGCAGTTTTTCGAGATCAGGGCGATGTGGCTGCCTGGCGGCAACTCCCGGGAGCGCAACCAATGCGCGGCACAGCGGGCCTGATGGCCGACGTCGGCCCAGGTCAGTGTCTCGACTTGCCCGCCGCCGATCGGCTGCACCAGAAAACGCTGACGCGGGTGCCGGGCCTCGCGTTCGTAAAACACGTCCAGCGGCAAACGGAAGGCGGAAGACATTCGACTCGCTCCTGTTTTTTGGTCTGGAGCAAGCGTAGTCAACCAAGCAAGTGCTTGGTTGAGTATTTCATACAAAAAATTTCAGGGATGTTTAAGGCTGTTGAGCGTCATCGAGCCGATCAGCAACTCGCTGTGTTCGAGCTCGGCCAGCCCGGCGGTGCTGACCTTTTCCGGCGGATAGCCCGCACCGTGTTGCAGGTAGCTGAGCAGATTACCGATCAGAGGATTGTGGCTGACCAGCAGCACGTTGCTCACCGACACCAGTTGCTCGGCGACCTTGTCCGGATCGGTTTCCGGGGTCAGCCACTCCACCGTGCGGATCTCCGGCTCGAATCCCAGCGCTTCGCGCACCAGTTGCGCCGTCTGCTGTGCCCGCAGGTACGGGCTGGCATAGATCGCCGTCAGCGGCTGGCCCATCAAACGGGCCGCGCTGCTCAACACTTCCTGGCGACCGTGGTCGGTCAGTTCCCGCTCGGAATCGGGGCGCGAGCCGTAGGGCTCGGCCTCACCGTGACGCAATACCCAGAGTTTCATAGCTTGGGTTCCTCATCCCGGGCCGGATGTGGTGCCGGCGCGACAACGTGTGGCGCTTCACCTTCCGGGGTACGTGGCGCCGGCCAGTCGGCGAACGGCCAGGGTTTCTGGTCGCTGTGGAAACTGCCGAAACGGCCGATCTGCGCCAGAAACTGGCTCAGGCTGTCGCCGAAATTCATCAGGCTGGCGCTCGGGGCGCCATAGATCAAACGATAGATCAACTGCACCAGCACCAGCGCGCCGAGGATGAACTGCGCCACCTGCCAGACCAGAATGTAAACAATCATCCACAACACCCGCAGGAGAATGGATTCATATTTGGCTTCGGTTTTCGGATCGTTCATGGCCTGCTCCCTGCTGAATCAGTTGAAACCACTGGTGGAAATAAAGTCGACATCGGTTTTCGGCTCGGCACGCATCAGCAGACCGATCACCTGCTCAAGCGTGCGCCCTTCGAACAGGATTGCATGCAGGCCAGCGACCAGCGGCATGTACACGCCGACCTCCTGGGCCTTGGCCTTGAGCACTTTCAGGGTGTTGACGCCTTCGGCCACCTCACCCAGGCGCGACACCGCTTCGTCAAGGCTCAAACCCTGGCCAAGGGCGAAACCGACCTGGTAGTTGCGGCTTTTCGGCGATGAGCAGGTGACGATCAGGTCGCCGACCCCGGCCAGACCGAGGAAGGTCATCGGGTTGGCGCCCTGATTCACCGCAAACCGGGTCATCTCGGCCAGGGCGCGGGTGATCAGCATGCTCTTGGTGTTCTCGCCCATTTCCAGCGCCACCGCCATGCCGGCGATGATCGCGTAGACGTTTTTCAGTGCCCCGCCCAGCTCCACGCCGAAACGGTCGGCGCTGGCGTAGACGCGGAACGTCCGGCCATGCAGCGCGGCCTGCACGGCCTTGCACAGTTCTTCGTCTTCGCTGGCGACCACGGTGGCGGTCAGTGCGTGCTCGGCGATCTCCCGCGCCAGGTTCGGCCCGGACAGCACGCCGATGCGCGCCTGCGGGGCGATCTCTTCGAGAATCTGGCTCATCAGTTTGAACGTGTGAGCTTCGATGCCCTTGGTCAGGCTGACCAGCATCTTGCCGCTCAAACGATTGGCGTGCGCCGCCAACACCGTGCGCAGCGCGCTGGACGGCAGCGCGACGAAACACAAATCGCAGGCGTCGAGGGTTTCCTGCAGGTCGGTGACCGCGGTCACGCCGGGCAGAATCTTGATGCCTTTGAGGTAACGCGGGTTCTCGCGATTGACCCGGATGGCCTCGGCCTGCTCGGGGTCACGCATCCACTGCCGGACTTGATGGCCGTTCTCGGCCAACAGATTGGCCACGGCGGTACCGAAACTTCCGCCTCCCAGGACCGCAATCGGGCGCTGTTCAGTCATATGTAATCCGTTAATCCATACCAGTGGCGATGCCGGCATTATACGGAGCGTCCCCTTCTCGGACAGCCCCGGCGTCAATTACCCGCACTTGTAGGAAGAAGACCAATAAAACCGAGGAAAATGCCTGCAACGTGACTGGAAAAGTCGTCGACCTCGGTTAACATGCGCGCCAATTCTTTGCTATCAAGGCTGCGTCGTGTTTTCTGGCCCCCCTTCCCCGCGTTCGTCCCTGCTGCTGGCGCTGCTGTTCAGCCCGATGCTGCTGGCGGACGACCTGTTCGTCGACAGTGAGGCCTTGCCGCAGATCCTGACCGCCACTCGCCTGAAACAGTCACCGGCGGAAGTCCCGGGCAGCATGACCGTGCTCGACAGCGAACTGATTGCCGCCAGCGGTGCCCGGGACATCAGTGAACTGCTGCGCCTGGTGCCGGGGATGATGGTCGGCAACATCAGCGGCAATCAGGCGGCGGTGAACTACCACGGGACCAACGCCAGCGAAGCCCGGCGCATGCAGGTATTGATCGACGGCCGCTCGGTGTACCGCGCCGGTCTGGCGACCGTGGACTGGAGCGACATCCCGGTGGCCATGGAAGACATCGAGCGCATCGAAGTCTTTCGCGGGCCGAACACCGTCAGCTACGGCGCCAACGCGCTGATGGCAGTGGTCAACATCATCACCCGCAACCCGGCGGACAGCCACGGCACACGACTGAAGCTGACGCGCGGCCAGCGCGGCATCAACGACTTCTATGCCAGCCAGAGCACCGGCTGGAATGGCGGCGACCTGCGTCTGTCGCTGTCTGGCCAGGAAGACGACGGCTTCGACAGTGACCGTACCGGCGCCGATTACCGCGACAACCGCCGCCTGAACCGCTTCAGCCTCGCGGTCAGCCAGACCCTGAGCGACAACCAGAGTCTGGACTGGCAGGTCAACGCCAAGGACGGGACCAATCAACGGCCTTACACCTACCGACCGGTGTTCTCCGGGATTACCGCTGCCGGGAACAATTCCGACGTGGTTGCCAAGGACTACGCCGGTTCGGTGCGCTGGAATCTGGACCTCAATCCCGATCACAGCCTTTACGTGCAAGGCTCGGCGCAACACTGGGATCGCCAGCAGACCTGGCGCGCCTGCGACGCCGAAGTGTCGTTCAGCCCGCAATTGACCGAGCTGTGGCAACTCAACCCGAACTACACCGAACGCCTGGCCCGCAACATGACTTTGTTCACCGGCCCCGGCGCCCCCGCCGGTACGCCGCAGGAAATGACCCTGGCCAATCAGGTGCTGGATCAGTGGCGCAACGGCGCGCGCCAGACACTGTGCGGCGACATCGACCAGAGTGCCCGGGAATCGCGCTACGACCTGGAATTGCAGGACACCCTCAGCCTGTCCGATAGCCTGCGTCTGGTCAGCGGCCTGAACTATCGTTACGACCGGGCCGATTCCGAGACCTATTTCAACGGCACGCTGGACGACACCACCTGGCGCGCCTTCGGCCAGCTGGAATGGCGCGCCAGCGAACACTGGCTGTTGCAGGGCGGCGCCATGTTCGAAGACACGCAATTGATCGGCAGCTCGCTGACGCCGCGGTTTGCGGTCAACTACCTGTTCAACCCGCGCCACAGCCTGCGCGCGGTGTATTCGGAAGCCATCCGTTCGCCGGACATGTTCGAGAACAACGTCAACTGGAGTTATCAGGTGACCAACCTGCGGCCCGCCGCCTATGGCCAGTCTTCGGCCCGCTACTTCGTCAAGACCCGGGGCCCCGGCGATCTCGACCAGGAACACATGCGCTCGCGGGAACTGGGCTACAACGGCTACTTCCCGGAGTGGGGCCTGGCGCTGGACGTGAAACTGTTCTACGACGAAATCACCGGGATGATCAGCGAGCCGCTGCGCAACAATCAGTACATCGCCAGCAACGCCAACGATTCGCGCTTTCGCGGTACCGAAACCCAGTTGGATTGGCGCCTGAGTACAGCCGATCGGCTGCGCCTGACCTATGCCTTCGTCGACGCCGAGGCGAGCAATCCGCTGGATCAGCAATTCACCGCGCGCAACAGCGGCTCGGCAGGCTGGCTGCGCGATTGGGGCCACGGCTGGAACAGCGCCCTCTTCTATTACGGTGACAACGCGCTCAACGGTTACCGCTTCGAGCGGGTCGACACGCGGATCGCTAAACGCATCGCCCTGGGCAAGGCCCAACTGCAACTGGCCGGCGTGCTGCAACAACGCCTCGACCATGAGCCGACCACCTTCGTCGACAACAATTACGACGAACGCCGCGTGGTGTATTTCAGCGCCGAGCTGGAGTTCTAGATGCGTTACGCCATGTCACGGAAGATGCCAACGCTCGGCCAATGGCTGGCCGGGCTCTGTCTGTTCCTGACAGCGTGGCTGCATGGCATGGCGGTGCAGGCGGCCGACATTCTTCTGACTGGCGCCGAAGAAAGCCCCGGGGTGCAATCGTTCGTCCAGGCCCTGAGCGAGCTGCGCCCCACCGACCGCGTGCATTTCCAGCCGCTGGCCAGCCTGCCGGCGCCGGGCAAGTTGCCGTCGAGTCTGCGCCTGATCCTGCTGGATCTGCCGAGCCTTGACTGGCGCATGCAGGAAACCCAGGGCCCGGCGACGTTGGTCCTGCGCATCAGCCGCTTGCAGGCCCGACAACGCTTCGGCGACGCGCAACCGTCCCACTTGAGCCTGCTGTGGGCCGATCCGCCGCTGAGTCGTCAGTTGCAATTGATCCGGCGGATTCTGCCCCAGGCCCGGAGAGTCGGCGTGCTGTTCGATCAGCACAGTGAGTTCCTGCTCAAGGAGCTTCAATCGGCCGCCCAGCCGCTGAATCTGCAAATCGTCCCGCAACGCTGGGACAACACCCACGACAGCCGCCCCTTGCAGACTGTACTCAAAGCCAGCGACGTGCTGCTGGGCCTCGACGACCCCGATCTGTACAACCCGAAAACCGCGAAGAACCTGTTGCTCAGCAGTTACTCTCGGCAACTGGCGCTGGTCGGGCCGAATGTCGCGTTCGTCCGTGCCGGTAGTCTGGCCAGTGCCTACAGCGATCAGAACGATTGGCTGGCTGTGCTCGACGAACTGCTGGACCGGCCACCGGCCACCTGGCCGCGCACGCTCTACCCCGGGCGTTTCAAAGTCTCAAGTAATGCGCAGGTGGCTCGTTCCTTAGGGATAGAACCGATCAATGAAGCGTCTGTTGCCGCAGAGCTGGCCGAAGGAGAGCGCCGCCCATGATTTTCCGCCGTTGGGACATCAACACCCGCACCCAGTTGATCAGCCTGGGCCCTGCGCTGTTGCTGACCTTGCTGCTGATCAGCTTTTTCACCTTCGTACGCATTCAGGATTTGCGTCAGGAACTGAACCACACCGGCCAGTTGATCGCCAACCAGCTTGCACCGGCCACCGAATACGGGGTGATTTCCGGCAACAACGAAGTCCTGGAAAGTCTGCTCAAGGCCACGCTGGCCACGCCGAACGTGCGGTTTCTGGAAGTGCAGGACAGCGCCAACCGGATTCTCGCTTACGTCGAACAACCGGCGGATGCGCACAATCGTCCGCATCAGGTCGAAGTGTTCCAGGCGCCGGTGCGGCTGCAACGCATCGCCTTGCACAACGATTTTTTTCAGGACGGCAAGAGCAGCCCCGGCGTGTCCAGCGAAGATTATCTGGGGCGGGTGATCGTCGGCCTGTCCAACGATGCCTTCAGTCAGCGGCAACAGGAGATTTTGCTCAAGGCCGGGATTCTCGCGTTGTTCGCCCTGCTCTTCACGTTTGTGCTGGCGCGGCGACTGGCTGGCAGTCTGTCACAGCCGATTCGCGACATCGGCAATGCCGTCAAGGCGATTCAGGAGGGCGACTACAAGACCCCGTTGCCGATTGTCGATGACACCGAGCTGGGCGCCCTGTCCCAGCACATCAATAACCTGGCCCAGGCGCTGGAACAGGCCAGCCGCGAGCAGCATCAGGCGATGGCGCAACTGATCCAGACCCGCGAAGAGGCGGAAAAGGCCAACAATGCCAAATCGGATTTCCTGGCGATGATGAGCCATGAGCTGCGCACTCCGATGAACGGCGTGCTGGGCATGCTGCAGTTGCTGGAAACCACCGACATGACCGAGGAGCAGGTCGAGTACGCGGCGCTGGCTTCCGAGTCCACCGAGCACTTGCTCAAGGTGATCAACGACATTCTGGACTTCTCGCGCATCGAGCGTTCGGAACTCGAGCTGGAGCACATTCCGTTCAACCTCGCCGACCTGATCGGCGCCTGCGCCCAGTCGTTCCAGCACAGCGCCGCGCAACGCGGACTGGCCCTGCAACTGCGGATTCCCGAAGACATGCGCGACTTGCAGGTACAGGGCGATCCGACACGGATCCGGCAGATTCTGGTCAACCTGGTCGGCAATGCGCTGAAGTTCACCGAACAGGGGAGCGTCAGTATCGAGGCGCAGTGGCAATCGCTGGATCATGAGTTGCTGTGGTTCACCTGCGCGGTGCGTGACAGCGGCATCGGCATTTCGTCAGAGAGCCTGGAGCTGATGTTCAACGCGTTCCAGCAGGCTGACAGCTCGATTTCCCGTCGCTATGGCGGCACCGGTCTGGGCCTGCCGATTGCCCGCACCCTCGCCGAGCGGATGGGCGGCACCTTGCGCGCCCAGAGTGAAGAAGGTCGCGGCTCGGTGTTCACCCTGGAAATACCCCTGGCTCTATATAAGCAGGCACTGCCTGCACTGGCGGCACCGCGCACACTGAACGGCGCCAGTCACGGCGAAGGACGCAACGTGTTGCTGGTCGAGGACAACCCGGTCAACCAGACCGTGATCGAAGCCATGCTGCGCAGCCTCGGCTTTACCGTCAGTGTCGCCACCGATGGCGTGCAGGCGGTGCGCAGTGCCGGGGACAGCCGTTTCGAAGCGATCCTGATGGATTGTCGCCTGCCGCTCATCGACGGTTACGAGGCGACCCGACAGATCCGCCGCCTGCCCGGCTGCGGCCAGGTGCCGATCATTGCCCTGACCGCCAATGCGTTGCAGGGCGACCGGGAAAACTGCCTGTCGGCGGGCATGAACGATTACCTGGCCAAGCCCTTCAAACGCAATGACCTGCAGCAGATTCTGCAGCGCTGGGTGCAGTAGAGAGGCCTTTTCGAGCATCTGCGACTGGCGTGAAAAGCGAAAGTGCGGCAGTCTTAGGCACCCGAACGGGCCTCAAAAGGGGCTTGATTAAAAATTTCAGTGCACAAGTGTACATTCATGTCCTTGGTGCTGTGACTTTCACCACAACGCAATAGTCTATGAGTAGGCTGCCGGTTCGAGGCATGAACGCGTCGATCGGCCGGGAAGATTTGCCCCACCTGCCGCATGGGATTATTGAGGAGCTCGCATGACCAAACAAAACGCCTTTACTCGGGAAGACCTGCTGCGCTGCAGTCGCGGTGAGCTGTTCGGCCCAGGTAACGCGCAACTGCCCGCCCCGAACATGCTGATGGTGGATCGCATCACCCTGATCAGCGAAGAAGGCGGCAAGTACGGCAAAGGTGAATTGGTCGCCGAGCTGGATATCAACCCTGACCTGTGGTTCTTCGCGTGCCACTTCGAAGGCGATCCGGTGATGCCGGGCTGCCTGGGTCTGGACGCCATGTGGCAACTGGTCGGCTTTTTCCTGGGCTGGCAAGGCCTGCCAGGCCGCGGCCGTGCGCTGGGTTCGGGCGAAGTGAAATTCTTCGGCCAGGTCTTGCCGACCGCCAAGAAAGTCACCTACAACATTCATATCAAGCGCGTCCTCAAGGGCAAGCTGAACCTGGCCATCGCCGACGGTTCGGTGACTGTCGACGGTCGCGAAATCTACACCGCCGAAGGCCTCCGCGTCGGCGTGTTCACCTCCACTGACAACTTCTAAGGGTTATTCGCATGCGCCGCGTCGTTATCACTGGTCTGGGCATCGTTTCGTGCCTGGGCAATGACAAAGAGACCGTCTCCGCTAACCTGCGTGCAAGCCGCCCTGGCATCCGGTTCAACCCGGAATATGCTGAAATGGGTCTGCGTAGCCAGGTTTCCGGCTCCATCGACCTCAACCTTGAAGAGCTGATCGATCGCAAGATCTATCGCTTCGTCGGCCACGCAGCGGCTTACGCCTACCTGGCCATGAAAGACGCCATCGCCGACTCTGGCCTGACCGAAGAGCAGGTGTCCAACCCGCGTACCGGCCTGATCGCAGGTTCCGGTGGCGCGTCGACCCTGAACCAGATGGAAGCGCTGGACATCCTGCGCGAGAAAGGCGTCAAGCGCGTCGGCCCATACCGTGTAACGCGGACCATGAGCAGCACCGTTTCGGCTTGCCTGGCCACCCCGTTCAAGATCAAGGGCCTGAACTACTCCATCGCTTCTGCCTGCGCCACCAGTGCTCACTGCATCGGTACCGCCATGGAACAGATTCAGATGGGCAAGCAGGACATCGTGTTCGCCGGCGGCGGTGAAGAAGAACACTGGAGCCAGTCGTTCCTGTTCGACGCCATGGGCGCCCTGTCCAGCAAGCGCAACGACACCCCGGAACAAGCCTCCCGCGCCTACGACGCCGACCGTGACGGTTTCGTCATCGCCGGTGGTGGCGGCATGGTCGTGGTCGAGGAGCTGGAACACGCTCTGGCCCGTGGTGCGAAGATCTACGCGGAAATCGTTGGCTACGGCGCGACGTCCGACGGCTACGACATGGTGGCTCCAAGCGGCGAAGGCGCCATCCGCTGCATGCAGCAGGCGCTGTCCACCGTCGACACCCCGATCGACTACCTGAACACCCACGGCACTTCGACTCCGGTCGGCGACGTCGCGGAAATGAAAGGTGTGCGTGAAGTGTTCGGCGACAAGGCCCCGGCCATCAGCTCCACCAAGAGCCTGTCGGGTCACTCCCTGGGCGCCGCCGGCGTTCACGAAGCGATCTACTGCATGCTGATGATGGAAGGCAACTTCATCGCCGGTTCGGCCAACATCGACGAACTGGACCCTGAAGTGGCCGATTTGCCGGTGCTGACCAAGACCCGCGAGAACGCCACCATCAATACCGTGATGAGCAACAGCTTCGGCTTCGGTGGCACCAATGCCACCCTCGTGCTGAAGCGTTGGGAAGGCAAGTAATTCCCTTCCGCCAAGCCGCACATGAAAACGCCCCGACTGGTTCGGGGCGTTTTTTTTCGCCTGGAGAAAAGCATTTTCAGCGGCGCCAAGATGAAACGTTTGTCATGCAACTTACCGCCCTGCGACTGAATGTCGCGGTTTCTGCGGGCTCCAGCGCTGTTGCAGATTTCGCAAGAATACATTGCACAAATCGGGCGTTTACTTAGCAGACTAACAAATTCTATAACGGAGTCCTGCACACGCCTTGCTGCAGATAACTTGAGATTTGGAGCTAGCAGATGACTGTAAAAGTAACTGAACGCGACGATTCACACATGTCCCATGAAGGCGTAGCCGCCGGCGTACGGATCTGGGATGTGCATCAACAAGACTTGCTGGTCGGCATGTTCCACAACGAGATCGACGCCCACAACTACAAGGCCGAACTGGAACTGCAGGAACAGCAGCGGGACCGGAAATCCGCCTGAAGCCAAACCACAGCATTGAAAACGACAAACCCCGCCATGAGTGCGGGGTTTGTCGTTATCGGGCATTTCAGGGCCGCTTCACAGCCCGGCAAAACCCGCTTACCACATCAGATCATCAGGGATCACATAGGCCGCGTACGGATCGTCCTCGGCATTGACCTCCTCGACCTTCTCGTTGAGCTGCACGATGCGCTGTGGATCACGCTCCTGGATCTTCAGGGCCGCCTCACGAGGAATCACTTCGTAGCCGCCGGCATGGTGCACGATCGCCAGCGAGCCGCTGCTGAGCTTGTTGCGCATCAGCGTGTTGACCGAGATGCGCTTGACCTTCTTGTCGTCGACGAAGTTGTAGTAATCCTCGGTCGTCAGCTTCGGCAGCCGCGAGACCTCGATCAACTGCTTGACCTGCGCAGCGCGGGCCTTGGCTTCCGCCTTTTCCTGCTGCTGACGGTTCAGCTCCTGGTCGCGCTTGACCTTCTCGGCCATGGCCTCCTGGGCGGCGCGTTGCTGGGAGTCATCCAGTTCGATCTGGCCTTTGTGGGCCAGGCGCTGTTGTTTCTGTTTGTCTTTGCTGACCTGCTTGGCCTGCTTTTGGTTGACCAGTCCTGCCTTGAGCAACTGGTCGCGAAGGGAAAGGCTCATTGATGCTTACTCACTTGGGCAACGGCTCAGCCACAGCTGGGCGAATTCTTTTCCTGGCGTTTGGCTTCGCCCCACAGGGCGTCCAACTCTTCGAGGGTGCAATCTTCCATGGGTCGATGGGTGTCGCGCAATGCCTGTTCGATAAAACGGAAACGTCGTTCGAACTTGGCGTTGGCGCCACGCAATGCGGTTTCCGGATCGACCTTCAGATGCCGGGCCAGGTTGACCACGGAAAACAGCAGGTCGCCGATTTCGTCGGCCACCGCTTGCGGGTCATTCTCGGACATGGCTTCGAGCACTTCATCGAGCTCTTCACGGACCTTGTCCAGCACCGGCAAGGCATCCGGCCAGTCGAAACCGACCTGCCCTGCGCGCTTCTGCAACTTGGCCGATCGAGACAACGCCGGCAACGCAGCAGGCACATCGTCGAGCAGCGACAGTTGCTGCGGCTCGGCGGATTTCTCGGCGCGTTCTTCGGCCTTGATCTCCTCCCAGCGCTGCTTGACCTGCTCTTCGCTCAGACGCGGCACGTCCAGCGGCGCATACAGATCGCCCGTGGGGAACACGTGCGGATGACGACGGATCAACTTGCGAGTGATGCTGTCGACCACCCCGGCGAATTCGAACCGCCCCTCCTCCCGCGCCAGCTGGCTGTAATACACCACCTGAAACAGCAGATCGCCCAGTTCGCCCTGCAAGTGGTCGAAATCGCCGCGCTCGATGGCGTCGGCGACTTCGTAGGCCTCTTCAAGGGTGTGCGGGACGATGGTCGCGTAAGTCTGCTTGATGTCCCACGGGCAACCGTACTGCGGGTCGCGCAGACGGTTCATCAGGTGCAGCAGGTCTTCAAGGCTGTAGGTCGGTTTCATGGAGTCCGGTTACGCCGCGTTTCGATGATGTTCGGCAACTGGGAAATCCGCCCCAGCAATCGCCCCAGCGCGTCCAGCCCCGGAATCTCGATGGTCAGGGACATCAGCGCAGTGTTGTCCTCCTTGTTCGAGCGCGTGTTGACCGCCAGCACGTTGATCCGCTCGTTGAGCAGCACCTGCGAGACGTCACGCAGCAGACCGGAACGGTCGTAGGCGCGGATGACGATGTCCACCGGATAGGTGAGCACCGGCACCGGGCCCCAGCTGACCTGGATGATCCGCTCCGGCTCGCGTCCGGCCAGTTGCAGCACCGAGGCGCAGTCCTGGCGGTGAATGCTCACGCCACGGCCCTGGGTGATGTAACCGACGATCGCATCGCCCGGCAACGGCTGGCAGCAGCCGGCCATCTGGGTCATCAGGTTGCCGACGCCCTGGATCTGAATGTCGCCGCGCTTGCCCGGCTTGTAGCCGGTGGCCTTGCGCGGAATCAGTTCCAGCTGCTCGTTGCCGCGTTCCGGCTCGACCAGTTGTTGGGCCAGGTTGACCAGTTGCGCCAGACGCAGATCGCCAGCCCCGAGGGCGGCGAACATGTCTTCGGCGGTTTTCATGTTGGCTTTGTCGGCCAGCTTGTCGAAATCCACCGCCGGCAGACCGAGACGATTGAGTTCGCGCTCGAGCAGGGTCTTGCCCGCCGCGACGTTCTGGTCGCGCGCCTGCAACTTGAACCAGTGCACGATCTTCGCCCGCGCCCGGGACGTGGTGACATAGCCCAGATTCGGGTTCAACCAGTCACGGCTCGGAGTGCCGTGCTTGCTGGTGATGATCTCGACCTGTTCACCGGTCTGCAGGCTGTAGTTGAGCGGGACGATGCGCCCGTTGATCTTCGCGCCACGGCAGTTGTGACCGATTTCGGTGTGCACGCGGTAGGCGAAGTCCAGCGGCGTCGCGCCTTTCGGCAAGTCGATGGCGTGACCGTCAGGCGTGAAGATGTAGACCCGGTCCGGCTCGATATCGACCCGCAGCTGTTCGGCCAGGCCACCGATATCGCCCAGCTCTTCGTGCCACTCGAGGACCTGACGCAGCCAGGAGATTTTCTCTTCGTAGTGGTTCGAGCCGGACTTGACGTCAGTGCCCTTGTAGCGCCAGTGCGCGCAGACGCCGAGTTCGGCCTCTTCGTGCATCGAATGGGTGCGGATCTGGACTTCCAGCACCTTGCCTTCCGGACCGATTACCGCCGTGTGCAGCGAGCGGTAGCCGTTCTCTTTCGGGTTGGCGATGTAGTCGTCGAACTCTTTCGGGATGTGCCGCCACAGGGTGTGGACGATGCCGAGCGCGGTGTAGCAATCGCGCATTTCCGGTACGAGCACGCGCACGGCACGCACGTCATAGATCTGGCTGAATTCCAGACCCTTGCGCTGCATTTTGCGCCAGATCGAATAGATGTGTTTGGCCCGGCCGCTGATGTCGGCTTCGACGCCGGTGGCCTGCAATTCGTCCTTGAGCTGGGTCATCACGTCGGCGATGAAGCGCTCGCGGTCGAGCCGCCGCTCGTGCAGCAGCTTGGCGATCTGTTTGTATTGATCGGGTTCCAGATAACGGAAGGACAAGTCCTCCAGTTCCCATTTGATATGACCGATGCCGAGTCGATGCGCGAGCGGCGCATAGATGTCGAACACTTCCCTTGCGACCCGGTTACGCTTTTCGTCGTCGGCGGTTTTCACCGCACGGATCGCGCAGGTGCGTTCGGCGAGCTTGATCAGTGCAACACGCACGTCGTCGACCATCGCCACCAGCATCTTGCGCAGGTTTTCCACCTGGCCCTGAGTGCCGAGCACCATCGACTGGCGAGGGCTGAGGCTGGCACTGATCGCCGCCATGCGCAGCACGCCATCGATCAGCTTGGCGACCACCGGGCCGAAGCGCTGGCTGACCGCTGCGAGTTCAATCTGGCCTTCGCGTACGCCACGGTAAAGCACCGCAGCCACCAGCGAATCCTGATCGAGCTTGAGGTCGGCAAGGATCTCGGCGATCTCGAGGCCGGTGCTGAAACTGCCGCTGCCTTCGGACCAGAGATTCTTCGCCGCATTGGACTGTTGCTCGGCCTGGCGAGCGTACTCGCAGGCCTCTTTCAAGGCTTCGCGATCCAGTGCCAGATCGACACTGACCGCATGATCGAGCCAAGCCTCGAGATTGATACTGCCGTCAGTGTTGATCGGCTGGTGTGCTCTCACCTGTACCATCTTGCTTTACCTTCCCTACGACGCAGATTCAATGCGTCAAATCACTGACCGTCAATGCCCGTTCGCGCTCGCGGGGCCAAGGCGAGCGCTACGGACGACCAGTCGGATCAGACGAGCCATCCTGGCTCGCTTCAAATAACGCCATGGCCTCGACATGTGCCGTCTGAGGAAACATATCGAGAATCCCGGCACGTTTTAACCGGTAGCCCTGCTTGATCAATTCGACCGTATCGCGCGCCAGAGTTGCAGGGTTGCACGACACGTACACCAGCCGTTTGGCGCCCAGGGTCGCCAGTTTGCGCACCACCTCGAAAGCACCGTCGCGCGGTGGGTCCAAGAGTACCGCAGAAAAGCCGTTTCCGATCCACTGGGCATCGGTCAAAGGCTGGGATAAATCGGCCTGAAAAAACTTTGTGTTATGCAAATTGTTGCTAGCGGCATTGGCCGCCGCGCGATCGACCATGGTCTGCACGCCTTCGACCGCCACCACTTCACGCGCGGCTTTCGCCAGCGGCAGGGCGAAGTTGCCCAGGCCGCAGAACAGGTCGAGCACGCGCTCATCGCTCGTCGGTTTCAACCAGTCCAGCGCCTGGGCGACCATGGCCTCGTTGACCCCGGCGTTGACCTGGATGAAATCCCCCGGCCGGTAAGCCAGTTGCAGATTCCATTGTTCCAGGCGGTAACCGAGCGACTGTGCATCATCCACCGGCTGCGGTTCGCCTTCGCCATGCAGCCAGAGTTGCGCTTCATGGAACACGCAGAAATCCTTGAGGATCGTCAGGTCGGCCTCGGACAGCGGCGCCATGTGACGCAGCAGGACGGCAAGTGACGAGCCACTGAACAATTCGACATGCCCCAGCGCCTGAGGCTTGCTCAAGCGCCGAAGCATCTCCGGCAAACGGGCCATGATCGGTTGCAAGGGCTGTACCAGCACCGGGCATTCGCTGATCGCGACGATGTCCTGGCTGCCGGCGGCGCGGAAACCGACTTCGAGCTTTTTGGCCTTGCTGTCCCAGCGCACGGCGATCCGGGCGCGGCGACGGTAGCCGAATTCGGGACCGGTCAACGGCGCCGCCCACTCCTGGGGCTCGGCACCGGCGACTCGCGACAACTGCTCGGCGAGCATGCGCTGTTTCAGGGCAAGCTGTTCGTTGTGGGGCAGATGCTGAACGCTGCAACCGCCGCAACGTCCGGCGTGCTGGCAAGGTGCGGGACGGCGCAATTGACTGGCGGTGAACACGCGCTCGGTGCGCGCCTCGACCACTTTGCCGTGGGCACCGAGCACCCGCGCTTCGACCTCTTCACCCGCCAGGGCGCCGAGGACGAACCAGGTTTTGCCTTCAAAAAACGCGATGCCGCGACCGTCATTGGCCAGGCGCTCGATGCTCAGGCGCTGCTTTTTGCCGGTCGGGATTTGCGCGGCCTTGCTGCCGCCGGTGGGCTGGAAGCGCAGGCCTCTCTCATGCTTGGCCATCAGTGGGGCGCGTCGAAAATGCCGGTCGACAGGTAACGGTCGCCACGGTCGCAGATGATCGCGACGATCACCGCGTTTTCAACTTCTCTGGACAGGCGCAGCATCGCTGCCACCGCACCGCCCGAGGACACGCCACAGAAGATGCCCTCTTCGCGGGCCAGGCGCCGGGTGACATCCTCGGCTTCGCTTTGCGCCATGTCGACGATGCGGTCGACGCGGTCGGCCTGATAGATCTTCGGCAGGTACTCCTGCGGCCAGCGGCGGATGCCGGGAATGGCCGAGCCTTCCATCGGTTGCAGGCCGATGATCTGCACGTTGTCGTTCTGCTCCTTGAGGTAGCGCGACACGCCCATGATGGTGCCGGTGGTGCCCATGGAACTGACGAAATGGGTGATGGAGCCCTGGGTCTGACGCCAGATTTCCGGGCCGGTGGTGGTGTAGTGCGCTTCAGGATTGTCGCCGTTGGCGAACTGATCCAGCACCTTGCCACGGCCTTCGGCTTCCATCCGCTGGGCGAGATCGCGAGCGCCTTCCATGCCCTCTTCCTGGCTGACCAGAATCAGCTCTGCGCCGTAAGCGGTCATCGCCGCCTTACGTTCTGCGCTGGAGTTGTCCGGCATGATCAGGATCATCTTGTAACCCTTGATCGCGGCGGCCATCGCCAGGGCGATCCCGGTGTTGCCCGAGGTTGCTTCGATCAGCGTATCGCCTTCGTGGATCTGCCCGCGCAACTCGGCGCGGGTGATCATCGACAGCGCCGGACGATCCTTGACCGAACCCGCCGGGTTGTTCCCTTCGAGCTTGAGCAAAAGGGTGTTGCTGGTGACACCGGGCAGGCGCTGCAAACGCACCAGCGGCGTGTTGCCGACGCAATCGGCGATGGTTGGGTACTGCAAGGTCATGGCGTTTTTCGCAATCCGGACTGCGGGGGCGCCTATCATACCGGCAAACCTGCGCAGGCCATATCACGCAAAGTGTGGTGCTTATGGTTTCTTGGAATAAGCAGTAAAAGTCGCGCCAGTGGTGCGACTTTTTAAAAAGAGTCAGCAGTGCTGTCACTTTCCTGTGCCGCTCACACAATCTGCGGGCGGCTCATGCCAACTGTGGGAGCTGGCTTGCCAGCGATGGCGTCGGGAGCGACAACACTGTCATCCGCCACCAACCGCAGATTCAAGCGCAATCCCGACGGGCCGTTCTCGGCCCACAATGTTCCGCCCTGGCGTTGCACCGCGTTCCTCGCGATGCTCAGCCCCAGACCAAACCCACCATCCCCCGGCCGCGAGCCGTCGAGTCGAATGAAGGGCGAGAAGATCCGCTCAAGATCGGCTTCGGCCACGCCGCCACCTTCGTCCTCCAGCCACAGGTGCCAGTAATCGCCGTCCCGTCGACCGTCGAGCCGCACGATGCCGCCCGGTGGCGAATGTCGAATCGCATTGCGCAGAATGTTTTCCAGGGCCTGGGCCAGGGTGTTGAGATTGCCGCGCACCCAGCAGGAAGCGTCGACGCCACACTGCAACTGCCCCACCGGATAGCAGCTTTCGTAGCAGGCGTTTTCCGTGAGCATTTCCCACAGCGCCTGAATCTGGATCGCTTCGTCCGGCAATGGGGCGCGTTCGGTGTCGAGCCAGGCCAGTTGCAGGGTGTCTTCCACCAGCCGCTGCATCACGTCGATTTCGCGACCGATACGTTCGCGCAGCGGTTGCAACTGCTGCTCGCTTTCGCTGGCAACCCGCAACCGGCTCAGGGGCGTGCGCAGTTCGTGGGACAGGTCGCGCAACAGCTGTTGTTGCAGGGCCACGGTGGATTGCAGGCGTTCGGACATCGAGTCGAAGGCACGGGCCAGTTCGCCAAGCTCATCGGGGCGCTGGGTGATGCCGCTGGACAACCGCACATTCAATTGATCGGCACGCCACGCATTGGCCTGCTCGCGCAGATTGTTCAGCGGCACCACCAGCAGGCGATACAGGCCGACGCACAGCAGCAAGGTGAACAGACCGGGAATCACACCATTGGTGATGACTCGCCAGAACACCCGATATTTCCCCGGCAGGAATCGCTCGGGCAACTCGATGACCAGGCTGCCCGCGGTCGGATCAACGGGGAACGGTACCCGCAGCCACGGCCGGCCCTTTTTGTGAATCGGCCAGTCAAGGCCTCGCAGGAAGGTCAGGCGCTGAAGCTCCTGAGCGTTCAATGGCTGACTGCCCAGCGACTGCAGATTGCCGCCGATCACGCCGACCCAGCCGGCTTCGCGCAGCTCCATGCTCTGCAACCAGCTATCGATACCATCGCGCTCGCCTTGCTGCCAGGCGCGCTCCGCCTCGGCGGCATAACGACTCAGGGTGCGACGGGCGTCATCGGAGAGGAACTGATTGCGCTGTTCCATATACCAGCCCCAGGACCAGCTCAGCCAGATCATCAACAGACAGAACGCCACCAGCAGGCAGGCGAGTTTCCAGAACAGCGAGTGCCGGCCCGGCAGGTCAGACACTTTCATCGACGGCACTCAGGACGTAACCCTTGCCCCACACCGTGCGCACTTCGCGCTCGGTGTAACCGACCGACTTGAGTTTGCGGCGGATCTGGCTGATGTGCATATCAAGGCTGCGATCATGGGCCGCGTATCCGCGCTGCAGAACGTGCTGATAAAGGAAGGCCTTGCTCAGCACTTCCTCGTCGTTGCGATTGAGGGTTTCCAGCAGGCGGTATTCGCTGCGGGTCAGGCCGGCGGGCTGATCGCGGTAGAACACCTCGCACTGCTCGTCGTCGAAACGCAGCCCGCCGACCGGCACCACCGGGACCACGGCCGCCGGGCGACGGTCAAGGGCGACCCGGCGCAGGATCGCCTCGATCCGCACATGTAGCTCGGCCATGCTGAAGGGTTTGGGCAGATAGTCGTCTGCGCCGAGACGGAATCCGCTGATGCGGTCGGCTTCGGCACCCAGCGCCGACATCAGCAGCACCGGGGTGGAATGACTCTGACGCAGTTGGGTCAGGACATTCAGACCGTCGAGCCCCGGCAACAGAATGTCCATCAACACCACATCGAACGGCTGGCGCCGGGCAATGCTCAGGCCTTCGCTGCCGTTCTGGCACCAGGTCACCTGAAAACCGCTGCGGCCCAATTGTTCATGGACATAGGCACCGAGGACGGGATCGTCTTCGATGGAAAGAATGCGGGGTTGGCCAATAGAGACAGGAGTCATGACTATCTGCAAATAATTCTCAGTTGGGCGATTATTCAAGATTGCCCGGCGCCCGGCAACCCAAGCTTGACCTGTCGGACAGATGACAGGTGCCCAAGTGAAGAACAACGACATCATTTTTCCCGACAACGTCCCTGAGCAAATCGCTACACTGCGCCGATACCGCGTGCCGGACGCACGTGTGAGTCAACGATCAGCGGGATGCAGGAGAAAGGCGTGCTCAAGAAACTGGGAATCAAAGGTCGCGTATTGTTGCTGACCCTGTTGCCGACCAGCCTGATGGCACTGGTGCTGGGCGGGTATTTCACCTGGACGCAGCAGTCCGACCTGCAAGCCCAACTGATGCAGCGCGGCGAAATGATTGCCGAGCAACTGGCCCCGCTGGTGGCACCGGCCATGGGCCACGGCGATGCCGAACTGCTCGAGCGCATCGCCACCCAGTCCCTCGAACAACCGGACGTGCGCGCCGTGACCTTCCTCGGGCCCGACCGCTCTCCCCTCGCCCACGCCGGCCCGACCATGCTCAATCAGGCGCCGAGCGGCGACAGCGCGCACTTGCTGCGACGCAGCGGCAACGACGCCACCCGCTATCTGCTGCCGGTCTTCGGCAAACACCGCAACCTCGCCGGCGAGCTGATCCCGCAAGAGTCCGACCGCCTGCTCGGCTGGGTCGAACTGGAGCTGTCGCACAACGGCATGTTGCTGCGCGGCTATCGGAGCCTGTTCGCCAGTCTGTTGCTGATTGGCGCGGGACTGGCCGGCGCCGCATTGCTGGCCTTGCGCATGGGCCGCACGATCAACCGCCCGCTGAGCCAGATCAAACAGGCCGTCGCGCAGCTCAAGGACGGTCACCTGGAAACCCGTCTGCCGCCGTTGGGCAGTCAGGAACTGGATGAACTGGCATCCGGCATCAACCGCATGGCCGGCACCCTGCAAAACGCCCGGGAAGAATTGCAGCACAGCGTCGATCAGGCCACCGAAGACGTGCGCCAGAACCTGGAAACCATCGAGATCCAGAACATCGAACTGGATCTGGCGCGCAAGGAAGCGCTGGAAGCGAGCCGGATCAAGTCCGAATTCCTCGCCAACATGAGCCACGAGATCCGCACGCCGCTCAACGGCATTCTGGGATTCACCCACCTGTTGCAGAAAAGCGAACTGACCCCGCGCCAGCTCGACTATCTGGGCACCATCGAAAAGTCCGCCGACAGTCTGCTGGGGATCATCAACGAGATCCTCGATTTCTCGAAGATCGAGGCCGGAAAACTGGTGCTCGACCATATTCCGTTCAACCTGCGCGACCTGCTGCAGGACACCCTGACCATCCTCGCCCCCGCCGCCCACGCCAAGCAGCTGGAACTGGTGAGTCTGGTGTACCGCGACACACCGTTGTCGCTGGTCGGCGATCCGCTGCGCCTCAAGCAGATCCTGACCAACCTGGTGAGCAACGCGATCAAGTTCACCCGCGAAGGCACGATCGTCGCCCGCGCCATGCTCGAAGAAGAAAACGACGACAGCGTGCAGTTGCGCATCAGCATTCAAGACACCGGCATCGGCCTGTCGAACCAGGACGTGCGCGCGTTGTTCCAGGCCTTCAGCCAGGCCGACAATTCGCTGTCGCGCCAACCCGGCGGCACCGGTCTGGGGCTGGTGATTTCCAAGCGCCTGATCGAACAGATGGGCGGCGAAATCGGTGTCGACAGCACGCCGGGCGAAGGTTCGGAATTCTGGATCAGTCTGAACCTGCCCAAGACCCGCGACGACGCCGAAGACCTGCCCGCCGCACCGTTGCTCGGGCGCCGGGTGGCGGTGCTGGAAAACCACGAACTGGCGCGTCAGGCCCTGCAGCATCAACTGGAAGACTGCGGCCTCGACGTCACGCCGTTCAACACCCTGGAAAGCCTGACCAATGGGGTCACCGGCGCCCATCAGACCGATCAGGCCATCGATCTGGCCGTGCTCGGCATCACCAGCAACGACATGCCGCCAGAACGCCTCAACCAGCACATCTGGGACCTTGAGCACCTCGGTTGCCGAGTGCTGGTATTGTGCCCGACCACCGAACTGACGCTGTATCACTTGTCCGTGCCCAACCCCCACAGCCAGCTGCAATCGAAACCGGCCTGCACCCGCAAACTGCGCCGGGCGTTGTCGGACATGGTCAATCCACGCCAGCCGCGCAGCGAACCGGGCGAACCGGGCGAACCGTTGTCGAGCCGTGCGCCGAAAGTGCTGTGCGTGGACGACAACCCGGCCAACCTGTTGCTGGTGCAGACGCTGCTCGAAGACATGGGCGCCAAGGTGCTGGCCGTGGAAAGCGGTTACGCCGCGGTCAAGGCGGTGCAGAGCGAAAGCTTCGATCTGGTGCTGATGGATGTGCAGATGCCCGGCATGGACGGACGCCAGAGCACCGAAACCATTCGCCAGTGGGAAAGCGAGCGGCATTGCACGCCGCTGCCGATCGTCGCCCTCACCGCTCACGCCATGGCCAATGAAAAACGCGCGCTGCTGCAAAGCGGCATGGACGATTACCTGACCAAGCCGATCAGCGAACGGCAACTGGCGCAGGTCGTGCTGAAGTGGACTGGCCTGGCGCTGCGCAATCAGGCGCCAGACCGTGGCGGTGAAAGCCTGCTGGGCCATCAGGAACTGCCGATTCTCGATCACGAAGAAGGTTTGCGCCTGGCTGCCGGCAAGGCGGATCTGGCGGCGGACATGCTGGCGATGCTGCTGGCTTCACTTGAGGCCGACCGCGAAGCCATCCGCACCGCCCGCGACCATCAGGATCAGAACGCTCTGCTCGAACGGGTGCACCGCCTGCATGGCGCCACTCGCTACTGCGGTGTGCCGCAATTGCGCGCCGCCTGCCAGCGCAGCGAAACCCTGCTCAAGCAGCAGGACCCCAAGGCCTCGACCGCGCTGGACGAATTGGAACGGGCGATCAATCGTCTGGCGGCCCAGGCGAAGATCAGCGCCTGATCCACGGCAATGCCGATCAACGCCGACGCGGCTACAGTTGTCGCGGGTGATTTGCGCCCGCGTCGATGCTCCAGGAGGATTTCATGCGCACGATCGTTTTCAGCAGCCAGACCTACGACCGCGACAGTTTCCTCGCCGCCGACTGCCCGGCCGGGATCGAACTGCACTTTCAGCCAGCCCGGCTCAGCCTCGACACGGCAGCGTTGGCCGAACACCACGAGGTGGTCTGCGCATTCATCAACGATGACCTCAGCGCCCCTGTGCTCGAACGTCTGGCCGCCGGCGGTACACGCCTGATCGCCTTGCGTTCGGCCGGCTACAACCATGTGGACCTGGCCGTTGCCAAACGCCTCGGGCTGGCCGTCGTGCGTGTACCGGCCTACTCGCCCCACGCGGTGGCGGAGCATGCGGTGGCGTTGATCCTCGCCCTCAACCGCCGTCTGCACCGGGCCTACAACCGCACCCGCGAAGGCGATTTCAGCCTGCATGGTCTTACCGGTTTTGACCTGGTAGGCAAAACGGTCGGCATCGTCGGCACCGGGCAGATCGGCGCGACGTTCGCGAAGATCATGCACGGCTTCGGCTGCGAACTGCTGGCCTACGACCCTCATCCGAATCCCGCCGTCGAAGCCTTGGGCGCGCGCTACCTGAGCCTGCCGGATCTGCTGGCGCAAGCGCGGATCATCAGCCTGCACTGCCCGCTCAACGAGCAGAGCAGACACCTGATCAACCGCGACTCGCTGGCGCACATGCAACCGGGGGCAATGCTGATCAACACCGGGCGTGGTGGTCTGGTGGACACGCCGGCGCTGATCGACGCCCTGAAGGACGGCCAACTCGGTTATCTGGGACTGGATGTGTATGAAGAGGAAGCGCAGCTGTTTTTCGAGGACCGTTCCGACCTGCCGCTACAGGACGACGTGCTGGCGCGGCTGCTGACGTTCCCGAATGTGATCGTCACCGCGCATCAGGCGTTTCTGACCCACGAGGCGCTGGACGCGATTGCCGCAACCACCCTGCACAACATCGCGACCTGGGCGGCGGGTACGCCGCAGAACCAGGTCGAGGGCTGAACGATCGGACTCAGACCGGAGGCGGTGTCGGGGTAATCGCCACGCACAGGATCAACAGCGCCAGCCAGCCGAATCCCAGTAAACGTTGCTTGAGGGAGTGCCCGCTGCGCAGCAGGAACCACACAAACACCAGCGGCATCAGAAACGCCATGATCTTCAGCCAGCCTTCTACCGGGCGCGAGCCATCCGGGTTCAGCACCGGCTCGACCGGCTGCGAACGACGGCGGCGCCCCGCCGCGGCCGGCATGATCTTCGGCCGCTCGGGTGCCGGCGGCGGAACATAAGCCTCGGGCACAGCCTTGTTGCGCGGCAGGCTGCCAAAGGAAATTGTCGACGTGCCCGTCTGGGCGTGCGAAGCAGGCGCCTCTGCCAGCGGGGCCCCGCAATGAATGCATGCCGTCGCTTCGGAGCTGATGCTCCGCTTGCATTCATAACATTCGATCAGCGCCATGTTCCGTTCCTTGAAAATGAAGGCGGCAGTTTGCCACGACTGCGGTGTCGATTTGAACCGGATCGAAGGTCGCACGCGCGCATCATTCTGCAATCAAGCCCGTGCTAGCATGTCGCGCATATTTGGAGGACCCATGGTCGAACACGATTTCCGCTACACCCTGATGAACCCGCAACACACCCTCACCGAATGCCGCGCCCTGGTTCCGGGCCGTTATCAGGTCACCGGCAACGGTGGCTCGATCCGCATCGGCGACGTGCTGGTCGTGACCCTCAAAGGCAGCAAGGACTTGTCCATGCGCCTGACCGTCGACACCGTCCGCCACCTGATCAACCCGCCGGGCCAATGGACGGCCATGACCACCGGCCCGGTATTCGGTGAACTGGCGATCCACACCTGGCAGGTCAACTGCGACAGCTGCGCCAAGGCGCTGAGCTTCGAATTCGCCGTGGACGCCAAGCTGGGCAAGCCTGCGGAAAAACCGGCCGCCACCGCCCGCATCGCCGAGCTGGGCTGGAAAGCCGTCGGCGACAAGCACCTGTGCCCGAAATGCCAGGAGCCGGCGTGATGAAACACCTGGCCCTGACCGCTGTTGTCGGCGCCGGCCTGATGGGTTGCGCCGCCGAGCCTGTGCAACTGCAACAGAACCGCAGCTACATTCTGGAATGGATCGGCGAGCGTCCGCTGATGGACTACAGCCACCTGACCGTGACCCTGGGCGATGATGGACGGGCGTATGGCAATGGCGGCTGCAACCACTGGTTCGCGCCGTACACCCTGGATGGCGACAAGCTGAGCTTCGGCAAGATCGGCAAGACCCGCAAACTCTGTGCCCCGGCGCTGATGGAGCAGGAGCAACGCTTCCTCCAGGCCCTGGAGCATGTGGAACGCTGGGACATCTCGCCGATCGAACAGATGCGCTTCTGGCCGGCCGAAGGCAAGCCGTTGCGCTGGTGGCTGGAAGAAGGCTGATCCTGCTGCACTGAATGATCGTTCCCACGCAGAGCGTGGGAACGATCAGCGACGATCAGCCAAAACGAATCAGTTGGTCGCCTGCAACGCCTCAAGCTTCGCCATCACCCCCGCCGCTGTCTGCTCGCCCAGCAACTGTTCCCGCACCTTGCCCTTGTTGTCGATGATGTAGGTCACCGGCAAGGCTTCGCTGCGCGGCAGTTCGAACAGGTCCGCCGGATCCTGCGCCAGCACCGTGAACCTGATGCCCAGTTTTTCGCTGGCGCTCTTCAGTTCTTCACCCTGCACGTTGTCGAAGTTGACCCCGAACACGCCGATCTTCTTGCCCTTGAGCTCTTCGGCCAGGTGATTGAGTTCCGGGATTTCCGTGCGGCACGGGCCGCACCATTCAGCCCAGTAGTTGAGCACGACCCATTGTTTGTCGAGGCGCTCGGACGCCACTTTCTGCCCGTTCTGGTCGATACCGTAGTCGTTGCCGCAGCCCCCCAGCATCAACGCCCCGATGATCGTCAATGCCGCTGCCAGTGCCCGTGTCATGTCGTGTTCCTTGTGAAAAATTGAATGCGCCTGCGACCCTTCGCCTCTCAAGGTTCTGGATTGCGCGCTGCACAGTTAGAATAGCCGCCACTCTACGCAAGAAGCGACCCGCCCATGACCGATCTGACGCTTTATCACAACCCGCGCTGCTCGAAATCCCGCGGTGCGCTCGAACTGCTCGAAGCCCGTGGCCTGACGCCGAACGTGGTGCGCTACCTCGAAACACCGCTGGACGCCGCGCAGATCAAGGCCTTGCTCGGCAAGCTGGGAATCAGCGCACGGCAACTGCTGCGCACCGGCGAAGACGAGTACAAGACCCTGAACCTGGCCGATGCCAGTCTCACCGAGCAACAATTGATCGACGCCATCGCGGCGCACCCGAAGTTGATGGAGCGTCCGATTCTCGAAGCCGGCGACAAAGCCATTGTCGGCCGTCCACCGGAGCAGATCCTGGAGCTGCTGCCGTGAGTGCGCCGTACATTCTGGTTCTGTATTACAGCCGCAGCGGTTCGACCAACGAGATGGCCCGGCAGATCGCCCGTGGCGTCGAACAGGCCGGACTCGAAGCGCGCCTGCGCACCGTGCCGGCGATCTCCACCGAGTGCGAAGCGGTTGCGCCGGACATTCCGGATGAAGGCGCGCTGTACGCCACTTTGGATGATCTGAAGAACTGCGCCGGCCTCGCCCTCGGCAGCCCGACCCGTTTCGGCAACATGGCCGCGCCGCTCAAGTACTTCCTCGATGGCACCAGCAACCTGTGGCTGACCGGCGCGCTGGTCGGCAAGCCGGCCGGGGTGTTCACCTCTACCGCCAGCCTGCACGGCGGTCAGGAAACCACGCTGCTGTCGATGATGCTGCCGCTGCTGCACCACGGCATGCTGATCACCGGCCTGCCCTACAGCGAGTCGGCGCTGCTGGAAACCCAGGGCGGCGGCACGCCGTACGGCGCCAGCCATCACGCCGGGGCCGACGGCAAGAGCGGTCTCGATCAGCACGAAGTGGCGCTGTGCCGCGCCCTCGGTGCGCGCCTGGCCAAGACGGCCCGGAAACTGGGGAGCTGAGATGGCCAGAAAGCCGAAAGTCCTGCCCGCGGTCGAGTGGCTGGAGCCACGGGTGCGGGCGATGCGAGTGATCAGTCTGCTGTGCTTTTTCGGCCTGGCCGGATTGCTCGCCGCGTATTACCTGGTGTTCGCCGACCTGCATGGCGCGCGGCCGTGGGTGATTCTGCTGATCGAACTGATTCCTTGGCTGGTCATGGCACCGGGGATGATCATGGGCAGCGCACGCGGGCATTCGTGGATGTGCTTTGTGGTGAACCTGTATTTCATCAAGGGCGCACTGGCGGCGTACGACCCGAGCCGGCAGCTGTTTGGCGTACTGGAGATGATCGCCAGTCTGGCAGTGTTCTGCTCGGCGTTGCTGTATGTGCGCTGGCGGTATCAGCTGAACCGCAAACTGGCCGGCGAAGGCGAGATTTCCGTCACCTGACAGCGCTCCAACGCCAAGATCGTTCCCACGCAGAGCGTGGGAACGATCAAGTGCAGTACTTCTCAATGGTTGACGGTGTACGCCAGCATCATCGAGATCTGGCTCATCGGCCGCCCATCGCTCTCTTCATGCCACTGGTTGAACGCGTTCTGCACCGTCGCCAGATCCCGAAGACTGCTCGGCACCTTGTCGACGATCTTCTGCGCATTCAGTGCCGCGACCACGTCGTAGCTCGGCACAAAGGTGTCCTTGCCGACCATCCGCAGGAACCTTGGCGCCGACAGCCCACCCAATTGGTGGCCGTGCTTTTTCAGGTAGGTCCACAGGCCGACGATGTCGGTCACCGGCCAGTCAGCGAGCAACGCGCCGAAACTGCCCTTCTCCTTCTCGACGTCCAGAATGAACTGCGCATTGCGCGGCACGCTTTTGAGTTTGCCCAGGTGGCGGATGATCCGCGCATCCTGCATCAGCCGCTCAAGGTGTTCGGCGCTCATCAGTACGACTTTTTCCGGGTCGAACTTGAAAAACACTTCCTCGAAAGCCGGCCACTTGGCGTCCACCAGACTGTGCTTGAGTCCGGCACGAAACACCCGCAGAGCCATGGTCGAGAGGTAACGGTCGTCGCTGATCTTGCGCAGTTGCGCCGGGGTCTTGGGAACGGGCAGATGGGCTTCCAGTTCAGCCGCCGAACCGAAGCGGTTCAGACAGTATTCGTGCAGCCACTTGTAGTCGCGCATGCCCTCTCCTAAAAAATGAATTGAAAACGGCGCCCGCGAGCGCCGTTTCTTTCGAGCGATCGGATCGCTTACAGGTTCACCACATTGACGAATCGCGAAGCCGCCGTCTCGTCGATCTTCAGGCTGGTGAAGTCAAACAGATTGCGGTCGGCCAGTTGCGAAGGAATCACGTTCTGCAGGCTGCGGAAAATGCTTTCGGTACGCCCCGGGGTCTTGCGCTCCCAGTCCTGGAGCATTTCCTTGACCACCTGACGCTGCAGGTTTTCCTGGGAACCGCAGAGGTTGCACGGGATGATCGGGAACTGCTTGAAGTCCGAGTAAGCCTGGATGTCTTTCTCGTTGCAGTAGGCCAGCGGACGGATCACCACGTTACGCCCGTCGTCGGCGCGCAGCTTCGGCGGCATGGCCTTGAGGCTGCCGTTGAAGAACATGTTGAGGAAGAACGTCTCGACGATGTCGTCGCGATGATGACCGAGGGCCATTTTGGTCGCGCCGATTTCGTCGGCGAAGGTGTACAGCGTGCCGCGACGCAGGCGCGAGCACAGCGAGCAGGTGGTCTTGCCTTCCGGGATCAGCTCCTTGACCACCGAGTAGGTGTCCTTCTCGACGATGTGGTACTCGATGCCCAGTTCTTTCAGGTAGGCCGGCAGCACGTGCTCGGGGAAACCCGGCTGCTTCTGGTCCATGTTCACGGCGACGATCTCGAACTTGATCGGTGCAACCTTCTGCAGGTGCATCAGCACGTCGAGCATGGTGTAGCTGTCCTTGCCCCCGGACAGGCAGACCATGACCTTGTCGCCGTCTTCGATCATGTTGAAGTCGGTGACGGCTTCGCCGGCCAGGCGGCGCAGGCGCTTTTGCAGTTTGTTCTGGTTGACCGTAAGAGTGCCCATGACGCGAAATCCGTGAGGTGTGACGAAAGGCGGGCATTTTACGCAAAAACACTTCGCTTGTGGCCACAGGTTGTCGCCACCTGCAGCGCCCGTACGCACAGACCCCGACGCGATTACCCCGGCGTTTTACAGCGCGATTTGCTCTAAGCCCCTATCACCTGTGCGGTTAAGACCTTTCTATACTGCGACATAAGGTCGCACACAATCTGAAGACCTGTATTTGCTCGGCCGCATTGGTCCGTAGGCGCTCCGCTGGGGGGCGACGGCAATAACGAGAGGAGTGACTGGCATGATCCATCACGTAGTGGGACTTTTTACCCACCCCGATCAGGAATGGAAGGAAATCCGTGGCGACCAGGAAGAAAGCATCAGCCACATGTACCTGACGCACACGCTGATTCTGGCGGCGATTCCCGCTGTTTCGGCATTTATCGGCACGACTCAGGTCGGCTGGGTGATCGGCAACCGCGCACCGGTGATGCTCACCGTCGAAAGCGCGTTGTGGATGACGATCATGTCCTACCTGGCAATGCTCGGCGGGGTCGCGGTCATGGGTGCCTTCGTGCACTGGATGGCCCGCACCTACGACGCCAACCCGAGCCTGGCCCGTTGCGTGGCATTTGCCACCTACACCGCGACACCGCTGTTCGTCGGCGGGCTGGCGGCGCTGTACCCGCACATGTGGCTGGGGATGATCGTCGGCACGGCGGCCATCTGCTACACGGTTTACCTGCTGTATGTGGGGCTGCCGACCTTCATGAACATTCCGTCTGACGAGGGCTTCCTGTTTTCCAGCTCGGTACTGGCGGTGGGTCTGGTGGTGCTGGTGGCCATCATGGCGTTCACCGTGATTGTCTGGGGACTGGGCGTGGGGCCCGTCTACACCAATTAGCCTGCGGTTCCTCCCGAGAAGAACAAGATCCGCCAACACAGGCCGCCGCAAGGCGGCCTTCTCATGCCTGAAACAGACGTCGCGACCATTCGGCAGTCGGGTGATACGCAAGACTGGAAGGTTGCGGCATACTCCAAACCTCTGGAGATCCATCAAGCATGCCCGAGCAACTCAATACCCGCGTCGAAGACTGTTTCCAACTCGCTGAATCCTTTTTCAAACGTTCTTTCAAACGCCCCGTGGTGAGCCTCAAGCTGCGCGGGCAAAAAGCCGGGGTCGCGCATCTGCACGAGAACCTGCTGCGCTTCAATCCGCAGCTGTACCGGGAAAACACCGAACACTTCCTCAAGCAGACCGTGGCCCACGAAGTCGCGCACCTGATCGCCCATCAACTGTTCGGCGACCGCATCCAGCCCCACGGCGAGGAGTGGCAACTGATCATGCGTGGCGTCTACGAATTGTCGCCGGATCGCTGCCACACCTATGAAGTCAAACGTCGCAGCGTGACCCGTTACATCTATAAATGCCCGTGTGCCGACAGTGATTTTCCGTTTTCGGCGCAGCGCCATAGCCTGGTCCGGCAAGGTCGGCGCTATTTGTGCCGACGCTGTCGCCACACGCTGGTGTTCAGTGGCGAGATGCGGGTCGAGTAATTCCCCATCTCGTTCCCACGCTCTGCGTGGGAACGATCTTCTAACTGGGAGCTGCGAGCTACGCGACGACTTTCGCGGCACGTAATTCGGCAATCCGCTCAGGGCTCAACCCCAACTCCGCCAACACCTGATCCGTATGCTGCCCCAGCGCCGCGCCAACATGCCGCGGCGCCGGCAATGCCTCGGAGAACTTCAGCGGGCACGCGATCTGCGCCTGCGCCGAGCCATCTCCACGCGGCACCGGCGTCACCAGTTCCCGCGCCTGCAATTGCGGATGCTGCACCGCCTCGCTCAGGTTCAACACCGGTTCGACACAGGCGTCGATCCCGGCGAACAACTCGCACAGTTCAGCAAAGTCATGCTTCTCGAACTCGACTTTCAAGGCTTCCTTGAGCGCCCGTTGCTGTTCGGGTCTGGGTGACAAGCCCTGCGCCGCCAGTTCCGGCCTTCCCAGCGCCGTACACAGTGGCTGCATGAAGGCCGGTTCCAGACTGCCCACCGACATCCAGCGTCCGTCGCGGGAGCGGTAGTAATCGTAGAAACTGCCGCCATTGAGCATCTGATCTTCCCAACCCGGCTCCTCGCCGCAGGCCAGATACCCGGCACCGGCCATGGCGTTCAGGCTGAACGCGCAGTCGGTCATGCTCACGTCCAGGTGTGTGCCCTGCCCGGTTTGCTGGCGGGAAATCACCGCTGCCAACAGGCCGATCACCCCGTGCAGCGAGCCGCCAGCAATGTCCGCCACCTGCATGCCCAGTGGCAACGGCCCATTGTCGGCGCGCCCGGTATAACTGGAGAGCCCGGCCAGCGCCAGATAGTTGATGTCGTGGCCGGCGCGGTCCTTGTAGGGCCCGGTCTGGCCGTAACCGGTGATCGACACATAAATCAGCTTCGGATTGATCGCCTTCAGCACCTCGTAACCCAGCCCCAGCCGCTCCATCACCCCGGGACGAAACTGCTCCAGCACGATGTCGTAGTCCGCCAGCAGCTGTTTGACCAGCTCCAGCGCCTCGGGCTGCTTGAGGTCCAGCGCCAGGCTGCGCTTGTTGCGGTTGAGATAAGCGTGACTGGCCGAGCCCCCGTGATCGTGAGGCGGCAACACCCGCACCAGGTCGAGGCGGGTCGGCGATTCGATGCGCAGCACTTCGGCGCCCATGTCCGCCAGCAACAGCGAGGCGAACGGCCCCGGCAGCAGGGTCGAGAAATCCAGAATTTTCAGTGAGGCCAGCGGTGCAGACATGGGCAATCTCCATCAACGATGCCTGCAGCCTAGGCAGCCATCGGCGATGGGGCAATTACCGGATGCATCAGTTGCGCTGACCGTTGCGCTCAAACAGCAGGCAAGAAAAAACCCGCCGAAGCGGGTTTTTCCATTCAAGCGATGCTTACTTCACACTGCTCGGGGTCGGGCCTTCGGCCACGCCCAGGTCGTCTTCTTCACGCTCGTCGGAGATACCGCGACCGCCCGAGGCCAGCTCGGATTGCAGCACGTCGGTGTCCAGCTCCTTGACCCACTTGGCCACGACGATGGTCGCTACAGCGTTGCCGACCAGGTTGGTCAGGGCACGGGCTTCGGACATGAAGCGGTCGATACCCAGGATCAGCGCCAGACCGGCCACCGGCAGGTGACCTACGGCCGACAGAGTGGCCGCCAGTACGATGAAGCCCGAACCGGTCACACCGGCTGCGCCTTTGGAGGACAGCAGCAGCACCAGCAGCAGGGTGATCTGATGGGTGATGTCCATGTGGGTGTCGGTCGCCTGAGCGATGAACACGGCCGCCATGGTCAAGTAGATCGAGGTACCGTCGAGGTTGAACGAGTAGCCGGTCGGGATGACCAGACCCACCACCGATTTCTTCGCGCCCAGACGCTCCATCTTGATCAGCATGCGTGGCAGCGCCGATTCGGAGGAGGACGTACCCAGTACGATCAACAGTTCTTCACGGATGTAGCGCACCAGCTTCAGCACGCTGAAACCATGAGCCCGGCAGATCGAGCCCAGAACCACCAGCACGAACAGGATGCAGGTGATGTAGAAGCAGATCATCAACTGGCCCAACTGCACCAGCGAGCCGACACCGTAGGCACCGATGGTGAAGGCCATGGCACCCAGCGCACCCAGCGGCGCCAGCTTCATGATCATGTTGATGATGTTGAACATGACGTGGGCGAAACGATCGATCAGGTCCAGCAGCGGACGACCGTACGAACCCAGACGATGCAGCGCATAGCCGAAGATCACCGAGAACATCAACACTTGCAGGATGTCACCGGTGGCAAACGCGCCGACGATGGTGTTCGGGATCACGTTGAGGAGGAAGCCAACGATGCTCTGGTCTTTACTGGCCGTCACATAGGTGGCGATTTTCGAGGCGTCCAGGGTGGTCACGTCGATGTGCATGCCGGCGCCCGGTTGCACAACGTTGACCACGACCAGACCGATCAGCAGGGCAATGGTGGAAACGATTTCGAAGTACAGCAGCGCGTAGCCGCCGGTCTTGCCCACGGACTTCATGTTCTGCATGCCGGCGATGCCGCTGACAACGGTACAGAAGATGATCGGCGCAATGACCATTTTGATCAGTTTGATGAACCCGTCACCCAGTGGCTTGAGCGCCACACCGGTCTGTGGGTAGAAGTGACCGAGCAGGATGCCGATGGCGATGGCAACGATCACCTGGAAATACAGGGATTTGTACAGTGGCTGACGAGTCGTCATTGCAAAGTTCCTCAAGAGTCCCGCGTGGCAACATCCATCTGTTGAACGCGACACTTGAATTGCGAACCCTCCTGCACTGGAGGGATTTGTTGTGTCGAACGGCGCTTTTCCGGACCGGCTCGGCGCACGCTTCTGTCGCTCTTATCGCAAACGTCGTGCCACTTTGGTGCAAATCGCTGTAAGCCTTTTGATATCAGGGGATGCGGTTTTTTCTGTGTCACTGTTCGGTGACTCAAGTGTGGCGGATTTCCGCCAACTCCCGCGACCTCGTCCTACAATTTGGCGGAAATCCGCCTTGTTACCGGTCAAAGGCAGCCGCTACCATCGGTCGCCAGAGGAAGGATCTGCCGCCCATGCGCGAACGCACCATCGCCAGTCACTTTGCCCGCGCCGCCCTGGGTGGCGCACGGCGCTCGGGTTACGACTATTCGGACCTGCTGCAGCAACTGGGCATCAGCCCCGAACTGCTCGACGAGCCGCGCGCGCGGATCCCCCCGGAGCAATTCACCCAACTGATCCAGAACCTGTGGCTGGCGCTGGACGACGAATACCTGGGCTTCGGCAACGCGCCGAGCAAACCCGGCAGCTTCGCCATGATGTGCCATGCGATCATTCATTGCCGCAGCCTGGAGAAGGCTCTGCAACGCGGCTTGCTGTTTTACAGCCTATTCCCCGAAGCCCCGCGCCTGACCCTGACCCATGAAGACGAATGGGTGCGCCTGAGCCTCGACGATGCGCAATTGTGGGATCCGGATCACTTTCTCAGCGAAAGCCTGCTGGTGATCTGGCATCGCCTCGGCAGTTGGCTGATCGGCCAGCGGATCCGTCTTGAACAGGCCAGTTTCAGCTACCCGAAACCGGCGCACGGGGCGGAATACGATCTGCTGTTTTCCTGCCCGCTGGCATTTTCGGCAACGCACAGCAGCCTGCTGTTTCACAGCCGTTACCTGCACATGCCGCTGTTGCAGGACGAACGCACCCTCAAACATTTCCTCGAACGCTCCCCCGCCGACCTGCTGTCCCGCCCGGACGACGGCAACAGCCTGAGCAGCCGGCTGCGGCGCTTGCTCAGCCAAGACAGCGCGCGCTGGCCGGATCTGGAAGCCGTGGCCGCGCACCTGCACATCAGCCCGCAAACCCTGCGCCGGCATTTGCGCGAGGAAGGCACCAGTTTTCAGGAATTGAAGGATCAGTTGCGACGGGACATTGCGATCTATCACCTGGGGCGGGCCGATCTGTCGTTGCAACAGATCGCCGAACAGCTCGGGTTTTCCGAGCCGTCGGCGTTTCACCGGGCGTTCAAGAAGTGGACGGGGCTGACGCCAGGGGCTTATCGGGCGCAAGAACTCTGAAAAAGGTCATTCGCCATAGAAGGAAACAAACTGGGCACTTTGCCTCCCTGCTGAACCTTCCTTTCTGCTGATAGGGTTCCCCTTCAAGACAATCACCCTCCGCAACCTTTGCATCTGGCAGGAAGCCTGATGCGCACGGAGCTTCATGAAGGAACGACCATGCTTCAATCACCCATTGCAACCCTCACCACACTTGCCTTGCCATTCCTGTTAACGGGGTGCCTGGTAAATCCAGTACAGCCTTCCATTGATCCAACGCCGTACGAGACGCCTGAATATCGGGCTCAGAAAGCTCTGGCAATCGTCAATGCGTCGGCTCTCTATGCTCGTGGCGGCACCGGTCAGGATGTGGCTGTAGCCGTTGTCGACTCGGGTTTAAACGACAATCTGCCGGAGTTTCAGGGCAGGCTGAGGGATCCGGGATTCGATTATGTCGAAAACCGGGTCGGCACCCTCGACCGAATTGGTCACGGCACCCAGATGGCCGGCATTCTGGCGGCCAACAAGGACGACAAAGGCATGCACGGTATTGCCTTCGGCGCTCAGTTGATCCCCTATCGCTTCGGTGACGACAACGAACCATTTTTCTTTGATAGCGAGATAGCCCAATCCTGGCAAGCTGGTTTCGACAAGGGCGCGCGAATCTTCAACAACTCCTGGGCCAACGCCATCCCGGCGACCGAGATCAATGAGGCGCGCTACAACCAGGTCATGCCGGAATCATTGGCCACAGCGCGGAATATGGTTCAGGAAGGGGCAGTCTTCGTGTTCCCGACCGGAAACGAGTTGAAACGGGAACCCTTGGCCGAGCCTGGTTTGCCGCTCGCCCTGCCTGAACTTGAAAAAGGCTGGATCGCGGTGGTTGCCCTCAAGAGCGACGGCAGCACCATCAATGCAAAATCCAACTACTGCGGCGTGGCGGCAGCCTGGTGCATCGCTGTACCGGGCGGTGACTCAGGTTCCGACCAAGGCCTGTTGACCACCAACAAGAATGGTCAATACACCGAGACCGCTGGCACGTCGCCCGCTGCCGCGCTGGTTAGCGGAGCGCTCGCAGCCCTGCAAAGCCGCTATCCGGAACTCACGCCGCAACAAGTCCGCGAACGCCTGCTGAGCACCGCGAACCGGACAGGCATCTATGCAAACAGTGAAGCGTACGGTCGGGGCCTGCTGGATCTTGAAGCAGCTTCTCGCCCGGCCCCGCAGCCCATGGTTGATTGACGGGGCCGAGGCCGGCGAACATGACGGGCTGACACAATAGCAGTGAAAGCAATGCGGCTGATGTCATCGCCGATTTGCTGCCAGCAGGGGCCGAAAGGTCAACGTTTACATTGTCGGGAAATGAATCCTGAACGCCGCTCCGCCCATCGGTGAATCCCCCAGCGTCAGTTTCGCGCTGTAGCTCTCGATGATGTCCTTGACCACCGCCAGCCCGATCCCCTGCCCCGGATGCTGGCGATCCAGGCGTTCGCCGCGTTCGAGAATCCGTGCGCGCTGATCCGGTGGTACGCCGGGGCCGTCGTCTTCGATGCACAGGTCGAGTCCGCAATGGCTTTCGCGCACGCTGATGCGCACCTCGCCCAGGCACAGGCGATAGGCGTTTTCCAGCAGGTTGCCCATCATCTCCAGCAAGGCGCCCTGCTCGATCGGCACGTAACAGTGCTCCGGCAGATCGAAAGCGACGCGCACATGTTTGTCGCGGTAGACCTTGTCCAGCGTGTCGCACAGGCTTTGCAGCACCGGGCGCAGGCGCACCTGATGGCGCACCAGACCACTTTTGCGAAGGCTGGCGCGTTGCAACTGGTAGCCGATCTGCTGGCTCATGCGTTCGATCTGGGTTTGCAGCACCCAGGCCTGATCGCGGTCCTCGGGACGCTGGGCCATGTCTTCGCTGACGCCTTGCAATACCGCCAGCGGGGTTTTCAGGCTGTGAGCCAGATCGTCGAGGGAGTCGCGGTAACGGCTGCGCTGCTGACGTTCGCTGTGCAGCAGGCGGTTGAGCGATCCGGTCAGGCGCAGCAGTTCACGCGGGTGTTGTTCGCTGAGGCTTTCGAGGGTTCCGCCTTCGATTTCGTCGAGTTCCTGACTGAGCCGGCGCAAGGCTTTCAAGCCCCAGGTCAGGCCGATCCACAGCAGCGCCAGCAGCACCAGCAGCGCCGCACCGAAACCGAGGTAGAGGTTTTCCCGCAGGCCTTCGAGGGTGGTTTCGTACTCGCGCACCGGTTGCAGGGCCACGATACTGAAGGCTGCGCTCTTGCCGCCGAGCAGTTTGACTTCAACGTCGTAGACGAAGAATTCCTGACCGTTGGCCTCGCGGATTCGCGCGAACTCGTTGCCGAGGCCGTCGTAGCGCGGTGTGTAGTTGATCTTCTCTTCCTGGGTGCCCTTCGAACGCCAGACCAGATGCCCTTCGCGGTCGTAGATGTAGCCAAGCAAGCGATTGTCGGTGAGGTTGAAGCGCTCGTCGGGCAACTGTGCCGGCATCATCAGGTGGTTGTTTTCAACCCGCGCGGCGGAGATCAGCGTAGTGACGTCGGACGCCAGCCGCTGCTCGATCGAGTCCTGCAGCGCCAGGCTGAACGCGCCCTGCATCGCCGGGAGCAACGCGAGCATGAACAACACCGCCAGAGTGGTGGCGGCGAGCATCAGCCGGACGCGAAGGGAGCGGATCAAGTGCAGCGCTCATTGAACAGGTAACCGAGGCCGCGCACGGTGTCGATCGGTTTGAACCCGGCCGGGCCTTCGAGCTTGCGGCGCAGACGGCCGACCAGCACTTCGATCACGTTCGGATCGCGCTCGTCGTCATCCGGGTACAACTGTTCCATCAGCCGATCCTTGGGCACCACTTGCTGGTGATGACGCATGAGGTATTCGAGGATCCGGTATTCGTAGGCGGTCAGCGCCAGCGGTTGCTCATCGAGGCTCGCCTGCTTGCGATTCAGGTCCAGCAGCAACGGGCCGGCTACGATGGTCGACTGGGTGAAACCGCTGGAGCGACGCAGCAAGGCATTGAGCCGCGCTTCGAGCTCTTCGAACTGGAACGGCTTGACCAGATAATCGTCAGCCCCGGCAGCCAGGCCTTCGACCTTGTCCTGCCAGTTGCCGCGCGCGGTGAGGATCAGGATCGGAAACGTCTTGCCGCCCGAGCGCAGTTGGCGAATCAGGTCGAGGCCACTCATGCCCGGCAGGCCGAGGTCGATCACCGCCAGGTCAAAGTTGAATTGCCCGGTCTGGTACAACGCCTCTTCGGCGTTGGCCACGGATTCGACCACGTGACCGCTCTCCGTCAGGCGGGTTTGCAGGTGATGGCGCAACAGCGCTTCATCTTCGACGACCAACAGTTTCATGACGCTCTCCCGGGTAAATCGACAACTCCAAAGGCTTTCGCCTCACATGGCTGCGCCGGGTCGCCCTCGAAGGACGACCCGGCGCGGGCCTGACGCCAATCGCTTAGAAAGCGTAGTTGGCCGACAGGTAAGTCTGGGCGCTGCTGGTCAAATCCAGCGAGCCTTGCTTGCTGCCGCCACTCTCTTTCATCTCGGTACTGGCGTTGCTGCGCAGGTAACGGTAACCGAGTTCCACCGAGGTGTTCTGCGAGACTTGCTGCAACACACCGAACTGGCCGCCGACGGCGTAACCGATGTCGCTGTCGCGGCTGTAGCCCGGCGAGTCCTGGGTCAGCTTGGTCAGCCCTGCCGTGGCCCCGCCGAACAGCTTGGTGCTGCTACCCACCGGGTAGAACAGATCGTAGCTGCCCAGCAGGTTTTCCTGGCGCAGTTTAATGCCATTGTGCGAGCCGGACACATTGTCGTAGGTGGCGTAGTAGCGACCCTGGCTGTTTTGCTGACCCAGGCGCAGGCCGTAGGTGTTGTTGCCGTCGATGGCCGCGGTGGCGTCCGGGTGGCCGAGGTTGTCGTTCAGGGCGTTGGATTTCTTGATCTTGTCGCTGGTCTGGCCGAAGGTCAGGCCGGCAAAGTTGGTGGTGGTGTCGGCATGGGCAGCGATGCTTGCGCTCATGACAGTGAAAGCCAGCAGCAGTTTGTTCAAACGAGTCATTGAGTGTTCCTCAGTTGTGCTCTTCGGGTATGGCGCAAGGTTACTGCCCCTCCCCTGTACCGCCCCTGAACGCTCTCTGAACCTGGCCTGAATGAAATGAACTAGGCTGTTTTGACCCTTTATTGTCAGGAGACCCGATCATGCGCCTGCTTCTAACCCTCGCCCTCCTTGTTTTCAGCGGCCTCAGCCAAGCGGCGATCAAGACCGAGGAAATCCCCTACCAGAGCGCCGACGGCACAAAGCTGATCGGTTACTACGCCTACGACGACGCGATCAAGGGCCCGCGCCCTGGCGTGGTGGTGGTACATGAATGGTGGGGACTGAACGACTACGCCAAGCGCCGCGCCCGTGATCTCGCCGGGCTCGGTTACAGCGCGCTGGCCATCGACATGTACGGTGAAGGCAAGAACACCGAACACCCGAAAGATGCGATGGCGTTCATGCAAGCGGCCACGCAAAACACCGATGCGACCAGCAAGCGCTTTCAGGCCGGGCTGGATCTGCTGAAGAAACAGCCACAGACCGACAAGGATAAAATCGCCGCCATCGGTTACTGCTTCGGCGGTGCCGTGGTGCTGAACGCGGCGCGTCAAGGTGTGCCGCTGGCCGGTGTGGTGAGTTTCCACGGTGCGTTGGCCACCAAGACCCCGGCTGCGCCGGGCAGCGTGAAGGCGAAAATCCTCGTCGAACACGGTGCACTGGACAGCATGGTCACCCCGGACAACGTCACGGCGTTCAAGTCGGAAATGGACAAGGCCGGCGCCGACTATCAATTCGTCAGCCTCGACGGTGCCAAACACGGCTTCAGCAATCCCGACGCGGATCGTTTGAGCCACGGCGATCACGGCGGCCCGGATATCGGCTACAACAAGGCTGCCGATGAAAAATCCTGGGCGGACATGCAGGCGTTCTTCAAGAAAATCTTTGGCTGAATCCCTGTTGCTGATCGTTCCCACGCTCTGCGTGGGAACGATCACAATTCGAGGCCGCAGCGTCGGAGCGATCACGGTTCGACGTGGGAACGATCATGTCGGCACTATCCAGCCTGAGGACAACTCGGCAAAATGCCGGACATGACTGCCAGCCCTCTCCTCCCCGCCTGCTGCACCCCGCTCGATGCCCATTGGCCGCTGCCGACGGTGTTGCCTGACACCGTGCTGCTGAGTACCCATTTCGACCCGTCGCAACTGCTCGGCGATGACTTTCGTCGTAGCGCCATCGAGCCGCCGCCGAGCATCCAGCGTTCGGTGGCCAAGCGGCAGGCGGAATTCCTCGCCGGGCGGATTTGCGCCCGGGCCGCGTTGCAGCAACTGGAAGGCTCAAGCACTGTTCCAGCGATCGGCGAAGACCGCGCGCCCATCTGGCCGGCGCACATCTGCGGCTCGATCACCCACAGCACCGGTCGCGCGGCGGCGATTGTCGCCAACAAACGGCACTGGCGCGGATTGGGCATGGACCTGGAAAACCTGCTCAACGCCGAACGCGCCGAGCGACTGGCCGGTGAGATCCTGACCCCACCGGAATTGCAGCGCATGGCCGCCGCTTCCCGGGATCAGATCGCGTTGTGGGTGACCCTGACCTTTTCGGTGAAAGAAAGCCTGTTCAAGGCGCTGTACCCGATCGTGCAGCAGCGCTTCTACTTCGAACACGCCGAGGTGCTGGAATGGAATGAACAGGGTCAGGTGCGGCTGCGGCTGTTGACGGATCTGTCCAGCGAATGGCGCAACGGTACGGAGCTCGATGCGCAATTTGGCGTGCAGGACGGGCAGTTGCTGAGTCTGGTCAGCATCGAGGCGTAAGCGGCTTCAGCGCCGCTCCTGATTCCTCGGCCAGCTCAGACTGAAACACGCCCCGCCCAGACTTTTGCTCTTGCCGATCAGCGCCCGGCCGTCGTGCCAATGGATAATCCGCCGCACGATCGACAGGCCCAGCCCGTGCCCACCGGACGCCCGGGTGCGACTGTCGTCCAGGCGCAGGAACGGCGTGAAGATTTTCTCCCACGCGGTTTCCGGCACACCGGGACCGTCGTCCTCGACATCCACCCGGCAACGCATCTGCCCGACCTGATAGCTGACCGTGACCTTCGAGCGCGCGTGGCGCATGGCGTTGCTGACCAGATTCTGCAAGGCGCGGTGCAGGTAACGCGGCTCGGCCTCGACCCAGGCGTCATCGCAATCGGCCGCCGACAGGCACAGGCCGCGCTGCACCGTAATTTCGGCACGCAGGGGCGCCAGCTCCTGGATCACCTGATTGACCAGCGCATCCAGATCGATGCGCTGGAAGGTCAGCGCCGGCGAGCCCTGCTCCAGCCGGGCGTACGTGAGCATTTCGTCGACCAGTTTGTCGAGATCTTCGATGTCGTGGTCCATGCCCTCGCGGTATTTTTCCAGCGCCTGCGGGGTGGTGGCCGAGCCGATCATCTCCAGACCGAAACGCAGGCGCGCCACCGGCGTACGCAACTCATGGGACACCGCGCGCACCAGTTCTCGCTGAATGGCGAGCAACTGCTGCAAGTGCTCGGCCATGCCGTTGAACGCCGCTGCCAGTTTGCCCACCGAGTCGGCGCCACGGGCCGGAACACGGGTTTCCAGGCTGCCCTTGGCGATGCGCGTGGCGGCGGCTTCGAGCCCGCGCAAACGCCGTTCGAGCTGACGCACCAATAAATAGACGATCAGACCGATCAGGGTCAGCCCAAGGGCAGCGATCAAAACCAGCCATTGCGGCGGGTACGGGTTCATCTGATACAGCGGCCCGATTTCCAGCACCCACGGCGTGCCGACCATGCCCGCAAACACCCGGATCGAATCGCCGCCCTTGCCCAGCGCCATCACCGTATCGCCCTCGGACACCCGACGGCTCTGGTCTTCGTCCATGTCGGCATCGCTGACCGTGACCAGCCGCAAATCGAAACCGAACCCTTTGTCTTCCTTCAATTGTGCCAACCGTTTGGGTTGTTCGCCCACCGGCACCCGCACCAGCTCATCGGCCAACAGGTAAATGGTCGCCCGGGCCAGTTGCTCACTGATCTGCTGCACCTCGCCCACCAGCACCAACTGCTCCTTGTCGCTGACCAGTCGATAGACCTTGGCCGCGTGCGGGCCGGTCTGCTCGACCAGCGCCTGCCCGCGCTGCACCCGGGTGCGCTGGGTCAGGTCGAGATCGGTCTGGGCAAAGGTCTTCAGTGCCAGCGGAATCCCGAGCAGCCGCTCCCACACCAGCAAGGCGCGATGGCGCTCGGTCTCGTTCATCGGTTGCAGATTGTCGGCCATCAGCGAAAACGTGCCGTGGGCCAGGCGCTCGCGATATTGCTCGCTGCGCACCTGGTTGAGCAGGTGCAGCGCCAGCACGCCGAGCACCGCCACCAGAATCAGTGCCGCGCACATGCCGCCATAGATGCGCAGGAAGATCGAGTTCACAGCGGCAGTTCTACGCAGGCTTCCGGCACGAACAGATAACCCTTGCTGCGGATGGTCTTGATCAGGCGCGGGTGATCGGGGTCGTCGCCGATCTTCGGGCGGATGCGCGAGATGCGCACATCGATCGAGCGGTCCTGGCCGTCGTAGCCAATGCCGCGCAGTGCGGTGAAGATCTCTTCCCGGGACAGGATCCGTCCCGCGTTGGACACCAGCAGCCAGAGCAGATCGAATTCGGCACTGGTCAGCTCGATGCCACTGTCACTGAGCCAGGCTTCGCGCAACGCGTTGTCCACCACCAGCGGACCGAATTGCAGCCGACGCGGATTGCCTGCCGCCGGCTCCGGTGTATCACTGCGTCGCAGCAACGCCTGAATGCGCGCCAGCAACAGCCGTGGGCGCACCGGTTTGCACACATAGTCGTCGGCGCCGAGGTCGAGGCCGAGGATCTGGTCGGCGTCATCGGTGCGCGCGGTGAGCATCAGGATCGGCCCGTCGTAGCGGTCGCGCACCTTGCGGCAGATGCTCAGGCCGTCTTCGCCGGGAAGCATCAGGTCGAGGATCACCAGGTCCGGCTGTTCCTTGATGATCCGCGCCGCCGCCAGTGCACCGTTGCCTTCGATCTCCACGCGCAATCCGTTGGCTTGCAGGTATTCACGGGTCAGTTCGGCCAGACGCTGGTCGTCCTCGACTATCAATACCTGCCAGGCTTCTTGCTCCACGGGTGACCTCTGCTTGCCGATGCTGCATATAAAGGAAAGATCCTCCCGTCTTTTTGTCATCTTTAAGGAGGATAAGAATGCGTACACATGGACCGATTGTATAAACGGCGTACAGCCAGAAGACAAGTCGGTAAATGCGTTCGGACACGGCGGATTTTTGTGATAGGGTTCGCGCCCTTAAAAATCCGCTGAAGCGTTTTTCCGAACTGAAAAACAGTGACAAACGGTCTAGCTCAGCAGGTTCGCGGCCTACACGTGAATTCGACATTTCGCACACAATTTACGCACAGGGTTATCCACAGGCTGTCCGTTGCAATCCTCCCCCAAAACGCATTATCTTGTAGCCCGCGCTTGAAAAAACCCTACATGTAGGGGTTGAGGCCAAAAAACCAAACACAAACCGGACAGTGAATTCAAGGCTTTTTATTGCCATTGTCGGGTTGAACCAAACGTATTTTCAGAAGACCAAACCGCGCCTGCGGATGGCTACCGTTTTTCAGCCGATCACGGCGTAAACGGTACGGGTGTTGCAGTCCGAAACTGCTCCCCGAAAGGAATGCGGTTTCACGCGTATCGCGCGAACCGAAGACTTCGGCATGGAAGCGGCGCCCACAAGGCCCCCTTCCTGAACTGTCCCGAAGTCGTTACCCGGCAACTGCCGGTTGTAGTGCTTCAGGACGGAACGGTGGGCACCGTGATGGTGCCCAAACAAACATAGAGAACGTGGAGACACCCATGCAAACCGACACAACTCGCGAGAACCCGCAGGGCACCTTGCCGCAGGCCGCCGATTCGAATTCGGATCTGGCTGCCACCGCGCCTGGCCAACTGCGTGTGATCAAGCGTAATGGCACTGTCGTTCCTTACACCGATGACAAGATCACCGTCGCTATCACCAAAGCGTTTCTCGCAGTTGAGGGCGGCACCGCTGCCGCTTCGTCGCGAATCCACGACACCGTTGCCCGTCTGACCGAACAGGTCACCGCGACCTTCAAGCGTCGCATGCCGTCGGGCGGCACCATCCACATCGAAGAAATCCAGGACCAGGTCGAACTGGCCCTGATGCGTGCCGGCGAGCAGAAAGTCGCCCGCGACTACGTGATCTACCGTGACGCCCGTTCCAAGGAACGCGCCACCCGCACCACCGCCGAAGCTCCGGTACAGGCGCACCCGTCGATCCGCATCACCCGCGCCGACGGCAGCCTCGCGCCGCTGGACATGGGCCGCCTGAACACCATCGTCACCGAAGCCTGCGAAGGTCTGGCCGAGGTCGACGGCGACCTGATCCAGCGCGAAACCCTGAAGAACCTGTACGACGGCGTGGCCCTGAACGACGTCAACACCGCGCTGGTGATGACCGCCCGCACCCTGGTCGAGCGCGAGCCGAACTATTCGTTCGTGACCGCCCGCCTGCTGATGGATACCCTGCGTGCCGAAGGCCTGGGCTTCCTGGGCGTGGCCGAGAGCGCCACTCACCACGAAATGGCCGACCTGTACGCCAAGGCCCTGCCGGCCTACGTTGCCAAAGGTATCGAGTTCGAACTGCTGAACCCTGTGCTGGCCTCCTTCGACCTGGAAAAACTGGGCAAGGCGATCAACCACGAGCGCGACCAGCAATTCACCTACCTGGGCCTGCAGACCCTGTACGACCGTTACTTCATCCACAAGGATGGCGTGCGTTTCGAACTGCCACAGATCTTCTTCATGCGCGTGGCCATGGGCCTGGCCATCGAAGAGAAGCAGAAAGAAGACCGTGCGATCGAGTTCTACAACCTGCTGTCCTCGTTCGACTACATGGCTTCGACCCCGACCCTGTTCAACGCCGGCACCCTGCGTCCACAGCTGTCGAGCTGCTACCTGACCACCGTGCCGGATGACCTGTCGGGCATCTACCACGCGATCCACGACAACGCCATGCTGTCGAAATTCGCCGGCGGCCTGGGCAACGACTGGACCCCGGTTCGTGCGCTGGGCTCGTACATCAAGGGCACCAACGGCAAGTCACAGGGCGTGGTTCCGTTCCTGAAAGTGGTGAACGACACCGCCGTCGCCGTTAACCAGGGTGGCAAGCGCAAAGGCGCTGTCTGTGCCTACCTGGAAACCTGGCACATGGACATCGAGGAGTTCATCGAACTCCGTAAGAACACCGGTGATGACCGTCGTCGTACCCACGACATGAACACTGCCAACTGGATCCCTGACCTGTTCATGAAGCGCGTCTTCGATGACGGCAAGTGGACCCTGTTCTCGCCGTCCGAAGTACCGGACCTGCACGACCTGACCGGCAAGGCCTTCGAAGAGCGCTACGAATACTACGAAGCCCTGACCGAATACCCGGGCAAGATCAAGCTGTTCAAGACCATTCAGGCCAAAGACCTGTGGCGCAAGATGCTGTCGATGCTGTTCGAAACCGGCCACCCATGGCTGACGTTCAAGGACCCGTGCAACCTGCGCAGCCCGCAGCAGCACGTCGGCGTCGTTCACAGCTCGAACCTGTGCACCGAGATCACCCTGAACACCAACAAGGACGAGATCGCGGTCTGCAACCTGGGCTCGATCAACCTGCCGAACCACATCGTCGACGGCAAGCTGGACACCGCCAAACTCAAGCGCACCATCGACGTCGCCGTGCGCATGCTCGACAACGTGATCGACATCAACTACTACTCGGTGCCGCAGGCGAAGAACTCCAACTTCCGCCACCGCCCGGTCGGTCTGGGCATCATGGGCTTCCAGGACGCGCTGTACCTGCAGCACATCCCGTACGGTTCCGACGCTGCCGTCGAGTTCGCCGACAAGTCGATGGAAGCGGTCAGCTACTACGCGATCCAGGCTTCCTGCGACCTGGCCGACGAGCGCGGCTCGTACGAGACGTTCCAGGGTTCGCTGTGGTCCAAAGGCGTACTGCCGCTGGATTCGCAACAGATCCTGATCGAAGCACGTGGCCAGAAGTACATCGACGTCGACCTGACCGAGTCCCTGGACTGGGCACCGGTTCGCGCCCGTGTACAGAAAGGCATCCGTAACTCGAACATCATGGCCATCGCACCGACCGCGACCATCGCCAACATCACCGGCGTCTCGCAGTCGATCGAACCGACCTACCAGAACCTGTACGTGAAATCGAACCTGTCGGGCGAATTCACCGTGATCAACCCTTACCTGGTTCGCGACCTGAAGGCTCGCGGCCTGTGGGACTCGGTCATGATCAACGACCTGAAGTACTACGACGGTTCGGTTCAGCAGATCGAGCGCATCCCGCAAGAACTCAAAGAGCTCTACGCGACCGCGTTCGAAGTGGACACCAAGTGGATCGTTGACGCCGCCAGCCGTCGTCAGAAGTGGATCGACCAGGCCCAGTCGCTGAACCTGTACATCGCCGGCGCTTCGGGCAAGAAGCTGGACGTGACCTACCGCATGGCCTGGTACCGTGGTCTGAAAACCACTTACTACCTCCGTGCCCTGGCCGCGACCAGCACCGAGAAGTCGACCATCAACACCGGCAAGCTGAACGCTGTATCCAGCGGCGGCAACCACGGCGACGACTCGGTCCTGGCAGCCCCTGCCGGCCCGGCTCCAGTACCGAAGGCTTGCGCCATCGACGAGCCGGATTGCGAAGCTTGCCAATAAGCTGAGCTGAATCAGGCGTTGCGAAACACCTGATCCGAGAAACCCCCGACAGACTTCTGGTTTGTCGGGGGTTTTCTTTTGCCCGCGAAAAAGCAAAAGCCCCCTAACCCTAGCCCTCCCGAAACGTCGGACCGCCCAGAGGGAGAGGGAACCGACCGAGTTGCTTTGAAAAGATACGCCGACGTGAAATACCGAGTTGAACTCAAGTCTTAAAAAGCAAACATCCCGCGCCTGCCTTTGCTTTCACCACTGAACACGATGAGCGTTAGCTCGAGTAAAGCTTTTGACGTGCCGGCCCCATCGGAACGAAGGAACACCGAGCCCCAGCGAGGGGCCGAACGCCGGGGCCCAGCCTTTTGGTTCCTTTTTGCTGGGCCGGCATTCCGGCGTCTGAAAAAGGGACTCGCCGTCAGGGCGAAACCGCCAGCGGCAGCACCCGGAGCAACGGATATATCCTCAATCCCAAGGCAAAAAAAGCCCCTCAAAAAGAGGGGCTCCTTAACCAGCCAAAACTCAGAATCAGGTCATCTGAATAATGGTCTGCATGATGGTGCTCTGAGTGGAGATGGTCTTGGCATTCGCCTGATAGTTACTCTGACCCTTGATCAGATCAACCAGCTCATTGGTCAGGTTAACGTTCGACTCTTCCAGCGAGTTCGAAACCACCGAACCCAGCGTACCGGTCTCCGGCGCATCGTAGCCCGGAATACCCGAAGCGAAAGTCTCTTTCCAGCTGGTACCACCGATCGGCTGCAGGCCCTGCTCGTTGGTGAAGCTCGCCAGCGCAACCTGGCCGATGGCCTTGCTCTGGTTGTTGCTGAAGTTGGCGAACAGCGTACCGGTACCGTCGATGGTCAGGTTGGTGATCTGGCCAGTGGCGTAACCATCCTGAGTCGGGATCGAACGCGCGGTGTCAGCGTTGTATTGAGTGGTCTTGGCCATCGAAATGGTAATGCCGGCCGGGTTAGCCGAAGCACCGTTGGCCGTCCACACACCGTTGGTGACAGTGCCCGGTACCCAGCCAGTGAGTTTCAGGTCGCTGCTGATCACGGCAGGCGGAGTGCTGACCTGAGTCAGCTTGCCAGTGGAGTCAAAGGTCATGGTCGATGCGACAGGCGCAGTGACTTTCGGATCGCTGCCGGTAGCATCCGGGTTGCGACCGTCCACCAGGGTGTAGACCTTCCAGGTGTTGGCGCCGGTCTTCACCATGTACTGATCCATGACATGGGAGTTGCCCTGGCTGTCATAGATCGGAGTGCTGAACGACTTGGTGTAGGTCGCAAGGTTGGTCGGGTCGAACTTGCCGGCCGCTACTGTGTCGTCGATCACCGGAGCGGTCGAGTTCAGGTTGATGGTCGAGGTCACCAGCGAGGTGGACTTCGGCGCCAGGTTCGAGGTGTCGATCTTCAGATCGGTCAACACGCCGTTGATGATCTTGCCGTTGGAATCCACACCGTAGCCTTGCAGACGCGAGGTGTAGTCGGTGTTGGTAATGAAGCCGTCCTTGTCGACCTTGAACGTACCGGCACGGGTGTAGGAGATCGAACCGTTGTTGCTCAGGGTGAAGAAGCCCGAACCGTTGATCCCCATGTCCAGCACGTTGCCGGTGTTGTTGATGTCGCCCTGGGTGAACTGCTGGGAAACGTTGGCCAGGCGCACACCGTTACCGATGACCTTGCTGCCGCTGCCCAGGCGAGTCGCCGAGTAGACGTCTTCGAATTCTGCACGGGAGGATTTGAAACCGGCGGTCGCGACGTTGGCGATGTTGTTGCCGGTCACATCCAGTTGCTTGTTGGCTGCATAGAGACCGCTAAGGCCGATATTGAAAGACATATTCCACTCCTTTGTGCCGGTTGGTCGGCTCTATATACCAATGGTTTGTACTTTGGACAGGGCGACGGTGCCCTTGCCGGACAGGTTGAGCATCAACTCGCCACCGGTCTGGCTGATCGTCACGCTGGTGACCGTGGCGGGCAGGTAGGTCGCCAGGTCGGTCGCGGTGCCGTTGATCGAGGCGTTGGCCTTGACGGTGTAGGTACCGGTTTTCACCAGATTGCCGTCCTTGTCCTTGCCGTCCCAGGTGAAGCTCGCATTGCCGGCGGCGCGACTGCCCAGATCGATGGTACGAACGGTGGCACCGCTGCTGTCGGTGATGGTGACGGTACCGCCGGCAATCGACGACGGGACGGTGACCGAACCGGTCATGCCTTTGCTCGGATCGTCCAGCTGAACCGTGTTGGTCTGCACAATCACATTGCGACCCACCAGCGACGACGCCTGCAACGCTTGCGACGAGTTGTAGTTGCCGGCCAGCGAACTGACGGTGCTGTTGAGGGTGGTGATCCCCTCGAGGCTGCTGAACTGCGCCAGCTGGGCAACGAATGCGCTGTTGTCCTGCGGGTCGAGCGGGTTCTGGTTTTTCAGCTGGGTCACCAGCAGTTGCAGGAACGCGTCCTTGCCCAGGGCCTGGCCGCCGGTCGAGCTGTTGGTGGCCGAAGCGATGCCGCCGGTGGTGGTGCTACTGGTCTTCTTCGAAGAGTTGGCCAGTATGTCGTTCATCGTCAGGCTGCTGGTGGTATCGGTAACACTCATGGCAGTCGCCCCTTATCACTGACCGAGGGTCAGTACCTTCTGCATCATGGTCTTGGCGGTGTTCATCATTTCAGCGTTGGTCTGGAACGAACGGCTCGCGGAAATCATGTCAGCCATTTCTTCCACCACGTTGACGTTCGGGTAGTAGACGTAGCCCTTGGCGTCGGCCGCCGGATGGTTCGGCTCGTAGCGCGCTTCGAGGTTGCTCTGGTCTTCGACCACACCGAGCACCTGCACGCCCTGACCGACCGCGTCCTGGTTCTGGAACAGCGAATTGCTGCCGCCGCTCTGGCCGCCCTGAAACATGGTGGCAAACACCGGATGACGGGCACGATAGGTCTGGTCGATGCTCGACGAGACGGTCTCGGCGTTGGCGATGTTCGAGGCCACGGTGTTGAGACGGGTGGTCTGGGCGCTCATGCCGCTGCCGGCAATGTTGAAAACGCTGGACAGGGACATGGATTACTCTCCGCGCAGGGCTGACACCAGCCCTTTGAATTTGCTGTTGAGCAGGGTGAAGCTGGCCTGGAAGCCGACGGCGTTTTCCGCGTAGTTCGACTGTTCCAGCTGGGCGTCCACGGTGTTCTGGTCGATCGAAGGCTGCATCGGCGTGCGATACATCAGCGACTCGTCGCCATTGCCCAGGCCTTCAGCTTCGATGTGACGGCTGTTGGTCATGTTCAGGGCTATGGTGCCGTTAGCGTTCTTCTGGCTCTGTGCTTCGAGCACTTTGGAGAACTCCAGATCCCGCGCCTTGTAGTTCGGGGTGTCGGCGTTGGCGATATTGTTGGCCAGCACTTCGGCACGCTGGGCGCGGAAGCCCAAAGCCTTTTCGTGAATGCCGAGCGCTTTATCGAAGCTGATGCTCATGTCGGGAACCTTCAGGTGACCGGATTTTTCGTAACTGGGCTATAGCAAGCGTCGTGCCAGTTTGAGAAAGCCCCGGATTACGGGGCTTTGCGCGGAACCGGCAACGCGGCAATGCCAGAAAAGCGGCAACCGGTTTCCGCCGGATGCCGCTTTTCTGCCGCCACCTGCCACCGGCAAAACCTTCAGGCATAAAAAAACGGGAGCCCCTGAGGACTCCCGTTTCTTGTGTCGCCGGTGTTTCACTTCGCCTGGTAGATGATCCCCGGGCTGCACTGCACCATCTGGTAATGATCCGGCAAACCATTCAGCGCTTCGGAAGCGCCAAGGAACAGATAACCGCCGGGCTTCAGCGTGCTGTGAATGCGCAACAGGATGTCCTTCTTCACCTCGGCGGAGAAGTAGATCAGCACGTTGCGGCAGAACACGATGTCGAACTTGCCCAGACTTGCATAACTGTCGAGCAGGTTGAACGAGCGGAACTCCACCCGGTTCTTGATCGGCGCCTTGATCACCCAGCGCCCCGGCCCTTTTGGGTCAAAGTAGCGCTGCAGACGATCGGCGGACAGACCGCGACCAATCGCCAGGCTGTCGTACTCGCCGGTCTTGCAGTTGGTCAGCATGCTGCCGGACAGATCGGTGGCGACGATCTGCACGCCCATCTTCAACTGACCGATGTTGGTCCGCTCGAACTCGTCGATCGACATCGACAGCGAATAGGGTTCCTGACCCGACGAGCAGGCTGCCGACCAGATCCGCAGACGCTGGTTGGGAGCAGCCTTGATCGCTTCGGGCAGCACCTTGTTCTTCAAGACTTCAAACGGATAGGTGTCGCGAAACCACAGGGTTTCGTTGGTCGTCATGGCATCGACCACCTGCTCGCGCAAACCGCTGCGCGGCTGGGTCTGGATGCGCTGAACCAGCTCACCCAGGGACTTGATGCCTTGCTGCTCCATCAGTTTGTTGAGACGGCTCGACACCAGATACTGCTTGTTTTCACCGAGCAAAATGCCACAGGCTTTTTCCAGGAAGACCCGGAACTGTTCGAAATCCAAATTACCCGTAGACAAATGATGCCGCCTCTTAAATCGTGTTGAACGCCAGGGGCAGAAGGCCCTTAGCTGATGTCTGCTGCTTTGATCCGGTCGACTACCCGGGATGCCAGGTCATCAGGACGGAACTTGGCCAGGAAGTCATCGGCACCGACTTTCTTGACCATCGCCTGATTGAACACACCCGACAACGAAGTATGCAGGATGATATGAAGCTTTTGCATGCGAGGGTCGCTGCGGATCTCGGCCGTCAGGGTGTACCCGTCCATCTCCGGCATTTCGATGTCGGAGATCATCATCAGGAACTCTTCTTCCGGCTTCTTGCCCTCGTCGACCAGCTTGCGCAGGTAATCCAGCGCCTGCTTGCCGTCGTTCAACGCCACCACTTCGACACCGACCGTCTGCAGGCAACGCGTCACCTGCTTGCGCGCCACCGACGAGTCATCGACCGTCAGCACCCGCAACGACAACGCCTTGCTCTGGGTCTCGACATCCACCACGCCGACCGAAATCGCTTCCGGGGTCGGCGCGACTTCCGCCAGCACCTTCTCGACGTCGATGATTTCGACTAACTGATTGTCGACCCGAGTCACAGCGGTCAGGTAATGATCGCGTCCGGTGCCCTTGGGCGGCGGATGAATCTCTTCCCAGTTCATGTTCACGATACGTTCCACCGAGCGCACCAGGAAACCCTGAGTCTTGGTGTTGTATTCCGTGATGATCACAAACGGACTGTTCTTGTCTTTCAAAGCACCGGAGCCGGTCGCCATCGCCAGATCAAGGATCGGAATGGTCGCCCCCCGGATATTCGCCACCCCGCACACGACAGGACTGGACTTGGGCATCAGCGTCAGTTGCGGGCACTGCAGCACTTCCCGAACCTTGAACACGTTGATCCCGTAGAGCTGCTGACCGTCGAGACGGAACAACAACAGCTCCAGGCGATTCTGCCCCACCAGTTGCGTGCGCTGGTTCACCGAATCCATTACACCAGCCATGCCCAGACTCCTACACCAACGCCAAGTGTTGTTGCGACGCACATTCATTGCTAAACGGCACGGCGCTTGCTTTTTAACTCGTATGAACGCTCAAACGACATTTTTCCGACGCCTGACATCTCCCCTCCGCAGAGGGCTTTGCGCGATGTCCGCCGTTTGCCTGTTTTTCGCTGGCAGCCCTGCCATTGCTGATGCGGTTACCTTGCCTGACATGCTTATCGGCGTCACTCAGGGCTTTCTTGAATTCACCGTAGAAGACTATCTGGCCACCAGTCAAACGGAAGGCCGATATGAAATCGAGGTCAACCAGCTCGATCCACGCATGCGCATGCCTATGTGCGACAAGGAATTGACAGCGACACTGGAGAGTCCGGCACGTCCTCTGGGCCGTGTCACGGTCAAGGTCCGCTGCGAAGGCGCCTCCCCCTGGACGGTGTTCGTGCCCGCTCAAGTCCGCCTGTTTCGCGAGATTGTCACCACCACGCGGCCACTCAAGCGCGCCGGCATTATCGAGCCCCAGGACGTGACCTTGCGCGAGCGCGACGTCAGCACGATCAACCAGGGTTTCCTGACGTCGGTAGATGAAGCCATCGGGCAGAAATTGACCCGACCAACGGTCGCCGATCAAGTCATTACCCTGGTGCATCTGGAACAGGCGGAAGTGGTTCGCAAGGGCGATCAAGTGGTGATCATCGCCCGCAGCGGCACCCTCGCCGTCCGGATGCCGGGCGAAGCCCTGTCCAACGGTGGCCTGAAAGAACAGATTCGGGTGAAAAACCTCAATTCCCAACGGGTTATCAAGGCGCAGGTGATCGCGCCCGGCCAGGTGGAAGTGGCCATGTAGCGGTAATGTGAGCGGCAGGATGAACGGATATTTGAAAAGCCCCTGAGTACTCAAGCAGAAAACTGGCGCTGACCAGAGCTGTTCCCTAAACTGTGCCGCAGCAGGATCTGCTACGGCGCATGCAAGCTCATTGCTAAATGAGCCTAAAGTTTTCCAGGGGATGGCCGAGAACATGGCAAGCGTCCAAATTCCCAGAGGTTTTTAACATGGTCATCGATTTCAGCCGTTTGAACAGCTCCTCGTCACTTACGGGCAGTACACGTACCAGCAACGCCAAGGAAACCGCCGAAACCGGCACCTCCGCGCCGCTGAATACCCCGGCCGAACAGGCCAGTACCGCAAAAAGCGGGGAATCGGTACACCTCAGCAATGAGGCTCAACAGTTGCAGAAGATCACTGACAAGCTGCGCGATCAGCCTGCCGTCGACAAGGCCCGTGTGGACGAGTTGAAAGCAGCGATTGCCGATGGCAGCTACAAGGTCGACAGCAACCGTGTAGCCAGCAAACTGCTCAACTTCGAAGCCCAGCGCTAGGCCTCGGTCAGCGCCAGGCTTTTGGACGCTTAAAACCCAAGGCCAGCCATGCACGACACTAATTTATTGCAACTGATCATCGACGACTTTGCTCCAGCTCAACAATTGCTGGAGTTACTGCAAACCGAGTCCCTCGCCTTGCACGGTCGCGACATGCCTTTGCTGGAAGAGATTCTGGCGCGCAAGCAGGCATTGATCATTCTGCTCGAACAGCATGGCCGCAAACGCAGCGAAATCCTCGCCAGCCTCAATCTGTCGATCGATCGCGCCGGTCTGGAACAACTGGCCAGCCAGTCGAGCATCGGCGACCAGTTGCTGAGCCAGAGTGATGTCCTGACCGATCTGATCGCCCAGTGCCAGGCCGCCAATGCCAGAAATGGCCAGTCGATCGTCATGCAGCAGGCCGCCACGGCCAATCAGCTGAAAATCCTCACCGGCGGCGAGCCACCCGCGCTCTACGATGCCAGTGGCACCTTCTCCAAACTGCAGAAACCACGCGCGCTCAGCCAGGCGTGATGCTTTCTTCCATGCTTGCGCCCTATCAACGTGCGAAACATGCTGGCAAAATACTGGCCAGCCGTAGTCAAATTTTGTCTGGAGATTGATTTAACGTGTCCAACGTCCTCAGCGCGGATGATGCTCCGCAGCCCCCAAAGGTGCTCACTACACCTCTGGAAATCTCCAGCAACCTGCGCCAGCTGCAAGAAAGCCATGATCCACTGATCATCACCTTCCACGAGCGCAGCCAGCGCTTCCAGAGTTACTTGATCAAGGTTGACCGGGAAACCGCCACGATTGCCCTGGATGAAATGATCCCGCGCGATGGCGAACGTTTTCTGCTCGCCGGCGAGCCATTCAAGGTTGAAGGTTTTCATGACGGTGTGCGCATTGCCTGGGAATGCAACGGCACACTTAAAATCGAAGAATCCAGTGGCGATCGCTTCTACACCGGCGACCTGCCCGCCGAAGTGGTTTATCACCAGCGCCGCAATGCTTTCCGCGCCGCCCTGAAGCTGACCGACCTGGTCAGCGTCGAACTGGGTGGCGAAAAACTCAAGTCGCCTATCGGCGGCAAACTGCTGGATATCTCGGCCACCGGCTGCAAACTGCGCTTCGAAGGCGACATCACCGACCGTCTGCAACTGGGCCAGGTCTACGATCGGCTGATCGCCGCGCCGCTGTTCGGCAACCAACCAGCCTCCGTCGAATTGCGCTACCTGCACTTCGAAGAAAAACTCAACATCACCTTCGCCGGCCTGCGCTTTCACAACATCAGCGGCCCGGCGGCGCGCAACGTCGAGCGCTTCGTTTACCAACTGCAACGCGAAGCGCGTCGGTTCGATAAAGACGACCTCTGATCGGCAGGCATGAAAAAACGGGCAGTCACTGCGGTGACTGCCCGTTTTTTTATGCCTGAATCACGGCCTGGCGGGGCTGATGTCCGGCCCCTCACCTTCGATTGTCGAATCGGTTGGTGCGACAGGTTCTGGCTCGGGTTCAGGTTCAGGCTCCGGAGCGACCGGATTCTGCATCTGCTCCTGCACCACCTGCTCATCAACCCGCGGGTCAAGCGCCGCCACCAGCGGTGAACTGGACATGCTGTCCGGCATCGCCACGTGATGCAGCGGCGCATCGTCGACCTGGTGCAGATTGGTCACGGCTTTCGGCCGGATCCGCCACACCAGCACCAACGCGAAAAAGGTGAAGAACGCGTACAGGCTCTGCGGCCCGAACAGTTTCATCAGCACGCCGGCCGCCAGCGGCCCGACACTGGCGCCCACGCCGTAAGTCACCAGCAACATCGCCGTCAGCGACACCCGACGCTCGCCTTCGACGTGGTCATTGGAGAACGCTACCGCCAGCGGGTACAGGCAAAACTGCACCAGCGAGCAGAGGAAGCCGACCACGAACAGCACCTCCAGCGGCACTTGCGGCAGGATCGCCAGCGGTAATGCAGCGACCGCCAGGAACAGCGCAAAGCAACGGATCAGCAGCGCCCGGTCATAGCGGTCGGACAACCACCCCAGCGGCCACTGCACCACGAGCCCGGCAAAAATGCAGCTCCCCATGAACAGACCGACCTGTTCGGTGGACAGCCCCTGCTGCGAGGCATACAGCGGCGCCAGGCCGTAGAACGAACCGATGATCAGCCCTGCCCCGAGCACCGTGCTCAGCGACTGTGGCACGCGCTTGATAAAGAAGCGCGGCTCCATCGGCGCCGGATGCAGCGGCGCCGGGTGAATCCGTCGGGTCAGCGCCACCGGCACCAGACACAGAGCGAAGCACAGCGCGACCAGCATCAGCAGTTCCAGACCAAGACCCGGGTGCATGACCAGAATCAGCTGACCCAGCACCAGCCCCAGATACGACGCGATCATGTAGCCGCTGAACACCAGTCCCCGCTGATTGGCGTCGGCCTGCTCGTTCAGCCAGCTCTCGATGACCATGTACTGGCACATCATGCCGAGGCCGACGATGGTCCGCAGCACCAGCCAGGCCGGCAGCCAGTCCACCAAGCCATGACCGAGCACCGCCGCGCCGACGATCCCGGCACACGCCGAGTAGGCCCGGATATGCCCGACCCGGGCAATCAGGCGGTGACCGATCTTGCCGCCCAGCACCAGACCGAAGTAGTTGGCCGCCATCAACGCACCGACCCACAACCCGTCGACATCGTCGGCAGCCAGACGCAAAGCCAGATAAGTAGAAAGAAGGCCCGAGCCGATCAACATCATCAGCGAGGCGAAATACAGCGCTCGAAAGGATTTCCAGATTTGGCGCATCGGCGTTCCGAGCGGCTCCTTGCAGTAAGTATCGGGCTATCAAACGATAGCCCGACGGCGACATTTCGTCAGGCCTGGGCTGCTAGAACACGGCGTTCCCAGGGAGTGATTTCATCAAAGAAACTGGTCAACTCCATGGTCTTCGAAGCGATGTAGCCTTCGATGAATTCCGTGCCGAACAGTTCCTTTGCAAGCTGGCTGCGTTTCAGACGCTCGAGCGCCGCGTGCAAGGTACACGGCAGCGAAAGATTGTCCGGCACTTGGAACTCGCCCTGAATCGCTTCGCTTGGTTCGAGTTCATGCTCGATGCCGTACAAGCCGGCGGCCAGGCTCGCGGCAATCGCCAGGTACGGGTTGGCATCGGCCCCCGGCAAGCGGTTCTCGACCCGACGCGCGACCGGCGAACTGGCCGGAATGCGCAACCCGGCGGCGCGGTTGTCGTGGGACCAGCAGGCGTTGTTCGGCGATGCAAACGGATGGCACAGCCGCTGATACGAATTGACGTTCGGCGCAAACAGCGCGGTGAAATCAGCCATGCCCGCCTGCTGCCCGCCAATGAAGTGGCGGAACATCGCGGTCGGCTGACCGTCGGCGTCGCTGAACACATTCTTGCCGCTGCCGATTTCGACGATGCTCTGGTGAATGTGCATCGAACTGCCCGGCGTGTGCGCCAGCGGCTTGGCCATGCACACCACGGTCAGACCGTGCTTGAGCGCGACCTCCTTGAGCAGGTGCTTGAACAGGAAGGTCTGGTCGGCCAGCAACAGCGGATCACCGTGCAGCAGGTTGATCTCGAACTGGCTGACGCCCATTTCGTGCATGAAGGTGTCGCGCGGCAGACCAAGGGCCGCCATGCATTTATAGACTTCACTGAAGAACGGCCGCAGACCGTTGTTGGAGCTGACGCTGAACGCCGAATGACCGTCCTCGCGACGGCCGTCGAGACCGACTGGCGGCTGGAACGGCTGGGTCGGGTCGGTGTTCGGCGCGAACACAAAGAATTCAAGTTCGGTCGCCACCACCGGCGCCAGACCGAGGGCTGCGTAGCGGGCAATGACCTTCTTGAGCTGACCACGGGTCGACAGGTTGGAGCTTTCGCCGGTCAGTTCGTCGGCATCACAGATGGCCAAAGCGCGCGGTTCCTGGCTCCATGGCAAAGGATGGATCTGCGCAGGATCGGCCACCAGCGCCAGATCGCCGTCATCGCTGCCATAGAACTTCGCGGCGGGATAACCGCCCATGATGCATTGCAGCAGCACCCCCCGGGCCAGCTGCAAACGCCGCCCCTCGAGGAAGCCCTCGGCGGTCATTACCTTGCCCCGTGGCACGCCGTTCAAATCCGGCGTGACACATTCAATCTCATCAATGCCCGTCAATCGCTGCGCGAGTGAACGCTGGCCATCGGTTGTCATGACGCAATCCTTGTTATTGTGCGAGCCGCGAACGGCGACCCGGACAAAATAGGCTTCGGCTGTTCGGAATATCAAGCAGCGGCCAACAAAAAGAATGCCGGTCGATGAATCCGTGATTCAGGGCAGGTAAATACTGAACACACCACCGCCCAACGGGCCGCCATTACGGATTTCGGTACGTCCGCCTACACCGTTGCGCTGATGCAGCGCAGCGATGCGCCCGGCGAAGTACAGACCAAGGCCAGTGCTGCCACTGCTGTGGTTGATGCCCTGCACATAATCGGACTGGCGCTCAAGCATTTGGGCCGGGTAACCGTCGCCGTCGTCATTGATGCTCAGCACCAGTTGCCCGGCTTCGTCGCTGACGGTGATCAGCAGCGATTCACGGGCGTAGCGGATCGCGTTGTTGATGCAGTTGCCCAGCACCGAGGCGATCAGCTCACGATCGAAGAAGCCCAGCGGACTGAGCGGATCGACTTCGTAAGTGGCGATGATGCCACGGCTGGCGAACACGTCCTGATGCGCCGCCAGTTGCGCCTCGATGAAGTCGTCCAACTCGTGATAGGCCGGTTGCAACGGCATCTGATTGACCCCGAGCTTGTACAGCCCGAGCAACTGCACCAGCATGCCGTTGAGATGGGCGAACTCGAAGTCGATCACGCCCTGCTCCGGCCCCTGGCGCTGCGCTTCGGGCAAGCGCGCCAGCCATTGGCTGTGGGCCTGCATCAGCATCGCCAGAGAGTTCTTCATGTCGTGCACGGTGGAGGCGATCACCGTGGAAAAATCCAGTGCCTGCTCGTCTTGGTTCATTCGCCAAACGCCTTGCTTTTCAGCTTCTGATAACGCGGATAACGCGCGTCGGTATCGGGCATCATGCCCACCAGTTTCAGGCAGGCCCGACATTCTTCCAGCTCCGCCGACGGCACATTGGTGTCGGTGCCGTGCAGCAGCGACTGAGCCATGTTCAGCGCAATACTGATGTTCTTCGGTTGCATCTTCAGCGCCTTGCGGAACACCTCGCGGGCCTCCACCAGGTTGCCGGTCTTGTACACGCGCACGCCCTGCCGGTTGAGGTCGGCGGCGGCGTTACTGGAGCTGAGAATAGTCGGGTCATCGGTGAGCTTGGCGATGTCTTTCATCACCGTCGGGTCATCGCCGTAGATTTCCGCACAGCTCTTGAGCATCGACGTGCCCGCCTCTGCCTGGCCGAGCATCTGCAATTGCTTGGCGACCAGCAACGCGGCCTCAGGGCTCATGAACTGCTCCATGCCGTCCAGGCGCATCAGCGCTTGTTCGGTGAGCTTTTCGGCGGTCTCGGCATCGTTGAGCAACAGACTTGTAGCCTTCATCAGACGCGCGCGAATCTGCAGGCCCGGATCGGTCGGGTTTTCTTTCGCCACTGCACTCAGTGTGGTGTTGATCTCCAGCCGCGTACGGGTATCGAGCCCGCGCTCGCTGCCCTTGCTGATCAGCGCGTGGGCCAGGCCCAGATTGCTTTCCGGATCCTTGAACCGCGATTGCGCGCCCTGATTCACCGCCTGGCGATAAGCCCGGGAAGCGGTGTCGAAATCTTCGTTGGCCATCGCCAGCTTGCCCAGCAACGCCTGACGGCGCACGGCCAGCGGCGACAGGCGAATCGCTTCCTCCAGCACCTGCTGCGCGCCTTTGGTGTCGCCTTCGGCGACCAGCACATCAGCCATGCCGTCATACAGCGCCGGCATCATCGGGAAGACTTTCAGGGCTTTTTCGTACACGCCCTTGGCCTGACTGACCTGACCGCGCTTGAACAGCAACTTGCCCAAGCCGGCAAACGCCCACGGCAACGGCCGGTCGGCGATGATGCTGTCGTAAAGGCGCTCAAGCGCTTCGTTCTGGTTCATGTCGCGCAACGCATCGGCGCGATAGCGCAGGCACAGCGGCGAATAACGGATGTCCTGCTTGCACAGGGCGATGCAGGCGTTGAGCACCTCGACCGGTTTGCCGCGGTCGAGGGCTTGCAAAATCGGCTTGAGCAGGGTCTTGCGCTGCTCCAGACGCTCCAGGCGCTGAGCCAGGCCGGAGCGGTTGAACGGCTTGGTCAAGTACGCGTCCGGCTCGTGCTCCAGGGCACTGAGTACCATCGCCTGACTGGTTTCGGCCGTGACCATCACGAACACCGCTTCGTGGCTGATCAGCTTCTCCATCATCAGGTCTTCCAGCACCTGCTGACCGTTCTTCTTGCCGTCACCGAGGTGGAAGTCCTGGAGGATGAAATCGTAGGACTTCTGCGCACACATTTTCAGCGCCTGCTCACCGGTGTCGGCGGTGTCCACATCCTTGACGCCCAACTCGCGCAACATCGAACGCACGGAACTGCGGAAATCCGAGAAATCATCGACGATCAGAAAACTCTTTTGGTGATACGACAGCATCGAGGATTTCCAGGCAATTGAAGAAGATGGACCATTTCCAGGCGCGCAGATGATAGCCGCCGGCCAAATGCTATCAAGCGATTTCGCGCGACTCTGTAGTCACCGAACGGGTTATCGGCCGGATCAGCGGTTCTCTTGAAGCCGGGGTTCAAGATTCGTTGCGCAGGGATTAACCTGCGCGGCGGTTCTCACCTTCCAACGGCAAAGGATTCATCGTGTACATCAAGGGACGCTACATCGTGTCGGCCTGTGCGTTGCTGTTTTTTCAGCAGGCACTGGCGAGCGCAATGGACTGCACAAAGGCGGCGAGTGTTGTGGAGAAGGGTCTAGAGTTCGCCGTGTTCCGGAATCGGAAGAACATCGGCGAGAAGGAATTGAAGCTGGGTGGAGCTCAAGAGATCCGGATCGTCCCAGTGATCGCCGGCAGCAAACGCGCGGGCCTATTTCAAACTGTGCTCGGAGTTGTTTTGATTGCTATGAGCTCCGTAACGAATGGCGCGACCCTGGCACCAGGTATCGCGCTTGCAGCGGGGGGCGTCATCCAGATGCTAAGTCCTCAGGCTACTGGCCTGAAGCAAAGCACATCTCATGAGAACGCCCCGTCCTATGCATTCGGCGGCGCCAAGAACACTACCGCCAGCGGCAACCCGGTCGCGATCTGCATCGGCGTACGCAGGTGGGGCGGGATTATTATCTCGGCCTCTATACATGCTGAAGACAAAATTTAAGCTGCCCCCCAATTATTAAGTACATTTATCAGCATTAAAAAGAGCAAGGAGCCGACTGAAATAATCTTTATCAGATAAACCTATTTCACTTCTCAAGCGCTCTACTAGCTTTTCAACATCCTGTTCGTTGCAGTTTTCCATACTGTGATAAATTTCCAGCGCATGAGCTACCGCCTCGTCAGTTCGGCGCTCCTCAGCTAGGCGAAAATCCTCAAGAATTTGAGCGCTTCGCTGAGGACCAACCTTACGACTAGCAGCGGCAATTTCTTTTGACATAAGTTCAAGCGGCGTTCTTTCGATACCAGCTATAGAGTCAAAATACTCTACAGCACCAGAGTCGATAATCCGAACCTGAGGCGCGACATGCAGCAAAAAAGAAGGCACCTGCGCGATACCAGGGCTCACAATATCTATCGATCTTTTTGACGAAAACTCCAGCCATCCTTTAATCACCTCATTTACATGATGATCACCGAACCCATAACCAACGCAAACCAAGTTAGTTAAAAAATTTATATTCGATCTAAAGTGATTCAGCATTGATTTTGGCAGGACCTGAGAGCCATGCTCATGAAACTTACGAGCACCGGAAAGCAAACTCCGGCGTAAGAACTGCATTTCGCCATCTGAATCCGCATAGGCGATTTCATTTAAAGCTCTCGCTATCCCCCCTGGAGCGCCTGGCGCAAGGTAAACCAGTTCCTCATTCGCAGCCTTCAGAACAGAGATCACGGCCTCTGGCGTTTCCTCGTCAGGGACTAGCTTCAACAAATCATTCCCATCGTTGAATGCGAACAAATCAAGAGCGCCATGAAGTTTCAATAAGTAAATTCCCTTCTCACCAGGATTTGGAAAATTCATCGCGCCATGATCAAGCGTCTGCTGATCGATAGTCTCGACTTTTATGTACCCTATTATTTCCCCCTCACCATTTCGGCGAGGCAACTTCATATCGCTGGAATTCAACCCTGAGAACAGAGGAATAGAAAATTTCTTTGCTATCATTTCAATGATCGAATCGTGATTTAGCGAAAAAACCCATAAAGGCGTATTTTCTTCGTACAGGTGCACAACCCCCCGATAGAATTCCAAATTTCTAACAATAAAATCAGCGCCCTTGACGTGCTTAAAGTAAAGCGTGTAATAAATCATCTGTACAAGCCATGCGTACAGCGAGTGATAATCAGAAGATAAGGATCGCTGCCTTCTAGACTGAACTTCCAGGTAGCCTAGAATGCTTTCATAGTGCAAATCGTCCCTTGCCAAGACAGATATAAAATCCTCTATAACTTCGTCCGCATGACCACCACCCTCCTCTTTCCAACCGGCATTAAAGCGCTTTAGCTTTTCAACTGTTAACCAGTTTTTTAGCTCTGCCGTAAGCTCCCAAACAAGAGGCATACTGACGTTATAGGAGGCTCCCGCGCCGAGAAACAATCCTGTTAATTTTCGCTCCATCACTCCCCCCAGTTACAAAGTTCAACGCCGGCCCGCCAAGGCCTGCAAAAGGCACAGGTAGTATCCAAGATCGAAGCTTAGGTTCCGAGCATAGTTTTTGCGTATGCCTGAGCTGATACGCGTAAATTCGCGTTTATTTGCGCATTCCACTTAATAAGTGACACTCATAGTGCAACAGTATTAGTAGAACACCCTAACTGATACGGACAGCACATCATGTTCATCCGCGCATACCTCCGAGCATCGACCGAAGAGCAGGACGCCGGCCGCGCCCGGGCATCGCTCGAGCAATTCGCCACCGACCACAACAAGGTGATAGCGAGCGTGTACTTGGAGAACGCCAGCGGCGCCTCGGCAGATCGGCCTGAGCTGTTGCGCCTGCTCAAAGATGCGCGCAAGGGTGACGTCTTGTTGGTGGAGTCGATAGACCGCCTCTCACGCCTTCCTGTGGAGGATTGGCAGAAGCTCAAGACTGCGATCGACTCCAAGGGGCTGCGCATTGTCGCGCTCGATCTGCCAACGAGCCATCAGGGGATGCAGGACACCAAGGGCGACGAATTCACCGGGCGGATGCTGGGCGCCATTAACTCGATGCTGGTGGAAATGATGGCCGCCATCGCCCGCAAGGATTACGAGCAGCGCCGCGAGCGTCAGGCTCAGGGCATCAAGAAGGCGAAGGCGGCTGGCAAGTACCAAGGCCGCCCAGTCGACATCGATTTGCACAAACGAGTGAAGGAGTTGCTTGCTGCCGGCTTGGGAATCAGAGCAACAGCGAGACACGCCAATTGCTCCACCACTACAGTTCTCCGAATTAGAGATTCATCGGAACGTTGAACGACCACTTATCTTGGCCAAATTTGACCAATGCCATCAAAGTGCTAGCGTCAATGGTTCCGCGCGTATCGAACGCAGGAGCGGACAGCACGCAATTGGCCTGTCATTGGCCGAGGGAGAACAACTATGGGTCTTGAGTACAGGGATATCGATGCTCGCTCACGCGAGCATATGGTCCAAGAGATTGAAGCGGACATTCGCACGGATAGGCTTTTTACTAGCAAGCGCCTGACTGAGGAGGGAGTGCAAGCCTGGCCAGAACTGCTGAAAGTGGCCGCAGCTAATCATTCGGATGACTGGCTAGCTGATCAAATAAGAGCTCGTCGGCTGATGAAAAGCCAAGAGCAGAGAGCCAAGCCAAAAGGTGGGTTCACGTTGGCACAAGTCCCACATAACGCACCGGAAACCCTCGCAGAAGGCGAATTCAACCGCTACTTCGTCCGAGGCTTGTGTCTCAAGGCAATCGAAGAACAAATCCCCGAGCTGGTAGCTTATCGCGCAAAGCACTCATCGGCGCCCCGTCCAGAGTCAGAGGCGGTGATAGGAAGAAGATTTGCACCCGAGCAGTTACTTGAGGATATTCGTAACTCTCCAGGCGTAGAGCCGGCTTTGGGCGTTCCTCCCGGACCTAACTCAGGGATATCCGTGAAAATCCCTTAATTCACGAATCGATGTCCGATACAAAAAAGCCCCGACAGGCCTTTACCTGAGCGGGGCTTTTTAATGCCTGAAGCAATCCATTTGCACCCACTCTGCACCCACGGGGTTTTTACGGTGAGAGCTTAAATCGCTAAAGGCCTTGATTTATATGGTGTCCCAGGGCAGGTTCGAACTGCCAACCTTCCCCTTAGGAGGGGGATGCTCTATCCAATTGAGCTACTGGGACACAGGACTGTCGGTGCGACAGACGGCGTGCATGTTAACGGCAGGGCCCTGTTTTGTCATGTCGTCCGCAGGGCTTTTTAAGTGTAGGCAGGCGCCCTGCAAGAGTGCCGGACGTTTTACCGTGCAATTTGCACCATCGCGAAAAAGCCATCATTGCAGAATGCAATGCCCCCTCTTCGAAAAGCCATTCTAAATGCTTGTTTTTAAAGGACTTAACAGCGGTTAGACTATTGGCACGACGGCTGCTTTATCGGTTCTTATACAAGAACAATCGGAGACTCGTCTCATGAACAGCGCCCTCGTGTTCGCAAACGCAATCGCACTGGCCGCCCTGGTGGGCTTTCACTTCGTCCCCGAGGACAACGAGAGAGTGGCCGCGCGCATGCCGCATTACCTGCAAGTGCAGAAGGCGCCGCAATGGGCGGTGTTGAGCGACCAGAGCTTCGCCCCGCAAGCGGTCAGCGAGTCTGAACAAGCGTTGCCGGCGAATTCGACTGAACGTCTGGTTTTTTGAAATATCTTCAGGAGTACAGCATGTCCAAGTCAGCTGCAGGATTTCTGATCCTCGCCTTATTGAGTGGCCTCGGGCATTTCTCGCTGTTCGAGGAAAGCGAAATATCCCTGCCCCTGATCGGGTGCGGCGTGTTTTCGGTGATGTTCGTGTTGGCGCTGGTGGCGGGGCGCAAGATCAAGTTTGATCCGGTATTGCGCTGAACCTGACCAGCTCCAGCAGATGATTGACCGCATCCGCGAGGTCACCCGAATTGTCGATCAGATGCACAGGGCTGTCAGTTGAACGCCTGTCCTTGAAGAGCGCGTTGCGGGCCAGCCTCGCATCGACCTGCTCACGCGTCTCCCGGCCACGCCGGAGCAGGCGCTCACGCAAGACGTTATCTCGCACCGTCAGCAACACCGGCACCAGGGTCGGGTAGCTTTCCAGCGCTTGCCTCAGGTTCGCCCGAGAGCCGTTCACCAGGACGTGTCTACCGGCTTTCAACCATTGATCCATTTCCACCGGAATCCCGTAGGCGAGACCGTTGGCCTCCCACGCCAGCGAAAACTTTCCTGCGCGCTGGCAGTGCTCGAACTCCTGCGGCGTCACACCGATCGCATCCTCGCCCACGGATTCGGCCGAACGGGTAATGACCCGGCGCATGACTTCGCAGTTCAGCGCCCGCAAGTGTTCACGCGCAGCCTCGATGAGACTGTCCTTGCCGGAGCCAGAAGGTCCCATGAGGTAAATCAGCCTGCCATCCATCCTGAAAACGCCCTCCGGCAGGCATTTGCCCCTAGTAAATCGGCCATTTGCCACTATCCTGTACAAGGTAAGGAACAACGATTCAACCCGCATAGCATGCACGTTCAGGAGTCTTCGGGCATCAGTCGACGTGCTTCAGGACGCGGTCAGCGATACGGGCCGATGCTTTCTTTTCAAACCAGTCCGCATTTCTGATAATTGGTGCTGGCATTACGCCTTTACCCGGATCAATATTTGTCACAGAATTGACGCCAATGATCTGGCAATTTTGAGGCATGATGCGCGCCTCTTAACAATTCAGGTTGAACCATTTGGCGCGGATGCTTGTCCTAGAACACATCCTGCGGCCAATCCCGAGAACCGCTCCCCTGAACTAACCGGTTAAATATATGCGCCCATTGAAACAGGCAATTTATTCCAGCCGTACGGCTGACAAGTTCGTCGTACGTCTGCCAGACGGAATGCGTGAACGCATTGCCGAGGTGGCTCGCAATCATCATCGCAGCATGAACTCCGAGATCATTGCGCGCCTTGAGCAGAGTCTTATTCAGGAAGGTGCACTGGGCGAAGAGCTGAGCATGCGCCTGGACAGCCCCGAGCTGTCGCTGCACGAACGCGAACTGCTGCAACGCTTCCGCCAGCTCTCCCATCGCCAACAGAACGCGCTGGTTTCTCTGATCGCCCACGACGCCGAAATGGCCGCAGACGCATCCTGAGCCAAACCGAACACCTCAAGCCAGCATGAATGCTGGCTTTTTTTTGCCCGCAATTCGGGTTTGCCAAGGATGAAAAAAGCCCGCCAATCGGCGGGCTGTTTCAATGCTGTCGGTCAGAGCAGGAAGATCGTCGCCAACCCCAGGAAGATAAAGAAGCCACCACTGTCGGTCATGGCTGTAATCATCACGCTGGCGCCCATCGCCGGGTCGCGCCCCATCTTCGCCAGGGTCATCGGGATCAACACTCCCATCAACGCTGCCAGCAGCAGGTTCAACGTCATGGCGGCGGTCATGACCACGCCCAGCGACCAGCTGCCATAAAGCAAGTAAGCGACCACCCCGATCACCCCGCCCCAGACCAGGCCATTGATCAACGCGACGGCCAGCTCTTTGCGCATCAAGCGCGAGGTATTGCCGGTGCTGACCTGGTCGAGCGCCATGGCGCGAACGATCATGGTGATCGTCTGATTGCCGGAGTTGCCACCGATGCCCGCCACGATCGGCATCAGCGCCGCCAGGGCCACCAGCTTCTCGATCGAACCTTCGAACAGGCCGATCACCCGCGATGCGACGAACGCCGTGATCAGATTGATCGCCAGCCACGCCCAGCGGTTGCGCAGGGATTTCCAGACCGAAGCGAAAATGTCTTCCTCTTCACGCAGACCCGCCATGTTGAGGACTTCGCTTTCGCTCTCCTCACGAATCAGGTCGACCATTTCGTCGATGGTCAGACGGCCGATCAGCTTGCCGTTCTTGTCGACCACCGGGGCAGAGATCAAGTCGTAACGTTCGAAGGCCTGAGCGGCGTCGTAGGCGTCTTCGTCCGGGTGAAAACTCACCGGGTCACTGGCCATGACTTCGGAAACCTGCTTCTCCGGATCATTGACCAACAAACGCTTGATCGGCAGCACGCCCTTGAGCACGCCGTCGTAGTCGACCACGAACAGTTTATCGGTATGGCCCGGCAGCTCTTTGAGGCGGCGCAGGTAACGCAGAACCACTTCAAGACTGACATCCTCACGGATGGTCACCATCTCGAAGTCCATCAGCGCACCGACCTGCTCCTCGTCATAGGAGAGCGCCGATCGCACACGCTCGCGTTGCTGCTGATCCAGGGTCTCCATCAGCTCATGGACGACGTCTCGCGGCAGCTCGGAGGCCAGGTCAGCAAGTTCGTCGGCATCCATGTCCTTGGCCGCAGCCAGGAGCTCGTGATCGTCCATGTCGGCGATCAGCGTTTCACGGACGGAATCGGATACTTCGAGAAGAATGTCGCCGTCGCGATCAGCCTTGACCAGTTGCCAGAGCGTCAGACGATCATCCAGCGGCAGGGCTTCAAGAATATAGGCGACGTCGGCGGAGTGCAGATCATCGAGCTTGCGCTGCAACTCGACGAGATTTTGCCGGTGGACCAGGCTCTCGACCCGGTCATGATGCGGGCCTTCCTGGCGATGAGTCAGGTCTTCGACAACCCGCTGGCGCTGCAGCAACTCGACGACCTGAGCCAGGCGATCCTGCAGGCTTTCCTGTGTTTTCTTTACTTCGATTTCGGACATAGGCGAACTCCACTCCCAGCAGCGGGGCACGCCGGAAGGATCAATCAGTCAATTCATGATTGGTGAAACGGGTTACTGAATAACTACTGGGTAAGTCCATGGAGGTTTTCCATAAGCCCCGGCGGGGCTGACGGGCGCAATGATACACCGCCTGACGGTTTTAAACGTTAAAAAATCGTGGCTGAAACAAGCGCTTGCGAGACAAAGCTGAGCGCCGTCCTGATCCTTCACACTGCGACGACTCATCCTGAAAAGAAAACACACCGACGGTGAAAAAACTGCCGACTACGCTTCAGGATGACCGTCACGGAGGACGCCGAATGCCATCGAACACATCCCGATTCATGCTGACCACCCTGCTCTGCCTGCCCACCATCGTGGGTGCAACGACACTTCATCGCTGCGAAGCTTCTGATAGCAGCGTCACGTTCACGACCCTGAGCTGCGCGAACGATGAACACCTTTCATTGCAGGAAGTACGCCCCTATTTACCCGGCTCGACCGTCGCACTGATACCCGAAGCCCGGCACGAAGAAATATCCGGTATGAATATCAGAAAGCGAGAAATGGCTGTGGTCGGGCGCACCCAGGACAAATGCGGAGACTTGATCGACGCACGACAGAAGCGCGAGGCAATCATCAATCAGCGAATCATCGCCGGCATGAGCCAACAAGATGTTGAAAGCGCTTTGGGCAAACCCGACAAGGTGAGCATCCGCAATTCGGCAACCAGTTATCGTTACGACCTCAAGCGAGGGCGCAGTGCTCAAATCGATTTTGATGAGAAAGGATGCGTGACAGGAAAAGCCAAATCCCGGACAGCAAAAAGCCCGCGTTAAACGCGGGCTTTTCGGTATATGGTGCACTCGACAGGATTCGAACCTGTGACCGCTCGGTTCGTAGCCGAGTACTCTATCCAGCTGAGCTACGAGTGCAATTGTGTTTTTAGACCAGACCACAACTGGCTGTAACCAAGTCATCTGCATTACTGCAGCTAACTCTTAAATGGTGCACTCGACAGGATTCGAACCTGTGACCGCTCGGTTCGTAGCCGAGTACTCTATCCAGCTGAGCTACGAGTGCATTTTGTGTTTTTTGACCAGATCACAACTGGTTGAAGCCGAGTCATTTACATCGCTGCAATTGACTCTTAAATGGTGCACTCGACAGGATTCGAACCTGTGACCGCTCGGTTCGTAGCCGAGTACTCTATCCAGCTGAGCTACGAGTGCATTTGTTGCGCCGCATTATAGCCCGTCTAATCTCTATTCCAACCACTTTTTCTAATAAATTCAACAACTTATAGAAAAAGCCAGATTACAACGTACTAAGCAAATAATGGCGGAGAACGGGGGATTCGAACCCCCGACACCCTTTTGAGGTGTACTCCCTTAGCAGGGGAGCGCCTTCGGCCACTCGGCCAGCTCTCCGCAACACGGGGCGTATATTAACCACCTTCTTCCCCGTTTGCAAACATAAAAATCGATAAAAATTAATGGCTTGGTTCTTCGTCCTTCTCTTTCTTTATACGCAGATAGATTTCTTCACGGTGCACGGCCACCTCTTTCGGGGCGTTGACGCCGATACGCACTTGATTTCCTTTGACGCCGAGCACGGTCACAGTGATTTCGCCATCACCGATAATCAGGCTTTCTGCGCACCGACGAGTCAGAATCAGCATACCTTTCTCCTCACGCGAATCATTTCAGGGACAACAGTCTGCAAAAAAAAGGCACCCGACCTACAACCGGAGCGATCGTAGCCCTACATGCCTGAGTATTGACCAGCGCGAGCAAAAGAACAGTTCAGGGGCTCGCGCCATTCAAAAATAAAGGGCGCGGTCAGACCGCGCCCTTCAGACAACGCATCACTCGCCCTGACGGGCCGGAGCGTCGAGTTCGAAAGCCGTGTGCAGGGCGCGCACGGCCAGTTCCAGGTACTTCTCTTCGATCACCACGGAAACCTTGATTTCCGAGGTCGAGATCATCTGGATGTTGATGCTTTCCTTTGCCAGGGATTCGAACATACGGCTGGCCACGCCTGCGTGGGAACGCATGCCGACGCCGACGATCGAGACCTTGGCGATCTTGGTGTCGCCCACCACTTCACGGGCACCGATCTCGCGAGCGGTGTTTTCCAGCACGGTTTGCGCGGACTGGTAGTCGTTGCGGTGAACGGTGAAGGTGAAGTCGGTGGTGTTATCGTGCGCGACGTTCTGCACGATCATGTCGACTTCGATGTTCGCGGCACTGATCGGGCCAAGAATCTTGAACGCCACGCCCGGGGTGTCTGGCACGCCACGGATGGTCAGCTTGGCTTCATCGCGGTTGAAAGCGATGCCGGAAATGATCGGCTGTTCCATGGTTTCCTCTTCATCAATAGTAATGAGGGTGCCCGGACCCTCCTTGAAGCTGTGCAGTACGCGCAGCGGAACGTTGTACTTGCCGGCAAATTCTACCGCGCGGATCTGCAGCACCTTGGAACCGAGGCTGGCCATTTCCAGCATCTCTTCGAAGGTGATCTTGTCCAGACGCTGGGCGACCGATACCACACGCGGGTCAGTGGTGTAGACACCATCGACGTCGGTGTAGATCTGGCACTCATCAGCCTTCAGCGCAGCGGCCAGCGCCACGCCGGTGGTGTCGGAGCCGCCACGACCCAGGGTCGTGATGTTGCCGTGCTCGTCGACACCCTGGAAACCGGCGACCACAACCACGCGACCGGCTTTCAGGTCACCGCGAATCTTCTGGTCATCAATCTGCAAGATACGCGCTTTATTGTGCGCGCTGTCCGTCAGGATCCGCACCTGATTGCCGGTGTACGACACCGCCGGCACACCGCGCTTGATCAGCGCCATGGCCAACAGGGCGATCGTCACCTGCTCACCGGTGGAAACAATCACGTCCAGTTCACGGGGAACCGGTTGATCTTCGCCACTGATTTGCTTGGCCAGATCGATCAGACGGTTGGTCTCGCCGCTCATTGCAGACAGCACAACCACCAGGTCATCGCCAGCATCGCGGAATTTCTTAACCTTGTCGGCGACCTGCTCGATTCTCTCGACAGTGCCGACCGAGGTGCCTCCAAATTTCTGTACGATCAAAGCCATTTCAAAGCCGCCTCTGCCCATGAAGGGCGCCCAATAATCACTCGAACAGCCGCCGGGCCCGCCACTAGACTGCGGGCCCGACGGGCCGTCTTATAAACCCTGCTCGACGAATGGAACGGTCAGCGCCAGTGCGCCATCCAGTGCGCCGGCGTCGACACCGCCGCCCTGCGCCATGTCCGGACGACCACCGCCCTTCCCGCCCACTGCCGCAGCAGCCTGTTTCATCAAATCACCGGCTTTGAGTTGGCCAGTCAGGTCCTTGGTCACGCCTGCGACCAGTACGACCTTTTCCTCATGGACACTGCCGAGCAGGATCACTGCGCGGCCGAGTTTGTTTTTCAGCTGATCGACCAGCGCCAGCAGCGCCTTGCCGTCCTGACCATCCAGACGCACGGCCAGCACCTTCACGCCTTTGACGTCCACGGCCGAGGCCGACAGATCGTCGCCCGCAGCGGCGGCAGCCTTGGCCTGCAACTGCTCGAGTTGCTTTTCAAGCGCACGGTTGCGTTCCAGCACCGCCGACAGCTTGTCGATCAGGTTGTCGCGGCTGCCCTTGACCAGGCTCGCCGCTTCCTTGAGTTGTTCTTCAGCAGCGTTCAAGTAAGCCAGCGCCGCAGCGCCGGTGACTGCTTCGATACGACGCACACCCGATGCCACACCGCCTTCGCTGATGATTTTCAACAGGCCGATGTCGCCGGTACGGTTGGCGTGGATACCGCCGCACAGCTCGACGGAGAAATCGCCGCCCATGCTCAGCACGCGCACGTTGTCGCCGTACTTCTCGCCGAACAGCGCCATCGCGCCTTTCTGCTTGGCGGTTTCGATGTCGGTTTCTTCGGTTTCAACTGCGGAGTTCTTACGGATCTCGGCGTTGACGATGTCTTCCAGCGCTTTCAGTTGCTCCGGCTTGATCGCTTCAAAGTGGCTGAAGTCGAAACGCAGGCGCTGACTGTCGACCAGCGAGCCCTTCTGCTGAACGTGATCGCCCAGCACTTTGCGCAGTGCAGCGTGCAGCAAGTGAGTGGCCGAGTGGTTCAGTGAGGTGGCGTGACGCACGTCGGCTTCGACGTGGGTTTCCACCGGTGCGCCAACGATCAGGCTGCCCGACGCCAGGACACCGTGGTGCAGGAACGCGCCGCCGGTCTTGGTGGTGTCGCGCACGTCGAAACGGCTGTCGCCGACCTGCAGGTAACCGCAATCGCCGACCTGGCCGCCGGATTCGGCGTAGAACGGCGTCTGGTTCAGTACCACAACGCCTTCCTGCCCTTCGCTCAAGACATCCACGGACTGGCCATCTTTATAGAGCGCAACGACTTTCGCCGAGCCGCTGGTGGCGTGATAACCGGTGAATTCGGTGTCGACGTCAACCTTGACCAGGCTGTTGTAGTCCAGGCCGAACGAGCTGGCGGAACGTGCACGGACGCGCTGGGCTTCCATTTCACGCTCGAAACCGGCTTCGTCGATGGTCAGGCTGCGCTCGCGAGCGATGTCTGCGGTCAGGTCCATCGGGAAACCGTAGGTATCGTAGAGTTTGAACACTACGTCGCCCGGCACCACGTCGCCTTTGAGTTCCGCCAGATCCTGCTCGAGGATTTTCAGACCCTGCTCCAGGGTCTTGGCGAATTGCTCTTCTTCGGCTTTCAGTACGCGCTCGATGTGTGCCTGCTGGGATTTCAGCTCCGGGAAGGCTTCGCCCATCTCGGCCACGAGTGCGGCAACGATCTGGTAGAAGAAGCTGCCCTTGGCGCCCAGCTTGTTGCCGTGACGGCAGGCGCGACGGATGATCCGGCGCAGTACATAACCGCGACCTTCGTTGGACGGCAGCACGCCGTCGGCAATCAGGAAGCCGCAGGAACGGATGTGGTCAGCCACGACTTTCAGGGAAGCCTGATTGTCGTTGCTGCAGCCGATGGCCTTGGCCGATGCGGCCAGCAGGCTCTGGAACAGGTCGATTTCATAGTTCGAGTGAACGTGCTGCAGCACGGCACTGATCCGCTCAAGCCCCATGCCGGTGTCCACCGACGGGGCTGGCAGCGGGTGCAACACGCCATCGGCGGTGCGGTTGAACTGCATGAATACGTTGTTCCAGATTTCGATGTAACGGTCGCCGTCTTCTTCCGGCGAACCCGGTGGGCCGCCCCAGATATCGGCACCGTGATCGTAGAAAATCTCGGTGCAAGGACCGCACGGGCCGGTATCGCCCATGGTCCAGAAGTTGTCGGAGGCGTAAGGCGCACCCTTGTTGTCGCCGATGCGCACCATGCGCTCGGCCGGCACACCGACTTCCTTGGTCCAGATGTCGTAGGCCTCGTCATCACTGGCGTAGACGGTGACCCACAGTTTTTCCTTCGGCAGGTTCAGCCACTTTTCGGAGGTCAGGAAGTTCCAGGCGTAGGTGATGGCATCACGCTTGAAGTAATCGCCGAAGCTGAAGTTACCCAGCATTTCGAAAAAGGTGTGGTGACGGGCGGTGTAACCGACGTTTTCCAGGTCGTTGTGCTTGCCGCCGGCGCGCACGCATTTCTGGCTGGAGACGGCGCGGGTGTACGCGCGCTTTTCCTGGCCCAGGAAGCAGTCCTTGAACTGGTTCATCCCCGCGTTGGTGAACAGCAGGGTTGGGTCGTTGCCCGGAATCAAAGAGCTGGAGGCTACACGGGTGTGGCCTTGCTCTTCGAAGAAGCGAAGGAAGGCTTCACGGATTTCTGCGCTTTTCATTAGGTTCTTCCACGGAGGCTGCGGCCAAAGGCCTACGAAACGTCAACAGACGAAACGACGGCAAAGGGCCGCATTATATCGGCCCTGCGCGCGGGGTACAGCGTGTTTATACGATAGAAACGGTCAATTGGGACGCTAACGCTGTCACTTGCGCGAAAACTCGACGAATGTCGCGATCACTTGCTCGATTTGCGAGCGATTGACGTCCATGTGCGTGACCATGCGCAGACGGGCGGCAGCGCTCAACTTGATTCCACGCTCGGCGGCAAATGCCTTGATCGCCTGAGCACGATCCCCCATCTGCACGTAAACCATGTTGGTCTGCACCGGCTCGACACTGAACCCGGCCTCGCGCAGGCCCTCGGCCAGCAACTGCGCGTTGGCATGGTCATCCGCCAGACGTTCGACGTTGTGATCCAGCGCATACAGTCCGGCCGCCGCCAGCAATCCAGCCTGACGCATGCCGCCACCGACCATTTTGCGCAGACGCCGGGCCTTTGCAATCAACGCTGACGAACCGCACAGCACCGACCCGACCGGCGCGCCGAGGCCTTTGGACAGGCACACCGAGACCGAATCGAAATATTGGGTGATTTCCCAGGCATCGACCCCGAGCCTGACCGCCGCGTTGTACAGCCGCGCGCCGTCCAGATGCAGCTGGAGGCCATTGTTCTGAGTGAACTGGCGGGCCCGGGCCAGATAGTCCAGCGGCAGCACTTTGCCCTGCATGGTGTTTTCCAGCGCCAGCAGACGGGTGCGGGCAAAGTGGAAATCGTCTGGTTTGATCGCCGCTGCCACCTGATCCAGGTCCAGCGAGCCGTCGGCCTGCACTTCCAGCGGTTGCGGCTGGATCGAACCGAGCACCGCTGCGCCACCACCCTCGTACTTATAGGTGTGCGCCTGTTGACCGACGATGTATTCGTCACCGCGCTCGCAGTGCGCCATCAAGCCCAGCAGGTTGCTCATGGTGCCGGTCGGGACGAACAGCGCGGCGGCAAAACCCAGCCGTTTTGCCAGTTCGGTTTCCAGACGATTGACCGTCGGATCTTCGCCATACACGTCATCACCGGTGTCGGCGCGGGTCATCGCGTCGAGCATGGCGGGAGTCGGTTGGGTAACGGTGTCGCTGCGAAGATCGATAACGCTCATGAACCTGGCCTCTGGTCAGCAGGGGAAATCCCTTTTCGAAGACGAATTACTGCGGGCATGGCGCGGATTAATCAACCCTTGCGCAAGGAAAAGTCGTTTTCGCGCTTCGAAAAATCCGATGGCAATCATCACAAAGGCGCAATGCACGGTCTGGAAATCTGTGTTAAAAACCCTGCGCCGCCCGATAAAGGGCGGCGAAACGTTCTCAGGGCGGGGTGCAATTCCCCACCGGCGGTAATTGCGCGCAATGCGCATAGCCCGCGAGCGCTTGGTGACGGACACGGCAACAACCGTGAACGACGGCAAGGTCAGCAGACCCGGTGTGATTCCGGGGCCGACGGTCACAGTCCGGATGAAGAGAGAACGGGATTAACGCCAAAGGGCCGTCCGCCGTGTTCGCGCGAGCGTGCGTACCCTTGAATCCCTTTCGATTCATAACGCCCTGTTTTTCACACAAACAGGAGTCAGAACATGCAACCCACCGCTATCGACAGCAAAAGCAAACACACTCACGGCGAGCGCGTCGCGTTCATCCAGGCCTGCTGGCACAAGGAAATCGTCGACCAGAGCCGTAAAGGCTTCCTCGCCGAAATGATCGCCCAGGGTTATCAGGAATCGGACATCGATTTCTTCGAAGTCGGCGGCGCCTTTGAAATGCCTCTGCACGCCAAGCTGCTGGCCAAGACCGGGCGTTATGCCGGCATCGTTGCCGCTGCTCTGGTGGTGGACGGCGGGATCTACCGTCACGAGTTCGTCGCCCAGTCAGTGGTCAGTGGCCTGATGCAGGTTCAGCTGGAAACCGAAGTGCCGGTGTTCTCGGTGTCGCTGACCCCGCACCACTTCCATGCCGGCGAAGAGCACCAGAAGTTCTTCTTCGAGCATTTCGTGCACAAGGGTCAGGAGGCGGCGAAGACCTGCGCCGATACGTTGCAGAAAGTGCGAGCGTTGCGCCGCACCGAGCCACGTGCTGTAGCGGTCTGATGCAATAACGATCTCCCCCGCGTGCTGCGTGGGGGAGATTCAGTTTCAGGCGAGATTTTCGTCAGTGGCCGGCACGATCAAAATGCCCGCACGCAGGCCATTCTTGACCTTGGGGTTGGGGAAAATGATCCGCGCGCCCTGCTCTTCGATGATCCAGCGGGTATTGGCCAGGTCTTCGGCCAACACATAACCCACATCCAGCTCGGAAAAGTTTTCGATGTCCGCCGGCAGATTCAGGCGGAACGCATCGCTGTGCTTGATGATTTCCCGGGCGACGCTGAACAGTTGCAGACCGTCCAGGCCCTGCCCGGCCATCTCCGGCTCGGTGCCTTCGATGATCTGCTTCAGGCGGGTTTCCAGCAGCGACACATTGACCCCGGCGTTCTGGCCGAACGGCCGCGCCTTGCCCAGTTCCAGGGTAAAGGACTCGGCACCCAGCTTGTCATAGGTGTAGGCGCTGAACACGATCGACGGTTTGTTCTGCAACAGCACCGCTTCCATGCCCGCGGCGCGCAGACGTGCCAGCTCAAGACGGGAATGCTGGCGACCTTCCTTCCACGGATACAGGGCGAACTGCTCGATCTTCGAACCGCGAATCGCCGTGTGCAGGTCGTAGTGCAGGCGCTGACGATCAGGCAGGCTGAAGAAACTCGCCGCCAGGCGTTCCAGCTCGCAGGCGCGCAGGGCTTCGGAACCGCTGCTTTGTTCGTGACGGCCGTTGAACAGCCGATTGACGTCCTGCTCGACGAAACGCTCGCCCTTGCGAATCGCTTCCGGGTTGCCGAACAGGAACAGAATGCGTGAGCGCGGCTTCAGGTCGCCGCGGGCGATGCCATGCAGCAGCCGGTCGAGCAATTCGATCGGTGCCGTTTCGTTGCCGTGGATGCCTGCCGACAGCAGCAGGTCCAGGCCATTGTCACGCGCTTCGGGTGGCCGGACTTCCAGCGCACCCTCGCTCAACCAGCGCATGCACACGCCTTCGACAGTCAGTTGAGTCTTCTCCGCCGGTTCGCGGCCGGCGAGGGTCAGTTCAAGCAGTTTGCCGAGGGCGAGCATAGAGCGGTTTCCTTAGTGGTCGTGATTGCAGTCCGGGCCGTGCACGTGGCCGTCATCGTCGCCGAGGTCAGCCGGTTCCATCTCCAGTTGCAGACTTACCAGATTAGTCGCCAATGGGCGCAACAGCAGGTTGGCGTACTCTTCGTCGCCCTCTTCGACGTCCACGCCGATCAACAGTTGGCCGCGGCCGTCCTGCTGGATCCACAGCTCTTTACCTTGCCACATGACCGCGACGCGGGTGCAGGAAGTTTGCAGTTGCGTGCCGTCAGTGTCTTCAAGGATCAGCTGCAGGGAATCGCTCATGTTTTACGCTCTCTTGGGGAGATGGAACCGCGCGCCGCGATGAGGCGGCGCACCGGTCATCAATTGATCTGGAATGGATAAACCGCGCCCAGTTTAAGGATTTGCGTCAGTTCATCCAGTGCCGTCCGGCATTCAAGCAGCAACTGCGGATCCGCCAGATCGCTTTCGGTCAGGCGGTCGCGGTAGTGCTTTTCAACCCATGCGGTCAACGAACCGTACAACGGGGCGGTCATGATAACCCCTGGGTTGACGGCCGCCAGCTCGGTTTCGTTGAGCGCGACGCGCAGTCGCAGGCACGCCGGGCCACCACCGTTCTGCATGCTTTGCTTGAGGTCGAAGACTTTCACTTCGCGGATCAGGCCGCCGGAGCTGGTCAGGCCTTGCAGGTAATTCCACACGCGCTCGTTGCCACGGCACTCTTCCGGCACGATCAGCAGCATCGAACCGTCAGGGCGCGACAGCAGCTGGCTGTTGAACAGGTAAGAACGCACCGCGTCGTCGACGGTGACTGCCGAACGCGGCACGCAGACCGACTGGAACTTGCCCCCGACCTTGGCCAGTTTGGCTTGCAGTTCGGCCAGCATCTGATCGGTGTCGAGGAACGCGTCCTCGTGATAGAACAGCACCTCGCCGTTGCCCACCGCGATCACGTCGTTGTGGAACACGCCCTGATCGATCACGGCAGGATTCTGCTGTGCATAGACCACGCCGTCGTCACGCAGGCCGTGCAGACGAGCGACCGCTTGCGACGCTTCGAGAGTCTGGCGCGCCGGGTATTTCTGCGGCGCCGGGTAACGGGTGTCGAACGCACTGCGACCGAACACAAAGAACTCGACGCCGGCCTCGCCGTACTCACGGCAGAAACGTGTGTGGTTGGCCGCACCTTCGTCGCCGAACTGCGCCACCGCCGGCAATGCGGCGTGGTGAGCGAAGTGTTGCTGGTTGGCGAACATCGCGCCCAGTACACGGCTGGTGGTCGGGTGCTCGATGCTGCGGTGGTATTTGCAGTTCAGGTTGGCGGCGGTGAAATGCACGCGACCGTCAGCGGTATCGGCGCTCGGGCTGACCGTGGCGGCGTTGGCCACCCACATGCTTGACGCCGAGCAACTGGCGACCAGCAGCGGCATCGCTTCTTTGGCGGCGCGCTCGATCACCTGGGCGTCGGTGCCGCTGAAACCCAGACGGCGCAAGGCTGCCACGTCCGGACGCTCCTGCGGTGCGAGCACGCCCTGCTGAAAGCCCATTTCCATCAGCGCTTTCATTTTCGCCAGGCCTTGCAGCGCCGCTTCCTTCGGGTTCGAGGATTGCTGGCTGTTGCTCTGGGACGCAACGTTGCCGTAGGACAGACCACCGTAGTTATGGGTCGGCCCCACTAGACCGTCAAAATTGACTTCATAGGATTTCATCAGCGAGGCTCCACGAGAATCTGTTGTTATAGGCATCGGGTAACAATTCAATAAGACCGAGTCGCGGCCTTCGCGAGCAAGCTCGCTCCCACAGGGATCTCATCGCCCTTGCGGGGGCGAGCTTGCTTGCGAATGGGCATCACGCCATCTTCACGCCAGGCGTCAGGGCCGCCGGCAACACCAGGCTCGGGGTTTCCAGCGAGGCCACCGGGTACGCGCAGTAATCCGCCGCGTAGTAGGCGCTGGCGCGGTGGTTGCCCGAAGCGCCGACACCGCCGAACGGTGCGCTGCTCGCAGCACCGGTCAGCTGCTTGTTCCAGTTGACGATCCCGGCACGGCTTTCCAGCCAGAACTGCTGGTAGCGCTCTTCGGAATCCGACAGCAAGCCAGCGGCCAGGCCAAACGCGGTGTCGTTGGCTTCGGCAATCGCCGCCGCGAAATCGGCGTAGCGGATCACCTGCAGCAGCGGACCGAACAGTTCTTCGTCGGAGCGATCGGCAACCGCCGTCACATCAACGATGCCCGGGGTCAGCAGCGCCGACTGCGGCTGCGGCTGAGTCATCGCCAGCAGCGACACTGCGCCGTTGGCCAGCAGATGCGCCTGGGCATCCATCAACGCTTTCGCCGCGCCAAGGGAAACCACCGAGCCCATGAACGGTGCCGGCTGCTGATCGAACGCGCCGACCTCGAGGGTCGAGCTGACTTCCACCAGACGCTTGAGCAGGCTGTCGCCCCACGCGCCTTGCGGCACCAGCAGACGCCGGGCGCAGGTGCAACGCTGACCGGCAGAAATGAACGCCGACTGAATGATCGTGTACACCGCCGCGTCGAGGTCAGCGACCTGATCGACCACCAGCGGGTTGTTGCCGCCCATTTCCAGCGCAAGAATCTTGTCCGGACGACCGGCGAACTGCTGGTGCAGGTGATTGCCGGTACGGCTGGAACCAGTGAAGAACAGACCGTCGATACCCGGGTTCGCCGCCAGGGCAATCCCGGTTTCCCGGGCGCCTTGCAGCAGGTTCAGCACGCCGGCCGGCAGACCGGCTTCGATCCAGCACTTGACCGTCAGCTCGGCGACTTTCGGGGTCAGCTCGCTTGGCTTGAACAGCACGCTATTGCCGGCCAGCAGCGCCGGCACGATGTGGCCGTTCGGCAAATGGCCCGGGAAGTTGTAAGGGCCGAACACGGCGACCACACCGTGCGGCTTGTGGCGCAACACGGCGGTGGCGTCGCCCAGCGGGCCGCTCTTTTCGCCGGTACGTTCGCGGTAGCTCTGCACCGAGATCGCGATCTTGTTGACCATGCTGGTGACTTCCGTCGCGGCTTCCCACAGCGGTTTACCGGTTTCCTCACCGATGGTGCGGGCCAGTTCGTCGGCATGGTTTTTCAGCGCAGCGGCGAACGCTTCGAGCACGCTGATGCGTTCTTCCAGCGTGCGACGGGCCCAGCCCGGGAACGCCTGACGCGCAGCCTGCACGGCCGACTCGACCTGAGCGGCGGTGGCGCCCTCCCCCGACCACAGCACTTGCTGGGTCACCGGATTCAGCGATTGAAAGGCCTCGCCCTGACCGGCCAGCCACTCACCTGCGATGTATAGCGAATTCATTATTTCGACTCCCGGGCAGCAGACAACGCCACGGCGCGCACCTGATCGCCAGCGTTGAGTTGAAGACGTTTGGCGGTCAGCGGATCGACCACCAGGGTGCCGGCAGCCAGACGGGCCGGCGCCGCCGTGATGCGGCAATCTTCGCGTTTGCGGTTATGGATGATGAACGGCGTGGCGTCGTCGCCCGGCGTGCCGATGGCCAGCACCAGCGCCTCGCTGTCACGCACCGCGCGGATCTTGCTGGTCTCGCACTCGATGGCGGGACCTGCGTCAAAGATGTCGACGTAACCCTGATAGCTGAAGCCTTCGCTCTTGAGCATCGCCAGCGCAGGCTCAGTGTCCGGGTGCACCTGGCCGATGACGTTGCGCGCGTCCGGCGACAGGAAGCAGGTGTACAGCGGGAATTTCGGCATCAGTTCAGCGATGAATGCCTTGTTGCCGACGCCGGTCAGGTAATCGGCCTGGCTGAATTCCATCTTGAAGAAGTGCCGGCCCAGGCTTTCCCAGAACGGTGAACGACCGGCTTCATCGGAAACACCGCGCATCTCGGCAATGATCTTGTTGCCGAACAACTCCGGGAATTCGGCGATGAACAGCATCCGCGCCTTGGACAGCATGCGGCCGTTGAGGCCGGTGCGGTAATCGGCGTGCAGGAACAGCGAGCACAGCTCGGAGTTGCCGGTCAGGTCGTTGGCCAGGAACAGCGTCGGGATCTCGCGATAGATGTTCAGTTCCTGCGAGGCGCTGACGGTCAGGCCGACGCGGAAGTTGTACCACGGCTCACGCAGACCGACGGCGCCGGCGATGGCGGAAATCCCCACCACGCGACCGTTGTCGTCTTCGAGCACGAACAGGTAGTCCGCGTCGCCACGGCCGGCTTCACCGCGAAAGGTCTTCTCGGCCCAGCCGACCCGGTGGGTCAGGCGCTCTTCGTTGGCCGGCAAGGTGGTCAGGCCGGTGCCGGTGCTGCGGGCCAGGTCGATCAGAGCGGACAAATCGCTGCTGCGTACGGGACGAACAATCATGCTATCTCCTCAAACGGGCCGCCGTGGCCACCCGTAAAACTCGCTAAGGCGTTAAACCGCCACCAGGCGCACGCTGGCACCTTCACCGACGCCCAGGGCTTCGGCCGCTTCCAGATCCAGGGTCACCGGTTTGCCCGGCGCGTAATCCAGCTCAAGCAACACCGCGCGGTAATCCTGCAACTGGGCATTGGCCACCAGATACTGGCGACCGGCACCTTTGACCGGCTCGCCGAGCTTCACCGGCACCACGCGGCTCTGGGCGATCGAACGGATCCCCGAAACACGCGCATGCAGGGTCGGGCCACCGTCGAAGATGTCGATGTAGTGATCGGTCTCGAAGCCTTCGCGCATCAGGATGTCGAAGGTGATCTGCGCACGCGGGTGCACCTGGCCCATTGCTTCCTGGGCGGAGTCCGGCAGCAGCGGCACGTAGATCGGGTAATGCGGCATCAACTCGGCGAGGAACGTCCGGCTTTTCAGGCCACACAGACGCTCGGCCTCGGCGTAGTTCAGGTCGAAGAAGTTGCGACCGATGGCATCCCAGAACGGCGAGTCGCCGTTCTCATCGCTGTAACCGACGATCTCGGTCACCACCGAATCGGCGAACCGCTCCGGGTGGCTGGCGACGAACAGCAGACGGCCACGGGAGTTGAGTTCGGCCCAAGGCGAACCCACCAGCTCGCGCTGCACGTAAAAACTGGTCAGCAAGCTGTTGCCGGTCAGGTCGTGGCATTGCGAGAGCACGTGGATCTTGTTGTGGATCTTCAGCTCGCGGGAGGCATGCACGAAGGTCTCGTTGCGAAAGCTGTAGAACGGCTCGGAATAACCGGCCGAAGCGACGATCGCCGAACAGCCCACCAGCTTGCCGGTGGCGGTGTCTTCGAGGACGAAGAAGTAACTCTCCTCACCGTTGAAGCTCACTTCGGCGGCAAACGAGGCTTCGCTCGCAGCGATCTTGTCGCTCAGGCGTTCAACGTCATCCGGCAAGGAAGTGACACCAATCGGGCTGTCCGCAGCCAGACGCTGTACCTCGCCCAGATCAGCCATTTGCGCGGGGCGCATCACCAGCATGGTGTCACTCCTTTCTCTACTTCAGGTCGGCGAAAGCGCCGACTCGGGAAAAAAATGCCGGGCAGGCCCGGCACAGGAAAAGGGTCCCGGCGCCTGTCAGTGACGACAGGTGCCGGGAGGTCTTGCATGAATCAGGCTTGCGTCAGTTTCGCCGCCGCACGTTCGAAGCGATCCAGACCGGCGTCGATATCCGCGTCTTCAACCACCAGGCTCGGGGCGAAACGGATCACGTCCGGGCCGGCCTGCAGAATCATCAGGCCTTCTTGTTCAGCGGCGTTGAAGATGTCCTTGGCCTTGCCTTTCCAGGCGTCGCTCAGCACGCAACCGATGAGCAGACCAAGACCGCGCACCTGGGTGAACAGGCCGTACTTCTCGCCGATCTGTTGCAGGCGGGTCTTGAACTTGTCGTGCTTGGCATGGACGCCGTTCAGCACCTCAGGGGTGTTGATTACGTCGATCACCGCCTCGGCCACGGCGCACGCCAGCGGGTTGCCGCCGTAGGTGGTGCCGTGAGTGCCGACGACCAGATGCTTGGCCAGCGCTTCGGTGGTCAGCATAGCCGCGATCGGGAAACCGCCGCCCAGGCTCTTGGCGCTGGTCAGAATGTCCGGAACCACGCCGAAATGCTGATAGGCGAACAGGTTGCCGGTGCGGCCCATGCCAGTCTGCACTTCGTCGAACACCAGCAGCGCGTTGTGCGCGTCGCACAGTTCACGGGCGCCTTGCAGGTAAGCCAGCTCGGCCGGCAGCACGCCGCCTTCGCCCTGGATCGGTTCCAGAACGACCGCGCAGGTCTTGTCGGAAACAGCGGCTTTCAACGCTGCCAGATCGTTGTACGGCACGTGAGTGATGCCGGTGATTTTCGGGCCGAAACCGTCGGAGTACTTCGACTGGCCACCGACGTTCACAGTGAACAGGGTACGGCCGTGGAAGCTGTTGAGCGCGGCGATGATTTCGTACTTCTCGCTGCCGAAACGGTCGAACGCGACACGACGGGCCAGCTTGAAGGCGGCCTCGTTGGCTTCGGCGCCGGAGTTGCAGAAGAACACGCGCTCGGCAAAGGTGGCGTCGATCAGCTTGTGCGCCAGACGCAGGGCCGGCTCGTTGGTGAACACGTTGGACACGTGCCACAGCTTGTTCGCTTGCTCGGTCAAGGCACCGACCAGCGCCGGGTGCGCATGGCCCAATACGTTGACGGCGATGCCGCCGGCGAAGTCGATCAGCTCGCGGCCGGCCTGATCCCAGACGCGGGACCCGGCGCCACGCACCGGAATGAAAGCGGCAGGCGCGTAGTTGGGAACCATAACCTGGTCGAAATCGGCGCGTTGTACCGCAGCGTGCTCAACGGACATCGGAGTCTCCTGATGAGGGCCACCCGCCTGAAACTGGCGAGCGATGGGGGGATTGTAAGGACAGTTTTGTGCCCGGCCTTGCCGCCAAGCGACAACTTCTTATAGCGCAAACCCCGGATTTTCCCGGGTTTACGGCAATGCGACATATAGCGTCGCAAAGGCGCAGTTTAAACCGTCGCCGACAATTGCAGCAGGCCCGAGAACATATCAATTGCAGGCCACGGCAATGTCATATCTATATACCGCACCCCGCTTGCGCCATTTTGATCTGCTTGGCTCATTTCCAGACGCCAAGGCGCAACCCCCATGCACTCACCGACCGAACCGCAACCGGCTGCCATTGCCGGCAATTCTCCCTCACACTATCAGCCGCTGGTAGACGCGATCCCCGAATGGCTGGGCCAGGCCTCTTGCGCCCGGCGCGCGGCATTGAAGAACAACCGGCGCCCCGTCACCGACAACATCAGGAAAGCCCCCCGGGCACAGCACGATCAATTGCGCGCCGCGATTGCCGGGCACATGCAGGTACAAAACAGCGTCGATCAGCGACTTGCACAGGTGCAGGACGTCAGCGCTTTTGCCGAGCCCCTGCTCAAGGCGGCACTCCAGTCACGATTCGGTCTGGAACTGGATGTGAAGGAAACCTTCCTGCGCCTCTATCTGCCGGCCACCACCCCCATTTTCGGCATCAGGACAGGCGTGCGCAGCTGGACGGTTTCCCTGCTGGACGCGGCATTGCACAACTTTCAGAAGGACGAGGCCCGGGAGGACGCCTACGATCGCGACTCCTGCTTCATCACCCGACCGTCAGAAACCGGTCGGTTCGACACTTTGCCGCAGATCCGCGCAAAGATCAGCATTCCGGCCTTCGTCAGCCTTTGTCGGGAACTGGATATCGGCGCTGGCTACAAGGCCTATCTTGAAGACTGCCTCGGCATCTCCAACCCGGTCGTTGCCGCCCTCCTGCCCGACAGGCTCAAGGAGAGTCAGAAAACCGCCCTGAAAGCAGACCTGCAACTGGCACGACTCAACGGCGACGTTGGCGAGCACTGGCTGCGGCTGATCAACGGAATGCTCGACGGCCTGCAGGGCATGCGCATCAACGGTCACGCCTTGCGCTGCCAGGATTTGACGATGATGTCGGCCCCCCTCACCGGCATCGTGGTTTTCGCTGCGGATCTGGAACAGGCACGGGTCGCGCTCGGAGTGGTGGCCTACATACCGGGCGACCCGGAACACCCGATCAAGGAGTACGCCTCGAGTGCCGACATGGAAAAGGAACTGGCCCGCCAGTTGCGTTCGCCGCAGTACCAGCGCTTCTTTATCCAATTCGTCGCCCACGAACAAAGAGGACATTTCCTTGCCGATCTGAACCGACGCCTGAGCCAGGTGAAATGGCATGAACCGCAGTCAGGCAGCCAACTGCCCCCCTGGCGAGAAACACCGATCGAAAAGCCCAAGCTGCAACTGGCTGCGTCGCCCATTACCGGCGATCTCTGGGAACACCTCTACCAGCGCAAACTGAACAAAATACTCAACGACGCCGCCACCCTTGCCGTCCCGACCGCCGACGCCGACCGAAAAGCGCGCTGGGCGCTCTGGGATTCGCTCGTCGACATAGCCTCCTCGATCCTCCAGATCGCCTCGTTTGTCGTGCTGCCTTTCGTGCCGTTTCTGGGCGAAATGATGATGGCTTACATGGCCTGGCAATTTCTCGACGAGGTCTTCGAAGGCATTGTCGACTGGGCCGAAGGTGCGGTAACCGAGGCCGGCGAACAATTGTTCAGTGCCCTCGAATCACTGGTTCAACTGGGAGCCTTCGGTATCGGCGGTGGCATCGCCATGGCGGAGTTGCCCAAGGTATTGCCGCCGAGCGTCGTCTCCTTTATCGACCGATTCCGGCCCGTCAAGCTGCGCAACGGCAAGACCCTGTACTGGAAACCCGAGCTCAAACCTTACGAGAGCCCGATCACGCCGCCAGAAGGCGCCGTGCCGGACACGCAGGGATTGCACAGGCAACAGGGCAAAAAACTGATGCCTATCGATCAGAAACATTACGCGGTCAGCGATCACCCCCATCCTGACAAGCTGCACATCGAGCACCCGACCCGGACGGACGCTTACCGTCCTGTCGCATTTCATAATGGCGAAGGCGCCTTCCATACCGAACTCGATCGACCGCTGGAATGGGATAAAACGGTTGCATTGCAGCGCCTGGGACCGAGCATCGAGCCATTCTCGCCCGCCCGTCGCGAACGGATCCTCAAGGTCAGCGGCTGCCACGAAGATGCCTTGCGCAGAATGCATGTCGAGCGCGAGCGCGTACCGCCGCTACTGGCCGATACAATCCAGCGCTTTCGGATCGATCAGGAGTTGCAGGCGTTCATCAGCCGCATGGCCAGCGACCAGGCCGAGGATTACCTTCATGCCGATCCGCTGATGCAACTGCAGCTGCTCAATGAGCAAAAACTGCTGCCGGGCACCCGACGCCTGCGCCTGATTGACGGGCAAGGAGAAGTCCTCTGGCAATCCTCTGCCGATGCCTCACTGCCGATGGTCGACCTGCATCAGGATCGACTGGCCGACGGCGACCTGCTCAAGACCCTGCTGCAATCGCTCGACGAACAGGACATCAACACACTGCTGGCGGAAGAGTTCGGCCAAATGATTGCCCTGAACGTTCGCACAAGCCGACTCAGAAGCCGGATTGTGCAGATCGCGACATCACGCCGTACGGCATTGTTCGAGGCACGCTATCAGGCGCTTCAGCATCGCGAAGAGCCGCTGGCGAAAAAGGCTGCCGGGCACGAACCGCACCTGCCTGCCAGGATCACCGAAGAACTGCTGCACACCGCTACCGGCGCCGAACTGCTGGCAATCGAAGCCGGAGAGTGGCCGCAGCGCCAGCAGGATCTCGCCGTCCAGGCGACCCACGAATTGCGCCTGGCCCGCGCCTATGAGGGACTGGAGCTGGACTCGGTGCGCAACCCGGATACCGACATGCTGGCGCTGCACAGCCTGAAAAAATTGCCGGGATGGACGAAGGACGTGCGGCTCGAAGTCCGGGACGGATCACCCGAAGGAGCCTTGCTGGACAGCACCGGACCGCAATCAGCCACCCTGCGCAAAGTGCTGGTTCGCAAGACCGATGGTCACTGGCAACCGTTCGACCATCAAGGACTGGAACTGCACGCCCCCACCGATTTCTACACGTGCGTGCTGCAGGCATTGCCGGATCCTCAACGGCAGGCCCTGAACCTGAACATCGGAGAAGGCACGAAACTCAGGCAAGCCATTCGTGACAACCCCGTGGATCGAGACGAACTGCGCCTGGCGATTTCCGACGGGGCCGTACCGCCGGTAGTCGTCGATACCCTGCGGCTGCTCGGCACACAAGGCTATGCCCGAGAAAATCCGCAAAGTCCGCGCACCCTGGAAAACCGCATCAGGCAGGTCTATCCCGGCATGGCGAACGACGATATGCCGGCCATGATGGCCCGCCTTCAAAGCCACCCTGATGGCGCTCTCGCAGAACTGTCGCGCCTTCAGCTCGAGTACGCGCAACTGGACAGCGACCTCAATCGCTGGACGATCGATGTTCCGCAAATCGATCCGGCCTCACGCCTGGCCCTTTCAGCGATCCAGAAGACCGCCATCCGACGCGACCGCCAACAGTTCGCCCATGCCTTGCGTAGCTGCTGGCGCAGGGAAACGCCGGAGCCCGGCGGTTTCCGATTGCAGTTTTCAGAACCCCTGGTGGGCGAGCTGCCGGTCTTGAGCGCAAACTTCGATCATGTCACCAACCTGGAGCTGAAGGGCTCCGACAGCAGCGGCGGGCTCGATCGATTCCTGCAAGGTTTCCCACACCTGCGGCGACTGGCATTGAATCACTTCGACCTGGATGACCTGCCACACCCCATCACCACCATGACTTCGTTGCGGCAACTGAGGCTGCGCCATTGCGGCGTCAGCCTCACCCCGCAAAACCAGTTGCTGCTGTCATCGCTCAATGAACTGACCGTGCTTGACCTGCAGGGCAACCCCCTCGGCATCACGATGGACGTCAATGCCCTGCCGGCACTGCATCACCTCAACCTGACCGATACCGGAATTTCCGAGTGGCCCCACGGCCTGCTGGCTCACCCACGAATCAAAAGTGTCTGGCTTGCCAACAACCGGCTTACCGAGCTTCCGGATATCTTGTTCGATTTTTCCCAAGGCACTACCGCTGGATACGACTTTTCCGGCAACCCGTTCTCCAGCGTCACCCGTGAACGGATAAAGGCCTACTTCAATCGGACAGGCAACGACATGGGCGTGCGTGCCGCTCAATCGGACATCGACCGGACCAAGGCTCTGTTCACCGATCTCAATGATCGTCAGGCCAGTGAACTGATCTACCGATTGCCGGGGTCACTCGTTCAAGGGCAAATCCAGCTGACTCGCTGGGAAACCGAGATTGCGCAAATGACCGCCGACCTGGCCGCCTGGGTCCGGGACATTCCCGACCGCAACCCGCTTACGGGCGAGCCGTTCAGCTTCGACGAGCGACTCGCCGAACACTCGGCGCGAGACGTGTTCGCCGGGCTGCTGGAACGACTCTGGCGTCATCGTTCGCCGGCACATTCACTGATGAGGGCGGAGGTCTTCACAGCCCAACCGACATTCAGGGGCGAGATGCCCGTACTCGCGGCCGATTTCAGTCACATCAATACACTGTCCATGACCGGCAACAAGGGGATCAGCGCCACCGCCGCCTTTTTGCGCGCCTTCCCGCGCCTGAACAGCCTGATTCTGCAGGAGTTCATATTCGAAGACGCGCCCCAGACCCTTGCGCAACTCAATGCCCTTACAACGCTGACGCTGAACAACTGCGGCCTGAGATTCACCGCCGAAATCCAGGCGGCACTGGCAGCCATGCCCGGACTGGAAGTGCTGGAGCTGCCGGGCAATCCGCTTGGCAGCGCACCCGATCTGAGTGAACTGGGCGAACTGACTTACCTTGACCTGTCCAATACCGGCATCGTGGACGTGCCGAGCGGCATGGAGAGTCATCCGAAACTGAAAACCGCCGTCGTCAGCGAAAACCATATAAGAGAAATCCCCGACGCCTTCTTCTCGCTCCCGGCCCGTGTCAGCGAAGGATTCGATTTTTCCGCCAATCCACTGACCGACCAGACGCGGGAAAGAATCAAGACCTATTCCCGCGAGCACGGCCCGGACTTTGGAGTCCTTGCCGACCCGACGGACATTGGCATCACCAGGTCGTTGTTTCCAGACCTCGACGAAGAAGAAGCCAGCGAGGTGTTCTATGGCTTGCCAGGCGACATCGAGCATGGCCGCTCTCAACTCAGGCACTGGCAGGCGGAGATCGAACAACTCTCATCGGACCTCGCGCACTGGATCAATGCGACGCCGACCTCGCACCCGATTACCGGCGAACAGATGAGTCCGGCACAAATGGTCGTGGAACACACACACAGAACGACGTTCGCCCGGCAACTGGAGCAATTCTGGCGTGCGAGAACGCCAGATACACCCAGGCTAAGAAGCGACACACTCATTCTGGACCTGGCGCTCATCGGTGACCTGCCTGCCTTGTCGGCAGACTTCAGTCACGTTTCCGACCTCTCGTTCAGAGGTAACAATGCACTGAACAACACGGACACCTTCCTCGTCTCGTTCACCGGACTGCGGCATCTGGAACTGCATGATTTCTCCTTCACGCAACTTCCCCCTGCCTGCGAACGAATGCCGTCGCTGCAGCGCCTGATCATCGAAAACTGTGCGCTGACATTGACCCCGCAGACACAGGCCAGACTCACGTCCCTCAAGCGACTGCAGTACCTGAATCTGAGCCGCAACCCGTTGGGTGCTGCGCCATCACTGTCGGGCATGACAGCACTCGTTCATTTGCGAATGGTCAACACGGGGGTCACCCGCCTGCCGGACGGCATGTTCGATCACCCACGACTGACTGCCGTCAATCTGGACAACAACCTGATCAGCGAACTGCCCGATGCCGTGTTCAACATCCCGTCGCCACACCCCGCGCAACTGAGCTTTACCGGCAATCCGCTGAGCGTGGCCTGCCTTGAACGCGTCAAGGTCTACTTCCAACAGAAACGGCAGAATTTTGGAATCTTGATGCCTCAGGAAGACCTGGACCGGACCCTGTCGCTCTTCCCGACCCTTGATCGCGAGGATGCCAATCGTGTGCTGTATCTGTTGCCGGGGACGATTGAGGACGGCCGGATGCAGATTGCAAACTGGGAAACGCAGTGGCAGCAACTTGAAGCGGATCTCACGTCCTGGGTGACCGATGTACCCGAGCGCTTCCCGGCCACCGGTGAGTTGCTGAGTGAAGATCTGCGCTTGGCCGAGCAGGCCGATCGCGAGATATTCCGCCGCGAACTTGAAGCATTCTGGCGTGAACGGCTGGAAGAACAACCTGAAACCAGGTCACAGATGCTGAACCTGAATATCGCGTTTGTCGGCGATCTGCCGCCGCTGCGCACAGATTTCAGCCATGTTCTGAGCCTGTCACTCAATGGCAATACACAACTGCGGATCAACGACCGCTTCCTCCAGTGTTTCAGCGGGCTCAAGGCCTTGGAGTTGCGCGACATGGCCTTGGGGCAGCTCCCGCTAGCGATCACCGCGATGCCTGAGCTTGAAGAGCTGGTGTTAAGCAATTGCGCCCTGACACTGGACGACGACGGCCAGACGGCCCTCTCTGCACTGACCCGCCTGACCAGCCTGGACCTCTACCGCAATCCGCTGGGCCAGTCGCCCGATTTGCGCGGCATGACAGCACTCGAGTATCTGGACCTGGCGAGCACCGGTATCCACGAACTGCCCGAGGGTCTGTTGAATCTGCCGAACATCGAAACCGTGGTACTCAACAACAATCGCATCACCGACATTCCGGCAGCCGTCTTCGAAATGCCAGCCTCCGTGGGCGCTGGCTATGACTTCGGAGACAATCCGCTGAGTGCCATCACTCGCGAACGCATCAAGGACTACTACCGTCGCACTGACGAGGATCTGGGTGTGCTGGCCGAGCCGGCGGACATCGCCCGCGTCCAGACACTGTATCCGGCGCTGAACGATGAGCAGGCCAGTGCTTTCATCTATCGCCTGGAGGGCACCCTGGCGGACGGCCGAATGGCGTTGACACGCCTGGAAGAAGAGCTCGAAACGCTGCGAGGAAATCTGGCCGCGTGGGAAGCCGACATCCCCGATCATCCGGTGAACGGGCAGCCCTCTGGCGCGCAGGAGCGGCTGCAAGAGGAACACGACAGGACTGACTTCGCGCAAGCGTTGTTGATGTGCTGGCGCAAGACGCCGGTGGAAGGCGCGCACGTCGCGGATCATCGATTCACCTCGACCCTTTCGATTCGGGGTGAACTGCCGACATTGCATGTCGAGTTCAGCCATGTGTCGGACCTTTACCTGGTCAACACCGGCGCTCACTGGCCGCGCCTCGGCCGATTCCTGGAAGCATTCCCCAACCTTGAACATGTCGACATCCGTGGCTATGACCTGGGCACCGTACCCGAGGCCATCTTCAGGATGAACCGGCTGATCACCCTGAGCCTGCCGGCCTGCCGCATCACCCTGACCCCGCAGGAAGTGAATGGACTGGCCGGGCTGCATACGCTCGAACTCCTGCACCTGCACGACAATCCTTTAGGGCTGACTCCCGACCTGAGCAATCTGCAAAGCCTGAACGATCTCGACCTGAGCGCCACCGGCATCCGCGAAATACCCAGGGGCGTGCTCGAAAATCACAACTGGATGGAAATCGACCTCTCAGGCAATGAAATCACCGAAGTCCCGGACGAACTCCAGGAAGTGCCGGCCTACGTCGGCGACCGCTACGACTTGCGCGGCAATCCCTTCTCCCCCGAGGCGATGAACCGTATTCGAGCGTACTACCAGCAAACGGGTCATACGCTGAACGTCGACAACGTCATCGGACAGCCGGCTCCCGAGACTCGTCCCGGGGTCGTGATAGAAGATTGAAAGCAGCGGAAACGACAACGCCATGGAATCGGATTCCATGGCGTTGGTCTTGCGGGTTATCCGCGCTCGGGCGGCACCGATGACAATTCGAAGGGGCTGCTGCTGCGCCGCTGGTTGCGGTCCTCCCGCGGCGTGGCGCCGAAGAAATTGCGATAGGCGCTGGAGAAATGCGGGCCCGAGGAGAAACCGCACGACAGGCCGATCTGGATGATCGACTTGCTGGTCTGCATCAACATCTGCCGGGCCTTGTTCAGGCGCAGTTCCAGGTAGTACTGGCTCGGCACGCGGTTGAGGTATTGCTTGAAGATCCGCTCCAACTGGCGACGGGACACGCACACATGCTGGGCGATTTCGTCAGTGGTCAGCGGCTCTTCGATATTGGCTTCCATCAGCAGCACCGCCTGGGTGAGCTTCGGATGGCTGGAACCGAGACGGTTCTGCAACGGAATGCGCTGACGCTCGCCGCCTTCGCGGATGCGCTCGACCACCAGCTCTTCGGACACCGCGCCGGCCAGTTCCGCACCGTGATCACGGGCCAGCACCGCCAGCAACAGATCGAGCACCGACATGCCGCCGCACGCCGTCAGGCGATCGCGATCCCAGTCGAACAGGTGGCTGGTGGCGATGACTTTCGGGAAGCGCTCGGCAAAATCGTCCTGCCAGCGCCAGTGCACCGCTGCGCGGTAACCGTCGAGCAGACCGAGTTGCGCCAGCGGATACACACCCGCCGACAGACCGCCGATGACACAACCGGCGCGCACCAGTTGCTTGAGCGCGCTGCTGAGTGCCGGCGCCAACGTGGTCGGTGGCTCGTCAGCGAGCAGGAACAGTTTCTGGAAGTTTTCGAGCTTGCCGGCCCAGGGTTCGCCGGGCAGTTGCCATTCACCTTCGGTCGGTGCTTCGGCCTGCAGGAACGACAATTCGTAAACCACGTCCGGATGCACACGCTGGGCAACACGCAAGGCCTCCTCTGCCAGCGCCAAAGTCAGAGCTTTAGTGCTGGGCCAAATCAGGAAACCAATTCGATGGGCAGTCATGGCGGGCGATCCGAAACGTAAACAGAGGGAAAAACCGAAATCGGCTGCAACCAAATTAGACCATCTGGCGCGCTGCGCAGCATGACCTAATCTGGTGCATAACGGGAGCGATTACTTGAGGCTGCCCGAGAGGAATTGTTGCAAACGTTCCGATTGCGGATTGACCAGCACTTCCCGCGGGTTGCCGCTTTCTTCGACGACGCCTTTGTGCAGGAACACCAACTGGTTCGACACTTCACGGGCGAAGCCCATCTCGTGGGTCACCACCACCATGGTGCGGCCTTCCTGAGCGAGCGCCTGCATGACTTTGAGCACGTCGCCGACCAGTTCCGGGTCCAGCGCCGAAGTCGGTTCGTCGAACAGCATCACTTCCGGTTCCATCGCCAGCGCACGGGCGATTGCCACACGCTGCTGCTCGCCACCGGACATGTGCCCCGGGAACGCGTCTTTGCGATGAGCCACGCCGACCTTGTTCAGGTAGTGCTCGGCCTTCTCGCGCGCTTCGGCCTTGGACACGCCGAGCACGTGGACCGGCGCTTCCATGATGTTTTCAAGCGCGGTCATGTGCGACCACAGGTTGAAGTGCTGGAACACCATCGACAGGCGCGAACGCATGCGTTGCAGCTGTTTCGGATCAGCGGCCTTCAGCGCGCCGTCCTTGTTGGCCACCAGTTTCAGCTCTTCGTTGTTGAGCAGGATCTTGCCCGCGTGCGGCTGCTCGAGCAGGTTGATGCAGCGCAGGAAAGTACTTTTGCCGGAGCCACTGGAGCCGATGATGCTGATCACATCGCCGGCGGCCGCTTTCAGGGAAACGCCCTTGAGCACTTCGTGACTGCCATAGCGTTTATGCAGGTCTTGGACTTCAAGTTTGTACATGCGGTCGGTTCTCACAAAAACAGTCAGTCGTTGAGCAAAGGGCCGTCGCGCAGCGCATCGCGCCCCGCCACTTTGGCCAGCCAGAAACCGGGTTGGGCGTAACGCAGCCGCTCAATGGCAAACAGCACCCCGGACGTACCAGCACACACCGTGCTGACCCGATCCGACAGCGGATCGATCACTTCGAAAATCGTGTCACCGGCATCAACCCACTCGCCGGGCTTGCGCAGAAAACTCACCACACCGGGATGCGGCGGCAGGAGCATTTCGGTGCCTTCGAACGGCATGCCTTCGCATGGTTCGTGCGCCGCGCTCGGCCACTCGCCACGGATCAAGCCCTGCTCGGCGAGGAACGCCAGAATGCCTTCTGCCCAGGTTTCGGCCTGCGCCGGCGTGGTGTCAGCCTGACCGCCGAGTTCAACGGTGGTTGCCAAACACGCCAGAGGAATCTGCGCGTTCGGGAACAGGCGCGACAGGCGCAACCACGGCAACGAACAGGCCTCGTCGAACGAGCTGCCGCCGGAATCTTCCGCCAGCAGACCCACTTTCACATCCAGGTGCGCGGCGAGCGAACGCCACTGCGGCCAGTGCTGCGGCAAGGCGTACATGTGCAGCGCGGCTTCGCAGTCGCAGTGCAGGTCCAGCACCACATCGGCGGTGGCGGCATGTTGCAGCAGGATGCGCTGCATGCCTTGCAACTGGCTGCCGGCCTCGGGCAATGCAGCCAGGTGATCGGCCATCGCCTGACGGATCAGGCGGATGTTGGCGTGCGGATCATCACCGAGCTGCCCTTCCAGCGCAGCGGCCACGGGGGCGCTGAGCTCGACAAAATCACGGTTGAAATTCTTGCCGCTGCCGGCCTCGAAACGGCCCTGATGGTTGCCTTGCAGCAACTGGCCAAGGCCCAGCGGGTTGGCCACCGGCACCAGTTCGATGACGCCGTTGAGCAGGCCCTTGGCTTCAAGTTCGCCGAGGCGTTTTTTCAGTTCCCAGGCGGTGCGCATGCCGGGCAGTTCGTCAGCGTGGAGGCTGGCCTGGATGTAGGCCTTGCGCTCGCCGCTGCCGAAGCGAAAGACCGAGATCCGGCGCTCGCTGCCCAGATGGCTCCACGGCAGAACGTGGTCGATGCGTTCCATATCAGTGCTTCCTCGGGGCCAGGTAGCTCAGCCAGCGACGCTCGGCCAGCTTGAACAGGCGCACCAGAATGAAGGTCAGGCACAGGTAGAACACGCCGGCGGTGATGTACGCCTCAAACGGCAGGTAGAACTGCGCGTTGACGGTACGGGCCGCGCCGGTGATGTCGATCAGGGTCACGATGGACGCCAGACTGGTGGTCTGCAGCATCATGATCACTTCGTTGCTGTACTGCGGCAGCGCCCGGCGCAGGGCCGATGGCAGCAGGATGCGCTTGTACATCTTGAAGCGCGACATGCCCATGGCCTTGGCCGCTTCGATCTCGCCGTTCGGCGTGGCCTTGAGGCTGCCGGCAATGATTTCGGCGGTGTAGGCGCTGGTGTTGATCGCGAACGCCAGGCAGGCGCAGAACGTTGCGCTGGACAGCCATGGCCACAAGAAACTTTCACGCACCGCTTCGAACTGGGCCAGACCGTAGTAGATCAGGAACAGTTGCACCAGCATCGGCGTGCCGCGAATCACGTAGGTGTAAAGCCACGCGGCGCCGTTGACCACCGCGTTCTTGGATACACGCATCAGCCCCAGCGGCAGGGCCGCGAGCAGGCCGAAGAACAGCGACAGCGCGAGCAACTTGAGGGTCGTGACCAGACCGCCGAGGTACAGCGGCAGGGCCTCCCAAATGACGTTGTAGTCGAAGATCATAGATCAGCCGCCCTTACGCCTACCGAGTAGCGCTTCTCAAGGTGACGCAGCGCCAGCAACGAAACGCTGGTGATCACCAGGTACATCGCCGCCACTGCGAGGAAGAAGGTGAAAGGCTCGCGGGTGGCGTCGGCCGCCTGCTTGGCCTTGAACATCATGTCTTGCAGACCGACCACGGAAATCAGCGCGGTGGCCTTGGTCAATACCAGCCAGTTGTTGGTGAAGCCCGGAATCGCCAGACGGATCATCTGCGGCACCAGCACCCGGAAGAACACCTGGAAGCTGCTCATGCCATACGCCATGCCCGCTTCGGCCTGACCTTTGGGGATCGCCATGAACGCGCCGCGGAAGGTTTCCGACAGGTACGCACCGAAGATGAAACCGAGGGTGCCGATACCGGCGGCCAGCGGGTTCAGGTCGATGTAGTCGTCGTAGCCGAGCATCGGTGCGACGCGGTTGAGCAGGTCCTGACCGCCGTAGAAGATCAGCAGGATCAGCACCAGGTCGGGAATCCCGCGGATCACCGTGGCGTACAGATCGCCCAGCCACGCCAGCCAGCGCACCGGCGACAGGCGCAACGCGACGCCGATCAGCCCGAGAACGATGGCCAGGGCCATGGACGACAAGGCGAGCTGAAGCGTCAGCCAAGCGCCATCGAGGATGACAGCCCCGTAGCCTTTCAACATGATTCAGGTCCTCGAAAGTTGGGATGAAAAAATGGCGCAAACCGCAGAGATCCTGTTGCTTGCGCCATTTCGGACGGGTCGAGCGACGTCTTTACTTGCCGTAAATGTCGAAGTCGAAGTACTTGTCCTGGATTGCCTTGTACTTGCCGTTCTCGCGGATGGCCGCGATAGCGGTGTTGATCTTGTCTTTCAGGGCGTCGCCCTTGCGTACGGCGATACCTACGCCGTCGCCGAAGTATTTGACGTCGGTGAACGCCGGGCCGACGAACGCGAAGCCTTTGCCGGCGTCGGTTTTCAGGAAGCCGTCATTCAACAGCGTAGCGTCTGCCACGGTGCCGTCGAGGCGGCCGGCGGCCACGTCGAGGTAGATTTCGTTCTGCGAGCCGTACGGCTTGATCTCGGCACCCAGCGGGGCCAGGACTTCGCGGGCGAAACGCTCGTGGATCGAACCACGCTGCACACCGATGTTCTTGCCTTTGAGCTCGGTCAGGCCTTCGCTGACAGCGGTGCCTTCTTTCATGACCAGGCGAGCCGGGGTGTTGTAGTACTTGTTGGTGAAGTCCACCGACTTCTTGCGATCTTCAGTGATCGACATGGACGACAGGATCGCGTCGATCTTGCGCACTTTGAGCGCCGGGATCAGACCGTCGAACTCTTGCTCGACCCACTGGCACTTGACCTTCATTTCTTCGCACAGCGCGTTGCCGATGTCGTAGTCGAAACCGACGATGCTGCCGTCCGGCGCTTTGGAGGCGAATGGAGGGTAAGCCGCTTCGATACCGATTTTCAGAGGCTTTTCATCGGCGAATGTCGGCAGGGACAGCACGGACAGTGCCAGGGCGCCAAGCAGCACAAGTTTCTTCATCTTGGGACTCCATCGGTAAAGGGCAAAAACGGCAGAGTGAGCAACAGCCCAATATGCGAATGGGTGAATCGGGAAAGCAGTGCTGCATCCGTGGGAAATTTCCCATTGAAACCGTCAGCGATTTCAACACGAGCCACGGCGAGCGAGTGATCGGCATTCTAACGACAGGCCCGAAGCCGATATTTCTTCAATGCGACAACTAATTACAGATGCACCGAGAAACCCGCTTGAGCACATTGACAGCCCTGCAATTTCATGCAAGAGCGAAAGACAGTGAACCGATCTATGCTGCAAATTGCGGGCCTATTATTCGCAAACCCTTCTAATCCGGCAAGCGCGGGGTTACGTCTTATTTTTCACTGGGGGTTTTAAGGCCCTGAAACGGGGCGATGCGTTTCTCATTGCCCCGTTGCGGAGCGGGCGGTTACACATTCGGTTACCTGAAGGATGACGGGTAACAGTGGGAATGGGCTTACAGAGCAATTCGATAATTATTGACCGAAGAATCCCCCGTAACGGATCGCTCCCACGCTCCGAGCGGGAATGCAGCCCGGGACGCTCTGCGTCCCACGAGCGGACGCAGAGCGTCCAGGGAGGCGTTACCAGGCGGAGCGTGGGAACGATCACACCAGAAATGAAAAAGCCCCGCCCGGCGCAATGCCGGTCGGGGCTTTTCAGCCTTCAGACCCGCCGCTTACGCGACGTTCATGGTCTTGTGCGTATCGATCAGATGCTGCACCACACCCGGATCGGCCAGGGTGGAGATGTCGCCCAGGCCTTCGTACTCAGCCGTGGCAATCTTGCGCAGGATGCGGCGCATGATCTTGCCCGACCGGGTCTTCGGCAGCCCCGGCGCCCACTGGATCACGTCCGGCGAAGCGATCGGCCCGATCTCCTTGCGCACCCAGTTCTTCAGTTCCAGGCGCAGTTGCTCGCTCGGCTCTTCGCCATTTTTCAGGGTGACGTAGACATAAATGCCCTGCCCCTTGATGTCGTGCGGCACACCGACCACCGCCGCTTCGGCGACTTTCGGGTGAGCGACCATCGCACTTTCGATCTCGGCAGTGCCCATGCGGTGACCGGAGACGTTGAGCACGTCGTCCACGCGACCGGTGATCCAGTAGTAACCATCGGCATCGCGACGGGCGCCGTCACCGGTGAAATACATGCCACGGAAAGTCTTGAAGTAGGTGTCGACGAAACGGTCGTGGTCGCCGTACAGAGTGCGCGCCTGACCTGGCCACGAATCGAGAATCACCAGATTGCCTTCGGCCTCGCCCTCGATGATGTTGCCGAGGTTGTCCACCAGCGCCGGCACCACCCCGAAGAACGGACGTGCCGCCGAACCCGGCTTCAGCGCATGAGCACCCGGCAGCGGGCTCATCATGTTGCCGCCGGTTTCGGTCTGCCACCAGGTATCGACGATCGGGCAACGGGATTTGCCGACATTCTTGTAGTACCAGTCCCAGGCTTCCGGGTTGATCGGCTCGCCCACCGAACCGAGCAGACGCAGGCTGCTGCCGTCAGCGCCTTCAACGGCGGCGGTGCCCGAGGCCATCATCGCGCGGATCGCGGTCGGCGCGGTGTAGAGGATGTTGACCTTGTGCTTGTCGACGATCTTCGCCACCCGGGTGATGTCCGGGTAGTTCGGCACGCCTTCGAACAGCAGCGTGGTCGCACCGTTGGCCAGCGGGCCGTAGACGATGTAGCTGTGACCGGTGACCCAGCCGACGTCGGCGGTGCACCAGTAGATTTCCCCCGGACGGTAGTCGAACACGCGCTCGTGGGTCATGGCTGCGTACAACAGGTAGCCGCCAGTGGTGTGTTGCACGCCCTTCGGCTTACCGGTGGAGCCGGAGGTATAAAGGATGAACAGCGCTTCTTCGGCGCCCATCTCTTTCGGCGCGCAGACAGTGCCCGCCACTTTCATCAGGTCTTCGTACCAGATGTCGCGATGCTGGTTCCACTTGATGTCGCCGCCGGTGCGCTTGCACACGATGACTTTCTGGATGCTGCTGGTTTCCGGGTTGGTCAGGGCGTCGTCGACGTTGGCCTTGAGGGAAATCTTCTTGCCGGCACGGATGCCTTCGTCAGCGGTGATCACCACTTTCGAGCGGCAGTCGATGATGCGACCGGCCAGGGCTTCCGGCGAGAAACCGCCGAACACCACCGAGTGAATCGCGCCGATTCGGGTGCAGGCCAGCATGGCGACCACGGCCTCGGGGATCATCGGCATATAAATGGTCACCACGTCGCCGCGGTGCACGTCCTGGCCACGCAGGGCGTTGGCGAGTTTGCACACTTGCTCGTGCAGTTCGCGGTAGGTGATATTGCGGCTTTCGGAAGGGTCGTCGCCTTCCCAGATGATGGCGACCTGATCGCCGCGCTCGGCCAGATGACGGTCGAGGCAGTTATAGGAAACGTTCAGGGTGCCGTCGGCAAACCACTTGATGTCGACATGGTGATCGTCGAACGAAGTCTGTTTCACCGTGGTGAAAGGCTTGATCCAGTCGAGGCGCTTGGCTTGTTCGCGCCAGAAGCCGTCAGGGTTGACGACCGACTGTTGGTACATGGCTTTGTAGGTCGCCTCGTCGGTCAGCGTATTGGCCAGAACCTCGGGACGAACGGGATACAGGGAAGCCGCACTCATCTTTCCTACCTCGGTGTAATAGTTGTTTTTGTATGACCCTGTTGTAGCCGGGGCGCCCGTATAGAACCATTCGACGATGGTAGTAACAAGCCCCTACAAAATGTGGCGATTGCCGCGAACCCCGTCGGCCACGGCCTTTCAGGCATTGGCTCGGGCCGGGAAATTTTGGTTTTCGGGGATTGTTACCAAATCTGCCAAAGGTGTTTATCAAAACCGGGTCTGTTTACCCCTGCCCCGTCTCCCTAAAATTCACCTCGCCGACAAGGCAAAGCGATTAACAAGGTTACAGCCCCCACGAAGGCCGTTAATCCAGTTCTGAAGCAACAAACCCAAATGATGAAGTTCCACACGCAACCCCAAAAAGGTTGCGTGACCCCACTCGACCTCAAGAAGGTAAATTCAAATGAAAGCTTTATTGGTTCTGGCCCTCAGCAGTCTGTGCGCAACCGCCATGGCAGACGAGGTCCCGACTGATGTCGCACAGCAACAACCGGCCATCGAGGAATACACTTACTCCACTCACCTGGACATCGCCAAAGTTGTTTCCATGAGCGAAGTTCCGAATGTCTGCGAAGTTGTTCCGGCAAAAATGGAGTACGACGACTCCAAGGGTCAGCGTCATATCCTGCGTTACAGCATCATGGGCAACGGCTGCACCAATTGATGCGTTGAGACTGCACCGAATCGGATCACTCGGCGTAACATCGAGGGTCGATTCCAGCCCGGCTTCGGTCGGGCTCAGTTGTGTTTGAAGCGGCGCAAAAGGGTTGCAAAACACAAGATATAGTGAAAAACGCGGTTTTTTGCTCGTTTTTTGAGCAATCAATCACACGCCAAAAAATTAATGAAAAAAAATTCTCTCAGGCCAATCCCGGCGAAAGCCCTGTAAACCCTCGCTCCGATCGAAATCACCCGCGCGCTCGACCGCCCTGCGCTGTTTCGCCCTCCCCCACGCCCGTGTTTTTTTCCCTATAATGCCGCCCTAATCGGGTCAGCAATATTCCCTTACAGGGATCAAAGCCATTCTGAAGCCCCGCAGCAGCGACAACGCTGACCTGCGCCCGTCAGAGGCTCTCGGAAACCCGTAAAAATTTTCTGTTTATTGCCTGCGTAGCACCGCTGCAAAAAACGACATCCAACGCGGCCTGTACGGCCGTGTGAAAAACCAACCAATCAGTTTTCACACGGGCACAGGCCCTCACGCAGGAGACGACACGTCATGCTGAGCTGGGACGAATTCGACAAAGAAGACAGTGAAGTAGCAGCAGTGAAAGGCGCCAACGCCGGCCACGCTAGCGAAGCCAACATGGACCGCCTCGACAGCGCCGGCGGTGCCGCCGCCCTCGAAGCCCGCGCCGTGACCGCCGAAGACTCGGCCGCCGTGGCCCGCGCCAAGGCTGCACTGGATTCCCTCGACGTCGCCGAAGGCCTCGCCGAACTCGAAGGCTCCGCAGCCCGTGTCGCCGTTGACGAAAAGCGCATGATCAACTGCCGCGCCGACCTCAACCAGCTCGTGCCATTCAAGTACGACTGGGCCTGGCAGAAATACCTGGACGGCTGCGCAAACCACTGGATGCCGCAAGAAGTCAACATGACCGCCGACATCGCCCTCTGGAAAAACCCGGAAGGCCTGACCGACGACGAGCGCCGCATCGTGATGCGCAACCTCGGCTTCTTCTCCACCGCCGACTCCCTGGTGGCCAACAACCTGGCCCTGGCCGTGTACCGCCTGATCACCAACCCGGAATGCCGCCAGTACATCCTGCGCCAGGCGTTCGAAGAGGCGATCCACACCCACGCCTACCAATACTGCATCGAATCGCTGGGCATGGATGAAGGCGAGATCTTCAACATGTACCACGAGATCCCGTCGGTCGCGAAAAAAGCCGCCTGGGGCCTGAAATACACCCGCGCCATCTCCGACCCGGAATTCAACACCGGCACCGTCGAGACCGACAAAGAGCTGCTGCGCAACCTGATCGCCTACTACTGCGTGCTGGAAGGCATCTTCTTCTACTGCGGCTTCACCCAGATCCTCTCCATGGGCCGCCGCAACAAAATGACCGGCGTCGCCGAGCAGTTCCAGTACATCCTGCGCGACGAATCCATGCACCTGAACTTCGGCATCGACGTGATCAACCAGATCAAAATCGAAAACCCACACCTGTGGGATGCCGAAATGAAGGAAGAAGCTTCGCAGATGATTCTGCAAGGCACTCAGCTGGAAATCGAATACGCGCGTGACACCATGCCTCGCGGTGTGTTGGGTATGAATGCTGCGATGATGGAGGACTACCTGAAGTTCATCGCTAACCGTCGTCTGTCGCAGATCGGTTTGAAGGAAGAGTACCCAGGGACGACCAACCCGTTCCCTTGGATGAGCGAGATCATGGACTTGAAGAAAGAGAAGAATTTCTTTGAGACTCGTGTGATCGAATACCAAACTGGTGGTGCTCTGAGCTGGGATTAATAGTCTCGTTCGCCACGATTTGACGATTGCTGCTTGAGTCGTCGAATTGAGAAAGCAAAAAGCCCCGATTTGATCGGGGCTTTTTTTATTTGCGGCTGTTTGTACTTTTCCGTCCCTACGTTACAGCGCTCAATCTCCTACAGCACTTACAGCCGCTTCGCATTGAAGCCAACTGCAAGCACCTCTAAGCTCGATTGCAGGTGCCTAAGAAACACCCGACGTAGAAAGCTTGGCCAGTTACACAGACGCTTATAACGTCGGTGGAACTGCCCCGCTCGTTGGGATTTCTTAAGTCCACTCTACGTTGGGGCCAGGCCCTCCAAAAATCTAAACGTAGAGGTAATGGATATGCCCGATCCTTTTTCTGTAACCGTCTTCACTCGTCACAACCTCGCATTACACGCCCTTCTGCTCGAAAACCAACCGTGGTTCTGCGCCCGCGATGTTGGCCGCTTGATGGGTTTCCATCTGTGCGAACGCATGGTCAATAAGCTAGACAAGGATCAACGTCGTGTTTTGTGGATTGAATATTTTCGGCAACCCGAAAAGCAGTTGATGCTCAGCGAGTCTGGTGTGTATGCGCTGCTGGTGTATCACTACGTTCCAGGGAATCGTTTGTTGCGTGAGTGGTTAACTCTGCAGGTGGTGCCGGCCTTGCGTGATGCAGAACACGCGGGACACTCAGAACGGCCGATGTTGAGCTTGTTGGATTGGCCGGAGATGTCGTTGAGTCTGCTGCATTGGCAGGATGAAGGCTGGATTCGGCTGCGGGATATGCCTTATCTGCTGAACGATCAGACGCAACGACGGACACCGGCGAAGCCTTGGTGGAGAAAGGTTGCGCAGGTGTTTCAGTCTTCAAGGCATTCCATGGGTTAGTGATGGTGGTTGTAGGACTTCGCGAGATCTGTCGTTATTTTCTGTAGGAATTTTCGTAGACATCAGTAATGGCCACTCAGTATCGTCCGAGGGTTTTCAACCCTCGGCGATTGTATGGACACCTCGAAAGAAAAAACTGGCTGGAGTGATGAGGAGCTAGAAGCTTCTGTAGACGCTTATCTGAAAATGCTGGTTCTTGAACAACAAAATCAGCCATTCAATAAAGCGGACGAAAATCGACTCTTGCGAAAAGGCCCGCTAAGCAAACGCAGCGCCTCGTCAGTCGAGTACCGCATGCAGAACATCTCTGCAGTAATGGATCAATTGGGGCTGCCAAGAATTACAGGCTATGTTTCGGCAAAAAATCTCGGCTCCGGTGTCATTGCGCGTATCAAAGAGATCCTGGCTAAAAAAGACATGGAAGCCATACGAAACAGCTCACGAGGAGGTGCTCAGCTGACTCGACTCCGGCTGGTCGAACCTTCCGCTCCTGAGCTGAATGATGCGCCTCCGGGTGTATTAAACCCGAAGCTGACTAACGCGACGGTAGTTAGGCTTTCGCGCAAATTAAATGTGAAAAAATGGGTTCTAAAACGTTCTCAGGGCATTTGCGAAGGATGTGGCCAAAAAGCGCCATTCCAGGATGCTGATGGCAAACCATTTCTTGAAGTTCATCATTTGAAACATCTTATTAACGGCGGGACAGACCGTACGAGCAACGCAGTAGCCCTGTGCCCGAACTGCCATCGACGTTGCCATTACTCGAGCGACAAAGATGAGTTCACTGCTAAGTTTTATAGTAGCGTCGAGGGATTAGAGGCCGAATAGCTACAGGGTATTCGGCAGTCAGCCAATTAGAACTCGTTAACCCAGTTGTCCGTTTTGGGGCAGCTTCACAAAATCCCCTCCCCCACTCAAGGACCCGAGCCCCACCATGAAATTCGACCTCGCCTACTGCCTCAGCCTCGACGACAAACTGTCGATCTATGACGTTCGCGATCTCAATTTCGATGAAACGGTGGCGTTCGATTCTGCGAAGGAGCATTTCCAGTGCCCCAACGACGCCTGTCGTGCGGCGTTCGATGCTTCCAACGAGTTGGGTACGTTCAACGCCAAGAACGTGAATTACGTGCGCACGCCGCACTTCAAGAATCTGCCCGGTACGCAGCATGTGGCGGGTTGTCCGTATGTGAGTTTGAAGACGTCGGCGTCGGGGGTTAAGGCGGCGGATGGGGAATTGGATGACGGGCGGGAGGAGCATTTCCCGTCGGAGTTGTTGCTGACGCGCCGTGAGTATGTGCGCAAGCCTGCCGCGCCAGTGGGGGCGGCGGATGTGTTGCGGGATGATCCGGTGCGGGTGGCGACTTCTCCCTCAAAAGAGTCGCCGAGTCGTGAGACGGCGCCCGACAAGACCAGTGTTTTCGCTCACCCCGTGGAGTGTTTTGTGTCGAACTTCGCGGACAAGGATTTGCTCAAGCGCATGCCGTTGAAGATTGGCGAGCATACGGCGCCGTACAGTTCGTTTTTCAAGAAGATCGAGTACTTGATGGACAACAAGGGGCTGATTTACTGGGGCCGGATCAAGAAGATCGAGGACTTTCACAGCGCCAGTTTCCGGATCGATTTCGAGGACAAGGTCTGGTTCAAGAAACCGGATGACAGCAAGAAAAAGCCTTATCCGGTCAGTGTCTATCTCAACAAAAAGCTGATCGACAACTACCGCAAGCGCAAGGCGTTTCTGGAAGAGATCAAGCATGCGATCGACAGTGATAAGGAGTTGTTCTGCTTCTTCTATGGCGTGACGCCGGAGTTGAAGCAGGTGCCGGGCAAGAAGACCCCCGAAAAGCCTTTCGAGGTCTTCAATGCCAATATCGAGAACCTGGATCACTTCATCATTCGTGAAGCGCCGGGGCTGGCGTGAGGGTTAGCCCTGGGGCAGTTGCAGTTTGACGGCGCCGGGGTGTTGCTTGATCAGGGAGTACGGCAGGATCGACCACTCCGGCGCATCGCAGGCGCGGGCGACGCGAGCAAAGTAGGCGTTCAGGTACAGGCCTTTCGGGGTGAAGTGCCAGGACGGATAACCCCAGATGCTGTCATCGGTGTAGTCGCAACTGTCTTCATCGCCGTCCGCCGGTTTCTTCATTTCATCTGGGTAGAGCACGGTGAGTTGTTTGATCAGCCACGGCACCAGCACTTCGCGCTGATAAGTCGAGCGCGCTGCACTTTCTTGTTCGTTCAGCGGCTGATCGCCCAGGCTGTCGCGCTCGGCGTGCAGCAGAGGTTTGCCCTCGCCGACCCACAACACATCTTCCAGGGACAACGGATGGCCGGTGTTCACGTCGATGTTCAGCGGCGAATCGCCGAAGTCCGGGTGCGCGCCGCCGCAGTAATAACTGGTCGAGATACTCAGGCTGACCACGGCCGGCGAGATCAGTTGCGGTTGGGCCTGCTGCATGAACTCGACGTTTTCTCCGCCCTGCAACTGGCAGCCGTGATAGCTGATGACTTCGCTCCACAAGCGCCCGAGCAACTGTTGGTTGACCCGTTGCAGGTCATCTTTCGGCAGGCCGAATTCCACGGTAAACAAGGCAATCTTCGACTCGGGCTCCGTCCACCATTGCAGGGTGTAGCCCATGAAGTCTTCTTTCTTTGTGGCTTTGAGCTTGAGCCCCTGTAGCCGCAGGTATTCATACGGCTCGCTGGCGGGCAGCGTGGCGATGAAGGGCAACGTGGTGGCGGTCGGCGCTGCGAGTTTGGCCTCGGTGAGTTGTACCGCAAGTTTTTTGCCCTGAGGGCTTTGCCATTCGCCCTGCCAGCCGTCGGCGGTTTCCTCGAGCTTGAGGGTCGGCAGCGGCTTGTCATCGCCGTAACGATTGTTGCCCTCGACCAGCGTCAGTGTGCTGTCCTGCAACGCGCCGCTCAGAGGCAGATCGCGATGATATTTCTCGTAAAAGTAACGACCGGTGACTTCGTCCTGCTGCTGGGTGTTGAGCTCAACCACAATCGGCGTCTTGCCCAGCGTGCCGGTAAACACACGTCTGCCATCGTCAGCCTGAGCGGTGGAAAGCAGTGAAAACAGCACGGCGGCATATGGCGCCAGGCGCAACAGTCCCTTGAGCATGGATCGATCCCTGAGTGAATAAGGCTGCGGAGTATGCAGAGGATGCGCGCAGGAATCGAGGTGCTACTTCAGTGTCATGCCCAGCATCACGATGATGAGTAGCGCGATGTACACCCACGCATGCACCCGATCCGGTATCCGCCCGATCCACGGCGTGGCCAGTCGAATCCCCAGCATCGCGCCCAGCGTCAGCACCACAAACGCCAGCAAATCCACATACCCGATAAACCATGGCCCAAATTTTGTCTCGCTGAGTCCCGCCATCGCCATGTAGGTCAGGGTTCCCGCCAATGCCACCGGCACACTCAGTGGGTTGGCCATCGACGTCGCCTGCGACATGCTCAACCCGCAACGCCGCAACAACGGCACGGTCATGACGCTTCCTCCTACGCCAAGGAAGGTTGCGATGGCGCCGATGCCTACACCGCCGCCAGAAGTTTCCACCGTTCCCAGTCGCCGTGGGATAACGCCTTCGGACTGCGTAAGAAAGCCGCGTCGCAGCAGGCAGTCGACAATCGTCACGCCGAGGTAGGCGATGAAGGCATAGCGGATGACTTCGCCGCTGACCCACACCGCGGCGATTGCGCCGACGACCGCGCCCAATCCGATGAACCCGCTCAAGGGCCACAGGTAATCCCGGATGAGGTTGCCGGCGCGGCGGTGTTTGCCGGTTGCGACCAGTGCGTTGACGATCATCACGCAGGTCGAGGTGGCGACAGCGATGTGCATCGCCGATTGACTGATCGGCTCGTCGGCGCCGTGGCTGGCGGTGAGCATGCGGTATAGCAGCGGCACGACGACGAAGCCGCCGCCGAAGCCGAAGAGCACGGCGGTGACGCCGGTCAGGCAGCCGAAGAGTGTCAGCAGAAGGTAGAACATGGCGCGTCGTCCGTAGTTTGGGAACAGTCGACGATAGAGCCGCGGCGCTTGGCCTGCTTCAGCAACTCAGCCAATAATGTTTGCGTTTACGCCAACTGCTGGATGCCGCTCGATGCGCAATGTTTCGATCAATCTGCTGGATGACACACCGCGCCCGGTGGTGGCGATCGGTACGGATTATTCCCACGGCTATCTGTTGCCACGTCATACGCATCGACGGGCGCAATTGTTGTACGGCGCGACCGGGGTGATGCAGGTCAGCACGCATGACGGCAACTGGGTGGTGCCGCCGCAGCGGGCGGTGTGGATTCCGCCGGGCGTGGCGCATGAGGTGTTGATGCTGGGGGTCAGCACGCGCAGTTTGTATATCGAGCCGGGGGCGGTGGTTCTGGGTGAGCGTTGTCAGGTGATCAGTGTGTCGCCGTTGATGCGGCACTTGCTGATGGAAGCCGTGGAGCTGCCGCTGACGTATGACCTGAGCGGGCGCGACGGCGTGCTGATCGATCTGTTGCTGCATGAATTGGTGCGCAGTGCACCGTTGCCGTTGCATATCCCGCTGCCGTCTGACGGAAGACTGCTCGAACTGTGTCAGACCTTTCTGCATCAGCCGAATGCCCATCAATCCCCCCAGCAATGGGCCGATCAGCTGCACGTAAGCTTACGCACCTTCAACAGAGTGTTTCGTCAGCAGACCGGCCTGAGTTTCAGTCAATGGCGCCAGCGCGCCTGCGTGGTACTGGCGCTGGCACGGCTGGCGGCGGGTGAAGCGGTGACGCGGATTGCCCTGGATTTCGGCTATGACAGCCCGGCGGCGTTCTCGACGATGTTCCGTCGGATCCTCGGTCAGCCACCGTCCGTCTGGTTGGAGGCGGCGAACTAGGGCAAATCAAAAAATGCGTTTGATCCCGGCCGAAAACAACTGTACAAAAACACAGTACATTTTCCATCAGCACTCTCGAGCCCGGAGCACACCATGGCCTCTTCAGCGATGAACCTCATCCTCGAACGTATCGCCCTTTTCCAGTTCACCCCCACCCATTGCGCCCAGGCCCGAGGGATGTTGGGCTGGAGCGTTGAACAGTTGTCGCGAGAGGCCAAGGTTTCGGTAGACGACATCCAGCGGTTCGAAGCGCAGCAGGACGTGGCGGATGCGGCGCGGCTGGCGTTGACGTATCGGTTCGAGGCGCAGGGGCTGGTGTTTTTTCCGGGGTTTGCACCGGGGCGTTCGACAGGCAATGGTTCGACAGCCGAATCAGTGCGTGGGGATTATGCGATGGCGGAGTGATCCGGTTCGCCTCATGGAGGCGAACCCGCATCAGTGAATCAGGCCCCTTGAACCACCACCTCACTCTCCCCTTCAACCGCCAACCACCACGCACTTCCACGTTGGGGTTGTGCCAGGTTGAAAGCCTCGCCCATTTGAGGCGTGGTAATGGAAACACTGCGCTCCCAGGCCAGCGCAAGTATGCGGTCGAAGGGTTCGTGCCAGGCATGCATCGCCAGGTCGAACGTGCCGTTGTGGATCGGAAACAACCAGCGGCCCTTGAGATCGATGTGGGCTCGCAGGGTCTCTTCCGGCTGCATGTGCACGTGAGGCCACTCGACGTTGTAGGCGCCGGTCTCCATCAGGGTCAGGTCGAACGGGCCATACTGTTCACCAATGCGTTTAAAACCGTTGAAGTAGCCGCTGTCACCGCTGAAGAAAATCCGTGTATCGCCGTCGATGATCACCCACGAAGCCCACAAGGTCTGGTTGCCATCAAACAGGCCCCGGCCGGAAAAGTGCTGCGACGGGGTGGCGATGAAGCGGATGCCGGCGATTTCGGTGCCTTGCCACCAGTCGAACTGGCGAACCTTGCCGGCATCGATGCCCCATTTGATCAGGGTGTCGCCGACGCCCAGCGGGGTCAGGAACACGTTGACTTTGTCCGCCAGTTTCAACACCGCTTCATAGTCGAGATGGTCATAGTGGTTGTGCGACAGGATCACCGCTTCGATCGGCGGCAACTCGTCGATGCTGATCGGCGGCTGATGGAAGCGTTTCGGGCCAGCCCATTGCACAGGCGAGGCGCGCTCGGCAAACACCGGGTCGGTGATCCAGAACTTGTCTTGCAGTTTGAGCAGCAGGGTCGAGTGACCGAGTCGATAGACGCTGTGGTTGGGAGCGGCGATCAGGTCGGCGCGGGTCAGTGGCTGCACCGGGATGGCTGCCGCCGGCCGAGTGTTGCGTGGTTTGTGGAAGATCATGTTCCACATGATGCGAAGCATCTTGCGCAAGCCTTCGCGCTGCACCGGCGCGTGGTTGCGGAAAGTCCCTTCGGCCTGGCGCGAAGCTTCAGGTGCAGGACTAACCGCGGGAGAAATTGATTTGGCCATGACTGAAAAACTCCAGGAAACCGCGCAATTCACGGCTTTCCACGGTGGGACGATAAATGGCCAAGGCACGCACGCATCAGCCGGGCATCTGGTTTTAGGGTTCACCGATTAACGCAACATTACACTGACCGGTGTACTTTCTAGGTTGCATCAAACCCGATGACAAGTAAACTGCCGAGTGTAATTCCACCCTTTTCCTGCCCGAATCGAATTTATGACAGCTCCCCAGCGCCTCACCGACCGTAAACGCGAAGCCATCATCCAGGCCGCGATCGCCGAATTCCGCACCAACGGTTTCGAGGTCACCAGCATGGACAGGATTGCGGCCACCGCCGGGGTGTCAAAGCGTACGGTGTATAACCATTTCCCCAGCAAGGAAGAGCTGTTCGCCGAAATTCTCAACCAGTTGTGGGCCAGGATCAGCACCGAGCACGTCGTGTCGTATCAGCCCGATCAGCCTTTGCGCGATCAATTGCGAACGATGCTGATGGCCAAGCTGCAGATGATGGCGGACGACAATTTCATGAATCTGGCCCGTGTCGCCATCGCGGCCGCGATCCACTCGCCGGAACGCGCGCAGAACATGGTGGCGCGCATGGGCGAACGTGAGGAAAGCGTGACGGTGTGGATTCGCGCCGCCCAGGCGGACGGTCGGCTGAAACCGGTCGATCCGGCGTTCGCCGCCCATCAGGTTCAGGGGCTGCTTAAAACCTTCGCCTTCTGGCCGCAGATCTCCCTGGGCCAGCCCTCGCTCGACAGCACCACGCAAAATGCTGTGGTCGACGCTGCACTCGACATGTTTCTGGCCTGCTATCAGCTCTAGATCAGGCCTGCGCCACGGTAAATGGCTCACAAGGACAGTGAGTTTTCCCGCTGGAATAAATGACAATGTCTGTCATTGACCGATGAACGGTCTGTCTGAAGTATTACACTGCAAAGTGTTTCAGAATGAATCTGGCGCAGAACATCATGGAAAACCAACGCGGCAAAGGCTTGTCATTCGCCAGGCGCATTTATTTGCCACGGGCCATCGGACTGGGCATCGGTTTCTTCAGTGTGGGTGCCGCGCTGTATCCGTTGAACATGCCGTCCTGGCTCTGGGCCGTGTTGCTGTTTAACGGTTTTCTCTGGCCGCACGTGGCCTATCAATGGTCGACACGTTCGGCTTTCCCCTATCGCGCCGAACGTCGCAATCTGCTCTATGACTCGGTATTCGGCGGCTTCTGGACCGCGTGTTTCCAGTTCAATCCGCTGACCACCGTGACCATCCTGTCGATGATGACCATGAACAACGTGGCCGCCGGCGGACAGCGTCTGTTCCTGCTGGGCGCCCTCGCTCAGTTGATCGGCGTGCTGCTGGGCTGGTCGGTGTTCGGGGTCCATTTCACCCTGACGGCCACGCAGACTCAGGTCTGGGCCTGCCTGCCGATGCTGACCCTGTATCCACTGGCATTGGGCATGGTCTGTTACAAGTTGGCGATCAAACTCGCCGAACACAAACGCACCCTGAGCGCCCTGAGCCGTACCGACAGCCTCACCGGTCTGCTCAACCACGGCGCCTGGAAAGACCTGCTGCACCTCAAGTTCCAGCAGTGCCGGCAACACAATTCCCAAGCGATCCTGGCGCTGATCGACATCGATCACTTCAAGTCGATCAACGACAGTTACGGGCACATCGTCGGCGATGCGGTGCTACGGCAATTGAGCCGTGAGTTGAAATTCGTGCTCGACAAAAGTGAGCTGGCCGGGCGTTACGGTGGCGACGAATTTTGCGTGATTCTGCCCAATCTGCCACTGAGCAAGGCCGAAGCGCTGATGGAGCAACTGCGTCAGGGAATGGATCGATACCGCCATCCCGACATGCCCGAGCTGCGGGTCAGCCTGAGTATCGGGCTTGCTCGCTATCAAGCCTCTTACGCCGATGCCGTTGAGTGGTTTGAAGACTCCGACAAGGCGCTCTACACGGCCAAGCACACGGGACGTAACACCATCAGCGTAGCGTTGAGCCGATCCAGCGCGTGAAAACTTATACAAAATCAGGAAAAATCGATTTCTTGTACAAGTTTATAAAGTTTTGTATAAGTTAATCCGCCGGCCGGGATGCTGGCACACTGCTGCCAGCCATCAACGTAATCCGGCTGGCCGACGCGGAAACAGGGACACCACCTTCAGCCCTATTTCCAGAGTGCCATGAGCATGATTTTTAATCGTCACAAGACCGCCCTCGTCGATCTTCAAAACACCATCAACCAACAAGCCGGCCTGCTGGAGGCGATCAACCGCTCCATGGCCGTGATCGAATTCGACGTCGACGGTGTCGTTCTGCACGCCAACGACAATTTCCTGAAAACCATGGGTTACACCCGCGAACAAGTGGTCGGCCAGCCCCATCGCCATTTCTGTTCTCCAGAGTTTGCCCGTGGCAATCAGTACACCGAGTTGTGGTCGCGATTGAAAAGCGGCCAGTTCCAGTCCGGCACCTTTGAACGTATCGACAGTCAAGGCCGACCGATCTGGCTTGAAGCCAGCTATAACCCGATCAAGGATGACTCGGGCCGGGTAGTGAAAGTGGTCAAGTACGCCATGGACGTCACCGCCAAAGTGCAGCAGGAAAGCGAAGCCAATGCGAAATTGCAGGCCATCGACCGCGCCATGGCGGTGATCGAGTTCGATCTCGACGGCAATATCCTCACCGCCAATCAGAATTTCCTGACGCGCATGGGTTACACCCTCGCCGAACTCAAAGGCAAACATCACCGTTTGTTCTGTCCTGCGCAACTGGTCAACAGCAGCGCCTACCAGGATTTCTGGCGTCGATTGAATCAGGGCGAACTGTTCCAGGGCCAGTTCGAACGTGTCGACAAACGCGGGCAGACCGTGTGGCTGGAAGCCAATTACAACCCGGTCTACGACGCCGCCGGCCGCTTGTGCAAAGTGGTGAAATTCGCGTCGGACGTCACCGCCCGGGTCGAGCAGCATGAACAGGATGCGCGCAGTGCCAGCGCCGCTTATCACATCTCGGTGGCCACCCGAAAAGTCGCCGAGCAAGGTACGCAAGTGATCCAGCAAGCGGCCAGTGAAATGCGCGAAATTGCCGACGACATCGCCGAATCCTCAACCCTGATCGCGCAGCTCGGCGAACGCTCCGAGCAGATCACCGCCATCGTCAACACCATCCGCGCGATTGCGGATCAAACCAATCTGCTGGCCCTGAACGCTGCCATTGAAGCCGCTCGTGCCGGCGAGCAGGGTCGCGGCTTTGCCGTGGTGGCCGATGAAGTGCGGCAACTGGCGGCACGTACCAGCGGTTCGACAGCGGAAATTTCCAACATGATCGGCCTGATCCAGACGGAAACCCGCCAGGCGATCAAGAGCATGGACGGCACCCGAGGGCGTGCGGCGCAAGGTGTCGAGCTGGCGGATCAGGCCGGTACGGTGATTCTGCAGATTCGCGATGGCGCCAGCGAAGCCGTGGAAGCGGTGAGCATGTTCGCCAATGACCGGGCACCCGGTCAGGCCTAATCACGGCAACCGCAGAACCCGCCCCAGTTCATCGAACAGCGTGACCACCGAGCGCAACGCACGGCAGTCCGGGCGGGTCAGCAACCACAACGCGGTGTCGTAACCGTGCAAGGGTTCGCTCAGGGCTTGCAGACCATCACCGATCAGAAAATCCGGCAATGCCGCCACACCCAGCCCCGCACGCACCAGTTCCGTCACCGACAGCATGCTGTTGCAACGATAGCTCGGTGTCACACCCGGCAACTGCTGGCGACGCCAGGCGACGGTCGGATGATCGGGCAGAAAGTCGTCCGGGGCGATCCAGGTCAGCGCCGCCAGATCGGCCGCATCGACCTTTTCTAGATAACGCTGACTGGCGCAGACCCGGTAGGCAATCTTCGCCAGTTGCCGTCCGACCAGATGCTCCGGCGGTGTACGCGTCAGGCGCAGGGCGATGTCGGCATCGCGGCGGCTGAGGTTGGCGAAATCGTTGGAAGTGCTCAGCTCGATGGTCAGCGCCGGATAGTTCGGCATGAACTGCGCGAGCGCCGGCAGCAGCAAACCTTGCAACACCGAGTCGGTACAGGTCAGGCGCACCGTGCCGCTGACCACTTCCCCGCCCTGCTCCACGCCGATTCGGGCGGCCTCCAGGGCTTGCTCGGCGCGTTCGGCCTGCTCGGCCAGGGTTTGTGCAAGGCTGGTGGGCAGATAGCCGGCGCGGCTTTTTTCGAACAGTTGCTGACCGAGCGCGGCTTCGAGTCGGCGTACGGCGCGAAACACCGTCGATACATCGACCCTCAACAGCTGTGCGGCCCGGGCCAGAGAGCCGCCGCGCACTAAAGCGAGGATCAGGGCCAGATCCGGGAAATCGAGTCGGTATTGCGTGGCTGCATTGATCACTTGGGCAAACGCCAATTTAGAGTGCGTGAACGCCAATCTATAGTGAGCGTCATCCCTCAACAAGCACAGCGAGTCCTCATGGAATCCAGAGCCCTGCGCATCGCCCTGATCGGTGATTACGATCCGCAAGTCACTGCCCACCAGGCCATCCCGGTCGCCCTTGGTCTGGCGGCGGAACACCTTCGCCGTCCGATCGAGTTCGAATGGTTGGCCACCGACCGAATCCAGCCCGAGACGCCGCTGCAATCCTTCGACGGCTTCTGGTGTGTGCCGGCCAGCCCCTATAAAAGTGAAGTCGGTGCCCTGCGCGCCATCCGCTTTGCCCGCGAGCAACAGCGACCATTCCTCGGCACCTGCGGCGGTTTTCAACATGCGGTGCTGGAGTTTTCCCGCAACGTACTGGGCTGGGCCGACGCCGAGCATGGCGAAACCTCGCCCGACGCCAGCCGCGCGGTGCTCTCGCCGCTGACGTGTGCGTTGGTGGAAGCGCTGGACAGCATTCATCTGGTGCCCGGTTCGTTGATCGCCAAGGCGTACGAAACGTCGCAGATTCACGAAGGCTATCGCTGCCGCTACGGTGTGAATCCGCAGTTCGAACGGGCGTTGCTGACCCATCAGCTACACGCCACCGGTCACGATGCCTCGGGAGATCTGCGTGCGATTGAATTGAAGGATCACCGGTTCTTTGTCGCCACGCTGTTCCAGCCGGAACGCGCCGCGCTCAAGGGACAATTGCCACCGCTGGTGCGAGCGTTTGTCGAAGCTTGCCTGGAGGCGCAGGCATGATCGCCGATACACCGAAAGCGCCGTACTACGCGGTGATCTTCACTTCAAACCGTACCGATGGCGATCAGGGCTACGCTGAAGCCGCCGAACGCATGCTCGAACTGGCGCGCGAGCAACCGGGGTTTCTCGGTGTCGAGTCGGCTCGCGGCGCGGACGGGCTCGGAATCACGGTTTCGTATTGGCAAAGTGAAGCGGCGATCCTGGCGTGGAAACATCATCCCGAGCACCAGGCGATTCGTGAACGCGGGCGTTCGACCTGGTACTCGGGTTTTCATACGCGGGTGTGCAAAGTGGAGCGCGATTATCGATTCGGATGATCAGCCCTTCACCAGGCTACGCACCGCCTCAATTTCCGGCACCTCGCGCTTGTTCATATAAACGCGCAACGGCTCGGTGATGTTGATCCGGTCATCGATGTTCTGATCCAGCAGCAACTGGATCAGCTCACGCTTGAGGGTCATGGTCTGTTCGGTGGCCGGTGCCCAGACGAATTCGCTGCACGGAATGATGCCGTCATCGGCCACGTCCATGCCGAACGAATCCTCACTGAAGCGCACGATGTACTGGCCGGTCTTGCGGTTGAGGCCGACGAAACCCTTGAGGCCGTCGGCAGCCTGGCAGATGAGTTGCGATGTGATGCGCATGGTAAACCTCACGAAAAGAATCGATGGTCTACACGCAGGGCAATGCGTGGCGCGCCCTCTGCCGGGGCGGTTGCCGGGGCCAAGCGTACTGCAAACGAACGCACAAAAGTGCGCAAATTTTCGCTTTCAGTACGTTTATGTCGGTCTCGCGATAGCAGGTTTTCGTTTGAGTTGCTAAAAGGTACATCTTTGAAAATGCCTGCGAAAGGAACTCGATAATGCCCGCCACTTTCACCAAAAGCGCACTGCTGCTGAGCCTGATGCTCGGCCTCGGTCAGGCTCACGCCGCCAGCCAGCCGAGTCCTGCTGCGCTCGCTGCCTCCGAGGGCATTCCGCGACCGGCGGTAATCGCCCACCGTGGCGCGTCCTTCGATGCCCCGGAATCCACCGCTGCGTCCTACAAACTGGCCCGCGACCTGGGCGCCGATTACCTGGAAATGGACTTGCAGCGCAGCAAGGACGGCGTGCTGTTCGCCCTGCACGACGACAATCTGCAGCGCACCACCGACGTCGCCACCAAGTTTCCGGAGCGCAAGGACAGCCCGGCCAATGCTTTCACCATGGCCGAACTGAAAACCCTCGACGCCGGCAGTTGGTACAACGCCCAGTACCCGGATCGCGCGCGCCCGTCCTACGTCGGTCTGAAGATTCTGACCCTGGACGAAATCATCGACATCGCCCAGGCCAATCCGAAGCACAAACCCGGCCTGTACATCGAAACCAAGGAGCCGAAGCTGTTCCCGGGGATCGAGCATGACCTGAAGGAAAAACTCCAGGATCGCGGCTGGTTGAGCCCGGCCGGTTCGAAACTGGCGAAAAGCGCTCTCGGTGTCGGCCAGGGCAAAGGCAAGGTGATCCTGCAGACCTTCGAGAAGAGCAGCCTGGAAATGCTGCAAAAGGAAATGCCGCAGGTGCCGAAGATCCTGTTGCTGTGGGTGGGCGAAGGCAGCATTGAGCCGAAATCCAACGTGACCTTTGCCGAATCCGGCGAGAAGGACAAAAACGCTTTCTACGGCAAGCAGGAACCGAAATCCGAAGCCGAGTTCAAGCAGTGGATCGACTACGCCAAGGCCCAGGGGGCAATCGGCACCGGCCCTTCGGCGAAGCTGACCCACGGCGGCGATCAGAGCTATTCGGACCTGGTGCAGCCCTGGATGAACCAGTACACCCACGATCAGGGCCTGCTGGTGCACGTCTACACCGTGGATGAGCCAGTGGACTTCGAGAAAGTCATGGCCGCCGGCGTCGACGGCATCTTCACCAACCGCGCCAGCGAACTGCTGAAATTCTACAAACGCCCGGCCGCCGCCAGTGTGGATCAGGTGTTGAAGAACAACGGTTTCTGATCTGTAAATCCGGGCGTCAGTATCGCGAGCAGGCTCGCTCCCTCGGGGAGTCCGGCCTGCTCACTGCGTTTTAAGGGTGAGTTAAGTTGCGGCGATTAACCTGAACTCACTTAAACGAATCACCCAAAGGAATAACCGATGAAAACGTTGACTGCCCTGTTTACCGCCGCCGCCCTGACCCTCACCGCTGGCCTGGCCCAGGCTGATGTTCGCGTTGACCAGATCCCGCAACTGGTCAAGGAAGGCAAGATCAAGTCGCTGGAGTCGATGAACGAGCAAGCGCTGAAACTGCACCCGGGCGCGACCATCACCGACACCGATCTGGATAACCATTTCAACGGTTATGAGTACGAAGTTGAACTGAAAACTGCCGATGGCAAAGAGTTCGATGTGGACTTCGACGCCACCACCGGCAAAGTGTTGAGCAACAAGCAAGACACCTGATTGGCCGATAAAACAACGCCGCACGACTTTTGGGTTGTGCGGCATTTTTGTGTCTGTAGTTTGACGAAACCCTTGCTGCGCCTGTGAGTGAAATCAGTCACTGACCGGTCAGACGCTCAGACGAGCGGTGACGTCGTTCAGTTGGCCGGACAGGCCATGCAGGTTCTGGCTCGCGCTTTCGGTGCGCTGCACGTTGTCGAGGTTGGTGCTGGCGATCGAGGTGATCTCGGTCAGGTTGCGCGAGATGTCTTCGGCCACCGAGGTCTGCTCTTCGGCCGCCGTGGCGATCTGACGGTTCATGTCGCGAATCGCCTCCACCGCGTGGGTGATGCGCTCGAGCATGGCACCGGCCTGGGTCACTTGCTCGACACTTTCATCGCTGCGGGTCTGGCCGCTGTCGATGGCCTGGGCCGCGTCCACCGCGCCGGTCTGCACGCTGTGGATGATCTGGTTGATCTCGATGATCGATTCCGCCGTGCGCTGCGCGAGGTTGCGCACTTCGTCGGCGACCACCGCAAAACCACGCCCGGCCTCACCGGCGCGGGCCGCTTCGATGGCGGCGTTGAGCGCCAGCAGGTTGGTCTGCTCGGCGATTCCGCGAATCACTTCCAGCACCTTGCCAATGCGGCCGCTGTCCGCCTCCAGACGGCGGATCACCGTGGCGGTGTTGGCGATTTCGCCGCGCATCTGGGTGATGCTGTGGATGGTGCTCTGCATGACCTTCTCGCCCTGTTGCGCGGACTGGTCGGCATCGTCGGCAGCACGCGCCGCGTCGGCCGCATGACGGGCGACTTCCTGGGCGGTGGCGGACATTTCGTTCATCGCCGTGGCCACTTGATCGGTGCGGTTGAACTGCTCGTTGGTGCCACCGGCCATCAGCGTGGCGATAGCGTTCAACTCGCCGCTGGCGCTGTCCAGATCCTTGGCGCTGCGTTGCAGGTGATTGAAGGTTTCGGCGAGGAAGTCGCGCAGGGTGTTGGCGGCAGCGGCCAGATTGCCCAGTTCGTCCTGACGGTCGCTGGCCACGCGCTCGACCAGCCGGCCCTTGCTCAACTGGGTGACGTAGTCGATGAGTTTGCGGATCGGCTCGACCAGGTTGCGGTTGACCAGCCACAGGCTCAGCAAACCGATCAACAGACCGGACGCGAGCATCACCAACAACCCCAGCCACACGGTGCGATCGGCACTGGCGCGGATCTGCGTCGATTGCTCGGTGCCCTGTTTGCGCAGTTCGGCCACCAGCTCGCTCATCTGGTCACTGGCGGCACGGTCAACGCCTTTGACGGCGGCATCGCCCGCGGTCGGATCGGCACTGGCGGCGACGTAGGCATCGCGGCCCTTCTGGTACGCAGCGCCGAGCAGACGATGTTCTTCGCGCAGGCGTTCGATGCGGGTTTTCAGCGCAGGCTCAAGCCCCTGCTGGTTGGCCAGCTCACCGAGGATCCTCTGCACATCGCGCTGACGGTCTTCGAACTGGCCCCAGTACTTGGCCAGATCCGCCGGTTGCCTGCCGCGCAGCAGAACGTTTTTCCACTCCTGAACCTGCACCTTGAATTGCAGGTTGGCTTCGTCGATCAGTTGCGAGGTGTGCAAGGGGCCGGCGATCAACTGGCTGTAACTTTGCACGCCATTGGACAAGAAGTGAAAGCAGGCCAGCGCGATCAACAGCATCGCCAACAGGCTGCCGCTCAACAGGGCGAGAATTTGCGCTCTCAGGGATTTTTGCAGCATCACAGGTACTCAGGACAGGGATGAGGCACGCCCGGTAAGACGTGAATTGTTGCCGGACATCCGTGTCGGCGGACCTTGGCTCATGGCCGAAGGCGCGCAACCTAACTCATGCGTGATCGGCGTGCCAGCGCCCTTCTTGAGAAAAATCCGACCGCCGGTAACGCGTTGATTTGACGTCATTTTGCTGTCACACAACGGTCATGTGACATGGCGATGATGCGGCTCAGGTGAATCTGCAAATCCCGCGACAGACGCCTCCTCGCAGCGAGCCTTCATGAACCACAGCCTCGATATCAGCCATCGTGATCCTGACCTGTTCGGCCTGCTTTACGGCTTTCGGTTTCGCCCCGGCGAACGCGGGCGCGAGGTGGATTCGGCGACTGCCCTGCGCTGCCTGCAAGACGATAGCGACAGCGATGAATTTCTCTGGCTGCACCTGAACCTGGCCCACGCCGCGTGCGAGCGCTGGATGAAAAGCCATCTGCAATTGCCCGAAGAGTTTTTCGAAGCGCTGCACGAAGGTTCGCGCTCGACCCGCATCGAGCATGTGGACTCGGCACTGCTGGCGGTGGTCAACGATGTGGTGTTCAACCTCAGCAGCATGGTGTCGTCGGACGTGTCGACGCTGTGGGTCTGCGTGCGCAGCCAACTGATCGTCAGTGCACGTCTGCAACCGCTGCATTCGGTGGACAAGCTGCGTTCTTCGGTGAAGGCCGGCGAGTGTTTTCGTTCGCCGTCGGAACTGCTGGTGCACCTGTTGCGCGATCAGGGCGAAGTGCTGACCCAGATCGTGCGCAAGACCAGCATGAGCGTCGATCAGGTCGAGGACGAATTGCTGTCCTCACGACTGTCGACCAACCGCGCCGAACTCGGCGCCAACCGGCGAGTGCTGGTGCGCCTGCAACGGCTGCTGGCGCTGGAACCGGGTTCGCTGTTACGCCTGCTCAACCGGCCGCCGCCGTGGTTACAGAAGGAAGACGTGAAGGAGTTGCGCAAGTCCACTGAGGAGTTCGCGCTGATCATCAACGACCTCACCGCCCTCGGCGAACGGATCAAGCTGTTGCAGGAAGAGATCGCCGCCAACCTCAACGAACAGAGCAACCGCACGCTGTTCACCCTGACCGTGGTCACCGTGCTGGCGCTGCCGATCAACATCATCGCCGGTTTCTTCGGCATGAACGTCGGCGGTGTGCCGCTGGCGACCGATCCGCAGGGGTTCTGGATTCTGGTGGCACTGGTGGCGACGTTTACCGTGATCGCCGGGCGCTGGGCGTTTCGCAAGCGTCGCGATTACTAAGCGCGGACTGACCCTGCCGCTCGTTCCCACGCTCCGCGTGGGAATGCATCAGGTGACGCGGAGCGTCCCGGGCGGCGTTACCACGCAGAGCGTGGGAACGATCTTCAGTCAGAAGACCAACGGTGCGGCTAATCCACTGAACACTGATCTGTCGCAGCCTCTCTGCAATATTTAGCAACGATCATGGGCAACATTCCTTCCCCGCTCAGGATTGTCCCTCCATGGCTACGCCCTCCCTGACCGCCAGCCCGGCCTCCGCTGCCAGTGGCAGACCGGCCCTCGACATGCAAACCGGCCCGTTCACCTACGTGGTGTTTTTCGCGGTGCTGGCGATGGGACTGTTGTTCACCGCCTACAGCCTGATGCACGACATGCACGAACTCGGCACGGTGGTCACCACCTGGACACCGTTTCTACTGCTCGGCGTGGCGTTGTTGATTGCCCTGGGCTTCGAGTTCGTCAACGGTTTTCACGACACGGCCAACGCTGTGGCGACGGTGATTTACACCCATTCGCTGCCGCCGCATTTCGCGGTGGTCTGGTCGGGGCTCTTCAACTTCCTCGGCGTGCTGCTATCGAGTGGCGCGGTAGCGTTCGGCATCATTGCGTTGTTGCCGGTGGAGCTGATTCTGCAAGTCGGTTCGTCCGCCGGTTTCGCGATGATCTTTGCGCTGCTGATCGCGGCGATCCTGTGGAACCTCGGCACCTGGTGGCTGGGCCTGCCGGCCTCGTCATCGCACACGCTGATCGGTTCGATCATCGGCGTCGGCGTGGCCAACGCCCTGATGCATGGCCGCGACGGCACCAGCGGTGTGGACTGGGCCCAGGCGACCAAGATCGGTTACGCGCTGCTGCTGTCGCCGCTGGTGGGTTTCGGTTGCGCGGCGCTGTTGCTGCTGGCGTTGCGCGCGTTCGTGAAGAATCGTTCGCTGTACAAGGCACCGGAAGGCAACACCCCGCCGCCGTGGTGGATTCGTGGTTTGCTGATCCTGACCTGCACCGGCGTGTCCTTTGCCCATGGTTCCAACGACGGCCAGAAAGGCATGGGCCTGATCATGCTGATTCTGGTCGGCACCCTGCCGATGGCTTATGCGCTGAATCGCACCATGCCGGAAGAACAGTCGCTGCAATTCGCCGCCGTCGCCCAAGTGACCCAGCAGGCGCTGGTAAAAAGTGCGCCACTGCCGACACCGGCCGATCCACGCGCCGTGCTCTCGGATTACGTGCGCAGCAAGCAAGCCACGCCGCAACTGATCCCGGCTCTCGCCTCCCTGACCGGACACATCGGTGAAGAGGTCAAAGGCTACGGCTCGCTGGCGAAAGTCCCGGCCGAGGCCATGGGCAACGTGCGCAATGACATGTACCTGGCCAGCGAAACCATTCGCCTGATGGACAAGAACAAGGTCGGCAGCTTCGACGCCGACACCAGCGGCAAGCTGCAACTGTTCAAGCAACAGATCGACAACGCCACCCGGTTCATCCCGCTGTGGGTGAAGATCGCGGTGGCGATTGCCTTGGGGCTGGGCACCATGGTCGGCTGGAAGCGGATCGTGGTCACGGTCGGCGAGAAGATCGGCAAGACCCACCTGACCTACGCCCAGGGCGCGTCGGCGGAAACCGTGGCGATGCTGACCATCGGCGCCGCCGACATGTTCGGTCTGCCGGTGTCGACCACCCATGTGTTGTCCTCGGGCGTGGCCGGGACCATGGTCGCCAATGGTGGCGGCTTGCAGATGAAGACCATCCGCAATCTGCTGATGGCGTGGGTGCTGACCTTGCCGGCGGCGATTCTGCTGTCGGGCAGCCTGTATTGGCTGTTTACCCAGATTTTCTGATCCAGCCGACTCCCTGTGCGGGGCTGTGCTTCCACAGGGATTGGCGGCAGAAATCAGAGCGTCGAACGAATCAAATCCCCCAACCAATCCATGAACACCCGCACCCGCAACGGCAGATGCCGCTGCCTCGCGTACAACAACGAAATGCCCATCGCCGGCGCGGTGTATTGCGGCAGCACAGTGACGATCTCGCCGCTGTCCAGATAGGTGTTCATGCCGGTGCGCGGCACCTGAATCAGACCAAACCCGCCCAGGCACGCCGACTCGTAGGCATCGGTGCTGTTGACCGTCACACTGCCGGCCATCGGCACGCGGTGAACCTGCCCGTCCTGCTCGTAGACAAACCCTTCCGAACGCGAACCCAGCACACCGACGTAGTGCACCAACCGATGCTGCGCCAGATCCTCCAGCGTCTGCGGCACGCCGTAGCGCTGCAGATAGGCAGGGCTGGCGCAGTTGATCATGCTGAAATCCCCCAGGTGCCGCGCCACCACCGACTGATCGGGCTGCGCGCCGATGCGCACCACGCAATCGAAGCCTTCGGCAAGCAGGTCGACCCGGCGATCGGTGCTGCTGATTTCCAGTTCCAGGTTCGGATGGCGCGCCATGAATTCCGGCAGCTTCGGCAGGATTAGCCGTCGCGACAGAATGTTCGGCATATCGACCCGAATCCGCCCGGTCAGCGACGCTTCGTCCTGACGGAACAGGTTCTCGATTTCGTCCATGTGCGACAGCAGATCCTTGCTGCGCTCGTACAGCGCGAGACCGTCCTGAGTCGCCTGGACCTTGCGCGTGGTGCGTTGCAGCAGGCGCGTGCCGAGCAGGGTTTCCAGCGCCTGCACCTGCTCGGATACCGTCGAGCGCGGCACCCCCAGACTCTCCCCGGCCATCGTAAAACTCGACAATTCGCTGACCCGGACGAAGGTGCGCAGCAGTTCCAGTTTGTTCATGGGCCACCTCTCGATTGTTCGAATAATCCGACCAGTGATTCCGGTTTCAGTCTGTTTATCACCTCATGGCGGATAAATAAACTTTGCCCCATCAACCGTAACCGCCATCGAGGAAGACCCATGAACCGCAAAATCGCATTGATCACCGGTGCCAGCCGTGGCCTCGGCAAGAACGCCGCCCTGCACCTCGCCGCGCAAGGCGTGGACATCATCGGCACCTACAACAGCCGCGCCGATGAAGCCCAGGCGCTAGTCCAGGAACTGGAAACACTCGGCGCCAAGGCCGTAATGCTGCAACTGGATGTGGGCCGCAGCGAAGGCTTTGCCGAGTTCGCCGTGCGGGTCGAGCAGGTGCTGCAACAACTTGGGCAGCCACGCTTCGACTTTCTGATCAACAACGCCGGGATTGGTGTGCATGCGTCGTTCGCCGACACCACGCCGGAGCAGTTCGACCTGCTGATGAATGTGCAATTGAAAGGGCCGTTCTTCCTGACTCAGCAACTGCTGCCGCTAATCAATGATGGCGGGCGGATCATCAATATCTCCAGCGGTCTGGCCCGCTTCACCCTGCCGGGTTATGCCGCCTATGCGGCGATGAAAGGCGCGATGGAAGTGCTGACCCGTTATCAGGCCAAGGAGTTGGGCGCGCGACAGATCGCCGTGAACATCCTGGCGCCGGGCGCCATCGAAACCGACTTCGGCGGCGGCGCGGTGCGCGACAATTCGGCGCTGAACGCGATGGTCGCCAGTAACACTGCGCTGGGCCGTGCCGGGCAGCCGGATGACATTGGCGGTGCACTGGCGCTGCTGCTGTCGCCGGGGGCGCAGTGGATCAACGGTCAGCGGATTGAAGCGTCGGGCGGGATGTTTCTTTAAGGTTCAAACGAGTCCAGACACCACAATCGCAGCCCTCGCAGGCTGCGATTGTTTGTTTCAGCTCTGACACGTGTTGCGCATCACCAGCCGCTCGCGCAGCACGTCATAACCCCAGTGGTAGACGTAGGTGTACGGCAGGAAAAACAGCAGCACGCCGATGTCGAGCAGAAACGCCTGCCACAGGCTGACCGACAGCCACCAGGCAATCAGCGGCACGCCCATCACGATCAACCCGCCCTCGAACAGCAGCGCATGCGCCACTCGCACCCAGGCGTTGTGAGCGATGTTCCAGCGCTTGAGCATCCGGTCGAAGAAGCCGTTGAACACCACGTTCCAACCCAGGGCCAGCAACGCGATGAAGAGAGTGACGGCGCCCATTTCGACCAGCGGTTTGCCCATGATCCACGCCAGCAACGGGGTACAGATCAGGATCGCCAGCAGTTCGAAACCGATGGCCTGGAAGAGACGTTCAGTGATGGATTTGTGGGCAGTCATGGCCGAAGTCCTCTGTGAAGATGGTTGCCATGATCCAGCACCGAACCGATACTTCATAACCAATAACCATCGACCAAGGCGATAGTTCATGGCCTCTCAGGAAGTGTTGCTCGCATTTGTCCAGGCGGCGACTCAAGGCTCGTTTTCAGCGGCCGCGCGCAAACTCGGGCGCAGTCAGTCGACCGTGAGTGCAGCGGTGGCCAGTCTGGAGATTGATCTGGATCTGGTGCTGTTCGACCGCAGCAGCCGCAAGCCGACCCTGACCCCGGCCGGCCACGTGATGCTGCAACGGGCCGAGGCCATTCTGGCGGCCACCAGCCGCCTGGAAATGACCGCCCGGCAACTGGCCCAGGGCGTCGAACCCAAGCTCACGGTGGCAATTTCTGACACTTATCAATCCGACCGTTTCGAAGCGGCACTGGTGGGTTTCGAACAGCGATATCCGGATCTGGAACTGGAGTGTTTGATCGCCGAGTGCGATGACCTGGTCGAACTGGTGCAGCGTGGTCGGGCGCATCTGGCGTTCGCCGAGATGCAGGACAGTTACCCACCGGACCTGGCGACTGCAACCGTCGCCGAACGCACTGAAATCGCCTTGTTCGTAGGGCGTGGCCATCCGTTGGCGACGCAGGAATCCATCGACCAGACGGTCCTTGAACAGCATCGCGAACTGCGCCTGGCCACCATCGTCAATCCCTATGACAGTCGCGGCAAAGGCCGGGTGTGGTCGGCACCGAGTTATCTGATGCTGCTGGAAATGGCCGAAAAAGGTTTCGGCTGGGCGCCGCTGCCGCGCTGGCTGGTGGAGCGTTTCGGCAATGACTTGCTGGTCGAGTTGAAAGTGCGCGGCTGGCCTAAGCCGGTGTTCGTCGATGCGCTATGGTCGCGGCTCTACCCGCCGGGGCCGGCGGGGAGCTGGTTGCTCAGCAAAATGCTGGAATAGCTCAGGCCGCCTCGATGGCTACCGGGCGATTGACCTGAAAATACTCATGCAACCCGCGCATCGTCGACAACTCCAGGGCCTGCGCCGCATAACACAACCCCACCCGCCGGGTCGGCGCCGGCAGGTGCAGCGTGCGCACGACGATGCGCTCATGCCCGCTGACCAGCGACTGCGGCAACATCGCCACGCCAACGCCCGCCGCCACCATGTGCAACGCCTGTTGCAGTGAACCGGCCTGCCCCGCCACCGTTTCCGGCGAGCGTCCGTACAGCGCCATCAAGCGTTGATGGGACGGATGCTGCGGGCAGGTGATCCAGTCCTCAATGGGCGCCCAGCCCGCCTGCACGTTGGCCATCGGATGGTCGAAGGGCAGCGCCATCACATAGGGTTCTTCCCATAGCGGCAGGAACAGTTCGTCTTCGCAGCACATCTCTTCGACCGCCAACCGACCATCACCGTGACAGCCCTCCTCCAGCGTCAGCAGCAGGTTGGGCAACGCCTGATGGGCCAGGCGCACGAAGGCTTCGATATGGCTGGCGGCGATGTCGCCCTCGATGCCGAGGGTCAGCGGCGCACGGTTTTCGCGGCCGCGAAACATCCGGCTCAATGCCTCGGACTCGGCCACCATCCGCCGCGCCTGCGGATACAGAAGTCGCGCTTCGTCGCTGACGTCCACACCACGGGGCTGACGCACAAACAGCGTCGCACCGAGTTCTTCTTCCAGCTGTTTGATGGTCACCGACAACGTGGGCTGGCTGATGAACAGCCGTTGCGCGGCAGCGGTGATGTTGCGTTCTTCAAACACCGCGAGGAAGGCTTTGAGATGGCGGATATCCATAGGAGATTCCGATAGCAGACAGAGGAATAAGGCATTTTTCAGCCTCCAGCGGGCTAAATATACTGCGCCACGAATCTGGTTATTTGTTTTTCTTATCTCAGGAGTTCAACCATGAGCAAGCCCTTGATCATCATCACCGGCGCCAGCTCGGGCATCGGCGAAGCCACCGCCCGCCGCTTCAGCGCTGCCGGCCACCCGCTGCTGTTGCTGGCCCGGCGTATCGAACGCCTTGAAGCACTGGCACTGCCGAACAGCCTCAGCCGCCGCGTCGACATCACTGACCGCGCCGTGTTGCTGGCCGCCGTTGCCGAGGCCGAAGCGCAATTTGGCCCGGCCGATGCGCTGATCAACAACGCCGGGGTGATGCTGCTGGGCGAGATGAGCAAACAGGACCCCGCGCAGTGGGACCAGATGCTCGACGTCAACGTGAAGGGTTTGCTCAACGGCGTGCACGCGGTGGTCGCCGGGATGATCGAGCGCAGGCACGGCACGATCATCAACGTCAGCTCGGTGGCCGGACGCAAGACCTTCCCGAACCATGTGGCCTATGTCGGGACCAAGTTTGCGGTGCACGGGTTGTCGGAGAACCTGCGTGAAGAGTTGTCGCCGCATAACGTGCGGGTGACCACGATTGCGCCGGGTGCGGTGGAAACCGAATTGCTGAGCCACACCACGGATGAAGCGATCAAGACTGGCTACCAGGCTTGGAAACAGGACATGGGGGGCACGGTATTGAGTGCCGAAGATGTGGCGACGGCGATTGCCTATGCGTATGGGCAGCCGCAGGGGGTTTGTATTCGCGAGATTGTGATGGCTGCTACGCGCCAGCAGGCCTAAAAGCAAAAGCAAGAAGCAAAAGCGCCCTCACCCCAGCCCTCTCCCTCCGGGAGCGGACTAGGGTGAGGGCAAGCGATCCAGAGCCCAAAGCCGCCCTTCAATAAACCGCCGCTCCGGCGCCTGCCGGGTCAGTTCCAAGGCTCGCCGGTAAGCCGCCCGAGCCTCCTCAACCCGCCCCAACTGCCGACAAAACTCCGCCCGCGCCGAATGCGCCAAGTGGTAATCCTGCAACTCGCCGCGCTGCAGAATCCCTTCAACCAGGGTCAACCCCGCCCACGCCCCATCACGCTTGGCCACCGCCACCGCCCGGTTCAACTCGATCACCGGCGACGGCACCGCCCGCAGCAACACGTCATACAGCCCGACGATCTGCGCCCAGTCCGTCTCCCTCGCCGTCGGCGCCTCGGCATGCACCGCCGCAATCGCAGCCTGCAGGCAGTAAGGCCCGAAGCGCCCCGTGGTCAGCGCCTTTTCCACCAGATCGCAGCCTTCGGCAATCAGCTCGGCATTCCACAACCCGCGATCCTGATCCTCCAGCAAGATCAGTTCACCGCTTGGCGTGGAGCGCGCCGAGCGCCGCGATTCGTGCAACAACATCAACGCCAGCAATCCCATGACTTCCGGATCCGGCAACAACTCCAGCAGCAACCGCCCGAGACGGATCGCCTCGCGGGTCAGGTCTTCGCGGGTGACCTGGGCGCCGCCGGATGCCGAATACCCCTCGTTGAACACCAGATAAATCACCCGCAACACGCTGTCGAGGCGTTCGGGCAATTCACTCAGGCTCGGGACTTGATAGGGGATTTTCGCGTCGCGGATCTTCGCCTTGGCGCGCACGATGCGCTGGGCAATCGCCGCCGGGGCCGAGAGGAATGCGCGGGCGATTTCTTCGGTGGTGAGGTCGCAGACTTCACGCAGGGTCAGCGGCACTTGCGCGTCCGCCGCCAGCGCCGGGTGGCAGCAGGTGAAGATCAGGCGCAGGCGATCGTCTTCCACGTCTTCAGCGTCCCATTCGGACTGTTCCAGTTCTTCCAGTTGCGCCAGCAACAACGGCTGCGAGGCCTTGAACCGTGCGCGACGGCGTAACACGTCGATCGCCTTGAAGCGCCCGGTGGACACCAGCCAGGCTCGCGGATTGTCCGGCATGCCGTCGCGCTGCCAGCGCTCGACCGCGACGAAGAACGCCTCGTGCAAGGCTTCTTCGGCGAGGTCGAAATCGCCGAGCAGACGGATCAGGGTCGCGAGGATCCGCCGCGAGTCTTCGCGATAGACCTGCTCGACCCGCGCCCTGACCTCAGACATTCAACTGGCGCACGGGACGCACTTCGACACTGCCGACCCGGGCCGCCGGAATGTTGCCGGCGACCTGAATCGCTTCGTTGAGATCCCGCGCGTCGATCAGGTAGAAGCCGGCCAGCTGCTCCTTGGTCTCGGCAAACGGGCCGTCGGTGATCGACAGTTTGCCGTTGCGCATGCGCACCGTGGTGGCGGTCTGCACCGACTCCAGCGCTTCGGCGGCGACCATCCGGCCGCTGCCCTGGATCGACTCGGCGTAGGCCCAGCACTCGGCGTCTTCCGGGCTGTCGGGCGACGAATGCAGCAGGCGTTCATCGCTGTAGACCAGGCATAAATACTTCATGGCGTTCTCCTGAATCGGACGGATCAACTATGGCTGAAGATCAGGGTTTCACATCGAACAGGGTCGCGCCGCTCATCGGGTCGAACGGCGCCGACCAGTGCTCGTGAACAATTTTCCACGCACCGCCGATCTGCCGATAGCAGGCGGTGACGCGCATCCAGCAGCTCTGGGTTTCGCCTTTTTCATTGGTGCCGCCGCAATTGGCGACCCAGTGGGCGAAGGCGATGTTGTCGGCGGTCTCGATGGCGATTTCGTGGAACTCGAAAATGTGCGGGCCAGGGCACATTTCCATGCAATCCACCCAGTGCGCGCGGTAGGCCGGTTTGCCCTTGAATTGCAGGGCCTTGATGGCATCGAAGGAAAGGATGTCGTCGGCGTACAGAGCCATGACTTTTTCCACATCCTTGGTCATCACCGCCTCGCGGTAGGTGTCGATCAGAGTTTGAATCTGCGCTTGCGTACTCATAGGGTTTCTCCGTGTTTTTTGTTGTGAAGACACCCTTAGTCGTTCGGCGATTTGCCGGATCGACAACCGAAACAAAAAATTTCCGAAGAAGACAAAATCGCTAGAATCCGAGGCTCATCTTTGTAGGAAAAAGGAAATTCCCGTGTCAGCCAAACTCGTACCGTACGAGAGCCTTAACGCCTTGCAGCGTCAGCAAGTCGAAGCGATTGAAATCCACGCCGAGCAGATCAAGTTCTCCGGCGATATCCACGGCGCCCTGCATACGCTGCTGTCGAAACCCGGTCCTGGCGTGAAAGGTTTTGCGCTGCTGGCCGAAGACGTGCCGGTAGCGTTCCTGCTGCTCAAACGCCCGCCGGTGTTGCCGGAATGGGCCGATGAACACAGCGCCACCCTGCATGCGTTGCAGGTCGATCACCGCGCCCAGGGCAAGGGTTATGGCAAGGCTTGCCTGCTGGCGTTGCCGGACGTTGCGCGCCAGGCCTGGCCGGACATCAAAGGGCTGGAACTGTCGGTGGACGCCGACAACGACGCCGCGATTGCGCTGTACGCCAAGTACGGTTTCGTCGACAGCGGCGAAGCCTACAAGGGGCGCATCGGTTACGAGCGGCGCATGGGGTTGTTCTTCTAATCGTCGAGGGAGCAACGATGATCGATTCAATCGAAGCGCTGCAAGCCATCTACGGACGGCCCCACGAGCGGGCGGTGCGCAAACAGATCGGTTTTCTCAACGAGGACTATCAGACGATGGTCCGGGTCTCGCCGCTGGTGATTGTCAGCTCGGTGGGCGCCGATGGCATCGACGGTTCCCCGCGCGGCGATGCGCCGGGGTTTGTGCGGATCATCGACGAGCGCACCCTGGCCCTGCCGGATCGCCCCGGCAACAACCGCATCGATACCTTGCGCAACGTGCTGCACGATCCGCGGGTATCGCTGCTGTTCATCATTCCGGGGATCGGCGAGACATTGCGGGTCAGCGGTACGGCGACCATCAGCGCTGACCCCGAGTTGCTGGAAAGCTTCGCGGTGAATGGCAAACCGGCGCGCACGGTGTTGCTGGTGACGGTGGAGGCGGCGTTCTTTCATTGCTCCAAGGCATTCGTGCGTTCGGATGCGTGGAACCCTGAAACCCACTTGCCGCGCTCGGCGCTGCCGACGGCGGGTGCGTTTCACAAGCGGCTGAATGATGGGCAGTTTGATGCCGAGGCTTATGATCGCGAAGCCCCGATCAGAGTGCGCGATAGTCTCTATTAAGAAAACATCTTAGCCAAAGCTCCTACAGATTCTGTGGAAACCATCTGTAGGAGCTAACTTATATAAAAAGATTTTTCCTTCACCAAAAACATTCTCGCCCTTCAATAACTTGTAGGGCTCTTCCGATTCTGGATCCAAATATTGACGAAACACCCAAGTAAAAACTAGGGTTTCCTCATGAGCGAGGTTTACAGAAAATTTAAGTACACAGGACATCTAAAATGGAAACCTTAATAAAAACATCAAAATCCTCAATTTCTGAGAACAACATAACAATATTGGATGGGAAATTATCATTACCAAAAAGCTATTTACTCGATAAAGCATACTTGGAGCACACAAGCACACTGATTGTTTCAGGCTCTTTAATTGAGGGGATCGGAACAATTCATTCTGATATCGACTGCATTGTCATTTGTGAAAAACGTCCGAAAGCGAAAAACATGGAACACATCGGACATGCGTTTGTTACCGACATTAATTATCGCCACATCACTAAAGATGAAGAAGTTCACAATACAACAGACTTCTACGGTGATACCAGCATTCACATTGATGCCGACTATGTAACATACTCAGAAATAGATAATATATTTTTCAAAATCGAACAAGCATTTGAAGAAATCGCCTCCGACCAGCGTTTTCTTTACGCTCCTGCTTTGACGAATACAGAAAACAATGTAATCCATAGACTAATAATCGGGCATGCTCTGAATAACGATGAAAAATTCCTTAAACTTAAATCAAGAATCCCCGTGGAGAAACATATTTACTTAGCTCACCGAGAAAAACTTCCAGTGTTTTATGCTTTCCAGGATGTTCAAGGTTGCTGGCAATCAGAAAATCTATGGATGGGTTGCGAGATAGCTCGAGACATGATGTTTAAAACCACAATGAGCTTTACCTATCTTACGGGCACAACAAACAAACATTACAAGTGGATATACTCAAACATGTACCGCATCGAAGGATTTGATGAGATCAAGAGCAAATTCTTCGCACTAGCCAGACAAGGTGCCAGCACAAGAGACGAATGCAGATCTTACATTCAAGAAACCCTCAAATATATGGATCTGCTATTTTTAGAAATTGAAAAAATTCTAAACAGCTCAAAAATCTATCCAACTGCAGAACAGTCTCTTGCCGCCCTCGACAATGAATTCAATGAGCGTAAGCAGACCACTCACAAAGTTTCAATGTGCGAATACTATTTCAGAAAAAAATACTTTGCCGCAAAGAACACTCCGACGCTTTTGAGTTTACTGAAAGAGTGGGAATAAAGCGTCTCTACAACGCCATACTTGTTAATTGGTGCTTCTCGCTGGCGGCCCGCTTATGGAAATTTACAAAATAGCAATTCCGCTCATATTCTCCAGATTGGGCGACATGGCAGCTTCACTGATCTACTTTTCCTTCGCTGGCCACTTTATTGTTGACTCACTTGATTCCGCTTCATTCGCCTTGGCATCAATATCGTTTATCACTGTCATCGGTATCGGATTTTTTTCCCCAACACAAATCAAGATAGCAGGATCAAACAACCTAAACACCAACAACATAAAATCCGAAATAACAATATCACTCAGGCTTTCGATTTTATTTGGAGTCCTGATAATATTTATTATTTCTTTTGCGCACACAATCGCGCTTACACGAATGACAAACCTAACCAACACGGAAGACATCCAAGCACTGCTGTTAATATCCCTATCAATTCCAGCCATATATCTACAGGTTACAATATTCAACTTTTTTAACGGAGTTCAAAAAACACACTATGAAGTAATCTATACGTGGACATTTAACACTTGCCTCAGTTCCGCCTGCATAATCTTGATCAACACGAACTCGGCAATCACGCTACCTGACTTCATACTCATATATTCTTGCTTACGATGTGCTTTCGCTACTCTCGCACTCTTCTACTTCAACTCTAAAATCCACCTGTACATCAACAACTTTCAAAAAGCCATACAAATACCGAAAGAACAGTATCTTAAGTATATAGCTCGAGGCTTGCCAATGGCCTTATGCTTTGGAGGTGAAAGCTTTCTATTTTTCATCTTATCATTCATTTCGAAAAACTTAGGTGAAAACAATTTATCCGCCTACCAAGCCTCACTACACTTTATAAGCATCATATATATGGTATCAATTGGAATAGGAAATGCGACGGGGCTTATCACCGCCCGTCACTTTACCAAGAGGGATTTAGGATCACTAAAAAAAACGTATATCCAAGGCCTAAAAGCAGGCCTATTAGCACTAACGCCCTTTTTGCTAGCCAGTGTCGTTTGGAAAGAAAACATTTCCATGACCTATACATCAGATTCAACGATCAGAAAACTAATTGAAACCAATACTCTTTACTCGATTCCGTTTTTAGCTTTTGAGTTCGTCTATGTTTTAACCAGGACGATTTTGAGGAGCATGGACGATTTCTGGGCTCCCACACTTCTAACCATTCTGACGTTGAACATTTTTGGCATTGCCCTTTGCGCAATTCTTCTAAATTTTTACCGCAACATACATTCTATATTTATAACCTTAATAATCTGCTCATTCATTCTAATGCTGACAATGTTTTGGCGATTGATATTTTTATTGAAAACACACAGCAGCCAACCAATAGGTAAACCTTAGATACTTGATCACGCCTTTACCAATTGACAACGCAAGTTAAAGCACCTAACCGATTGCATTTTCGTGAGACTCCAAACATGAATCATGCCAGCGCGTTACCTTTGCTCTACAACTCGCACTTAAATTCCACAACCATTATTAGCGAGCATCACGCATGGAGAACTCTGACCGGTTTACAAACCAGTGATTATTACGCTTACCGCAAAGCGCTAATGAGCGGGTGCCATCTCCAGAGAGCTTCCTTTGAACTTCGCCATCCGGAAGTCATGGTTTGCGACTTGAGTAACCTCGACCCAATTTATGATGGTATGTCAGACGAAGAGATAATACGAATATGGGAGTACTTAAACTCTAGGACAACCCAATTACAATCATCTGACATTTGCAAGATAAAGGGAGATGGTCTCTCACCAGAACTAGCCGTGTCAGGACCTTCCAAGGCCAAATTATTGGATTTCAAGAGCGCTCTGATTAAAGAAGCACTCGCGACATCCCATCAGCCTTTTCCCTGCGTAAAGCCAACGAATAGAGGCCTTACAAAAACCAGACTGCTAATAGATACTGATAATGAAACCTTGGATTTCCACAATAAATTCTGCGCCTTCTACAGCAAATACATTTCTCATGAACACTGGGATAGCAGTCTTGCTCTCAATACCAGATACATCTATGACGACCACTCTATCTGGCTAAAAATCAAAAACATATCAAAAAACAAGCTTTTTTTATTATCAGCCGGCCTACCACTTGCACTTGGATACCTGGCAGCTACCAAAGATACAGATATATTTTTCTCTGAAATCCATCGCCAAAATGACCCGAGCCTTCTAGCTAGAGATGAAAATTTTCTAGACATATTCCCTCATATAACTTCGTCGAATGATTCATGGCTGGTTATAGACAAGGCCTATACCGGCGGAAGCCTAAGGCAAGCGGCGAATATGATCAGAAAGAAACTCGGTTACAACTTCGAAGTTAAAACACTAGCACTTTCCCCCAAAACCTTCAGCGCCTTTATGAGTGCAGACTACGCCGTTTACGCAGGAAAACTATTCGACGTAAAAGTCTACGCTTCTAAACTCAATCGGGAAAACTGGCACACGCAATTAATATCTGAGAAATCGGTATGAGAGCACTATTCAAGCGCGAATACATTCCAGAACTGGAAGCAAGTCTTTATGAAGCCAGAAAGCAGTTACGGCGCTATTGGGCCGGCACATTGTCCACTCTTCCAGAGTTTAACAAAACCAACACAAACCAGCATTTCAACCAAACACAATACGACATAGATTGCCAAAACATACTCTTTAGCTGCTTGTCAAAATCTCGTATTAAAATGACAATTTACTCAGAAGAAAGCACTTCACCAATAACAATTGGAGATCACGGTGACCTCTACGCTCTGATTGACCCCCTAGATGGCACACACAATGCGCTTATGGGTTTCCCGAACTACACATCTAGTGTTGCCATCTATCATGGTGATGAGTACGTATTTGGATGGATTTACGACATCTCTAGAGATTTAGTCTATACCGCTGCACTTGGTGAAGGAGCGTATCTTCAGTCCGCAATAATTGTGAAACGGTTAAACACACGAAAAACCGAATCATTGGAACAAATGCGACTTTCATTTCACCGTCCTCGTGGCAGTAAAGAAAGACATAAAATAGAACGGCTTTTATGGTCAGCGGACAAAGTGCGTGTTTACTCTTGCTCTTCGTTGGAAATCTGCCTGATTGCTGCTGGGGTTCTTGATGCGTTTATTGATATCGGTTCACCTGGACATGAGAGAAGCTGTGATATTGCGGCGGCAAAACTTATTTTGACAGAGTCAGGCGGAGCATTATTCGATGACAAAGGTCACTTAAGGCATTGCTTACCGCCATCCGCAGAAGCGCTGAAGGATAATGGAACATTGATTGCACTATCTTCAGAAAGTCTAATAACAATATTCTTGTAGCGCAATTAACTGGAAGCCGAATCATGCTATTCGATACAGCAAAATTGAAACTATCCATACTGGCCAATGGCGTTAATTTCAGCCGGGATTTCTTAGAGCATTTTCAAACAGAGGTGAATCATATTGAAAAAAGACGTGCATACGGAACAGGCGACAGCGTCATAATCGACCCAACGATCCGAACCCCACAAGAAATTATTCTTGATGGAGATATCATTACTGCCGTCAACTACAACCCACACTCAGAATACAAAATCATCTTAGAACAAAATACTCCCGCACTAAGCTACAACAAAAACACCATTAACATTACGTTTCCAGCCAGGCCTAAATCTTACGGAAAAATTTTAAGCAATGGCGAGTTCTTTGAAAAACATCTGACGATATACGGAAACTCTACGCTTGGAATCTTCTCCCCCGGCCATTGCTATTACTTCAATGACGGTCATGAGTGTAAATTTTGCTCTCTGGGTTCAGCTCGAGAAAGTCTGTCAGATCATAGAATGCGAATTAAAGGCGACATTGCTGGAGAAGCAGTAGCGATGGCTGTCAAAGATGAGAGCAGCCGATACCGTAGGGTATTATTGAACGGAGGTACAATCCCTAACTACGACAAAGGGTATGAGATGCATATCGATTTGCTGAATAGAGTAAAAGAAAAGAATGCACATAACCACTTGGATTACCACTTGATTTCTATGCCACCCAAAGATTTCCGTCTTTTCGAAAAATTCAAGGCTGTCGGCAATAACATGTCAATGAGCCTGGAAGTATTCAACCCTGGCCTTTTTTCAGAAGTATGCCCAGGCAAATCTCGTGACTACACTCGAGATCGTTTCCTCGAAGCTTTTGAAGCCGCTGTAGAAACTCTCGGACGCGGCAACGTATATGCCGGATTCGTTGCCGGAATGGAGCCATTAGAGTCAATCATAGAAGGTATCGAATACTTTGGTCAGATGGGCGTAGTTCCAGCAGTGGCAGCATTTCACCCAGATGCTGGCTCGCAATACAGTGCGAGAGAACGACCTTCCGTAGAGTTTCTTAGTGCAATTGGTAAAAAGATGTCAGAAATTTATCAAAGAGAAGGATTTCGACCATTGATAGAGGGTAGCGGTAGAAACTCTCTAGATACTGAGGCCTACCTAGGAGCGTTCGCATGAACTACACATCTGAGCAAGGAATATTTATCGCATTTGAAGGAACGGATGGTGCAGGAAAGTCTACTATCGCAAGAGCAACATACGAAATCCTCTCCCAATCTAATATGGATTTGCACTACGTCGACAAAAACCGCCCACCCGTTTCTTCAGGATATACCGAATTCCACATGTCACGACTCCGGGAGATCCTTTGGGATTATCCGGACGATGCCCCTCTTGAGCAATTAGGCGACAAACACTGGATGAGCCTTATAACTGCATGGTTTCAAGCGACAGACCATGCTGCTATATCTCCAATAGTTAGCTCTGGCGAAAATTGCATCGCAGATGGCTGGTACCACAAATACCTAGCGCGCTTCTTGCTTAAAAGTACAGATTTAGCAGAAGAAGCCCTGGCAGTATTTTCAACAATTAGAAAGCCAGACTTCGTGATTTTTCTCGATGTTGATCCGGCTCTCGCGGCACAAAGAAAGGGATCGTTCCGTCTAAGCGAGAGCGGAGCTTATGACGGTGGCAATGAGGATCGTCTTAAAAGTTTCATTGCATATCAAAACCGAGTCCGATCCAGTTATGAGCGCTGTGGTTTGGCAAATTGGGTGGCGATTGACACCACCGATTTAAGTGAAGAGGCAGTACTTGATAGAGCGGTAGGCGCGGTACAAAAAATCCTTATTAAAAACTAGAAATCCGCCTGCCCGGGTGAGTGTATGACACGTACAAATGAGTAACCAATCACCCATAGGGGTTTAGTGTTGGCTCACAGAGTGAGGATCATCTCGTGCCACGCCATACCGCCGTGGTCGGATTCGGACGGTTTGATGTAGGCGAAGCCAAACCCGGCATACAGCGGAATATGTTTTTCCTTGCACATCAGGTGAATCGTCGCCTTGCCCTGCTCGCGCATGCGTTCGATGAATTCCCCCAGCAGACGCTTGGCCAGGCCCAGCCCCTGATAATCGGGGTGCACCACCACCGACATGATCACCACGTTCGGACCGGCCGGGTCGTGGCCGATCAGTTCCTTGAACGCCTCGTCGGACATCTGCACGTCAAACGCCGCACCGGAGTTGATGAAGCCGGCCACCTGCCCGTCCACCTCGGCGACGATGAAACCGTCCGGCCAGGTGGCGATGCGCGTGGCGATTTTCTCGCGGGTCGCGGCTTCGTCGCCCTCATAGGCGAGGGTTTCGATGGCGTAGCAGCGATCCAGGTCGGCGGCGGTGACGTGGCGGATGACGGTGTTCATGGCGGCTCGAAATCAGTAAAAACAGGGCCGCCAAGGATAAAGGAATAAGGTGTTCATATCGATCCGCCTGGGGGGCGTAAAGCCTGCGTATAAGCGCTTTTCTTCGGATTCGGGACGGTCTATTTCTGAGACCTGACTCTTATCACCCGAGGGGGAAGCGTTTATGAGCAGCGTGGAAATCGGTTTGTTGATGGTGTTGGGCATCAGCTTCTTCGGCTTCATCACCCTGGGCATCGACCTGTTGCGGGCACGACGGATCAAGGGCAAATAGGGCTCGACCGGCAGCGCGAAACGGGTTCGCGCTGCCGGCTGCCGATCAGGTTTTCTTTTCGACCGGGACGCAGATTTCCAGCTTGCCGGTCTTGAGCTTCGGGTTGAAATCGGCGCTGTAGCGCTCCAGCTCCGGGGCGTTGAGCCCTTTGTATCCGGACGCCGGCAGCCAGCTGTTGTAGATGTAATCAAGGGTCTGCGGCAACTGATCCAGCGACCCCCTGTGTTCGAATACCGCGTATTGGCGTGGCAGGATTTCGATCCACGGATATTTTTCCTGGGGAAAGTCATCGAGCTTGCGGATTTCGACACCGGCCATGTAATCGAAACCGCCGTTGCCGTCGAAATTGCTGCAAACGCCGTAGGTCACTTCGCCCTTCTGTCCCGGAATATTTCCGATGTGCGGGATGAGTTTTTCCCACAGTGCAGGGATGTCCTGAACGGTCTCTTTGGTGAAGCGATCGCGAAAACCTGCAATCAGCAGGAAGTGTCCATGTTCGAAGCGAGGTTCAGCCACTTCGACGCGTTTTTGCTCATCCATGACGCGACTCCTTGAACGAAAAAAGTGGGTTCGGCTGGGAGTATAGAAGCCAAACCCGATTCGCACATTTACAGCGTATGCAGGGCGTCGATGGCACCGGAACCGACGAACTCGTTATAACCGGATACGATCACGTAGACCGCGAAATAGCAGAAGATCGCTGCAGATGCCAAGTAGGAATAGCGCAGCAGCTTGTCACCGAGCAACTTGCCGCCATGGCTCGCGGCGAAGCACAGTCCCGCCGACCACAACAACCCGGCACTCAGGAAGCCGCCGAGGAACAGCGCCGAGCTCAAAGGACCGCCGCCACCGGAACGGGCGATCAACGTCCCCCCCACCGCCGCAAACCAGAGGATGGCGCTTGGCGACGACATGGCCAGAAAGATCCCACGGAAGAATTCCTTGCGATGGGAGTTCTGGCCGACTTCGGCGGTCGCCGCCAATTGCGCTTCGTGGTGGATCGCCGAATAGATCATCTTCGCCGCGAAATAGATCAACAGCGCCGAACCGCCGATCCACAACACCCAGCGCACGGTTTCGTACTGCAGCAGAACGGTCATCCCGGCCAGTGCCAGCACCGCGTAGATCAAGTCGCCGACGCAAGTGCCGAGGCCCAGGGCGAAGCCCTGGAAATAGCCGCGCTGCATCGCCAGGGTGATCATCGCAATGTTGGCCACGCCGGTGTCCAGGCACAGCGAAAGGCTCAGCAAGAAGCCGCTGGTGAATTCCATTAACCGATTTCCTTGGGAAAAAATTGTTTACAAAGGCTCTGGACAGTCTGCCATCACTGCCCTTATCGTCCGCCACAGGTCACCGCAGTGACCAGCGTCGCTCGGACGGTTCCGGGCGCTTACGTTATCCGAGGCAACAATGGCTGAACAAGGTTCGCCGCGCCGCTTTGCGCGCATTGATCGACTCCCCCCTTACGTTTTCAACATCACCGCCGAGCTGAAGATGGCCGCCCGACGTCGTGGCGAAGACATCATCGACTTGAGCATGGGCAACCCCGACGGCGCCACGCCGCCGCACATTGTCGAAAAACTCGTCCAGGTTGCACAACGCGAGGACACCCACGGCTATTCCACGTCCAAGGGCATTCCGCGCCTGCGTCGGGCAATTTCCAACTGGTACAAGGAACGCTACGAGGTCGAGATCGACCCCGAAAGCGAAGCCATCGTTACCATCGGTTCCAAGGAAGGCCTGGCCCACCTGATGCTGGCGACCCTGGATCAGGGTGACACCGTGCTGGTGCCGAACCCGAGCTACCCGATTCACATCTACGGTGCGGTGATTGCCGGCGCCCAGGTGCGCTCGGTGCCGCTGGTGCCGGGCGTGGATTTCTTCGCCGAGCTGGAACGGGCGATTCGCGGCTCGATCCCGAAACCGAAGATGATGATCCTCGGCTTCCCGTCCAACCCGACCGCGCAATGCGTGGAGCTGGATTTCTTCGAGCGGGTAATCGCCCTCGCCAAACAATACGACGTGCTGGTAGTGCACGACCTGGCCTACGCCGACATCGTCTACGACGGCTGGAAGGCCCCGTCGATCATGCAAGTGCCGGGCGCCAAGGACATTGCGGTGGAGTTCTTCACCCTGTCCAAGAGCTACAACATGGCGGGCTGGCGGATCGGTTTCATGGTCGGCAACCCGGAACTGGTCAGCGCCCTGGCGCGAATCAAGAGTTACCACGACTACGGCACCTTCACCCCGCTGCAGGTGGCCGCGATTGCTGCGCTGGAAGGCGATCAGCAATGCGTGCGCGACATCGCCGAGCAGTATCGCCAGCGCCGCAACGTGCTGGTCAAAGGCCTGCATGAACTGGGCTGGATGGTCGAGAACCCGAAAGCCTCGATGTACGTCTGGGCGAAGATTCCCGACGCCTACGCGCACCTCGGTTCGCTGGAGTTCGCCAAGAAGCTGCTGGCAGAAGCCAAGGTGTGCGTCTCGCCGGGTGTCGGCTTTGGTGAGTACGGCGACGATCACGTGCGCTTCGCGCTGATCGAGAACCAGGACCGGATTCGCCAGGCGGTACGCGGGATTCGCGGGATGTTCCGGGCGGATGGCCTGGGCACCAAGTAACTGCCTCCTCTCCTCCTGACCTGACCTGACCTGACCTGATCGTTCCCACGCTCTGCGTGGGAATGCCTCAATGGACGCTCTGCGTCCGCTTTGGGACGCAGAGCGTCCCGGGCTGCATTCCCACGCGGAGCGTGGGAACGATCAAAGTCATCACCCACAAAAAAACCGCATTGCTGCGGTTTTTTTGTGTCTTGCGCTCGAGGTTAAACGAACAGCGACAACAACAGAATAAAGCCCAGGCCCACCACCGACAGGATGGTTTCCATCGCGGTCCAGGTCTTGAAGGTTTCGGCTACGGTCATGTTGAAGTACTGCTTCACCAGCCAGAAACCGGCGTCGTTGACGTGGGACAGGATCAGCGAGCCGGCGCCGGTGGCCAGCACCAGCAACTCACGGTTCACGCCCGGGATCATCCCCACCACCGGCACCACGATGCCCGCACCGGTGATGGTCGCCACGGTGGCCGAACCGGTCGCGATGCGGATCACCGCCGCCACCAGCCACGCCAGCAGGATCGGCGAGATCTGCGCGCTGACCGCCATGTGGCCGATCACGTCGCCCACGCCGCTGGTCACCAGCATCTGCTTGAAGCCACCGCCGGCACCGATGATCAGGATGATCGCGGCAGTCGGCGCAAGGCTTGCATCCAGCCATTTGAGCATCTGGTTCGACCCAATGCCCTGCTTGTAGCCGAAGGTGTACAGCGACAACAGCAATGCCAGCAGCAGCGCCGAGATCGGGTGCCCGATCATGTCCATCCAGGTGCGGAAGAAATGTCCGTCCGGCAGCGCCACGTCGGCAAAGGTTTTCAACAGCATCAGGAACACCGGCAGCAGCACGGTGACCAGGGTGATACTGAAACTCGGCAGGTTGGCGGAATCGTTTTCACGGGCCAGTTGATCGACCAATTCCTGGTTCGGATGACCCGGAATGTGCTTGGCGATGAACGTACCGAAGATCGGGCCGGCGATGATGGCGGTCGGCAGTGCGACGATCAGACCGTACAGAATGGTCTTGCCGATGTCGGCACCGAACACGCCGATGGCCAGCAGCGGGCCCGGGTGCGGCGGCACCAGGCCGTGCACGGCGGACAGGCCGGCGAGCAGCGGGATACCGATCTTGATGATCGACACACCGGTGCGGCGAGCGACGATGAACACCAGCGGAATCAGCAGCACGAAGCCGATTTCGAAGAACAGCGGAATGCCCACCAGAAACGCGGCGAACATCATCGCCCACTGCACCTTGTCCTTGCCGAAGGCGCGGATCAGGGTCTGGGCGATCTGATCGGCACCGCCGGATTCGGCCATCATCTTGCCGAGCATCGTGCCCAGCGCGAGGATGATGCCGACGAAACCGAGTACGCCACCGAAGCCGTCCTGGAACGCCTTGATGATGGTGCCGATCGGCATGCCGGACGTCAGGCCAAGGAACGCGGCGGCGATGGTCAGGGCAATGAAGGGGTGAATCTTGAACTTGGTGATCAGGACGATGAGTCCGATCACCGTAACCACTGCATCAAGCAGCAGGTAGGCGTCATGGGACATGCCAAACATGAGGGGGTGTCTCCTGGTTTGTTGTTGTTATTAAAGCGGGTTAATCAGAAGTCGAAAGGACAGCGCTATCTTCACATTCACACTCATACCGCCTGTTTCAGGCCATGGGCCTGCCACCAGACGTGGGCCTGGGCCGCCAGTTCTTCAACGCTGTGGATCGACGCATTCAGGGCCAGGGTCAACGGCTCGCCCTTGGGCGATTCGAGGGTGGCGAACTGGCTTTCGATCAGGGTGGCCGGCATGAAGTGGCCCGGACGGTGGGACACGCGTTCGGCGGCGACTTCCGGCGTCAATTCGAGGAACACGAAGCCCAGGCCCGGCAAGGCGCTGCGCAGCACTTCGCGATAACTGTGCTTGAGGGCCGAGCAAGTCAGCACCGGGCGTTCGCCCAGGGCGTCGACGCGGCGCAGTTCGTCGCACAGGCTGTCGAGCCAGCCGGCACGGTCTTCGTCGTTCAGGGGGATCCCCGCGCTCATCTTTTCGATGTTCGCGGCCGGATGGAAAGTATCGCCTTCAATGGCAGTGGCGCCGCTCAATTGGCACAGGGCCTCGCTGACGCACGTCTTGCCGCAACCGGCAACGCCCATGATGACCAGGGCGGTGATGGGATGATTCATGTAACACCTCAGCGCGCAGACAGCGCTACCTTTGCTAGCTATGACTCTAGTGCACAGGCAGAAGTTGCCGACGCCTTCTTGTCGTTTTTTTGGGTTGCAGCAGGTTTTGTCCGTACGCCAAAAAGCGAGGATCAGGCAGGACCTCGCTTACGCATTTGCAGCTGCATAAGGACAGCGCTACCTTAGTGCCTTGATTTTTGTTTGGCAAGCCGCCCGATGACCACCCCTAAAAACGATAAAAACACTCGCACCACCGGCCGTCCCACTCTTAATGAGGTCGCCCGTCTGGCCGGCGTCAGCCCGATTACCGCCTCCCGCGCCCTGCGTGGGGTCAGTACGGTCGCCACTGAACTGGTGGAAAAAGTGCAGAAAGCCGCGCAGGAACTCAACTACGTGGTCAACCCCGCCGCCCGCGCCCTGGCCTCGGCCCAGAGCCATTCGGTGGTGGTCTTGGTACCTTCGCTGTCCAACCTGTTGTTCATCGACACCCTGGAAGCCATTCATCGGGTACTGACGCCAAAAGGCTTCGAAGTGCTGATCGGCAACTTCCACTATTCGCGCGATGAAGAAGAAAACCTGCTGCGCAACTACATGGCCTATCAGCCGCGCGGCTTGCTGCTGACCGGCTTCGACCGCACTGAAAGTTCGCGGCGGATGATCGAGGCCAGCAATATTCCCTGCGTGTACATGATGGAACTGGACAGCGCCGCCGGGGTGAACTGCGTCGGTTTCTCGCAGCTCAGCGCCGGGGAAACCGCTGCCGAACATTTGTTGTCCCGTGGCCGCAAGCGTCTGGCGTACATCGGCGCGCAGCTCGACCAGCGCACATTGCTGCGTGGCGAGGGCTTTCGCAAGGCGCTGCAAAAGGCCGGTCGCTACGACCCGGATCTGGAAGTGCTGACCCCGCGCTCATCGTCCGTGGGCCTGGGCGGCGAGTTGTTCCTGCAATTGCTGGCGGCGCATCCGGATGTCGATGCGATCTTCTTCGGCAACGACGACCTGGCCCAGGGCGCCCTGCTCGAAGCGCTGCGCAGCGGGATCAGGATCCCCGAGCAAGTGGCGATCCTCGGCTTCAACGACCTGCCGATGTCGGAGCACATGGTGCCGCGCCTGAGCAGCATCAACACGCCTCGCGAGGCGATCGGCAAACGTGCGGCGGAGCAGATGCTGACGCTGATGGCCGGCAACAACGTGGCGCGGCCGGTCGAGGACATGGGCTTCGAATTGAAGATCCGCGAAAGCACCTGACACCGCATCACTCCCAGACGCCCTCACTCCGCCTGATCGTTCCCACTTCGCGTGGCAACGATCACCGGCCGAGTATTTCAACCAATGCCAGCGCCCCCTTCTGCAGCGGCTGGCTCTTGAGCCACACCGCGTGCACCGGCAGCACCAGGCCGTTTTCGATGTTGCGGAAATTCAGCCGCTTCAAGCGTCCGCTATCGAGCCACGGCTGCACCACCGACAGCGGAAAATTGCCCCAGCCCAACCCTGCCTCGACCATCTCCAGCGCCGTTTCCAGGTTGTCGGTGCGCCAGTGGGATTCGGCCACCAGCGGCCGGGTTTCGCTGATCGGCAAATCACGACTGCCAACCACGATCTGCCGCACGTGCACCAGATCCTCGAGAAACAGATCCTGCCCCTGCAACAACGGACTGTCTGCCGCCAGCGTGGCGATCATCCGTTCGCTGCCAACAAACTGAAACCGCTCCAGCACATTCACGCTCAACCCGGCGAACGCCAGGCACACGCTGACCCGGCCACTGTGAAGCATCGCCAGCACGTCATCCTGCGGCGCGGTCAGCACTTCGATGTCAAGCAGCGGATGGCGCTCGCTGATGTCCTTGATCGCCGTCAGCAACCGTCGGCGATCGATATCCGCCGCCACCCCGATCGACAACTTGCTCTCCAGCCCCAATGACAACTGCACCGCGTGCACCTGCAATTGCTTGAGCTGATCGGCGATCAGCCGCGCATGGGGCACCAGCGACAGCGCCATTGCCGTGGGTTGCGGCTCGCGGTGACTGCGGTCGAACAACGCATAACCAAGTTCGGCCTCCAGGTTACCGATGGCCATGCTCACCGCCGACGGCACTTTGCCCAACGCTCTGGCCGCGGCGGAAAACGAGCCGCACTCAATCACGGCGAGAAACAGTTCGATGCTTTCGCTGTTGAAATTCACTTCATACCTATCAATAAAACTGAAAGCTACTGACTTTTTCTGTCACCGCTATTGAAGCTATCTTTCGTCGCCTTCGCCAGCCCCGCTGGCCATAAGTCGCAAGAAAGAGGCAATTCCCCATGCAAGGCGTCAAACGCAAACTGGTCTATGTGTCGCTCTATGAAGTGATCGGCATGACCTTCTCGGCCCTCGGCCTGGCCTTGTTGTCCGGCACCTCGCCCGGCAGCACCGGCCCGCTGGCGGTCATCATCACCACCATCGCCGTGACCTGGAATTTCATCTACACCTCGCTGTTCGAGCGCTGGGAAAGCCGCCAGGTGTCGCGCACCCGCACGGTGAAACGGCGCATCGCCCACGCCGTCGGTTTTCAACTGACGCTGATCGTGTTCCTGATTCCACTGATCGCCTGGTGGATGAACATCCGTCTGGTGCAGGCCTTTTTGCTGGATCTGGCGCTGATCGTGTTCATCCCTTGCTACACCTTTGCGTTCAATTGGCTGTTCGACCGGGTATTCGGCTTGCCAGCGTCTGCACTGCCCGATCCGGCTCCCGCGACATAAAACGCCAATTGGTAAGCAGATATTGCAAGAAATCGGCGGTTTTACCGCGCCAACCGCCGATATAAACAATCCTTGATTTCCGATAGCAGGCTAAGCTTTTCCATCAATAAAAAATGGATCAGCCCATGACTGCACACGCCCCCGCCGCGCAACGCGACGGCATCGACCCGATACGCGCCGCACAGATTTCTGCCCGCATCGACCGCCTCCCGGCAGTCGCCACGATCTGGCGGCTGGTGGCACTGCTGTCGATCGGTGGTTTCTTCGAACTCTACGACCTGTTCCAGACCGCCTACATCAGCCCCGGCCTGATCCGCGACGGCATCTTCGCCACCGGCAATCAGGGCGTGTTCGGTTTCTCCGATCAGGCAGCGTTCGCTTCGGCAACGTTCCTCGGCCTGTTTCTCGGCGCCAGTCTGCTGAGCCCGATGGCCGATCGATTCGGACGGCGGGCGATCTTCACCTTCGCCCTGGTCTGGTACACCGTGGCCACCGTGCTGATGGGCGTGCAGAGTTCGGCGCTGGGAATCATCTGTATGCGCTTTCTGGTGGGCATCGGCCTCGGCATCGAGCTGGTGACCATCGACGCCTACCTCTCGGAACTGGTACCCAAGCGCATGCGCAGTTCGGCGTTCGCTTTCGCTTTTTTCGTGCAGTTTCTGTCGGTGCCGGCGGTGGCGCTGATGTCCTGGTGGCTGGTGCCGCAGGCGCCGTTCGGGGTGTCCGGCTGGCGTTGGGTGGTGTTGGCCAGCGCGGTGTTTGCGCTGTTCATCTGGTGGCTGCGCAAGCGTCTGCCGGAGTCGCCGCGCTGGCTGGCTCAACACGGGCGTTTCGATGAGGCGAACCGGATTCTCGACGGCATCGAGGCGCGCTGCGAGAAAGATCACCGTCAGCCACTGGACGCGCCGGAAGCGGTAGCGGTCGATGTTGAAGGCAAGGGCCGTTTCGCCGACATCTGGCAGCCGCCCTATCGCCGCCGCGCATTGATGCTGATCGTCTTCCACATCTTCCAGGCCATCGGTTTCTTCGGCTTCGGCAACTGGTTGCCGGCGCTGCTTAGTGGTCAGGGTGTCAGCGTCACTCACAGCCTGATGTACGCGTTCATCATCACCCTCGCCTACCCGCTCGGACCGCTGCTGTTCGTCAAATTCGCCAACCGTTTCGAGAACAAGTGGCAGATCGTCGGCTCAGCCCTCGGCGCCATGACCTTCGGCACGTTGTTCGCCCTGCAGACCAGCGCCTTCGGCCTGATCTTCTGCGGGGTGATGATCACCTTCTGCAACGCCTGGCTGAGCTTCAGTTACCACTCCTATCAGAGCGAACTGTTCCCCACCAACATCCGCGCCCGGGCGGTGGGGTTCTGTTACTCGTTCAGTCGTTTGTCGACCGTGTTCAGCAGCCTGCTGATCGGCCTGTTCCTCGATCACTTCGGTACGCCGGGCGTGTTGGCGTTCATCGTCGCCAGCATGCTGATCGTGATGCTGACCATCGGTTGCTTCGGCCCGCGCACCCGCAATCTGGCGCTGGAAAACATCGCCCATCGCTGAAGGACAACGGTCATCCTCTGCCGCCCACCGGCAAGGGATGACCGCTTCGCCGGCTCACAGAAACCACAAGCCATTGAAGTAAAACGACTTATTCGATGGGCACGGTATTTGCTGCCATGGGCTGACAGTCCTTACCTACAGGTCCTTTCATCATGTTGGTCAGTGCAAAACAACAGCAACTCATCCACCTGCCCAAGCATCTGAATGACGATGCAACCACCACGGCAGCGGCCGGCCTGCAAGGCGGACTGCACGGCGCGATGCTGCAGACCCTGCAGAACCAGGCCCAGGCGCAAACCGCCGAAGCCACCGCCAAAGTGCAGGAATCGGCCACTCAACTTGCGACCCAGCAAGTCAGCGAAGCCACACGCATCAGCGACAACGTCGACGAAGCGTTCGCCAAGACCCGTGTCGCCCTGCAAACCTCCGATACCTCGCCGAGCAAATCCTCAGGCTCATCGGCCCTGGACGAGTTCAAGGACTACATGAGCAAGTCGCCGGAACAGCGTCTGCGCGACAGTATTCTCAAGGAAATGGGCCTGACCGAAGACGACATCAAAGCCATGCCGCCGGAGAAACAACTGGCCATCGGCAAAGAGATCGCCGAGCGCCTGCAGGACAAGATGAAGCTGGCCGAAGCCGAGAAACAGAACAAACAGGACGCCGACTCGGCGAAGATCAGCGACCAGTCGGCAGACAAGTTCCTCGCTTCGCTCTAATGGAGTGGCGCATTAAAAAAGGATCCCCATGGGGATCCTCTTTCAGCCGTGAAACCGTCAGTTCAACTGCAACGTCTCGTTGAACTGGCTGATTGCATCCACCACATGCCGCGAACCCTGTTGAATCTCGCGGATCGCATCCCCCGCCTCGTTCGCCAGTTCCACCCCGAGCCCGGTGCGGCTCAGGCTCGACTGCATGCTCGACACTGCACTCAATGAAAGCTCATGGTTCTTGCGCACCACATCGACAATCTCCAGGGTCGCCTGACTGGTCCGCGCCGCGAGGCTGCGCACTTCGTCCGCCACCACCGCAAAACCACGCCCGTGTTCACCCGCTCGCGCCGCTTCGATGGCCGCATTGAGCGCCAGCAGGTTGGTCTGGTCGGCAATCCCGCGAATGGTCTGGACGATGGTGCCGATGATGTCCGACTGCTTGCTGACCGCATCGATACTCAGCGCCGCTTCGTTGAGGTCGCGGGAAATGTCCTGAATGATCTGCACCGTTTGCTGCACGACCTGTGAGCCTTTTTGCGCACAGGCGTCGTTTTGTACCGAGGTGCTGTGGGCCGATTCCGCAGCGGTCTGCAAGGTGGTCATCTGGTGAGTGATGTCACTGGCGAACTTCACCACTTTGTACAACCGGCCCTTGGCGTCGAACAGCGGGTTATACGAGGCTTCGAGGTAAACGGTCTGCCCGGACTTGTTCTTGCGCTCGAAGCGGTGCGAATGATATTCGCCGCGATTGAGCGATGCCCAGAACGCCTTGTACTGCGCGGACTCGGCCTCGACCCGGTGACAGAACAGACTGTGATGATGGCCGACTATTTCGTTGAGCGAGTACTGCATGGTCTTGAGAAAGTTGTCGTTGGCGGTGATCACATTGCCTTGCGGGGTGAACTCGATCACTGCCATTGAACGGCCGATGGCAGCGAGCATGCTCTCTTCTTCCTTTTCCTTGTTCACGCGCGCGGTGATGTCCGCCGCCACTTTGATCACACTCCGGACTTGTTTGTCCGGGCCATACACCGGCATGTAACTGGCTTCGAGCCAGATTTCGCGACCGCTCTTGTTCAAGCGCAGGAAAGTGCCGCTGATGGGCTCGCCCCGGGCCAGGTCACGCCACAACTTGGCGTATTCCTCGCTGCGATAAAATTCTTCTTCACAAAAGATCCGGTGATGTTTGCCACGCACTTCTTCGGCGCTGTAGCCCATGGTCTTGCAGAAGTTGTCATTGGCATCCAGGACGATGCCCTCGGGGGTGAATTCGATCATTGCCATCGAACGGCTGATCGCCGCCAGCTTGGCGTTGGCTTCGGTCAGGGCACAGCTGAAACGTTCGATTTCCTGCAGATCAGCCTTGTGATGTAGGTTGAACATGTCTCTATCACCTTCCGCGCGTTCTTTTGATTTGATGAAAGTTCAGATCTTTCAGAATCCACCACTACGTTCCACAGAACAGGCACACGCCTTCCTCCACGGGAGGAAGTTGTCAGGTGATAAACGATGGTTAATCAAAGAGTCCATGCGAAGACGCTCTAATCAAGACATCCTTCTCTTGATAGCCCGCAGGCGGGCCATTCCTAACATGCAGAAGAACTTCCATTTAAAAACATGCTCCTTGTCGGTTCAGTGTCCGGTGCCTTGGATTGCGCACTCTGGCAGCTTTGAGATCGGTAACCACTAGCGGTCGAAACGCATTGCATGGCGTTCGGCATAGTTAGTTATGAATGAGCATAGACAGCGCGAATGCTTGCGCAAGGCCACTAGTCGGCCAGTAATGAGGGAATTCGGACAGGAAGCGGACGAGAAAGGGTTCAGCGGCGTGGGCGTTGATTGCCATTGCGACCGACTCGCAATGGCAACTTTTGAAACGACACCAATATCGGAAAAGAACTACAGACTCCCACTAACCTTGTTCGCCACATCATCCGGCACCCAAGGCTTCCACACTTGCGGTTGATCGCGTAGAAACGCCTCGGCCACCTGACGTGGCTGCTGGCGCTTCTCGCTCATCCCGGCCAGGGTCTGGTTCAGCAGATCGATCGGCAAGTCGACTTTCTCAAAGAATGTCACCAGCTCCGGATACTGCGCCTTGAACGGCGCCGACACGCCAATCGCCAGGCTCGCCGGCATCGAGCGCGTGCCTTTCGGATTGGGGTTGTTGGCATCGGCCAGGGTTTTCCAGGCTTCGGCGTCGAACGGTGGCTCTTCCAGCTTCACCAGTTTGAAGCGACCGAGCAGCGGCGTCGGCGACCAGTAGTAGAACAGCACCGGTTTGCCGCGCTTGATCGACGACGCCACCTCGGCATCCAGCGCCGCGCCGGAGCCGGTGCGGAAGTTGACGTAACTGTCGTTCAACGCATACGCCTTGAGTTTCTGGCTGTTGACGATTTCCGAAGTCCAGCCGGTCGGGCTGTTGAGGAAACGCCCACGGCTCGGGTCTTCCGGATCCTTGAACACATCCTTGTAGCGCGGCAGATCGGCCACGGACTTCAGTTCCGGCGCCAGCGGTTTGATCCCGCGCTCGGGGTCACCCTTGATCACGTACTCCGGCACCCACCAGCCTTCGGTGGCGCCTTTTACCGTGTCGCCGAGGCCGAACACCTTGCCCTCGGCGGCGGCATTGACCCACGCGGGACTGCGCCCGGCCCACTCTTCGCCGATCACTTGAATATCGTTTTTCGCCAGCGCCGCTTCCAGGCTGACGGTGCTGCCCGGCAGCGTGTCGGTCGGGTAGCCGTAGCCTTTTTCGACGATCAGGCGCAGCACTTCGGTGATGAAACTGCCGCTTTCCCAGGTGATGTCACCGAAGTGAATCGGCGCGGTTTTTTCCGCTGCCACGGCGTGGCCAGCCGTCAGGGTCAGGGCCAGCAGCGAACTGCCGAGCAGGGTTTTGAGCGATCTCATGCGGACCTCTTGTTCTGAGAGGAAATCAGGGTTTGGTTGGCGCTGTGGCGATTGCACAGGGCCTGGGAACGGGTCATGTACAGGCTCACCGAACGTTGGGAGATACCCAGTTCGGCGGCGATTTGCGGGTAGGTCAGGCCGTCGATGCGCGCCAGCAGAAAGGTCGAGCGCACCTTGCCTGGCAGGCGCCGGAGTGTCCGGTCCAGATGCTTGAGGCTTTGCGACAGGTCGGCGAGTTCTTCGGGAGACGGCGGGTGATCGAGGTCGCCCTGTTGCAGTTGGTGCAGATGTCGACGCTCCAGATCGCCCCGCCGCCAGCGCTCGTACAGCAGGCGTTGAGCAATGGTGGTGAGCAACGCGCGGGGTTCGCGGATGGCGGTCAGGCCCGGGGCTTCGAGCAGTTGCGCGAAGGTTTCGGCGGCGATGTCTTCAGCGGTGGCCGCATCATTCGATTGCCGACGCAGACGTGTGCACAACCACGGGTAATGGTCGCGAAACAACGTCTTCACCTGATTGCGATGGGATGAGTCGGCGCCGGACATGGGGGCTCCTTGGTCAAGGGTCGCTGAATGTCCGGTCGTCCGGTGGCGCGATCCTAGCAAGGCGCCTTATTCGTTAAAAATACTTAAAAAGAATTTTTATATTCCATTAGTGAATTACAAGAAGCCGCTAACGCAAGCGGCCATAACCCAGTTCCTCGGCCTCGCGCTGATAATCCAGCAGGACGAGGTAATCGCTTTCACTGGCAGGCAGGACTTCGGGCAAACCGAGGATGCGGGCCACATCGGGCAGGTCTTGAAGGCTGCGATTCATCGCCCGGCGCAGGTGTTCAATCTGTTCGTCCGTCGTGCTGGCAGCGGTGATGAAGGGCAAGGTCGGGCTGAACGCACTGCGTGCCACCACCCGCAAGCCGCTGACCTCTGCGGCGGCGTATTGCGCCAGATACGCAAAGGTCACGCTGTCGATGGCCGCCAGATCGGCGCGGTCTTCGCGCAACCAGCGCAGGCTTTCGCGATGCCCGCCACTTAGGCCGACCGAAGTGAAAAACTGCCCGTCCCGGTGCAATGGGGCCAGGCGCTGACGCAACAGGTTCATGCCGCTGTTGGAGTCTTCGCTGTTGATCACCCCGCGACTGTCGAAGAACTCCGCCAGATTGCGGCGCGGATCATCGGCGCGGGCGAGGATCAGGCTGCAATGATTGCCGGCGCTGGCGTCCGGCAATTCGTAGCGCGGACGGCCGACAATCCTGACCTGCCCACGCAGCGCGGTCATCAGCGGATAGCCGCAGGTCTGGGTCAGCAGCAACTCAGGCGAGCGCCAGAGTTCAAGCAGCGACAGGCCGTCGGCATCAAGCCGCGAACGGCCGAGGTGTTCGAGAATCCGCGCCAGCCACTGCTCGTTCGCCGCGCGGACCGGCTCGGGGGCGATGTACATCAACAGCTCTGCGTAACCTGACGTCATGCTGGCCTCAAATAAACGGATGCTGCGGGCTGTCGATCGGCTTGATGCCGTGCCGGCGCCACAATTGCCCATAACCCTGCACCAGAAATCCACCGCTGCGCGCCACCCATTGCTCCCGGCGCATGCGGTAGGCCTTGGGCAAGTCGTACCACGCAAGCTTCGGCAAATCGTGGTGTACCAGATGGAAATTCAGGTTGAGGAACAGCCAGCGCCATGGCCATCCGGCTTCGTTGAGCACCGTGCGCTGCTCCGGTTGCGTATGCGGCCGATGTTCATAGTACGAGCGAACCATCGCGATCGACAGCGCCGGTACGCTGATCAAAAACAGGTAATGCCAGACCGGCAACACGCTGTAGCGCGCGATGAAGAACAGCATCAGCACGGTCAACGCGCCGTGGCTCAACCACATCAGCCAAGCCTGGCGCTCGCCGTTTTTCAGACGTTGCAGTTCTTCACCGGCCAGCGCCAGCAACGCGAGCGGCGCGCCAAGAATGAATCGACCCAATACGGTCTTGTTCAGCCAGTGCAGGCTGCGTTCGAACAACGAACGGCCCTGCCAGCGCTCGGCGCTCAGGTAACGGCTTTCGGGATCGACGCCGGGAATCGTCAGGTTTTCGTCGCAATGGTGCTGCAAATGACTGTCGCGATAGAGCGTGTAGGGATACCACACCGCGAATGGCGCATAGCCGAGGATTTTGTTGACGAAGGTCCAGCGCGTCGGATGCCCGTGGAGCAATTCGTGCTGCACCGACAGCCACAGCACCAGCAACGGAATCAGCAGCAGCGTGCTCCACCAGACACCGATACGTTCGCTGCCCAGCACAATCGCGAACCAGCCGCCGTATACGCCGATCAGCAGCAGCCAGGTCGGCCACTCGGTGCGGGCGGTGAAGCGTTGGCGCAGGGTTTCGATCTGTTGGCGATGGGCATCGTCGAAATAGTGGGGCATGGCGTGGCTCGGAACGAGGGTCTGATCGTTCTGTGCAACACCGACGGGATATCTTGCAGATTATTTTTGCGGGTTGTTTTCAAGGACAAGGCAGGAGCCCGGATCCGGGCTCCCGAGCGGCGTGATCAATGGCCAAAAATGTCGACTTTTTTCGCCCTCTTTTCGTGGCGTTTTTCGATGGCGGTCTTGGCCGGTTTTTTCTTCGCGGCTTTTTTCGAATCCATACCTTTGGACATGATGCGTACTCCACTCAGAAAGGGTGTGAGATCAGGTATACACCTATCCCGGCAGGCACGTTGTTTTATAATCCGCGGCTTTTGCACCGGCAGTCCGATTCATGACCGACATCCGCTACAGCCAGCTCGACGACCTGTCCTGGCCCTTGATGAACAAGTTCTACCGCCAGCATCAATCGTCGATGAAAGCGGTGCGCGAGGCGCAATTGTGGGTGGCGCGCAAGGAGGAGATTGTTGCTGCGTTATGCCTTCGGCCGGTGTCGGGCGGGCACTGGTTGACCGGGCTGTTCGTCGATCCGGCCTGCCGTGAACAGGGCATCGCCGCGCAATTGATTGCCGAGGCGGTGAAGGAAGTGGAGGCGCCGGTGTGGCTGTTCTGCCACCCGGACCTGCGCGGTTTCTACGAACGGCGCGGCTTCACCTTCGACCCTGCCCTGCCCCAGGCCATGGCCGAGCGTTTGAGCCGTTATGCGCGGAGCAAGCCGATGATTGCCATGGAGCTGGCGCCGCGCGCGGGCTAGTCAGTCGTCAGCGTTGGGATCGAGGTCCGGAAACATCACTTCGGTGAAGCCGAACTTGCTGAAATCGGTAATGCGCGACGGATACAGGCGCCCGATCAGGTGATCGCATTCATGCTGCACCACCCGCGCATGGAAGCCCGAGGCCACACGCACGATCGGCTCGCCTTTGGGATCGACGCCTTCGTAGCGGATCTGCTGGTAACGGTCCACCGCTCCCCGCAAGCCCGGCACTGACAGGCAGCCTTCGAAGCCCTCTTCCATCAAGGGACTCAACGGCGTGATCAACGGGTTGATCAGGATCGTCTGTGGCACCGCTTCGGCGTCCGGGTAGCGTTCGCTGTGCTCGAAGCCGAAGATGACCAGTTGCAGATCGACGCCGATCTGCGGCGCGGCCAGGCCGACCCCGCCGACGCTTTCCATGGTCTGGAACATATCGTCGATCAATTGCCAAAGCTCGGGACTGTCGAGCATTTCGGCGGGCACTGGCGGGGCGATGCGCAGCAGGCGTTCGTCGCCCATCTTCAGGATTTCACGGATCATGGTCAGGCTTCGTCAGTGTTCGGCTTGAGCGAGTGATCGCGCCCGAGGCCGGAAACGTGTTGTTTGGGATGTTCATCGAGTTCACCGGGGACTTTCTCGCCCGAATCCTTGCCCTCGCTGGACATGTGTTCGATCACCGCATTCATCTCCGCACCGAGCAACAACACGGCGGCGGAAATGTAGAAATACAGCAGCAGCACGATGATCGCACCGATGCTGCCATACATGGCGTTGTAGTTGGCGAACGTCTTGACGTAGAACGCGAAGCCCAGGGACGCGATGATCCACACCACCACCGCCAGCACCGAGCCCGGCGTGATGAAGCGAAACTCTTGTTTGACGTCGGGCATCACGTAATAGATCAGCGCCACGGCCACCATCATCAGGATCACGATCACCGGCCAGCGGGCGATGGTCCACAGGGTGACGATGACGTCTTCCAGCCCGACCTGCGCGGCGATCCAGCCCATCACCTGCGGGCCGAGCACCATCAGCGCCGCGGCCACCAGCAACATGCCGGCGATGCCGACGGTATAGATGATCGACAGCGGAAACCGCTTCCACAGGGGCCGGCCCTCGACCACGTCGTAGGCGGCGTTCATCGCGCTCATCATGAGGCGCACGCCGGCGGACGCGGTGTACAGGGCGATGACGATACCCACCGAAAGCAGGCCACCCTTGGATTGCTGCAGTTGATCGATCACCGGGTTGACCTGCTCCAGCGCCTGGGGCGGCAACACCAGTTCCGATTGCAGGCGCAGCCAGGAGAAGAAGTCCGGCAGGTGCAGGAATCCGATCAGGGCAATCAGGAACAGAATGAACGGGAACAGCGAGAACAGCATCTGGTAGGCCAGTGCCGAGGCATAGGTCGACATCTCGTCGTCGACGAATTCGGTGACCGTGCGCACCATCACCCGGTGCAGGGGCAGACCTTTCATGTCGGGAAAAATCATTCGCGTCTCCTTTCGCCGCAAAACAGGTTGAAGTCGTGGCGACTCAGGGGCCGTTTTTCTCTCATCAAAGTAGCTTAATTGGCGACTTTGAAACACTGTGATCCGTGACCGCATGTGAGCGGGATACGAAAACGGCCATCCTTGGATGGCCGCTTCGCTGTTTCGTTCAAGGGCGGGTCAGGCCTTGTCGACGCCCTTCTTGACCGCGTCCTTGGCTTTGCCCACCGCTTGCTGGGCCTCGCCTTTCTTCTCTTGCACTTTGCCTTCGGCTTGCAGTTTGGTGTTGTCGGTGGCTTTGCCGACACCTTGCTTGACGTTGCCGACCGCTTCGTTGGCCATGCCTTTCACTTTATCGCTCGTGCTACCCATGGTGATTCTCCTTGGAACATTAACGGGGAAAGTCAGTACGTAAGGATTGACTGGCCGGATTTACGCCAAGTTTCATTTATTTTCAGGGCTTCATTTCGTCGCGGCGTGAACGTTGGGCTTTATGTTTGCGAGCGTACCCCCGAGAATGCCCACCATAAGGGCGCCAGGCGCCACAGAACCGATCCCGCAGGAATGTTATGAAACTCGATAAAAAGCAGGCCATCGCCCGTCGCAACCAGGAATTGGGCGGTGCCGTGCTCGGCACCAACAACTGCCACTTCGCCGAACTGAACCGCAACCGCAACATCTGGTGGTTCGACTTGCCGGTGTCGCGCCTGGCGATCGGTCAGTACGAGTGGATCCACCTGTTGATGCACACCCCGGCCACCGACGAACTGCTGCACCTGAAAGTGCCGACCGTGTTCCTGCGCGAAAAGCTCGAAGGCCTGGTGATCCGCAACGAAGGCAAACGCAAGGCGGCCCTGAGCCTGGAACTCAGCGCCGACAAGGACTCGTACCTGCAGGACATGCGCCCGGCGGGCACCAACGTGAACTTCGCGCCGTTCCGCCAATAAGACACTCAAACTGATCGTTCCCACGCTCTGCGTAGGAACGATCAACAATAGCGCCAAGCCAATAACAAAAAGCCCCGCATCTGCGGGGCTTTTCGTTTTACGCGGCGTTCTTCGCCTTGATCTTCTTCAGCTCTTCGTCGCGCAGTTCGCGACGCAGGATCTTGCCGACGTTGGTGGTCGGCAGCGCATCGCGGAACTCCACCGAACGCGGCACCTTGTAGCCGGTGACGTTGGCGCGCATGTGCTCCATGACCTGTTCCTTGGTCAGGGTGACACCCGGTTTGGCGACGATGAAGATCTTGATCGCCTCGCCGGATTTCTCATCCGGAACGCCGATGGCCGCGCACTGCAACACGCCTGGCAGAGCCGCCAGTACGTCTTCCAGTTCGTTCGGATACACGTTGAAACCGGACACCAGAATCATGTCTTTCTTGCGATCGACAATGCGCATGTAGCCGTCCGGCTGGATCAGTGCGATGTCACCGGTCTTCAGCCAGCCTTCGCTGTCGAGCATTTCATCGGTGGCTTCCTGACGCTGCCAGTAGCCCTTCATCACTTGCGGACCCTTGACGCACAGCTCACCGATTTCGCCCAGCGGCTGCTCGACACCGGCGTCGTCGATGACTTTGCACAGGGTCGACGGCACCGGAATGCCAATGGTGCCGATCTGAATGTTCTGGATCGGGTTGACCGTGGCCACCGGGCTGGTTTCGGTCATGCCGTAACCTTCACAGATCGGGCAACCGGTGACCGCTTTCCAGCGCTCGGCTGCAGCCAGTTGCAGGGCCATGCCGCCGGACAGGGTGACTTTCAGCGCCGAGAAATCCAGCTTGCGGAAACCTTCGTTGTTGCACAGGGCCACGAACAGCGTGTTGAGGCCGACGAAACCGCTGAACTTCCACTTCGACAGCTCCTTGACCATCGCCGGCAGGTCGCGCGGGTTGCTGATCAGGATGTTGTGGTTGCCGATCAGCATCATCGCCATGCAATGAAAGGTGAACGCGTAGATGTGATACAGCGGCAGCGGTGTGATCAGGATCTCGCAACCTTCGTTGAGGTTGGAGCCCATCAGCGCCTTGCACTGCAGCATGTTGGCGACGAGGTTGCGATGGGTGAGCATCGCGCCCTTGGCCACGCCAGTGGTGCCGCCGGTGTATTGCAGCACCGCGACATCGCCGCTGTCCGGGTTGGCTTCGGCCACCGGCTGGCCCTGCCCCTTGCTCAGCACGTCGTTGAACTTGACGGCTTTTGGCAGGTGATAGGCCGGCACCATTTTCTTCACGTACTTGATGACGCTGTTGATCAGCAGACGCTTGATCGGCGGCAGCAGGTCGGCGACTTCGGTGACGATGACGTGTTTGACGCCGGTTTTCGGTACCACGGCTTCGGCCAGGTGCGCCATGTTGGCCAGGCACACCAGCGCCTTGGCACCGGAGTCGTTGAATTGGTGTTCCATTTCCCGCGCGGTGTACAGCGGGTTGGTGTTGACCACGATCAGCCCGGCACGGATGGCACCGAAGACGGCGACCGGGTACTGCAACACGTTGGGCAGTTGCACGGCGATTCGATCACCAGGCTGCAAATCGGTATGCTGTTGCAGATAGGCGGCAAACGCACCGGACAATTCGTACAGTTCACCGTAGGTGAGGGTCTTGCCCAGGTTGCTGAACGCCGGTTTGTCGGCGAAGCGTTGGCAGGATTGCTTCAACACTGCCTGAATATTCGGGTACTCGTCTGGATTGATGTCGGCAGCAATTCCAGCGGGGTACTTATCCTTCCAAAAGTCTTCGATCATGGAAGCCCACTCCTCAGCAACGCGAATTCAGCACCGCATTTGATGCGATTATTATTGGTGTTTGTTTATTGGTGAGTCTGGCTTTTTACAAGGCCGAGAAGTCCCAAAGCGCGCCGAGAGTAGCAGCTTTGCCAAGGGTCGACCAGAGCCAAAATCGACCCATGCAGTCATTTTAATGACTCAAGAACCACTGGCAGTCATTTTAGAGCAAAAATCCTATAACTCCTTGAAAGTCCCGGTTTTCGGGGTCTTGAAACCAAAAATCGCGAGCGGGCGCACTCCCGCAGGTTCACTGATGATCCCGTAGGAGCGAGCCCGCTCGCGATAGAGTGAAACGCAGTTTTTTATGCGATATCGCGTAATTCTCTGCGCAGAATTTTCCCGACAGGCGTCATCGGCAATGACTCACGCAACACGATGTGTTTCGGCACCTTGTACGCGGTGAAATTCTCTTTGCAGTAAGCCTTCAGCTCTTCCAGGCTCACGCCGGTTTCCCGCGCCACCACAAACAGCTTCACCGCCTCCCCGGAACGCTCGTCCGGCACACCGATCACTGCGCAGTTGGCAACTTTCGGGTGAGCCATCACCACGTCTTCGATTTCGTTCGGGTACACATTGAAACCGGAGACGATGATCATGTCTTTCTTGCGGTCGACGATACGCACGAAGCCGTCCGGGTCGATCACCGCGATGTCACCGGACTTGAACCAGCCCTCGGCATCCAGCACTTCGGCGGTGGCCTCGGGCTTGTTCCAGTAGCCCTTCATGATTTGCGGTCCCTTGATGCACAACTCGCCACGCTCGCCCAGAGGCTGCTCGACGCCGTCGTCGTTGATGACTTTTAACAAGGTGCCCGGCACCGGCAGGCCGACCGTGCCGATTCGCGACAGCTCGCCGTACGGGTTGGTGCAGGCCACCGGCGAGGTTTCGGTCAGGCCGTAGCCCTCGGTGATCCGGCAACCGGTGAGCTGCTCCCAGCGCTCGGCCGTGGCCTTGACCAGCGCGGTGCCGCCGGAGTTGGTGAGTTTGAGCGTGGAAAAGTCCAGGGTCTTGAAGTCCGGGTGATCCATCAGCGCGACGAACAGGGTGTTGAGCCCCAGCAACGCCGAAAACTTCCAGTTCTTCAGTTCCTTGATGAAGCCGCCGATGTCACGCGGATTGGTGATCAGTACGTTGTGGTTGCCGGACACCATCATGCACATGCAATTCGCGGTGAAGGCATAGATGTGATACAGCGGCAGCGGCGCAATCATCACTTCCTGACCTTCGCGCAGCAGTGGCTGGCCGTCGCTGCCGAACTGACCGAGACAGGCGCGCACCTGCTGCATGTTCGCCACCAGATTGCCGTGGGTGAGCATTGCGCCCTTGGCCAGGCCAGTGGTGCCGCCGGTGTATTGCAGAACGGCGATGTCATCCAGGCCGACCTTCAACGGCTTGATGCCCAGGCCCCGGCCCATGCGCAGCGCGCTCTTGAAGGAAATCGCCTGGGGCAGCGAATACGCCGGCACCATTTTCTTCACTTTGCTGACCACGGTGTTGACCAGCCAACCTTTGGCGGTGGGCATCAGGTCGCCCATCTTCGCTTCGATCAGGTACTGGATGTCGGTGTCCGCCAGCACTTCCTGGACCTTCTGGCCAAACATGTTGAGGTATACCAGCGCCCGGGCGCCGGAGTCCTTGAACTGGTGACGCATTTCCCGCGCGGTGTACAGCGGGTTGGTGTTGACCACGATCAGCCCGGCGCGCAACGCGCCGAACACGGCAATCGGATAATGCAGGACGTTGGGCATCTGCACCGCGATGCGATCCCCCGGCACCAGGTCGGTGTGGGCTTGCAGATAACCGGCGAATGCGGCGCTCTGGCGCTCCAGCTCGGCATAGGTCAGGGTCACGCCCATGTTGCTGAACGCCGGGCGATCAGCGAATTTCTTGCAGGAACGCTCGAACACCTCGATCACCGACTTGAACTCACCCGCGTCGATGTCCAGGGGTACGCCCGCCGGGCGTTTGTCATTCCAGAAATCAGGTTGCATTGTTCTTGTCCTCTTTACCTGAGCCGATCCGGGGCCGCTTCGCTGTCATTTCTTTCTGTCCCTGAAAAAGCCGAAAGCAAAAAGCGGGGCTTCACGGACACTAGCAGCTATGGTCAATCAGGCAAATATGGGCAAGGTCCTCATTGATCGTGTGAATCTTCCTGCCGTGGCGTGAGCTGATCGGACGCGCTATACAATGCAACTCTGCAAGACGCTTGAGCAAAAACAGGCCGCAAAAGGAATCGCCATGATCCACGACACCTTCTGGCTGGACGCGAGTGACCGCAGCCGCCTCTTCGTCAACCAGTGGCTGCCGACCGCGCCGCTGAAGGCGGTGATTTTGCTGGCCCACGGCATGGCTGAACACAGTGCCCGCTACGCACGGCTGGCTGAGGCGTTCTGCGCCGCAGGTTACGGCGTGTACGCGCCCGATCAGCGCGGCCATGGCAAAACCGCCGATCATGGGACGCTCGGGCATTTCGCCGATGACGATGGCTGGTGCAAGGTGGTCGGTGATCTGGCCAGTCTCAACCAGCACATCGGCCAACGGCATTCGGGGGTACCGATCGTGCTGCTCGGGCACAGCATGGGCAGCTACATTGCCCAGGCGTATCTGCTGCATCACAGCGCCAGCCTGCACGGCGCGATTCTCAGCGGCTCGAATTTCCAGCCGATTGCGCTGTATCGCGCGGCGCGGCAGATCGCTCGTTTTGAAAAACTGCGCCAGGGCGCCAAGGGCCGCAGCGCGCTGATCGAATGGTTGTCGTTCGGCTCGTTCAACACTAAATTCAAACCGGCGCGCACCGCGTTTGACTGGCTGAGTCGCGACCCGGCCGAGGTCGACAAGTACGCCAGCGATCCGCTGTGCGGCTTTCGCTGCACCAATCAGTTGTGGATCGACCTGCTGGGCGGGTTGCAGCAAATCAGCAAAGCGTCCAATCTCGCCCAGATTGATCCGGGCCTGCCGCTGCTGGTGATCGGCGGCGAATGTGATCCGGTGAGCGAAGGCAAGCGTCTGACTGATCTGGCCAACGCCTTGCGCGCGGCTGGCAGCCAGAACCTGCAACTCAAGATCTACCCGCAGGCGCGGCACGAATTGTTCAACGAGAGCAACCGCGACGAAGTGACCGCCGATGTGCTGGCCTGGATCGACCAGGCCCTGAGCCATCGACGGCCGCACCGCAGCGAATAATTTTTTGTGGATTCATTTCATCCGTCTCAGGAATTCAGCCCCATGACCCAGGTTACCAACATCCCTTACGAAGCCCTCGAAGTGGGCCAGACCGCGAGCTACAGCAAGACTGTCGAGGAACGCGACATTCAGCTGTTCGCCGCGATGTCCGGTGACCACAACCCGGTGCACCTGGACGCCGAGTTCGCCGCCGCCAGCATGTTCAAGGAACGTATTGCCCACGGCATGTTCAGCGGTGCGCTGATCAGTGCGGCAGTGGCTTGCGAACTGCCTGGGCCGGGCACCATTTATATCGGCCAGCAGATGAGCTTCCAGAAGCCGGTGAAGATCGGCGACACGCTGACAGTACGTCTGGAAATTCTGGAGAAACTGCCGAAATTCCGCGTGCGCATTGCCACGCGCGTATTCAACCAGCGCGATGAGCTGGTGGTGGACGGCGAGGCCGAGATCCTGGCGCCGCGTAAACAGCAAACCGTTACCCTGCCGACCTTGCCGGCCATCAGTATCGGCTGATCGTACTCGGTTAATCCGGACACAAAAAAACGCCAGACCAGCTGGCGTTTTTTCTTGGCCTCGAACGCTTACGAGCGTGCGCGAGCCTGGTTACGCAGCGCCTTCACCTGATCGTGATTGCGTTGCACGCCGTGGTACTGGCGTTCTACCAGGTCACGGATGCCGACCAGGTTGTGCTTGTTGATCTTCTCGATCGCTTCACGGTAAGCCTTCAACGCGTGGTCTTCACCGCGCTCGGCTTCGTTGAGCACAGCCTCTTCGTCCTTGCCGGTGAACATCGCTTTGACATCGACCCAGCGACGGTGCAGATCACCGCTGACACTGGTCGAGGTTTCCGGATCGCCACCCATCGAACGCACGGCGGCTTGCAACTCGGCCGCAGCGGTTGCGCAATCGGCGGAGCGTTTCACGAACAGGGTTTTGAGCTCTGGGTGCTTGATGTCTTCAGCGCAGGTCTTGAAGCCTTCCTGACCATCCTTGCTGGTTTCGATCAGGTCGTTGAGGACGGAGATGGCTTCTTTATTCATGTCAGTCATTTTTCAATTCCTTGCGTGGGTGAAAGATGCAAGGAGTGTTGCAGTGGTCGTGCCAGCTTCACGAAAAGAATTTAATCTTTAATTTTCAATAACTTACAAGTACTCCAAAAATCTGTATGCCTGTTATTTGCATGATCTGTCATTTGGCCTGCATGCAGAATGCCTGTATTTTCCAACGTGTTTTCAAAGCCAGACGATTCCAACGATGAACCCTGAAAAGCTCGAACTGCTGATCACCCGCGAAATGCCCTTCGGCAAATACAAGGGCCGGATCATTGCCGACCTGCCGGGCCCGTACCTGAACTGGTTTGCCCGGGAAGGATTCCCCCATGGAGAACTGGGCGGGCTGTTGGCGTTGATGCAGGAAATCGATCACAACGGCCTCTCGGAACTGCTCGAACCGCTACGCGCCAAACACGGCAAACCTGCCCCGCGCCATTGAGGCGCCCCCCCCCTGATCCGAGTCGACCATGCCCGATAACACCCGCCGCGCCCGAGACGAAGCCTTCTGGCAAACCTTCGCCGACCGTTACGACCGCCACCCCGGCCCCGTGAACCTGGAGAACGGCTATTTCGGAAGGATGTCGCGCACCGTGATCGAGGAGTACCAGCGCAACATCGAGCTGATCAACAACAGCAACTCGATCTACGTGCGCCAGCGTTTCGAACAGCACGACAACCTCGACATCCGCGCGCAACTGGCCGAGCTGATCGGCGTCCGCGCACAAAGCGTGGCGTTCACCCACAACGCCACTGCCGGCCTGCAATCGCTGATCCGCAACTACAATCGCCTGCAGCCTGGCGACCAGGTGCTGATCTGCGATCTGGAGTACGACACGGTCAAGGGCGCCATGCGCTGGCTGGCACGCCATCGCGGGGTCGAGGTGATCGAGATCGAGCACACTCACCCGGCCAGTTTCGACAGCCTGCTGGCGACTTACCGTGAGGCCTTCATCCGCTATCCGAAGCTCAAGCTGATGGCCCTGACCCACGTCACCCACCGCACCGGGCTGGTAATGCCGATACAGGCCATTGCCTCGCTGGCCAAGGAGCACGGCGTCGACATCATCCTCGATGGCGCCCATGCACTGGGGCAGATCGAGTTCGATCTCGAAGCGCTGGGCATCGCTTTCGCCGGGTACAACCTGCACAAGTGGATCGGCTCACCGCTGACCCTCGGCTTTATCTACATTGCCCCGCAGCGCGTGCTCGACATCGACCCGGACATGGGCGAGATACATTTTCCGGTGGGCGATATCCGCTCTCGCACGCCCTACAGCACCCCGAACATTCCGGCTTTGATGACCTTGCCACTGGTGTTCGAAGAACACCGCGCACTGGGTGGCGCGGCCGCCAAAGGTGCGCGGATGAATTACCTGCGCAACCTGTGGGTGAGCGCCGTGCGTAACCTGCCGGGTATTGAGGTCACGACCCCGGACGATCCGCGTCTGTATTGCGGCATCACCTCCATGCGCTTTACCCGGCATGCCGACCAGCAGGCAATGGCCGAACGCCTGCTCAACGACTACAACCTGTTCACCGTGGTGCGCAACGGCGCGGCCTGCGGACCATGCATCCGCATCACGCCGTCGCTGACCACCACGGCGGCGGAGATTCAGCTGTTGGTTCAGGCGCTGAACGAACTGCGTTAAACCGTGTACTTGTCAAAATCCTCGGGTTTGATCTGCGACGACACCGCAAAGGTGTCGATGCCGATCGTGAGGTGGCCGAAGTAACCGTCTTCGTGAGAGTCGCGGCCGATCGGCCACACCGTCAGGGTCGACGCTTCACCGCCCATAGTGGCGTAGTAGGCATCGTCGGCGTTACACACCGGCACCGAAGCACGCCCGCGATAGGCCTTGGCGTTGAGCACGCCGCGAGTGACTACCTCCGGAAAATACAATTGCCCGACCCAGGCCACATTCCGCTCTTCCAGGTATTCGTTACCGGCGACGATGCGCACCGCCACGTGAATGTGCAGGGCTCGCCCGGCATAAAAACCCGGATAGATCGTCGTGAAGCGCACCCTGCCCTTATGGTCGCTGAACTGACCGCCGCGCAGGTAGGTGTCATCGTCGGTTCGCGGGATCGAGCCGATGTCCTCGACGTCGACTTCCAGATCCGGGTTCACCCGGCTCCAGCCGGAGTAGGCACCCCGGGCGTTGCAGTGCCAGATATCCACCAGTGCACCGTTGACCGGCTCGGCGGTCATGGCATCGACGATGGTCAGGCGCAGCAACAGCGGCAGGCCCTCGGCGCCTTCGCTGATGTTGCGCCGCAGCAGTTTGGGATTGCGAAAATAGGGCCCTGCGACTTGCTCGGGGGCCAGTTGATACACCGATGGAGCTGAAGACTGGTTATCCATGACGCGTTCTCTCTTCCATAAGATGAACGCAGGTTAGCGCCACACGCAAAGCCGGGTGCGGTAACTATGTATCTTGAGATAACGGAGATTTTTTTCGGGCAAAAAAAAACGGCGCACCGACCAAGCGCACCGTTAAAGCCGTAGAACACACAACGAAGTGTAGGGTTGCAACTAAATGAAAAGCATCAGTCCAGCAGCGCCAAGGCCTCGGCAGTGCATTCCTGAATTCGGGCCCAGTCGCCGTTCTTGATCCACTCCGGATCGAGCATCCAGCTACCGCCCACGCACATGACGTTTTTCAGCGCCATGTAGCTCTTGATGTTGGCCGGGCCGACGCCGCCGGTCGGGCAGAATTTCACTTCGCCGAACGGGCCGCCGAGGGCCTTGATCGCCGCTACGCCGCCGCTGACTTCAGCCGGGAACAGCTTGAAGCGGCGATAACCCAGACCATAGCCTTCCATGATGCCGGAGGCATTGCTGATGCCGGGCAGCAGCGGGATCGGGCTTTCGACACTGGCTTCCAGCAGGTCACGGGTGATGCCCGGGGTGACGATGAATTGCGAACCGGCAGCTTCGGCCGCGGCCAGCATATTGCGGTCGAGCACGGTGCCGGCACCGGTCACCAGCTCCGGGCGCTGTTCGCGCAGGATCTGGATCGCCTTGAGGCCGAACTGCGAACGCAGGGTCACTTCCAGCGCGGTCAGGCCGCCGGCAGCCAGGGCGTCGGCCAGCGGCAGCACGTCCTGTTCGCGGGCGATGGTGATCACCGGCAGGATCCGCGCCTTGGCGCAGAGGTTGTCGATCAGGGCAACTTTGTCCGCCATGGAAACGGTCGGGGATGGAATTGTCATAGCGGCTGTTCCTTGGCTCATGGGCACCAGTAGATCTCTAACGTAGGTTGCAGAAACGCGCGAACCGGCATGGCGGCGACGTCGTTGGATGCCAGTGCGGCATTCAGGGTGGTCAGTTTCGACTGACCGGAAATCGACAGAATCTTGTGCCGCGCCGAAGCCAGTAGCGCCCGGCTCATGGTCAGGCGCTGGCGTGGCACGCTTGGTGCGAGCATCGGCCAGCAGCGACGGGTGCCGTCGGCTTGCAGGGCTTCGGCCAGGTTCGGGCTGTCCGGGAACAGCGACGCGGTGTGACCGTCATCGCCCATGCCCAACACCAGCACGTCGATGGGCGGCAACTCGGCGAGCAAACGATCCGCCTGCTCCGCAGCCTGCTCGACGTTGGCCGCCGCGCTGTAAAGGCTGAGGAACTGCGCCTTGGCCGCCGGGCCCTTGAGCAGGTATTGCTTGAGCAGACCGGCGTTGCTGTCGGCGTGTTCGACCGGTACCCAGCGCTCGTCGGCCAGGGTCACGACAACCTTTGACCAGTCCAGCTCCTGCTTGGCCAGGTGCTGGAAAAACGCCACCGGGCTACGACCGCCGGACACCACCAGCACGGCGTTGCCGCGCGCCGCCAGTGCTTCGCTCAACTGCTTGGCGACATTCAGCGCCAAACCTTCGGCGAGCAACACCGGGCTCTTGAATTCACGGGCATTCACGCCCTCGGGCAGTTTCACATCAGATATCGCCATACCACGACCTCCCGTCCCGCGTGATCAGTGCAATCGAGCTCATCGGCCCCCACGACCCGGCCGCGTACGGCTTGGGCGCGTCACCGGATTTTTTCCACCCGGCGATCAGTTGGTCACACCATTTCCACGCGGCTTCGATTTCATCTTTACGGACAAACAGGTTCTGATTGCCGTTCATCACTTCCAGCAACAACCGCTCGTAGGCATCGGGGATCCGAGCGCTGCGCCAGGTGTCGGAAAAATTCAGTTGCAGCGGGCCGCTGCGCAGTTGCATGCCCTTGTCCAGGCCTTGCTCTTTGGTCATCACGCGCAAGGAAATGCCTTCGTCCGGCTGCAGGCGGATGATCAGTTTGTTGCTGATCTGCAAGCGCTGCTCGGGGGCGAAGATGTAGTGCGACGGTTCCTTGAAATGGATGACGATCTGCGACAGTTTCTGCGGCATGCGCTTGCCGGTGCGCAGGTAGAACGGCACGCCGGCCCAGCGCCAGTTGCGGATGTCGGCACGCAGGGCGACGAAGGTTTCGGTGTCGCTCTGGGCGTTGGAGTTCGGCTCTTCGAGGTAGCCCGGCACGGACTTGCCTTCGCTGTGGCCGGCAATGTACTGGCCGCGCACCACTTGAGTGGTCAGGCCTTCCGGACTGATTGGCGCCAGGGCCTTGAGCACCTTGACCTTCTCGTCGCGGATGCTGTCGGCGGACAGGTCGGCCGGCGGGTCCATGGCAATCAGGCAGAGCAATTGCAGGAGGTGGTTCTGGATCATGTCCCGCAGTTGGCCGGCCTTGTCGAAGTAACCCCAGCGACCTTCGATACCGACCTTCTCGGCCACGGTGATTTCCACGTGGGAGATGTAGTTCTGGTTCCACTGGGTTTCGAACAGGCTGTTGGCGAAACGCAGGGCGATCAGGTTCTGGACGGTTTCTTTACCCAGGTAGTGGTCGATGCGGTAAGTGCGGTTCTCCGGGAAGAACTGCGCCACGGCGTCGTTGACCTTGCGCGAGGATTCGAGATCCGAGCCGATCGGTTTTTCCAGCACCACGCGGGTGTTTTCCGCCAGACCGACGTTCGCCAGGTTCTCGCAGATCGCGCCGTACACCGCCGCTGGAGTGGCGAAGTAGGCAATCATGCGTTGCGTGCTGCCGGCCAGTTCGGCCAGCGCCACATAATCTTCAGCCTTGAGGAAGTCGACGTGCAGGTAGGTCAGGCGCGCCAGAAAGCGCTCGGCCACGGCCTCGTCCAGCTCTTTGCCCACATACCGACGCAGCTCGGCAGCGATGAACGCCAAGTGCTGCTGCTCGGTGCCCGCCTCACGGGCCAGTGCGATAATGCGCGTGTCCTCGTGCAGCAGGCCGGCGCCATCCAGGTGATAAAGGGCAGGAAACAGCTTGCGCAGGGCCAGATCGCCCAAGGCGCCGAACAAGGCGAAGGTGCACGGTTCAACCGTAATCGAAGGCATGATGTTTGTTCTTTTATCAAGTTAAGCTACAAATACCTTTTTTCAAGGCATCACTCAAGGGAAAATGTAGTAATAACCACAACATTTTCGCAAAATACAGATTCCGAGTGGTGGTCGGTCGGAGCCATCAGTAGGATAGGCCACCGTCACGGGCCGCATCAAAGGCCCAATTTGCATAGCCGGGCGCTTATCGGCGCTGGTGAATCTAGGAATTCTTATGGACCGCGTGCGAAATTTACTGGAACAGATCCAGAGTCGCCTTGAAGAGCTGAACAAGGCCGAACGCAAAGTCGCCGAAGTGATCCTGCTCAACCCACAGCAGGCCACCCGCTTCAGCATCGCCGCCCTCGCCCAGGCGGCGTCGGTCAGTGAACCGACGGTCAACCGTTTCTGCCGCTCGTTCGGCGTCAGCGGCTACCCCGAACTCAAGCTGCAACTGGCGCAGAGCCTGGCCAGCGGTGCGGCGTATGTCAGCCGCGCAGTAGAAGCCGACGACAATCCCGAGGCCTACACGCAGAAGATTTTCGGCAGTGCGATTGCCTCGCTGGACAGCGCTTGCCAGGCGCTGGACCCGAACCTGATCAGCCGCGCCGTCGACCTGTTGATCCAGGCCCGGCAGATTCACTTCTTCGGCCTTGGAGCCTCGGCTCCGGTGGCGCTGGATGCGCAACACAAGTTCTTCCGCTTCAATCTGGCGGTGACTGCCCACGCCGATGTGCTGATGCAGCGGATGATTGCCTCGGTGGCGCACACCGGTGAGCTGTTCGTGATCATTTCTTACACCGGACGCACCCGCGAACTGGTGGAGGTGGCGCGCATTGCCCGGGAGAACGGCGCATCCGTGCTGGGTCTGACGGCGGAGAATTCACCGCTGGCCAAGGCCAGTACGCTGAGCCTGAATATTCCGCTGCCGGAAGACACCGACATCTATATGCCGATGACTTCGCGGATCATTCAGTTGACCGTGCTGGACGTGCTGGCGACCGGCATGACCCTGCGTCGCGGGGTGGATTTCCAGCCGCATCTGCGCAAGATCAAAGAGAGCCTGAATGCGAGCCGGTATCCGGTGGGGGACGAGTTCAACTGAAGATCCGAAGCCCCTCACCCTGGCCCGTCGATCGTTCCCACGCTCCGCGTGGGAACGATCATTACGCAGCAGCCCACGCCTGCAAACTCAAATGCGCCTTCTCCCCCGGCGCCAGATGCAGGCTGTCAGTACCACCCGCCGCAGCTTCGACACAGACAAACTCCGAGATCTCATCCCAGGTCACGCCCAACAATGGCCGCGCCCCCGGATGCCACACCACCGTGTCCGCGCTGTCGCCGGTATCGATGCACAATTCGCGCTGCCAGGCGTGATCCTTGAGCTGCAATTCGCCGTCATGCTGGAACACTCGCTGACAGCCACCATCGACCCGCAGCTCGCCTTCCTGCTGGCAGACCTCACGGTTCAACTGGTCGTAACCTTGCGCCCCTTCAAGCCCAGACAGCGCTATCTCACTCACGTCACCAATACGCCAGTAAGCATGCAAAGCCTGGCTCAACTGGCACGGCATGTCGTCCTGATGCTCTGTGCTCAGGCGCAATTCCATGCGTTCGCCCAGGTGCGCGTGCAGGTCCACCTGCCAGTCGCACAGCTGCAGTTGCCAATGCAGGCGCACGCCGTCCTCGGCGCTGCTGCTGTCGAGCAGTTTCCAGTCCAGCAGGCGCGCCCAGCCATGGGACGGCCACGCGTTTTCGCTCGGGTGACGGCCATACCACGGCCAGCACACCGGCACGCCGCCACGGATCGCGCCGACATGCGGCCACTTCGCCGCGCACCACAACCACGGCTTCTGCCCGCGCGGTTGAAAATGCAGCAATTGCGCGCCCTGGCGACTGAACACCGCCTGACACAGCGGATGATCGATCACCAGCACATCGCGCATCTGATAGCGCTCCCAGGCGAACACCGGACGTTCGCGCAAGGATTTGAAGAAGCGTTGCAGCGGATGCTCATGCATGGGCCACGGTTCCAGATTCAACTTTCATGGGCTGCGACACCCCTGTCCAAAAAAAAGCGGACAGCCTTGGCTGTCCGCAAATATGCGCACATAGAGAGGAGCTTATCGCAGACGCGTCAGAACGTAGACTGAATTTTCAGGCCAGCGACCAAAGCGTTATCCACTTCATCCACACCGCCCGGATGAGTGATGTATTGCAGGTTCGGGCGTACGGTCAGCCAGTTGGTCACGTGGAAGCCGTAGTTGATCTCGTAGTTGTATTCGGTTTCACGAATCGGCGAGAACACCGGATTGTCGTAGTCCGAAACGCCATTGGAGACGTTGAGCAACTGGGCATTTTTCTTCACGTCATCGTTGACGTGGATACGTGCCGCACCAATACCGAAGTCATCCTTCGGACGCGCATCGAACAGACCCTTGTACACAAACATCACCGACTGATAGTTGTCGATGAAGTTGGTGTCCTTGTCGTGGAACGTGGCGTTGGCGGCGATGCTCAGACCACGGCTCTTGTCACCGTTGTGGCTGGTGAGTTGCTGCTGTGCAACGAACCAGTAGCCGTGCTTGCTGCTGTGGGTGCGGTAGGCATCACCGGTGGTCGCCGCGTCGAAACCGTTGACGTCTTCGCGAACGTCGTCGGCATCGGCCGTGCTCTTGTAGTAACCGACACGGTATTCGCCCGGCAGGCTGTTCGGGTTAGGCAACCAGACCAGCTCCACTGGCAATACGGTGCCCTTGGTACCGCTGCCGCTCAACTTGAAGCCGTTGCCGTGTTCCAGCTGCGACGGGTTCTGGTTGTACGCACCGATCTGCGCGTAGAGCTCGTCGTTGATGTTGTATTTGACGCGAATGGCCGCCTGGCTGACCGGCCAGTTGTACCAGATGTTGGTCGCCCAGTTACCCACTTGCGAACCGCAGAACGCCAGGTTCTGGAACTCGCACGGGAAGGTGTTGAAGTCTTCGCCTTCGCCGAAGTAACCGGCCTTGACGTCGAGTTTGTTGTCGAAGAACTGGTGTTTGATCCACAACTGGGTCAGACGCACCATGTGCCCACGACCGTAGACTTCCTGCGAGGAGCTGAGTGTGCCGGCACGCGGATCGCCAACGCGGTCGTTGGAAATGTTGTAGCCGTTACGGTTGGTGAACTGGATCTTGGCCTGGGTGTTGTCCCAGCCCCACAGTTTCTGCAGATCCAGCGCGACGCCCAGACCGAACTGATCGGCGTAACGCGCAGTCTTGTCGTCGTTGAAACCGCCGTGAAGGTTGCCGCCCACTTCACCGACGTAGTCCATCTTGATGTCGATACCCTGCTCGATCAGCTTGGTCCGCTCGCCACCCCAGTCCCCGGTCATCCACTCCGAATCGGAGCTGAACGCGTCAGCCGCGTGGACGCTGCCGGCCAGCATCATTGCCGCAATCGCCGACAACTGGCCGATTCGCTGAGCGTTGTTGTTCTTCTTCATCCCTACATCCTCGTTTTATTGTTATTAACTGTTCTTCTTATCTAACGCGGTTTACATCTAATGCGGCGCGCGACAGGCCACGCACCGCGTGCTCCCTGCGGGAACGGGCCTGCCCGCTCCCGCCTGTGTAGATCAGCGACCTTTGAACTGGGCCACGTTTGCGCTGTGCGACTCGGTTTTCGGCAGGCCCGCAACCCCCAGGCGCTCGCCGGACTTGGCGTCGAACAGCAGCACTTTCGACGGATCGAACTGCAGGGTCAGGGTTTCACCCACCTGCGGTGCCATGTCCGGCGCCAGGCGGCAGCAGACCTTGGTGTCGTTGAGGTTGACGAACACCAGGGTGTCCGGACCGGTCGGCTCGGTGACCTGCACTTCAGCCTTGATGCTCGGCAGGCCATTGCCCTCGCCGTTCGCCAGCGCAATCTGCTCCGGGCGCAGGCCGAGGATCACTTCGCGGTCTTCGAGACCGGCGTCCTGCATCGCCATCGGCAATTCGCAACGGGCCTGGCCGCTGTCGAGCAGCGCCACCAGACGGCCGTCCTTGCGTTGCAGGCGCAGGGGGATGAAGTTCATCGGCGGCGAACCGATGAAGCTCGCCACGAACAGGTTGGCCGGGTCGTTGTAGATCTCTTTCGGCGTACCGAACTGCTGGATGATCCCGTCCTTCATCACTGCCACCTTGTCGCCCAGAGTCATGGCTTCGATCTGGTCGTGGGTCACGTAGACCGTGGTGGTTTTCAGGCGCTGGTGCATCAGTTTCATTTCGGTGCGCATCTCGACGCGCAGCTTGGCATCGAGGTTGGACAGCGGCTCGTCGAACAGGTAGATCTTCGGTCGGCGCGCCAGGGCCCGGCCCATCGCCACGCGCTGTTGCTGACCACCGGAGAGCTGACCCGGCTTGCGATTGAGCAGGTGCTCGATCTGCAACAGCTTGGCCACGCGGGCGACTTCTTCATCGATCGCCGACTGGCTCATCTTGCGGATCTTCAAGCCGAACTCGATGTTCTCGCGCACGCTCATGGTCGGGTACAGCGCGTAGGACTGGAACACCATGGCGATGTCGCGATCCTTGGGGCTCATGCCGCTGACGTCCTGATCGCCGATCATGATCGCGCCGCCGGTGATGGTTTCCAGGCCGGCGATGCAGTTCATCAGGGTCGACTTGCCGCAGCCCGAAGGCCCGACGAGGATCAGGAACTCACCGTCCTTGATCGACAGTTCGATGTTCTTCAGGGTGTCCGGCAGGCCGGCACCGTAGGTCTTGTTTACATTGCGAAGTTCGAGCGTAGCCATGATTACCCCTTGACTGCGCCGGCCGTCAGCCCGCGCACGAAATACTTGCCTGCGACCACATAGACCAGCAGGGTCGGCAGCCCGGCGATCATCGCCGCCGCCATATCCACGTTGTATTCCTTGGCCCCGGTGCTGGTGTTGACCAGGTTGTTCAGCGCCACCGTGATCGGTTGCGAATCACCGCTGGAGAACACCACGCCGAACAGGAAGTCGTTCCAGATCTGGGTGAACTGCCAGATCAGGCAGACCATGATGATCGGGGTGGACATCGGCAGGATGATCTGGCGGAAGATCGTGAAGAAACCCGCGCCATCCAGACGCGCCGCCTTGATCAGCGCATCTGGAATGCTCACGTAGTAATTACGGAAAAACAGCGTGGTAAACGCCAGACCGTAGACCACGTGAATGAACACAAGGCCCGCGGTGGTGCTCGCCAGGCCCATCTTGCCGAGGGTGAACGACGCCGGCAGCAGCACGGTCTGGAACGGCAGGAAGCAGCCGAACAACAGCAGGCCGAAGAACAGCTGCGAACCACGGAAGCGCCAGAACGACAGCACGTAGCCGTTCAACGCACCGATGGCGGTGGAGATGATCACAGCCGGAACGGTGATCTTGATCGAGTTCCAGAAGTAGCCGTCAACGGTGGCCCAGGCTTTCACCCAGCCGATGCCGCTGACCACGGTCGGCCAGCTCAGCAGGTTGCCGGTGGAAATGTCTTCCGGAGTCTTGAAGCTGGTCAGCAGCATGACCACCAGCGGTACCAGATACAGCAGGACCGCGACGATCAGCACCGCGTAGATCGCGATGCGACTCAGGCTGATGGCAGGTTTCGAAGCGAGATTAGTCATGACGCTTGGTCCTCAGCTCGGAGTACAGGTAAGGCACGATGATCGCGAGGATCGCACCGAGCATCAGGATTGCACTGGCCGAGCCCATGCCCATCTGTCCACGGCTGAAGGTGAACGAGTACATGAACATCGCAGGCAAATCGGAGGAGTAACCCGGGCCGCCGGCCGTCATGGCCGCCACCAGGTCGAAGCTCTTGATCGCGATGTGCGCCAGGATCATCACCGCACTGAAGAACACCGGACGCAGGCTTGGCAGCACCACTTTCCAGTAGATGCGCGGCATGCTTGCGCCGTCGATCTGGGCGGCACGGATGATCGATTGATCGACGCCACGCAGACCGGCGAGGAACATTGCCATGATGAAGCCCGAAGCTTGCCAGACCGCCGCGATCACCAGGCAATACACCACGCGATCAGGGTCGATCAGCCAGTCGAGACGGAAGCCTTCCCAGCCCCAGTCCCGCAGCAATTTGTCCAGGCCCATGCCCGGGTTGAGCAGCCATTTCCACGCGGTACCGGTGACGATCATCGAGAGCGCCATCGGGTACAGGTAAATGGTGCGGATAAAGCCTTCGCGACGGATTTTCTGGTCGAGGAAAATCGCCAGGGTCACGCCGATTACGAGGGTGATGCCGATGAACATGCCGCCGAACACGGCCAGGTTTTTGCTCGCCACCCACCAGCGGTCGTTGTCGAACAACCGCGCGTATTGCGCCAGGCCTGCCCACTTGTAGTTCGGCAGGAAGGTCGACGTGGTGAACGACAGGACAAACGTCCAGAGGATATAGCCATAGAAGCCCACCAGAACGATGAACATGCTCGGTGCCAGCACCAGTTTCGGTAGCCAGCGCTGCAATGCGTCGAACGGCGAGGCCTTGCTGAACACAGCAACAGAACTCATGGGAAGATCCAGTAAAGAAGATGAAGGACCGCTGCAAGCTGCGGGCTTCAGGCCGATGCGCGACCCGAAGCTTGCAGCTGCTCTACGCTGGTGTTACTTGGCAGCCTTGATGGCCGTGCCGAGTTTCTTGGCAGCGTCGGCCGGGTCGGCTTTCGGGTCGTTGATGTAGTTGGTCACGACATCAAAGAACGCACCCTGCACGGCCAGCGTGGTGGCCATGTTGTGCGCCATGCTCGGTTGCAGGCCGCCGTTCTTGGCGTCTGCCAGGAAGTCCTTGGCAGCGGTCTGGGCACACGAGTCGAAACCGTACTTGCCCATGTCGGCGAGCATGTCGTTACGCACCGGGATCGAGCCCTTGTTGATGCTGAAGACTTTCTGGAAGTTTTCACCCAGCACGACTTTGGCGATGTCCTGCTGACCGGCCGCGGTGCCCGCGTCCTTCTGCTTGAACACGGCCAGGGAGTCGATGTTGTAGGTGAACGCCTTGTCGGTGCCCGGGAACGCTACGCACTCGTAGTCCTTGCCGGCGACTTTCTTGGCGGCGGTCCATTCGGACTTGGCCCAGTCACCCATGATCTGCATGCCGGCCTTGCCGTTGATGACCTTGGCCGCTTCCAGGTTCCAGTCCTGGCCTTTGCCGTCGACATCCATGTAGGTCGCGACTTTCTTCAGCTCGGTCAGGGCCTTGACCATTTCCGGGCCGGTCAGGGCGGCGTTGTCCAGATCGACCAGAGCTTTCTTGTAACCGTCAACGCCCATCACCGACAGCACGACCGCTTCGAACACGGTGCTGTCCTGCCAAGGCTGACCGCCGTGGGCCAGCGGGATGAAGCCAGCAGCCTTGAGCTTGTCGCCGGCGGCGTAGAATTCTTCAAGGGTGGTCGGGGCTTTTTCAATACCGGCTTTCTTGAAGACTTCCGGGTTGATCCACAGCCAGTTAACGCGGTGAATGTTCACCGGCACGGCCACGTAATCACCTTCGAACTTCACGGTGTCGGAGACTTTCTTGTCGAGCAGGCTGTCCCACTTTTCCGACTTGGCGACGTCTTTGAGCACGTCAGTGTCGAGCAGGCCGGTCGACGCCCATTCCTGGATGTCCGGGCCCTTGATCTGGGCAACGCCCGGTGGGTTGCCGGCTACCGCACGGCTTTTCAGCACGGTCATGGCCGTCGCACCGCCACCGCCGGCGACAGCGCCGTCTTTCCAGGTGAAACCGTCTTTTTCGACTTGTGCCTTGAGCACATCGACGGCGGCTTTTTCGCCACCGGACGTCCACCAATGCACGACTTCCACCGAACCTTTGGATTCGGCAGCGGAAACACTCAGGGGCAGCACAGCGAGCGGGAACAGGGAGGCGACAGAAATGACAGTAGCGAGGCGAGAAATCGCATTCATCTGAGATGTACCTTTCTTGTTGTTATGCATGCAAGTCTGGTGCTTGCGCTGCACACGAGTTTAAACAGAGCGTTTCCCCCGCAGGTAACGAAGGGACGCGCAAATGTCACCACATGGTTACACAGGAACGCTTCGGGACAGGTGTGCCAGAGCAGTGGCCATGCTCGGTGCCAGCGGCAGACGCGGGATCAGAACCGCCTGCCAGGCGTGGTACAGATCCGGTTTGCCCGCCCAGATATCGGCACTTGGACGGTTCTGCGGATTGAGTTCGTGATGCCAGCTGCCGTCGCAGCGGTCGATAAAATGGCTTTCACAAAATTCCCAGAACAGGCGATACCAGCTTTCGTACTGCGCATCGCCGGTGCGTTTGAGCAAGGCGCTGGCAGCAGCGCTGGCTTCGGCGTGGGTCCAGTGCAGGCGATGGCGCACCACGGCTTTGTTGTTCCAGTCGAGGGTGTAGACGATGCCCGGCGCACCGTCGACATCCCAGCCATGGCGGCAGTTTTGTTCGAACAGCTTTTGCGCGTCGGTGGCCAGCCAGCCGGGGGTGAGCATGCCGGCCTGGACCCGCGCCGCTTCGAGGTGCAGCAACAGCCGCGCCCACTCGAAACCGTGGCCCGGCGTGGTGCCGTAGGGACGGAAACCGTCGGCGGGATTGTCCTGGTTGTAGTCGCGCAGTGGCTGCCAGTCGCGGTCAAAATGCTCGATCACCAGGTAATCGTTGGCAGCGGCGTGACCGTGAATCACCCGCTCGACGATGCGTTGCGCACGCACCAGCCAGCGCGGGTCTTCGGTGACATCGGCCAGCGCAAGGAAGGCTTCGGTGGCGTGCATGTTGCTGTTGGCGCCGCGATAGGCTTCTTCTTCGCGCCAGTCGCGATTGAAGAATTCGCGCATGGCACCTTCTTCCTCGCTCCAGAAATACGTGTCGATGATGTCGATCGCGTCATCCAGCAACGCCTGGGCGCCCGGACGTTGCGCGACCACCGCGGAACTGGCCGCCAGCGCGACGAAAGCATGCAGGTAAGCGTTCTTGCCGGTGTTGCCGTCACGGTGTTCGGCGACGGCGAACCAGCCGCCGTGCAGCGCATCGCGCAACGGACCGCGCAACGCGGCAATGCCGTGATCGACCAGCTCGGCGAATCCCGGCAGACCCTGGATGTGGGCCATGGCGAAACTGTGGGTCATGCGCGCGGTGTTCATGGTTTCGGCTTGCGCGCCGGCTTGTAGCTGACCGCGCTCATCGAGATTACCGAAGCCTTCGGCCAGCCGTGAGGCCTTGGCGAACGCCAGCAGGCGCAGACCTTCGTCGGCGAGCCATTGCTGGTGGGCAGGGGCATTCAGCCAACTGCTGAAGCCCGGATTGAAGTGATCCATGGGTGGCCTTTTTTGTTGTTATGACTGCGGGCAGTCTAAACAACGGGCCGGGAGGGTCTTGTAACGAAGGGGACGGGTTTTGTCACAGACCGGTGACATTCAATCCGCCGATCGCGGTAACTGAAGGGTCACCCGCAACCCGCCTTCACGCAGGTTCTGCAACGTCACTTCACCGCCATGGCTATGGGCAATGTTGCGAGCAATGCCCAAACCGAGACCGTAACCCTGCTGCTGCCCCGCCAACCGGAAGTGCGGCTCGAACACCTGCTCCAACCGCTGCTCCGGTACGCCCGGCCCCTCGTCATCGACATGCAGCACAAACGCACTCTCGTCGTCATCGATGTGCAGGTGGGCGTTCTGGCCGTACTTCAACGCATTGTCGATCAGATTGCCGATGCAGCGCTTGAGCGCCAATGGCTTGCCCGGATACGCCGCCAGCGCCCGCCCCTGCTGGGTCACGCGACCATTGCCGTTGGGCGCCAGATACGGTTCAACCAGGCAGTCGAGCACATGGTTCAGATCCACCGGCTCGATGTTCTCGTGAATGTCGGTGTCCTTCACGCATTGCAGCGCGCCTTTGACCAGCAGCTCCAGCTCGTCCAGATCGCGGCCGAACTTGGTTTGCAGCTGTTCGTCTTCCAGCAATTCGACCCGCAGGCGCAGCCGGGTGATCGGCGTGCGCAGGTCATGGGAAATCGCGCTGAACAACTGACTGCGCTCGGTCAGGTAACGGCTGATGCGCTCGCGCATGGTGTTGAAGGCGCGGCCCACTTCGACCACTTCACTGCCGCCGCCCTCGGCCACCGGCTCGACGTCGGCGCCCAGCGACAAATCCCGCGCGGCTCGCGCCAGACGCTTGAGCGGCCGGCTCTGCCAGTGCACCAGCAGACCGATGAACAACAACAGAAAACCGCTGGTGAAGACGATGAACCACACTTGCTGGGTCGGCAGACCCTGTTCTTCAAGACTGGTGTAGGGCTCGGGCAGCAGCGAGGCGATGTACAGCCATTCTCCCGGCGCCAATTGAATCTGGGTCACCAGCACCGGTGGATTCACCGGTTCCAGGGTCAACGCGTAATGCGCCCACGAACGCGGCAACTCATCGAGTTTCAACCCGGCGTTGAAGATGCGCAGGTCATCGGGGCTGACGAAGGTCACCAGAATGTCGGTGTCCTGGCCCAGCGACTGACGCAGCACTTCATCCACCGCTTGCAGTACTGCCGCCTTGCGCGGTGTCACCGGCAGCACTTCCATGCCCAGCGGTTTGTCGTTCAGCGTCACCACAAAACGCGTGCCACCCATACTGCGCAATTGGTCGAGCACCAGCGGCCGATAGGCCACCGGCAGCGAGCGGAAGTAACTGACGCTGGCAGTCATCGAATGGGCAAGGCTGCGAGCGCTGGTAACCAGACCTTCAAGCTGGGTCGCGCGCAATTGGGACACCCAGATCACGCTGGACAGGGTCTGGGCGAACAACACCGCGAGCAGTGTCAGCAGCAGCATTCGCCCGAGCAGCGAACGCGGCATCGGCACTTTGCGCGCGGTGGTGCGCAGGAACTCAATGACCATTGCCGGCAACCACATTGGCTGCCAGTTGGTAGCCGCTGCCACGCACGGTGCGGATCAGGCGTGGCGGTTTTTCGGTGTCGCGCAGACGCTGGCGCAAGCGGCTGACGGCCATGTCGACGATGCGGTCGAGGGGCATCAGGTCGCGGCCACGGGTGGCGTTGCCAATGGTGTCGCGGTCGAGGATTTCCTGTGGGTGATCGAGGAACAGTTTGAGCAGGGCGAAATCAGCGCCGGACAGAATCACTTCCTCGCCGTCGGCGTGAAACAGCCGATGGCTGACCATGTCCAGCCGCCATTCATCGAACGCCAGCACTTCACTGCCGCCGCGCTCCTGGCCGAATTGGGCACGACGCAGCAGGGCCTTGATCCGGGCTTGCAGTTCACGGGGGCTGAAGGGTTTGCCGAGGTAATCGTCGGCGCCGAGCTCCAGGCCGATGACCCGGTCGGCTTCGTCGGAACTGGCGGTGAGCATGATGATCGGCACCTGGGCCTGACGCGGATGCTGGCGCACCCAGCGACACAGACTGAAGCCGTCTTCATCCGGCAGCATCACATCGAGGATCACCAGATCGCTCGGCGCTTCGTTCAGCGCCTGACGGAAACCGGCACCATCCGCCGTGGCCCGTACCTGAAAACCCGCGCGGGTCAGGTAGGTTTCCAGCAACTCGCGTATCTCCTGGTCATCATCGACCAACAAAATCGACTTGTTGACTGAGCTCACTTCGAAGGCATCCTTGTTGTTGGAATTGGGCGGATTATGCCTGATGTGTAGACCGATCGTTCCCACGCTCTGCGTGGGAATGTATCAAGGGACGCTCCGCGTCCAGTGACGCGGAGCGTCACGGGCTGCATTCCCACGCAGACGCGTTCGACGCCTCGACGTGGGAACGATCTTCAGCCTTCCTGTTCGAGCGCCACGCCTGCACCGACGAGACCCGAGTACGGCGCCGTCACCAGCCACACCGGAATCCCCTTGAAGTAATCGCTCATGCAGCCCTTGTCGGCAAAGCTGCGGGCGAAACCGCTTTCGAGGAAGAAATCGGCAAAACGCGGAATCACGCCGCCGACGATGTACACCCCGCCACGGCCGCCAGTGGTCAGCACGTTGTTGCCGGCCACCCGACCGAGCCAGCAGCAGAACTGCTCCAGCACTTCCAGGGCGATCGGGTCGCCTGCAAGCCCTGCGGCCGTGATCGCTTCCGGTGTGTCGAGTTTGGGTTCGTGACCATCCACCGCGCAGATCGCCCGATAGACCCGAGGCAAACCGCCGCCGCTCAAGGCGGTTTCCGCGCTGACGTGGCCGATTTCATTGTAGATGTGCTGCCAGAGCTGGGTTTCACGCGGACTGCTTAACGGCAGATCGACGTGACCGCCCTCTCCCGGCAACGCGGCAAACCGCCCCTCACCCAGATCAAGCAACGTGCCGACGCCCAGACCCGTGCCCGGGCCGATCACCACCGCCGGGCGCAATGGCTCCGGCGTACCTTCGCAAACCACGCGGAATTCGCCGGGCTGCAAACGGGTCATGCCCAGCGCCATCGCCGAAAAGTCGTTGACCAGCAACAGCTGATCGACCTGCAAGGTCTGGCAGAACGCCTTGCGGCTCAGGCGCCAGTGGTTGTTGGTGAACTTGAATTCATCGCCGCTCACCGGCCCCGCCACCGACAGGCACACCGAGCCGATGGCGCCCGGCGCCAGACCGAGCCCGCTCAGGTAGAGGCTGATCGCCTCTTCCGGGCTGGCATGGTCGGCCGTGGCCAGCACCTGAACCGATTCGAGCTGCTGATCTTTCCACAACGCGAACCGCGCGTTGGTGCCTCCGATGTCACCGACCAAAGCCAGTTTCAATTAAGCGTCTCCAGGGCAGAAGTGAAGGCGCTGGCGCCCTGCTCCGCCGAGCTGAAGGCCAAACGCATGAAGCCAAACAGTTCGCGGCCGCTGCCGATGTTGTTGCCCAACAGGCCTTTGGCGGGTTCGCGCGCTGCGAATTCGGCGGCGTCCACCTTGATTTCCAAAGTGCCTTTGACGCCATCGACGCGGATGATATCGCCCTCTTGCACGCGCGCCAAAGCGCCGCCTACATAAGCCTCGGGGCTGACGTGAATGGCCGCCGGGATTTTCCCCGACGCACCGGACATGCGCCCGTCCGTCACCAGTGCGACCTTGAAGCCGCGATCCTGCAGCACGCCGAGGAACGGCGTCATCTTGTGCAGCTCCGGCATGCCGTTGGAACGCGGGCCCTGGAAGCGCATCACCGCGACAAAATCCTTCTCCAGCAGACCGGCCTTGAAGGCGTCGGCCAGATCCTGCTGATCCTGGAACACCATGGCCGGCGCTTCGACGATCTGGTTTTCCAGCGCCACGGCAGACACCTTCATCACGCCACGACCGAGGTTGCCTTCCATCACCCGCAAACCGCCCTCTGCCGAGAACGCACGGGCCACCGGACGCAGGATGTTTTCGTCGAGACTTTCAGTCGGGCCTTCGCGCCACACCAGTTTGCCGTTATCGAGGAACGGCTCCTTGGTGTACTGGCTCAGGCCATGGCCGAGCACGGTGTTGACATCTTCGTGCAACAGGCCTGCTTCGAGCAGTTCGCGGATCAGAAACGACATGCCGCCCGCCGCCTGGAAGTGGTTGATGTCGGCCTTGCCGTTCGGGTAGACGTGGCTCAGGGTCGGCACGACTTCGGAGAGGTCGGCCATGTCCTGCCAGGTCAGTTGAATGCCCGCCGCCATGGCGATGGCCGGCATGTGCAGGGTGTGGTTGGTCGAGCCGCCGGTGGCGTGCAGCGCGACGATCGAGTTGACCAGCGCCTTCTCGTCGACGATTTCGCCGATCGGCAGGAAGTTGCCGTTCTGTTTGGTCAGGCGCGTGACCTGGTGCGCGGCTTCGCGAGTCAAGGCCTCACGCAGCGGCGTGTTCGGGTTGACGAACGAGGCGCCCGGCAGGTGCAGGCCCATGACTTCCATCAGCAACTGGTTGGTGTTGGCGGTGCCGTAGAAAGTGCAGGTGCCGGGGCTGTGGTAGGACTTCATTTCCGATTCCAGCAGCTCTTCGCGGGTCGCCTTGCCTTCGGCGTACTTCTGCCGCACGTCGGCTTTTTCCTTGTTGGAAATCCCCGAGACCATCGGCCCGCCCGGTACGAAAATCGTCGGCAGGTGACCAAAACGCAGGGAACCCATCATCAGGCCCGGCACGATCTTGTCGCAGATGCCGAGCATCAGCGCGCCGTCGAACATGTTGTGCGACAGCGCCACCGCCGTCGACATCGCGATCACTTCGCGGCTCGGCAGGCTCAGTTCCATGCCCGGCTCGCCCTGGGTCACCCCATCACACATGGCAGGCGTACCGCCGGCGAACTGACCGACCGAGCCGATTTCGCGCAGGGCGTTCTTGATTTGTTCCGGGAAGACTTCGTACGGCTGGTGCGCCGAGAGCATGTCGTTATATGACGAAACAATTGCAATGTTCGCCGAGTTCATCATCCGCAGGCTGTGCTTGTCTTCGCTGCCACACCCGGCCACGCCGTGGGCGAAGTTGGCGCACTGCAACTTGCCGCGCATCGGCCCGTCGGTGGCGGCACCGCGAATCAGTGCAAGGTAAGCCTGACGCGTGGCGCGGCTGCGGGCGATAAGCCGTTCGGTGACCTCAAGAACGCGGGGATGCATGTGTAGAACTCCAGGCTAACGGATGTGGCGACCTGATTGTCTATGCTGATCAAAGAGCCCGCACGCGTGGGATGACGGGCGGTTTTCTTGATCATTCGGACCAGTTGATTCAGGTCACTCGTTGTAGATAAAACAAAATATTGCCACTAAAAAGGCTTGTTTTCTATTTTTATGCGAATAATCTTGTAATTCCAACAACAAAACGACGGCGGCGCTGTTCAATGACTCTTCGAATCGCAATCAATGGTTTTGGCCGCATCGGCCGTAATGTCCTGCGCGCACTGTATACCCAAGGCTATCGTCAGGATCTGCAGATCGTCGCCATCAACGATCTGGGCGACAGCGCGATCAATGCGCATCTGCTCAAGTACGACACCGTTCATGGCACTTTCGACGCCGAAGTTGCCCATGACAACGAGAGCCTGACCGTCAACGGCGACCGGATTTCGGTCAGCGCCATCCGCAACCCGGCCGACCTGCCCTGGGCTGCGGAAAAGATTGATGTGGTGTTCGAATGCACCGGTCTGTTCACCGACCGCGCCAAAGCCGCCGCGCATATTACCGCCGGCGCACGCAAAGTGATTATCTCGGCCCCGGCCAAAGGCGCCGATGCCACCGTCGTTTATGGTGTGAACCACGACATCCTGCGCCAGTCGCACCAGATCATCTCCAACGCCTCGTGCACCACCAACTGCCTGGCCCCGGTGGCTCAGGTGCTGCACCGCGAACTGGGCATCGAAAGCGGTCTGATGACCACCATCCACGCCTACACCAACGACCAGAACCTGACCGACGTCTATCACACCGACCCGTACCGCGCCCGCTCCGCCACCCAGAACATGATCCCGAGCAAGACCGGCGCCGCCGAAGCCGTGGGCCTGGTGTTGCCGGAGCTGGCCGGCAAGCTGACCGGCATGGCTGTGCGCGTACCGGTGATCAATGTGTCGCTGGTTGACCTGACCGTGCAGTTGAAGCGCGAAGCGTCTGCCGATGAAGTCAATGCACTGATGAAAGCTGCGAGCCAGCATTCGAAGATTCTCGGCTACAACACCCTGCCGCTGGTTTCGAGCGACTTCAACCACAACCCGCTGTCGTCGATCTTCGACGCCAACCACACCAAATCCAGCGGCAAACTGCTGAAAGTGCTGGCCTGGTACGACAACGAATGGGGCTTCTCCAACCGCATGCTCGATAACTGCCTGGCGCTGTGCAACGCCGAATAAACGCCTAATCCCTGTGGAAGCGAGCTTGCTCCCACAAGGTCGGTTGCCTGTCAAAGTAATCAAAATCAAGGCTTGACCACTCGAGCGGATGATAAGCATTATCATCCGCTCGAAATGGATCAGGTCTCTCCGTGAGTCAATCACACTTCAATCACGTGTTCCTCGCCCAGCGCACGTCACTGCTGCGAACCCTGGAACGGATGGTCAACAACCACAGCACCGCCGAAGACCTGTTGCAGGAAACCTACCTGCGCGTCACCCGGGCGCTGAGCGAACGGGCCATCGATCACCTTGAACCCTTTGTCTTCCAGACCGCGCGCAATCTGGCGCTGGACCATTTGCGTGCGCGCAAGATCCATTCGCGGACCATGGTCGACGATGTGCCGCAAGACGTGGTGCACAGCGTCGCCGCCCCCGCCAGCAGCGCCGAAGACGCCGCCCACGCCGAGCAATTGCTGGAGCGCCTGAACGTGAGCCTCGCTGAACTCAGCCCCCGCCAGCAGCAGATTTTCATCCTCAGTCGCCTGCACGGGCACAGCTATCAGCAGATCGCCGAAGCATTGAGCGTCTCCCCCAGCACGGTGCAGAAAGAACTCAAACTGATCATGACCATCTGCCTCAGTGTCGCCGAACGTTTGAATGGCAACTGATGCTGTAGGTCCTTTCTGTAAACCTCAGGAGCGACTGCACTGATCATCGGGCTTTGTTACCCTTGCCCGACTTTTACGCTTCACTAAAAAAACAGCCGTGCACAGACACTGCCGAGGAAACACCGTGACGGACACCCACCGCTCCCCTTCGCCTTCATCGGCGCAGGACGCCGCCAGCGCAATGGACCAGGCTCTGGACTGGCTCATTGTGCTCGGCAGTCCGGACGAGGAGCAGACCCGGCAATTCCATGCCTGGCTGGCGGCCGATCCGTTGAATGCCGAGGCGTTCGCCAAGGCCCAGGCGATCTGGGATGGCCCGCAGATCGCCGAATGCGCGCAGAACCTCGCGGCCAAACCGAAGAAAGTCACCGTCCTCACGCGTCTGCGCCCGCACTGGAAACCGCTGGCCACCGCCGCCGTGCTGCTGCTCGGGATGTTCAGTTTCAGCAACCTGCCGATGCGTTTGCAGGCCGATCACCTGACCGTGGTCGGCGAGCGTCAGCGCCTGCAGCTCGAGGACGGCTCGAAAGTCTTGCTCAACACCAATTCCGCCTTCTCCAGCACGATCAACGATCAGCAACGGGTCGCGCGGCTGTATCAGGGCGAAGCGTTTTTCGAGATCCCGGCCAGCCGCAGCCAGCCACTGGAAATCGACGCCGGCCCAGTGAAAGCCAGCGTGCGCGACACCGCGTTTGCCGTGCGCTATCTCGACGGTGTGGCGCAGGTGCGGGTGCAGCGCGGCGATGTCGACTTGCGGGCGACCCGTGATGATGCGCGGGTGCGGCTGTCCGCCGGGGAAAGCATCCGCATCGGTCCGAACGGTTTCGACCACCCGGCCAAGGTCGACGCCGCCACCGATCTGGCCTGGGTGCAAGGTCGGCTGATCTTCGAGAACTGCCCGCTGAATCAGGTGCTGGCCGAACTGCGCCGCTACTATCCGGGCTTTATCATCAACACCAACGAACAGTTGGCTGACGTTGCCGTCACCGGCAACTACCGTCTCGACCAGCCGCTGGACGTGGTGCGTTCGCTTGCTCACATCACCTCGGCCAGGCTTCGGGAATTCCCGGCGTTGGTGATATTGAACTAAATGAGAATTATTTTTACTCGATAGCCAATGCTCGTTCGTCTCGTTATAGCCAATGCAATTGATTCGCATCTCGCGAGATCAATCAGCACCTATAAAGATTCGTGCGACACGGAGCGCTATCGATGTCCTCTCGCCTTACCCGCCAGACTTCTTCCCCTTCCCGCGTGCTGTCGCTGCTGACCGCTGCCATCCTGATGGCCGGCACCGCGCCGCTGATGGCCGCCACCGAACAGCCGACGCGCAACATGGGCGACTACGCGTTCGCCATTGCCCAGCAACCGCTGGTGTCGGCGCTCAACGCGTTCACCGCTGTCACGGGCTGGCAGGTCGGCTTGCCGGCGGAGTTGGGTCAGGACGTGTCGTCACCGGGTGTGCGCGGTTCGCTGCCACCGGAAAAAGCCCTGGAGCGCCTGTTGGTGGGGACCAACCTGAGCTTCCGCAAACTGAGCAACAACAACGTCGTGCTGGAAAAACGCGCCAGCAACGGCGCACTCAACCTCGATCAGGTGACCATCAGCGCCACCCGTCAGGAACAGTCGATCAACAGCGTGCCGGCCACCGTCACCGTGCAGACCCGTCAGGATCTGGACCGCAACAACGTCAACACCATCAAGGATCTGGTGCGCTACGAGCCGGGCGTATCCGTGGGCGGCGCCGGCCAGCGCGGCGGGATCAGCGGCTACAACATCCGCGGCATCGACGGCGACCGGATTCTGACCCAGGTCGACGGGGTCGAAGTCCCGGACGGTTTCTTCAACGGCCCGTACGCCAAGACCCAACGCAACTACGTCGACCCGGAAATCATCAAGCGCGTCGAAATCCTCCGTGGCCCGGCCTCGGTGCTGTACGGCAGCAATGCCATCGGCGGCGCCGTCAGCTACTACACCCTCGACCCGGACGACATCATCAAGCCTGGCAAAGACGTCGGTGCCCGCCTGAAGACCGGCTACAGCTCCGCCGACGAAAGCTGGCTGAAATCCGCCACCGTCGCCGGCCGCACCGACCAGTTCGACGGTTTGCTGCACTACAGCCAGCGTGACGGCCATGAAACCGATTCCTACGGCAACAACAACGGCACCGGCCTTGAGCGCACCGCCGCCAACCCGGAAGACGTCAAAGCCACCAACGTGCTGGCCAAGATCGGCTGGAACTACAACGAAGGTTCGCGCCTGGGCCTGACCTACGAAAAGTACAAGGATGATCGCGACACCGATCAGAAAAGCGCTTACGGCGGCCCGTACTTCAACGGTGCCCCGACAATCCCGGACAGCGTGCTGCCCGGCGGCATGTACCAGTGGCGCACCGGCAACGACACCATCACCCGCGAGCGTTTCGGCCTGGAGCACAGCTTCGAGCTCAACAGCCTGCTGGCGGACAACGTGAAATGGAACCTCAACCACCAGACTGCCAAGACCGATCAGAGCACCGACGAGTTCTACTACCCGATCACCCGTAAAGTGCTGCGCACCCGCGACACGATCTACGAAGAAAAACAGTGGGTCTTCGACGCGCAACTGGACAAGGCCTTCAGCCTCGGCGCCACCGATCACGTGCTGACTTACGGCACCACCCTCAAGCAGCAGAAAGTCACCGGCTCGCGCAGCGGCGACGGCAAGTGCCTGGCGGTCGGTCGTGGCTGCACCGCCATCGGCGCCACCAGTGCAGCAGATGTGCTGAAGAAGTCCAGCGACTTCCCGGACCCGACCCTCAACACCTACAGCCTGTTCGCCCAGGATCAGATCAGCTGGAACGACTGGACCTTCCTGCCGGGCCTGCGCTACGACTACACCCGGCTCAAGCCGCACATCACCCAGGAATTTCTCAACACCGTGGCCGCCGACGGCAATGGCACGGTCAGCGACGAGAACAAGACCTGGCATAAAGTCTCGCCGAAATTCGGCCTGACCTATGCCCTGACCGAAAACTACACCTGGTACGGTCAGTACGCCGAAGGCTTCCGCACCCCGACCGCGAAAGCGCTGTATGGCCGCTTCGAGAACAGCACCACCGGCTACAACGTGGCGCCGAACCCGGACCTGGAACCGGAAAAAAGCAAAAGCTATGAAACCGGCCTGCGCGGCAACTTCGAGCAAGGCTCGTTCGACGTGGCGGTGTTCTATAACAAGTACCGCGACTTCATCAACGAAGACGCCGTCACCCCGGGCTACGACGAGCTGACCTTCCAGTCGAGCAACATCAAGCACGCGACCATCAAGGGCGCCGAAGTCAAAGGTCGCCTGAACCTCGATTCGTTCGGCGCGCCGCAAGGCCTGTACACACAAGGCTCGATTGCCTACGCCTACGGTCGCAACAACGACAACGGCGAGCCGCTCAACAGCGTCAATCCGCTGACCGGCGTGTTCGGTCTGGGTTACGACCAGGACAACTATGGCGGCCTGCTGAGCTGGACCGTGGTCAAGAAAAAGGACCGCGTCGACGACAGCAACTTCAAGTCGCCGGACGGTGTGAGCAGTCAGTTCAAGACCCCGGGCTTCGGCATTCTTGATCTGACCGGGTACTACAAAGTCACCGACGACGTCACCGTCAGCGGCGGCCTCTACAACCTGACCGACAAGAAGTACTGGCTGTGGGATGACGTGCGCGGTTACGACAGCGTCGGCGAAGCCTCGGTGACGCAACCGGCCAACCTTGATCGCCTGACCCAGCCGGGCCGCAACTTCGCGATCAACCTGGTCTGGGATATCTGATCCGGATGACCTCACGGCGCCTGTACATGGCCGCGCCGTGAGGTTTTTTTACTGTCCGGCGCTTGCCCGTTCGTCTCGTTATCAAGCGCCTCTTCTTTTCAAGGACATCTCATGAGCACCCCGGAAAAAGCCCTGCGTTCGCAACGCCTGAACCAGATCACCCACGAGCCGCACAGCAAGCTCGATGCGCTGGTCAAGGCCCACGCGCCGTTCGAGACCCGCGCCAATTTCGCCCGCTTCGTGGTCGCGCAGTACCTGTTCCAGTCAGAGCTGGTGTCGCTGTACAACGATGCCGAACTGACCGCCATCGTTCCTGACCTGCCGGCCCGCTGCCGCGCCGAAGCCGCCAAGGCCGACCTCGCCGACCTCGACACCGAAGTCCCTGCACCGGTGGCCGGCGCGGTGAAGAACCCGAGCAAGGCTCGCGCCCTGGGCTGGATCTTCGTGTCGGAGGGCTCCAAGCTCGGTGCCGCGTTTCTGATCAAACGCGCCGTCGCGCTGGACCTGAGCGAAACCTTCGGCGCCAGACACTTGGGCGAGCCTGAGGGCGGTCGCGCTGAAGGTTGGAAGCGCTTCGTGCGCACCCTCGATTCGCTGCAATTCAGTGCCGAAGAGGAAGCCGAAGTGGAGCAAGGCGCGATCGATGCGTTCAATCGCTTCACCGTGCTGCTGGAACAGGCTTACGCCACAGAAACCGAACCGGCCTGATCCTGGCCACACCGCAAAACCCTGTGCGAGCTGGCTTGCCAGCTCCCACAAGGAATTGCGTAAGTCTGTAAGATTCTCCCCCCCTGTCACCCAAGCCTCTCGCCGAGCCCATGCCCCAACCCGCCGCCTCCCGACTCGCCCGCCTGCTGTTCGGCCTGCTTGCCTATGTCAGCCTCGGCATCGGCCTGATCGCCATCGTCGTGCCCGGCCTGCCGACCACCGAGTTCATCCTGCTCGCGGCCTGGGCCGCGACCCGCAGTTCGCCGCGCCTGAGTGCCTGGCTGGACAACCATCGACTGTTCGGGCCGATCCTGAGCAACTGGCGCAACGGCAAGATCATCGCCCGCAAGGCCAAGGTCAGCGCCACGGTCAGCATGGTGCTGTGCGCCACGTTGATGCTGGTGATGCTCGATCACGGCTGGCCGATCTATCTGGCGATCGCAGGCATGACCCTGGGCAACCTGTGGATCTGGTCGCGACCGGAAGCATTGCCGAAGATTTCCTGATTTTTCCATTGTTTTCAGGGCATTTAACCGCGCAAACGTTTAGCCATGACCGTTCGTCGGCATGCATCTCATGCACCCTCGCCTCGCGCCGATGAACATTGAATGGCGCTGAATGGATTTGGCGAACCGGGCACCTCCCAGCCCGTAGCCAACAGCTCATCCATTCGCGAGAACGTCCCATGTTCGACTCTCTGTCCATCCGCCTGAAAATCGTCCTGCTCTCCGGCCTGTGCCTGCTCGGTGTGGTCGCACTGATCGTTGGCATCAACATTTACCAGACCAACCAGAACGACGAACTGGTCAGTGCTTCCAGTAGCAAGATGCTCACCGCCAGCGTGCAGAACCTGTTGCAGGCCAAGGCTGCCGAGCAAGCGGTGCGGGTGCAGAAAACCTTCGGCGAAAGCCTGTTGGTGATCACCGCGCTGGCCGACCAGATCAAGGACATGCGAGCGATGGCCGCCAAGCGTTCGCTGGACGCCGGTGCCCTGCGTGAAGAGCTGAACCAGAGCCTGAAAACCGCCTTCGAGCGCAACAGCAAGGTGCTTGGCATCTGGCTGGCATTCGAACCCAACGGGCTGGACGGCAAGGACAGCGAATTCGCCAACGATGCCGCGCGCCAGTCCAACGAGGCGGGACGTTTCGCCAGTTACTGGAGCCGTGCTGCCGGTTCGTCGCTGAACACGATCATGGTCGAAGACGACATGAACAAGACCACCCTCAGCGTCAGCGGCACGCCTTACAACAGCTGGTACACCTGCCCTCGCGACAACAAGCGCACCTGCCTGCTCGACCCGTATGCCGACACCGTGGGCGGCAAAGAAATGCTCATGACGACCATTTCCGTGCCGCTGCTGGTGGATGGCAAGGCCATCGGCGTGGTCGGTGTCGACATCGCCCTCGACGCCCTGCAAGCGGCAGCCGTGGACTCCCAGCGTGACCTGTTCAACAGCGCCGGACACATGCTGATCGTGTCCGGCAGCGGCGTGCTCGGTGCCTACAGCGCGGATGCCGGCAAGGTCGGCAAGAGCATCGGCGACACCCTCGGCGCCGAGGGCAAGGACATCCTGCAACTGCTCAGCGCCGGCAGCCCGAAAATTCTTGAGCAGGGCGACGTGATCCGCGCCGTGTATCCGGTCAACCCGATTGCCGATTCCAAGGCCTGGGGCGTGGTCATCGACCTGCCGAAACAAGTGCTGCTGGCCGACTCGGTCAAGCTGCAGGCGGTGCTCGATGACGCGCAGCAAACCGGCACGATTACCGCGTTGGCGGTGGCCGTGATCGCCGGTCTGATCGGTCTGCTGCTGATCTGGCTGACCGCCTCCGGCGTGACCCGTCCGATCAACAGTGTCGCCGAGATGCTGAAGAACATCGCCAGCGGCGAAGGCGACCTGACCCAGCGCCTGAACTACACGAAAAAGGATGAGCTGGGCGAACTGGTGAACTGGTTCAACCGCTTCCTCGACAAGCTGCAACCGACCATCGCCCAGATCAAACAGAGCATCACCGAGGCCCGCGGCACCGCCGATCAATCGTCGGAAATCGCCCGCCAGACCAGTGAAGGCATGCAGGTGCAGTTCCGCGAGATCGATCAGGTGGCCACCGCCTCCAACGAAATGAGCGCCACCGCCCACGATGTGGCCAACAGTGCCTCGAACGCTGCCAACGCCGCAAAAGGCGCCGGCCAGTCGGCCAAGGACGGCATGTCGATCATCGAGCGCAGCACCCGCGACATCAATCAATTGGCCGATGAAGTCAGCAAAGCGGTGACCGAAGTCGAAGAGCTGGCGGTCAACAGCGAGCAGATCGGTTCGGTGCTGGAAGTGATCCGCAGCATCGCCGAACAGACCAACCTGCTGGCGCTGAATGCCGCGATCGAAGCGGCCCGTGCCGGTGAAAGCGGTCGTGGTTTTGCAGTGGTGGCCGACGAAGTCCGTAACCTGGCCAAGCGCACCCAGGATTCGGTGGAAGAAATCCGCGTGGTCATCGAACGTATCCAGACCGGCACCCGTGGCGTGGTCGCCACTATGCACTCAAGCCAGACCCAGGCCCACAACAACGCCGGGCAGATCCGCCAGGCCGTGGATGCCCTGGGCAAGATCAGCGATGCGGTCACCGTGATCAGCGACATGAACCTGCAAATCGCCAGCGCCGCCGAACAGCAGAGCGCCGTGGCCGAAGAGGTCAACCGCAACGTCTCGGCCATCCGCACCGTCACCGAAACCCTGACCGAACAGGCTACAGAATCGGCGGCGATCAGCAGCCAGCTCAACGCCCTGGCCAGTCAGCAGATGAAATTGATGGATCAGTTCCGCGTCTGATCTCCCCTCGACCGCTGATCGTTCCCACGCTCGGCGTGGGAATGCAGCCCAGGACGTTCCGCGTCCCGCTCCTGAACTGGAGCGCAGAGCATGGGAACGATCTCGTCATCTGTTCTATGATCAGGCCCTCTTCCGGAGGGCCTTCGATGACTGATCTGCTCACGTCCATTCAAGCCGCACTCGGCTTGTCCCCCATGCCGATTCCGTTCACTGGCGAGGGTGCCCTGCCCTCGGCGTTTGCCGTCACCGACCTGGCCTGCGCAAGCATTGCCGCTGCCGGGCAAGCCGTCGCCGAACTCCTTCAGCAGCAAACCGGCCACTTGCCCGGTATTGAAGTCGACCGCCGCCTCGCCTCGTTCTGGTTCGCCACGTCGCTACGGCCGACCGGCTGGGAAGTCCCGCCGCTATGGGATCCGGTAGCCGGTGACTACGCGACCAGGGACGGCTGGATTCGTCTGCACACCAACGCCCCGCATCACCGCGCTGCCGCTCAAAGCGTGCTCGGCGCCTGTACCGACCGCACAGCCATGGCGGCGAAAGTCGCGCAATGGGCCAGTGCCGATCTGGAGCAAGCGGTGGTCGAGGCCAAGGGTTGCGCTGCCCAAATGCGCAGCTGGGCGCAGTGGCAGAAACATCCGCAAGGGTTGGCGGTGAATGCCGAACCCTTGGTGCATTTCAGTAACGGGAAAGAACAAGCCCCTCGCCCCTGGCAAGGCTCGGTGGCGCGACCGTTGGCCGGGCTCAAGGTGCTCGATCTGACCCGCGTACTGGCCGGCCCGACCGCCAGCCGCTTACTCGCGGGACTGGGCGCCAATGTGCTGCGCATCGACCCACCGACCTGGAACGAACCCGGCGTGGTGCCGGAAGTGACCCTCGGCAAACGTTGTGCACGGCTGGATCTGCATGCTCCGGCAGATCGCGCAGTGTTCGAAAGCCTGCTCAAGGATGCGGACATCCTGTTGCACGGCTATCGCGCCGACGCCCTTGAACATCTCGGCTTCGGTATCGAACGTCGCCGGCAATGGGCGCCGGGGCTGATCGACGTCTGCCTCAACGCTTACGGCTGGAGCGGCCCGTGGCAGAACCGCCGAGGCTTCGACAGCCTGGTGCAGATGAGCAGCGGAATCGCCGAGGCCGGACAGCGCTGGAAGCAGGCGGACAAACCGACACCGCTGCCGGTGCAGGCACTGGATCATGCGACGGGGTATCTGATGGCGGCGAGCGTGATTCGGTTGCTGGCTGAACGGTTACGCCGTGGTCAAGGTGGATCGGCACGGTTGTCGCTGGCGCGGACGGCGAAGTTGTTGATCGAGCATGAGCAAGGGACGGATGAAGCGTTGCGTCCGGAGGATGCAAAGGATCAGAGCTTGCAGGTGGAGCAGACGCCGTGGGGGGCGGCGCATCGATTGCTTGCACCGCTTCGTATTGCTGGAACGCCATTGCAGTGGGCATTGCCAGCAACAGAATTGGGCTCACATCGGGCGCAATGGTGAGTTCTCCAGCGCTTTGGCGTGCATGCTCGCGAATAGGCCAGAACGAACAAAACCAGAATCAGGATTCATCCGAGCGACTCAAGGACATCCACCACACCCGCGCCGTAAGAAACCCGAGCATCGCCGGCCAGTCGTAAGCCCCCTGATAGTCGAGCCGCAATCTCACAGAGACAACACGCCGCTGTACAACCCGTAGGCCGCGAGCCCGGCCCCGGCGATCACACAGGTGAAAATCCCCTTCTCGAGCGTGGTGAACAGCGGCTCGCCCTGCTCATGCTTGGCCTTGGCGAACAGGATCACCCCCGGCGCATACAGCAGCGCCGAGAGCAGCAGGTATTTCATCCCGCCGGCATACAACAGCCACACCGCGTAACACAGCGCGATGCCGCCGATCAGCAGATCCTTGGTGCGTTCGGCGGAGGCATGTTCATAGGTTTCACCCCGACCGCTGAGCAACACGGCGTAGGCCGCCGACCAGAGGTACGGCACCAGAATCATCGACGAGGCGAGGTAAATCAGGCTGGTGTAAGTACCGGCGGAAAACAGCGTGATCAACAGAAAAATCTGGATCATCACGTTGGTCAGCCACAACGCGTTGACCGGCACATGGTTGGCGTTTTCCTTTTTCAGGAACGCCGGCATCGTATTGTCCTTGGCGGTGGCGAACAGGATCTCCGCGCACAGCAGCGCCCACGACAGCAACGCACCGAGCAACGAAATGGCCAGGCCCACGCTGATCAGCAGCGCGCCCCATGGCCCGACAATGTGTTCCAGCACGGCGGCCAACGACGGGTTCTGCAAGGTCGCCAGTTCCGGCTGACTCATGATCCCCAGCGACAGCACATTGACCAGCACCAGCAGCGCCAGCACGCCGATGAAACCGATCACCGTGGCCCGGCCCACATCGGTGCGCTTCTCCGCCCGGGCCGAGTAGACACTGGCGCCTTCGATACCGATGAACACGAACACCGTGACCAGCATCATGTTGCGCACCTGATCCATCACGCCGCCGAAGTTCGGGTTGCTGCGGCCCCAGATGTCGCGGGTAAAAATCTCGGCCTTGAACGCCACGGCGGCAATGACCACGAACATGATCAACGGAATGATCTTGGCCACGGTGGTCAACTGATTGATCAGCGCCGCCTCCTTGATCCCGCGCATCACCAGAAAGTGCACAGCCCACAGCAACACCGAGGCGCAACCGATGGCGATCGGCGTGTTGCCCTGGCCGAACACCGGAAAGAAGTAGCCGAGGGTGCTGAACAGCAACACGAAATACCCGACGTTGCCCAGCCAGGCACTGATCCAGTAACCCCAGGCGGAAGAAAACCCCATGTAGTCGCCGAACCCGGCCTTGGCGTAGGCATACACGCCGGAGTCCAGTTCCGGTTTGCGATTGGCCAGGGTCTGGAACACGAAAGCCAGGGTGAGCATGCCGATCGCCGTGATCCCCCAACCGATCAGGATGGCCCCGGCATCGGCCCGGGCCGCCATGTTCTGTGGCAAAGAGAAAATCCCTCCGCCGATCATCGATCCGACCACCAGGGCGATCAGTGCGCCAAGGCGCAGCTTTTGCGTCGGTTGCGACATTCCAGCGTCTCCTGGTTCCAGAGCGGCGATGGCCGCAAAACCGTTATGCAACCGGTTTTTAACTAAATGGATAAAGCGTAATGACGTTCATTGAATAACGCCAATCACCACCCGTTATATATAGCCATCGGCACTAACGCATAGCGCGTTCGGATAATTTTGTGCGCAAATCCTGATAAATCAATTCTGTACTGAAAACAGCGGTGAAAAATTTGCCAAACCCTGAAAAAGAACTAGCGTCATAACTCGAAAGTAATAGGAGCAATTCCTATTCATATCGAAAAAAAGCCTCTAGTACGGGCTTTACAGACAATAGCTTTATGCCTTTATCCGGTTCATAAGTCATTCATTAACAATGGAATGTGACCATGCACTGATCTAAGTCAGCTGTTTGAATAGCCAACAGAACTACGCTGTGAACTCTTCTCTCCTGCAATGGAGTCATGCAATGTCTGAAGCTCCCGGAAAACTGCGACTAGGTGCACTGGTTGCATTGGTAGTCGGCTCAATGATCGGTGGCGGGATATTCTCTTTGCCACAAAACATGGCCGCCAGTGCCGACGTCGGCGCGGTACTGATCGGCTGGGCCATCACCGCTGTCGGCATGCTCACCCTCGCTTTCGTCTTTCAAACCCTGGCCAATCGCAAGCCTGACCTGGACGGCGGTGTCTACGCCTACGCCAAGGCCGGTTTCGGCGACTACATGGGTTTCTCTTCGGCCTGGGGCTACTGGATCAGTGCCTGGCTGGGCAACGTCGGTTACTTCGTTCTGCTGTTCAGCACCCTCGGTTACTTTTTCCCGATTTTTGGTGAAGGCAACACCGTTGCTGCCGTGATCGGTGCCTCTGTCCTGTTGTGGGGCGTGCACTTCCTGGTGCTGCGCGGGATCAAGGAAGCGGCGTTCATCAACCTCGTGACCACCGTCGCCAAGGTCGTGCCGCTGCTGCTGTTCGTCCTGATAGCGATCTTCGCCTTCAAACTGGACATTTTCACCGCCGACATCTGGGGCATGAAAAACCCGGATCTGGGCAGCGTGATGAACCAGGTGCGCAACATGATGCTGGTCACCGTGTGGGTGTTCATCGGCATCGAAGGCGCGAGCATCTTCTCGGCCCGGGCGGAAAAACGTTCGGACGTCGGCAAGGCCACCGTGATCGGTTTCATCACCGTGCTGCTGTTCCTGGTGCTGGTGAACGTGTTGTCGCTGGGCATCATGACCCAGCCGGAACTGGCCAAGCTGCAGAACCCGTCGATGGCCGCTGTGCTGGAGCATGTGGTCGGTCACTGGGGCGCGGTGCTGATCAGCGTCGGTCTGATCATCTCGCTGCTGGGGGCGTTGCTGTCGTGGGTGCTGTTGTGTGCGGAGATCATGTTCGCCGCCGCCAAGGACCACACCATGCCGGAGTTCCTGCGCAAGGAAAACGCCAACCACGTGCCGGTCAACGCCCTGTGGCTGACCAACGCGATGGTGCAGCTGTTCCTGATCATCACCCTGTTTTCGGCCAGCACTTACCTGTCGCTGATCTACCTCGCCACGTCGATGATTCTGGTGCCGTACCTGTGGTCGGCGGCCTACGCCCTGCTGCTGGCGGTGCGCGGCGAAAGCTACGAAGGCTTCGCGGCCGAACGGCGCAAGGACCTGATGATCGGTGGTATCGCGCTGATTTATGCGGTGTGGCTGCTCTATGCCGGCGGCGTGAAGTACCTGCTGCTCTCGGCCCTGCTCTATGCCCCCGGCGCGATCCTGTTCGCCAAGGCCAAGCTCGAACTCAAACAACCGGTTTTCACCAACGTCGAGAAGCTGATTTTCGCCGCAGTGGTCGTGGGCGCCCTGGTGGCTGCCTACGGACTGTACGACGGCTTCCTGACTCTGTAATTGCCCAACGTTTTCTCTCTGGAGGATCACTGAAATGACCACGGAAAAAGTCAAATACGGCGTCCACTCCGAAGCCGGCAAATTGCGCAAAGTCATGGTTTGCTCCCCAGGCCTGGCCCATCAGCGGCTGACCCCGAACAACTGCGATGAACTGCTGTTCGACGATGTGCTGTGGGTCGCTCAGGCCAAACGCGACCACTTCGACTTCGTGACCAAGATGCGTGAGCGCGGGATCGACGTGCTGGAAATGCACAACCTGCTGACCGACATCGTCGCCCTCCCTGAAGCGCTGGACTGGATACTCGAGCGCAAGGTCACCGCCGATTCGGTGGGCCTGGGCCTGATCAACGAAGTCAAATCCTGGCTGAAAAGCCTGGAGCCGCGACACATCGCCGAATTCCTGATTGGCGGCGTCTCTGCCGATGACCTGCCGGACAGCTTCGGTGGCAAGACCATCCAGATGTTCCGCGACTTCCTCGGCCACTCCAGTTTCATTCTGCCGCCGCTGCCGAACACCCAGTTCACCCGCGACACCACTTGCTGGATCTACGGTGGCGTGACGCTGAACCCGATGTACTGGCCGGCGCGCCGTCAGGAAACCCTGCTGACCACCGCCATCTACAAATTCCATCCGCAGTTCACTAACGCCGATTTCGAGATCTGGTACGGCGACCCGGACAAGGATCACGGCAGCTCGACCCTCGAAGGCGGCGACGTGATGCCGATCGGCAACGGCGTGGTGCTGATCGGTATGGGCGAGCGTTCGTCGCGTCAGGCCATCGGCCAACTGGCGCTGAACCTGTTCAAGAACAAGGCCGTGGAAAAAGTCATCGTCGCCGGCCTGCCGAAGTCTCGCGCGGCGATGCACCTCGATACCGTGTTCAGCTTCTGCGACCGCGACCTCGTCACGATCTTCCCGGAAGTGGTGAATCAGATAGTCGCCTTCACCCTGCGCCCTGACGAAAGCAAACAGGGCGGCATCGACATCCGTCGCGAAGAAGGCACGTTCCTCGACGTCGTGGCCAAAGCCCTCAACCTGCCGAAACTGCGCGTCGTCGAAACCGGCGGCAACAGCTTCGCCGCCGAACGCGAGCAATGGGATGACGGTAACAACGTGGTGGCCGTGGAGCCGGGCGTGGTCATCGGCTACGACCGCAACACTTACACCAACACCCTGCTGCGCAAGGCCGGGGTCGAGGTCATCACCATCAGCGCCGGCGAACTCGGTCGCGGCCGTGGCGGCGGCCACTGCATGACCTGCCCGATCATCCGCGACCCAATCGACTACTAAACGACCATCTCCCCGGCCGCACCTATCCCGTAGCGGCCGGGCCGATTACCGAATCCAAGGAGAATCATCATGGCGTTCAACATTCACAACCGTAACCTGCTCAGCCTGGAACACCACACCCCACGTGAGCTGCGTTACCTGCTCGACCTGTCCCGCGACCTCAAGCGCGCCAAATACACCGGCACCGAGCAGCAACACCTCAAGGGCAACAACATCGCCCTGATCTTCGAAAAAACCTCGACCCGCACCCGCTGCGCGTTTGAAGTCGCCGCGTATGACCAGGGCGCCAACGTCACCTACATCGACCCGAACTCTTCGCAGATCGGTCACAAGGAAAGCATGAAGGACACCGCCCGCGTGCTGGGTCGCATGTACGACGCCATCGAGTACCGTGGCTTCAAACAGGAAATCGTCGAAGAGCTGGCCAAGTTCGCCGGCGTGCCAGTGTTCAACGGTCTGACCGATGAATATCACCCGACGCAAATGATCGCGGACGTGCTGACCATGCGTGAGCACGCCGACAAGCCGATCCATGAAATCAGCTACGCCTACCTGGGCGACGCGCGCAACAACATGGGCAACTCGCTGCTGCTGATCGGCGCAAAACTGGGCATGGACGTGCGCATCTGCGCGCCGAAAGCCCTGTGGCCGCACGATGATCTGGTCGATCGCTGCAAGCAATACGCAGAAGAAAGCGGCGCCCGCATCACCCTGACCGAAGACCCGAAAGCCGCCGTCAAAGGCGTGGACTTCATCCACACCGACGTCTGGGTATCGATGGGCGAGCCGGTGGAAGCCTGGGCCGAGCGTATCCAGCAACTGCTGCCGTATCAGGTCAACGCCGAGCTGATGAAAGCCACCGGCAACCCGCGCACCAAGTTCATGCACTGTCTGCCGGCGTTCCACAACAGCGATACCAAGGTCGGCAAACAGATTGCCGAACAGTATCCACACCTGAAAAACGGCATCGAAGTCACCGACGACGTGTTCGAGTCGCCGGCCTGCATCGCCTTCGAGCAAGCGGAAAACCGCATGCACACCATCAAGGCGATTCTGGTGTCGACTTTGGCTGATCTGTAACCCGACTTTGGCACTGATCGTTCCCACGCTCCGCGTGGGAACGATCAGCGATCAACACGAAAAGGACATGCACCATGCGTATCGTCGTAGCTCTGGGCGGTAACGCCCTGCTCCGCCGTGGCGAGCCGATGACCGCTGACAACCAGCGCGCCAACATCCGCATCGCCACCGAGCAAATCGCCAAGATCCATCCCGGCAACCAACTGGTCATCGCCCACGGCAATGGCCCGCAAGTCGGCCTGCTGTCGTTGCAGGCAGCGGCCTACACCTCCGTCACCCCTTACCCGCTGGATGTGCTCGGTGCCGAAACCGAAGGCATGATCGGCTACATCATCGAACAGGAACTGGGCAACCTGCTGGACTTCGAAGTCCCGTTCGCCACCCTGCTCACCCAGGTCGAAGTCGATGCCAACGACCCGGCTTTCAAGAACCCGACCAAACCGATCGGCCCGGTATACGAGAAAGCCGAGGCAGAAAAACTCGCCGCCGAAAAAGGCTGGGCCATCGCTCCGGACGGCGACAAGTTCCGCCGCGTGGTGGCCAGCCCACGGCCGAAACGCATCTTCGAAATCCGCCCGATCAAGTGGCTGCTGGACAAGGGCAGCATCGTGATCTGCGCCGGTGGCGGCGGGATTCCGACCATGTATGACGAGAACCGCAACCTCAAGGGCATCGAAGCGGTGATCGACAAGGATCTGTGCTCGGCGCTGCTGGCCGAACAGCTGGAAAGTGATTTGCTGGTGATCGCCACCGACGTCAACGCCGCTTACATCGACTTCAAAAAGCCGACTCAGAAAGCCATCGCCCAGGCCCACCCGGACGAACTCGAACGCCTGGGCTTCGCCGCCGGCTCCATGGGGCCGAAGGTGCAGGCAGCCTGTGAATTTGCGCGCCATACTGGCAAGGTCGCGGTGATCGGCTCGCTCTCGGACATCGAAGCCATCGTCCAGGGCACCGCCGGTACGCGGGTCAGCACGGCAGCGCCGGGCATCACCTACCGATAAAAAGAAACTCCGGGGGCAGGCCTCAGGTCTGCCCTTCTCCCATGCCTTGAAAGGAGAAACCCATGGCCCAGTTCGAACCCGGTCATTTGCATATCGAGCGGCACGCGTTGACTGACGATGACGTCAATTACAACGTGCACCTCGACTATGAAGTGTTCACCGATCCGCAGAAAGGCAAAGGGATACAGTTCACCCTGCACGGCAGCATGCAGGGCAAAGAGGTCAACGAACCGTTCTTTCTGCCCAAGGAGGAAGCCTATAACTTCGCTCGCAACGTCACGCAGATTGCCGAAAAGTACGGCATCCCCAAGAGCCACAGCCAGATCGGCTCGGTGCACAAGCATTACGACCTGATGTTTGAAGACATCCGCAAGCAGCTGAATATGCAATCCGGGGATCCGGTCAATCCCGAGCATTTCGAGTAACCCCTTTCTACTGATCGTTCCCACGTCGAGGCGTCGAACCGTCCGCGTGGGAATGCCGCCTTGGACGCTCCGCGTCTACTGTGACGCGGAACGTCACGGGATGCATTCCCACGCAGGCGCGCGGGAACGATCAGCGCAGGACGCGGATTTCACCATTTCCCCGCCCCAAGGCATACTTGCCCCTCTCCGCACTCCAGAACCCAGAACCGCCCCATGCGTATCCACGTCAGCTTCATCGACCGCGTCGGCATCACCCAGGAAGTCCTGGCTATCCTCGGCGGGCGCAATCTCAATCTGGATGCGGTGGAGATGATCCCGCCCAACGTCTACATCGACGCCCCGACCCTCAGCCCGCAAGTGCTCGAGGAACTGAAAGATGCGCTGTTTCGCGTGCGTGGCGTAGAAGCAGTGACCGTGGTTGACATTCTCCCCGGCCAGCGCCGGCACTTGCAGCTCGACGCGTTGCTCGCGGCGATGACCGACCCGGTGCTGGCGCTGGACAGCGCCGGCAAGGTGCTGCTGGCCAACCCGGCGCTGATCGCCTTGTACGGGCGCGAGCCGGCCGGTGAAAGCGTCTCGGGACTGTTCAACGATCCGGGTCTGTTGGAGACGTTGCTGGAACAAGGCTTCCGCCTGCCGCTGCGGGAAATCACCGTCAACGGTCAGACCCTGTTGCTCGACGCCACGCCGATCACCGACGCCGGCGCCCTGCTCACGCTGTACCAGCCCAACCGCATCGGCGAACAACTCTCGGCGCTGCACCACGATCACGCTGAAGGCTTCGATGCGCTGCTCGGTGAATCGCCGCCAATCCGCACCCTCAAGGCCCGCGCCCAACGCGTCGCAGCCCTTGATGCACCGCTGCTGATCCAGGGCGAAACCGGCACCGGCAAGGAACTGGTGGCCCGCGCCTGTCACGCCATCAGCGCCCGGCACAACGCGCCCTTCCTCGCACTGAACTGCGCGGCCCTGCCGGAGAACCTCGCCGAAAGCGAACTGTTCGGCTACGCCCCCGGCGCCTTCACCGGCGCGCAACGCGGCGGCAAACCGGGGCTGATGGAGCTGGCCAACCAGGGCACGGTGTTCCTCGACGAAATCGGCGAGATGTCGCCGTACTTGCAGGCCAAGCTGCTGCGCTTTCTCAACGACGGCAGCTTCCGTCGGGTTGGCGGCGACCGTGAGGTGAAGGTCAACGTGCGGATTCTCAGCGCCACCCACCGCGACCTGGAAAAAATGGTCAGCGAAGGCCTGTTCCGCGAAGACCTGTTCTACCGCCTCAACGTGCTCAACGTCGAAGTGCCGCCGCTGCGCGAACGCGGTCAGGACATCCTGTTGCTGGCGCGCTATTTCATGCAGCAGGCCTGCGCGCAGATCCAGCGCCCGGTCTGCCGCCTCGCTCCGGGCACTTACCCGGCGCTGCTCGGCAACCGTTGGCCGGGCAACGTGCGGCAATTGCAGAACGTGATCTTCCGCGCCGCCGCGATCTGCGAAAGCAGCCTGGTGGACATCGGCGACCTCGACATCGCCGGCACCTCGGTGGCGCGCCAGACCGACACCGACGTCGACAGCCTGGAGGAAGCCGTGGATGCCTTCGAAAAATCGCTGCTGGAAAAGCTCTACGTCAGCTACCCCTCGACTCGCCAACTGGCCAGCCGCCTGCAGACCTCGCACACCGCAATCGCGCATCGACTGCGCAAGTACGGCATTCCCAACAAGCCCTGAGGCAAGCCCGCTCCCATAGGGTATGTGGCGGATTCGAAATCCGTTCAAAAGCGACCTCCATCTGTACTGAAAGCGCTACAGCGGAACGATATCGATACAGCCTCCTCGAATCACCGTTGTGCAAGGCTTTGATCCGGTTCAGCTTTTTTCTTCGCCCCAAGCTGTAGCGATTTCGCTACACACCCTGCTTTCAAAACCCAGCAAATAAATATCAAACCATTGATTTATAACGCTATTTCTACATTGGCCGCGTTCTTGCTAAGTAACCGTTCATAAAATCAGGGCTTTACCGCCCAAGCATTCCACTGCGTCCACCAGACGAGTCTGGCCCCTAGGAGATTCCATGAGCGAGTTGCGTTTTACTGAAGATCACGAATGGCTGCGCGCCGAAGCCGATGGCTCTGTCACCGTTGGCATCACCGCTTTCGCGCAGAACGCCCTGGGCGACGTGGTGTTCGTGCAACTGCCTGAATTGCAGGCTTACGAGAAAGGCGCCGAAGCCGCCACCGTGGAATCGGTAAAAGCCGCCAGTGGCGTTTATATGCCACTGGACGGTGAAGTCCTGGCCACCAACCCGGCCCTGGAAGACAGCCCCGAGCTGGTCAACGAAGATCCGCTGGGCGAAGGCTGGTTCTTCCGCTTCAAACCGGCCGACGCCTCGGCCGTCGCCAAGTTGCTGGATCAGGACGCCTACGACCGTCTGATCAAAGCCCAAGCCGAAGCCTGAGGAACCTGACATGACCCAAGTAAATCTCGGCACCGCCAATGAATTCATCGCCCGTCACATCGGCCCGCGCGCCAGTGACGAGCAAGCCATGCTCAACAGCCTCGGCTTCGACTCGCTCGAAGCCCTGAGCGCCAGCGTCATCCCGGAAAGCATCAAGGGCACCAGCGTGCTCGGCCTCGACGACGGCCTGAGCGAAGCCGATGCCCTGGCGATGATCAAAGGCATCGCCGGCAAGAACCAGCTGTTCAAGACCTACATCGGTCAGGGCTACTACAACTGCCACACGCCATCGCCGATTCTGCGCAACCTGCTGGAAAACCCGGCCTGGTACACCGCCTACACCCCGTACCAGCCGGAAATTTCCCAGGGCCGTCTCGAAGCGCTGCTGAACTTCCAGACCCTGATCAGCGACCTCACCGGCCTGCCGATCGCCAACGCCTCCCTGCTCGACGAAGCCACCGCGGCTGCCGAAGCCATGACCTTCTGCAAACGCCTGAGCAAGAACAAGGGCAGCCACCAGTTCTTCGCCTCGATCCACAGCCACCCGCAAACCCTCGATGTGCTGCGCACCCGTGCCGAGCCGCTGGGCATCGACGTGGTCGTGGGCGACGAGCGTGAACTGACCGACGTGACGCCGTTCTTCGGCGCACTGCTGCAATACCCGGCGAGCAACGGTGATGTGTTCGACTACCGCGCACTGACCGAACGCTTCCACGCTGCCAACGCCTTGGTAGCCGTGGCCGCTGACCTGCTGGCCCTGACCCTGCTGACCCCGCCGGGCGAATTCGGCGCCGACGTGGCCATCGGCAGCGCCCAACGCTTCGGCGTGCCGCTGGGCTTCGGTGGCCCGCACGCGGCTTACTTCTCCACCAAAGATGCGTTCAAGCGCGACATGCCGGGCCGTCTGGTCGGTGTTTCGGTTGACCGCTTCGGCAAGCCGGCGCTGCGTCTGGCGATGCAGACCCGCGAGCAACACATCCGCCGCGAGAAAGCCACGTCGAACATCTGCACCGCGCAAGTGCTGCTGGCCAACATCGCCAGCATGTACGCCGTGTACCACGGCCCGAAAGGCCTGACCCGGATTGCCAACCGCGTGCATCACCTGACCGCGATCCTGGCCAAGGGCCTGAGCGCACTGGGCGTGACCGTCGAGCAAGCCAGCTTCTTCGACACCCTGACCCTGGCCACCGGCGCGCAAACCGCCGCGTTGCACGACAAGGCTCGCGCCCAACAGATCAACCTGCGTGTGATCGATGCCCAGCGCCTGGGCCTGTCGGTCGACGAAACCACCACCCAGGCCGACATCGAAACCCTGTGGAGCCTGTTCGCCGACGGCAAGACCCTGCCGGATTTCACTGCTCTGGCCGCTGCCGCGCAAAGCACGATTCCAGCCGCACTGGTTCGTCAGTCACCGATCCTCAGCCACCCGGTGTTCAACCGTTATCACTCGGAAACCGAGCTGATGCGCTACCTGCGCAAACTGGCGGACAAGGACCTGGCACTGGATCGCACCATGATCCCGCTGGGCTCGTGCACCATGAAACTCAACGCCGCCAGCGAAATGATCCCGGTGACCTGGGCCGAATTCGGCGCCCTGCACCCGTTCGCTCCGGCCGAGCAAAGCGCCGGTTACCAGCAACTGACCGATGAACTGGAAGCGATGCTCTGCGCCGCCACCGGTTACGACTCGATCTCCCTGCAACCGAACGCCGGTTCCCAAGGTGAGTACGCAGGTCTGCTGGCGATCCGCGCCTATCACCAGAGCCGTGGCGAAGACCGTCGCGACATCTGCCTGATCCCGTCGTCCGCCCACGGCACCAACCCGGCGACCGCCAACATGGCCGGCATGCGCGTGGTCGTGACCGCCTGCGACGCTCGCGGCAACGTGGACATCGAAGACCTGCGCGCCAAGGCCATCGAGCACCGCGAACACCTCGCCGCGCTGATGATCACCTACCCGTCGACCCACGGCGTGTTCGAAGAAGGCATCCGCGAAATCTGCGGCATCATTCATGACAACGGCGGCCAGGTGTACATCGACGGCGCCAACATGAACGCGATGGTCGGCCTCTGCGCACCCGGCAAGTTCGGCGGCGACGTGTCGCACCTGAACCTGCACAAGACTTTCTGCATTCCGCACGGCGGTGGCGGCCCGGGCGTCGGCCCGATCGGCGTGAAATCGCACCTGACTCCGTTCCTGCCGGGCCACGGCCACATGGACCGCAAGGAGGGCGCGGTCTGCGCGGCACCGTTCGGCAGCGCGAGCATTCTGCCGATCACCTGGATGTACATTCGCATGATGGGTGGCGCCGGTCTGAAGCGCGCTTCGCAACTGGCGATCCTCAATGCCAACTACATTTCCCGTCGCCTGGAAGAGCACTACCCTGTGCTGTACACCGGCAGCAACGGTCTGGTGGCGCACGAGTGCATCCTGGATCTGCGCCCGTTGAAAGACAGCAGCGGCATCAGCGTCGATGACGTCGCCAAGCGCCTGATCGACTTCGGCTTCCACGCCCCGACCATGTCGTTCCCGGTGGCCGGCACGCTGATGATCGAGCCGACCGAAAGTGAATCCAAGGAAGAGCTGGACCGCTTCTGCGACGCCATGATCCGCATCCGCGAAGAAATCCGCGCGGTGGAAAACGGCACCCTGGACAAGGACGACAACCCGCTGAAGAACGCTCCGCACACCGCAGCGAAGCTGGTCGGCGAGTGGACTCACCCGTACAGCCGCGAGCAAGCGGTGTACCCGGTGGCGTCGTTGATTGAAGGCAAGTACTGGCCGCCGGTCGGTCGCGTCGACAACGTGTTCGGCGACCGCAATCTGGTCTGCGCCTGCCCGTCGATCGAAAGCTACGCTTAAACGAATGAGGGGCAGGCTTACCTTCCCCGATTTCAGCCACACCAAAATCCCTTGTGGGAGCTGACTTGCCAGCTCTCACAAGGGAATGCATCAAGCCTGATATTCCGCCAATTCCTATAACAAGAAACCGGAGAACAACCATGTCGTTAAGCGTGTTCGACCTGTTCAAGATTGGCATCGGCCCCTCCAGTTCCCACACCGTCGGCCCGATGCGCGCAGCTGCGCGCTTCGTCGAAGGCCTGCGTCGGGAAAACCTGTTGTCGGCCACCACCAGCGTCAGGGTCGAGTTGTATGGATCCCTCGGCGCCACCGGCAAGGGCCACGGCAGCGACAAGGCCGTGCTGCTGGGCCTGGAAGGTGAACACCCGGACACCGTGGATACCGAAACCGTCGCCGCCCGTCTCTCGCAGATTCGTGGCAACGGGCGTTTGAACCTGCTCGGCGAACACAGCATTGCGTTCAACGAGAAAGAACACCTGGCAATGATCCGCAAGCCGTTGGCCTATCACCCCAACGGCATGATTTTCCGTGCCTTCGATGCAGCAGGATTGCAGATCCGCAGCCGCGAGTACTACTCGGTCGGCGGTGGGTTTGTGGTCGACGAAGATGCGGCCGGCGCCGACCGCATCGTCGAAGACGCCACACCGCTGACCTTCCCGTTCAAGAGTGCCAAGGACTTGCTCGGTCACTGCGCCACCTATGGCCTGTCGATCAGTCAGGTGATGCTGACCAACGAAAGTGCCTGGCGCCCGGAAGCGGAAACCCGCGCCGGCCTGCTGAGAATCTGGCAAGTGATGCAGGACTGCGTGGCCGCCGGCTGTCGCAACGAAGGGATCCTGCCGGGCGGCCTGAAGGTCAAGCGACGGGCGGCGGCGTTGCACCGGCAACTGTGCAAGAACCCGGAATCGTCGCTGCGCGATCCGCTGTCGGTGCTGGACTGGGTCAACCTCTACGCTCTGGCCGTCAACGAAGAAAACGCCAACGGCGGGCGCGTGGTCACGGCACCGACCAATGGCGCGGCGGGGATCATTCCGGCCGTGCTGCATTACTACATGCGCTTTATTCCCGGCGCGAATGATGACGGCGTGGTGCGCTTCCTGCTGACCGCGGCGGCCATCGGCATTCTGTACAAGGAAAACGCCTCGATTTCCGGGGCTGAAGTCGGCTGTCAGGGCGAAGTCGGCGTGGCCTGTTCGATGGCGGCCGGCGCGTTGTGCGAGGTCCTGGGTGGCAGCGTTCAGCAAGTGGAAAACGCTGCTGAAATCGGCATGGAACACAACCTCGGCCTGACCTGCGACCCGATCGGCGGGCTGGTGCAGGTGCCGTGCATCGAGCGCAACGCCATGGGCTCGGTCAAGGCAATCAATGCTGTGCGCATGGCCATGCGCGGAGACGGGCAGCACTTCGTCTCCCTCGACAAGGTGATCCGCACCATGCGCCAGACCGGCGCCGACATGAAAAGCAAATACAAGGAGACCGCCCGTGGCGGTCTGGCAGTCAACATTATCGAGTGTTAATTAGCCCCCTCTCCCTGCGGGAGAGGGTTGGTGTGAATCAAGGAGTCACGCATGTCCACCGAACAACTGTCGAAAACCCCGCTGCACGCTTTGCACATCGAACTCGGCGCCCGCATGGTGCCGTTCGCCGGCTACGACATGCCGGTGCAATACCCGCTGGGCGTGATGAAGGAACACCAGCACACCCGTGAGCAGGCCGGGCTGTTCGATGTCTCGCACATGGGCCAGATCCGCCTGACCGGCGCCGATGCCGCCAAGGCCCTGGAAACCCTGGTGCCGGTGGACATCATCGACCTGCCGGTGGGCATGCAGCGCTACGCGATGTTCACCAACGAAACCGGCGGCATCCTCGATGACCTGATGGTCGCCAACCTCGGCAATGACGAGCTGTTCCTGGTGGTCAACGCGGCGTGCAAGGACCAGGACCTGGCCCATCTGCAAAAACACATCGGCGACCAGTGCAAGATCGAGCAATGGTTCGAAGAGCGTGCCCTGCTCGCCCTGCAAGGCCCGGCCGCCGTGACCGTACTGGCACGCCTGGCGCCGGAAGTGGCGAAAATGACCTTCATGCAGTTCACCCGCGTGAAGCTGCTGGGCATTGACTGCTATGTCAGCCGTTCGGGCTATACCGGTGAAGACGGTTTCGAAATCTCCGTTCCGGCAGCCGATGCGGAAAAACTCGCCCGCACCCTGCTGGCCGAACCGGAAGTCGCCGCCATCGGCCTCGGCGCCCGTGACTCGCTGCGCCTGGAAGCCGGTCTGTGCCTGTACGGCCACGACATGAACACCGAGACCACCCCGATCGAGGCCAGCCTGCTGTGGGCCATCTCCAAGCCTCGGCGTGCCGATGGTGCGCGCGCCGGTGGTTTCCCGGGTGCTGAACAAGTCTTCGCTCAACAGCAGAACGGCGTTTCGCGCAAACGCGTCGGCCTGCTGCCGCAAGAGCGTACGCCGGTCCGAGAAGGTGCAGAGATCGTCAACGAAGCGGGCGAGATCATCGGCAGCGTGTGCAGCGGCGGTTTCGGTCCGACCCTGAGCGGCCCGCTGGCCATGGGTTATCTGGACAGCGCCTACGTCGCACTCGACACGCCAGTTTGGGCGATTGTTCGTGGGAAAAAGGTGCCATTGCTTGTAAGCAAAATGCCATTTGTTCCACAACGCTACTATCGCGGCTAATTGACTGTTTCCATAAGTAACGCGATTGCGTTATGCGTGCACTAATCTGTAACGCAATCGCCATAAAACAGTGCACTCCGCTTACATACGATTCGAATATGAACTTGGCTTATAACGTTCGAAAACAATTGAACAAGCTAATCGTATAAGCCGGACTAGTGAATCGACTAAGTGCCAGCAAGCGCAGGAAAACCGGGGCCTTCGCGGGGCTTGTTTTTTCTCCCGTAGTTGGCGTAGAGTTTGTCCACTGTGTTTGCATGGGTCAGCTTGGAATCGTGACCTGGGCAGTAGCCTACAAGTTAGCTACATCCCGTTCGACGTCTTCTTACTCTCCTGCAACCAGCCCCAGTACTCTTTCATGAGAAGGAGACTGTCATCAATTTTTTGCGTCAAAGGAAATAAGAAATGTCCACACGTCAGAGCGGTACCGTCAAGTGGTTTAACGACGAGAAAGGTTTTGGTTTTATCACTCCAGAAAGCGGTCCGGATCTGTTCGTGCATTTCCGCGCCATTCAGGGCAACGGCTTCAAGAGCCTGAAAGAAGGCCAGAAAGTGACCTTCATTGCTGTGCAGGGCCAGAAAGGCATGCAAGCTGACGAAGTCATCGCAGAAGCCTGATTTCTGTAACAAAAAAGCCCCTGATATTGATATCAGGGGCTTTTTTGTGGGCGCAAATCCGTAAAATGGCGCTTCACTTTCCGTCCAGAGGCTGCCATGTCGAAACACCTGCTCACGCCCCAGGGCAATTTCCCCGCCGTCGGCCTCGGCCGTCGTCTGGCAGCAATGTTCTATGACTTTCTGCTGTGCACCGCCCTGCTGATCGTGACCGGCGGCCTCTACAAGATGATCCAGGCCTCGATCATCGGCGAAGAACGCCTGCGGGTTCTCACCGATGCCGGGCAGCTGGATGGCGATCCACTGTACTCCACGGTGCTGCTGCTGGTGCTGTTCGGCTTCTTCGCCAAGTTCTGGACCCACGCCGGGCAGACCCTGGGCATGCAGGTCTGGGGCATTCGCGTGCAGAACGCCGATGGCACCGCCATCAGCCTGTGGCAGGCGCTGTTGCGGTTCATGGTGTCGATTGCGTCGTGGCTGTGCCTGGGCCTTGGGTTCTTCTGGTCGCTGTTCGACAAACAGAAACGCGCCTGGCATGACATCTACTCCGACACGCAACTCGTGCGAATTCCAAAAAAAGCCAAATAATCTTCCAGATACAAAAACGCCCCGATCCAATCGGGGCGTTTTTGTTTGCGTCTCAAGGTCAGGCGTTGCCGGCCAGTTTCATCCGCGCGGCCTGAGTGAAATCGAGCATGCGTTTGAGCGGACGAATCGCCTGGGGAATCAGGGCCGGGTCGACGAAGATCTCGTTCGAGCCCTCCTTCAGGCACTTGAGCGTGCGCTCAAGGGTGTTCATGGCCATCCACGGGCAATGTGCGCAACTGCGGCACGCTGCGCCGTTACCGGCGGTTGGCGCTTCGATGAAGACCTTGTCCGGGCACAGCTGCTGCATCTTGTAGAAGATGCCACGGTCGGTAGCGACGATCAGGGTCTTGTTCGGCAGCGATTGAGCGGCGGCAATCAGCTGACTGGTAGAACCCACGGCATCCGCCAGTTCGATCACTGACGTCGGCGATTCCGGGTGCACCAGAATGGCGGCGTCCGGGTACAGCGCTTTCATGTCTTCCAGCTGCTTGGACTTGAACTCTTCGTGGACGATGCATGCACCATCCCAGAGCAGCATGTCGGCGCCGGTCTGACGCTGGATGTAGGTGCCAAGGTGCTTGTCCGGACCCCAGATAATGGTTTCGCCGTTGTCCATCAGGCTTTCGACGATTTCCAGTGCGCAACTGGAGGTCACTACCCAGTCGGCTCGTGCTTTGACGGCGGCCGAGGTGTTGGCATACACCACCACGGTGCGTTCCGGATGCTGATCGCAGAACGCCGAGAACTCGTCCACCGGGCAACCCAGATCCAGCGAACAGGTCGCCTCCAGAGTCGGCATCAGCACGCGTTTTTCAGGGTTGAGAATCTTCGCGGTCTCGCCCATGAATTTCACGCCGGCAACCACCACGGTCTTGGCCGGATGGGCATTGCCGAAGCGGGCCATTTCCAGGGAGTCGGAAACACAACCGCCGGTTTCTTCGGCGAGTGCCTGGATGATCGGATCGCAATAGAAGTGGGCAACCAGCACCGCGTCCTGAGCCTTGAGCTCGGCGGCGATGGCGGAACGGTAATAAGCCTCTTCCTCGGCAGTCAGCGGCTTGGGCTGCTTGGCGTCGAGGTGGGCTTGTACCAGAAGGCGTTCGGAAATCTGCGTCATGTTCGCAAGACCTGCAGGCGCATTCGCGCGAAAGTCGAGTATACACCCGGCTCCGGACCGCTTGAGGGTACCGCCGGGAGAGTGAGTATTATCAGGCACGGACAGCATTGAAGCTGCGCAAGGCTACAGAATATCCCGTTGATACAAAAGATGATTCTGACCTGCGTCACGGCGAGAAGAAACGAAGGGGGGAATGCCCGAATCGCAGGCAAAAAAAAATCCGGAAATCCTCACTTTCGTGGGCCTTCCAGACTTTTAAAACAGCAAAAATGGTGGGTCGTGTGGGATTCGAACCTACGACCAATTGGTTAAAAGCCAACTGCTCTACCAACTGAGCTAACGACCCGCTGTGTGGTGGCGCGTATAATACTGATTTTTAAGGACTATTCAACACCTAATTTAAAAAAAATCAAAAATAAGGTGTCGGGTCGCTGACTCCGGCCGCCGCGAAGCCTTCGGCACGCAGTCGGCAGCTGTCACATTTGCCGCAGGCACGGCCGTCATCGTCGGCCTGATAGCAGGAAACGGTCAACCCGTAATCAACGCCAAGCTTCACGCCCGCCTGGACGATCTGCGCCTTGCTCAGGTTCTGCAGCGGTGCCTGGATGCGGAAACCATTGCCTTCTACGCCGGCCTTGGTCGCCAGATTGGCCATGCGCTCGAACGACTCGATGAACTCGGGACGGCAATCCGGATAACCGGAATAGTCCACCGCGTTGACGCCGATAAAGATGTCACGGGCGCCGAGCACCTCAGCCCAGCCCAGAGCCAGCGACAGGAAAACCGTGTTGCGCGCCGGCACGTAAGTCACCGGAATACCTTCGCCCAACTCTTCCGGGATATCGATGCTGGTGTCGGTCAGGGCCGAACCGCCCATACCGTTCAGGTTCAGGCCGATCACCTTGTGCTCGACCACACCCAGATCGCGGGCAACGCGAGCAGCGGCATGCAGTTCGGCATGGGAACGCTGACCGTAATCGAAACTCATGGTATAGCAGGCGTAGCCTTCAGCACGGGCCATGGCCACGACAGTGGCCGAGTCCAGACCACCCGACAGCAGGATGACCGCACGTTTTTGGCTAGTGTTCAGTTGTTCAGTCATCTCAGCGCCCCGGCTCGTCATTCCATAGATATTTATGCAGCTGCAGTTGCAGGCGCACTGGCAGGTTATCCGCCACCACCCAGTCCGCCAGGTCCCGAGCATTCAGGTCGTGGTGACTTGGGGAAAACAGCACTTCACCTGCACGTCGCTCAAGACCGTACTGGATCAGCTTCGATACCGCCCAGTCATAGTCCTCCCGCGAGCAGATGACAAACTTCACCTGATCGTTGGGTGTCAGCAGTTCGATGTTCTCGTAACGGTTGCGATGGGCCTCTTTCGAGTCAGGCGTCTTCAGATCGACTACCCGACTGACCCGCGGATCGACCGCCGAGATGTCGAGGGCGCCGCTGGTTTCCAGCGAGACTTCGTAGCCGGCATCGCACAACTGCTTGAGCAAAGGGAGGGCATTGGGTTGTGCCAGCGGCTCACCGCCAGTGACACAGACGTAGCGCGGGCGAAAGCCGGCCACTTGCTCCAGGATGTCGTCGAGGGTGCGGATCGTGCCGCCGCTGAACGCGTAGGCACTGTCGCAGTATTGGCAACGCAATGGGCAACCGGTCAGGCGCACAAAAACCGTGGGCAGCCCGGCAGTCCGCGTTTCCCCCTGCAACGAGTAGAAAACTTCGGTGATTCTCAATGTGTCTTGCATAGTCGCCACGGGCGTAACAGCTAAACAGGCTGTCCGCCTCCGTCAGGCACTTCAGGCAACCCCGCCAACGCGTAGATCACCAGAAGCGTGTTTCATAAAAGGGCGTGAATTCTAACGAAAAAACCCGCGACAAGCGCGGGTTTCTTCCAAACGGGTAAAACGTATTACATGCGTTGCAGATCGCGCTGGGCCAACTGAGCGGCGGATGTACCCGGATACTGGGCCACCACCTGCTGCAGAATGCCTTTGACCTTGTCGGTATGACCGAGGCGGCGCTCTACGTCAGCCAGCTTGTACAGCGAATCCGGCACTTTGGCATGCTTGGGATACAGCTGCGAAACCTTGGCGAAAGCCTGACCTGCACCTTGCAGATCGCCTTTGGCCAGGTTCACTTCACCCAGCCAGTACTGGGCGTTGCCCGCATATTGGCTGTTCGGGTATTTACGCAGGAAAGCGGCAAACGCCTGGCTGGCCTTGTCGAAATCCTTGGCCTTGATCAGGTCGAAAGCGGCTTCGTAATACAGCTTTTCCTTGGCCGGATCAGCGGGTTCGCCGCCTGCGGCAGGTGCCTGGGCGGCCGCAGCGGCCCCGGCTCCAGCGGCGGCGCCGGCAGCAGCACTTGCATCGCCACCGGCAGAAGAATTCTCGGGAGTCGCGGCAGGTGCTACGCCGGATCCTATGCGCCGATCAAGATCCTGGTATCGCTCCAGGGATTCCTGCTTCATGCGCGAAACCTGGTTCTGCAGTTCTTCGATCACGCCTTGCTGGCGCGATATCTGATCCTGCATTTGTTGCAGTTGGTTGAACAGCATGCCTTGTGCCGAGGCAGGGGCCGAAGCCGCTCCCCCGGCATAGGCGCCGTTCGTACCGTAACCTGCAGGCGGATAACTGCTCCCGCTATTGTTATAACCGGAGTTGTCATCGACCACAGGAACCGCAGCCCACGCCGCAAGCGGCGCGAGGCTGAGAGCCAGAACAGTTACAGCACGACGGCACGTTCGCATATCGAATTACTTACGCAGTTCGACGCGACGGTTTTGAGCCCAGGACTGCTCGTCGTTGCCGGTAGCAACTGGACGCTCTTCGCCGTAGGAAACCAGTTCCAGCTGAGCTGGGGAAACACCTTGCAGTACCAGGTAGCGCTGAACGGCTTTCGCACGACGCTCGCCCAGTGCCATGTTGTACTCACGAGTACCACGTTCGTCGGTGTTGCCTTCCAGAACAACGCGAGCGCCGTTTGCTTTCAGGTCTTTGGCGTGAACGTCCAGAGCGCGCATGGCTTCTGGCTTCAGGTCCGAGCTGTCGTATTCGAAGTAGAAGGTGGTGATTGCGCGCAGAGCAGCTTCTTCGCTCAGGGAACCGTCAACTGCACCAGTGTTTGCGCCGTAACCAGCGTTTGGATCAACAGCGCCTTCACCGGCGTTGTCGCCGCCTTTGGACGAGCAACCTACAGCTACAGCCATGGCCAGAGCCAGCGCAGCAAATTTACCAAACTTCAGCATTTCCATCGTGAAACTCCTAATGAACCCCAGTGTGTTAAGTAAAACGTAAAGCGCCGCGTCAGTTCAGGTAAGGGGACCAGGACGGTTCTCTGACTTCGCCTTGAGCGGTAGGAAGCGGGAGCCTCACGCGTCCATTAATGGACACGAGCATCAAGACTCCCCGGCCCTGCTGGCGGGTGGCGTAGATTACCATGGTGCCGTTGGGCGCAACAGTAGGCGACTCGTCCAGAGTGCTATCAGTGAGGATTTTTACACTCCCGCGCTGCAAATCCTGGGCCGCCACTTTGAAATTGGTGAAACCGTCCTGACGATGGATCATCACCAGGGTCTTTTCATCCGCCGAAAGCTTGGGGTTGGCGTTGTAGTTACCCACGAACGTCACACGCTCGGCACCGCCACCACTAGCGCTGGTCTTGTAGATCTGCGGTTTGCCGCCACGGTCGGAGGTGAAGTAGATGGTCGAACCATCCTTGCCCCAGTACGGTTCGGTGTTGATGCCAGGACCTGCGGTTACGCGGGTGATCTGACGCGAACCGAGGTTCATCACGTAGATGTCCGGGTTACCGTCTTTCGACAGCACGAACGCCAGGCGATTGCCATCCGGCGACCAGGCTGGCGCGCCGTTCAAGCCTTCGAAGTTGGTGATCTGCTCGCGGCGACCGGTGTCGATGTTCTGCATGAAGATGCGCGGACGCTTCTGTTCGAACGACACGTAGGCGATACGCTTGCCATCCGGTGCAAAACGCGGCGACAGGATCGGCTCGCGCGATTGCAGCAGAGTCACGGCGCGGGCGCCGTCATAGTCAGAGCGCTGCAGGGTGTAACGGGTGTTCTTCTCGGAGAAACGCTCGGCCGTGACGTACAGCAGACGAGTCGAGAATGCACCTTTAATGCCGGTCAGTTTTTCGAACGACTGATCGGAGATGTAGTGCGCCATGTCGCGCAGCTGTTCAGTGGTACCGGACACACTGCCGTCAGCCACTTTCTGCTCGGTGGCGACGTTGAACAGAGCCCACTGCACCTGCAGACGGCCACCGGCCGGCACGATGCTGCCGACCATCATGTATTGCGCACCCACCGCCTTCCAGTCACGGAAGATGATTTCGCTCGGCTGGCTTGGCTGGCTGATCATGTTTTGCTTTGGAATCGGCGAGTAATAGCCCGAGTTGCGCAAATCGTTACCAATGATTTCAGCCATGTCATCCGGCAGGACGGCACCGCCCTGGAAACCGAACGGTACGACGGCGATCGGCGTTGCCCGATCGCTGCCGCTGGTGACCAGAATGTTCTTTTCATCCGCCATCGCGATCCCTGCCATGCAGCAGATCACGACCAGCATTCCTCGAAGAAGGTTTCTCACAAGGCTAGATCCTCAGGTGTGAATGTCATCTTGAATGAACGATACGGAGCGAAATCGCTCGGCTTCATTCCCTGCATTTCCGTCAAACGTCCAATATTCTTGACCGCTGCCACTGCCGACGCATCGAACGGACCGTCGCCACTGGACTTGGCCACGCTGACCGAGGTCACCGTACCGTCCGGCAACATGCCGATCTGCAGCACAACCGTCATGCCTTTGCGTGCCGAAGGTGGACGAGCCCAGCCTTCCGCTGCCCGCGCACGAATCAGGTCATCGAAACTGCCCGCGACTTCATCGCCCTGCTCATCGGCCAAGGCCTGCTGACGCTGCGGCGTGTCGGAAAGCAAATCTGCCAGGGCCTGAGCCTTTTTGTCTTCGGCGGATTTACGTGCCGCTTCCTGCGCTTTCTTCTTCGCAGCATCGGCAGCAGCTTTCTTCTTCGCGTCTTCGGCGACTTTCTTCTTCGCCTCTTCAGCTTCAGCTTTCTTCTTGGCGTCTTCGGCGGCTTTCTTTTTCGCGTCTTCGACGATCTTCTTCTTGGCTTCTTCAGCGGCCGCTTTCTTGGCCTCTTCTTCAGCAGCCTTCTTGGCTTCTTCTTCGGCTTTCTTCTTGGCTATATCAGCCAATTGTTTCTCTTCTGCCTTCTTGGCTTCGGCGGCTTTCTTGGCGTCGGCGGCTTTCTTGGCTTCATCAGCCTTCTTCGCCTCGTCCGCTTTCTTCGCCTCATCGGCCTTCTTGGCTTCCTCGGCCTTTTGAGCCGCTTCTTCTTTCTTTTGTTCCGCAGCCTTCACCGCTTCCTGCTCGACCTTTTTCTGCTCCATCTGCTCGACTTCGGTCTGGCGCGCGGCGGATTTCTTCGCCTCACCCGCAATCTTCTGATTGGTCTGGGTGGTTGCCTGACTTTTCGATTTCAGCTGGTACAGGGTTGCCTGGACAATCGGCTTGGCCGGCGGCAGCTCCGGGGTCAGGGCGAAACTGACGAACAGCATGCCGAACACCAGCACGTGCAAGCCAATCGCCCAGACACTGGGCCAGAAGTAGCTTTCCGAGGCGGACGGCTCTCGCTGTTGCTGCATCAGGGCGCCTCGGTGATCAAGCCAACGTTACCGACCCCGGCTTTCTGCAACCCGCCCATGGCGCCCATGACGGAGCCATAATCGACGGACTTGTCGCCACGGATGAAGACCTGGGTACGCTTGCCGCCTTCAGTGCCGGCGCGAATGATCTTGGTCACCGCATCGGTCATCTGTGGCAGGGTCATGGCGCGGTCCTGCTGCTTCTCGGTGTCGACTTCGCTGCCGAGGTTCCAGTAGTAGGTCTTGTCCGACTTGATCGAAATGGTCAGCACCTGGGTGTTGTTGTCCTGCGGCAAGGCTTCGCTGGAAACCTTGGGCAGATCCACTTTCACGCCCTGATTGAGCATCGGCGCAGTCACCATGAAGATGACCAGCAGCACCAGCATCACGTCGATGTAAGGCACTACGTTCATCTCGGCGACCGGCTTGCGCTTGTGTCGGGCTCGAGTGATTAAAGCCATCGGTAAATACCTGCTTATTCTTCGCTGGTGTGCACTTTGCGGTGCAGGATCGCCTGGAACTCATCGGCGAAGGTGTAGTAGCGGCTCAGCAAGGTTTCGCTGCGGGCAGAGAAACGGTTGTAAGCGATAACGGCCGGGATCGCGGCGAACAGACCGATCGCGGTGGCGATCAGGGCTTCGGCGATGCCGGGTGCGACGGTGGCCAGAGTGGCCTGTTGGGCGCTGGCCAGACCACGGAAGGAGTTCATGATCCCCCATACGGTACCGAACAGACCGATGTACGGGCTGACCGAACCTACGGTGGCGAGGAACGGCAGGCTCTGCTCAAGCTTTTCTTCTTCGCGGGAGATGGCCACGCGCATGGCACGGGCCACACCTTCCATCACCGCTTCAGGATCTACACCTGGCTGCTGACGCAGACGGGAGAACTCCTTGAAGCCGGCACGGAAGATCTGCTCGACACCCGAATCCGGATCCGGGTTGCTGCCGGCCTGACGGTAGAGTTTGGACAGGTCGATACCCGACCAGAAGCGCTCTTCGAAGCTCTCCAGAGCGCGTCGACCGGCGCGCAGCAGGTTGCTGCGCTGAAAGATCATGATCCATGAGGTCACCGATGCGGCCACCAGGGTCAACATTACCAACTGCACCACGATGCTGGCATTGCTGACCAGGCTCCACATGGAGGAATGGTCGACGACGTTAGCTTCCACGCTTTATCTCCTGCTTTGAGTGTGTACCCGTGCCGACCGCGTCGGCAAAGGCCGCACGCAGGTCTTCGGGAAGGGCCCGGGGTTTCAAACTGTTAGTGCGCACACAGGCCACCAGAAACTGCCCTTCGCAGAGCAGCACATTATCCGTTGCCCGCCTGACCTGCTGTCGAAAGCGCAGGCTGGCACGGTTCAATTCGATTACATCAGCGCTTACCAGAAGTTCGTCGTCCAGTCGCGCCGGCGCGTGATAACGCGCTTCGCTGGAATGCACGACGAACAACAGGTCCTCCCCGGCCAGCGCCGACTGGGCAAAGCCCAGCTCCCGGAGCCGCTCGGTTCGAGCCCGTTCCATAAACTTGAGGTAATTAACGTAATACACGATGCCGCCCGCATCGGTGTCCTCGTAATAAACGCGACAACGATGTGCGAACGGCTCAAGCCCGTTTTGCGCGCGCATACTCTAGTGCTTACTCCTCGGGTTGCCAATCCAGCCAGGCAACTGTTTTTCATTGTTAAAAGGCTTTACCGCAAAAGTACCGTCCTGTGACAGTACAAACGCTGAATAAATCGACAATAAATGTGTATCAATCGTCCACGGCATCGAGAAACTCGTCTGCCACGGGCATCTCGCCCATTCGTGTCGGAATGTTTAAACCAAAATGCAGGTACGCGTGGCGGGTGACCACCCTGCCCCGTGGTGTCCGCATGATGTAGCCCTGCTGAATCAGGTAAGGCTCGAGCACGTCTTCAATGGTGTGACGCTCTTCGCTGATCGCCGCCGCCAGACTGTCGATACCCACCGGGCCGCCGTCGAATTTCTCGATCATGGTCAACAGCAGACGCCGGTCCTGATGATCGAAACCGTGCTCGTCGACATCCAGCAGGTTCAGCGCCAGATCCGCGACAGCCTTGGTGATGTGGCCCTTGGCCCGGACTTCGGCGAAATCCCGCACCCGGCGCAGCAGTCGGTTGGCGATTCGCGGCGTACCACGGGCGCGGCGGGCAATCTCGAAAGACCCTTCCGGATCCAGCGGCAGGCCAAGAATGTTCGCCGAACGGCTGACAATCGTTGCCAGGTCAGCGGTGCTGTAAAACTCGAGACGCTGGACGATACCGAAACGGTCGCGCAACGGGTTGGTCAGCATACCGGCACGCGTGGTCGCGCCGACCAGCGTGAACGGCGGCAGATCGAGCTTGATCGAACGCGCCGCCGGTCCTTCACCGATCATGATGTCGAGCTGGAAATCCTCCATGGCCGGGTACAGCACTTCTTCGACGATCGGCGACAGACGATGGATTTCATCGATGAACAGCACGTCGTGCGGCTCAAGATTGGTCAACAGTGCCGCCAGATCCCCCGGCCGTTCCAGCACCGGGCCGGAAGTGCTCTTGATCGACACGCCCATTTCCTGGGCGATGATGTTGGCCAGCGTGGTTTTACCCAGCCCCGGCGGACCGAAGATCAGGGTGTGGTCGAGGGATTCGCCACGGCCACGGGCGGCCTGGATAAACAGTTCCATCTGCTCGCGAACGGTCGGCTGGCCGATGTATTCGGCCAGGCTGACGGGACGTATCGCCCGATCCTGGACTTCTTCGCGCTCACGCGGACTGTGCGTGGCGGCGATCAGACGATCAGCTTCAATCACTTAAATCATTCCCTTCAGGGCACGTCGAATCATGTCTTCGCTGCTCAGGCCTTTCTCTTTGATCGCGGAAATCGCCTTGCTCGCTTCCTGTGGCTTGTAGCCCAGGGAAATCAGTGCGCTGACCGCATCGTTCTCGGCGGTGTTGACCGGCGCCGGGCCGTCGGGCTGGTTCGGTACCAGGGCAAACATGGCCGGCGAGGTTTCCCAGGCCTTGAAGCGGTCCTTCAACTCGACCAGCAGACGCTCGGCGGTTTTCTTGCCCACGCCCGGCACCTTGGTCAGCGCCGAGGTGTCCTGGGATTGCACGCAGCGGATCAGCTCATCGACTTCCAGACTCGACATCAAGGCCAGGGCCAGTTTCGGCCCCACACCATTGAGACGGATCAACTCACGAAAAAAGTCTCGCTCACGCTTGCCGGCAAAACCATAGAGTAACTGCGCGTCTTCGCGTACGACCAAATGGGTGTGCAAGGTCAGCGGTTCACCGACCGACGGCAGACGATAAAGGGTGGTCATGGGCACTTCCAGCTCATACCCGAGGCCGTTTACATCCAGAATCAGGTGCGGCGGCTGTTTCTCAGCCAGAGTGCCGCGCAAGCGTCCAATCACGTTTCAGATCCTTGAGCGTTGGCCAGCCGTGGGCTGGCGACCGACAGAGCATGGATTCACGGCCGACAACCCAGGCACGAAATCCACATTCCGTAAAAATGACTGCTGATGCTATCAGAGACGCAGGCGCCCGCCACGACTGCGTGCGGTTCCCAGGCCATGCGGTAACAGACTGGAGCGCGTGTGGGCGTGACAAATGGCGATGGCCAGGGCATCCGATGCGTCGATTTGCGGTTTGCTGGTCAGCTTGAGCATGTGCATGACCATCATCTGCACCTGCTCTTTATTGGCGGCACCGGTGCCGACCACGGCCTGTTTGACCTGAGTGGCGGTGTACTCGGCAATCTCCAGGCACTCTTCAGCCCCCGCCACAATCGCAGCCCCGCGGGCCTGCCCCAGTTTCAGCGCAGAATCGGCGTTTTTCGCCATGAACACCTTTTCGATGCCCATGGTCACCGGGCCGTAGGTCTGGATGATTTCGCGCACGCCGCGATAGACGATCTGCAACCGCTCATGCAGCTCGCCGGCACCGGTGCGGATACAACCCGAGGCGACGTAGATGCAGCCGCCGCGTCCGGTATCGCGAACAATGCCGTAACCGGTAATGCGCGATCCGGGGTCGATACCAAGAATTAAAGTCATAAGCCTGCTGGTTCGAAAAAACACAAAAACAAATGTGGGAGCTGGCTTGCCAGCGATGACGGAGTGTCAGGCACTATCAATAGCTGATGTGCCGACGCCATCGCTGGCAAGCCAGCTCCCACATTGAAGCCTAGTCGCTCTTAACCGAGCTGAGCGGCCACGTCTTCCGGAATGTCTGCGTTGGAGTAGACGTTCTGCACGTCGTCCAGGTCTTCCAGCATGTCGATCAGCTTGAGTACCTTCTCGGCGCCCTCCAGGTCCAGTTCGGCACTGGTGGTCGGCTGCATGACGATTTCCGCGTCATCTCCCTTGAAGCCTGCGGCTTCCAGGGCATTGCGCACTGCGTAAAAACCGGTGAACGAGGTGAACACGTCGATCGAGCCGTCTTCGTGGCTGACCACGTCGTCGGCATCGGCTTCCAGTGCCGCTTCTGTCAGTGCGTCCTCGTCGACGCCCGGGGCAAAGCTGATCTGCCCCTTGCGTTCGAACAGATACGCCACCGAACCGTCGGTACCGAGGTTGCCGCCACACTTGCTGAACGCGTGGCGCACGGCGGCTGCGGTACGGTTGCGGTTGTCGGTCATGCATTCGACCATCACCGCCACGCCGCCCGGACCGTAACCTTCGTAAGTCAGCTCTTCAACGTTGTCGGCTTCGGTCGCACCGGCGCCACGGGCCACGGCACGGTCGATGATGTCGCGACTCATGTTGGCGCCCAGCGCCTTGTCCAGTGCCAGACGCAGACGCGGGTTGGAGCCCGGATCACCGCCGCCCTGACGGGCCGCCACGGTCAGCTCGCGGATCCACTTGGTGAAAATCTTGCCTCTCTTGGCATCCTGGCGTTCTTTGCGGTGCTTGATGTTCGCCCACTTGGAATGACCTGCCATAACTCGCTCCGAATTCTCTTGAACAATGCCCGCCATGCAGGTGCATCGGCCAGCAAAAAATCTTGTTTTCAATCACTGCAGAAAGAAAAAAGGCGCATCCGAAGATGCGCCTTCAGGCCCGTCTTACTCGGCCTTTGGCGTTTCGCGCAAACGAATGTGCAATTCGCGCAAGGCCTTGGCATCCACGACACCCGGCGCCTGCGTCATCACGTCGGCAGCACTCTGGGTTTTCGGGAAGGCGATCACTTCACGGATCGACTGGGCGCCGGTCATCAGCATCACCAGACGGTCCAGACCGAAGGCCAGACCACCGTGCGGCGGCGCGCCGTATTTCAGGGCGTCGAGCAGGAAGCCGAACTTCTCTTCCTGTTCCGCTTCGTTGATGCCCAGCAGACGGAATACCGCCTGTTGCATCTCTTTGCGGTGGATACGGATCGAACCGCCACCCAGCTCGGTGCCGTTGAGCACCATGTCGTAGGCACGGGACAGAGCGCCAGCCGGATTGGCTTCCAACTCTTCCGGCGAGCACTTCGGCGCAGTGAACGGGTGATGCAGCGCCGAGAAGCTGCCGTCGTCGTTCTCTTCGAACATCGGGAAGTCGACGACCCACATCGGCGCCCATTCGCAGGTCAGCAGCTTCAGGTCGTGACCGAGCTTGATACGCAGTGCGCCCAAGGCTTCGCTGACGATCTTGGCCTTGTCGGCGCCGAAGAACACGATGTCGCCATCGACTGCGCCAACGCGATCGAGGATCACGTTGAGGTTGGCTTCCGGAATGTTTTTCACGATCGGCGATTGCAGACCGTCAACACCGGCCGCACGCTCGTTGACCTTGATGTACGCCAGGCCCTTGGCACCGTAGATGCCGACGAACTTGGTGTAGTCGTCGATCTGCTTGCGCGGCATGCTCGCCCCGCCCGGAACGCGCAGCGCAGCGATGCGGCATTTCGGGTCGTTGGCAGGGCCGCTGAACACTTTGAAATCAACTTCTTTCAATTGATCGGCGACATCGACCAGTTCCAGCGGGTTACGCAGGTCTGGCTTGTCGGAACCATAACGGCGCATGGCTTCTTCGAACGTCATGTGCGGGAACTCGCCGAATTCCAGACCCAGCACTTCCTTGAACAGGTTGCGGATCATGCCTTCGGTCAGGCCCATGATGTCTTTTTCGTCGAGGAAGCTGGTCTCGATGTCGATCTGAGTGAACTCAGGCTGACGGTCGGCACGCAGGTCTTCGTCGCGGAAGCACTTGGCGATCTGGTAGTAACGGTCGAAGCCGGCGACCATCAGCAGTTGCTTGAACAGCTGTGGCGACTGCGGCAGGGCAAAGAACGAACCGGCGTGGGTACGGCTCGGCACGAGGTAGTCGCGCGCGCCTTCCGGCGTGGCACGGGTCAGGATCGGCGTTTCGACGTCGAGGAAGCCGTTCTCGTCCAGGTAGCGACGGATGCTGGTGGTCATGCGCGAACGCAGACGCAGCTTCTCGGCCATTTCCGGACGACGCAGGTCGAGGAAGCGATAACGCAGACGGGTTTCTTCGCCGACGTCGGAGAACTCGTTCAGCGGAAACGGCGGGGTTTCCGACTCGTTCAGCACTTCCAGCTCGTAGCCCAGCACTTCGATCATGCCCGACGCCATGTTGGCGTTGGTGGCACCGGCCGGACGCAGACGCACCTTGCCGGTGATCTTCACGACGTATTCGCTGCGCACGCGATCGGCAGCGGCGAAACTCTCGGCGCGATCCGGATCGAACACTACCTGGGCAAGACCGTCACGATCACGGATATCGAGGAAAATCACCCCGCCGTGGTCGCGACGACGGTGAACCCATCCGCAAAGGGTAATTTCCTGGCCTTCCAGGCTTTCGTTGAGTTGGCCGCAATAATGGCTGCGCATCATGGTAGTGGTTCGCTTCTCGTAATTCGAAATTCGGTGGAGATCCCGCTGCACTCAAGCAGTGCAACCCGTGGAAACTCACGCGTGTCGTTCGACCTGGGTTTGAACCCTAGTCAGATTTGTCGCCACCGGCCAGATTCTTCTTCGCGCCGGTCTTGAAATCGGTTTCGTACCAGCCGCTGCCGCTGAGGCGAAAGCCCGGCATCGACAGCTGCTTCTTGAGTTCCGGTGCCTGACAGGCAGGGCAATCGACCAGTGGAGCGTCGCTGATCTTTTGAATGGCTTCCAACTGATGACCACAGGAAGCACATTGGTAATCGTACATCGGCATGGAGTTGTCTCGGCAATCAGATTGCCAGCACGCGCAGGGCCGTGCGGCGAAAGGGCGGGATTATATCCATTAAATGCGGCCTGTGCAGCCGGAAGACTGCACAGGCCGTCTCGTCAGTGACATCCCGCGTCGCGCATCCCCGGAGAATCCCGCAGGCCATGCACCACACAAACAACCCGCACCAGACCGCTGAAGTTTTTCACCCCGCCATGACGCAGGTGCACTTCACGATCAACACGGGACAACAGCGTGCCGACCGAACAACAATTGTCCTCGGCCATCCGGCCCAGAATGTTCCAGTAAACCTGCTCCAGCCGCATGCAGGTCGCGAATCCGTTCAAACGCACCGAACGGGACAACGGCCGGATCAATGCCATATCGAACCCGCCCAGCAAGGGCTCCGTGACTTTCTCTCTTTGCGAGCCGCCTGCGATTTCTCTTGGCCTGCCTCCATCTTCCATATCGTTGACACTCCTTTGTCATTTTTGCGCCTGTTATCAAGGCAACATCCTGTGACCTCATTAAAAGCGCAGGCGCAAAGGCAGTTCCAGATGACTTTTTGACCATCCACGTAGGATAAGCCAACGCAACAAGGAGGATCATGGAGTGATGGATCGTTTTCCCTGTTTCCTACAGGAGAGAACGACATTTCCAGAAAAAGAACAGCGCACGAACGAAGGGGGTCGTGCGCGTCCCGACATCAGGCCTCGAGCAGCGCGCGCAACATCCACGCGGTTTTCTCGTGAACCTGCATACGCTGGGTCAGCAAGTCAGCGGTCGGCTCGTCGCTGACTTTATCCAGAAGAGGGAAAATCCCCCGCGCCGTGCGCGTGACTGCCTCCTGACCCTCGACCAATTGTTTGATCATGTCCTCGGCACTCGGCACGCCCTCTTCCTCTTTAATAGAAGACAGACGCGCATAGGTTGCGTATGCGCCCGGCGCCGGAAACCCCAGCGCCCGGATGCGTTCGGCGATCGAGTCCACCGCCAGGGCCAGTTCGTTGTATTGCTCCTCGAACATCAGATGCAGGGTCCGGAACATCGGCCCGGTGACGTTCCAGTGGAAGTTGTGGGTCTTCAGATACAGCACGTAGGTGTCCGACAGCAGACGCGAGAGCCCTTCAACGATGGATTTGCGGTCTTCTTCACTGATACCGATATCGATTGCCATGCTTACCCCCTAACGGCGATTGAAATTCATCCAACAGGTGCCGGTTCACTGT
>NZ_BQHI01000001.1 GCF_021603585.1 Pseudomonas sputi | reverse complement strand
ACACACAAACCACCCCAAGCCCCAGCACCACCCCGTGAATCACAAACGTGAAAATCAGCGCCTGCACAATTTGCCCGAACGTATCCGGCCGCTTGAAGGCCGTCAGGGTGTAGAAAATCCAGGTCGAGATAAACCCCGGGATAAGGTACTGCAACAGCGGAATCACTTCTTTCACCAGATCATCCATGATCGGTCGCTCCTTGAATCAAAAAACAATCCTCCCAACACAGCAATGCCGGCCCGTAATGGGCCTGCATTCAAAGCCTAGCGCACGCGAAAAGAACGCCCGCGCGCAACTGTCACCGCGCATTACGCATCCTGCAGAATCAGATTCACGCCCTTCTCTTCATCAGCACCGCCGCAGGAAGGTTGATGCACGAGGCGGATCGTTTCATCATCGCGCAAGGTTTCGAGGAGTAACGCCATGACCCGTTATCAGCCGCTGAACTGTGATCTGCACGACTATCTGGAAATCGCCTGCCTGCGCGGCTATCAGCTGGACATTGAGCTGATCGACGGTCAGCGGCTGATGGCCCGGGCCGTGACCACGCGAACCAGCAGTGACAAAGAAGAATTCCTGGTGATCGAGCAACAAGGCGCGCAACAGGAAATTCGCCTCGACCAATTGCTCGCGATCACGCCTCAGGAGGCCAACGCCGAGTTCGGCCGGGTGGTCCTTGCCGGAGGAGTTTGCGGAATCTGAACAAAAAATCCCGCCGGGCATCAACCGGGCGGGATTTTTTGTGACGCGCCGTTTTACGCTACGACGGGAATCATCGGATCCGCAGCGGCCAGCGCGCTGGTACGGTCAGCCGCTGGCGGATAGATCCACTGGGTGTTGATCTGGGTCTTGAGCGACTTGCCCTCCTCCTTGACCAGTTTCACCTGACGATCCCAGCCTTCGGTGTACACCGCGCCCCAGGCGCCGAGGTCAAGGCAAGTCACGTATTTCGGCTGACTGTATGGCGTCGGGGCGACCCCCAGGATCTGCGCCGCAACGTTGTTGCCAGCATGCCGGCCGAGGGAAATCGCGTGCTGGCAGGTCATCAGGGCGAAGTTGCCGATATCGTCGGTGGCCGCGTACGCCACGTCGCCGGTGGCGAAGATGTCGTCCTGACCGATGACTTTCAGATTGGCATCAACGTGTAGCCGGCCCTGACGATCCCGCTCGGCAGGAATCTGTTCGGTCAGGGAGCTGGCGCGCACGCCGGTGGTCCAGACCACGGTTTTTGCCTCATCTGGCAGAGCTGCAAGGGGTGCCGCTGGATTACCTGGCGAAGATCTTCACCAAACTGGCCAAAGGCAAACTGGTGGAGTCCACCGGCGGCGTGCGTGGCGGCTTCACCCTGGCGCGGCCGGCGGATGAAATCACCCTGCTCGACATCGTCAATGCCATCGATGGCCGCAAGAACATTTTCGAGTGCCGGGAGATACGCGGACGCTGCGCGCTGTTCGATGGCTCGCCGCCGGACTGGGCGCTGGAAGGCCCCTGTTCGATTCACGCCGCGATGATGACCGCGCAGAAACGCATGGAAGAAGCCCTCGCCCAGCAGACCATTCTCGACATCGCCAGGAAGGTCGGGCGCAAGGCGCCGGCAGGGTTCAACAGCCAAGTGGAAGACTGGATGCAGGATCGCCGGGAAAAGAAGACCGGTGGCGCCGGCATTCCACTCATCGACCTCTCGGACTGAGCTCGATCAGCAGGCAAAAAAAAGCAGAAACCGATCACCGGTTTCTGCTTTTTTTATTTCGCCATTACAGGCAATCACGCACCGCTTTGCGCAACGACCCGGACTTCGCCCAAGGCGGCCCCTGATACAGGGAAACGCGGCTGCCGTCCTTGTACTTGACCACATCGAGAATCTCGTCGGCGGTGACGATGCTCGGCGCGGTGATTCGGTAGCCATTGGAAATCGCTGTCTGGGACGTCTTGGCAACGTCCTGCTGCCACAGCGGCAATACACACGCGGCGTAGTCCTTGGGAGTCTTGGCGCTGGTCTTGCTGACATTCGGCTCGCCCGGCACCAGTGACGCGGGCAACGAACAACCGGCCAATGCCGCCAACAGCATCCCCCCGATCAACATCCGCATGGTGATTCCTTCATCTGAAAAACGCGAATGTACCCTGTAACTGTTCGGACATCCATCGTAGCGCTCTGCCGGCATTCTGCGAAAACCGGGCCTGACAGACGACCCTTGACCCACTCCCGGAAAATGCGGCTACTCTTTTCTACCGAGAATGTTCCGGAGGTGATCATGCGGCTCAATGAATACGAACACGAACTTCAGCGTGACCTGCAAAGCGTGGCATCGGACCTGAGATGGTCGGCGGTGGACCTCAAGCGCATCGCCGAGCAACTGCGCCAGTCGGGCAACGAGGCGGACGCCCAGGCGGTGCTTCGATCCTGCGAAGTGCTGCAAAGCGATGAGGAGCGCCTGCAACTGTATGCCCGGGAAGTGAAAGCCCGCGCCATCAGCCGAACCAAAGTCCACTGAACCTCACCGTGCCCACAGCAGAAAGCCCCGGACAACCGGGGCTTTCTCTTCACAGGCCTTCAGTCTGCCTTGCGAGCGCGTACGCGGCTTTTGTACCCCGGCAGCGCGGCGGCGTAGGCCAGCGCCTCCTCGCGACTGGCAAACGAAGCGAGCCGGTCACCCTGCGTGCAGACCCGCCATGGGCCATTGTTCACGCTGAGTACGTCGTAGCCATTCATGTGCATTTTGTTCAGCATCGCCCTGCTCATAGGCACCTCCTGTCTGCTAACGAACTTTTCCACCTTACACCCGCCATGCTTCGTCGTGCCGACCGAACGTCGCACTGCGGCCGCGTCAAGTCTCCGGCACTTTTGCCACCGTCAGGCACTCAGAACCTCTAAACCGGCGGCGGCCCGAATATTGCTAATTCATGACAGATTTATGACAACCGATCATCGGGTAACACATGAAAGTACGTGCAACCGTCATTTGCGAGCAGGATCGACACATTCTCCTGGTGCGCAAACCCAGGTGCCGTTGGACACTTCCTGGGGGTACCGTCGAACCGGGAGAAACCCGCGCGCAGGCCGCCGTCCGCGAACTCAAAGAAGAGACCGGCCTGGACAGCGATGACATGCTTTATCTGATGGAATTACAGAACGGCAGCACCCGCCACCACGTCTACGAGGCAGCGGTGCTGAACATTGATCAGGCGCGCCCGCTGAATGAGATCGTCGACTGTCTCTGGCACCCGCTCGATGCGGTGCAGAACCTGAACGTCAGTGACGCCACGCTGAGCATCGTCCGCGCCTTTCGGCGACGCCTCTGACCCTCAGCCGGCGAACGCCCGGCGTCCGGCGTTCATTTCAGTGCGTAGTTCGCCGATGAAATTGGAGATGTCACGAATGGTGACCAGGTGCTCCGGGGAAACCCCGTTGAGCAGCAGGTCGACACGCCCGCTGTCGGGTTCGTAAACCTTGATCTGCAAGAGTCCCTGCGCCGTTTCGGTGCAATCGCAATACAGCGGGGAAAAACCGGATTCGACGATGCGGCAAATGTCGGCAATGGCAATCATGGGGGCACGCCTCACAGGCGTTGGCTCTGGCGACCCGTTCAGCATAGATGAGCTTTTGGCGACCCGCTCTCGCCGCCCATTGCAAAAATTGCCAACCGCTTCACAACTTCAAGTGGCCGCATTCAATGGGCATCGTGATCCCAGATCCAGTTCCAGATCCCAGGCAGATCCACAGGTTTCGACGACTCGCGCACCGTGCGCGCCAGTGCGGCTTTTTCCAGCGCCGCGCGATCGTCATAGAACGGTTTGTCTGCCAGTCGTACGCCGGTGGCGGCGGCGCTGTCGAGCAGAATCTGCAAGTACTCGCGGGTGTGGCGGGCGGTATAGCGATTGAGGTCGTGGAAGGTCACCACCACCGGAATGACCCCATCCACCGTTGGCAGTTCGCCGTTGGCAATCCGCTCTCGGACTTGCGACAGCTGACGCAGCATGTTCGCCCGCCGCCGGGGGCTGGCGTTGAAGCCCCAGATTTTGCCGTCGTTGGCGCTCAAGTCGGTCAGCAACACCTGCATATGGTGCTGCTGATAGGCGGCGAAGGTGCGTGTGTCGTAGTTCCAGAATGGTGGACGCAGTAACGTCGGCGGCACGCCGGTGATCGCCGCGATGTCCGCCGAGCCGTTGGTCAGCGCCGTTTCAAGCTCGTCCGGGTCGAGCAATCGATGATTGGTGTGCCAATGGGTGGCGGTGTGAAAACCCAAAATGTGCCCTTCAGCGTGCTCGCGGCGCATGACCCGCCGACCGATCTCGCTGTTGCCCGCTCGCGGCGCCCGGGTCTGGACGAAAAACACCGCTTTGATATTCGGCTGCAGCGGGTTGTCCTTGAGGCTGTCGAGCACGGTTTCGGTGGGATTGAAAAAACCGGAAGCGCTGGGCCCGTCATCGAAGGTCAACAGAAAGCGCACGGGCGCCTGAGCCTTCAGCCGAGCCTCGGTCTGTGCGGACATTTCGATGGGAGCAGCGATGCATCCGGCCAGACCGACGGCCACCGCCATCGCGCAGAAAAGCTTGAACCACTGTGTCATGTTTTGCCTTGAGCCCGACCGTTGCGGTCATATTGTCGATTGGCAAAACTCCTTCGCCACTGCTGCCTCCCTGCGACCCAATGAGATGGGCCGAGGTTGGATAAAGATTACACAGGGTTTGGTTCAGGCGCTCGCTCAGCGTGCCAGCGCCTGTCTGGCGGCCAGAAACAGACACTCCGCATCTGCGACAAACCCCGAGAAATCCCAGGTCCAGCGACCTGGTCTGCAACGCCTTGGCCAACGGCGCGGCGGCCTGGAAGCGGAGCAAAGTCAGCTGGGCGCTGAGCCAGGGCAGCAAGGATTGAACCGTGCAACTAAGCTGAAACCTTCAGGCAGGTGTTTGCCGGAGGGGCGGCCGATGTGCGGAAGACTGTCGCAATACCGGGGCATCCACGATTTCGTCGCGGTGCTGAGCATTCCCGATGCGCTGATCAATCACGTCGGCGACGCGCCGCTGGCGCATTACAACGCTGCGCCCACGACGTCACTGGCCATCCTCCATCAACATCAACAACGGCTGCACGCCGACAATCTGCGCTGGGGCTGGCGCCCGCACTGGGCCAAGGATCGCGCCGCACCAATCAACGCGCGGGTGGAAAAAGTCGCCCACGGGCCGTTCTTTCGAGCGATCTGGCGCCATCGACTGATCGTGCCGGTCGACAACTGGTTCGAGTGGGTCAATGCACCCGACCAGAGCCGACAGCCCTGGCTGATTCGTCGCACCGATCAGCAACCGGTTTTCTGCGCCGCCATCGGCCAGTTTCCGACACCCGGCGGACCACCTCGGGATGATGATGGTTTCGTCATCATCACCGCCAACAGTGAAGGTGGTTTGCTCGATGTCCATGACCGACGCCCGATCGTGTTGAGCGCTGATCGCGTGCAGGAATGGCTCGATCCCGCCACCCCCACGGACCGCGCCGAGCAGATGCTGCTGTTCGAAGCCGAACCCAGCGAAGCGTTCCAATGGCACAAAGTCGGCAAAGCGGTGGGTAACTCCCGTCATCAGGGCGCCGAATTGATCGAAGAAATTGCATAAACAAATGCCGCCGCCATGCGTTATCAAGAGCAGAAGTCCACGCATCGAATCCTGCGCGTTACACCCGGTGTTTCAAACGCGAAACAATCAACTGAAACAATCGTTTGATTGAACTAACCGCCCGTCTGACATTTCAACCGTCATACATACATTTACAAACACTACGGATAGCATGCGCGCCGCATTTCCTTTTGGCATACCAGTTGACCAAAGAGTCAGCAAAACCAGGAATCCCCCACAAACTTACAAGCCTTGCAGAGAACTAAGTTGCGCGACGATTTTGCAATCAAACAGGTCACCGGCCTGGAGTGTATTCATCTGTCCACGACAGAACGCTTTCAACTCGACTGTTTTATCGGCCACTACATCAAGACTCGAAACCTGCGTGACGTACCCGATATCGACCGCATCCTGCGCACCACCCTCGAAAGCTATCCCTGCCACCCGCCGGTGATGGTCAACGAGTTGAATGCCTGGATCGACAAGACCTTGGGTTATCGGGCCGCCCACCCCGATTTCACGCAGCTGGACGATCTGTGATGAACGAAAAAGCCCCGCAATCGCGGGGCTTTTTCGTTGTGGCGTTCAGGGTTTCAGCGGGCGTTCCTGGTCACGGTCGGACAACTCGCGGCTGTCATCATGCTTCCAGGTCTGCTCCTTGTGTTTCTCCCGCTCGATTTCTTCTTCACTCGGCTCGTCATCGTCATCGTCATCGTCATCAGGACGTTTCTGCTCGGTTGCCATGTTCACCTCGCTAACGGAATTAGTGCTTTTAGCGTAGAACTTAAAGCCACCAGCGCAATAGAAAGAAGATCGCCATGCTCAACAGCATGCTGAGCAACGTATTGCGCGTGCAGATCACCAGCCCGATCGCCACTAATGAACTCAGCAGATAAGGGTTATCCCACTGCAGGTTCAGTTGTTTGTCCGGCATGAACACAATCGGCCCGCAAATGGCGGTCAACATGCCCGGCACGGCAAAGCCGAGAAATTGTCGCGCGTTGCTGCTCAAACGCACCGGCAAGCGCGGTTCAAGAAACACGTAACGGTTGAGGAACACCAGAATCCCCATGCCGATAATCACTGCCCAGACCATCATGTGCGCTCCCGATACAGCTTGTTGCAGATAAACCCGGCCGTCATGCCGGCCAGACCCGACAGCACCAGCGCCGAACCCCATTGCCAGTAACTGAACAGCACCGAGCAGAACAGCGACACCGCCACGCAGACCACCGTCGGCACATTGCGTACCACTGGCGTGATCAGGGCGATGAAGGTCGCGGCAATCGAGAAGTCCAGCCCAAGGTGCTCAAGCCCCGGAATACTGCTGCCGAGCACGATGCCAGCCAGGGTGAAGAGGTTCCAGGCGATGTAGAACGTCAGGCCGACGCCCAGGGCGTACCAGCGGTTGAACTGCTGACGGTCGTGCTGACTGGTCAGGGCGAACAGCTCGTCAGTGAGCAAAAAGCCCAGGCCGATGCGCCAACGACCTGGCAATGGCGAGATCACCCGGCGCATGCTCATGCCGTAAAGCAAATGCTGTGAGGTCAGCAGCAAGGTGGTCAGCAATATCGAGAAAATCCCGGCGCCGCCCTTGAGCATACCGATCGCCACCAACTGCGCAGCACCGGCGAACACGATGCTCGACAGGCCCTGCCCTTGCAGCGGCGTGAGGTTGGCTTCGATGGCCATGGAGCCGGCCAGCAGCCCCCACGGGGCAGTGGCCAGGGATAACGGCATGATCGCCGCGGCGCCGCGAAGAAAGGCACGGCGCGGCATTAATGAGTCAGACATAACACGCTCAACTGTGAGACAAGACCCCGGACTCTGCCAGCAAACATCCGTTGATGGCTTGAACAATCTTGCGCAGTTGGCGCAGCCCCTTCCCTCAGTCGTTTACCGGCGTAACATGGCAACCATTCACACACGCGTCAGGGAGACGACATGCTGTATCGAATTGCCGCCGACGGGCTGGTGCTGTTTCATTTGCTGTTCATTGTGTTCGTGCTGTTCGGCGGCCTGCTGGTGCTCAAGTGGCCGCGGCTGATCTGGCTGCATTTGCCGGCGGCGGCCTGGGGCGTGGCGGTCGAGGTGTTGCACCTGACCTGTCCGCTGACCGACTGGGAAAACCTGATGCGCCACGCCGCCGGGCAAACCGAATACGCGGGCGGCTTCATCGAACATTACGTCTGGCCGATCATCTACCCGGCCGGGCTGACGCCACAGATTCAGCTTGTGCTGGGGGGAGTGGTGCTGATGATAAACCTGCTGGTCTACGGGCGCCTGATTCGCCGCTGGAAACTGCGGCGCGCCGCACGCATTCCGTTTTAGCGCGCTTTCAAGGCTTCCAGCCAGGCCGGATCGAGGCGCGTCTGCTCGGTGTCCAGACCGAGCGCCTCCATCCGCACCTTGTGCGCTTCGACTTCCCGGTGCAATTGCGCGTGATCGCTGGAGTTACCATCCAGCTCATGCATCTGGATCAGGCCCAGGTGATAGAAACGCAGCACCTTCATCGCCACCGGGTCGCCCTTCTCCACCGCCGCCGTCACCTGATGCATCACGTTGGTCACGCTCATCAGGCTGCGCTTGAGCCGCCAGCCGTACACCGCCGGGGCCATCCAGGTCTGGTTCCAGAAACGCCCGCGCAGCAACGCCGCCGTCAGCAGAAATGCGCCAAACACCCCGCCAACATTGAACCGCAGATTATCCCCGCCCGGCTCGCCGAACAGCGCCACCGCCACAGTCGAAAACACCATCGCCAGCACCAGAAACAGCACTGCAATGATCAGCGTGCTGCGCCGGGTCTGCTGGCGATAAGTGATGGCATCGATCGGTTGAATCTCGAACATCGCGACAGGCTTCCATGGCTTGAGTTAAAAAGAGGCTGCGCATTATCGCCTCTGAGGCGGATTTAGCTATGCTGGAGCGCCTTTTCATCTTTTCAACGTCCAACGGGGACATGGCGATACCACGCAGATCGTGCCATCTTCATTCATGGATACACACTATTCGGATGCCATTGGCCAGGCCGGCAATGACATCGTTTTAAGGATCACTGCATGACCCAACGACACGTAATCAATGCCTCGGTCAGCCCGAAAGGCAGTCTCGAAACCCTTTCCCAACGTGAAGTTCAGCAACTGAGCCAGGCCGGAACCGGCAGCACCTACACCCTCTTTCGCCAGTGCGCCCTGGCCATCCTCAACACCGGCGCTCACGTCGACAATGCAAAAACCATTCTGGAAGCCTACAAAGACTTCGAAATCCGCATCCATCAGCAGGATCGCGGTGTGCGCCTGGAACTGCTGAACGCCCCGGCCGACGCCTTCGTCGACGGCGAAATGATCGCCAGCACCCGGGAAATGCTGTTCAGCGCCCTGCGCGACATTGTCTACACCGAAAACGAACTCGATGCCCTGAGCATCGATCTCAGCACCTCCCAGGGCATCAGCGACTACGTGTTCCACCTGCTGCGCAACGCGCGCACCCTGCGTCCGGGCGTCGAGCCGAAGATCGTCGTGTGCTGGGGCGGCCACTCGATCAACACCGAAGAATACAAATACACCAAGAAAGTCGGCCACGAACTGGGCCTGCGCAGCCTCGACATCTGCACCGGCTGCGGTCCCGGCGTGATGAAGGGCCCGATGAAAGGCGCGACCATCGCCCACGCCAAGCAGCGCATTCACGGCGGCCGTTACCTCGGTCTGACCGAGCCGGGCATCATTGCCGCCGAAGCGCCGAACCCGATCGTCAACGAGCTGGTGATCCTGCCGGACATCGAAAAACGCCTGGAAGCCTTCGTCCGCGTCGGCCACGGCATCATCATCTTCCCGGGCGGCGCCGGCACCGCCGAAGAGTTCCTTTACCTGCTGGGCATCCTGATGCACCCGGACAACGCCGGCCTGCCGTTCCCGGTGATCCTGACCGGACCGAAACATGCCGCGCCGTACCTGGAACAACTGGACGCCTTCGTCACCGCCACCCTCGGCGAAGCGGCGAAGAAGCACTACGAAATCATCATCGACAACCCGGCCGAAGTGGCGCGGCAGATGACCGCAGGCCTCAAGGCCGTGAAGCAGTTCCGCCGCGAGCGCAACGATGCGTTCCACTTCAACTGGCTGCTGAAAATCGACGAAGGTTTTCAGCGCCCGTTCGATCCGACCCACGACAACATGGCCAACCTCAAGCTGCACCGCGATCAGCCGCCCCATGAACTGGCGGCCAATCTGCGCCGCGCGTTCTCCGGAATCGTCGCCGGCAACGTCAAGGACAAGGGTATTCGCCTGATCGAGGAACACGGGCCGTATCAGATCCGTGGCGACGCCGCGATCATGCAGCCGCTCGACCTGCTGCTCAAAGCCTTCGTCGCCCAGCACCGGATGAAACTGCCGGGCGGCGCGGCATATGTGCCGTGCTATCGCGTGGTGTCCTGACCCGAAAAGACCAGTGCCCGAAGCGCAACGCTTCGGGCACTCTTTATAAAAAGAGCGAACCATGGATCACATCAACCACATCCTGATCGTCGACGACGACCGCGAGATCCGCGAGCTGGTCGGCAACTACCTGACAAAAAACGGCCTGCGCAGCACGGTGGTCGCCGATGGCCGGCAGATGCGCAGTTTTCTGGAAGCCAACACCGTCGACCTGATCGTGCTCGACATCATGCTCCCCGGCGATGACGGGCTGGTGCTGTGTCGCGAATTGCGCGCCGGCAAGCACAAGGCGATCCCGATCCTGATGCTCACCGCCCGCGACGATCAGACCGACCGCATCCTCGGCCTGGAAATGGGCGCCGACGACTACCTGACCAAACCCTTCGCCGCCCGCGAACTGCTGGCGCGGATCAACGCCGTGCTGCGCCGTACACGAATGCTGCCGCCCAATCTGCTGATCACCGAAACCGGGCGCCTGCTCGCGTTCGGCCGCTGGCGCCTGGACACCACCGCCCGCCACCTGCTCGATGAAGACGACACCATGGTCGCCCTCAGCGGCGCCGAGTATCGCCTGCTCAGGGTATTTCTCGATCATCCGCAGCGGGTCCTGAGCCGCGACCAGTTGCTCAACCTGACCCAGGGTCGCGACGCCGATCTGTTCGACCGCTCCATCGACTTGCTGGTCAGCCGATTGCGTCAGCGTCTGCTGGACGACTCCCGTGAGCCGACCTACATCAAGACCGTGCGCAACGAAGGTTATGTGTTCTCCTTCGCCGTGGAGATGCTCGCCGAATCCTGATGGATTTGTATCGCTCTGTATAAATTCGCCGCGCAGATACGTAACCCGTGTTTTCGGGCGGCATCACCACATATCAGCGATACACCCTCGCGTTTGAATGAACCCACCAGACAGCACTGGTTCACTCATCATCAAACGCAAGGAGAAGCACCATGTTCAAGTCCTCGAAATCCCTGGTACTCGCACTCAGCCTGCTCGGTGGCCTGGCCATGGCCGACCTGGCATCCGCCAGCTCCCAACCGCTGGTTGCCGAATACGGTTCGGAAAACCTGCAGAAGGATCGCGTTGCTGAAGGTGGCGCTGATCGCTTGCAGGAACTGCGTGAACGCGTGGCTGAAGGCGGTGCCGATCGCTTGCAGGTGCTGCGTGAACGCGTAGCCGAAGGCGGTGCTGACCGTTTGCAAGAGTTGCGCGAACGCGTCGCTGAAGGTGGCGCCGACCGCTTGCAGGAACTGCGCGAGCGCTCGGCCCGCAGCGTACTGGTCGCCGAGAACCGTCCCGAGTTCGGTTCCAAGTATCAGCGCTACTGATCGGCTGTACCCGTCGTACTCGATTCCTGCCGGGGGTGTCCCCCCCCCCGCAGCGATCACGACTTCCCGGTAACGAGGCACTGTCAGATACCATGCAATATTGCCGTGCCATTGCACCTCGAGCGTCCGGGCACTGCGCAAGACTTGTTCGCGTAAAACATCGTCGCACTCAAGTCGATCCAGCTCGCGCGGCAAGCGCCGTTGCAGCTTGAAAAACTCACCGGCCCACACATCGATTCGACGGCGAACCTCGCTGGCAGCTTCACGCGGGGAACATTGTCGATGATGAATGAGATGAGTCAGCAGGTTGTACACGTCCTCCATGGGGTTTTTCATGATGGAGAAAGACAACAAGTCATTAACAGCCTTCAGCAGGTTCAAGCTCAGCCTGCGTAGCGCCTGCCAGATGTCGCTGTAATAAACACGAGATGGCAGGTGTACACGATCGGCGAAGTAATTGAATTCCACACACACCTGAAACCCGCCGGCATTGCGCCAGACACTTTCAAAATCCTGTTCGGCCGGCTGCGAACCTTCAAGCCGATGCATCGTTGCGCGCAAACAGGGATAGAGATAACTTTCATATTGCTCAAGCGTTCGTTGTCGCCACTGCGCGGGCATCTGCGCCCCCGCCTGCTGAATGATGTCCGCCAGACCGCCCGCCAGACCGGTGCAAAACGGTTGTCCATCGCGGCTTGCCATCTCATGCACGTCACGGATGCTCTGCTCCAGTAACTCAGGTGCCTGACTCAAATCCTCATCGGCCAGATCGTCTTGACAACTGAACCACCCGGTGAGGTGAGCAAACAACAGAAGGTCCTCACAGCCTGCATCGGGCCACATATAACCAGCGTAGAGCCCTGGCTGGTATATATCAAGTTGATGACGCGCATGCGGCCCATCCTCCAGCCCCAGTCGAATCAGCCATTGGCGAGTATGCAGTTCCGCTGCCTGAGCATGGGGGCTCAGCGCAAATGAAAGCCGTTGCAGCCGAGGTGGAAGAGCGAAGTCTTTTCGATGCTGTTTGATTAACGCGTCACGGTCACGAAGCTGCTTGTGCCACCCGCGTACGGTCGAGATGTCGTGCTGCCTGAAAATTAACTGCAGCCAGACGGTGAACTGTGCTGCATCTCGCCTGATTTCGCCAAAAACCGCATGCAGACTTGACCATCTCCAATCCATCGCTTCATCGGAATTCACCTTGGGATCCACTCGACTGAGCCCGACAAAGATGTGGTCATACTCGTTCTCGATCAAACCATTCGAAACCGGTGTCCGATAAACGAAGGCCTCGACCTCGATCAGCGCTGGGCAGTCCAGTCCCATTTCTTCGAACAATCGTCGTCTGGCTGCCGCAAGGATCGGTTCGCCGGCTCGAGGATGACCACAACACGTATTAGTCCATAATCCTTGAGAGTGATATTTGCCCAGCGCCCGTTTTTGCAGGAGCAGTCGGCCTTTCAAATCGAAAATGAAGATGGAGAAGGCGCGATGCAAAAGTCCGTCGCGGTGAACCTGCATTTTTTCGGCAGTTCCGGTTTCCCGATCGTATTCATCTACAAGAATCAGCTCTTCCATTCTCGTCACCGTCGCCCTTCAAGACTGGACGATACGTCGGACCAGGCTTCACTTTGCATGTGGGGTGAAAACTTCATTCTAAAACTAGACAAATTTGAGCAAGTGACAAGTTCGGCACTCAACCTCTCTTCAGACAACATCTGGATATATCTGAAAATTCTACAGTCGATAACCAATCGGTTTTTACTTGAGCATGAATCGCCACAAAAAAATACGCTACGTTTCAACTGTCACTCCCGTATAACCCGCCCTTGCCAGAAGTACGCTGTTGGCAACCCGCCCAAAGAGTCTTCTGCAATGTTGCAATCAACCAGCTCAACCTACGCGCAAGCCAGAGAACTCTGGACGTTGGCCTTTAACTATCAAGAACAGCACGCCGGCATGAAAGTCAGGACAGCACTGACGCTCGCGCTTGCGGACATTTACCAATTAGCGCCGATGCATGCGCAAACGCTTTGCCAGATTGTCGAGCTCTTCAACACGGCGTCTCTGGTACACGATGACATCATTGACGAAGACCCTACACGTCGTGGTGCCCCGTCCGTCTGGGTGAAATTCGGTATCGCCAGCGCACTGGTATCCGGTATGTATGGCTACATTGAAGGCCTGCAAAAGTTGAACGCTTTGGGGGATCCGAATCTTATTCACGCAGCCCTGGGAAGTCTCGAGGCGTTGCACATCGGTCAGCACCTCGACACGCAGTTGAGTGCAGGCGACAGCCTACCGACGCTGGATCAATATCGTTTTATTGCACAAGCCAATACCGGATGCTTTTTCATGTTTATCCTGGACTCATGCCAAAGCCTCAATCCGATGCCGGTAGCAGTTTATTTGGCATTGCAGGACTTGATGCTGGAACTTGCCGTCTATTACCGCTACATCAATGACTACTGCGACATAAATCACACGCCCACTTCAAGAAAAAAGGCTTTGCCCCTGATTTGGAAGGAGGTCCGAAAACGTTTCTCATGATCCTGGCCAACAGTCCATTAATCAAAAGTAAAAGAACGGACTTGCAGAAGCGCAGAATCATTTCTGACTGGGGTGATGCCGGAGTTTTCACCCGAGCGATGAACATCATGGAAGACAGTTTCAAGACCATTGAGCTTCATTTTGAGCAAGCCCGGTGCCTAGCAGGGGAACGAAACTTCGGTTCTCTACACACGTTCCTGCGGAACGTGCACTTTGAGCAAGAACCACAGGATAACTACTATCAGTCATTAATCAGGTAGCCTGGGCCCCTCGCTACTACCGATAAGCCTTGTTCTCTGACACAAAAGCCCCGCTGTTTCCCCACGACAGTCATCACTGCTCGTACTAAGCTGCGCGATTGATTTGTTCAGGGACGATCCATGAAACGATTTGCCGCCTGTCTGCTGTCAATGCTGGCCCTGACGGCCACTGCGGCGGATCTGCACCTGCTCACCGACAACCACCCGCCCCTGCATTTCATGCAAGGCAATCAGCTCGCGGGATTCGGTGTGGACGTGGTGCAGGCCCTGGCGACCCAGACCGGCGACCGCATCCACCTGCAGCAAGTCCCACTGCTGCGCGCCCTGCGCATGGCCAGCGACACCCCCGACACCGGCGTATTCACCGTGCTGCGTACCGACGACCGCGATAACCGCTATCAATGGGTCGGGCCGCTGATCGAAGTCGAAACCGCGCTGTACGCTCGCGACAATCTTCAGCCTCCCGTACACAGCCTGCGTGAAGCCGATCACCTGGGACGGATCACTGTGCCGCGCAAATGGCTGGTCTACAGCTACCTGCAAGGGCAAGACCTGAACAACCTTTACGGCGTGGAAACCCCGGAGCAGATGATGCGACTGCTCAGCCTGGGGCGTACCGATTTCGTGGTCACCGATACCTGGTCCAAGGCCGTCCTGGCCCGCGAACAAGGCATGGAGCCCGGACGCCTGCAGTACCAGATCCCGTTGATGAAACAGAACACCTACATTGCCTTTTCGCCGCAGACCGATCCGAAACAGGTCGCACGCTGGCAGCAGGCACTGGATACATTGCGGGCCGACGGCCGTCTGGAGCAACTGCGCCAGCGCTGGCTGGCCGATACCCTGCCGCGTTGATCGGGCATCAACGCCTTCGATAACAACTATGCGCAAGGGTGTTTTCACATCAAAACCCTCCAGCACTACAGTGGGCCCCATCTTCTCCCCACTCTCTGGAGCAACATCATGAAAGACATCATCGCCCTCGGCTTCATCGTTTCCCTGATCGGCGCCACCTCCGCCATCGCGGCCCCACACGCCAGCACCCCGGTTGTCGCGGCGGCGACCGTCGGCCAGTCCGGCACGCTGAACGTCGACACCGTCAGCAACGACGCCGAACACCAAGGCAGCCTCAAACTGCAGCAGAATGCCGAACAGACCAAACTGTACGTCGCGGAAAACCGCCCGGAATTCGGTTCCAAATATCAGCGCTACTGAGTGACCGGTTTGAGCTGCCAGAAACAAGAAACCCCGCCGAAGCGGGGTTTCTTGCATTTGGGCGTCAGCGCACCAATCGCGCTGCCAGTGCCTTGGCCTGCAACGCCACGTCGGTGACAGCCGTGCTCTCCCACCACATGCCGCGCAACGGCGGGCCCATGGCGAACAGGCGGGGCGAGACCCGGCCCTCCGCATCCAGCACTGCGCCGTCCGCAGCCGCCGCAATGCCCAGCGCCAATGGCCCCGGTCGAATCAGACCACGCGCCAACAACTGCTGCGGCAACGGACGCGCGACCCGGCGCCAGTCGTATTCGATGCCGCTGGAGTTGATCAACGCCGCGCCCTGCACCACGCGGGCTTGCGCCTCACCTCGAGGGCGAATGCGAATACTCACGCCGCCGCCCGCCGCCGGTTCAAGCCCCTTGTAAGAGGCCGCATGAATGCGCAATCGTCCTTCCCGGTGCAGGCGCTCGACCAATTCCGCACTCAGCGGCGGAGAACGATGGTGATGACTTTCCCACCACGGCCGCACATGTCGGACGAATTGCCGGCGCTGCACATCGCTGGCCTGACTCCACAACCGACCGATGTGCGCACGCACGGTGTCCAGCGGCGCCTGCCAGTCGATGCCTTGTGCGATGGCGTCGCGGCAATGCCGGCGCAATTCGCGCAGTAACTGGCGTGGCGTGCGGACGCTGTGATCCTCGGCGAGGAAGTCCACCCACGCGGGCGGTTGACGACGCACATGGGGCAGCAGTCCGTGCCGGGAAAACACCTCGATCGGCCCGCGATGCCCGGCCTGCTCCAGCGACACCACGGCATCGACCATGGTCAGGCCGGAGCCGATGATCAGCACCGTGGATTGTGGATCGAGCTGGCGCATGGCCGCGACATCCCACGGATCGAGCGCCGCCGCGTTGAGACCGCTGGATTCTTTTTGCGGGGTGCGCGCTGCCGGGAACATCCCGGTCGCCAGCACTGCGAAAGCGCCTTGAAGTTGCTGGCCGTCACTCAGGGTGAGCTGTACGGAATCGTCGCAGGCCTGCAAATCGACCACTTCGGCCCGTACATGCTCGACCGTCGAGCCGTGTTGCGCGCCCACCTGCTGCGCTTCAGTCAGACGCTGCTGCACGTACACGCCGAACAACCCCCGTGGCGGAAACAGTTCGCTGACCGGCACATGTTGCTCATCCGACTCCGGCCAGCCACCGCCAGCGATGTGATCGGTGAGCCATTGGGTCAGATCATCGGCATTGTCGGGATCAACGCTCATCCGCGCCGCGTTGCCGTTGAGCGTATGGCCCAACTCCACCGCGCTGTACGCTTCGCCCCGGCCCAACTCGGCCCGAGGCTCGATCACCAGGATCTTTCTGCGCTCCGGCAAACGCAGCAATTGCACCGCCAGCATCGTGCCGCTGAGGCCGCCGCCGACAATCAGGATGTCGGTGTGGCGGATAGCGGTCGTATCGGTTTGAGTCATGCCGTTCTCGCAACTGAGGATGTGCTCGGGCCAGTGTCATTCAGACGCCGCGAAGGCGTCTAGACGGACGCCATTTTTTTATCATGCCGATGCGACTCGCCGCGTGTTTGATGTTCGGTCTGGTTTGCTGGCCGCAGTTCCGGACCTTGATCAGATTTTTGAGGATCGACAGACGCCGGCCGAATAGTGGTTCCGCTGCGACAGTCAGATCACCACATTACGCACGAACCGCGCCGCCACTTCCCCATCATTGCGATAGCCGTGCGGCTGGTTGCTGGCGAACATGAAAAACTCGCCTGCTGAAATGTACTGGGGCTGATCGCCGAGCATCAGCGTCAGGCAGCCTTCAAACACGAAAATCTGCTCGCTCCAGCCCTCGGCATCCGGTTGTGAAGGATAGACCTCGCCCGGTTGCAGGCACCATTCCCACTGTTCCACCGCGCGGGTGGCGTTGGCCTTGGACAGCAAAACGGCTTTGCTGCCGGGGATGCTGCCGGCCCAGGCAAGTTCGTTGATACGGCCGGGATCGCGATTATCCGGGGCCTGGATCAGATCGCTGAAGGCCACTTCGAGGGCTTCGGCAACACGGTCGAGGGTGGTCAGGCTGACATTCTTTTCGCCGGCCTCAATGGCCACCAGCATCCGCCGACTGACGCCGGACTTTTCCGCGAGGGCCGTCTGGCTCATATCGGCGGCGTGGCGCAGGCGCCGGACATTCTGGCTGACGTGTTGCAGGACTGAAGCCCGCTGTACAGAATCTTTGTGCACTATATTGCTCACTGGCTGGAGTTGGGCAGTATACTGCGCAACATTTGGCGCATTGTGCGTCTCCTCCTTAAAAGTGCGCAAGGTCATGACGTCAGCCAATCCTTCTCAATCTCCCCTGCGGTTTTCCCGGTTCAGCAAAGCCGAGTGCGTGCTGGTGCTGATCACCATGCTTTGGGGCGGCACCTTCCTGCTGGTGCAGCACGCCATGACCGTCAGCGGCCCGATGTTTTTCGTCGGCCTGCGCTTTGCCGCCGCCGCGAGCATCGTTGCGCTGTTCTCCTGGAAACATCTGCGTGAACTGACCCTGTTCGAACTCAAGGCCGGCGCCTTCATCGGCGTGGCGATCATGCTCGGTTATGGCTTGCAGACCGTCGGTTTGCAGAGTATTCCCAGCAGTCAGTCCGCGTTCATCACCGCGCTATACGTACCGTTCGTGCCGCTGCTGCAATGGCTGGTGCTCGGTCGGCGCCCGGGTTTGATGCCGAGCATCGGCATCATGCTGGCGTTTACCGGGCTGATGCTGCTCTCCGGGCCGTCCGGCGCTTCGCTGAATTTCAGCCCCGGTGAAATTGCCACGCTGATCAGCGCCATCGCGATAGCGGCCGAAATCATCCTGATCAGCAACTATGCGGGGCAGGTCGACGTGCGCCGCGTAACCGTGGTGCAGCTGGCGACGACGTCGGTGCTGTCGTTTTTAATGGTGGTGCCCACCGGCGAAGCGCTTCCGGAATTCTCTTGGCTGCTGCTGAGTACGGCTCTGGGCCTGGGCGCGATGAGTGCAGCAATTCAGGTCGCGATGAACTGGGCGCAGAAAAGTGTTTCGCCCACCCGCGCGACCTTGATCTACGCCGGTGAACCAGTGTGGGCCGGGATCGTCGGGCGCATCGCGGGAGAGCGTCTGCCGGCGATTGCCTTGGTGGGTGCGGGACTGATCGTGGCGGCGGTGATCGTCAGCGAACTGAAGACCAAAGGCAAAGGCACACAAACGGTCACGCAAGAATTGGAGCACGAGACCGAAAGCTGAACGGGGTTTTTACGGCTATTTTGTAGGATTCAGAGACATCCTCGCGTTTGGTGATCCGGGAGCTGGCACGTATGATGCTTCACAAACTTCCGCAGATTAGAAGCCTATGTCCCTGATAGTTCTACTGCTTCTGCCTTTTCTGGGCAGCTGTCTGGCAGCCGTGCTGCCGCACAACGCACGTAACGCCGAATCTTTGCTGGCAGGCCTGGTCGCACTGATCGGGACTGTCTCGGTCGCGATGCTGTATCCGCAGATCGCCCACGGCGGCGTGATCCGCGAGGAGTTCACGTGGCTGCCCAGCCTGGGCCTGAACTTCGTTCTGCGCATGGACGGCTTCGCCTGGCTGTTCTCGATGCTGGTGCTGGGCATCGGCACTCTCGTTTCCTTGTATGCCCGTTATTACATGTCGCCGGACGATCCGGTGCCGCGTTTCTTCGCATTCTTTCTGGCGTTCATGGGCGCCATGCTCGGGCTGGTGATCTCCGGCAACCTGATCCAGATCGTGTTCTTCTGGGAGCTGACCAGCCTCTTCTCGTTCCTGTTGATCGGCTACTGGCACCACCGCCACGATGCGCGCCGTGGTGCTTACATGGCGTTGATGGTTACTGGCGCGGGGGGATTGTGCCTGCTGGCGGGGGTCATGATCCTCGGCCATGTGGTCGGCAGCTATGACCTGGACAAGGTCCTGGCCGCCGGCGATCTGATTCGCGCACATGCCCTCTACCCCATCCTGCTTCCCCTCATTCTTATCGGCGCCCTCAGCAAAAGCGCCCAGTTCCCCTTCCACTTCTGGCTGCCCCACGCCATGGCGGCACCCACACCGGTTTCGGCGTACCTGCACTCGGCAACCATGGTCAAGGCCGGCGTTTTTCTGCTGGCCCGCCTGTGGCCGTCGCTGTCCGGCAGCGAAGAATGGTTCTACATCGTCAGCGGCGCCGGCGCTGCCACGCTGTTGCTCGGCGCGTACTGCGCGATGTTCCAGAACGATCTCAAGGGGCTGCTGGCCTACTCGACCATCAGCCACCTCGGCCTGATCACACTGCTGCTGGGCCTGAACAGTCCGCTGGCCGCCGTGGCGGCGGTGTTCCACATTCTCAACCACGCGACCTTCAAGGCGTCGCTGTTCATGGCCGCCGGAATCATCGACCACGAAAGTGGCACCCGCGACATCCGCAAGCTCAACGGTCTGTTCAAACTGATTCCGTTCACCGCCACTCTGGCGATGGTGGCCAGTGCGTCCATGGCCGGCGTACCGCTGCTCAACGGTTTCCTGTCGAAAGAAATGTTCTTTGCCGAAACCGTGTTCATCAACGCCACTGCCTGGGTTGAAACCAGCCTGCCGATCGTCGCGACCATTGCCGGGATGTTCAGTGTGGCCTACTCGCTGAGATTCACCGTTGACGTGTTCTTCGGCCCGACTGCCACCGACCTGCCGCATACCCCGCACGAACCGCCGCGCTGGATGCGTGCGCCGGTGGAACTGCTGGTGTTCACCTGCCTGCTGGTGGGGATTTTCCCGGCCCAGGTCGTCGGCCCGTTGCTCGCCGCTGCCGCGTTGCCGGTGGTCGGGGGCGTGCTGCCGCAATACAGCCTGGCGATCTGGCACGGCCTCAATGCACCGATGATCATGAGTCTGATCGCCGTGTCCGGCGGCATCGTGCTGTATCTGCTGCTGCGCAACCAGCTCAAGCGCGGCCGCTTCAAGTATCCGCCGCTGGCGGGCCGCCTCAACGGCAAGCGCATGTTCGAACGCTGTCTGGTGGTGATGATGCGTCTGGCCCGGCGCCTGGAGCGGCGAATCGGCACCAGGCGCCTGCAAGCGCAATTGTTCTTGGTGGTGCTGGCGGCGGTGCTGGCCGGGCTGATCCCGATGCTGCACAGCAGCCTTAGCTGGGGTGACCGGCCGAAGATCCCTGGCTCGATCGTGTTCGTGACCCTGTGGTTGCTGGCAATCGCCTGCGCCCTCGGCGCTGCGTGGCAGGCCAAGTATCACCGACTCGCCGCCCTGACCATGGTCAGCGTCTGCGGCCTGATGACCTGCGTAACCTTCGTCTGGTTCTCGGCACCGGATCTGGCCCTGACACAACTGGTGGTCGAAGTGGTGACCACGGTGTTGATCCTGCTCGGCCTGCGCTGGCTGCCACGGCGGATCGAAGAGGTTTCGCCGCTGCCAAGCAGCTTGCGCAAGGCGCGGGTTCGGCGTCTGCGCGACTTGCTGCTGTCGATTGCCGTCGGTGGCGGCATGGCGCTGCTGTCCTACGCGATGCTGACCCGGCAGACGCCGAATGACATTTCCTCGTTCTACCTGAGTCGCGCCCTGCCTGAAGGCGGCGGCAGCAATGTGGTCAACGTGATGCTGGTGGACTTCCGTGGTTTCGACACCCTTGGCGAAATCACGGTGCTCGTCGCCGTGGCGCTGACCGTGTTCGCCCTGCTGCGGCGTTTCCGCCCACCCAAAGAAAGCCTGCAATTGCCGGCCCAGCAACGCCTGCTCGCCCCCGACGTGGTCACCGATCTGGTCAACCCGCGTTCGGCCAGCGACACCGCGCTCGGTTTCATGATGGTGCCGGCGGTGCTGGTGCGCCTGCTGCTGCCGATTGCGCTGGTGGTGTCGTTTTACCTGTTCATGCGCGGGCACAACCAGCCGGGCGGCGGTTTCGTCGCCGGCCTGGTGATGTCGGTGGCGTTCATCCTGCAATACATGGTCGCCGGCACTCAGTGGGTCGAGGCGCAAATGAGCCTGCGACCGCTGCGCTGGATGGGCACCGGTCTGCTGTTCGCCACCGTCACCGGCCTCGGCGCGATGGCGGTGGGTTATCCATTCCTGACCACCCACACCTGGCATTTCAGCTTGCCGCTGTTGGGTGACATCCATATCGCCAGCGCGCTGTTCTTCGATATCGGCGTCTACGCCGTGGTGGTCGGCTCGACCTTGCTGATCCTCACCGCCCTCGCCCACCAATCGGTCCGGGGCCACAAAACCGCTGCTGCCAAAGGAGCCGTCTGATGGAAGAAGTCATCGCAATCGCCATCGGCGTGCTCGCCGCATCCGGGGTCTGGCTGATCCTGCGGCCACGGACGTTTCAAGTGGTAATGGGCCTGTGCCTGCTGTCCTACGGCGTCAATCTGTTCATCTTCAGCATGGGCAGCCTGTTCATTGGCAAGGAGCCGATCATCAAGGACGGCGTGCCGCAGGACCTGCTCAACTACACCGACCCGCTGCCCCAGGCGCTGGTGCTGACGGCCATCGTCATCAGCTTCGCCATGACCGCACTGTTCCTGGTGGTGCTGCTGGCCTCACGGGGCCTGACCGGCACCGACCACGTTGATGGAAGGGAGCCCAAGGAATGACGGCGATGACTCACCTGATCGCCGCACCGATCCTGCTGCCGCTGCTGACCGCCGCCATCATGCTGATGCTCGGCGAGAAGCACCGTCCGCTGAAGGCGAAAATCAACCTGTTCTCCAGCCTGCTTGGCCTGGGCATCTCAGTGATGCTGCTGCAATGGACCCAGACCACCGGCGTGCCCGGCTCGATCGGCGTGTACCTGCCGGGCAACTGGCAGGTCCCGTTCGGCATCGTACTGGTGGTCGATCGACTCTCGGCGTTGATGCTGGTCCTGACCGGGACTATCGGCGTCAGCGCCCTGCTGTTCGCCATGGCCCGCTGGGACGGCGCCGGCTCGAGTTTCCACGCCTTGTTCCAGATTCAGTTGATGGGTTTGTACGGCGCCTTCCTGACGGCAGACCTGTTCAACCTGTTCGTGTTCTTCGAGGTATTGCTGGCCGCGTCCTATGGCCTGCTGCTGCATGGTTCGGGCCGGGCGCGGGTGTCGTCGGGGCTGCATTACATTTCGATCAACCTGCTGGCGTCATCGCTGTTCCTGATCGGCGCGGCGTTGATCTACGGTGTGACCGGCACGCTGAACATGGCGGATCTGGCCCTGAAGATCCCGCTGGTGCCGGAAGCCGACCGTGGCTTGCTGCACGCCGGCGCGGGGATTCTGGCCGTGGCGTTCCTGGCCAAGGCCGGCATGTGGCCGCTGAACTTCTGGCTGGTGCCGGCCTACTCGTCGGCCAGCGCGCCGGTGGCGGCGATGTTCGCGATCATGACCAAGGTCGGCGTTTACACCCTGCTGCGTCTGTGGACGCTGCTGTTCTCGGGCCAGGCTGGCGCTTCGGCCTATTTCGGCGGTGACTGGCTGATCTACGGCGGCATGGCCACCATGGCCGGCGCGGGCGTGGCGATCATTGCCGCGCAACGCCTGGAACGCATGGCCAGCCTGAGCATTCTGGTGTCGGCGGGGATCCTGCTGTCGGCCGTGGGTTTCGCCCAGCCGAACCTGATCGGTGCAGCGCTGTTCTATCTGGTCAGCTCGACCCTGGCGCTGAGCGCATTGTTCCTGCTGGCCGAGTTGATCGAGCGCTCACGCACCGCCATCGAAGTGCCACTGGAAGACGAAAACGAACTGCTGCCGAGGCCACAAGAATGGCAACGGCCGACCAAGGGCATCAACCTCGATGACGATCAGAAGGCCGTGGTCGGTCAAGTGATCCCGTGGACCATGGCGTTCCTCGGGCTGAGCTTTATTGCCTGCGCGCTGCTGATTATCGGCATGCCGCCGCTGTCAGGATTCATCGGCAAGCTGAGCCTGATCGGCGCCCTGCTCAATCCTTTGGGTCTCGGTGCCGGCGAACCGATCTCGAATGCCGCCTGGGCGTTGCTGGCTCTGCTGATTCTTACGGGACTCGGCTCGCTGATGGCGTTCTCGCGCCTGGGAATCCAGCGTTTCTGGTCGCCAGAGGAGCGCCCGTCGCCCCTGCTGCGCAAACTGGAATGCACACCGATTTTCCTGCTGCTCGGCCTGAGCATCGCGCTGACCTTCAAGGCTGAACCGCTGCTGCGTTACACCCAGGCAGCGGCTGATGCCCTGAACAATCCGCAGCAATACGTGATGGCGGTGCTCGGCACTCGCGCCGTGCCGAGCCCGGAAGCCAAGGCTGCGCTGCTGGAGGTGCAACCATGAAACGTCTGTTTCCGGCGCCGTGGTTGTCGCTTGCGCTGTGGTTGCTGTGGCTGGTGCTGAATCTGTCGGTCAGCCCGGGCAACCTGCTGCTGGGTGCCGCACTCGGTTTCTGCGCCCCGCTGATGATGCGCAAACTGCGCCCGCAGCGGATTCACATCCGTCGCCCGGGCACTGTCCTGCGATTGTTTCTGCTGGTCGGACGCGACGTGGTGGTTTCCAACCTGGCGGTGGCCTGGGGCGTACTCAACGCCGGTCGCCGCCCGCCTCGTTCGCGATTCATCAAGGTACCGCTGGACCTGCGCGATGCCAACGGTCTGGCGGCGTTGTCGATGATCTGTACGGTCGTGCCCGGCACGGTGTGGTCGGAGCTGGCGCTGGATCGCAGCGTTCTGTTGCTGCACGTCTGGGATCTGGATGACGAGGCGCAATTCATCCAGCACTTCAAGGTCACTTACGAGCGGCCGCTGATGGAGATTTTCGAATGAGCCCGCTGTTGTCGAACGCGATTCTGCTGACGCTGTTCCTGTTTTCCCTGGCCATGGTCCTCACGCTGGTACGCCTGTTCAAAGGCCCGTCGGCGCAGGACCGGGTACTGGCGCTGGATTACCTGTACATCGTCGCCATGCTGATGATGCTGACCCTGGGGATTCGTTATGCCAGTGACACCTACTTCGAAGCGGCGCTGCTGATCGCGCTGTTCGGCTTCGTCGGCTCGTTTGCCCTGGCGAAATTCCTCCTGCGTGGCGAGGTGATCGAATGAACGCTGAACTGTCTCTCTGGGTGGAAATCCCGGTGGCGATCCTGCTGGTGCTCAGCGGTGTTTTCGCCCTGATCGGCGCGACCGGCCTGCTGCGGATGAAGGATTACTTCCAGCGCATGCACCCGCCGGCGCTGGCCTCGACTCTCGGTGCCTGGTGCGTGGCGCTGGCCTCGATCCTCTGTTTTTCCGCGCTCAAGTCCGGGCCGGTGCTGCACGCGTGGCTGATCCCGATTCTGCTGTCGATCACCGTGCCGGTGACCACCCTGCTGCTGGCGCGGGCGGCATTGTTCCGTAAACGCATGGCCGGGGATGACGTGCCGGCCGAGGTCAGCAGCCGGCGCACTGAAACCGGCAGCTAGATCCAGGCGACCGCCAACAACCCGGCTCCCAATATCAGACACAACGGCGAGTAAACCCAAGTGTCGAGCCGGGCAAACCTTGACCCTTTCACTTCCTTGAAAAAACCCACCAATTCCGAATCGCCAATCGCCCTGGCAAACATCAGCAGCGCAATCGCGCTGATCACCCATTGCAGTGCCCAGTGATGCACAGCAGGCAGCCACCACCCCACCCGCATGCACACCAGTGCGGCAATCAGTAGCAGGGCTGCCGCCACCACCAGCGTGATCCAGCCTGAAGGTTTGAACGCCGGCCTGAGCGTCAGCCCGCCGTTGTCCACCGGAACCTGCGGCACCACCGCCACCGCCGCCCACTGCCCACCCATTGCCCAATACACATGCATCAGGCTGATCAGCGCAAATATCGTCACCAGCCATTGAGCCAACACAAAGGTCATGGTCGAGAATCCTTGAAAGGGATTTGAACAAAACATCCTAGTCGGCATTTTTCCATGTGCACGACCGGTCGGCGGTGCGGTAAAGTGCCGCCCCATGAATTTCACCCGTACTGATCGCTCACTGCTGGCCTGGATGCTCTATTGCTGCGTCCTGTTCAATGTGTTCGCCTGCAGCATCGGTCACGGACAAATGGTCGGCATGCAGCTCAACGGTATCGGTGGCCAGTTCTGCGCCGTCGACCCGAGCACCCGGGCGCCGCTCGCCTCGAATCCCGCTGAAGAAAAACTGCCGACCCTGGCCAAGGCGTTCGGCTGTCCGCTCTGCTCCACCGGCGGCATGGGCCCGGCGTTCAACTCCAGCCTGACCCTGGCGATTCTGCCGGAACAACACAGTCCACCGCTGCCAGCCGTCGTCAGTGCTGACCTTCCTGCCCGCTTCATCTGGCCTTCGGCCAATCCTCGCGCCCCGCCGCTCGCCTGAGTGCCCTTGCCTTTTTGATCTGTCAGCCCACTGCGCCAACGCGCGGCGTTTGGCTATGCGCTGACGCCTAGACAAGCATTCAGGATTCAATCGATGAAACAACTTACCTTGCTGGCGAGCCTGTGCGGCTGCCTGTCCGTCAACGTCTGGGCGCAATCCACCGTGGATCTGGCGCCTATTACCATTGACGGCGAGCCCGGCGCCGAACCCGGCCTGAGCCTCGATCAGTCCAGCGGCTTGGCTTCGCGCCTCGGCCTCAGCGTGCGCGACACCCCGGCCTCGGTGGCGATCGCCAACCGCAATGACATCGCACGTCACGGCTCGCAAAACTTTCAGGACGCGGCCAACACCTTGCCGGGCGTCAACGCCAGTGCGCCGCCGGGCTTTGGCGGGTTCGTCTCCTATCGCGGTTTCACCAGCAGCCAGATCACCCAGATGTTCAACGGGGTCAACGTTTCCGGGGGACTGGCACGGCCAGTGGATTCATGGATTTATGACCGCGTGGAACTGGTTGGCGGCCCGTCGTCGTTGATCAACGGCGCCGGCTCGGTCGGTGGCTCGCTGAACTACGTGACCAAACTGGCCACCCGCGACGAGCAAGCCATCGAAGGTCGAGTCAGCTACGGTACCTACGACACCACCGAAACCGCGTTCGGCCTCAACCACGCGCTGACCAAGCCCGGCGCCGACGTGCAGCATTACGCGCGACTCGACGTCAGCCACAACACTGGCAACGGCTACATCGACCGCCAGGAGCGCGATGCCTGGAGCATGGCGTTCTCGCTGCTCAGCGACCTGACGCCGAACCTGTCGCACACCCTGGCCCTGGAATATCAGGACGAACACGAGGACAGCCCGTACTGGGGCACGCCGGTGCTTAACCCCAAGGCCGGCGAAGTGAGGATCGACAAGCACAATCGCTTCAACAACTACAACGTCGAGGACGGCCGCTACGAGCAGCGGACGATCTGGGCGCGCTCGATCATCGACTACCGGATCAACGACAGCACCACCCTGCGCAACACCCTCTATCACCTCGACAGCCAGCGTGACTACCGCAACCTGGAAACCTATCAATACAACGCCGACAACAGCGCCGTGAACCGCTCCACCGCGTATCAAGTGCGGCACCAGGGTGAGCAGAACGGCAACCAGTTCGAACTGCGTCACGACAACACCCTGTTCGGCCTCGACACCACCTGGTCCGGCGGCTTCGAGTACAAGGTCAACCAGACCACCAACTCGCCGCTGAACGTCAAAGGCGCGAGCAGGGTGAACCCGAACAGCTACCGACCGGGGCATTTCTATGATATTCCCGGGACGATGCCGGGTTTCGTCAGCGACAAGACCAACGAAGTCACGACCAAAGCGCTGTTCGCCGAAAACCGCCTGGCGCTGACCGACAAGCTTTCGCTGCTCACCGGTCTGCGCTATGACGACATCGATCTACACGTGACCAACCATCGCACGGTGACGGCGAGCAACCCGCGTCACTTGAGGCGCAGTTGGGAGCCGGTCACCGGACGTATCGGCCTGACGTATCAGTTCATTCCGTCAGCCAATGTGTATGTGCAATACAGCACCGCCGCCGAGCAACCCAATGGCACCCAGGACTTCGATGTCTCGACCGGCAAACAATGGGAAATCGGCAGCAAGTTCGACTACCTGAACGGACGCGGCTCGGCGACCGTGGCCGCCTACACCATCGAGCGCAAGGACTTCGCTGTGACGGATCCACAGGACCCGACCAGCAGCATTGCGGTCGGTCAGCAGACTTCCAACGGCATCGAAATTGCCAGCTCGCTGCGGATCTCGGACAAGTTGCTGGCCGAAGGCAACTTCGCCTGGGTCGATGCGCAATACGATGAGTTCAACGAGAAGAACGCCGCCGGCGTAGTGGTTTCGCGCAAGGGAAACACACCGACCAACGTGCCGGACCGGGTCGGCAATCTGTGGCTGACCTATGATTTCTCGCCGCAATGGCAAGGTGGGGTCGATGCCCGGTACGTGGCATCGGTATTCGCCGACACGGCCAACACCATGACCGTGCCGTCGTACACCCTGTTTGGCAGCTTCCTGAGCTACAAGGTGGATTCGCACACCACCGTGACCGGGCGGGTGCGCAACCTGACGAATGAGGTGTATGCCGAGTTCGCCCATGTGTCGCCGGCGTATTACCTCGGCACACCGCGTACTTTCGAGCTGGCTGTGCAAACGCGATTCTGATTCAACTTGGCGAGGGCCAAGTGCCCTCGCCAAACCGCTACAGACCTGCCTGAACCTTCTGCGCCACATCCTTCGGCAGCCATGCCTGCCACACATCCGGATGCGCCTTCATGAACGCCACCGCCGCATCCCGGGGCGCCGTGTGTTTCTCGCTCATCTCGGCCAATGCCTTGTTCAGGTCATCAATCGGAAAATCGACCTTGCTGAAGAACTCGGCAATCTGCGGGTACTGTTTCTGGAACGGTGTAGACACGCCGATCGACAGCTTCGAGGCCAGCGAACGGGTCGGTTTCGGATTGGGATTATCGGCGTCGGTCAGGGTCTTCCAGGCTTCAGCGTCGAACGGCGGCTCTTGCAGTTGAATCAGCTTGAACTTGCCGAGCAACGGCGTCGGCGACCAGTAATAGAACAACACCGGCTTGCCCCGACGGATCGATGAGCTGATCTCGGCATCGAGTGCCGCACCGGAGCCGCTGCGGAAATTGGTGAAGTCATTCTGCAAGCCATAAGCCGTGAGCTTCTGCTTATTCACCACCTCTGACGTCCAGCCGATAGGACTGTTGAGGAACCGACCCTTGCTCGGGTTTTCCGGGTCCTTGAACACATCCTTGTATTTCTTCAGATCGCTGACACTGCGCAGATCCGGCGCCAAGGGCTTGATGCCCTTGGCCGGGTCGCCCTTGATCACGTATTCCGGCACCCACCAGCCTTCGGTGGCGCCTTTGACCGTGTCGCCCAGGCTGGCGACCTTGCCCTCGGCCTCGGCCTTGACCCATACCGGACTACGCCCGGCCCACTCTTCGCCAATGACCTGAATGTCATTGTTGGCCAATGCGGTCTCCAGGGTAATGGTGGTGCCCGGCAAGGTATCGGTCGGCAGGCCGTAGCCCTTCTCGACAATAATGCGCAGGACATCGGTGATCAGGCTGCCACTTTCCCAGTTCAGGTCGGCAAAGTGGATTGGCGCCTGTGCCGCGCTCACCGCAGGCACCGCCGTCATCAAACCGAATGTGGTCAACCCAGCGGCCAGCAACCGTCGAAATCCGTTCATGCTTTTGCACCTCGTGCTGTTCACAGCAATAGCAGGATGGCCTGGCAGAAGACCGCAAGCCTCTGAATACTCAGTCAACTGACTGTAGACGAGGTTCCTGCTTTTTCAGGGGCATGACACGCACGAGGCTACTTTTCAGACATTTCCTGCAAGCTCTGCAGCTCGCGCCTGACCATGCTGGCGTACTCGGCAGGCTGCAAGGCGTAGATCCGCGAGGCGACCCAACCCAGCCAGGCACCTTTCAATTCGGCCTTTGCAGCGAACAACCGATGCGCTTCGTCGCGGGCACTGTCGAGGTTCTGCAAATGGAAATCGGCGCGGCTCACTCGCTGGCCTTGAACGTCACCAGTTCGCCCTTGCGCCACTTGGCGGCTTTGGCGGTAACGGCCTTCAAAGTCTTGGTCAGGCCTTCCTGCAGTTGTTCATGGGCGGCAAACACGGTAACCGCGCTGTGGCCCTCCTTGAACACAATGGCATGGCCGTCGGCCGTGGTGACGAACGCATAGTCGCCCAGACCGTACACAGTCATTTTGATTTCACGAAAGCGGATGTCCATCTTGCCGCCTTCACGGCTCGGCAGCACCGACGCACTGAAATGATCGCCGACCTTGAGCTTGAGGCCAGGTTTGTCATCGACCACCAATGCGCTTTCGGTGTCGATCTCGGCAACATAAATGCCTTCGGCGTTTTGCTCGGTGATGTAAACAAAACGCGATTGAAACTGCTTGACCAGCTTTGCCCGCAAATCACCCAGCACGAACAAAGCATGCATATCGAGGTTACTGACTGCCAAAGAAACATCCCCACACTTGAAAAAGAGTGCCGTACGCGAAAAGCGCGCACGGCAGAAAATATCGGCCCGGCCGAAGGTATTGCTCAATGACTCGAATATACGCCTGAGCGAGCGAAGTGCTCATTCACCGCGAGTTGCACAAGACTACTGGAATGCCACTCGCGAAACTTGCAAAGACGTTCTCCAAATGTTGAAGGAAAACGCATCAAGGTCGGCCAGAGAAAACTGACTACGAACTTTAGGGAAAAAACTCGCCAAGAAAATCACTTTTCCGACATATCGCACGCAAAAAATTGCTTTAGATAGCGCCATGCCGTCAACCGGTTTGGGCGATTCTAGAGCAGCGATGCTGTTCGCGACTACCCGCAACACCCTGTAAATGCAGGTCAATCCATGAAAAGGACTTCATATGTGCACTATGACGCATTTTGCCGTGACTCACGAACCCGCCTTTGACTTGAACGCTCCTGCCTTCGAGACTGCTCCTACAAGGGAGCCTTGCGGACGGGAACCGTTGTTTCAAGTGATTCCGGCGGGCAACGCCTTTTTCCATATCAGGGAAAAATCGACGGGGCTTGTCAGAGGTTTCCGCGAGAATCACAACGCCGCCTGTGCCCTTGCCCGTTCACTTGAATCGCGAATCGAACTCCTGGCGAGCGCGCACCTCAGATGAAGAGAGTGATCGCCCCCGCCATCCTTCAAGGAGTAAACCATGGAATTGCCTGCTTACAATCTGACAACCCTGTTTGACCAATTAGGGCTGCCTTCGGAGGAAACGGCGATCGATGACTTCATCGAAGCCCATCCGCTGGACGCCGATACCAAGCTGATCGACGCCGACTTCTGGAACCCGCAACAGGCGCAGATGCTCAAGGAGTGGCTGCGGGCCGATGGCGAGGAAGCCATCATGGTCGATGAGCTGAATGTGCGCCTGCACCGAGGCAAGTAATCTTGATCAGTGCAGGTTGTCACCGGTTTCAGCGCTCAGTTGCGCCAGCCATGCGGCCCTGCACTCTTCCGCCTCGTTACGACTGGCAAAAGCGGTGCCCCGGCGTTCGCCATTGAGCAGCACCACCCAGCAGACACTTTGCCCCATCGCGCGCAGACCGGCGGGCACACCGCTGCCGATCATCACCGCGACATCGACTCTGCATTGCATGCTGACCTCCCCACTTCATTAGCAACCTAACTATGTAGGTATGTTAATGATTTGGATCAAGAGGAAACAGCGACGCCGCTGCACAGCTTAATTGCAGTTCCGGCAACAATACCTCAGCGCGGATTCTCCGGTTTGTAGCCCAGACGCAACCCGCCCCAGTGGCGGCCCTTGACCATGATCGGCACCGACAGGTCGTGCATCAGCTCACCGGTATCTCGGGTGTAGGTTTGCAACAGCACCGGTTGCTGATGGCTGCCGCAGCGGATGCCGGTGCGATCGGCGAATTTGCGTTTGGTGCGATTGTTGACGGTATCGACCTGCACATCTCCAGTCAGTGGCTGGCTGAACACCTGATTGTGCGTCGGCACATAACCCTGCTGCGTACAGGCGATGGCGAACACCAGGCCTTCGTGGCGCGGCAGTAATGGCTCCTGAATCGCCGGCAGCACCTGATCGGTATAGCGGTCGAAACGGGTCTGGAACTTGGCGGGCCAGGTATCGGGAATCGGCTGATACTGGCGGTCGAACAGGTCCTCGAGGCTGATGCGCCCTTGCTCGACATCGGCCTCGAACCGCGCGGCAATCTGGCTGGCCCCTTCACGGGCGAGGTCGTAGATGCGCTGGTGATAGTCATCCAGCCCGACTTCGGCCAGACGTTCGCTGATGGTTTCCGCCTGCCCTTCCATCTGCACGGCGGCCTCGGCCAGACGCCGTGTCTGCTGGTCGCTGATTGCCAGATCGCTGCGCATCTGTTCGATGGCGGTGAACAGACTGTCGAGCTGCTCACGGTTGGTTTCTGCGCCTCGGGCGATTTCGCCGACCTGGGTTTCCACCCCGGCCGCCAGTCGCGCGATGTTTTCCAGGTGCTGACCGGTGTGTTCGACCTGCTCGACGCCCGTGTGCAAATCGTCGGAGAGCTGGCGGATCTGCTCCACCACCTGCGCCGTGCGTTGCTGGATGTCGGCGACCATCTCGCCGACTTCGCCAGTGGCCGTCGCGGTACGCGCCGCCAGACCACGGACTTCATCCGCCACTACCGCAAAACCGCGCCCGTGCTCACCGGCCCGGGCCGCTTCAATCGCGGCGTTCAATGCAAGAAGGTTGGTCTGGCTGGCGATGGACTGAATGACCAGCGTCACACGCTGAATGTCATCGCTGCGCTGGCTCAAGGCTTCGATCAGTTCGCGGCTGGCATTGGCGCGCTGGCTGAGCTGATGCATGCGCGAAATCGAATCCACCAATTCGGTGCGCCCCGCCGCGCTGCTGTGATGGGCTTCGCTGGCAGCGCCCAAGGCTTCACGGCTGAGTTGCGAGGTGGCTTGTTCGGTAGCAATCATCACTTCAGCGTTGCTGACAATTTGCGCGGCGGCGTCGAGTTGCGATTGCAGCTTGCCGGCCAGTTCCTTGACGGAAAACGCCACGCCGGCGGCGGACAGCGCGTTATGGCTGGTGGTGTAGGAAAGGTCGCGAGTCAGCTCGGACATCGCGGTACTGCTATCGACCGGTAGAGCATCGGGGACTGCCCGAGAACGCAGGCGCGGCAGCCAGACGATCAGCACCGCCAGCGGCATGCTGACGTACAAGGGCCATTCGCCCAGGCTCATCCCGGCCAGCAACAGCATCAGGGCGATGCTTTGCAAGGTCGGCGTCAGCCAGCGATTCTTCGGCAAAACAACTGGTGCAGGCAGAGCCGCAACCAGAGATCCATCTCTCGTCATTTCGTTACCCCACGCTTGTTCTCATTGTTGTGGCTGCATTAAACGCCACTACAACGCCATTATCCATGGTCCGTTAGTCGTGGGTCTGTGGCAGGTCAATGGAAAAGTGCGGGGATTTTCCGGCAGACGAGAAAAAGCAAAGATCGCAGCCTTTTGCAGTTCCCGATGGAGCTGCAAAAGGCTGCGATCTTTTCGCGACGACCCGGATTGAAGGGGTCGCCTCAGGAATCAGGCCTGACGCTGGTGCTTGTCGATCTGCTCGTGACGCTCTTGAGCTTCAATGCAGTACTTGGTGGTCGGGCTGATCAGCAGGCGTTTCAGGCCGATCGGCTCGCCGCTGTCGTCGCACCAGCCAAAGCTGTCTTCCTTGATACGCTCAAGGGCCTGCTCGAGTTGCGGCAGCATGCGCTGGTCGCGATCGATCGCGTTTACCAGCCAGGTGCGCTCTTCTTCCACCGATGCGGCGTCCGCCGGGTCAGCCGGGGTGTCCAGGCTTTCGATGGCAATACGGTTCTGCTCAATGCGCTCATGGGTTTCGACTTTCATGTTCTGCAACAGCTCTTGAAAGAAAGCGTGTTGCTCGGCATTCATGTAGTCATCTGCCGGCATGGCCAGCAACTTGTCCTTTGTCATTGATATCTCTATAAAAAACGTGCATTAAGGCGAATTAGGGAGCGTTCCGGCGAACCGCCTGCGGTCATCGGAAAGGCATCGTTTATTGCAAACGCCACCCGGCACTCAATTTACGAAGGGGCGGCAGTCTAAGGCCCGTTTGAGGGCTCAGCAACTGTAAATACCGGGAATTTGTCCGACAAGGCCCGGAAACTGCTCTGACACAGGCTTCACAGCGCTCATCGGAGTGCGTTTATAGCAAGAAATTCAGTCGAGCGGCTGTATATAGAAGACAAACGGTGGACGAGCGGCGCTTTGTCGCATATTTCACGATTTCACTATCGTGGCTCGATGCTGTGGTTCTCCCCCCATCACCAACCCGCCCAGGCAGGTTGGTGACAGGATCTGCAAAATCATTGGAGTGGGATCTTGATTTGCATTTTCAGCGGGTATGTATCGATGTTCGGCGCTTCAACGACTTTTCCCGTCGCAATCAATTTGTCGATATCAATGTTGATACCGGAGTAACCAATGGCGACCGGTGTATCAAACACCTGCCGCAATGTCAGACCCGACGCAGAAGATTTCACCACCGATCCAGTTACACCCGGCATTGCCGGGGTTACGGACTCCACTCGCTTGCGGATATCGGCATTGACCTGAGCCAGTTCCGCCTCCTTCTGTCTGATCATCGCCTGATTCGTGGCAGGCACAACCTCTGGCTTCTGCGCTCCGGCCTTGTCTGACGCCGCCTTCCCGGCATCTTCTTTGGCTGTATCGCCCGCCTTCGCCTCGACACCCTTTCCGTCAGTAGCAGCCTCACCTTTGGCAGCTGGCTTCAATGCTCGAAGCTGAGTTTCAATGGCCGTCTTGCGCTCATCCAGATCCGTCAGCGCCCGCGTGACGGCAGAAAACTGAGCGCCGTTACTTTCGGTCGAAGAAATCACGACATCCAATGAACGCGCCAAATAAACTTGCGTCACCAGCACAAGCACCGAAGTGGTGTCGTTCCTGTCATCGGCTTTGGTGTCGTTTTTCAACGAAACGACCGCTTCCTGCAGTTTTTCGCGCTGGCTCTTGGTGTACTTGCCAAGGTGCCTATCTGCCGCAATATGAGCATCCCCATAAAGCACTCCGTAGGTTTCCGCCACGGGGACCGAGTAGGCGACGGAATACGCTGACTTACGGGCGCCACCCAACAGTGCACCAATCGAACTGTTGCTGACTCCCAATCCGATATCGCTTTCTGCCAGGGAGGCAAAGGTAAAACCGGGAAACGCTACCAACGCGTTTACTTTCACTGAGCTATTGGGTAAATAAAGATCCGGTACGCTCGTGGTCGCCACAAGACCGGACTTGTCAGCCGGTGTTTTAGCTGCCGTGATGTAGGGCGCAGCTTTTTTCAACTCTGCATCGAGCCGCATCCGGTCAAACCAGACCGAGCCCATGTAGTAATCGACGGTTTTCATCTTGGCGCCGGCTTTTGCTGCCCGAACCACGTAAAAATCGCCGACTTCGAAGTTACCTCGCGGCGGAAAAATCGGTTTGAAATTCAATTGTTCCGTATTGGCCGACCACTGCTGCACAACCGCACCTCTTTCCGGACGGTTACTGCACCCCACTGACGCTATACACAAAATCCCGATCATCAATCGATGAAGCGTATTCATGACAAAACCCTCGTGCCCTTCCTGTGTGGCCTACGCCGCTGACTTTTACTGGCGCGCGGACGTCGGCGCCTCAACGATCGAGGGGTCATGGACTACAAGGGAGTAATACAAACGAGTACTGAGTCAGAGGGCCTGAACTCGCTTAACTTTTCCATCCCTGGTCGGTGCTGGCACTTTGACTATAGATCCGTCGAAGACCTCCGCAAGGGCCGTCCCGGCCTTTATTTTCGGGTGTTTCATCGGTGATACGCTCAGCAACGACCGTCGACCCGTTGTCACGAGGTAGTCAGCCCACAGACTTTGCCGCTACATTCGTCACCCACATCACCAGATCGTCGCCTCAAGGGAAGTGCACATGAAACTGATCGGAATGCTCGACTCACCCTATGTCCGCCGCGTGGCGATCTCTGCCAAATGCCTGGGGATCGAACTGGAACACGACCCGGTCTCGGTGTTCCGCCACTTCGAGCGTTTCCAGCAGATCAACCCGGTGGTCAAGGCGCCGACCCTGGTCCTTGATGACGGCGACGTGCTGATCGATTCGACCCTGATCCTCGACTACCTCGAAGCCCTGTCCGGCAAAACCCTGCTGCCCGCCGACTTGCCGCAACGCGCCAAAGCCCTGCGCCTGATCGGCTTCGGTCTCGCCGCCTGCGAAAAAGCCGTGCAGCTCTACTACGAACGCAACCTGCGCCCGGCCGACATTCAATACCAGCCGTGGGTCGAACGCGTCGAAGGCCAACTCGCCGCCGCCTTCACCGCCCTCGAACACCAACTCGAAAAGCACCCGCTGCCCACCGACGGCTCCCTCCATCAGGACGGCATCACCCTCGCCGTCGCCTGGAGCTTCACCAGCTTAGTCGTCCCCGACCAGATCGACGCTCAACGTTTCCCGCGCATCGCCCAGTACACCGCGTACGCCGAAAGCACCCAGGCGTTCATCAGCACCCCGATGACCTGATCATGAGCGCATCTGAAACGGCTGCGCCGGCGCTGAAAGAAATCTTCAACGCCGAACGCCTGCAACACATCGCCACAGAAATGAGCGCCGTGTACCCGGCGTTCAAGGCCAAGGCCTTTCTCAGGCATGCCAACGACGGCCTCGCCGACCTCTCCGTCATGCAACGCATGGCCCGCGTCAGCGAAAGCCTGCACGCGGTGCTGCCGCTGGATTACGCAGACTCCCTCGCTGTGCTGCGCGAACTTGCCCCACGCCTGAACAGCGGCTTCGTCAGCATGTGCCTGCCGCACTACGTCGCGCGCTACGGCGCGCACGCGTTCGACACCTCCATGGAAGCCCTGAAGTACTTCACCACCTTCGGCTCCTCCGAATTCGCCATCCGCCACTTCCTGCGCAGCGACCTGGAACGCTCGCTGGAACTGATGCACGACTGGACCCGAGACGAAAACCACCACGTCCGAAGACTCGCCAGCGAAGGCAGCCGCCCTCGCCTGCCGTGGTCGTTTCGACTGGAACCAGTGCAGGCTGATCCGCTGTTGGCTGCCGGGATACTTGATCGGTTGAAGGCCGATGAAAGTTTGTACGTGCGCAAGTCCGTGGCGAATCATTTGAATGACGTGACGAAAGAACATCCGGAGTGGGTGCTGGATACGATTGAGGGGTGGTCGCTGGACAACAAGCACACAGCTTGGATTGCCAAACATGCGTTGCGGAGCTTGATCAAACAGGGGAATTCTCGGGCGCTTACGGTTATAGGCGCGGGGGCGAAGGCTGAGGTTGAGTTGCTGGATGTGAAGGTGGAACCGGCGGTTGTGCGGCTTGGGGAGACGATCACTCTGTCGTTTACCGTTCGATCGTTGGTCCCAGTTGAACAGCGGTTGGTGATTGATTATGCGATTGACTATGTGAAGGCGAATGGCGGGACGTCGGCCAAGGTTTTCAAGTTGAAGACGCTGGAGTTGGCGGGGTTTGGGCGTGAGATTGTCGCGCGGCGGCAGGTGATCAAGGATTTCACGACGCGCAAGCATTATTCGGGGGTGCATGCGGTGCATGTGGTGGTTAATGGGGAGCGGTTGGGGAGTACAGCGGTTGACATCAATTGCTGACAAACTGAAAGTTTATCTCTGACGTTGCTCTCGGACGCCAACAAAATAACAAGAGGACCTGGCCATGAAGCTTAAATATACAATCGATTATTTTTTTAAATATGCGATTGAACAGAGAAATCCGTACAACAGCTTCCCCCTCACTACTGAAGCCGATGAGTTTGGCGGGCCATATATTGAAATTTCCGATTCAGGAAAGCTGGCTATCGTTGCGCGAGATCGTGGTTATGAAGTATTGAGAAAAGAGACGACATCACCAGATGAGCTGGCTAAATGGGTGTATGCAATGTTCAACAAGGGATAAAACCTCACACCTTTTCATTATTCCGATTGATCCAGCTGGACGTTTTCAACTCTTCGCAACCTATCAAATATTTACGAATTTACTTTCTGAATGATTTGACCAAAAGTATCTAAACACGCTTGGCACTCCTCCACAGCCGGCTTCAGACGGGAATAAATGTCAAACTGTCAAGATTGATCTCGGCGTAACACCCTATGCCCCCCATGTAAAGCGAGACCCTGGTCACTCCCAGCTCGGACTGTAGGAGTTCGACTAGCGTTCTGAGTTTTTTGTTTTTAGACATTGACGTCGGACGTACTACCGTTGCCCGTCCGGGTTGGTCATCGTAAATTCTGATCAGAAACATATCCTCTTCGCTCTGTATATCGTAGTTATAACCACGGTATTCATAGCCAAGGTCATGGTCGACATCATCAAAGCGAGTAGCTTTTATTATTTTCAAAGTGGCATCCATCATTCGATCACCATAGAAGGATCGTTTTAAAGAAATGCAGAAAATGAAAATGGGGAGCGCATCTATTTATCGAAAAATCCGCCCTATCTTTTCCGATTCGCCCCCGTTTTTTCCTAGAATGACCAACTGCCATTCTGAACGTTGCGGGTGTCATTACCGTAGCGGCTGTCCGGATCTTTCACGAACGGCTTGCAACTGGCATCAATGTCTTGAGCAGCAATGGGATGATGGGCACCGCAAAGTAAACCCGCAGCAGCATTATTGGCATTATTCCCCGTCCCATCGAAGAACACTCCGATCCGCAGGGCAATGCCGATTTTTTCACGAGCCGATGCCGGTTCCTTCCCGTGTTTCTCATACTCAGCCCAACGCTGGGCATGAATATCGACGGGGTCGGTTCCTTTGTTGCGATAGTTTTTAGGCGGGTTGGGAATGTAGCCACTCAATCCTTGATTCCTTCTTCTGATCCTTGAAGAACGGGCTGAAGGGTGACAGCGGAAATCGGGGGGCGCAAGGCGTGGCCGCGTGCCAGCACCTGGCGCTCTTTCTCCCTGCCTGCAATGGTGGCGCCGAGCCACGAATGATAAGGTTCAGCCTCAAAACCAGGGACGACACCTCGTGTACAAACAATGTCTGGCAGCAGCAGTAACCTTCGCCATCAGTTTTTCCGCTCTTGCCTCTCCCGTACCGCAGGAAGAGCTCGAAGAGTGCCAACGAATAGAAAACTCGGCCAAACAGGTCATGAAAACCAGGCAGCAAGGCGTGCCCATGGCATCAGTGTTGGAACTGGCCGAAGCGGCAGGTAAGCAGAACGAGTATGTGGGTGAGGTGTTCAAGTCGTTGATCCGCGAGGCGTACGAGATTCCTCAATACTCAAGCGAGAGCTTGCAGCAGAAAGCGATCAGCGATTTCCATTCCAATTTCTACAAGGCTTGCATCGTGACGGCGGAAAAGAGAGCAAACGCCAACGGTTGAGCTCAACGAACAAAAAAGGGAGCAGATTCAGGTATTGAATCTGCTCCCTTTTTACTGAAGGACAGCCTTAAGTCTTCAGTTCGACGTTATCCAACGCCTGATTCACCGCCAATTCCCCGAGCATCACAATCTGCGCAATTCCTATCGCAGTCTTACGGTGAGCGGGCTCCAGCGTGGCCGCAAAGTTGTTGAGCATTTCGCTGGCCGAGCCTAGGGATTCGCTGGCATTGGCGAGCAGGGATTCAGTGTCGTACGCTGGATTAGCCAGGTACATCGGATCGTGTTTGTGGTGACTACCCATGACCCGTTGCTGCGGAGTGAGGTAATGGTCGAGCGCGCGTTCGGCTGCCTCGTTCAGGGTTCGGGAGTCGGGGAATTTGTAGGGGGAAACCGGATCGGTTTCCGGGGGATTCGGTGTCGGTTTGATCATGGTGAAACTCCTGATTTTGATTAGGAGCTACCAGCATCACTTGCAGATGATGGGTGGCAGCCATGTGCGGGTCTGCAAGACCGGGAAACCAGGCACCCGGCAGACCCGAGGGTCTCCCGCACAAAGCCGCCATTGAGCGGACGCGAACGAGCGTCCTTTTGGCAGGCTGTGCGACTGGTTTTTCCGGCGGGCTTGCAGACCCGATCACTGATGGGCAGTGACGGGAATCAAGTTACGGTCGGAGGTCCAGACGCACAAGCCGGCGGATTCTGTCTTAGGTGTAGGGGACGGCGCAAGGCGCTGTGGGCATCCGGGTGTGACTGTAGGACTGATTTAAACAACCAATGCTCACCGCGTTTAACTCCGGACAAAAGCCGGACTGTCACCCAGTCCGGCTCGCTTCCCCACAAAAGCGTGTTTCAGTTTCCGGACCAAAGCGCTCCATCACCTTCGCGGGCAGTAAAAGCCGCCCCCTCAATGTGATAAACCTGCGGCTCCTCCGAAAAATACGCCTCTAGCCCCAACATGAAGACCCTGTGATCCTCCCCCGCCTCAAAATCCGTGTGAGCCTCAAGCGAGTCCCACCGCACAATCAGATTGAACCGCTCCGGCGTTTCGATCCCCTGCGCAAGCATGTGCCCGCCATAACCCTTCGCGCGGCGGAGCAAAGGCGCTACCTCGGCAAATGCACGTCTGAACTCATCAACGCGTTCTGCGTGAACGGGTAGCAAAGCGATCTCATAAATCATGACGCCTCCCCCACCGAACCCGCACTAAGCGAGGGCGCCACCGCAATGGCAATCTTCCCTTGAAGACCATTGTTGGGACTCTCCAACCGCGCATGGGCCAGCGAAATCTCCGCAAGCGAATACACCGCGCCAACATGGGGCCGCAGTTGACCGCGCTCCACCAGGGCACTCAATTCATCGAGCTTGCCGCGATTCTGGCGGGTGAACACGAAGTGATAACTCGCGTTCTTGCCCCAGGCCTGAACGAGGTTTTGTGGCTGGGCGATGTCGACGATCGAGACCACCCGGCCAAGTTGTGCGAGGACGTCGGGGCTGCGCGACAGGGTATCGCCGCCGATGGTGTCGAACACCACATCCACTCCGAGGCCCTTGGTTTCCCGCAGGATGGCGTCGACGTAGTCTTGCTTTTCGTAGTCGATGATCACATCGGCGCCCATGCGGCGGACGAACTCGGCGTTTGCTTCGCGCGCGGTGGTGAACACTTTGGCGCCCATCGCTTTGGCGAGCTGGATGGCGACGTGTCCGACGCCGCCTGCGCCGCCATGGATCAAGATGCTCTCCCCGACTCTGAGCGCTGCCCGCACGATCAGGGCTTCCCACGCCGTCCCGCCCACCAGGCTCAGGCTGGCCGCTTCGAGATGGCTCAGCGAGCGCGGCTTTTTGCCGATGATGCTGGCAGACGCCACGTGGTACTCGGCATAGCTGCCAGGGCCGTCGAAGATTTGCGGCGTGTACCAGACTTCATCTCCGGGGGCGAACGCCGTCACGCCGGGGCCGACCGCTTCGACGACGCCGGAGACGTCATGTCCGGTGATGGCCGGCAGTTGCACCAGGTCCGGATAGTCGCCACGTCGAACCTGGTAATCCAGCGGATTGATGGAGGTGGCGTGTACCCGGACCAGGACTTGCCCGGCGCCCGGTACGGGCTTGGGTACGTCGTAAAGTTTGAACGATTCAGGGTTGCCAAATGATTCAAGCAGCATCGCTTTCATGGTGAATCCTCGTATCGACAATAAGGGATATCGAGATATCTCGATATACTGCGGTAAAATTTTTTACAGCTCTTTCCCTATGACCTCGGCCAAAGCGCTGATGTTGGCTTCATTGCGCTTGTAGTAGGTCCACTGACCGATGCGCCTGACTTCAACCAGGCCCACGCGCTGCAGCGTTGCAAGATAACCGGACACCGTTGATTGCGAGAGTCCGATGCCCTCTTGAATGCTGCTCACACACACACCCACCGTGTGAACGTCACCCTCATCCTGCGGGGGGAAGTTCTTTACGGGGTCCTTCAAGCCTTTCAGGATTTCAAGCCGTACCGGGTTTGAGAGTGCTTTGAATACTTCGATCAGGTCCATGTCGCGAGAATATCGAGATTATTCGATATGTCAATACGCGGATTGACCAACGGAAAGCTTCCCGCCTGCCGACCGCTCAGCAAACCCCGTCAAACCGCCAGAACGCAGCAAGGCACCTGGTAAAGAATGTGCTCGGTGGTACTGCCCAACCATTTGCTCAGGCCCCGCTTGCGAACCCTGCCCATCACGATGACATCGACATGCTGCTCGTCGGCGAACTCGCTCAGCACGGTGACTGGGCGACCTTCAATGAAGTGGCGTTGACTGGAGGCCACACCGAAATGCCCGGCCAGTCGAAGAAACGATTTTTGCAGGTCCTCGCGCAGTGACCGGGTCAGTTCGGCGAGGGGCAACTCGCCCATGTTCGCCAGGTACGCGGCGGAAATGTCGCAGGCATAGAGCAGGTGCAACTCGGCGTCGCACTGGATGGCCAGCGCACTGGCCTGCCGGATGATCTGTTCGTTCAACGAGTTGTCGGCGGACTCGATATCCGACACCTCGACCGCCGCCAGCACTTTGCGAGGCAACACATAGCCGCTTCCGCCCACCAGGTAGACAGGTACCGGACAATCGCGCAGCAATTGCCAGTCCAGTGGCGTGTAAAACGCGCGCCTGAGGGCCGACACCTGTTCGATTTCCTTGATCAACAGATCGGGCGCGTACGCGTTGACATGAGCAAGGATGCGCTGCTCAACATCAGCGGCCCAGTCCACTTCGATGGTCACTTCGATCCGCCTGTCGCGCAGCTTGACCGCCCGGGCCTCCAGCGCCTGGCGATGATCCTGAAGCAATGCCTCGCGCGCCTGTTGCCGGTCACCTGTTTCAAGCAGCGACAAACCGTCGAGCGAGGGAATCAGCGCCAATAGGTGCAAGCGCGCGCCACTGGTCTTGGCCAGCGCCGCTGCATGGTTGATCGCAGCGGACTCGCGCAGGAGCGGATTGATGATCAGCAGCAACCGTTGATACTGGCTCATGAAGACCTCTCGTCAGATGCAGGACGTTGCACTTGGGCTCGAACGCCCGGCCCCACCGCCAGAATGCTTCCAGGCAGCGAATACAGCGCCCGCTCGGTATTGCTGCCCATCAACCGATCAATACCTGTGCGGTGCACCGTGCCCATCACGACCACATCCGCCAGGTATTGCTCGACGAACTCTCCGATGACCGGCACCGGCAACCCCATCACAAAATGGCGTCGCTCGGGCGGAATCCCGTAGCGATCGGCGAGGTTGATGAAAGCCTGGTGCAGGGACTGGCGCAGCTCCTCGACAAAATCCACTCCCCATCCGGCACCGACCAGCGGCGCATCGCCATTGAACGCCGGTGACAAGTCATAAGCGTAGAGCAGGTGCAACGGTGCGTCACATTGCATGGCCAGCGAATTGGCGGTCTGAATGATGGAGTCATTCAGGCCGCTGATCTGGGTCTCGGGATCGAACGGATCCACCGCCGCCACGATGCGATGCGGCAGGCTGTAACGGACCTCGTTGACCAGATGCACGGGCACCGGGCACTCGCGCAGCAAATGGCAATCCAGCGGCGTTATGAAAACCCGTTTAAGGAGGGGCTCGAGCGTCACGTCCTTGATCAGCAAATCAGGTTTGAGGTCTGCGACAGCCCTTAGGATGTCCAGCTGCGCGTGGGTGGTGAACACCACGTCCACCGTCACTTTCAGTCCCTGTTCCGAGCATTGCTCAAGCTGATCGGCTACCCAGCGACGGTGGTGGCGCAGATACCGCTGATACCCGGCCTCATCGATTTTGTCTTCCCACAGACGAACCACCGGTGCCGGTTCGGCGAAGACCCGAATGTCCAGGGCCGCTGCGCTCGCCTTGGCCAGCGCCACCGCGCGCAGCATGGCGGGCGTCTGATGCAGGGTCGGGTCGGCGACCAGCAGCAAACGTTGATATTGCCCCATCACACACCTCCGCAAGACAACCGCAGGCTTTGAGACTGAGCCTGCGCTGCCGGTGCGCAGTTGATTTACATCAACTTCGGACGATTCAACATCACCGGTCTCTGACCCAGATCAGATTCCTGCCCGTCGAGCGGCGTAGAAAGAAAGCGACTGCGGGGCGCTGTGTCCTGCATCCGTCTTTAAAACCGCAGGGAGGATTTCCTCATGCTTACCGTCAAAGACCACAACGAACGAGCCGCCACGGCCTATGCCTCGATCACCGGCCAACACTGGATCGAAGCACTCAAGGACGGTCGCCATGTGCTGATCCGCCCCCTCTCGGAGAAGGATCGGGAACGCGAGTATGCGTTCATCAAACGCTTGTCCCCGGAGTCACGGCATATGCGTTTTCTGGCGCAGATCAACGAACCGTCGGGCACGATGCTGGACCAATTGATGGACACCGACAATCGCCGGCGCCTGGCCTACGTGGCGCTGGTGCACGACAACGGTCAACTGATCGAGATCGGCGTTAGCCGCTATGCCGCCACGGGTGAACACGAGTGCGAATGCGCCGTTACCGTTGCTGATGAATGGACGCACCTGGGACTGGGAACACTGTTGATGGAGCACTTGATCAGCGCGGCGCGCAAGAATGGAATGCACCGAATGTACTCGATCGATGCCGCCAGCAATGCCCCCATGCGTGATCTGGCCCGGACGCTGGAATTCGAACGGCACAATGACCCTGACGATCCCCGCCAGGTCATTCACAGCCTGCACTTGTAGCCACTGCTGCCGGCGAAAGTCCGTACGGGCGATCGCCGACGCACCGGCGCTAGAGCCCCCTGCCCGGCTTGATCGCCAACACGCTGCACGGTGCCCGGTGCAGGAGTTGCTCGGCGGTGGTGCCCAGCCGTTTGCTCATCCCTTTGTGCTGCACCGTACCTGCCACGATCACGTCGACATTTTGCTCTTCGACGAATCGGCAAATGGCCGGCACCGGCACACCTTCGATGAAATGGCGACAGTCGTTCGACACGCCGTGGCGCTCAGCCGTCGCGGCAAACGCCTCATGCTGCGCCGTCCCCCGGGCCTCGTAGATACCGGTGGCCAGCGGCAACGCACCAAACCCGAAGTCCTGCGCATAGGCGGCGGTCCAATCGTAGACGTGCAATAACTGCAGTCGGGCATTGCACACCTCGGCCAGTTTCGATGCGGCGTCGATAATCTGGTCGTTGAACACCAGATCCTGATCTTCGCTGCGCAGCACGTCGATGATCGCCAGCACATGACGGGGGCGCGGGTTCAAGGCATTGGTCACCAGGTGTACCGGGATCGGGCAGTCGCGCAGCAGTTGCCAGTCCAGCGGGGTAAAAAACACTCGCTTGAGGGCCGATTCTTCGTGGGCATCCTTGATGATCAGCAGCAGCGGCATTTCATTGATGAAATGCAGGATCTCCGCGTACGGATCCTGAACCCACACCACCTCACTCGTGACGACGATCCCGTTTCCACGCATCCGGGCCGCCTGTTCTTCAAGCCAGTGGCGATGTTTCTCCAGATAGGCGTCACGGGCCACGGCCACCTGTTCGGGGGCAAACAGCCCGGCCATTGCCAGCGCCTGCAGATAATCGAATGCCACGATATGCAGCGGTCTTTGCAGCGCCTGCGCCAATGCCAAGGCACGATCGAATGCCGGCGTGTGGTTCATGGCGGGCGGAGCGATCAGCAGCAGGCGGGGTTCCTGTGACATGGTGCACCTCGGCATTGAGCGATGACAGGGAATGGATCTCAGGGTGCCCCTTCCACCGATGACCATTTTGATTTTTGTCAGTGTTCGGTCAAATCGTCGCTTGATCCACCAGCAGGCCGGCCCACATGGCAGCGGTCAGCAGAATCTGACCGGGGATGACATACGCGGCGAAACGTCGCCCGCCACTGATCCAGGCCATCAGGCATTTACTCACCGCGTTGCTGCTGACCGCCAGCAGCACGGGCGGCGCAATGGCGCCGTAATCCAGCAGCCCACCCTTGGCAAGTGTGGCAATCGAAGCCGTGGAAGAATGAGCATCGGCGAATCCGCTGAGTACGGCGGTCAGCATCACACCCGCCTCGCCAAAGTGGTCGAGCATCAGCGAAGACAAAAACGTCACGCCGGCCATGGTCAACGTGACCGCCAGCGCCAGCTTGAGATTGAACGCCCCGCCGACCTTGATCGGCTGGTTCGCAGCGGCCGCAGGTCTGGGGAACAGCAGGCCCAGGCTGAACAGCAGCGTAACGCCGAATCCGGCCAGCAACGGCCCCCACAGGTGCGGCAACAGCGCGGTGTCGACCGTGCCGAGGATCAGCGCCACCTGCGCAGTCGTAGCCAGGTTCGACAGCAGGGCCGCCGCACTCAGGACCTTGAGGTGCTCCGGTTCTTTACGGGCGATATGCCCCATGGCGGCAATCGTCATGGTGCTGGAGGCGAAACCGGAGGCGATGGCGCTGACTGCGTAGCCGTAGCGCACACCCAGCGTGCGCACGGCGATATGCCCGATGGCGCCGACGGCCATCAGCAACACGGTCAATGTGCAAAGCGTGCGCAGGTTGAGCGCCGAGTAGGGACCGATGAACCGGTCAGGCGTCAGCGGCAGCACCACCAGCGCTGCGGTCAACAGCACCAGCCCATCGCGCATCTCCGCTTCGCTCAACTGGCTGCGGGCGAAGTGATGGAGTTTCTGCCGGTAAGCCAGCAGCCCCGCCATGACCACGCCGATGGCGATTGCCAATTCCGGAGCGGTGCCACACAGCGCGCCCAATACCAGCACCGTGAGCAAGGCCACTTCGCTGGTCACCCCCGGATCACCGCTCAGGCTGCGCCAGTAAGCCACGCTGATCAGCACCGCCAGACCGCCGCCCACAATGCCCACCAGCAGCGCGCCGCCCACTTGCATCGCGACGTAACCGAGCAACGCCGTGATCGCAAACGTGCGCAACCCGGCACAGGCACGGCTGTCACCCCGCCCTTTGTGGCGCTCGCGCTCCAGACCGACCAGCATGCCGATGCCCAATGCTGCGGCGGCCCCCGCCAGGCCCAGTGCGTCACTCATAACAGGATGGAACCATCGGCATACGTGATCCCAGGATGCTTTTTGACCCGCGCTGTATCGACAGTCGCTGGCCATGTGTCGGGCGCATCGATCCGTGACGTGAGTTGATCGACAACATCATTGAAATACCTCCTCCAGCCGCAACAACCGTTGTTTCTCATCCAGTGCAAAACTCGGCAGTGCCCCCCATTCAATCGGAGGGCTGCGGCGATTTGACGATCATCAGACTGCAAGGAGCCCGGTTCAACACGCTCTCGACGGTACTGCCGATGTAGCGGTGTTTGCCGTCGGGATACAGCGTGCCCAGCACCACCATGTCAAAAGCATTCTGGCGGACAAACAGCCCTATGACCTTTTGCGGGATGCCGGTCAGCAAGTGTCTGCATGAAATCGGGATGCCATAGCGTTCGGCGAGTGCGTCGAACGCTTCTTGCTGGGCGTCCTCGATGGCATCTTTCAGACTGCCGTCCAGGCTGCCTGTCGGCACGCTTATGGCCCCATCGTCGATGACCGCCCAGCAACCCACATTGAGCAGGTGCAGCGCCGCGCCGCAACCGGCCGCCAGTGTGCAAGCAAGGTCAAGTATCCGGTCGTTCAACCCTTGCGTCAGTTCTTCCAGATGCGACAGATCGACCGCTGCAAGAATTTTCATTGGCCTGGCCTGCCCGGCGCGGGTCACCAGGTGCAGGGGTGCCGGACATTCGCGCAGCAAGCGCCAGTCCAGCGGGCGATGGAAGGCGCGGTCGAGCGCCGGAACGTAATGGGTATCCTTGATAACCAGATCCGGATGAAAGTCATTCACGTACTCAAGCACGTGAGCAAGGTTTGATCTGGCCCAGACCACTTCAGTGGTCACCTGCAGACCGATGCATCGTTTGAAGCGGGCCTGCTGTTCCAGCCAGTGCCGATGCACTTGCAGATACCCTTCCCGCGCCTGAGCCATCGCCTCAGGTGCAAACAGCCCGGCCGCTGCCAGCGCCGGGACATAATCGAACGCGACGATGTGCAACAGCGCGCCTGTGGCACAGGCCAGCGCACAGGCGCGTTCAAATGCCGGGGTCAGGGTCATTTCGCCAGGGGCTATCAATAGAATGCGTTTGAGTTTGAGCACCACGTGCCTCTCCCTGAAACGTTTACCTGGATGATTGAAAAGCTGATTTCCTGAAGAGCGACATGAGCGGGGATTTCTCCGCGTGTGACCACAATCAGGAAATGCTGCCGTTCAAGTATCTGGCAGCGCACGTCTGGATCACTGATTTTTATCAACTGAATCAGAGATACGTCACCACAGTGATTCATGACTCGTTTCTGAGGCGCGTGAATGTCTGACAGTCTGGATCCATTCGTCGTTTATCCAGGGTTCACAACGCTTTTTCCGTGTCAATGGCGACCCGGGAACTATGCTCAACAGGCTGAAAGTGAGGGCTTCCCGGTGGCAGAAACTCGCTCGTATCGCAATCAACAACTCAAAACGGCGTGCTCAAGTTGCAGCGTGCTGGAGTTGTGTCTGCCGCTCGGTTTGAGCGGTGGGGAAATCGAGCGCCTGGACACGCTGATCGCCCAGCGACTGAAGGTCAAGAAAGGCGCTGCACTCTATCGTGCCGGTGATCCTTTGCGCTCGCTCTATGCCGTGCGGCTGGGCTCATTCAAGACCAGCGTGCTGTCGATCGACGGTCGCGAACAAGTCACCGGGTTTCAGATTGCCGGTGAAATGCTCGGCCTGGACGCCATCAGTTCGGATCTGCACACCTGCGATGCGGTCGCGCTGGAGGACAGCGAAGTCTGCCCCATCCATTTTGCCCACCTGGAAAAACTGGCCCGGGAGCTGCCTTCACTGCAGCACAACCTGAACAAGATCCTCAGCCGTGAGATCGTTCGCGATCACGACATGCTGATGATGCTGGGCAACATGAGCTCGGATGAACGTCTGGCGGCGTTCCTGTTGAACCTGTCGCAACGCTTGAACGCTCGTGGTTATTCGTCGCGCAGCTTTGTGTTGAAGATGCGTCGGGAGGAAATCGGCTCCTACCTCGGCCTGCGCCTCGAAACCATCTGTCGCGGCATCGCCCACCTGCGCGACCAGGGACTGGTGCAGATTACCGGCCGCGACGTCACCATTGAGAACATGGACGGGCTCAAGCAGTTGATCGTCGGCTGCCATCGTCACCCGCGATGAGCCTGCCGACAGGCTGGCCGCAGCTTCACGGTGTAATTGCCACTTTCATCACACCGTCACGCTGGTGCGCAAACAAGTCATAGGCCGCTTCAATGTCATCAAGCTTGAATCGGTGGGTCACCAGCGGTGAAAGGTCGACCACGCCGCTCTGCCCCACCGCCATCAAACGCCGCATGCGCTCTTTCCCTCCGGGGCACAGGGTGGTGACGATGCTGTAATCGCCCAACCCTGCGGCAAAGGCATCGAGCGGTATGCGCAGATCGCTCGAGTACACACCCAAGCTCGACAAGCGGCCGCCCGGACGCAGCACGCGCAACGCCGACTCAAAGGTGCCTTGTGTGCCAAGCGCCTCGATCGACACATCGACGCCGCGCCCGTCGGTCAGGGCCATGATCTGCTCCACCACATCCCCGTCCCGGAAGTTGACGACATGAGTGGCTCCCAATCGACGCGCCACCGCCATGCGCTCGGCCACCGCATCGACCCCGATGATCGTACTGGCGCCTTTGAGCCGGGCGCCGGCGACCGCACACAGTCCGATGGGGCCGAGGGCGAACACGGCGACGCTGTCGCCAATGCTCACTTCGCCCCGTTCGGCACCGGAGAAGCCGGTGGACATGATGTCCGGGCACATGAGCACTTGTTCATCACTGAGGCCGTCCGGTATCGGACACAGATTGGCCATGGCGTCAGGCACCAACACATATTCAGCCTGGCAGCCATCGATGGTGTTGCCGAATTTCCACCCGCCGATGGCCCGGAAACCATGGCGAGTGTCCGGCCCGTCCTGGGAACCACAACCACACAGGCACGCGTAACTTTGGCCGCTGGGAGTAATGGCGCCGGCAATCACCCGCTGCCCCTCTGCGAACCCGCGCACCTGCGAACCCAGACGCTCGATGATGCCCACCGGCTCGTGACCGACCGTCAAACCCTTTGCCACCGGGTACTCGCCTCGCAGGATGTGCACATCCGTACCGCAAATGGTCGTGGTGGTTATTCGGACCAAGGCGTCCAGCGGGCCGACTTCCGGGATCGGTTTGTCATCCAGCACGATGCGATTGTTTTCGACAAAAATGGCGGCTTTCATGGTGGCCATGAGCATTCTCCTGAGGGATTCGACTCGTGTCCCAGCCTGCGCCGCACGGTCTGACCGGCACTTGACAATGATCAACAATCGACGACATCCAGGCCGATTGACCACCCGTCTGTCGGGGTTCTGCCAGTCACCGGTTGTTTGACAAAGATCAAGCGCCCACCCCAGGGCCGGCGCAGCCTGTGACCATCGGTTCAAAGCTTCCTGCCCAAGGAGAGTCGTCATGTCAGAACAACCGCGTTACATGCTGGTCGCCTCACCCCTGATGGAAAACAGCCCGGCTTTCGATCGCGCAGCGGCACTGGCCAAAGCGGCGGGCGCGGCCCTGCACATCGTGGCTTTCGATTACCTGGAAGGTCTGGCAACAGCCAGCATGGTCAACGAGCAGGCACTGGAGCAGATGCGGATCGGCTATATCGAGCGTCATCGTCAGTGGCTCGAAGAGCGGGCACACTCGATGCGCAAGCTCGGGGTCACCGTCACCACGGAAGTGGTGTGGGTGGAGCGGCCGTTACAGGAAATCCTCATTCACCTCAGGGAACAGCCCATGGCGGCGCTGATCAAGGCGCTGGAGCCGGAATCGTTTCTGTCTCGCTTGATGTTCACCCCGCTGGATATTCACTTGCTGCGCGAATGCCCGGTACCGCTGCATTTCGTCAGCCATGTCGGGCATGCCCTGCCGCGCAAGATCCTGGCCGCCGTGGACCCGTTCCACCGTGACGGGCAGTACGCCGGCTTCAACGACCGAATCCTGCGCGAGGCCGCCCGACTGGCCAGCCTGTGCAATGCCGAACTTGACGTGCTCTATGCCCATGATCTGTCATCGATCAGCGCCAATGAATTCGGCTTCGACAATGCCTCGGCGTTCTTCTCGTCCAGCGCCGCCAGATCACTGTTCGATGCCCAGGCCGACGCTTTCCGCGAACTGGCCGAGCGCAACGGCATTCCAGAAGAGCGTCAGCACATGGTCATGGGCAACCCGGCGAAGGTGCTCTGCAGCTATGCGAGCGGGTATGACATCGACATGATCGTCATGGGGCGTGTCGGCCATCGTGGCGCAGGCCGGTTGATCGGCAGTACGGTCGAACACCTGCTGTACAAGATTCCGTGCAGCGTCTGGGTGGTGTCGCCGGAGCACCTGCCTGACTGAGCAGGCTCCCGCGCCTCAGGAACGAGTGCGACCTCCCAGCATCCGGTCAAGGGTGTCGTCGCCCACCCAGTAGTGATGAAACAGTCCGGCGGCGGCGTGCAGGCCAATCAGCCAGTAACCGGCATTGCCGATCGACTCGTGCCAGTACTTGAGCGGCTTGGCCATGTCGGTGTCCAGCGCCAACGGCGCCGGCACATGAAAGCCGAAGTACGGAAACGGTTTGTCGCCGGCGGCGAGCATCAGCCAGGCCAGCACCGGCGTAGCGATCATCAGCCCGTACAGGGCCAGGTGCATCAGGTGCGCGATTGCGGTCTGCCAGGCGGGAGGTTTCGGGGTAATGGGCGGACGCGGCGTCAGGCGGCCGAGCAGGCGGACCCACACCAGGACGAAAATGCTCGCGCCGAACACCCCGTGCAATCCCATTAACAGGCCTCGCGCTTCGCTGCCTCGGGGCAGGAAACCCTTGATTTCGACGCAGGCGTATACGCCGACGAACAGCGCCAGCATCAGCCAGTGCAAGGTGATCGACAGTTTTCCATAACGGGGTGCGGCCATGTCGCGGGTCATAGGTGCCTCGTGATTGTGGTGAGCGACGGCCGATTCGTTCGGCTGTCTCGATCCGGTTGCCGGGCGAACCGACGACGTCACCCTGCCGTGACAGTCTTAAGACAATCTGAAGATCCGTCATTCGTTAACCTTTTTTCACCTTCAGACTTCGTTAAGAAATGGCCCGGATACTCCACTCAAACCTATTGAGGGAGGCGTTCAGCCCATGCCCGATTCTGACTGGAACATCCCCCTGCCCCTGCGCTTTGGCCACGGCGAAACACCGCAGATGCAACTGTCGAGCGCCCCGCCGGGTGACGCTCAACGGGCGGGGTTCGAAGCGTTCATTCAACAACGTTTTCGCAAGGCCCACGGCGCCGATATCCGCCATTTCATGCCCGAACTGTTTGGTGTGCACAACGACCGCGGCGAACTGTGCGCGGTGGCCGGGGTACGCCGTGCGCACCTTGAGCCGCTGTTTCTCGAACGCTATCTGGACGAGTCGATCGAGCCGGTGATCAGCGCCGCGGCCGACCGTCCGGTGGAGCGCAGCGCGATTGTCGAAGTCGGCAACCTCGCCGCCAGCGACACGGGCAGCGCACGCCTGAGCATCATTGCCATCACTTACCTGCTGGCCATGGGTGGCCTGGAGTGGGTGACCTTCACCGGCAATATCGGGCTGGTCAACAGCTTCCATCGCCTGGGTCTGAAACCGGTAACGCTGTGCGCCGCCGACCCGGAACGCCTGGGCGATGACCGTCACCACTGGGGCAGTTACTACGAAAGCAAACCCTGGGTGCACGTCGGCAATATCCGCGCCGGTTTCATTCATCTGCGCAACATCGGTCTGTTCAGCCGGCTGGGATTGCCGACGTCTGTCGAAGGAGCCTGCCATGTCGCTTGAACGGCAACGATTCCAGGAAACCCTGCGCAGCCATGCAGGGCGCAATGACAACGCGCTGGCGTTGTGGGGCGACACGCTGAAAATCAGCTACACGACGCTGTACGCCGAGGTGATGTACCGCCAGCAGCGCTTGCGCGATGAAAACGTGAAGGTTATCGCCCTGGCGCTGGACAACGGCATCGAAGCCATACTCTGGGATCTGGCGGCGTTGTTTGAAGGTCTGGCCTGCGTGACGCTCCCGCCCTTTTTCAGCCCCGCGCAGCGTGCCCATTGCCTAGAGCAAAGCCAGGCCGAGCGAGTGATCGCCGAACCGGAGTTGGAGCCAGAATTGCTGGCCGCCGGTTATGAACAACGCGGTGAATTCTGGTGCCGCGCCTTCGAAGGGCCCGACCGCTTGCCCGCCGGCACCGCCAAACTGACGTTCACCTCCGGCACCACCGGCACACCGAAAGGCGTGTGTCTGAGCGCCGACAGTCTGCTACGGGTCGCTCGGGAGCTGGAAGAGGCCAGCAAACCGACAGCGCCCCAACATCACGTGGCGTTGCTGCCGCTGGCGATCCTGCTGGAAAACCTCGGCTGTTACGCGGCGCTGTACGCCGGCGCGACGCTGAGCGTGCCGAGCCAGAAAACCCTGGGCATCCAGGGCGCCAGCGGCGTCGATCTGCCGCGCTTGCTCGGTTGCCTGGCCAACCGAGCGCCCGAGAGTCTGATTCTGGTGCCGCAATTGCTGTTGTTGCTGGTCAGCGCCGCCGAACAGAAAGCCTTCGATCCGCAATCGCTGCGATTTGCCGCCGTCGGTGGCGCACGGGTTTCCGAGGATCTGCTGCACCGCGCGCAACGGGTCGGTCTGCCGGTCTACGAAGGCTACGGCCTGTCCGAGTGCGCCTCGGTGGTCTGTCTCAACCGGCCCGGGGCCCGGCGTCCGGGCAGTGTCGGGCGACCCCTGCCCCACGTCGACGTGCGCCTGGCCGAAGACGGAGAGGTGTTGATCAAAGGCTCGACCCTGCTCGGTTACCTTGGCGAACCGGCGTTCAGCGATGAATGGTGGCCCAGCGGCGATCTGGGGGAGTTCGACCCGGAAGGTTTTCTCTACCTCAAGGGCCGCAAGAAGCATCAGTTCGTCACCAGTTTCGGGCGCAACGTCAACCCGGAATGGGTCGAGTCCGAACTGACCCAGCGCCAGCACATTGCCCAGGCCTTTGTGTATGGCGAGGCCTTGCCGCACAACCACGCCCTGCTCTGGCCGCACCGTCCGGACTGCACCGATGCACAGCTGGCCGCCGCTGTCGCCGCTGCCAACGAGGCCTTGCCCGATTACGCCCAGGTGCATCACTGGACACGTCTGCAACAACCTTTTACCGCCGCCAACGGCCTGCTCACCGCCAACGGTCGCCCGCGCCGCGATGCCATCGTTGCGCAGTACCGCACCGTGCTCACCGAATCCGTCCTTTGCGAGGAATCCGCACCATGAGTTTTTTCGACACCCTGCAAGAAGCCACACAACAGGAACGCCACGAGCTGTTCAACCTGCCGATCATCCTCGATGCACTGCAAGGCAAGGTCAGCCTTGAAAGCTATCGCGCGTTTCTCGCCCAGGCCTACTACCACGTTCGTCACACCGTACCGTTGATGATGGCCTGCGGCGCGCGCCTGCCGACGCACCTGGAATGGTTGCGCAAAGCCGTGTGCGAATACATCGAGGACGAATACGGCCATGAGCAGTGGGTGCTCGACGACATCGAGGCCTGTGGTGGTGACCGGAATGCAGTGCGTGACGGCCAGCCGTCGCTGCCGATCGAGCTGATGGTCAGCTACCTCTATGACCTGATCGCCCGGGGCAACCCGGTCGGCCTGTTCGGCATGGTCAATGTGCTCGAGGGCACCAGCATCGCGCTGGCCACCCATGCGGCGGGCAGCATCCGCGATCGTCTGGCCCTGCCGGAAACGGCGTTCAGCTACCTCAGCTCCCACGGTTCGCTCGACATCGAGCACATGCAAACCTATCGCCGGCTGATGAATCAGCTGGAAGATCCGGCCGATCAGGCGGCGGTGATCCATGCCTCGAAAGTCGTCTATCGGCTCTACACCGACATGTTCCGTGGCCTGCCCCGCGACGCGGAGGCACACCATGCAGCTGCATGAAGCCCGTGTGGTGCTGACGGGTGCCAGCGGTGGCATCGGCTTGGCCATCACTCAGGCCCTGTGCGCCGCCGGAGCAAAGGTGCTGGCGGTGGCGCGGCACCAGGAATCGCTGCGTCCGCTGCTCGAACGTTACCCGCAGAACCTGTGCTGGGTCGCCGCCGACCTGACATTCCTCAGCGACCGGCGCAACGTATTGGCCGCCGCCGAGGCCATCGGCGGCATCAACCTGCTGATCAACGCCGCCGGGGTCAATCACTTCGCGATGCTGGAACAGCTCGACGACAGCGACATCAATGCCATGCTCGCGGTGAATATCAGTGCACCGATCTGCCTGACCAAACTGTTGCTGCCACTGCTCAAACAGGCCGACAGCGCCATGGTGGTCAACGTCGGCTCGACCTACGGTTCGATCGGTTATCCCGGCTATGCCAGTTATTGCGCCACGAAGTTTGCCTTGCGCGGGTTTTCCGAGGCCTTGCGCCGGGAACTGGCGGACACCCGGGTCGGCGTGCTGTACGTCGCGCCGCGCGCCACCCGCACGACCATGAACAGCCCCGCTGCCCAAGCGTTGAACGATGCGCTCAAGTCTAGCGTCGACGACCCGCAAGCTGTCGCCGCCGCTGTGATCCATGCGATTGCCGGTGATCGACGCGACCTTTATCTGGGCTGGCCTGAGCGTTTTTTCGTGCGCCTCAACAGCCTGCTGCCCAATCTGGTGGATCGCGGTCTGCGCAAACAATTGCCGTTGATCCGTCGCCTGAGTGAAAAACCCGCAAACGAGACGCCAAAACCATGAAAAAACTCTTCGACTGCCTGCTGCTGGGCGCCCTCAGTCAAAGTGTCTGGGCGCTGGACGCCGCCGATCAGCAACGCCTCAACAGCATCCAGCAGAGCTGGGCGCACATCCAATACGAGACCCCGGAAAAACAGCGGGCTGCTGCGTTTGAACAATTGGCCACCCAGGCAACGCACTTTGCTACCGAACGTCCGGCTGTCGCCGAGGCCTGGATCTGGAAAGGCATCGTCACCAGCAGTTGGGCCGGTGCCGAGGGCGGATTGGGGGCTTTGGGCAAAGCCAAGGACGCCAAGGCTGATCTGGAAAAATCCCTGACCCTCGACCCCAAGGCACTGCAAGGTTCGGCCTACACCAGCCTCGCTGCGCTGTACGACCGGGTGCCGGGCTGGCCGATCGGTTTCGGCGACAGCGACAAGGCTGAGCAACTGCTCAAACAGGCCCTGCAACTCAACCCCGAAGGCATCGACAGCCTGTACTTCTGGGGCGATCACCTTTACCGTCAAAAACGCTACGCTGAAGCCAGGGCAGCGCTGCAAAAAGCCCTGCAGGCCGCGCCGCGTCCAGGCCGGGAAAGTGCCGATGCCGGGCGTCGCAAAGAGATCGCCGCGTTGCTGGTGGACGTGAACAAGAAACTCGACTGACAGGAGTCCGTGTGCGTTTATTACTGATCGAGGATGACGTGGCCCTCGGCGAGGGCATTCATCAGGCGCTGGGGCGCGAGGGCTACACCGTCGACTGGCTCAAGGACGGCAGCAGCGCTCTGCACGCCCTGCTCAGCGAGACCTTTGATCTGGCGGTGCTCGATCTCGGCCTGCCGCGCATGGACGGGCTCGAGGTGTTACGTCGGCTGCGCGCCAGCGGTTCGAACCTGCCGGTGTTGATTCTCACCGCCCGCGATGCCACCGAAGACCGCATCTCCGGGCTGGACGCCGGCGCTGACGACTACCTGATCAAGCCCTTCGACCTGGCCGAGCTCAAGGCCCGTCTGCGCGCCCTGCTGCGGCGCAGTGCCGGACGCGCGCAGATGCTGATCGAACACGCCGGCATCAGCCTCAACCCCGGGACCCAGCAAGTCAGCTATCTGGGCCAGCCGGTGGTGCTCACGCCCAAGGAATATCAATTGCTGCACGAACTGCTGTCGCCGCCAGGCCGGGTCATGACCCGCGACCACCTGACACAACTGCTCTACGGCTGGAACGAAGAAGCCGAAAGCAACACCCTGGAAGTGCACATTCACCACCTGCGCAAGAAATTCTCCACCGACCTGATCCGCACCATCCGTGGCGTGGGCTATCTGGTGGAGGAGCATCGATGACCTCGATCCGGCGCCGCACCTTGACCCTGATCATCGGCCTGATGCTCGCCGGACTGATGGTGCTCAGCCTGTTCAACCTGCACGACAGCAACCACGAAATCGCCGAGGTCTACGACGCGCAACTGGCGCAGAACGCGCGTCTGCTGCAAGGCGTGATGCGCATGCCGTTGCCGGGGCAGGAACACGCGGATCTTTATCGGGCGTTCAACTCGGCACTGGCAGAAGCCGTGCCCAAGGGGGACGGCCATCCCTACGAAAGAAAACTCGCCTTTCAGGTCTGGAATGCCAAGGGCGAAGTCCTGGTGCATACCGCCAGCGCGCCCTCTTTCAGCGCACCGCCGATCCAGCCCGGCTTCAGCGATGTGGTGGATCTGAACAAGCGTCACTGGCGAGCGTTTGTCCTGGAAGACAGACAGAACGGTTTGCGCATCTGGGTGGGTGAGCGCGGTGACGTGCGGGCGGATCTGGTTGACCGGATCGTCCGTCATACCCTGTGGCCGAACGTGATCGGCAGCCTGATCCTGGCGGCGATGATCTGGCTGGCCATCGGCTGGGGGCTCAAGCCCCTGGCCAACATGGCGGCGACCTTGCGCGCCCGGCACAGCGGCTCCCTCGAACCGCTGCAATTGACCCCCCTGCCCAGCGAGCTCGAACCGATGCAGGCTGCGCTCAACCGCATGCTTGCGCAGATCCAGGAAGTACTCGGTCGTGAACGCCGTTTCATCGCCGACGCCGCCCACGAAATGCGCACCCCGCTCGCAGTGTTGCGGGTGCATGCGCAAAACCTGCTGGAGGCCGGCACCGAGCAGGAACGTCGCGAGTCACTCGAGTTTCTGATCGCCGGCGTGGATCGCACCAGCCGTCTGGTCAATCAGCTGCTGACCATGGCGCGCCTCGAACCCACGGCCAACGCGCCTGCCAGGCAGCGTATCGACCTTGGCGAAACCGTGCGCAACAGTCTGGTGCAACTCACGCCATGGCTGCTGAGCAAGCATCTGGAACTGGCCTTCGACGTCAGCGACCAACCTTTCCCTGCGCTCGCCGATGTCGCCACCATCGATATTGCCCTGAACAACCTCATCACCAATGCCGCCAACTTCTCCCCCGAGCATGGGGTGATCAGCGTGCAATTAACCCGGGCCGACGGGTTTTACCACTTGAGTGTTGACGATCAGGGCCCGGGTATCGATGAAGCGGACCGGGCGCGATTGTTCGAGCGGTTCTACAGCCGGGGCAATCCCGAGGGCGCGGGTCTGGGGCTGACCATTGTCAATACCATCGCGACCCGCCTGGGTGGGCGGATCACACTGCAGAACCAGGTTGAGGGTGGCCTGCGGGCGACGCTGTCGATTCCCGTCGGCTGAACAGCTTCTGCGACCGTTGAGTCAAGGCGCAACCATCGGTGGCGCCTCGCTTTGCAGTGCCATCGAATGGGCATTGGCGCCCGACACCGTCTCCGGCACTGCCACCCAAAGCAGCACCAGCGCCGCCATCGCCACCGCCGCCAACGTCAAAAACGCAGCGCTGTATCCCGCCTCCTGAACCACGATACCCGCCAGGCTGTTGCTCAACGCCGCCCCCAAACCAAACACCGTCGAAATCGCCCCGAGGCTGACATTGAAATGCCCGGTCCCCTGTGTCAGGTCTTTCACCACCACCGGAAACAGCGCGCCGAAGATCCCCGCGCCGATGCCATCGAGCAACTGCACCGAAACCAGCCACCAAGGATCGTTCGACAGCACATACAACACGCCGCGCAACGGCAGGATCAAAAACCCCGCCAACAGCAACGGCTTGCGGCCCCAAAGATCGGCCTTCGCCCCCACCAGCAGCGCGACCGGCACCATCACCAGTTGTGCCGCGACGATGCAGGCGGACGTGAGCGGCGTGGCCATCTGCAGATTGGCCTGCGCCAGTTTCTGACTCACCAGCGGCAACATCGCCGCGTTCGCCAGATGAAACAGTGCGCAGCAAATCGCGAACATCAGCAGCGGCCGGTTGGTCAGCAATACGGACAAGCCCGAAGGCTGCTTGCCCTGCCCCGTTTTGCTGGGTTCCAGGCCTCGGGCGAGATCATGGTCAATGGCGTCGGCCGATACGAACGAGACGGCAATCACGCTGGCCAGCGCCATGACCGCCATCAAATAAAACACCGCGACCGGACCGAACAGGTACGCGGACAAACCGGCCAGCAACGCGGCGCAGGCGTTGCCGGCGTGATTGAAGGTTTCGTTGCGCCCGGTCCTTCGCGTGAAGGCGCGCGGCCCGGTGATGCCAAGCGTGATCGCGCAGATGGCGGGCGCGAAGATCGAAGCGGCAACGGCGCTGATGGCTTGCGTCAGGGCCACCAGACTGAACGACGTCACAAACGGCAGCAGCAGACAACTCCCGGTGACCACCAGCGCAGCAATCGCGATCAGCGCCCGTTTGAAGCGCGTGCTGTCGACCAGCGCGCCTGCCGGGGTCTGCGTGATGAGCGCGGCGATCCCGGCCATCGTCATCACCAGTCCGATGCTCGCCGGCTCCCAGTGGTGAACCGCCAGCAGGTAAATCGCCAGATAGGGACCGAGCCCGTCACGCACGTCGGCGAGGAAGAAATTCAGGCTGTCGAGAGACAGGTTGTTACGGCGATCGAGGTGAGTGGCCACGGGTAACGTCTTCGTTGTCGAGGTTCTGCGAGATGACTCAACCTCCGCAAATCGAATGACCTTTTGCCGGGCGTTTTAGTTGCATGAAACAGCCGTCCGTTACTGCCCCATCAATAACTCGCGCTCGCCTTCACACAACCCCACAACGTAATCCCAGACCACCCGCAAACGCACCGACTTGTGCAACTCGCGCCGCGTACTGATCCAGTAACTGCGCTCGATGCTTTCATCCGGCAGCAGCGCCACCAGCTCCGGGTCCGACGCCGCCATGTAGCAAGGCAGTACCGCAATCCCCAGCCCCGAGCGCGCCGCCTGCTGCTGGGCAATCACACTGGTGCTGTGAAACACCACCCGTGGATTGCGGCAGAAACTGTTGAGGAACATCAGCTCCTGACTGAACAGCAAATCATCGACGTAGCCGATCCACGCATGCCGGCCTAGATCTTCGCGGCTGCGCAGTGGCGGCGCATTGTCGAGATAGGTGCGGCTGGCATAGAGCGCGAGCCGGTAATCGGTGAGTTTGCGAGTGACCAGCATGTCCGCCGCCGGCCGTTCCAGATGAATGCTGATTTCCGCCTCGCGGTTGAGGATGCTGACGAAGCGCGGCACCGCCACCAGTTCCACTTCCAGACCCGGATAGCGCTCGAACAGCCCGATCATGCGACTGGCGAGAAACATGATGCCCAAGCCTTCGGTGACGCCAACGCGGATCTTGCCCAGCGGCGCCGTGGACTGGGTGATCTCTTCCTGAGCCAGCAGCGCGACGTTTTCCATGGCTTCGGCGTGTTTGAGCAGCGCCTCCCCCGCCGGGGTCATTTCGTAGCCCTGGGCGTGCTGGACGAACAGCGCGGTGCCGAGGCTTTTTTCGATGGCCTCGATGTGCCGGGCAACGGTGGCGTGCGTAGTGTTCAAGCGGCGGGCAGCGGTCAACAAGCGGCCGCTGCGCTGCAACTCGAGAAAGAATCGCAGGTCGTTCCAGTCGAACATGGCGTGTCCTTGTCGGCTATCGTCAGGGAGCGCTGTTTGAAAACGCACAGCGGCTGCGCAAAAACTAACATTCTTTTGACGAAAGCTAACAACTAGGATGACCGACAACAAAAACAATAAGCGAGGTCAGGGAATGCAGGCTTCCCTCGATGAATTCGATTACATCGTGGTCGGCGCCGGGCCGGCCGGGTGTTTGCTGGCCAATCGGCTGTCGGCCGATCCCCGGCAGCGCGTGCTGTTGCTGGAGGCCGGCGGGCGCGACAACTATCCGTGGATTCATATCCCCGTGGGTTACCTGTTCTGCATCGGCAATCCGCGCACCGACTGGTGCTTCAAGACCGAAGAACAACCAGGCCTCAATGGCCGCGCGCTCAGTTATCCGCGCGGCAAAGTCCTGGGCGGCTGTTCGTCGATCAACGGCATGATCTACATGCGCGGCCAGGCCAACGACTATGACGGCTGGGCTGCCGAAGGCAATCCGGGCTGGGCCTGGAACGATGTGCTGCCGCTGTTCAAGCAGAGTGAAAACCACTTCGCCGGCGCGGCGGCGTTTCATGGCGACCAGGGCGAATGGCGCGTCGAACGCCAGCGTCTGTCGTGGCCGATTCTCGATGCCTTTCGCAGCGCTGCCGAACAGAGTGGAATCGCCAGCATCGATGACTTCAACCAGGGCGACAACGAGGGTTGCGGCTACTTTCAGGTCAATCAGAAGGCCGGCGTGCGCTGGAACGCGGCGAAGGCGTTTCTGAAGCCGATTCGCAATCGGGCCAATCTCACGGTATTGACTGAAGTCGAAGTGGATCGTGTTCTGTTCGAAGACGGCCGTGCCTCGAAGGTCAGTACCCGTTGGCAGGGTCAGCAAAAGAACTTCAAGGCGCGCAAGGAGATCGTGTTGTGCGCCGGCGCCGTGGGCTCGCCGAGCATTCTGCAACGCTCCGGAATCGGCCCGCGGCCACTGCTGGAAAAGCTCGGCATCGGTGTGGTGCATGAGCTGCCGGGCGTTGGCGGCAATCTGCAGGATCACCTGCAACTGCGGCTGATCTACCAACTGGAAAACGCCCGCACCCTCAACCAGATCGCCGGCAGCGTGTGGGGCAAGATGGGCATGGGCCTGCGTTATCTGTATGACCGCAGCGGGCCGTTGTCGATGGCGCCGAGTCAGTTGGGTGCGTTTGCCCGCTCCGGGCCGGAACAGACCTCGGCCAATCTCGAATACCACGTGCAGCCGCTGTCGCTGGAGCGCTTTGGCGAACCGTTGCACAGCTTCCCCGCGTTCACCGCGTCGGTGTGTGATTTGCGCCCGCAGAGCCGGGGCCGGGTCGAGATTCGTTCTGCCGATCCGCAAACCGCGCCGCTGATCCAGCCCAATTACCTCAGCCATCCCGAAGACTTGCGCGTGGCCGCCGACGCGATCCGCCTGACCCGGCGCATCGTCAGCGCCCCGGCCCTGCAAGCCTTCAACCCGGTGGAATACCTGCCCGGTGCCAGCCTGCAAACCGAAGAACAACTGCACCAAGCGGCGGCGAAGATCGGCACGACGATTTTCCATCCGGTCGGCACCTGCCGCATGGGCAACGACGCGAAGGCTGTGGTCGATGCGCAATTACGCGTGCATGGGGTGGCGGGGCTGCGGATTGCCGATGCGTCGATCATGCCGCGCATTACCTCAGGTAATACCTGTTCGCCTACGCTGATGATTGCTGAAAAAGCGGCACAGCTGATTCTCAACCCCGGACCAAGGAACATCACACCGAAAACGGAAATGGCCCACACCCTGTAGACATCGCGCATCACCCGGACACGCAACACCAGTGGAAACAACAAAAACAATCACTGTGAGGGATACCGATATGTCAGAACACGTTCAGTCTCTGGACGCCGTGCGCAGCACGGATGCCAGCCCCGATACCCGAAAGGTCATCTTCGCCTCGTCTCTGGGGACGGTGTTCGAGTGGTATGACTTCTTTCTCTACGGCGCCCTGGCGGCGGTCATCAGCAAGCAGTTTTTCGCCGGGGTCAACGACACCACCGCGTTCATCTTCGCGCTGATGGCGTTCGCCGCAGGCTTCATCGTGCGACCGTTCGGGGCGCTGGTGTTCGGTCGGTTGGGGGACATGATCGGGCGCAAATACACCTTCCTCGCGACCATCATCCTGATGGGTGTGGCGACGTTCGCCGTGGGCCTGCTGCCGAACTACGCCAGCATTGGCATCGCGGCGCCGATCATTCTGGTGGTGCTGCGCATGCTTCAGGGCCTGGCCCTCGGCGGCGAATACGGCGGTGCTGCGACTTACGTGGCCGAACACGCGCCGATCGGCAAACGCGGTTTCCACACTAGCTGGATTCAATCCACTGCCACCCTCGGTCTGCTGCTGTCGCTGCTGGTGGTGCTCGGTTGCCGCTACTTCACCGGCGATCAGTTCGAAGTCTGGGGCTGGCGCATTCCGTTCCTGCTGTCGATCGTGCTGCTGGGCATTTCCACCTGGATTCGCCTGAGCCTGCACGAGTCGCCGGCCTATCTGAAGATGAAAGAGGAAGGCAAGACCAGCAAGGCGCCGATCCGCGAATCCTTCGGCAAATGGGAAAACCTCAAGGTCGTGCTGATCGCCCTGTTCAGCATCAACGCCGGCCAGGCGGTGACCTTTTATGCGGCGCAGTTCTACGTGCTGTTCTTCCTCACCCAGTTCCTGAAAATGGACCCGGCGGTGGCCAACAGTCTGCTGATCATCAGCGTGGTGATCGGCGCGCCGTTCTTCATCATTTTCGGCTGGCTGTCGGACAAGGTCGGGCGCAAACCGGTGCTGATGCTCGGCCTGCTGCTGGCCACCGCGCTGTACTTCCCGATCTTCAAATCCCTGGCCCACTACGCCAACCCGGCCATCGACCGCGCCAGCCAGCAGGCGCCGATCACCGTTGTCGCAGACCCGGCGACCTGCACCTTCCAGTTCGATCCGGTGGGCAAGGCCAAATTCGACAGCCCGTGCGACAAGGTCAAGACCTTCCTGGTCAAGCAAGGCCTGCCCTACTCCAGCGTCGCCGCCCCGGCGGGCAGCACGGTGCAAGTGAGCGTCGGCGATGTGAAACTCGACGGCTTCGACGAAGCCGCCCTGCGCGGCGCCATCACCCTCGCCGGCTACCCGCAACAGGCCGACATGCAGCAGATCAACAAACCGATGATCGTGGCCCTGATCGTCGGCCTGATCATCATCTCCGCCATGTGCTACGGCCCGCTCGCGGCGCTGATGGTCGAACTGTTCCCGACCCGCATCCGCTACACCTCGATGTCCCTGCCGTACCACATCGGCAACGGCTGGTTCGGCGGTTTTCTGCCAACCGTGTCGTTCGCGCTGGTGGTGTACACCGGGGATATCTTCTATGGGCTGTGGTATCCGGTGCTGATAACCGGGGTGAGCCTGGTGGTGGGGATGATCTGTCTGCGTGAGACGAAGAATATCGATCTCGACAAGAACTGATTGATAGACGTGTGGCGGGGGCGCAATGCCCTCGCCACACGGCTGGATCTCAAACCTCCGCCTCCAGCAATTCAAACTTCACCTGATCGGGATAAAACGCCACATAGTCCTTGATCTGACTCACCGAAATCTTCGGATTTTCATACGTCCATACCGCGTTCGCGCCCTCATGTCCCGGCACTTGCAGACTGAAATAGTTGGCATCGCCCTTGTACGGGCAGTAGGTGGTGTGATCAGTGCGGGCGAAATATTTTTCGTCGATGTCCTCGCGGGGGATGTAGTAGACCGGCGGGTAATTGGCTTCGAGCAGCACCAGCGCTCGGGCCGACGCGGCAACCTGTATACCGTGAAATTTCACAAGCAGGCAGCCTGGCTGCTCGGCGATGGTGATAACGGGACTGGGACCGGACGTTTTCATCGGTTTCTCCTGACGGCGGCGAAAGCACCGGTTCAGGTATAACCCATGCCGGCAAATCTCGTCAGGTTCGCAGCCGAACGGCTTTTCCGCTTACAGAAAAACGCCGCTTGCGAAGGCTGCGGTTTCTGGTTTCATATCACGCGCAAAACGGCCAAAACGCCCACCGACAGGAGTCATCATGCGTAAGGATTACCTGGCTTTCTTCATCTCGCTGTTCCTGTCGCGGCTGGCGGATCAGATCCTGTTGTTCATCGTGCCGTTGGTGGTATTCCAGACCACCAACAGCGCGTCGTGGGCCGGACTCGCATTCTTCGTCGAGTCGCTGCCGCGTTTTCTCGCGTTTCCGTTATGCGGAGCCCTGTGTGACAAGTTTTCACCCATCAGGATTCTGCACATCAGTCAGGTCTACCGCGCTCTGCTCTGCGTGTTGGCGATAGGGCTTTATGCCGTCTTCGGCGGTATCGCGTGGCTGGTGGTGCTGTCCGCGCTGTGCGGCGTGCTGACCACTCAGGGCATCATGGCCCGCGAAGTGCTGATGCCGCATATTTTCCAGCATTACAGCTACACCAAAACCCTTTCCTACTCGCAGATAGCCGACCAGACCGGACTGGTTCTGGGGCCCTTGGTGGCGGCATTGCTGCTGGAGGTTTCGGCCTGGCACTGGGTGGTGCTGTGGGTGGCCGGGCTGTTCCTGCTGGCCGACCTGAGCATGCGGTTGTGGCAACGTTTCAGCCGTATCACCCTGGAGGTGTTCGAGCAGCATCAGGACATCTGGCTGCAGCCTCTGCGCATCGCTTTCAGGCATATCCGCGAACGGGCGGCGCTGAAAAAAATCATCACGCTGGCAGTGGGGGTCAACCTGATTGTCGGGGTTACCCTGGCCACTTCGGCGGCCATGGTGCTCGGTCAGTACCGCGCCGGCAAGGACGACTACGCTGTGCTGCAAGCGGCTGGTGCGGTGACCACCATCGTGATTCTGTTTTTCCTCGCCCGGGTGGTATTGCCGTTGCGCGTACTGGGTGGGGTTGCCTATACGATGCTCGCCGCCGGCGCCTTCATCAGTGCCCTGAGCCCGAACCTGGCGGGTTATGTGCTGGGTTTCCTGCTGATTGTCGGCTTCGACAAAATGTTCAATGTCTACATGCGCAGTATTCGCCAGCGAGTCATTCCCCCTCAGGACTTCGGCAAGACCGTGGGCGTGATCACCCTGCTCAACAACTTGTCGCAACCGCTGGCCGGTCTGTTGGTTGCGCTGCTCGCTGCGCCATTGGGGACGCAACGTGTGATTCTCATTCTGGCCGTAATGGCGACGCTGCTGGGCGTGACGGCTCTCTGGTGGTTTGCCAGAGTACGTAATACATCCGCCGCTTCGATCCTCGAAACCGAGCAGTAGCGGACTCCACTGTCATAGAGCGATATCCGAAAACAAAAAAACCGCAGCCTGTGAAGGACTGCGGTTTTTTCACGCTCAGATTACGCGACGATATCGGTCGCCACGGCCTGCCCCACCACACCCACGGCGAAGTCCACCGAACCCTGGCCCGTGAGGTCGATCATCAGGCTGGTCTGGTTGGTCTGTTCGAAGTAAGTAAGGATCGCGTCGCCGGCATGCCCGGTGAAGCCGCTGACGAAGTTCAGCGTGGCCGCGCCGGTAGCAAACCCGGCGATGCCCGACAGGTCGATCTTGTCCAGGCCGCTGGTGAAATCCATGATCCAGTCCGGCGCGGTCATGGTCGAGTCGCTGGCCGCGCCGAACACGAAGGTGTCCGCGCCTTCACCGCCCCACAGCGAATCACCGCCGCCACCGCCGTAGAGGATGTCGTTGCCCGCGCCACCGATCAGGTCGTTGGCCGCCGCGTTGCCGATCAGCAAGTCATTGCCCGAGCCGCCAATGGCGTTTTCCACGGTCACGCCGTGAGCGATGGACACGTTGCCCACCAGCCCGCCGACATCGGAGAACGAACCTTCGTTGAGGTTGATCTTCTGGTTCTGGCTGAAGCCGGAGAAATCCAGGGTGTCATTGCCGCCGCCGTCCCACACCGAGAACACCACTTTGGAAGTGTTCGACGTGGCGCTGTAGAAATCGCGATCGGTGTTGGAGTTGAAGCCGTACACGGTGTTGTCGGCGCGGGTTTCGACGTTGGCGCCGTAGAGTTTCTGCACCGCGACGATGTCGTCCAGCAACGGCGCGGAGGCGTAGGCACCACTGCCGTCCTTGCTGAAGTTCTGATCGGTGTTGGCTTCGCTCCAGTAGCTCATCAGGCTGTAGCCACGGGTGTCTTCGGCGTATTTGGCGTCGCCGTAGGTCGGGTTGCCGTTGCCGGCGTTGTAGGCGCCCGGGTGCGACAGGCCGAGGGTGTGGCCGATTTCGTGGGTCAGGGTCTGACGCCCGTAGTTATTGGTGTCCGGGGTCTTGTTGACCTGGTACTGATCGTTGATCAGGTACCACGACTGGCCGTCGTAGCTGCTGCCCTGCGGCAGGTAGGCGAACGCCGCGCCACCGGTGCTGACGTCGTAGTTGCCGAAGGTCATGTGACCGTCGCCGCCCTTGCCTTCGGTGAAGGTCACGTTGGCCACGTCTGACCACGATTGCATCGCCAGCACGGCCTGGGCCTTTTGCTGGGCGCTGAACTCGCTGAAGTTGCCGAGTTTCGGGTTGTAGTTCGACGGCTTGTCGGTCAGGAAGGTGTAGGTCAGATCAATCTTGCCGTCGGCATTCTTGTCCTGCCACGACATGCCCTTGCGCAGGATTTCATCGGCGGCCTGGTCGGCGGTGAACGACGGCTTGCCGTTGACGGTTCCGGTGCCCCGGTCATACAGGTGGCTGAAGGTGTCGACCGCGGTGAAGGCGCTGCTGGTCTGGGAGGAAGGTTGAGGCATGGTGTACGTCCTTGTTTTTAAAGAGTCAGTGTCAGACAGAAAAGCGGCGATCTTCTGGCGAGATCGTCCTGTCACTCGCCCTGGTAGGCAGATTGAACCTGCCACAGCCGCCAACGAGGGCGCTAATCAATTTCTCGATAGCGTCCCGGTTTGTCCCGACGCGCGCGGTCATGAACGGCAATCCTTTTATCTGTATATCCATACAGATAAAAGTTGCCCGATCGCCCGAGTCAGGCCATCCTGTGCGCCTCTTCGGGCAATGATCGACGACGGTGGTTATGCGGCTGTACCTCTGTGAAAAACCCTCCCAGGCCAAAGACATTGCGGCCGTGCTCGGCGCAAAGCGTCGGGGTGACGGCTGCTGGCTGGGAACGGATGTCACGGTGACCTGGTGCATCGGCCACCTGCTGGAAACCGCGCCACCGGACGCTTACGACGCTCGCTACAAGCGCTGGGTGCTGGCCGACCTGCCGATCATCCCCGACAAGTGGAAAATGACCGTCAAGCCGCGTACCGCCAGCCAGTACAAGGCGGTGAAGCGCCTGCTCGGCGAAGCCACCGAACTGATCATTGCCACCGACGCCGACCGTGAGGGCGAGATGATTGCCCGGGAACTGGTCGAGCATTGCCGCTATCGCGGGCCGATCCGCCGCTTGTGGCTGTCGGCGCTGGACGAAGCGTCGATTCGCAAGGCGTTGGCGACGCTCAAACCGGGCGCCGAGACCTTCAGCCTGTATCACTCGGCATTGGGGCGCTCGCGGGCGGACTGGCTGATCGGGATGAACATGAGTCGCCTGTTCACCCTGCTCGGCCGGCAATCAGGCTATCAAGGCGTGCTGCCGGTGGGCCGGGTGCAGACACCGACTCTGCGACTGGTGGTGGATCGCGACCGCAGCATCGCCGATTTCGTGCCGGTCGCGTACTGGGCCATCGACGTGCAACTGCTGCACGGAGGCACGCCGTTCACCGCGCAATGGCGTGCACCGAACGATGCCTGTGACGATCAGGATCGCTGCCTCAATCAGGCCCTCGCCCGGCAAGCGGCCGCCGCAATCGGCAGCGCTGCCAGCGCCCGGGTGGTCAAGCTGCGCACCGAGCGCATGCGTGAGGTGGCGCCCCTGCCCTTCGATCTGGGCACCTTGCAGGAAGTCTGCTCGAAGAAACTCGGCCTCGGCGCCCAGGAAACCCTCGACATCGCCCAGGCCCTCTACGAAACCTACAAGGTCATCACCTACCCGCGCAGCGATTGCGGCTACCTGCCCCTGAGCCAGCACAGCGAGGCGCCGGGGATTCTCGCGGCGCTGCGTCAGGCCGATCAGAGTCTGGAAACCTTGCGCGAGCATCTGGAGCCACAGCGCCGCTCCCGCGCGTGGAATGACGCCAAGGTCAGCGCTCACCACGGCATCATTCCGACCGCTGCCGCGAAAAATCTGGAGCGCCTGACCGGCAAGCACCGCGCGGTCTACACGCTGATTCGCGCGCGGTACCTGGCGCAGTTCCTGCCCAATCACGAATACGACCGCACCCAGGCCGATTTCGATTGCGCCGGGCAAGCCTTGCGCGCGGTCGGCAAGCAGATCATCGAGCCGGGCTGGAAACGCGCACTGCCCGAAGCGCTGGCCCCCGCCAAGGGCCGTGAAGCCCCCGCGCCGCAAACGCTGCCGCCACTGACCCAAGGCGCCGAGTGTGCGATTGCTGACGTAAAGCTCAAGGACCTGTGGACGCAACCGCCCAAGCCCTACACCGAAGGCGACCTGATCAAGGCAATGAAGAACGTCGCCAAACTGGTGGAAGATCCGCTGCTCAAGCAGAAACTCAAGGACACCACCGGCATCGGCACCGAAGCCACCCGCGCCTCGATCATTCAAGGGCTGCTGGATCGCGGATATCTGGTGAAGAACGGCAAGGCGCTGTCCGCCACGCCTGCTGCGTTCAGCCTGATCGACGCCGTGCCGCGCGCGATTGCCGACCCCGGCACCACGGCGATCTGGGAGCAGGCGCTGGACATGGTGCAGAGCGGCGAGATGAGTCTTGAAGAATTCGTCACCAAACAGGCGGCGTGGATGAGCAAGCAAGTGACTCGTTGTGCCGGGCTGAGCCTGACCATCAGCGGCCCGCCGCCCGCCGGCAAGGCCGCTGCGCCGTGGAAGAAAAAGCGTAAGACCACACGGCGCAAAACCACCGGGACCAGCAAGCGCGCGGCGAAACCGGCAGCCAACTAGCCCGCTGCGCGCTACTGTTTCCGTAGTGATGGTCAGGAGGCAGCGGCATGTCTGTCATCGAACTGCGCGTCGCCCGGCGCGACGAACTGGACACCCTCGAAAACCTGATGCAGTTCTACACCTATGACTTCAGCCAGTGGCTGCCGCTGAAGCTCGGCGGGCATGGTTTCTTCCCGATCCAGTTGAAGGACGATTACTGGCGCCAGCCGGCAACCCGGCCGTTCCTGATCCACGTCGACGATGAGCTGGCGGGGTTCGTGACCGTGGATGACCACCTCCTCATCGAAGGCGCCGACTACAACATCGGCTATTTCTTCGTCAGCCGGCGCTGGCGTGGCCAAGGCGTCGCGCAGTTTGTCGCCTCTGCCCTCTTGAGCCACTTGCCCGGTCGATGGCAGATTTTCCATGTCGACGCCAACCTGCCTGCACAGCGGTTCTGGGCCCGGCTCATCCCCGAGCTGAGCGGCGGCGACTTTACCCGCCAGACAAAAACCGTGGACGGCTATCCCTGCACGGTCTACTGCCTGCGCAGCCTTTCTCCCGCTGCCTGAAGTTCCCTTTTTTCATTCCAGAATGACTTTGTCCGACAATATGTAGTGAGAAAAAATATTCACTACAAAAGCGTTGACGGCGTCGTTGGGCTTTTGCATGATGCAGACGTCTCCCCGATCGGGAGCACTGGCAACACGCTTGAGCAAGCTCGTCTGACCGCCGAGCTGTTTTTTCCGGATACACGCTGCCCACAAGGCAGATTGAAGAAGCTGACCTGGCCTGAACGTCCAGTACAAGGACGAGAAGCGCTGGCGAAAATTCTCAAGACGCTTGTGGTCGACACTGAAAACGTCGTCAAGGAGCCTCCCGGTTTTCGCTGCTTCTCCTCGTTGTGACGCTATTGCGTAGCAGTTATTCAACACGACTACATGCAACAGACGCATGACCCCGTGCTTCACACGGGCGACCGCTGACGTCCTGGTTTCGGTGCCAGGGATCAACTAACCGATGGGCTACCTGTATTAGCGAATCAACTTTGAAAGATCACCAGACTGGTCAAGGGGCAATATCATGAATCTGAACAATCAACCTACTATCGAAGAACTGGCTCGTATGTTCGCGGCACAAAAAGACAGCCACGACAGCCATATTCTGTGGATCAGCAAGTCGGGTCAGGTCCATATCGACTGCCTGTCGCCCCATGCTGGTGAAGAAGAGTTCGACCGGAACAACCAGAACCTGCTGGCCCGTCTGAAGATGTACCGCCGCGGCCACGGCTATGTCGGCAAGAAAGCCGCGGCCGACAAGGACTTCATCGGTAATGTTCTGCAGACGCTGAAACAGGCGTGGGACTCGATGCAGAACAAGAACGAAGTTCGGGTGATTGATCGGTTCTGCTAAGTTAAAAGTTCGATAAACAAAAGGGCCTGCGTCCGATAAAGACGCAGGCCCTTTTTATTGATCGTAAACCATGTTCATGAACGGGTTTCCAGCACCAGCTTCATGAACGCCTCAGCCGCCGCACTGTGATAGTTATTCTGGCGCCGCAACAACGCCGCTCCCCGCTGCGGCGCCTCGCTCTCGATACGCAAACGGCGCAGTGCCCGGTCCTCGGTCGCAATCGCCTCCGGCAACATGGTCGCAATCGGCGAATGCCGGATCACTTCCAGCAACGTGCTCACCGAATTCACCTCGATCTGCACCTTGGGCGTGATGCCGTGCTGGCGGAAATATTCATCGATCGACAGGCGCGTGAAAAAGTCCGGCGCCAGCAAGGCGAAATCCAGTTGCGCAATGTCATCTGGCTTAAGCACTGATGAGCTGTCATACAGCGGGTGTTCACGCCCGACCATCACCCCCAACGTCTCGACAAACGCGGGAATGCACTCAATGTCCGGATGGCGCACCGGGCTAAAGGCAATCGCGATATCCAGCGAGTCATCCGCCAGCCCGGCCTCGATGTCATCCATCGACAACTCGAAAATCTCCAGGTGAATGCCCGGATACCGCGCCACGTAATCGCGCACCAATGGCCCGACCAGGTACGCCATGAACGTCGGGGTCATGGCCAGCCGCAGCGAGCCTCGGGACAGATCCTTCACGTCATGCAACGCGCGCTTGCCCGCCTCCAGCTCCACCAGCACCCGTCGGGCACATTCGATATAGGCCTGACCGGCATCCGTGGGTTTGACCGAGCGCGAGGTGCGATCAAACAGATCCACACCGAGGCTTTCTTCCAGTTGGCGGATCTGTTGCGACAGGGTCGGCTGGGACACATGCAGCGCCTCGGCCGCCCGGGTAAAACCGCCGTGATCGGCCACGGCCAGCAGGTATCGCAAATGTCGCAGCAACATGGGGACGCTCCATCTATAGGCAGTGCTTATGCTTTGCATTGTATATCGGTCTTGGACGCTATGGATAAATCGGCAGAAGATCAATCCCACACAGCAAGCCAACCCCGAAAGGAGAAGCACCATGCAATCCCAAGCCTACAACGACAGCCGCATTGCCCTGACCACCCGCGCCCTGGATGCCAAGGCACAGAAAAACCTGTCGTGGCAGGATCTGGCCGACGGTACCGGTCTGAGCCTGGCCTATGTCACCGCCGCCCTCCTCGGCCAGCATCCATTGCCGAAAGCGGCCGCCGAAGTGGTCGGCGACAAACTTGAGCTGAGTGCCGAAGACGTCGCCGCCCTGCAAATCATCCCGCTGCGCGGCAGCCTCGACGGCGTACCGACCGACCCGACCATCTACCGCTTCCACGAGATGATCCAGATCTACGGCACCACCCTGAAGGCGCTGGTTCACGAGCAGTTCGGCGACGGCATCATCAGCGCAATCAACTTCAAGCTCGACATCAAGAAAGTCGAAGACCCTGAAGGCGGCTCCCGCGCCGTGGTCACCCTCGACGGCAAGTTCCTCCCGCTGCGTCCGTTCTGATCCCTCCGGGCCCGCACACCGCGTGCGGGCCCATCCAAACCTCAATTGCCAAGTCGTCACCCCATCTGTCTGGAGGCTGCCCCATGCAAAAAATTCTGTTGACCCTGGCCCTGCTCGCCGGCCTTGCCGCCCAGGCCCAGGCTGATGAAGAGGCCGTCGCCTATCGCTACGGCATGTCGCTGGATATCGCTGAAGTCGTGAGCATCACCCCGGTCGCCGACGTCTGTGGCGTGGTGCCGGTCGAGATGACTTACCTCGACAGCCACGGCGTAAAACACATTCTTCAATACAGCGAATTCGGCACCGGCTGTTCGAACTGAGAGGACTACACCATGAAAAACCTGATCGAAGGCTTCCTGAAGTTCCAGAACGAAGCGTTTCCACAACGCACCGAGCTGTTCAAACACCTGGCGACGACCCAAACCCCAGGCACCTTGTTCATCACTTGCTCCGACAGCCGCGTCGTCCCGGAACTGCTGACCCAGCAAGAACCCGGCGAGCTGTTCGTGATCCGTAACGCCGGCAATATCGTGCCGTCCTACAGCCCGCATCCGGGCGGGGTTTCGGCGACGGTGGAATACGCGGTGGCCGTGCTCGGTGTGACCGACATCGTGATCTGCGGCCACTCCGACTGCGGCGCCATGACCGCCATCGCCCAGTGCAAGTGCATGGATCACCTGCCCGCCGTCAGCGGCTGGCTGCAACACGCCGAGTCGGCGAAAGTGGTCAACGAATCGCGGCCGCACGCCAATGACGCGGCCAGGCTGAGTTCGATGGTGCGGGAAAACGTGATCGCGCAACTGGCGAATATCCAGACGCATCCGAGCGTGCGCCTGGCCCAGGAGAAAGGCCTGCTGAACCTGCACGGCTGGGTGTACGACATCGAGACCGGCTCGATCGACGCGCTGAGTGCCGACCGTCGCACCTTTGTCTCGCTGGCCGAGCAACCGTCGACGTGCGCGGTGTACGGTCAGGCAGTCGATGCTGCTTGAAAACACAACGCCGCGCCCGTCATTGCGACGGACGCGGCGTTGTTCTGTTCAGCGTTTTACGCCCAGATCGAGTTGCGTCATGCGGCTGCGTACGGTGAACACACCGTCGCCGGAGAGGATCGCGCTGCGGGCAAACAACCGGCCGCTTTCCCAGTTCGAAAGCCCCAGTTCCGGCTTGTTCAGCGCGTATTGGCCATCGACCCAACGGGTAATGCCGTTACCCACGAACGGCGCGTTGACCGCGCTGTAGAAACGCTCCTGAACCGCCGCGTCTTCACTGATCAGCGACACCGTGAACTGCGGGCTGTAACGGTTGAACAGCGCAATCGCCTGATCCAGATCGTCGACGATCATCAGGCTGGTTTCAGGGGTTTCTTCCCATTCCCACTCGCGGCCCAGTTGAGCTTCGGGCAGCGGCTCGGCCAGGGCTTCGGTCTGGTAACCCTCGGCGCGATAGACCTCAACCGTCGCGTTCTGCCAGTCACTCGGCAGAACGCTTTCGCTGCCTTCGACAATGTGCAATTTGCAGCCCTGACCGCGTGCTGCACCGGCCTGTTGCAAGGCATCGAGGAACAACGGCACCAGTTCGGCAGCGCGGTCGCGCTGGATCAGGCAGACGTTCAGCGTGTTGCAGACCTTGCGATCCAGCGAGTTGCGCACCACGGCGGCGAAGCGTGTGGCGTCGGCATCGCGATCAGCAATCAGCCATGCGCCACCGGTGCCGTGCAGGCTGACGGCGGTGCCGGCCTGCTGGGCGATGCTGCCCAACTGGCTGACCGCACGACCCGAACCACGGGCCACCGCCAGCGACAGACGCCGGTCGGCGAACATCGCCCAACCGGCGGCGTGATTGACGCTCTCCACCAGCGACACCGCACCCGCCGGCAGACCGGCATCGGCCAGCGCCGGGTTCAGGGCGTGGGTGACGATGGCTTGCGCGGTGCCCAGCGCATCGCTGCCAATACGCAGCACCGCCGTGTTGCCGGTGCGCAGTACGCCGGCAGCATCTGCAAAGACGTTCGGCCGACCTTCGAACACGAACGCGACGATACCCAGCGGCGACACCACTTGCTCAACCTTCCAGCCGTCATGCTCGACGCAGCTGATCACCTTGCCGCGGGTGGCCGGTGCATCACGCCAGGCGCGCAGGCCGGCGATCATGTCGCGGCGCATGCGCTCGTCGGCGAGCAAACGGGTGGTGGAACGACCGCGCGCCTTGGCCCGTTCGATGTCGGCGAGGTTGGCGGTTTCAATCAGCGCCCAGGCGTCCGGGTTTTCCAGACGTTGAGCGAACAGATCGAAGAAGCGGCTGATGGCCTCATCCGGCACCGCAGACAACGCGGCAAACGCCGCCGCTGCACGCTCGATCGCCACCGACGCGGCCTGCTGATCCACGACCGGAATCAGCAACAGCTCGCCACTCACCTGCTCCACCAGCAGGTGGTCGCCGGGTCGGAAACGCTCGGCCAGTTCGGGGCTGACCACGGTGACGCGGTTACCGGCGAAAGGGATGGGCGTGCCAGCGACGAGACGTTCGAGCGCGAGAGACATGGAGCGGATTCACCATATTGAGGGCGGCCGGAAAATGTATAGGTTGGCCTCCCGCAAAGCAACACGGGCTCAGAACACCGACCAGCCAATCCGCGAACTGAGCATTTCCAGCGCCGCCATCCCCGCCAGCGAGTTGCCCGCCGTGTTCAGCTCCGGCGACCACACGCACACCGTGAACTGCCCCGGCACCACCGCAACGATGCCGCCACCGACGCCGCTCTTGCCCGGCAGGCCGACGCGGTAGGCAAAGTTGCCGGCCTCATCGTAGAGACCGCTGGTGGCCATGATCGAGTTGACTTGCTGGGTCTGGCGGCGGGTGAGGATCTGTTCGCCGCTGTGTTTGCAGAAGCCGTCGTTGGCCAGGAAGCAGAAGGCCCGGGCCAGGTCGATGCAGCTCATGCGCAACGCGCAGTGGCTGAAGTAGCTGCGCAGCACCGCTTCGACGTCGTTGTGGAAATTGCCGAAAGATTGCATCAGGTACGCCATCGCAGCATTGCGCGCACGGTGCTGGTATTCGGAGTCGGCGACCTTGCCGTCAACCATCACCTGCGGATTGCCCGACAGCCGCCGCACGAAGTCACGCATCGACAAGGCCGGTGCGGCAAAGCGCGACTGGTTGATGTCGCAGATCACCAGCGCCCCGGCATTGATGAACGGATTGCGCGGACGGCCGCGTTCGAATTCCAGCTGCACCAGCGAGTTGAACGGCTGGCCGGACGGCTCGTGGCCCAGGCGTTCCCAGATCGCCTCGCCGGAATGTTCGATGGCCTGCACCAGGCTGAACACCTTGGAAATACTCTGCACCGAGAACGGCGTCTCGGCGTCGCCGGCGCAATACATTTCGCCGTCGTTGCCATACACGGCGATGCCCAGTTGATTGGCCGGCACGGTGCCGAGGGCGGGAATGTAGTCAGCCACTTTGCCCTGCCCGATCAGGGGCCGGACCGCGTCAAGGATCTCGTTCAACAGCGCTTGCATGCCGGGTCTCGAAGTCTCGCCCCATGGGATTGCGGGGACACGGTGGCTAGACGCTGCGCCCGGCGATCGAATCACACCGGTTCTGTGTATCGCAGTGTGTACGGCCCGAGGTCCGACACATCCCGCGCACAAATCCGGCCCTTTGCGACACATCCGCGATACAGCCTGACGTTCAAATGAACCTGTCGATCGGCAACCCCGATCAAGCCTTTGAACTCACCTCTCGCATCGGAGATTCACCATGACCCAGCGCTCGAAAACCTCCCTGACCGTCGGCCTGCTGCTTGCCGGTGGCCTGGCCCTGTCCAACGCGGCTTCGGCTGCCGAAACGTTCAGCGTCAAGCAACTGGATCACGGCTACAGCCAGACCCAGGCCAAGGCCGACACGGCGGAAAAAACCTCGGAAGGCAAATGCGGCGAAGGCAAGTGCGGCGCCGGTGAATAACCCTTTTCACGGGGCACTTACACGCCCCGCTTTCCCCTGAATGAATGGAGCCTTGCCATGACCACAGCTCTCTCGTCGGCCGTCAAAGGCCTGCACTGGAACCTCGACCGCGCCGGCCAGTGGCTCGCGCCGCTGACCTTGCGCCTGTTCATCGCCTGGGAGTTTTTCGAATCGGGGCTGGAGAAGTTCAACGGCCAGAACTGGTTCGAAGACATTCAGGAGCGGTTCCCGTTTCCCTTCGACCACTTGCCGGCCACGCTGAACTGGGAGCTGTCGATGTGGGCCGAGCTGATTTGCGCGCTGGCCATCCTGATCGGATTCGGCACGCGGATTTCGGCGATTTCGTTGATTGTCGTGACCGTTGTTGCCACCGCTGCCGTGCACTGGCCGGCGGACTGGTCATCGTTGAGTGAGCTGGCCCAGGGTTACGCGATCACCAACAAGGGCTTCGGCAACTTCAAGCTGCCGGCGATTTATCTGGCTGCGCTGGTGCCGCTGGTGTTTGCCGGGGCCGGCAAGTTGAGCGTGGATGCGTGGCTGGCGCGGTTTTTCTGGAAACGCGCCAGCCACTGAGGATCAATGCGCCCGGTCCAGCCCGGCCAGCAACGCACTGTCACGGCTGTAGATGTCCGGCGCGTAGAGCACACGCCCCTGGCCATCGACCTCGGCCGTCCAGTAAGTCATGAGGATCGGCACCGGATTGCTCAGGCGGAATTCATGGGTGGTGCCGGTGGCCAGCAAGGTGTCGGTGCGCGCCTTCTCCGCCGGACTGAGCAGGAAATCGCGCAGCTTCATCGGATGCTCGACTCGCACACAACCGGAGCTGAACGCCCGTGGCCCCTTGTCGAACAGCGACTTGCTCGGCGTGTCATGCAGATACACCGAGAACGGGTTGGGGAAACGAATGACCATTTGTCCCAGCGGGTTGCGCGGCCCGGCGTCCTGGCGCAAGAGGATGTTGCCGGGGTTGTCCCAGTCGATGTCGGCGGCGGCCAGCGGCTGGCCGTTGGCGTCGAGCACTTGCAGGTTCTGGCGGCTGAGAAAAGTCTGGTCCTTGCGGATTTCCGGCAGCTTGTCTTCCTTCCAGATGGTCGGCGGCACGGTCCAGGTCGGGTTCAGGGTCAAGCGTGTGACCCGGGATTTGAGCAGCGGGGTCTGGCGTTCGGCGCGCCCGACCTGGGTGCGGGTCTGCCACACCGGCAAGCCGCCCTGATAAAGCGTCAGCTCGGCCGCGGCGACGTTGACCAGCAAACCGTCCGGCTCCATGTCCTGGGCCATCCAGCGGAAACGTTCGAGGTTGACCCGCAACTGTTCGCGGCGGGTCAGCGGACTGATGTTGAGTTCGGCAATCGTTCCCGGCCCCACCACCCCGTCGGCCTGCAACGAATGGCTGGCCTGAAAACGCTTCACCGCCTCCACCAATACGCCGTGATAAGCGTTGTCCGGGGTGCCGACCACACTGCTCAGGTAGCCTTCGCCGTACAGCCGCCGGGCCAGGTCCGGCACACGCTTGTCTTCCATGTCTGGACGCAGCAACGGCCCGTTACCCACTGTTGTCCATTGGGGCAAGGCTTGCAGGCGTTGAGCTGCATAGTGATGACGCAGATTCTGGTACTGCGCCAGCTGCGGCCTAGCCAGATCGAAGGCGGCCGGGACGTTGTGCACGCCCGGCACGGCGATGGCGAGCAATTCGGCCTGACGGTCGCGCGGCGTTTGGTCGGCATGCCACAGGGGTTCGAAATGCGATTGCAACAGGCGGCCGTAATGCAGATCCTGCAGGGCTTGCAGGTAATAGCGGCTGATCTCGATGTCGGCGCACAGTTCGCCGTCCTGCGGGGCAGTGAGCGCCACCGGGTAGCGTTTCGGGTCAAGGCCATCGTCGGCCAACAGCTGCAATTGCGCATGCAAGGCCGGCAATTGCCCGCCATCGGCCCACACCGGCAGCCAGTCCTGCTGCTGGTAGAACGCCCGCAACTGATCCAGCGCCGGACCATTGAGGCGGGTGCCGATCGTCGGGCACGCCTGAGGCAGGCTGATCAGCGCAGCCTGCAACGGGCTCTGCGGTTCGATGGGCATTTGTGTCGGCACGGGCGGCAGCGTCGGGAGCCCCGGCAACGGCTCTTCGGCGCAAGCGACAAACGGCGCAGCGAGCAAACAAATGCTCAAGTAGCATGCGTACTTTTTGAACAACTGCTTTACTCCAATCCATGGCCGTCTTGATTGACGGTCAACCTTACCTCAGGTGCGGTGAACAGTCAGGCCCGATTCGCGGGCTTGCCGGGGATGACTGGACGTCAGGAGCCTAAGTGCCAAACAAGTAGCAAGTGGAGACTCACCTTAAATGTTGACGTTTTTGCGCCGACTTCTGCTGACTGCCACCGCCCTTGGCGTGCTGACCAGCCCAGCCTTTGCCGCCGGCACCTCTTCGCCGGTTCTGTACACCAGCCTCGCGCACGCCGCTCCGGAACTCAATCCCCAGGCGCTGAAAGGTGCCTTGAGCGCCATGCAATGTGCGATCAACAACGGCGCGAAGCGGTCTCGTCATCTGGCGATCATCGACTATTCGCAGCCCTCCACCGAGCGCCGGTTGTGGATCTTCGACCTGACCCGGAAAAAACTGGTGCTGCGCGATCTGGTCGCCCACGGTTCGAACTCGGGGGAAAATTTCGCCACCCGGTTCTCCAACCGTGAAGGCAGTTTTCAGTCCAGCCTCGGCCTGTTCCGGACCCAGGAAAGTTACCAGGGCACTCACGGTTATTCGCTGCGCATGGACGGTCTGGAACCGGGCATCAACGACATGGCCCGCGACCGAGCCATCGTGATCCACGCCGCCGACTACGTGAACCCGTTCTGGAGTAAACGTACGGGCCGTCTGGGCCGCAGCCAGGGTTGCCCGGCCGTGCGACCGCAGGTCGCCAAACGGGTGATCGACAGCCTGAAGAACGGCCAGTTCATGTTCTCCTGGTACCCGGATCAGCAATGGCTGAAATCCTCGCCGTACCTCAACTGCCAGCCACAACAGATCGCGAGCATTCTCAGCACTCACGCCAGCTGAACTCCCTGTGGGAGTGCATTGGCTCCCACAGATTCGGTTTATTACAGATTTGTCATCGAGTTGTCGGTTTGCCGAGCGGATCGCCCGGTAGCTTGAAGTTGTCCCGGCCAGAACGCCGATCAACTTCAACGACTCGAGTGACCCATCATGAAAACCCTGATCCTCGCCTTCACCGCCCTCCTCGCCACCGGTTCCGTGTTCGCTGCGCCTGCGCCGGACGCCGCCGTCATTCATGACAAAACCGGTTTCTTCGTGCACCTGGATGTCGACAAAGTCCTCTCCAGCACCGATATTTCCCAGGCTTGCGGCGTGATCCCCGCGCAGCTCAATTACCTCGACCACCAGGGCCGCGAACATGTGCTGGACTATCAAGTGCAAGGCAGCGGCTGCATCAATGACAATTGAGGCACAGTGCCCATGAATATCCTTGTTGTCGAAGACGAACCCAAGGCCGGCAATTACTTGCTCAACGGCTTGCAGGAACTGGGCTACTGCGTGAGCCTGGCCCGGGACGGCGCCGACGGTCTGCACCTGGCGCTGGAATTCGACTTCGACGTGATCGTGCTGGACGTGATGATGCCGAAAATGGATGGCTGGGAAGTGCTGCGCCGGCTGCGCAAGGAAACCGACACGCCGGTGCTGTTCCTCACCGCCCGCGACGACATCGCCGACCGGGTCAAGGGCCTGGAACTGGGTGCCGACGATTACCTGATCAAGCCGTTTTCCTTTGCCGAACTGGTGGCGCGCCTGCGCACCCTGACCCGGCGCGGGCCGATCCATGAAGAAGAGCAATTGCAGGTGGCCGATCTGCAGATCGATGTGCTCAAGCGTCGGGTCAGCCGCGCCGGCAACCGGATCACCCTGACCAACAAGGAATTCGCCCTGCTGCAATTGTTCGCCAGCCACACCGGGCAAGTGCTGTCGCGCTCGCTGATCGCCTCGCGGGTATGGGACATGAATTTCGACAGCGACACCAATGTGGTCGATGTCGCCGTGCGCCGCCTGCGGGCGAAGATCGACGATCCGTTCCCGCTCAAGCTGATCCACAGCGTGCGCGGCATCGGCTACCGCTTCGATACCCAGCCATGAAAATCGCCGGCACGTATTCCCTGACCTTGCGTCTGGCACTGGTCTTCGCCGTGCTCGCCTTCGCCGCGCTGGCAGGCCTGGGCGCCGCGCTTTACAACCAGCTGGAAACGCAGTTGATTCGTCGTGACGACATTCAACTGGTCAGTCGTGTCGATCAGTTGCGCACCTTCCTCAACGACAGCAACACCCTGGAGCTGATCAAGAACAAGCCGGCGCTGTTTCAAAACATGCTCGGTAACCGCGAAGCCTTGCTGACCATCGGCGCACCCGGCCAGCCGCCGTTGCTGGTGGTCAACCCCGGCAACCTTGCCACCCCGGACTTGCCCGCCGTACCGATCGATCATCCGATGGCCCTGAGCGATGTGCAGCACTTGCCGAGCGTCGACGGTGTGCCGTTTTCGGCGGTGGCGGCGACCATCGACTCGGGCGATCTGGGCAACCTGCAGGTGCTCACCGGCCGGCTGATGACCGAGCGCACGGCAATGCTCGCCAATTACCGGCTCAGCGTGTACGGCCTCGCTTCATTGGCAGCGGTCGTGTTGGCGCTGGTCGGCTGCCTGCTGGTCTATCGCGGCCTGCTGCCGCTGCGGCGGATTGCCCGGCATGCCCACGGAATCGGCATCGCCAACCTCGGCGAACGCCTCGATAGCCAAGGCACGCCTCGTGAATTGCAGCCGATGATCGAAGCCTTCAATGCGATGCTGGACCGGCTCGACAGAGGTGTCGCGCAATTGAGCCAGGTCTCCACCGACATGGCCCACGAACTGCGTACGCCGATCAACAACCTGCTCGGCGAAACCCAGGTCGCCCTGCAACAAAACCGCAGCGTTGACGCCTATCAACAGTTGCTCGCCTCCAACGTCGAAGAACTCGAACGCCTGGCGCGCATGCTCGACAACATGCTGTTTCTCGCCCGCACCGACCCGGCCAGCGCGCTGAGCCAGCGTCAGGAGCTGGACGCCGGCGATGAGATGCAGCGCATTGCCGACTACTTCGAAGGTCTGGCCGCCGATGTCGGCGTCACCATCGAGGCGAAAGGCAGCGGCGTCATCTGGGCCGAGCCGATGCTGCTGCGGCGGGCCCTGGCCAATCTGTGCGCCAACGCGATCAAGTACGGTGCCGCAGATTCGACGCTGCAGGTCGAGGCCATCGCCGAAGCGGACGGCAGCTATCTGCGGGTACGCAATCGGGGCACGACCATTCCTGCCGAGCATCTGTCGCGCCTGTTCGAGCGTTTCTATCGCGTCGATCCGTCCCGTGAACGTTCGGCCCAATCCAACGGTCTGGGCCTGTCGATCGTGGCGACCATCATGCAATTGCATCAGGGTCGCTACAGCGTCAGCAGCGCTGACGGCATCACCTGCTTTGAACTGTTCTTTCCGGCACGGGAGACGCGAGACGCGGGTGTGTGAAGACGGCCAGCGCAAACGCCGCGAGCATCAACACCGTGGCCACACCGAAGGTCAGGTGCAATCCGCCCGCGATGACTGCGGCCGACGCCTGGGTCGGATCGTCCGTGGCCAGGGCAAACACCGCGCCCATCGCCGCCGCCCCGGTAATCAACCCCAGATTGCGCGACAAGCCCAGCATGGCCGAGACCACACCGCGTTGATCCTGCGCAACGCCGGCCATCAACCCGGTGTTATTGGCGGCCTGGAACAGCGCATAACTCAAGGCCACCACCGTGATCGGCAGCACATAAGCGAGCACTCCGAAGCTCATCGGCAACAGCGCCAACAGCGCGCAACCGCACGCCAGGCCGAGTAATGCACCCGGCACCATCCGCCGCGCGCCGAAACGATCGACCAGACGCCCGGCCGGTACGCCGCTGAACGCCGCCAATAACGGCCCGACCGACAACACCAGGCCGACCTGCGTGCTGGTGAGGCCCAAGCCTCGGCTCAGATAAAACGGCCCGACCACCAGCGTGGTCATCATGACCGTCGTCACCAGCAAGGTCAGCGCCAGACTGCCGCTGGTGCGTCTGTCGGTGAACAATGACAGGTGAATCAGCGGCGCCTTGCTCCGCTTCTCGACCAGAATGAATAACCCCGCACCGAACAGGCTGATCAGCAGCAACGCCTGTTCGAATCCTTCAACCGTCATCGCCAGGGCATAGGCCGCCAGTGTCAGCATCAACACGGCGGTGCCGGGATAATCAAACGCAACACTTGTGCGTGCAGTTCGATCCTTCGGCAGGTAGCGATACACCAGCCACGCATTGAGCAAGCCCAACGGCACGTTGATCACAAAGATCGACGGCCAGCCGACATGCGCCATCAACAGCCCACCCAGCGACGGCCCGAGGGTGGTGCCGGTGGCCGACATCGTGGCCAGCAAGCCCATCGCGCTGCCGGCCCGGGATTTGGGCACCGCATCGGCCACCAGCGCCACGGTCAGCGCGAACATGATCGCCGCGCCGAGGCCTTGCACCGCCCGCGCACCGATCAGCCAGGCAAGGCTCGGCGCCAGTGCACACGCCAGCGAAGCAGCGGTGAAAATGCCGATGCCGATCAACAGCAAGCGCCGCCGCCCGACGCCGTCACCCAATCGCCCGACGCTGACAATCAGCGTGGTGACCGCCAGCAGATAGGCCAGAACGATCCACTGCACCTGTTGAAACGTCGCATCGAACGCCGCCGCCAGCGTGGGCAATCCGGCATTGGCAATGCTGGTGTCGAGTGACGGCATCAACATCGACAGCGCCAGACTGGTCAGCGCCCAGCGGGCGGGAGGGCTCAGGGGTTCTCGGGGCATGGGGTGGCTCACACGGCAGAGGTCATGGGACATAGCCTGAGCCTCGACAATACAAGGCGCAAGACGCATGCTTTGCACTTGATACCTGCATGGAACGCCATGTCATGAATACTCCGGATCTGAATCTGTTGATCACCCTCGACGTATTGCTGAGTGAAGGCAGCGTCGCTCGCGCCGCCGAACGCCTGCGCCTGAGCCCTTCGGCGATGAGTCGGGCGCTGGCCCGGCTGCGCGAAACCACCGGGGATCCCCTGCTGGTGCGCGCCGGTCGCGGTCTGGTGCCGACCCCGCGTGCGCTGGAGCTGCGCGACCGGGTCAGCTATCTGGTGCAGGAAGCCGAAGCGGTTTTGCGCCCGGCAGAAGTGCTTGATCCCGGCCAGTTGCAGCGCACCTTCACCCTGCGCAACACCGACGGATTTGTCGAAACCTTCGCCGCCGCCCTGCTCGCCCGCATCGCCGAAGAGGCGCCGGGCGTGCGCCTGCGCTTTGTGCAAAAGGCCGACAAGGACAGCACGCTGCTGCGCGAAGGCCGGGTGGATCTGGAAACCGGTGTGGTTGACGACAGCACCGACCCGACGCTGCACAGCCGCATCCTGTTCCGCGATCAGTGGATTGGCGTGGTGCGTGAGGGTCATCCGTTGAGCAGCGGCAAGGTCAGCGCCAAACGCTTCGCCGCCGGCCAGCACATTCTGGTGTCACGGCGCGGGCGCAGCAGTGGCCCGGTAGACGAAGCGTTGCTCGCCTTCGGCCTGACGCGGGACATCGTCACTTCGTTCGGCGGGTTTTCGGCGGCGCTGACGCTGGTCCGCGAATCGGACCTGATCGCCACCGTTCCGGAACGTCACACCAGCAAGCTGCGAACGGGCCTGCACAGTTTCTCCCTGCCCTTGCGCATGCCGGACATCAGCGTGTCGATGCTCTGGCACCCGCGTACGGACGCCGATCCGGCACATCGCTGGCTGCGCCATTGCGTGCGGGAAGTCTGCGCCTAACGCGCATCCCCGCCAGCGGGTTTATAGAACAGAAATTTCCTGGTCTCGGCGGTTTTCCGGTATTCCTTCGCCCAGCTTGGGTGAACGTTGCGGTCGTGGAAATACAGCGCGCCGTGGGTGCGATCGGTGAGCTGGCGGTTCAGCGCCTTGCCGGCGATTTCCTTGGCCAGGGCGTATTCGGCATCTTCCTTGACCTGATCCGGACGCCCGTCGCACCACCAGGAAAACTGGCAGCTCCTGGTTTCCGAGCCCTGCTTGACCACCTCGCACACCGTGCCGGGAAAGCCGTCATGCCCGAGGCGATTCATCACCACACTGGCCACGCCTTCCATGTCGGCAGTGTCCTTGCCCTTGGCTTCCCAATAGATACTGCGCGCCAGACAGGTGATCGGATCGTCCAGCGGTGCGGCGCCGGCGGGGTCGACCGCCTGCGCTTCGGTCGGGGTGATGGCTTCGGATTTGGGTGCAGGAGGTGCATCGGGTTTGTCGGCGGCCTTCTCTTCCAGTACCTCGGCTTTCGCTTCGGCCTTTTCCTTGATCGGTGCCTGATCGGTGGCCAGCGCCGTGCCGCTCAACAGGGTCAATACAAGACAGCAAAGCAACCCGTTCAATCCCATGATCATTCTTCCGGCAGGGCCCGCTGCGGGCAAAGTATTACGTGGTTGAGACGCCCGGTTTCCGGGGCCTTCGCAGAGTGTAGACGGCAAATTGCACGGAATCGTTCTGTAGAAAAAGCAGCGTTGTGAAGAAAAAGACATTGCACGAACCGGGGCCCTTTCGCGCATGATGTGCGCACTCAGCCCAAGGGAGATTTCCATGCGCTTCATGCCATCCTTTCTGCGATTCGCCGCGTTGTCCGTGGGCCTGACGCTGGCCACTTCGGCCATGGCCGCCGACGAGTCGCAATTGATCGAATCGATCAACAGCTACCGCAGCCAGCCGCAGCGTTGTGGCAGCCAGGCGTCCAGCGAATTGCCGCCGCTGTCGGCCGATCCGCGCCTGATTCTGCCGGCCAGCGGCGTGGTGGATTTACAGCAGGCGATGTCCAGCGCCCGCTACCCGATGGTCAACGTGCAGGCAATCACCCTCAACGGCCCCCGGGATGCGGCGTCGGCGATGAAGGCGATTCAGGAGAGTTTCTGCCAGGTGGTGCTGGATCCGCAGTTCGTCGATATCGGTGTCAGCCGCGCCGACCGTGACTGGCGCATCACCCTGGCCCGACCACTGCTCTCCGCCCGCCTCGGCGACGGTCAGGCTGAGGGCCAGAAACTCCTCGAACAACTCAACGCGGCCCGCGCCCAACCGCGCCAGTGCGGCAGTCAGGCGTTTGCAGCGACTGCGCCGCTGGCATGGAACGCGGTGCTCGGCGGCGTAGCCCAGGAGCACAGCCGCGAAATGGCCAACAACAATTATTTCGACCACAAGGACCGCAACGGCGGCACTCCCGGCGACCGCGCCGAACTGGCCGGCTACAGCGGCCAGCAGGTCGGCGAGAACATCGCTGCGGGACAAGACTCCGTGCAGAAAGTCGTGGCCGGCTGGCTTGCCAGTCCTGGGCATTGCGCCAATCTGATGAACCCGCAGTATCGCGAATTGGGCGCCGCTTACGCAGTCGATCCGAAGAGCAGCGCCGGCATTTACTGGACGGCGATGTTTGGCGGAGAGTAAACATCAAGGCATCCTCCCATTGCCGCGCAGCAAATGCCGGGCCGCCGAAGCGCCGACAAAGAACGCCGTAGCAACGAACGCGGCAATCGCCTGCAGCCAGTCAAAAAAACGAAAGGGTTGGATCGCGTGGTTCGGTCAGGTCACCGACTTAAACCCTTAAAATCCGGGCACTTGCAAAACCAAGAAGCGATAAATCCGAAATAACCATTTGGTCATCGACAGCATCAATCGGCCGTTCATTAAGAGTGATTGGACGCTGTTCAAAGTTGCTCATAACCTGCACCGCCCCGATCCCTTCAATAGTGGATTTCACCCCAGCGAGGCTGTCATGTCAGAGCGCGTCTTGATCGATGGTTACAACCGCCGCGTCGACTACCTGCGCATGTCGGTCACCGACCGCTGCGACTTTCGCTGCGTGTATTGCATGGCTGAAGACATGCAGTTTTTGCCGCGCCAACGGGTGCTGACGCTGGAGGAGATCTATCAACTGGCGCAGAGCTTCGTTGCGCTGGGCACCCGCAAGATTCGTTTGACCGGTGGCGAGCCGCTGATTCGCCCCGGCGTCGTCGGTTTGTGCAAACAGATCGCCGCCCTGCCCGGCCTGCGCGAACTGTGCCTGACCACCAACGGCTCGCAACTCGGCAAACTGGCCAGCCCGCTGTTCGACGCTGGGGTCAAACGCCTCAACGTCAGCCTCGACAGCCTTGATGCCGAGCGCTTCAAGCAGATGACCCGCACCGGCGACCTGGCCCAGGTGATCGACGGCATCGACGCCGCCCGCGCCGCCGGATTTACCCGCACTAAACTCAACTGCGTGGTGATGCAGGGCCGCAACGATCACGAGATCAACGATCTGGTGCAGTTCGCCATCGAGCGGGATCTGGATATTTCCTTCATCGAGGAAATGCCGCTGGGGATCATCAGCGAACACAGCCGCGCCGAGTCGTTCTTTTCCAGCACCCAGGTGCGCGAAAAGATCGCCGAGCGCTACACCCTGATCGACTCCGCCGAATCGACCCATGGCCCGTCGCGTTACTGGCGGCTGGCGGAAGCACCGCACATCCGGCTGGGGTTCATCTCGCCCCACAGCCACAACTTCTGCGGCACCTGCAACCGGGTGCGGCTGACCGTCGAGGGGCGTTTGCTACTGTGTCTGGGGAACGAGCACTCGGTGGATCTGAAAGCGGTACTGCGCGCCCATCCGGGTCAACCGGAACGGCTCGAGAAAGCCATCATCGAAGCGATGAAACTCAAGCCTTACCGGCACAACTTTGAAGTGAACGACGACGTGCAAGTGGTGCGTTTCATGAACATGACCGGCGGCTGATCCGCCACGTTTTCAAGGCAGAAAGCCGCATGATCATTCGACCCAAGGTCAATCAATTCGCCATCCTCTTCACGCTCAAGGGCTCGATTGCCAAGCGCATCGCCTTGCGCGCCCTGATGGTCACGCTGCTGGCGTCGGTCATCGTGCTGATGGAAATGCTCCACCCAAGCAACTTCACCAAGGTCAACGCCACGCCGTTCACCCTGCTCGGCCTGTCGCTGTCGATCTTCATGAATTTTCGCAACAACGCCTGTTACGACCGCTGGTACGAAGCGCGCAAGGCCTGGGGCGAAGTGATCGTGCAGGTGCGCTCGGTGATCCGCGAAACCCATGTGATCCGCGAGTCGGCACAACGCCGCCTGTTGCTGCTCAACCTCTGCGGCTTTGCCCACGCGCTGAATGCGCGACTGCGCCGGGAAGACGAAGCCGCCGCCAGCGCCCAATGGATCACCCCGCAGCACGATGCGCGAGTGCCGGATTACAGCGGGCGGATTCTACAAACGGTGGGGCAGCAATGTTCCGATCTGCATGAGTCAGGCGCGCTCAGCGAGTGGCGCTACATGCTGCTGGCCAATCACCTGACCAGCCTGACCCAGGCGCAGGCGGTGTGCGAGCGGATCAAGAACACGCCGCTGCCCTTCCCTTACACCTTGCTGCTGCACCGCACGATTTATCTGTTCTGCATCCTCCTGCCGTTCGCCATGGCCGAACCGCTGGGCTGGCTGACGCCATTGTTCACGGCGATTGTCAGCTACACCTTTTTTGGCCTAGATGCGATTGCCGATGAACTGGAAGACCCGTTCGGCCGGGATGAAAACGATTTGCCGACCGATGCGCTGGTGCGTGGTATCGAGCGGGATATTCTCTCGGAGCTGGGGACTGAGCCGTTGCCGCCGGCGCTGAAACCGGTGGACTACGTTCTCAGTTAATCGACTGCCGCCCCCTTCGGAGGAAGGAACGTTATCAATCCAGATGCGCCCAGGTCATGCGAAACGACGCCCCGCCCCATGGTGAATCGCCGACTTCGACCTGCCCGCCATGGGATTGCGACACCCGCCGCACCAGCGCCAGACCGAGGCCGAAACCGCCCGTGCGGCGGTCGCGGCTGGCGTCCAGGCGCGAGAACGGTTCGAAGATTTTCTCCCGGCCTTCCAGCGGCACACCCGGCCCGTCGTCGTTGACCTGCACTTCGTACTGATCGCCGATGCGCACCAGCGACACCTCGACCCGCTGCTCGGCATAGCGAATGGCATTGCGCAGCAGATTGATCACCGCCCGCGCCATGAAGCGTGGTTCGATCCGCACTTCATCGACCCGGCAATCAACGATCAGCAACTGCACCCCGGCCGCCTCGGCCTCCAGGGCTACGCTGCCGACTACGCTGTCCAGCCAGTTGGCAGCCTGAATGTTCTCGCGGGTAATCACCGTCGCGCCGCGTTCGAGGCTGGCGTAGGTCAGCAGCTCGGAAACCATTTCTTCCAGCTCGCCGAGGTCGGCGTACATGTCGGCGATCAGTTCGCGGTGCTGGCTGGCATCCGGTTGCTGCTTGAGCTGATCGAGTTCGAACGACAACCGGGCAATCGGCGTACGCAATTCGTGGGAGACGGCGTTGGTCAGCTCGCGCTGGTTGGCAATCAGCCCCTCGATGCGCGCCGCCATCAGGTTGAAGTGACCGGCCAGGTCGCGGATGTTCGAGCGTTTGGACAGCTGGATTCGCACCGAGAGGTCGTTGTCGCCGAAACGCTCGGCGGCCAGCCGCAGTTTTTCCAGATCGCGCCAGTGCGGGCGAACCCAGAAGTACAGGACAATGCCGAGCAGCACGGCCAGCATCAGATAAGCCCCGGCAATGTAGAACTGCATCAGACTCGGCTCGGGCGGCAGCTTGATGCTGAGCAGCTGCGAACCACCGTCGATGTTGCTGATGAACTGCGTGTAATCGTCGCGGATCACCAACAGCTCCTGAGCCAGTTCGGCTTTTTCCTGATCGTTGAGGTTCAACTGGTCAGCCTCGACCAGGCTCAACGTCAGCCCGTAGTGCGGTCGCAAGGTCTCCAGTTGCGCCTCGCGCGCCGCGCCCTGCTGGTCGCGCATGTGTTCGACCAGCGACCAGGCCTGACCGCGCACCGCTTCCCGGTTGTAGGCCTGCATCTGGTTGTCGAGCAGTGCATTGAAAGTGTGCTCGACGGTTTGCAGCGCCGCCACCAGCCCGACGGTCATCACCAGAAACAGCCCGAGAAATAACCGCAGCATCTACAACTCCCACGCGAACGGATTGAACAGGTAACCCTTGCCCCACACGGTCTTGATGCAGACCGGCTCGCGAGGGTTGTCCTTGAGTTTGTTGCGCAACTTGCTGATGTACACGTCGACGCTGCGGTTGAGGCCATCGAACGCGATGCCGCGCATGCGGTTGAGAATGTCATCGCGCGACAGGATCTTGCCGGCGGCGCTGGCCAGCAGCCACAGCAGCTCGAATTCCATGGTGGTCAGTTCGATCAGCTCGCCCGCCAGACGCACTTCGCGGCAACTGCGGTCGATGACCAGATTGCCGAATTCCAGCGAACTGACCACGCCGCTGTCCGGCACCTGCCGGCGTTGCAGGGCCCGCAGGCGTGCGAGCAGGACGGGCGGCTTGATCGGTTTGATCACGTAATCGTCGGCGCCGGATTCCAGGCCCAGAATATGGTCGAGGTCGTCTTCCTTGGCCGTCAGAATGACAATCGGCGTGTCCGACACGCTGCGGATTTCCCGGCACACGTGCAGACCACTCTGCCCCGGCAGCATCAGGTCGAGCACCACCACTTTGGGCCTGAATTCAAGAAACGCGGCCACGGCCAGGTCGCCGCGATGCACCGTGCGGACCTCATAGCCGTGTTGTTCGAGAAAGTGGGCGATCAGCGCGGCCAGCCGCTCATCGTCTTCCACCAGCAGGACTCTGCCAAAACCCAGGTTATCCATAACAACCGCCGCCAACCGCTTTGTGAAGTGGGCGCCATTATGGCGGCATTCGCGGGCGAGTCGTTTATCGCAGGCAGCAAAAACCGGCCTCCGGGGCCGGTTTTCGTTGATGTTTCATACTCTTAAGAGTTTTTAACAATTCATGCCGCGACAGGTACGCCGCTGTGGAAACGGAATTCCTCGTCCGGCGATTCGATCAGCTCCTGCTCGGCGGCGCGCACTCTCTCGATCACCTGGGCGATGTCCTTGGCGTCACCGTACTGGTAAGCCAGTTTCAGGTAACCCTGAAAATGCCGGGCCTCGCTTTTCAGCAGGCCGAAGTAGAACTTGCCGAGTTCTTCGTCCAGATGCGGCACCAGCGCTTCGAACCGCTCGCAACTGCGCGCTTCGATAAAGGCGCCGACCACCAGGGTGTCGACCAGTTTCACCGGTTCGTGGCTGCGCACGACTTTGCGCAGGCTCGAGGCATAACGGCCGGCGTGCAGCTGGCGCAGTTCGATCTTGCGCCGTTTCATGATGCGCATCACCTGTTCGTGGTGCACCAGTTCTTCCCGGGCCAGACGCGACATCATGTTGATCAGATCGACATGGGAATGGTATTTGGCGATCAAGCTCAACGCGGTGCTGGCGGCCTTGAACTCGCAATTCTTGTGGTCGATCAGCAGGGTTTCCTGATCGGCCAGCGCGGCCTGGACCCAGGCATCAGGCGTGCGGCAACCAAGGAATTCGTGGATTTCGGGAAGGATCATGGGGCTCACGGTCAAAAGGTGTTCGAGCGAAGGGCGCCGATTATACCGGCCTGTCCGCAGACCACCAGCGGCCTGGATTGATATGCATCAAGTCGCAGGCACGGCCGCAGCAACTATAGTTGTGCAACGCCGTGCCTTTTCATTGCTGGAGACTCCGCTCATGCAAGCCATTCGCAGCATTCTGGTGGTCATCGAACCCGAACACGCGGAAAGCCTGGCGCTCAAGCGCGCCAAGCTGATCGCCGGTGTGACCCAGGCCCATCTGCACCTGCTGGTCTGCGACAAGAAGCACGATCACGCCGGCATGCTCAGCGTGCTCAAGGCCGCGCTGCTGGCGGACGGCTACAGCGTCACCACCGAACAGGCATGGAACGAGAGCCTGCACGAAACCATTATCGATGTGCAGCAGGCTGAAGGGTGCGGGCTGGTGATCAAGCAGCACTTCCCCGACAGCCCGCTGAAAAAGGCCCTGCTGACCCCGGCGGACTGGAAACTGCTGCGCCACTGCCCGACCCCGGTGCTGCTGGTGAAAACCGCGGGCTCATGGAAGGACAAGGTGATTCTGGCGGCGATCGACGTGGGCAATGCCGACGGCGAACACCGTCATCTGCACACCACCATCATCGACCACGGCTATGACATCGCCAGCCTGGCCAAAGGGCATCTGCACGTAATTACCGCCCATCCGTCACCGATGCTCTCGGCGGCCGACCCGACGTTCCAGCTCAAGGAAACCATCGAGGCGCGCTATCGCGAGCAATGCCGGGCGTTTCAGGCTGAATTCGATGTCGACGACGAGCATCTGCATGTCGAGGAAGGTCCGGCGGACGTGCTGATTCCATTCATGGCGCACAAGCTGCAGGCGGCGGTGACCGTGATCGGCACCGTGGCGCGCAGCGGCGTGTCCGGTGCGTTGATTGGCAACACGGCCGAACAGGTGCTGGATCAGCTGGAGAGCGATGTGCTGGTGCTCAAGCCGCAGGAGGTTGAAGACCATTTGGTCGAGTTGGCGGTGAAGCATTAAGCACTGTTGTCATCCGGTGGCGAGCATGCTCGCCACCGGAAATGCTCACTCGCCCAGTGCATCCTTCAGAAAACCCGGCGCAATGTAGCGCTGATAGTGCGCTTCCGACAGCAGGAAGAATTCCCGATCAATGGCATCGCGCAGTTCCGGCAGGTTCCAGTCGCGAAACTCCGGCAGCAGCACCATCCCGTAGGCTTCCAGATTAATGATCACCCGCGCGCCCCGGGCGATCAGCTGATACGCCCAGCAATATTCCGACTGATGCGGCACGAAGCGGATCTTGCGCTGTTCCAGCTGCTGGCGCAGACGCGCCGGATCGAAGACCTCGACCTTGCTGGCCATCACCTGTGACAGCAATTGCTCAAGACGCAGCCACACCGCGCGCTTTTCTTCCTCGTTGTAACCGTTCCAGTGGATCACTTCGTGGTGGAAACGCTTGCAGCCACGGCACACCAGATCACCGTAAACGGTGGAGCAGAGGCCGACGCAGGGGGTCTTGATGGTCTGATTGGGCATAAATGGGCAAAACACTTGAAACGCGGAACAGGTCGGCATGTTAGCCCTTTGTCCGGCATTCATCACCCCTCAAACGTCAGGGGCAAGCGCTGGATCAGGGTTGGCCCCGCCCGCGCACAACGCAACCAAAGTCCAATAGAGCGCGACTTACCTTTAAATTTTTTTTGCCGTAGAATCAGCCAGCCTTTTTAGGCGCCAATGTCCGTTAGAAGCTGTTTTCAAAGCGTCACGAGCACAGTCGTTCCTTCAGAGCGGTGTTGGCGAAGGGTTTTTCCAGCGGGGAAAAGCCCAGCGCCAACCCTCATCAGCTCCCCGTTCTGCAGGCGTAAAACTTTGAAAGCAGCTTCTGTAAGGAATTGCCGGTAATTCTGGCCGAACGACCCACAACGTCGTGAGGAGCATGAGTACGGCAATTTCGGGATGAGCGTCCCGGACACCCATTTGGGACCACTGATGAGGGTAATAACTGTGCTTGAAGCCTACCGCAAACATATCGAAGAGCGTGCAGCCCTGGGTATCGTTCCCCAGCCGCTTAACGCCGAACAAACTGCAGGCCTGGTCGAGCTGCTGAAGAATCCTCCGGCTGGCGAAGAAGCTTTCCTCGTTGACCTGATCACCAATCGCGTACCACCAGGAGTGGACGAAGCCGCCTACGTCAAGGCCGGTTTCCTCTCCGCACTGGCCAAGGGCGAAGTCTCCTCCCCTCTGCTGGACAAGAAGCGCGCTGTAGAACTGCTCGGCACCATGCAGGGCGGCTACAACATCGTGACCCTGGTTGAACTGCTGGACGACGCCGAGCTGGCGCCAGTGGCTGCCGAGGAACTCAAGCACACCCTGCTGATGTTCGATGCCTTCCACGACGTGGCTGAAAAGGCCAAGAACGGCAACGTTCACGCCAAGGCCGTGCTGCAATCCTGGGCTGACGGCGAGTGGTTCAAGAAGCGCCCTGTGCTGGCCGACAAGATCAGCCTGCGCGTCTTCAAGGTCACCGGCGAAACCAACACCGACGACCTGTCCCCTGCGCCAGACGCCTGGTCGCGTCCAGACATCCCGCTGCACGCCCTGGCCATGCTGAAAATGGCCCGTGACGGCATCGTTCCGGACGAGCAAGGCAAGACCGGCCCGATGAAGCAGATCGAAGAAATGCGCGGCCAGGGCTTCCCTATCGCCTACGTCGGTGACGTGGTCGGTACCGGTTCCTCGCGTAAATCGGCGACCAACTCGGTGCTGTGGTTCTTCGGCGACGACATCCCTTACGTGCCGAACAAGCGCGCTGGCGGTTTCTGCTTCGGCAGCAAAATCGCTCCGATCTTCTACAACACCATGGAAGATGCCGGCGCACTGCCGATCGAGTTCGACGTGTCGAACATGAACATGGGCGACGTGATCGACCTGTACCCGCACGCTGGCAAAGTCTGCAAGCACGGTACCGACGAAGTCATCACCACCTTCGAAATGAAGACCCCGGTTCTGCTGGACGAAGTCCGCGCCGGCGGCCGTATCCCGCTGATCATCGGCCGTGGCCTGACCGAGAAGGCTCGCGCCGAACTGGGTCTGCCAGCGTTCGACCTGTTCAAGAAACCTGAAGCTCCGGCTGAAAGCACCAAGGGCTTCACCCTGGCGCAGAAAATGGTCGGCAAGGCGTGCGGTCTGGCAGAAGGCAAAGGCGTTCGTCCTGGCACCTACTGCGAACCGAAGATGACCACCGTAGGTTCTCAGGACACCACCGGTCCAATGACCCGTGACGAACTGAAAGACCTGGCGTGCCTGGGCTTCTCCGCTGATCTGGTGATGCAGTCCTTCTGCCACACCGCGGCGTATCCGAAGCCGATCGACGTGACCACCCACCACACCCTGCCTGACTTCATCATGACCCGCGGCGGCGTTTCCCTGCGTCCGGGCGACGGCATCATCCACTCGTGGCTGAACCGCATGCTGCTGCCGGACACCGTCGGTACCGGTGGTGACTCGCACACCCGTTTCCCGATGGGCATCTCGTTCCCGGCCGGTTCCGGTCTGGTCGCGTTCGCCGCCGCCACCGGCGTCATGCCGCTGGACATGCCGGAATCGATCCTGGTGCGCTTCAAAGGCAAAATGAAACCTGGCATCACCCTGCGTGACCTGGTTCATGCCATTCCTTACTTCGCCATCCAGAACGGTCTGCTGACCGTCGAGAAGAAAGGCAAGAAAAACGCCTTCTCCGGCCGCATCCTGGAAATCGAAGGCCTGGAAGGTCTGACCCTGGAACAGGCGTTCGAACTGTCCGACGCCTCGGCCGAACGTTCGGCTGCCGGTTGCACCATCAAGCTGTCGAAAGAGTCGATCACCGAGTACCTGCAGTCCAACATCACCCTGCTGCGCTGGATGATCGGCGAAGGCTACGGCGATGCGCGTACCCTGGAGCGTCGTGCCCAAGCGATGGAAGCCTGGATCGCCAACCCGCAACTGATGGAAGCCGATGCCGACGCCGAATACGCCGAAGTCATCGAAATCGATCTGGCGGACATCAGCGAGCCTGTACTGTGCGCGCCGAACGACCCGGACGACGCCCGTCTGCTGTCCAGCGTTGCTGGCGAGAAGATCGACGAAGTGTTCATCGGTTCGTGCATGACCAACATCGGTCACTTCCGTGCTGCCGGTAAACTGCTGGATCAGGTCAAGGGTCAACTGCCAACCCGTCTGTGGCTGTCGCCGCCGACCAAGATGGACGCTCACCAACTGACCGAAGAAGGCTACTACGGCATCTACGGCAAGGCCGGCGCCCGCATGGAAATGCCAGGCTGCTCGCTGTGCATGGGTAACCAGGCACGCGTTGAGCCGAACAGCACCGTGGTGTCGACCTCGACCCGTAACTTCCCGAACCGTCTGGGTGACGGCGCGAACGTCTACCTGGCTTCGGCTGAGCTGGCGTCCGTTGCCTCGATCCTGGGTCGCCTGCCGACCGTCGAGGAGTACATGGAATACGCTGGCAAGATCGACAGCATGGCGGCCGACGTTTACCGCTACCTGTCCTTCGACCAGATTGCCGAGTTCCGTGAAGCGGCTGCGAACGCCAAGATTCCGGTCGTTCAAGCCTAACGCTGCAACGCAATGAAAAACGCCGCCCATCGCGAGATGAGCGGCGTTTTTTTATGCCTGCCGGAGGGGGCCTCGCCCCGCGCTGATCGTTCCCACGCTCCACGTGGGAACGATCATCTTGGGAGCGAACCTGCCCGCGAAGATCGCAAGCACAAAAAAGGCCGACCTGCGAGGCAGATCGGCCTTTGAGTTTCACAAGATCAAACGCAATCTTGTGTTGGATCTCACGCCGTCAGCGAATAAATCAACGCCGAAATCGCCACCAGACCCACAGCGGTGACAAACACGTTCGACATCTGCCCACGATAACGGGCCATCGCCGGCACTTTGCGGATCGCGTACATCGGCATCAGGAACAGGATCGCTGCGATGACCGGGCCACCGATGGTTTCGATCATGCCGAGAATGCTCGGGTTCAGGGTCGCCACGATCCAGCACACCACCAGCATGAACGCCGCCACGATGCGATCCAGCGCCTTGGCACCCGGACGCTTGCCGCTTTTGACGATCAAACCCTTCAGGCCTTCGCTGGCACCGATGTAGTGGCCGAGGAACGACTTGGAGATCGCCACGAACGCAATCAGCGGTGCCGCGAACGCGATGGTCGGGTTGCTGAAGTGGTTGGCCAGGTACGACAGGATCGACAGGTTCTGCGCCTTGGCTTGCGCCAGTTGCTCCGGCGACAGGGTCAGTACGCAGCTGAAGACGAAGAACAGCACCATCACCACCATCAGCAGGTGGGCGCGGGACAGGATCTGCGAGCTGCGCTCATCCGCGTGAATGCCGTAACGACGCTTCTGATCCACCGCAAACGCCGAGATGATCGGCGAGTGGTTGAACGAGAACACCATCACCGGAATCGCCAGCCACAACGTGTGCAGCAGCGCCGACGGTGCCGGCACCTGCGAAGCGGTGCTCAGGATGCCGCCGTTCCAGTGCGGAATCAGGTACACCGCCAGGAACAGCAGCGCGACGATGAACGGATACACCATCAGACTCATAGCCTTGACGATCACCTGTTCGCCGCAACGCACCACGGCCAGCAGGCCGAGGATCAGCACGAACGACAGCAGCGCGCGCGGTGGCGGCGTGATGTGCAGTTGGTGTTCGAGGAAACTGGCGACCGTGTTGGTCAGGCCGACGCTGTAGATCAGCAGGATCGGGAAGATCGCGAAGAAGTACAGCAAGGTGATCAGCGCGCCGGCCTTGATGCCGAAATGCTGTTCCACCACGTCAGTGATGTCGGCGCCTTCGCGACCGGAGAGCACGAAGCGGGTCAGGCCGCGGTGTGCGTAGAACGTCATCGGGAAGGCCAGCAGCGCGAGGATCACCAGCGGCCAGAAGCCACCCAGACCTGCGTTGATCGGCAAAAACAGGGTACCGGCGCCGATGGCCGTCCCGAACAGTCCCAACATCCAGGTAGTGTCATGGCGATTCCAGCTCGACAGTTCGGCTGGTGCTGCCGCCTCAAAGCGTTGTTCGACGCTATTGGCCTGATCATTCATCCGGTCGGATCTCCGCATTCCGGTCACTTGCCACTCGGTCAGGACGCGTCGGAAAAAACCGACAGACATGCTCCGGCCGAAACAGGGGCGCGATTCTCCGCGATAAATGAGCAGAAGCAAAGACTTAGCTGAGGAATGGTTGTACGGAGCAGATCGGAGGCTTGTCGTTTTTGGGAAAAATACTGTCGGCGCCAGATACGCCATATGTCGCTTTATGGCATGTACCGGCGCCGAATAAGCCATGGGAAAGCCCGATCAGATTGATCGGGCCAATATGAAGCCGAGGAACATGCAAAAGATGCCCAGCCCCAGCAACCCCCAGATCGGGCGCATTTCTTTCCGGTTTTTGATGCGTATTTTTTCGGCCCACTCATCGTGTTCCCGTTCCAGTTGTTCCATTCTGGCTTTGGCGTCATAGGTGCTCATATGGATTTCCTTTTGGGTCATGTGTCTGAAGATTGCGAAAACGAACGCTCAAAACTTGAAAAAGACGCCTGCCAATGCCGCGCTTGCCGTCAACACGCCGGCCACCACCGCGACTGGATAAAAATACGTCTCCCACTTCAGCTTCTTCTGTTCCGCCAGAAGCTTCTGCCGCTCAGCTATCAGTTTTCGCGTTTCGTTATGCAGCCTGTCGAGTTCCAGGTTTTCACGGTTGTTCTGAAGCATTGGCCTTCCTTGGCTGATGGCAATTTCCGTCCGGGTTGCCGCTCCGTCCTGAAGAGCGCATCACGTCATACTCTCTATGGTTTCGCGTTTCTCACCCCGCCGTATAGCGGATGAATCCGGCAGCACGCGTAGGCAACATCCGTAAATCCCGCAGGACGGTGCGTCCATTTCCTAACACTTTTAAACAGCCCCACCGACTGGCATTTTTCGGCTATACCCAATGGCGAATTGACTGACATCCCCGTCCAGTCCCCTTCGCCTGTGGAGCCATCCCATGCCTCTCGTCCGCGTCGACATCAAGAAAAACCCGGACCCGACGTTCGCCAAACGCATTGGCGAAGTGATCTACGCCGCCCTGCGCAGCGAGATCAATGTGCCGGAACATGACAACTTTCAGGTGCTGGCCGAGCACGACGACCAGCACTTCGTCTATGACCCGCAATATCTGGGGATTCAGCGCAGCGACGGCATCGTGTTCATCCAGCTGACCATCAGCGAAGGCCGCACCGTGGAGATGAAACAACGGCTGTTCCAGACCATCGCGCGCAACTTGAACCAGCAACTGGCCGTGCGCCAGGAAGACGTGTTCATCAATCTGGTGGAGGTGAAAAAAGAGAACTGGTCGTTCGGCAACGGCATCGCCCAGTACGTGACGTGATTCAGTGACCGCCTGCGCCGGCGTCACCTTCTGACGAAGCACCCGCGCACTCCCCGCCTCAGCTCCTACACTGCCTGATGCGGGGCCGTGCCAACCATTGCCAATGCGCTCTGGAATCAGCACTCTGAACCGACTTTTGCGCCCGAAGACCGACGATCACAGGAGCCGAGCAATGCCCGCCACCGTTCTGGTACTGGTTGAAACCATCAATGACTATTTACCGATTCTCGAACGACAGGGTTTTCACCTGATTCTCGCGCCGACCCCTGCCGAACGCGCGCAAGCCATCGCCACCCACGGGGCGCGGATCGACGCGGTGCTGACCCGTGGCCCGCTGGGTTTATACGCTGAAGAGATCGCCGCATTACCCGCGCTGAAAATCATCTGCGTGATCGGCGCCGGTTACGAACAGGTCGACCTGCAAGCCGCCAGCGACCGGGGCCTGACCGTGACCAACGGTGCCGGGGTCAACGCTTCGTCGGTGGCTGACCACGCCATGGCCATGTTGCTGGCGCTGGTGCGTGACATACCGCGCTGTGATGCCGCCGTGCGTCGGGGCGAGTGGCCGAAGATCATGCGCCCGTCGCTGGCCGCCAAGCGCCTGGGGATTCTCGGATTGGGCGCGGTCGGGATGGCGATTGCCAAGCGCGCAAGCCTGGGCTTCGACATGGAGATCAGTTACCACAACCGTCAGGTGCGCAGTGACGTGCCCTACGCCTTCTGCTCGACGCCGACCGAACTGGCCCGGGCCTCTGACTTTCTGGTGGTCGCCACGCCTGGCGGCATCGGCAGCCAGCATCTGGTGACCCGCCCGGTGCTCGATGCCCTGGGACCCAACGGTTTTATCGTCAATATTGCCCGCGCCAGCGTGATCGCAACCGCTGACCTGATCAGCGCTCTGGAACAGCGGCGAATCGCAGGTGCAGCGCTGGACGTATTCGACCACGAGCCGCAAGTGCCCGATGCGCTGAAAAACCTCAGCAATGTGCTTCTTACCCCTCACGTCGCCGGCCTGTCTCCGGAAGCCACCCAAGGCACCGTTGAGCTGGTGGGCAAAAATCTGGTGGCGTTCTTCTCCGGCCAACCGGTACTGACGCCGCTCCAACTACCGCCGAAACTGAACAACCAGCGCGTGCACTAAAGCACGCCGAGCAAGGTCCACAGACGCCGGGATTCGGCGTCTGCCGAAATCAGCTCGCCAAGCAACTCGCTCAGCGGCTTGTTGCCCCACTCGACGCCGCGCCGGATCAGATACGGCACCGGGCTGTGGGGTTCGGTGCGGGCCAGGTACTCGGCGATCAACAGCAATTGCCGATAAGCCTCTTCGCGACTGGCCGGTTCGCGCTGCACTGGCGCGGCTTCGGGCGTGACCTTGACTGACGCGTCAACCGGCGAGACCGCGTCCGGCGCAGGCGTCGGTGCCGACAATGGCTGTTGTGGGTGCATGGCGATGAACTCCTGAATCAGTGTCAGCAACGCTTGAAGGGTGTCCTGCAACGGCCCGAGCCCAGGCCCCTGATCCCCCAGATAAGCATCGCACCAGGCATCCAGCCGCTGCAGATGTTGCAGGCTCAGCAGCAGATTGCCTTGATGGCGCAGCCAGAAAGCCATGGGCGTGGCCCGCACCTGCTCGATGAGTTTCTTGTGTTCGCTGCGCGCGCTTTCGGCCGATGCCTTGGCGCCTTTGGAGTCGTTGGCCTGCACCTGCTGCACCTGAATCCGTCGCCAGGTTTCGAGGGTGTAACCCTCAAAATCGCTGTTATTGGCTCCGAATAAAGGCACCCGGGTCAGCAGCACTTCGCTGTAGCGACGCACCAGCCACTCCAGCGGAATCGTCCGCCACGACGGGTCACCGTCGTCGGCCTGCGGGTGCAACTGTTCGGGATAGCGCTCACACAGGCCGGCGATCAGCGCCAGACTGCCCGGCAGTCCATCGAGTCCCTGCAGATGCAGCCAGGCCTCGCCCAGCCACGCGCTGAGCATCAGGTCCTTGCTGCGTTCGAGCAATAACGTGGTGGTCAGCCGCTCGACTTCCGGCCAGTTGGCCCGTTTCAGGGTCGACTGCCAGACGCCGGTGGGCAGACTCGCGTCGTCCTCGCGGCGCAGGTCGCGCAACAGGTCGTACTCACGTTCGTAGCGCAGGTCCGCCCCACAGGGCGCGTCGTCGCTGATGGGCGCGAGCAGCTGATCGATCAGGTCCGGCAACGGGGTCGAGGGCAGGCTCACAGATCCTCCTTCTTTGATTCAAGGGCGGCGGTGGTGCCGGTCACCTGAAACGGTGAACGCGGCGCGCGGGTCGGCAACGGCGGAATCGACAACGGCAGTTTCGAGCCCTGACTCATCAGCGAAACGCGCACGAACATCCGGGTGAATTCGCTGGTGACGCTGTCGTTCTGAGCAGTGACCGGCAGGCGCAGGCTCAGCGGAAAATCGGTGTAATCCATGCTCGGCTGACGCTGTACCGAAAAGTGCGCGCGCATCAGGCGCAGCAGTGACCAAGGCCCGCCATACTCCCAACCGGCCTCCAGATCGCGCACCACCAGGTTCGGTTGCAGCGGATCGTTGACCGGACGCTCCTTGCCGTTGCGCGCCCAGCGCAGGGTCAGGCGAATCGGCTGACCGGGCATCCAGCGCAGGTTCGGTTGATCGGCGGCGGGATAACTGATCTGCTGATTGCCGGCCTGCAGGCCCCAGGCGATCACCTGATCGGCCCCCTTCTCTTCTTCACGATCGGTGCGCCAGCGCACGTCCAGTTCAACGCCGAGAATGCCGCTCTTGTCGCGCACGAACAGTGGGGTCAGCCAGACGCTGGCCTGCTTCACCCGGTTGAGAAAGTCTTCCGCCGCCAGCCGCTCCGGTGTCTGACTCAGGACCAGGCCGGCCTGGGCCACCGGCAAGCGCTTGTCGATGATGTCCAGAAAGTGCCGGACCCGCGCCGGGTCAGCATCCTGAGCCTGCACGCCGTTGGCAAACGGAAAGCGCTCGGCCAGGTACTGATTGAAATAGCCGGCCAGCTCGTTCCACGCGGCAGCCGCCTGTTGCTGTTGCAAAAACTGGCAGCGTTGCAGGGCCGACTGTTGCAGCTCCACCGCGCGCATCGCCAGGGTGCCACGCCCGCCGGTCACATTGGCCGTCTGCAACATCTGCACGCAGGAACCGGTGTCCATTTCAATGAAATCACGACTGACCAGTTGTTCGATCTGCGCCGGTGAACTGGCAGGGTTCGAGTCCTTGTACTTGAGCAAGTCCTCGTTGAGCGCGCTGAATTGGGTCACACGCTCGTAATCGAGCGCCGACAGACTGCCCTGCTGGGTCTTCAGCCATTCCAGGGCCGGGGCACGACGCTCGATGATGCCGAGCATGGTGTTGAATTGCTGCTTGAGACTCAGCTTCAGCTCCTGCACGTCGCTGGCGCCATAGAGTTGCAAACCGAGGTTTTTCGATCCGTCCCACTGGCTGATTTCCGTACGGCCTCCGAACAACGGCTGCTCGGTAATCTCATTCAGACCGCCGACAATCTGCGCCATGGCGCGGCGGTTCAACGCGCCCTGCAAAAGCGCCGCCAGATCGGCACGATGCACCTCGACAAAAGCCTTTTGCAGGTTCATCGCCTGCACGGCCTGCACGTTGAACACCTCATAGGGATGAGTCCGGTCATCGTGATCCTTGAGACTCAACCACATCGCCTGCGCGGCGGCGGTTTCGGCCGCTTTCAGCAGTGCTTCGCGATAATCCGGCGGAATGCGCGGCAGCTCTTCGGCGACATAGCTCTTGTAACTGGCGAAATAATTCAGTGACTCATTAAGGTCATCACCATCCACCGTCTGGCCTTGCCGGTTGACGCTGTCCTGGCTCGCCCGTAGCGCAATCGAGACGAAGTCACGCTTGAACAGCGCGTGCACGGCATTGTCGAGCTTGACCACCTGGTCCTGCAGCGCCAGCTGGCCGCTGCCCTGCTGCACCAGCAGATTGCCCCGCGCGCCCACTTGAGCGATCCATTGATCGCGAAAACTCTGCTGCAATTTACCGGCCTGCGCATCGAGCTGCTGTTCGACCGCAGGTCCCAGCAATGAACTCTTGCGCACCTTGTCGAGAAACTCGCGATACCCCGGCACCAATTCCTGGCCCTTGCCGCGACTCCAGGTCGAGTTGGTCAGGGCAATCGCCGCTTGCAGGTCATCGATCAGTGCACGCAGGTCTTCCAGCTCGGGCAGGTTGTTGCCACTTCCGGCTTCAAGCCGTTCCAGGTGCAGTTTGAGGTAACCGGCCTTGCTGACGAAGTTGTCGGCCAGAAAATACTGATCGAGCCAGCGCTCCATCAGCCCGGTGAAATGGCTCACGATCAGCGGCCGTTCAACACTCAGATCCAGCGCCTGCAAGTCTCCGCCATCATTGGCCGCGAGCAGCCGGTTGTAGTAGGCGGCGTGGGGCAAAGTCGCGGCATTGAGGTTGAGCGACAGCGCGCTGTTGCTCAGTTGCGCCAGGTCTTCCAGCGGCGCTCGCTGATTGTTCTGCACTTGGGCGAACAACTGGTTCTGCTGTTCAAGCCGCAAGGCTCGCTCCACCAGATCTGTGGCCTTCTGGTAATTCTGCCACTGCGCCGGGTCTTCGCTTTCGACGCTCGCGCGCCGGTCGGTGGCGCGGATTGCCTTGATTTTCGCCAGTTCCGCGACCAGCAGATCGTGCAGTGGTTGCAGCATGTGGCGTTGGGTCGATCTGAACACTTCCTGCTCGAGTCGCACGTCCAGCGAGGACAACCACGACGTCGGAAAAACCAGCGAAACGTAGTGCCAGTGCGGCGCCCGCTCCAGCACTCGCCAGAAGTTCTGCACGTTGCGCCGGGTCGGCTCGACCCGATGCTCGTCGTCGATGACTGCCACGTAATTCTTCTGCGCGCCTTGCAGCAGCCGCGCCAGTTCGTGGGCGTCCTTGACCGACGCCTGCCAGACCCAGACCATCGCCACCGCCCACACCACGCCGACCACCAGCGCTACCCCGGCGGTCACTCGCTGCCAGCGCTGACGCAGGCGCAACAGGCGCGGCACGCCCTGGGCCAGTCCTCGCTCGCCGACTATCCGCTGGCGCCACAACTGACGGACAAACGCACTTTGCTGCAAGCCGCTGTCATCGGCAGAAAAACCGTCCAGCGCATCCTCGGCCGGCTGATTGGCCGTCAGGTAAACGCCTCGAAAACACGGTGCCTCGCCCTGAGCATTGCCTTGAAACACCGGTTCCAGCACGGTCTGCAAACCACGACGCAGCGTTTCCAGACGCTCCGGCAAGGCATACAGATCCGCACTCAAATGACCGGACAAGGTGCCGATTTCGATCACGGCTTCCGCCACCGCGCGGTGCAACCGATTCAGCGCCTGATCGCTCCATTGCCCCTGCCACACCGCATCGCGGGCATAGGGCGACGACCAGCCCAGGGTGCGCTCGCGGGCCTCTTCCGGCAAGGCGCTGATCAGCTCCTGAAATCCCGGCAGTTCTTCCAGCCCGGTGATGACCACGTACACCGGCAGGCTCAGACCAAAGCGCTGCAACAGATCGATGAAGCGCCGACGCGCCGCCAGCCCCAGTTGCGTGGCCTGTTCCAGATGGCTCAACCGATTGACCGGCACGGTCCAGATCACTCCGTCCAGCGGCCGCTTGCTGCGCAGGCGCAGGATCAGCCCGAGCAGGCGCCACCAGCCGCCGCGTTGCAGGTGCATGCCGTCTTCCGGCAGAAACAGCGCCTGGGGCACCACCAGCACCGCGCCTTCGGAGTCCGACCACCAGCGGCCGAACCACGCCGGTTTGTCGGTGGGTTGCAGACGCCACTGAGTGGCAAGTTGCGCGCCCTGGGTTTCATCGCCGAGCATCAGCAGCCACGGCATCTGATAACGGTCGTGGGCGCCCTGCTCCTGTTCCATGTGTCGCACCGCGGCGTAGAAACTGCGGATCGCCGCGCCGCTCCGGGTGCGCAACCACCACACTGCCACCGCGATGATCACCAGCAGCAAAAGAATGGCGACCACCCAGGCCACGATCGTCAGGGTACTCATGAGTCTTGCTCCGGCACCGTCAGGGTGTCGGGTGCCTGCAGCACCGGCTCCAGTTCCTGACGGATGTCACGCCACAGAAACTGCCCGAGCCCGGTCAGCAGCAGCATCATCGCCAGAATGCCCAGCGCCAGGCGAAAGCCGTCGGGCAACGCCGTGCGCAGCGGCAACTGCAAGGGTGTCGCCAGCGAAGGCTGTACCAGACGCTGGCTGACACCGGCGTAATCGGCCTCGTCCTGCCAGGCAAACGTGAACAGGGCCCGCCGCCACTTTTCCCGTTGTACCTGGCCCTGCTCACCGCGCAAACGTCCCTGGAAACCGAGGATCAGGCACTGCAAATAGACGTTGGCCAGATCGCGGGTGGTGGGCTGTTGTTCATCGAGCAGGGTCTGGATCGCCGCCGGCACTTGCTCGCCGGCCTGACGGCTGGAATACAGTCGCGACTCCAGGGGCTTTTCCTGCCAGGCGCTCTGGCCCGGCCACGGGCTGAACAGCAAGGTTTCATCGACCAGCGCGACGAAGGCATACACCAGCGCCTTGACCTGTTCGGTCGCCGAATCGCCCACCCGGGCAAACGCCGTGCGCCACAACCGTTGCGAAGCCTGGGTCGAGAGTTCGACCACGGTTTCGACCAGCGCCGCCTCGTCCTCGCTGTCCTTGGACAACTGGCTCCAGTCCTGCGACCACTGCTGCCACGCCTGACGGAACGCACTGCTCAGCGGAGCGTCCTGCAATCCGAGGCTGGCGGCACTTCCTTGCGACATACGACGTTCCTTGTGTGATCAGGCACGTTCACTGTTCTGGGCGACAAACAGCACCACTTGCCACGGACTGCTGGTCAGCTTGGTAGCCGGCGCGGCGATCATCAGCGGCAGTTGCGCGTCGAACCAGCTGCCTTCGGCGGTCACCACGAACAGCCGGGTGTCGTCGCCGACGCTGTAGGCCACCTGCTCGCTGCGGCTCATGGCCTGATGCGTCAGACCGCTCATGCGCTGACGGCTGAGCAACGCAATGTGCGGCGCCGAAGCGATGATCGCGCCCCGCAGCCATTCGCCGGCCGCCTGCTCGCTGGCACCGTTGGGCATGCGCAGGCCGATGACCAGACGCTGACTCGGTTGCTCGTCCGGCAACTGAATGGAAAAACTCTGCTCGCTGCGCTCGAACGCGATGCTGCGGTAACCGGCGCGGATCAGTTCCAGGGTGTTTTCCAGCCAGTCGAGCAGCGGTTCATAACCGCGCTGCAATTCGAGAAAATCCAGCGGCGCGAACGCCGGCACGCCCGCCAGCGGATCGAGCGCCGACCATGCGCCAGCCAGTCCCAGCAGTTGCACATAAATGCTTTGCGGATGAGCGACACGACTGATCAACGCCCCTTCCACTTCAGGCAACCGGGCCCACAACGCGGTCATCTGCCGACGAATCTCCAGCGCGTCGTCCTGATTGCCGGCCTGCTGCGCCTGGCGCAATCGCCCGCCGAGGAACAGGCACTTCTCCCGCGCCCGGGCGCAGAGCCCGGCCACCCGCCGACCCAATGGCGACTCCGGCAGCAGGACCGGTGTCGGCGGCGTGTACGGCAACGGCAGGAAACCGCCGCCCTCCTTGCGAATTTTCAGCAGCGGCAGGCAGATCGAATCGGCTTTGTTCAGTTGCGTACACAGCCGTGGATTGGGGCGCCACACCGTAATCGATTCGGGGAATTCACCGCTGGTAAGATCCGGCAATGCCTCGCCGACCACCGATTGCAGACGTCCCTTGAGCGGGAGCAACTGGCCGGCGCGCCACAACGGACTGATCGCCAGATAGACCGTCACCGTCGCATCGTTCGTGGCGTCGATCGCGGCAGCGACGTCCAGCTCCAGCGTCGGATCGACGCCGACTTGCAGATTGACCGGCAGGCCGTCCGGCATCGTCCCTTGCAACGACAGCACGCGCACCACCCCGGCGCTCATCGCCGACGGGTCGAACTCCATGTGGCTGACACCGAAAAACCACGGGTTGCACGCCTGGGCCAGATGCGCACCCAGCGCCTCGGCCCGCAGGCCCTGCAACTGAAAATGCTGTGGCAGCAATTGCATGCCTTCATGCCAGCAGACCGCGTCAGGTAGCAGACTCATACGACTCCCTTCGACTGCACCGCGAACCGGCGGCGGACGGTGTGTTTCAGTTTTCCTTGCTGACCAGGCTCATCTCGCGACTGTCGAACTTGAGCCATGCGTCGCTCTGATCGTCCAGCCGCAGGCGGTGCGCTCCGGGAGTTTTATAGCTGGCGAAGACCAAAAGTCCAGCCGCCCGCTTGCCCCCCAGAGGGAACGGCTGGCGGTCGATGAATTGCCCCGGTACCAGCTCCAGCCCCCACACGCTCATCAGTTGACGATAGTCGCGTTGATACTGCTCGCGCTCGGCAAACCACTGGCGGGCAGTGATGCCCGACAGTTGCTTGAGCAGATCCGGATCGTTGACCGCGATGAAGTCCACGGCGATCGGAGTGTCGTCATTGGCCTTGGGAGCGACGTCGAGGGTCAGGCTGTCGAGATCGACTTTCGGCCCGAAAAACGAACAGCCGGCGAGCAGCGCAAACCCGATCGTTAGAAAAAGTCGTGCAGACAAAATGAATTTTCCTTTTCGCCAGTCAGTCCAAAAAAGCTTTTCGCTTGCATTTTTATAGACCTGTTCTAGCGTCTTGGGTAGTTCGGTTCCTACAGCCGAATGAGGAAGGTTTGTCAAAGGAACGACAGGTCATCTGCCACCCTTTCTAACCTGTGGTCCAGCAAGGGAAAGCGATGAACGGGCCTCCCCGATGCATTGCGCCCGCCCATCGCATCGGAGTCCGCCGACATGGCAGAAAGTACCCAGCACAAGCTCGACCGGGTTCGCCCGCCCCGCGTGCAAATCACCTACGACGTCGAAATCGGCAACGCCATCGAGAAAAAGGAACTGCCGCTGGTGGTCGGCATCCTGGCCGATCTCTCGGGCAAACCACTCGAGCCGTTGCCAAAACTGAATGAACGGCGCTTCACCGAAATCGACCGCGACAACTTCAACGACGTCCTCGCCTCCATCGCCCCCCGCGCCACGCTGCAAGTCAACAACACCCTCAGCGGGGACGACAGCAAGCTCAACATCGAACTCAACTTCAAGCACATCGACGACTTCGACCCGGTCAAGGTGGTGGAGCAAGTCACACCGCTGCGGCGCCTGTTCGAAGCCCGCCAACGTCTGCGCGACCTGCTGACCAAACTCGACGGCAATGACGATCTGGACAAGCTGCTGCGCGACGTCATCGCCAACACCGAAGGCTTGCAAGAGATCAAGTCGGCCCGCCCGGACACCGCTGTCCCGGCCGCTGATGCCGAAGCTCCGGCCGAACCGCAAGCCTGATCGTCCACCTGACCGAGGAAGAATTCGCCATGCCCGCCGCCGCCCAGAATCAAGCCAGCGAAAATGCTGCTGCCGAGACTTTATCCCTGCTCGATCGAATCATCGCCGAGGGCCGCATGGCCCATGACGACAGTCAGCAGGACTACGCCCGCGACATGCTCGCGGAATTCGCCACCCAGGTGCTCGACGAAGGCATGGCCATCGACAAGGACACCGTGGCGATGATCAACGACCGCATCAGCCAGATCGACGAGCTGATCAGCGCTCAGCTCAACGAAGTGCTGCATCACCCGGACCTGCAAAAACTCGAAGCGTCCTGGCGTGGCCTGCACATGCTGGTGCAAAACACCGAAACCAGCACCCGGCTGAAACTGCGTCTGCTCAACGTGACCCAGAAGGAGCTGCAGAACGATCTGGAAAAAGCCGTCGAGTTCGACCAGAGCGCGCTGTTCAAAAAGATCTACGAAGAAGAATACGGCACCTTCGGTGGCCATCCGTACAGCCTTTTGGTCGGTGATTACACCTTCGGCCGCCACCCGCAGGACATCGGCCTGCTGGAGAAACTGTCGAACGTCGCCGCCGCTGCCCACGCGCCGTTTATTGCCGCCGCCAGTCCGCGTCTGTTCGACATGAACAGCTTCACCGAGCTGGCCGTGCCGCGTGACCTGTCGAAGGTGTTCGAAAGCCAGGAGTTGATCAAGTGGCGCTCGTTCCGCGAAAGCGAAGATTCGCGCTACGTCTCGCTGGTGCTGCCGCACTTCCTGCTGCGCCTGCCTTACGGCCCGGACACTTCGCCGGTGGAAGGCATCAACTATGTCGAAGACACCAACGGCACCGACCACAGCAAATACCTGTGGGGCAATGCCGCGTGGGCGCTGTCGCAACGCATCACCGAAGCCTTTGCCAAATACGGCTGGTGCGCGGCAATCCGTGGTGCTGAAGGTGGCGGCGCCGTGGAAGGTTTGCCGGCGCATACCTTCCGCACCAGCTCCGGAGATCTGTCGCTGAAGTGTCCGACCGAAGTGGCGATCACCGACCGCCGCGAGAAGGAGCTCAACGACCTCGGCTTCATCGCCCTGTGCCACAAGAAAAACAGCGACATCGCGGTGTTCTTCGGTGGCCAGACCACCAACAAATCCAAGGTCTACAACACCAACGAGGCCAACGCCAACGCACGGATCTCGGCGATGCTGCCCTATGTGCTCGCCGCCTCGCGCTTCGCCCACTACCTGAAGGTGATCATGCGCGACAAGGTCGGCAGTTTCATGACCCGCGACAACGTGCAGACCTACCTCAACAACTGGATCGCCGACTACGTGCTGATCAACGACAACGCGCCACAGGAGATCAAGGCGCAATACCCGTTGCGTGAAGCCCGGGTGGACGTCACCGAAGTCGCCGGCAAGCCCGGTGCCTATCGCGCGACAGTGTTCCTGCGGCCGCACTTCCAGCTCGAAGAGCTGACTGCGTCGATCCGCCTGGTCGCGACCCTGCCGCCACCGGTCGCCGCCTGACCCGTACACGCCCGCAGGGTTCCTTGCGGGCGTTTCCCTGTTTGCCTGGCACGACACCTTTCAGGAGTTTCAAGCGATGGATGCAATCATTCTCGACCTCGGCGGCGACATCAAAGGCGACAGCCTGCTCGAGGGCTACAAGGACAAGATCGAAGTCATGTCTTTCAGCCACAACGTGGCGATGCAGGTGACCAACGACGTCAGCAACTCGGAGCGCACCTCCGGTCGGCCGCACATCGGTGAATTTACCCTGACCAAATTCATCGACAGTTCGACCCCCTCGCTCAACGAGTATTGCTGCGCCGGCAAGCCGATCCCGGAAGCCAAGATCACCATCGGTCGCAACGCCGCCGAAGGCAGCGGGCAGATCATGCCGTTCATCATTTACACCCTGACCAACGTGGTGATCTCCAACGTCAGCGTCAGTGGCGGCACCGGTGGCAAGCCGGTAGAGACGCTGTCCCTGAACTTCACCAAGATCAAATGGGAACTCACCGCGCAGAAAGACGACGGCACCAAGGAAGGCACCGCCGGCACGGTCTGGGACCTGGCCGCGAACAAGGCCAGCAAGTAACCGGACGCAACGGCCATGGCAGGCACGGGGATGCTCCCGCCGCTGTTCGAACGCCTCGCGTGCAGCGAGGCGGACGGCGTGCAGGTGTTCGATCGCCAGGACCTGCTCGATTCGGTGCACACCGAACTGGCGCGCCTGTTCAACACCCGCCGTGGCCCGCGCGCCCTGACCTCCCCGCCCAGCGTCATCGACTACGGCATCGCCGACTGGAGCGCCCTGCAACAACAGCGCAGCGATGACCGGCGTCGGCTGGCGCGGGACATTCGCGAAGCCATCACCCATTTCGAACCGCGCCTGCTGCTGGGCGAGGTTCAGGTCAATCCCCTGCCCGAGCACCCGCAGCGCCTGAGCATTCGCCTGCTCGGCGAATTGCACAGCGGTTCGCAGCACTGGCCGGTGGCCTTTGTCATCGAGCCCGGCAACGAAGGGCTGGAGGTGCGCCATGAGCGACTCGATTGACCCGCAACTGCTCGACTACTACCAGCGCGAACTGACCTGGCTGCGTCACGCCGGCAGCCAGTTTGCCGAGCGCTATCCGAAAGTCGCGCGGCGCCTGGAGCTGTCCCCCGGCGAATGCCCCGACCCGCATGTCGAACGCTTGCTGGAAGGTTTCGCCCTGCTCGCCGCACGTCTGCAACGACGACTGGATGATGACTACGCCGAGTTCAGTGATGCGCTGCTCGAACAGCTTTATCCTCTGGCCATGCGCCCCTTGCCGTCCTGCGCCATCGTCCAGTTCGAGCCGGATCCGAGCAAAGGTAACCTCGACGGCGGCTATTCCCTGCCCCGGGACACGCCGTTGTTCGTCACCACCGGCAAGGGCGAAAGCATTCACTTTCGCACCAGTGCCGCCGTGCGCTTGTGGCCGATCGAAGTCAGCGAAGCCTTGTTCCTCGGTAGCGATGAAGCCCAGGCGCTGACAGGTGTGGCGCAGTCCCGTTCGGCGCTGCGCCTGAGCCTGAGTTGCCTCGGCGACAGCCAATGGTCCGAACTGGGTATCGAACAGCTGCGTATCCACCTGGCCGCATCACCGGTGATCAACGCCAGCCTCTATGACCTGCTCGGCGCTCACGCGGTGCAGGTACTGGCCGGCTCACCGGGGAGCATTCCCGTCAGCGTGAAAGGCCTGCCGAAGATCGTCGGTTTCGCCGACGACGAGGTACTGCTGCCGGACGAAGACGGCGTGCATCCGGGCATGCGCCTGCTGGCCGAGTACTTCGCATTCCCGGACAAATTCCACTTCTTTGATCTGCCCCTGTCCGGCGTTTCGAGCGACAGCCAGACGCTGTATCTGTACGTCGTTTTCGACCGGGCCCCGGCGGGTCGCCTGCACTTGCAGGCCAGCGATATCGCACTGGGCTGCGCGCCGGTGATCAACCTGTTCCCGCGGACCTCGGAGCCGCTGCGCCCGGACGGAACCCGCAGCGAGTATCGACTGGTCGCCGACAGCCACCGGGAAAACAGCGTCGAGATCCACAGCATCCGCAGCCTGCGCGCCAGCTCCGCCAGCGGCGTACAAAGACTGCCGGCGTATTACGGCAGCCAGCACAGCAGCGGTGACCGGCAACGTTACTGGCATGCGCGACGGGTCAACGGGCAGACGCCGAACCGGCTCGGCAGCGACCTTCTGGTCAGCGTCGTCGACACCCGTCTCGAACCGCAGACCGACCTGCCCGATTACAGCCTGACCGCCGAACTGCTGTGCACCAATCGGCATCTGGCCCAGAGCCTGCCTGCCGGCACACCACTGGGTTTCGAACGACCAGGCCCGGTGGCGTGGGTCCGCCTGCGCAATCCACCGAGCCCACAGAGCCTGCCGCGTCTGGACGGTGATTCGCGCTGGCGGCTGGTGTCGCAATTGACCCTCAATCATCTGTCGCTGGTCGAAGGACCGCAGGCGCTGGATGCACTGAAGGAAATCCTGACCCTGCATAACCTGCGCGATGAGGCCAGCGCCCTGCGCCAGATCGAAGGATTGTCGAGCCTCGGTTGCGAACGGGTGATCGGCCATGTCGGCGCCGACGCCTGGCGCGGTTGGCGCAATGGGCTTGAAGTGCAACTGCAGCTCGATCCACAGCATTTCGTCGGCAGCAGCGCCGTGCTGTTTTCGGCGGTGCTCGCGCAATTCTTTTCGGTGTACGCCACGGCCAATCGCTTTGTGCGCACGGTACTCATGCAGGCAGACAAGGAGGTCAAGGCATGGCAACCCCAAGCCGGCATGCCCCTGTCGCTCTGACCCTGAGCCAGCGCCTGCGCCGCGATCCGCAGGCGTTCGAATGGTTGCAGGCGTTGCTGTTGCTGGAGCGCGAACAGCCGCAGGCGGACAGTCTTGGTACAGGTTCATCGCCACAGGCCGAAGCGCTGAAGTTGCGCGGGCCGCTGACGCCGGTGTTCGCCGCCAGTCAGATCGAGCGCCTGGAGGAAAAACCCGGTGAACCGCTGACCCTGAACACGCCGATGTTCGGTCTCGGCGGCCCCGACGGTCCGTTGCCTTACGCCTATCAGGAATGGCTGCAACAACGGGCGCGGGCCAAGGATCACGCGCCCGCCGAGTTCCTCGATCTGTTCCAGCATCGGTTGCTCAGCCTGCTGTACAAGGTGCTGCGCAAACACCGGATCGCCCTCGGATTTACCACCCCGGGGGCCTCACCGGTGCAGGCGCAATTGCGGGCGCTGACCGGGTTGTTGCCCAGGTCCCTGCAAGAGCGCCAGGCGATTCCCGACTGCGCCGTTCTGGCCTGCACGGCGTTGTACGCCGATCGCCGCCGCTCGTTGGCAGGGTTCGCGGCGATTGTCCGCGAGCAATTTTGCGTGCCGGTGGAACTCAGTGCCTATGCAGGGGCCTGGCGCGAGATCCCTCGGGCCAGCCGCAGCGTCATGAAGGCTGGCGGACGCAATTTGCAACTCGGACGCACGGCCGTCGCCGGTACTCGCGTCTGGGACGAACACGCCGGTATTCGCCTGACGCTCGGGCCCTTGTCTTCGGCGCAGGCCGGACGTTTTCTGCCGGACGGCGAAGCGCATCCGGCACTGGCGAGCCTCGCAGCGTTGTATTTCGGTCCGGATCTGGACGTGAAACTGGTGCTGCTGGTGCGCGGTGCCGGGCCCCTGCAACTCGACCGACAAACCCCGGCCCTGCTCAGCTGGAACGGTGGCCTGCAACGGCAGAGCAGCCTGGCCGTGCAACGGATCGAAACCCGCTTGCGTCAGTTGGAGATCACCTGACATGGAACTGGCCAGCCTGATCGGACGCCTCAACCCGGATAACCGCCGCGCCCTCGAGCGTGCCGCGCAACGGTGTTTGCAGCGCGGGCATCACTTTGTCGAGATCGAGCATCTGTTGCTGGAGTTGCTGGAGATCGAGGGTGGCGATTTTGCCTTTCTGCTGCCGCGTTTCGGACTGGAACGAGATGCACTGACGGCGGAGATCAACAAGGCGCTGGAGCTGTTCAAGGCTGGCAGCACGCGCACACCGGCGTTGTCTTCGCACACGTTGGGGTTGCTGGAGGACGCGGTGGTGCAGGCCAGTGTGCTGGGCGTCGACAACATTCGTTCCGGGCTGCTTTTATTGGCGCTGATTGATCGCGACGAGCGCCGCAGCCTGCTGCTCAACAGTGCATCGTCATTGCTGCGGATTCCAAAAGAAGCCCTGCGTTCAAACCTGCTGGAGTGGACGGAAAACTCCCGCGAACACGTTGGCCCGCGTTCTGTGTCTTCTGCAAATCCAGCGCCACGGCAGGACTCGGTACTCGATCAATACACCCAGGATCTGACCGCCGACGCTCACGCCGGACGCATCGACCCGATCGTCGGTCGCGATGGCGAAATCCGTCAGTGCATCGACATTCTTTTAAGACGCCGGCAGAACAACCCGATTCTCGTCGGCGCACCCGGCGTAGGCAAAACCGCCGTGGTCGAAGGCCTGGCGCTGCGCATCGCCGCCGGGGATGTGCCGCCGTCGTTGCAGGAAGTCAGTCTGCGGGTGCTCGACCTCGGTTTGCTGCAGGCCGGGGCCGGGGTCAAAGGTGAATTCGAACAGCGGCTCAAAGGGGTGATCGACGCGGTTCGCAGCGCCGACAAGCCGATCATCCTGTTCATCGACGAGGCACACACCCTGATCGGCGCTGGCGGTGCCGAAGGTGGCAGCGATGCGGCCAACTTGCTCAAACCCGCGCTGGCCCGGGGCGAACTGCGCACGTTGGCCGCGACGACCTGGATGGAATACAAAAAATATTTCGAGAAAGACCCGGCCCTCGCCCGCCGCTTTCAGCTTGTGCAGGTCGAGGAACCGGACGAAATCACCGCCGTGGAAATGCTCCGTGGCGTCGCCGCCAAACTCGAACAGCACCACGGCGTGCAGGTGCTGGATGCGGCAATCCACGAAGCGGTGAAACTCTCGCACCGCTACATCTCTGGCCGCCAGTTGCCGGACAAAGCCATCAGCGTCCTTGACACCGCCTGCGCTCGGGTCGCCCTCGGCCAGCACGACGTGCCGCCACCGCTGGAGAGCCTGCGCCACCGTCAGCAAAGCCTCAAAGAAGAAGTCGAGCGCCTGCGCCGCGAACAGGCCACGGGGCTGGATCACCGCGAGCGCATTACCCTGCTGGAAAGCGAATCGAAGACCAATGTCCAGGCCATTCGCGAACTGGAAACCCGCTGGAGCGAAGAGCGCGTCGCCGTGCGCGAACTGCTCGACACCCGCCGCGAGTTACTGACGTTGAGCGAAAGCGCCGACAGTGACAGGCCCGACGAAGCCACCGACAACCGCATCGATCATCTGGCCGCCGAACTTATGCGCCTGGAAGCCGGGCTCGATGCGATCCGCCAGGACGATCCGCTGGTGCCTGAACAGGTCGACGGCAAAACCGTCGCCGCCGTGATCGCCGGCTGGACCGGTATCCCCGTCGGCAAAATGCTCGCCGACGAAGCCCATGCCGTGCGTACCCTCGGCACCCGCATGGGCCAGCGGGTGATGGGCCAAAGCACCGCGCTCAACACCATCGCCCAGCGTTTGCAGGCCTACCGTGCAGGTCTGACCGATCCGCAAAAACCGGTCGGCGTGTTCCTGCTGGTCGGCCCCACCGGCGTTGGCAAAACCGAAACCGCGTATGCGCTGGCCGACGCGCTGTACGGCGGTGAGCGCAACCTGATCAGCATCAACCTCTCGGAATATCAGGAAGCCCACACCGTCAGCCAGCTCAAGGGCGCTCCGCCCGGTTACGTTGGTTACGGCAGTGGCGGCGTGCTCACCGAAGCGGTGCGGCGCAAACCGTATTCGGTGGTGTTGCTGGATGAAATCGAGAAGGCGCATCCGGATGTGCTCGAAGCGTTTTACAACGTGTTCGACAAAGGCTTGATGGAAGACGGGACCGGGTTGGTGGTCGACTTCAAGAACACCGTGATGCTCGCCACCAGCAACGTTGGTGCTGAACTGTTGCTCGATACGCCCGTCACCCAGATCGGTTCCGAAGCCTTCAACGAGGCGCTGCACAAAGTCCTGTTGCAAGCTTTCCGCCCGGCCTTTCTGGCGCGCATGACGGTGGTGGCGTATCGCCCGCTGGATGAGCAGACGCTGGAAGGCATCGTGCTGGCGAAGCTGGAGAAACTGCGCGGCCGCTACAAAGCGGCGACCGGCAAACCGTTCGAGTTCGATGCGGGCATCGTCAAAGCCGTGCTCGCCAAATGCAGCGCGGCAGGCGCGCGGGATGTCGAGAACGTATTGATGACACAGGTGACAGGAAAGTTGGCCGAGTGGGTGCTGGAATAGTGAAACGCTATTAGCCAGTAACCGCATTGCAGGCACAGTTTTTTACTGATGCCAGAGAGAAGGCGACACGCGCATGGAGCTGAGCAACCAATACGATCTGGCCAAGATCTCAATCATTCTGGGCTCGCTCGCCAGCGGGCAAAACTGGGTCACCCATGCTTATGAGCAATCCAAGGCTTTTGATATCCAGGAAGTGCAGTGCGCGTTCTTTCAGGGTGAGGAGCGTCTTTTCATTGCAGCAAACCCACGTGAGCACACGGGTGTCCTCAATATGCTCAATCGTTGCGGCGTCACCAATCTCAGCAGCCTGATGCAACTCTTGTATAAAGCGCACAAGATTTTCAGTGCACCGAGTGTGACCTTGCACTCGCTGGGTATGGCGTACTTTTACTCGGCCCAGGATCGAGACGGCTACAGTGCCGTCCACACCGTCAATGCATCATTCAACCCCGCCCCCCTGACCGCAGAACAAACGACCAAGATCAAAAAAATTGTCGATATTGAAACAAAGCTGCCAAAAGACATCGAGGCTCCGCATGCCTGGCTGTATAAAAAACTGGCGGGCAAAAGCATTGATCCCAAGAAACTGAACACCACCACCGGCAGCCTTCACCTTGTGACTTCGTTAGCCAGCATCGGTACGCAAACCGTCAACGTGATCGAAAACAATGAAGAGAACGTTCACGCTGAATTGGCGCTGCTCAAATTTTTTACGAAGGGCATGGTCGAGGGTCATTTTTCAAAGAGCAAAATCTTCCTCGGTGGCAAAAAAGCCGCCTGTGAGAATTGCCAGAAATGGATTGATAACTACAAGAAGATTCTCGTGAACGGCGCCTCACTTCATACCCCGGAAGATGCCCGCCCATCGACTACCGCGACCGATTCCACCTGCCCTTCAGAGTTCATACCAGCCCTCGTGGCGCCTGAAGGCTGCAAAGTCGACACCGCTGATCCTCGTTTTAATCTGCTGTTCAGCGGCAGCAGAGTGGATGCAGTCACCTGGCCTGCGCCCGTTGTCGCCGTGCCCGTGGCCGTCGGGGCGTAACGGACGACAGGAAATTAAGGATTTAAGGGGACAAGGATTCAAGGGGACATATTTATTTATGCGAAACAGATAAATCCGTCCCCTTCAGGAGAGCAGCAAGCCTATTGATAAATTTTCAAGATTGCAGGCCTTTAACGGGACTAACGCCAATGCCATTGAATCCGGAATACAAATCCACCACTGTCAACGTAAACGGTAGCAACGTCACGGTGCCTCTTTATGCAAAGGCAACTTTGACATCGACCAACATGACCGGCGGCTCGGGCCCGGATCAGTCCTTGCGACCACCGGGATTCGTGTCCGGTACTTGCCCGGAACATCATCAACGAGGGCATCTGATTGGAAACAAGCTGGGCGGCAGCGGAACCGATCTTCGGAATCTGGTAACACTGACCGAAGGTAGCAACCATCCAATCATGTATGAGTACGAAGCCATGGTTTACGAGTACGTGAAGAAGAATCCCGGGATCGAGTTTGTGTATCAAGTCACCGCACAGTACGACACCTCGCGCTACTTGGTTGCGCAAGTTGCACCCGGTGGTTCGACATCCGGGGCTGCCAACAATCCTTACTGCCCGCTTCCCTGCCCGGAATCTTTACGAATCGACTTTTTCTACGCAGAAGCACCTGGAAAGTTGAATTACCCATTGATATATCGGGTTTTGACGGAGCATGGTGAAGGCTGGAACACTGGACCGCTCTATATTCTCAACGGCGTGTACAAGTTTCACGAAGGTAGCCCGAAACATGTCGCCCAAGGCTGCTGGGCATCGTGAGGTGACTATGAGCTTCGATATTTTCCCGACACTCGAACACGAGATAAGGCTGAGCCCTCCTGAGCGCGCGGTCACACTGATCGCTGCCTGCAATACCAATGAAATCGGCCGGTTCAATGTTCGTGAAACCGTCTATCAAACACTCATTGGCTCCAGACCCGAACAACGGAAAACTCAGTCCTGGATGTTTACCTCCAGTGTGATCCGCGCACAGACGGACAGCCGTGATCGGGTCATGGTGTTTGTCAGCGTCAAGAAAAAATATTTGAAAAAAGTATCTGACTCACTCAATGGATGGAGCTGCCCCCACGGGACGCCAATGCAGGTCATCAAAGTTCAACATGGCATCGCATCCTCACAACTTGTTTTTGCGAATTCCTGATCGGAGGCAATGCGGATGCCCCGTTCCACCGACAGCAACACTACGCTCTCCCTCACCGCCACCTCGCTGTCGGCGCTTTATCCTGAGTCACTCTCCGGTGAGGAAGCCCTGAACACCCTCGGCGTTCAAACCCTCAACGGATTGAACGACGGTACCTCGCTCACCCTCACCAGCGCCATCGCCACCCACGTCACCACCACCCTGCACAACGACGCGCAACTGCGCCCCTTCGACGCACTGGTGGCCGAGATCCGCCAGCTCCCGGCCGACGCCACCGCCGAGCGCTATCAACTTTTATTAAGACCGTGGCTCTGGTGGCTGTCTCTGGCCAGCAACAACCGCGTGTTCCAGAACCTCGCCACTTCGGACATCGTCACCACGATCTTCAAGGCCCACGGTTTCACCGATTTCAAACTCTCGCTGACCGGCAGTTACACCCCACGCGAATACTGCGTGCAGTACGGCGAAACCGATTTCGCCTTCGTCTCGCGACTGCTGGAAGAAGAAGGCATTTTCTGGTTTTTCACCCACGAGGACGGCAAGCACACACTGGTGCTGGGTGACAGCAACGACGCCTTCGTGCAGATCCCCAACGGGCCGAAGGTCAAGTATCTGGGCCAGCAAATGGGCGGGCGCGAGCTGCACGGCATCCGTTCGGGCCAGGTGTGCCTGCAAGCCGTGGCCGGGGTGTACAAGGCAACGGATTACGAGTTCACGACGCCGACCACTTCGCTCTTCGGCCAGGCCGAGGCCGTGGCCGGGCCGCGATCGATCTATGAGCATCCCGGCGGCTACAACGCCAAGGCTCGCGGCGATGCCTTGACCAAACAACGGGTCGACGGGCTGCGCAGTGAAGAGAAGCGTTTTGTTGGCGAAAGCGACTGTCGCTGGCTGATTCCGGGGCACTGGTTCACCCTCGACGGCCACGAAGATGCGACCCTGAACATCGATTGGGTCGTCACTCGGGTCACCCACGACGCCAGCCACGAAAGCTATCGCAACCGCTTCGAAGCGATCCCCAAGGCCACGCCATTTCGTCCGCAACGCCTCACGCCGAAACCGCGCATGCATCCACAAACCGCCGTCGTGGTCGGCAAGTCCGGCGAAGAAATCTGGACCGACGAATACGGCCGGATCAAGTTGCAGTTCCCTTGGGATCGCGATGGCAAAAATGACGAAACCAGTTCCTGCTGGGTACGCGTCGTGCTGCCATGGAGTGGCAAGGGTTTCGGCATGCAGTTTGTGCCGCGTATCGGTCAGGAAGTCATTGTGACGTTTATCGACGGTGATCCGGACCGGCCGCTGGTCACCGGTTGCGTGTACAACGGCGACAACGCCCTGCCCTATGCCTTGCCGGCGAACCAGACCCAGTCGGGGATCAAGACTCAATCGTCCAAGGGCGGCGGCGGGTTCAACGAGCTGCGTTTCGAGGACAAGAACGATGCCGAGGAAGTGTTCCTGCAGGCGCAGAAAGACCTGAAGATCAACGTGCTCAACGACACCACCGCCACGGTCGGCCACGACGAAACCCTGACCGTACAAAACGCCCGCACCCGCACGGTCAAGGACGGCGATGAAACCGTCACGCTGGAGAAAGGCAAACGCAGCGTCACGATCCAGACCGGCAGCGACAGCCTCGATGTGAAGGACAGCCGCACCGTCAAGGTCGGCGCCGACCAGAACCACAGCACCGGCGGCAACTACACCGACAAGGTCACCGGCGATTACAGCCTGACGGTGGACGGCAACCTGACGATCAAGGTCAGCGGCACCCTTACCCTGCAAAGCGGCGGCAGCTTCACGATCAAGAGCGGCGCGGATCTGGCCACTTCGGCCAGCACGTCGATCACCCAGAAGGCCGGCACCGCCATAACCAATCAGGCCGGGACTTCGCTGGACAACAAGGCCGGAACCACGCTGACCAACGACGCGGGGATCAGCCTGACCAACAAGGGCGCGGCCTCACAGACCGTGGACGGCGGCGGCATGCTGACCATCAAGGGCGGGCTGGTGCAGGTCAACTGACAAGGAGAAACCATGGCGATCACACCGCTGGATTGGCAGCAGGATGAAAAACACCTCAAGGGCCGCCTGCAGGACGGCCAGCTCGACGGCCCGTTGAACATCAAGGATGACGGTCGCCCGCAGGCGGACCTGAATTACAGCCAGGGCGAATTGCAGGGCACGTCCCTGCTCTATCACCCCAACGGCAAGGTTTCGGCGCAGATGCCGTTCGTGCGCAACAAACTGCAAGGCATCGCCAGTTTCTACGCGCCTGAGGGTGGGTTGCAGCGTAAGGCCACCTACCGGCGCGGGCTGTTGCATGGCGAGGCGTTCAATTACTTTCCCGACGGGCAAGTGGCGGAAGCCGAGTTCTATCGCGATGGCGTGCGTGAAGGGCGTTATCAGCGCTTTCATCCCAACGGCAAACCGGCGGTGGATGCGCGTTATCTGAATGGGCAGTTGATGGAACCCGAACAGGGATTTGCCGAGGACGGGCGGCCGCTGGATGCCGATGGCAAGCCGATTTCCCGGGTGCGCTGGTGGTTTCGCAAGTGGACGGATCCGGCGCAGGCCTGATTCAGGGAATCAACATCTGCATCTGCCCCGGCATCACGATCTTGATCACCCCCGCCCAGTTGCACATCAACGTACTGTTGGCATCGATCGCCGGCATCCCGCCCAGCAGCAGGGTCGGCGCACCGCCGGGGATCCACGGCGTGGCGGTGGCGGGAATGCAGGGCATCGGCGTCAGTACGCCCAATGCCGCAGCCGTGGCAGCGGCGACCATCGGGTTGGCCAGGCTCATGCACATACCGAACGTGGTGACGTTGACCAGCGGAATGTGATCCATGATGTTCGCCGCCGGCATCCCGCCGGTCAGCGTGCGGTTGACCGGCAGCACGTTGAGCACCGCCGGCGCGGCGCCGAAACTGCATTGCAGGGTGGCGCTGGCACAGACTTGCGGGCAGCCCATTTCAAAGCTCCTTTGTGAACAAGGCATACGCGCTAAACCTTAGTCGCCAGCGGCCCGACGCGCACATTCCCAAAGGTGATTATCGTCCAACACGCTAACCTATAAGACCGAACCGCGCTTGTGACGACCCGAGCGCGCCATTAGATTAGCCAATGATGTCTGGCCTCCAAAATAAGCAGAAGGGATAAGCATGGCGCTTACTGACCAGTCCACCCGTATCCGCTCTGGCGAAGAACTCGATGCCAGCCTGATCGATCCGTACCTCAAGGCGCACATTCCGGGCCTGACCGGCACGCCGCAGATCAGCCAGTTTCCCGGCGGTGCGTCGAACCTGACCTACCTGCTCGAATACCCGGACCAGGAATTCGTTTTGCGTCGTCCGCCGTTCGGCCACAAGGCCAAATCGGCCCACGACATGGGCCGCGAATTCCGCATCCTCAACCAGTTGCGCGACGGCTTCCCGTACTGCCCGAAAGCCTACGTGCACTGTACCGACGCATCGGTGATCGGCGCCGAGTTCTACGTGATGGAACGGGTCAAGGGGATCATCCTGCGCTCTGACCTGCCACCGGAGCTGGGCCTGGATTCAGCAAAGACCGAGGCGCTGTGCAAGAGCTTCATCGACCGCTTCGTCGAGCTGCACCGGGTCGATTACAACGCCTGCGGTCTGGGCGATCTGGGCAAACCGCAAGGCTACGTCGCCCGCCAGATCAAAGGCTGGAGCGAGCGTTACGAAAAAGCCCTGACCCCGGACGCACCGCACTGGGAACAGGTCAAAGCCTGGCTCAACGACAAGATGCCGGCCGATCACCCGACCTCCAGCATCGTCCACAACGACTACCGCTTCGACAACGTCATCCTCGACCCGAACAACCCGATGCAGATCATCGGTGTGCTCGACTGGGAACTGACCACCCTCGGCGATCCACTGATGGACCTGGGCAACACCCTCGCCTACTGGATCCAGGCCGACGACCCGGCACCGGTACAACTGATGCGCCGCCAGCCAAGCCACGCGCCGGGCATGCTGACCCGCCGCGAATTCGTCGACTACTACGCCGAGCGCTCGGGCATCCAGATCGACAATTTCGACTTCTACTACACCTACGGCCTGTTCCGCCTGGCCGGCATCGTGCAGCAGATCTACTACCGCTTCTTCCATGGCCAGACCCAGGACAAACGCTTCGCGCAGTTCATTCACATGAACAAACTGCTGGAGCAGATGAGCCTTCAGGTCATTGCCAAATCCAGCCTCTGATGACGGCGTTATAACAAGGCTTACTACAAGGGAATCCCATGTCCAAGACTCAGTTGTTCGACCTCGACGGCAAGATCGCTTTCGTCTCCGGCGCCAGCCGCGGCATCGGTGAAGCCATCGCCAAACTGCTGGCCCAGCAAGGTGCCCACGTCATCGTTTCGAGCCGCAAACTTGAAGGCTGCCAACATGTGGCCGACGCCATCATCGCCGCCGGCGGCAAGGCCACCGCCATTGCCTGCCACATCGGCGAAATGGAACAAATCAGCCAGGTCTTCGCCGGCATCAAGGAACAGTTCGGGCGCCTGGACATCCTGGTCAACAACGCCGCGACCAACCCACAGTTCTGCAACGTGCTGGACACCGACCTCGGCGCCTTCCAGAAAACCGTCGACGTGAACATCCGCGGCTACTTCTTCATGTCGGTGGAAGCCGGCAAGCTGATGCGCGAAAACGGCGGCGGCAGCATCATCAACGTGGCGTCGATCAACGGCATCTCGCCGGGGATCTTCCAGGGTATCTACTCGGTGACCAAAGCCGCGGTGATCAACATGACCAAAGTCTTCGCCAAGGAATGCGCCCAGTTCGGCATCCGCTGCAACGCCCTGCTACCGGGCCTGACCGACACCAAATTCGCCTCGGCGCTGGTGAAGAACGACGCGATCCTGAAACAGGCCCTGACACAGATCCCGCTCAAACGCGTGGCCGACCCGAGCGAAATGGCCGGCGCCGTGCTGTACCTGGCGAGCGATGCCTCGAGCTACACCACCGGCGTGTCGCTGAACGTGGACGGCGGTTTCCTGTCCTGATCCGTTTCTGACGCAAAACTAAAGGCAGCCCTGGGCTGCCTTTTTCATACCTCCAGAACCTTCGGCAACTGCCAGCCGAAATGCACCGACAACAACCGCAACGACAGACACGCCGCGCCCGCCAGCAACGCGGCCGCCACCGGCGGCACACCCAGCCTGCGTCCGACAATCAATACCGCAGCCCCGACAAACGCCGAGCTGGCATACAAATCCGCCTGCAACACCACCGGCACCCGCGCCAGCACAATGTCACGCAGCACCCCGCCACCGACCCCGGTGATGGTGCCCATCAACATGGCCACAAACGGCGAGATCCCGAAATTCAACGCCTTTTGCGCCCCGGCCACGGCAAACAACGCCAACCCCGCCGCGTCCAGCACGATCAGCGTCGAACCGGACCAACCCAGCACCCACTCATGAAAAACAAACGCCACCCCGCCCATGGCAAATGCCAGCGCCGGATAGCGCCAGTCCGCCACTGCCTTGGGCGGCGTGGCACCGATCAGCAGATCACGGGTCACCCCACCGCCCAGTGCGACGATGAACGCAATCACCATCACCCCGAGCAGATCGAGCTGACTGCGCATCGCCGCAATCGCGCCTTCAACCGCAAACACCGCTGTGCCGACCAGATCGGCCACCAGCACAGTCCACTCGACCCGCGCCTTCAACGGCGCCCGGCTTATTGAGTGACGCAACGGGTCTTGGTGATGTGTCGAGTCACTTGCCCGTCGGCATAGGCATCACCGGCGACCTCGGTATTTTCCATGACCTGACACGTGCGCTCAGGTGGCGGAGGCGGTGCTGCCGGCGGAGGGGGTGGAGGACTGGCGCAACCACTGAGCAGCACCAGACCGAAAGCCGACAGCAGCGAAGAACCCACGCGTTTCCCAGGATTGTTCATAGGATGACCCGCGATCAAAGGAAGAAAACTCCCGTCGCCGAGCAGGACAACGCCCGGCCATGGAAACCGAACCACTCATTCCTTATAGACCAGTGGGGGGTGAGTGCCAGTGAAATGGTGGGATTGGGGGGAATTGGCTGTCGATTTTCTGAATGAGTCAACTAATCCATCGCCACCGCCGACAAGCCATCACTCACAGGTGAACGTCGGATTGGGACGCAGAGCGTCCCGGGCTGCATTCCCACGCGGAGCGTGGGAACGATCAAAATCGACCCTACGCTCCTCGCTCCTCACCACTCACCACGATGAGCGTTAGCTCGAGTACCGCTTTTGACGTGCTGGCCCCGTCGGCAGGCTGAGTGGAGGGATTGATCCGGGGTGGGAGCGCAGCGACCGTTTGGCGAAGCCAAACACATCGAGAGGAGGTGCAGCGAAGCAAACCGTAGGCGATGCCCCCGGATCAATCCCGGAGCGAAGGAACACCGAGCCAAAGCGAGGGGCCGAACGCCGGGGCCCAGCCTTTTGGTTCCTTTTTGCTGGGCCGGCATTCCGGCGTTTGAAAAAGGGACTCGCCGTAAGGGCGAAACCGCCAGAGGCAACACCCGCAGAAACGGATATTCACCCAAACCGAACAAGAACCTGGTCGGCCCAGAGGCCGCCAAGTTCAACTGGGCGACCGCAGAGAATTACTCTCAAGCTCATACTGCAACTCATCGATCAAAGCATCCACCGCCTCATCCGTACGCAAGGCATCCAGACTCAAACCACTGATCACCAGATCAACCTGCCCGGAAGCCGGGTGATACAGCTTCACCGTCAGCGAATGATCCCCATCCACCACACATTCACATGCCAACGGCGAAAAACTGCGCTCAAGCCGAGCCCGCAACTGCGCCAGATAAATCATCGCGCCAACTCCGACAATCGGCGCAACACGCCAGGTTCAATGACAAACACATTCATGGGCTGATCCATAAGCAACGACGAAAGGAATACGATCACGAACAAAACCCGCACCGCATCTCATCAGCCTAAGAACAGCCTGCCCTGTCAGACACCCGAATTTGCACCCCCTGAACTAGTGCATTTGCACCTTACCGCTGCCCCCTGCTACTGCCCGAGAACAACCCGCGCTCGCGAGCCCAGACAATCGCCTCGCTGCGACTGTGCACATCGAGCTTGGAATACACCGTCGCCACATGATTGCGCACCGTGTTCGGCGCCAGTTTCAACCGTGCGGCGATCTCCTTGTCCGCCAGTCCTTCGCAGATCAGCCCCAGCACATCACGCTCGCGGGCGGTGAGATCGGTGAAGGACACCGACGGCAATTGCGGCGAATTGACCTTCTTCACATTGGCCAGTTTTTCAATCAGCGTACGGCTGAACCACGACGCATCCTTCATCACCTCTTCAATCGCCGCCACCAGCTCAAGCTCGGTGCGCTTGCGCTCGGTGATGTCCATCAGCACCAACAGGTAACACGCGGCGTCCTGGATGTTGACGGTGTCGGCGGAGACCGCGCATTCCAGCAGTTCGGCGTCCTTCCTGCGCACCCGCACATCGACACGATCGACCCGGCCGTTTTTCTCCAGCGCCGCCAGCAATTGCGCCCGGGCCGCCGACTCATCAATGAACTCAAGCTGTGTGACAGTTTTTCCAAGCACTTCATCGCTGTCGTAGGCCAGGGTATCGAGGAACGCCTGATTGACGTCGATCACCCGCTGTTGATCGGCATTGCAAATCAGGATCGGCACCGGGGTCAGACGAAAAGCCTTGGCAAACCGTTCTTCACTCTGGCGCAGAGCGACTTCGGCCTTGTGCCGTGGCTCCATATCAACGAACGAAAACAGCATGCAATCCTCATCGTTGAGTACCAGTGGCTGGCCGGCGACGATCACCTGTTTGCTGCCACCGTCCGGCAGGCGCAACTCGGCCTGCATCTGCGGAATCGTCGCGACATCGCGCAGGCGCTGGATGGCCAGGTCCTTGCGCTCGGCCTGTTCAAGAATATCCAGCTCATAGGTCGAGGCGCCGATCACCTGATCGCGGGTATAGCCGGTCATCTCCAGGAACCCCGGATTGACCTTGATGTAACGCAGATCGCTGAGGCGACAGATCACCGCCGGCGCCGGGTTGGCGTTGAAGGTTTTTTCGAAGCGCTGCTCGGCGTTGGCCCAATCGGTGAGGTCGCTCATGATCAGCACCAGCGACTCGACCTCGCCATCGCGATCGGTCAGCACCATGCTGCGCACGCTGTGTACCCAAGTGCGTTCCCCGTCGCTGCACGGGGTGACTTCGACCAGCACGTCGCTGAAGGTTTCGCCGGCAGCCACACGGCTGATCGGGTATTGCTCCGGGGTCAGCGTGTGGTTGTTGCGGTACCGCAGGTTGAAACGCTCGACGTATTCCCCGGCGTTGTTGCCCAATTCACCGATGCGGCTGACGCCATGCATCGCCAGCGCCGCCTCGTTGGCCCAGAGAATCGTCTGGTCAATCTCCAGCAGAATCACCCCGTCGGACAGCCCGGCAATGATCTGCTGCAACTGACGGCGATTGGTTTCGGTGGTCAGGACGTCCCGGCTCATTGGTTCTCCACAAGTTCGCGCATGTGAAGTTTACGACCGCAGGCCGTTGCGATCGTGCCGAGCAACTTTGCTCCTGATTACCGCGATGAGTGATCGACCAGCTCGCGCAGCGTATCGAGAAACAGCTTGAGCACCGGCGAGGCATCGTCCGCCCGATACGTCGCGTACAGCGGCACTTGCGGCAGCGCCGGGGTCAGGCGCCGGAACACCAGTCCTGCCGGGGCCAACTGTTCGATGGAGGCCGGCAGCAAGGCCACGCCGAACCCGGCTCGAACCAGACTGAGCAGGGTTTGTACCTCGATCACCTGCTGACGGATCTGCGGAGTGAACCCGGCCTGAATGCAGCACTGATAGAGAAAATTGGCAAATCGCGACTGCTTCAATTCCAGCGCCACGAACGGCTCCTGCGCGAGATCAGCGGGCGCCAGCACCTCGCGCTGGGCCAGCGGGTGATCCTGCGGCATCACCACATGGATCGGCTCATGGATCAGCAATTCATTGCGCAACTGCGGGTCGTCATAACCGACGCGGAACACGCAGGCGTCGATGCGTTTTTCCTTCAACGCCTTGACCTGCGCCGCCGGGGTCATCTCATGCAGACGCCAGGTCACCTGCGGATAGCGCTCGCGAAACAGGTGCAGCGCCCAGGGCAGCACGCCGACCATCACCGAACTGATCATGCCGATTTCCAGCTCACCCAGTTGCCCGCGCCCGGTCTGGCGGGTCAGGTCCAGCGCCCGCTCGAGTTGTTCGAACACCAGCGGCGCCTGCTCCTTGAGCATCTGCCCCGCCGCCGTCAGCTCGACCCGGTGATGGCTGCGCTCGAACAGCGGCGTGCCGAGTTCTTCCTCCAGCAAACGGATCTGCTGGCTCAGCGGCGGCTGGCAGATGTGCAGCCGTTCCGCGGCACGACCGAAGTGCAGCTCATCGGCCAGGGCCATGAAGTACCGCAGCAAACGCAGGTCCATGGCGACTTACCCCAGGTTCAGTGGCGTGGAACGCTGACGCACCCCGGTCAGGCTGAACAGCGCATTGGCAATCGCCGGGACCACCGATGGACTGCCCAGCTCCCCGACGCCGCCCGGCTTGTCCGGCTGGCCGTCGAGCACGAGGATGTCCACGGGCGGCATGTCCGACATGCGCGTGACGCGATAGTCGTGGAAATTGCTCTGCACCACCCGGCCCTGCTGGATGTCGAGGCGGTCGAACAGCGCGTGGCCGAGGCCCCACATCAAACCGCCGTAAATCTGCTCCTCGACCCCGCCGGGCGACACCGCCAGACCACAATCGACCACACACGTCAGCTTCTCGACCTGGGCCTTGCCGTCCACCTTCGCGACCCGCGCCACCACGGCGATGAAACTGGTGTAACCCTGATTGGTGGCGATCCCCAGCGCCGTGTCCGGCGGCAGCTTCTGACCCCAACCGGCGCGTTCGGCGGCGTGCTTCAACACCGCCACATGCCGTGGCCGCTCCTGCATGTTGGCCAGCCTGAACGCCAGCGGATCCTCACCGGCCGCATGGGCCAGTTCATCCATGAAGCTTTCCACGGCGAACACGTTGGGAATGAAACTGACCGAGCGATACCAGCCGCTGGGCACGTTGCTTTCGTGCTTGACCCAGTTCAGTTCCAGGTGCGGCGGACGGTAGGCGAAGTCCCACGCGGTGATGGCTTCGGTGGTGCTGTAATCCATGTGATCCGGGCGCTCAAAATAGCCCGGTTCCCACTGCTCCGGCGAGGCCGGCGACACCGCATGCAGTTGCAGCGCGGTGAGTTTGCCTTGGGCATCCAGTGCGCCTTTCGCCCGATGAAGCGTGGCCGGGTGATTGAACAGCGCGTGCATTTCGTCTTCGCGGCTGTTGAGCAGTTTCACCGGCACACCGGTTTTCTGCGCCAGATACGCCACTTCGAACAGCCAGTACTTGGCTTCCCGCGCACCGAAGCTGCCACCGGAGACCAGCTCATGGATGGTGACCTTGTCCTTGCCGATGCCGCACACGGTTTGCGCCGCTTCCAGCGCCGACGACGGCACCTGCACGCCGCCCCAATAGGTCATCGCGCTGTCCTTGACCTGCGCGGTGATGCAGATCGGCTCCAGCGGGTTTTGCACCTTGTAGGGCATCGTGTAGTCGGCTTCGAGCAGCTTCGCCGCACCCGGCCATTGTCCGGTGACATCGCCCTGGGCCATGGCTTTGACGGTTTGCGTTGCCGGGTCGCTGATCGCTGCGATCTGTGCCCTGCTCAGCCCGGCGCTGTCGAAACCGGCCAGCGGAGAATCGCTCCATTTGATCTCCAGCAGCGTGCGCCCCTGTTGCGCCGCCCAGAACGTTTCGGCCAGCACCGCGACGCCTTCGAGGTTGCCGCCGAGTACGTCCGGCCGCCCCGGAATCGCGATCACCTTGCGCACGCCCGGCACCTGCAAGGCGGCCGCCGAATCCACGGCGACAACCTTCGAGCCCACCACCGGCGCACGCTGGATTACCGCCACCCACATCCCCGGCAACTGCACGTCGATGCTGTACTTGAAGCGCCCGCAAACCTTGGCCGCCGCATCGCGTTTGTGTCGCAACTTGCCGATGTATTTGAACTGCGCCGGATCCTTCAGCGTGACGTTGGCCGGTGCCGGCAGTCGCGCCGCCGCGCCGGCGAGTTCGCCGTAGCCGAGGCTGCGTTTGCTCGACGCATGCACGACCCGGCCTTCTTCGGTGGAGCAACTGTCGGGGCTGACTTTCCACTGCTGCGCCGCCGCACTGATCAGCAACGCCCGAGCCGTGGCGCCGGCCATGCGCAAGCGATCGTACTCCAGAGAAACGCTGGTGCTACCGCCCGTAGAGAAGACTTTCCAGACCGGATGAATGTAGGTGTCGAAGAACGGATCTTCGGGGGTGATGACCTGCACCGTCATCGGGTTCACATCCAGTTCCTCGGCCACGCACGCGGCCAAAGTCGTCTGGGTGCCGGTGCCGGAATCGTGCTTGTGCACCACCAGTTTCACCGTGCCGTCGGGCAGCACGCGCACCCAGGCGTTGGGTTCGAATTCCGTGGCGGTGGTTTTCGTTTCAGTCGCGGCGGCGCCGGAAGGCAGGTACAGCGCAATCGCCAGACCGGACGCCACTGTCACCGCCTGTTTGAGAAACACCCGGCGCGAGGGTTCTCGAAGGGTGCCATCGATGAGGCTCATCACGCCTCCTTCGGCATATTCGCCGCACGTTTGATCGCTTTGTTGATCCGCCCGTAAGTGCCGCAGCGGCAGATATTCCCGGCCATCGCGTTGCGGATCGAGTCGTCGTTGACCGATGCGCCGGTGTTGAGTAACGCGGCAGCCGACATGATCTGCCCGGATTGACAGTAGCCGCATTGCGGCACATCTTCGGCGATCCAGGCCAGTTGCAGCGGATGATTTTCGCTGGATGACAGGCCCTCGATGGTGGTGATGCTGTGGCCCGCGACGGCGGCCAGCGGCAACTGGCAGGAACGTACCGCGACCCCATTCAGGTGCACGGTGCAGGCACCGCACAGGCCCATGCCGCAACCGAACTTGGTGCCGGTGAGTTTCAACTGATCACGCAACACCCATAACAAGGGCATGGAGGGGGACGCCTCATCCAGCTCGCGTCGTTCGCCGTTTACCGTGAATGCAATCATTGTCAGGCTCCAAAAGAGCGGCCCGTCTTTGTGCGGGCCTGGTGACCGATTATTGGAACCCCCGGCAACGCGCGGCCAGCGACGATTTCTGCCAACCGGTGTAAGCAGGACTAACAACATGTACAAGCGATACCCGTCGGTGCAGTCCATGAGCGCGTTCATCCACGCGGCGCGCAGCGGCAGTTTTTCCAGCGCCGCGCGCAAGCTCGACCTGACCCACAGCGCGATCAGCCAACAGATCCGCGCCCTTGAAGACTTCATCGGCCAGCCGCTGTTCGTGCGCGAAGGCGGCGGCAGCAACCTGACCGACGCCGGGCAGTTGTTTGCCAGCGTGCTGTCGGATGGTCTGGCGCAGATTGACCGGGCGTTGTCTTCGGTGAAAAACCGCAGCGTGGCCCAGCGTCTGACCCTGGATGTAGACAGCGAACTGGCGCAGAGCTGGCTCAATCCGCGTCTGCCACAGTTGCTCGACGGCTTGCCGGATTTTGAAGTGACGCTGCTGTCGATGCCGCGCAGTGATCGCAGCACGTTCGAACGGGTGGACTTGTCGCTGCGCTATGGCTACGGCGATTGGGACGATTGCGAGATGACGCAGATCTGCGGGGATCGGGTGCTGGCGGTGGCGTCACCGGCGCTGCTGGAACGGCAGGGTTTGCAGGTGCCGCTGAGCCCGGCGCAGATTCTTGAGTTGCCGTTGCTGGGGTACACGCGACGGTCGTGGATTCCGTGGCTGGATGCGGTGGGGATGACACCGAGCGAACCGCCGGCGCGGGTGATTTTTGATAATGCGGCGAATCTGGTTGCGGCGGCTGAAGCGGGAGTCGGCGCTGGACTGGTGCGTGGATTATTGGCCGCCGATGCGTTGCGCAGCGGGCGGCTGGTGGCGTTGAACGAGGCGCAGATTGCGGCGCATTACAACCTGTATGCGGTGTGGCCGCATGGGCAGGCTGAGCGGGTGGCACCTGTTGTTGAAGTGATCAAGCAGTTGGCCATGCAAACACTTCACTGACGCCATCGCTGGCAAGCCCATATCGAACAAGTATCACCACCCCACCCAATTAATATTGTACGAACCCTCCCCCGCCTTCCAATACTCGCCTCAAGCAACCACCCACCCGGGCCGGATGCGAACAGGCGAGGGAATGCGCGAGTGCTGCGCATAGAAACGGCCGATTGCCCGGGACGTGGATGCTGCGAGCCGCAAGGCTCCCTTCCCCGCTATCAGGAGATCGACTTCAATGATCATCGATATCAGCTGCTATCCCACGGATCTCGTGGACCTCGCCTGGAGGCATGACGGTGACCCGTTCACCGGCGAGCGTCTGCTGGAGATGATGGATGGCCCGTACATGGTCAACGGCAAGCCTCGCCGCATCGACAAAGCCTTCATCCAGCCACCGCAGGGCAACACCATTTACACCTGGACCGACGGCGAACTGTCGGGCCGTGAATCCATCGACGCCTACATGGCCTACACCCTGAAAATGGTCCAGACCTACCCGGACCGTTTCATCGGCTGCTTCGTCTACAACCCGCGCTGCGGCGTGGAAAACGGCGTCGAGGCGATCGAGCGCTACGTCAAGGAACACGGATTCAAGATGGTGCAGATGCAGGCCAACATGCATGCCTACCGGCCTGACCGCGCGCTGGACTGGGTGCGTCCGGCCTTCGAGAAATGCGCCGAGCTGGGCATTCCGGTCAAGCTGCACACCGGCGACGGGCCTTACAGCATCCCGTCGGAATGGGTGCCGATGATCAAGGAGTTTCCCAACGTCGATTTCATCATGGCCCACTTCGGCGTGCAGACCGGCGGCGTCTACGTGTTCGAACCGATGCAGTGGGCGATGGAGCTGCCCAACGTCTACTGCGAGTCCGGCTGGTGCCTGCAATCGCGGATCGTCGAGTTCGCCAAGGTCCTGCCGACGCACAAGATCCTGTTCGGCACCGACACCCCGCCGAATGAACCGGGCATGTGGCTGCGCCTGCTCGAAGTGCTCTGCCACGAGCCGCCGCAGGGCCTGAATCTCGACGAGGACACCCTCGAAGACTACCTGGGCAACAACACCGCACGGATGATCGGCCTCGAGCCGTCCTCGCCGCCGCGTTCCGTTTCCGAAGCAGAGGCGCAACTCAAGCGTCCCGTCACCACTCAACTGGCCAGGAGCTGAACCGATGATCATCGACACCCATCTGCACCCCACCAACCTGGTCGACGAGGCCTGGCGCCACACCGGCGAACCGTTCACCGGCGAGCGCATGCTCAAACTGATGGACGGCCCGTACATGATCAACGGCAAACCGCGCCGGATCGACATGGGGTTCATCCAGCCGCCACCGGGCAACACCGGTTATCGCGACGGCAACCGCCGTGGCCGCGAGGGCGTGCGTGACTACATGTCGTACGTCGCCGAACTGTGCGTGAAGTACCCGGACCGCTTCATCGGCAACTTCAACTTCAACCCGCGCTGGGGACCGGAAAACGGTGCGGCAGAGCTGGAATTTCACATCAAGGAATACGGCTTCAAGATGCTCAAGCTGCACGCCAACATGCACGGCTATCGCCCGGATCGCGCACTCGACTGGCTGCGCCCGGCGATGAAAGTCTGCGCCAAGTACAACATCGTGGTGCTGATCCACACCGGCGACGGCCCGTACACCATACCGACGATGTTCTACCCGATCATCCGCGAGTTCCCGATGGTCAATTTCATCATCGGTCACTTCGGCATCCAGACCGGTGGCAACTACTCGTTCGAGGCGTTCTGGATGGCGATGGACACGCCGAACGTGTACTGCGAATCCGGCTGGTGCTTCCAGTCGCGGATCGTCGAGTTCGCCAAGGAGCTGCCGCGCAACAAGATCGTGTTCGGCACCGATTCGCCGCCGAACGAACCGGGCATGTGGCTGCGCGAGCTGGAGGTGTTGTGCTCGCCGGCGCCGCAGGGCCTGGGGATCGACGAGGATCACCTTGAGGATTACCTGGGCAACAACATCGCCCGGTTGTGCGGGATCGAACCGACCCCGCCGCCCAAGGATCTGGCCGAGGCGGACATTCGTCTGACCACGACCTATCTCTAACAGGGTCTGACCCGGCTTTAACCCAGCCACACAGCGACTTTACAGGCGCGAAGATGACCCGGCGTTCGATCGACCGGCAGGCCAACGGCTTGTCGATCGAACGCCACCCTCACCCCTGCGCGCCTGCTTTTTACAAGGTGAAACCATGACCCGTTCGACGCTCGGCGACTCTCAGGATTTTCACGTATTCATCGACGCCTATCGCCGCCAGTACCAGGACGATGTGCTGACCATCACCCAACCCCTTTCCGCCGATCAGGACGTCACCGCCCTGGTCGATGCCCTCGCCGCCCAGGGTCGCGATCCGCTGCTGATCTGCGAAAACGTCGGCAACCTCGGTGTGCCGGTGGCGACCAATCTGTTCGCCTCCCGCCGGCGTATCGCCCGGCTGTTCGGCGTCAGCGCCGCGCAGTTGCACGAAACCTTCCAGACCCGCTCCAACCAGCCGATCCCGCCACGCTACGTCGAAACCGGCCCGGTGCTCGACGAGGTGTTCGAAGGCGAAACCCTCGACCTGGCGCTGCTGCCGATGCTCAAGCATTTCGACAGTGATCGCGGTCCGTACATCACCAACGCGATCATCATCGCCGAGGACCCGCAGACCGGCATCGCCAACATGAGCTACCACCGCTCGATGCGCCACGCCCGTCAGGCGTTGGCCACCAGCCTGCATTCACGGGGGCACCTGTGGCGGATGTTGCAGACCGCCCGCGAACGCGGCGAAGAATTGCGCGTGGCCATGGTGGTCGGCGCGCACCCGCTGTTCATGCTCGCCGCTGCTGCACGCCTGCCCTATGGCAGCGATGAACGCGCAGTGGCCGGCGGGCTGTTCGGTGCGCCGTTGGAACTGGTCAAGACCCCGCGCTACGGCATCGGCGTCCCGGCTTACGCCGAGTTCGTGCTGGAGGGCGCGATAGACCCGACGGCCTATGCCGAAGAAGGCCCGTTCGGCGAGTTCAGCGGTTATTCCTCGGACCGCTCGACCAACAACGTGCTGCGCGTCGACACGCTATTGCGGCGCAAGGACGCGTGGCTGGTGGACGTGATGGGCGGGCGTTATGCCGAGCACCTGACCCTGGCGCGGCTGCCTCGTGAAGCGGAAATGAGCGAGAAGCTCAAGGCACGTTTCCCCGCCGTCACCGCCGTGCATTACCCGAACTCCGGCACGCATTTTCATTGCTATGTGGCGCTGGATCAGAGCCGCGACGGCGAGGCCCGGCAGATCATGCTGGCCTTGCTCGGCTGGGATCCGTACCTGAAAACCGTGATCGCGGTGGACAGCGATATCGACCTCACCGACGACAGTCAGGTGCTGTGGGCGCTGGCCACGCATTTCCAGCCGCACCTCGACATTTTCACCATCGACGGTTTGCCCGGCAGTCCGCTGGACCCGTCGTCCTCGGTCAATGGCACCACGTCGCGCATGGGCCTGGATGCCACGCGCGGTTCGGGGTTCGACGGGATCAAGGCGCAGCTCGATCAGGACGTCCTCCACCGCGCCCGTCAACTGCTTGAAGGTCTGCCATCGTGAACCGCCAGCGGATGGTGGTCGGCATCAGCGGCGCGTCCGGCTTTGTCTACGGCGTGCGCCTGCTGGAGCTGCTGGCCGAGCTGAACATCGAAAGCCACCTGATCATCAGCCGCGCCGCGTTGCTGACCATGGCCCACGAAACCGATTACAAACTGGCCGACGTCACCGCTCTGGCCAGCCACTATCACCGTGCCGATGACGTGGCTGCCGGGATCGCCAGCGGTTCGTTCCGCTGCCTGGGCATGGTGGTTGCGCCCTGTTCAATGAGGACGCTGGCGGAGATCGCCACCGGCACGTCATCGGGGCTGATCGGCCGCGCCGCCGACGTCACCCTCAAGGAGCGCCGCACTTTGGTGTTGATGGCCCGCGAGACGCCGCTGACCCTCGCCCACCTGCGCAACATGACTGCCGTCACCGAGATGGGCGGGATCATCGCCCCGCCGGTCCCGGCTTTCTATGCCCGCCCCGATAGCCTGGCGCAAATGGTCGACCACAGCCTCGGCCGCGTCCTCGACCTGTTCGGCCTCGATGCCGGCACCGCGCTGCGCTGGGGTGAAGCCCCGGCCACCGACCAAATCCAGCCTCATTCCCCTTCATCGTGCACCGGTCTATCACTACCAAGGAGTCTCACATGAACACCCCCTTCAACGCCCCGACCCCGAACACCAAAATCCCGGTCACCATCCTCACCGGGTTTCTCGGTGCCGGCAAAACCACCCTGCTCAATTACATCCTCAAGGAGAACCACGGCCGCAAGATCGCGGTGATCGAAAACGAGTTCGGCGAGGTCGGCATCGACGGCGATCTGGTACTCAGCTCCGAGACCGAAGAAATCTACGAAATGGTCAATGGTTGCGTCTGCTGCACCGCCGAAGTCCGCGAGGACCTGGTGCGCATCGTCCGTGAGCTGGTGGCGCGCCCGGTGCGGCTCGACCATATCCTGATCGAGACCAGTGGCCTCGCCGACCCGTACCCGGTGGCCCAGAGTTTCTTCATCAACGACCCGATCGCCGAGGAAGTCGAACTCGACGCCATCGTGACCATGGTCGATGCCAAGCACATCGCCCAGCATCTGGAAGATTTGCAGCTGGACGGCGTCGACAATCAGGCAGTGGATCAGATCGTCTGCGCCGACCGCATCGTCATCAACAAGGTCGATCTGGTCAGCGCTGAAGAGGTGGAAACCCTGCGCGGCAAGATCCGTGGCCTGAACGCCACGGCGGATCTGGTGACCTCGACCCACGCACAAATCGACCTGTCGAAAATCCTCGGCATCGGCGCCTTCGAATGCACACAGAAGCTGATGGAGATCGGCGCGGATCAGCACGAACACGATCACCACGACCATGACCATCACGCTGAAGAACCCGACCACGAGCACGACCCGAGCGTGTCCTCGGTGGGCATCGCCGTGGACGGCGCCGTCAACCTGATGGCGTTCCACCGCTGGATCAGCGAGTTGCGCAGTGCTCAGGCCGACAACCTGTACCGCATGAAGGGCGTGCTGGCGGTGGCCAACGAAGACCAGCGCTACGTGCTGCAAGGCGTGCATAGCCTGGTGGAGTTCCGCGCCTCGACCGCGTGGGGCTCCGAGCCGCGCTCGAGCAAGATCGTGTTCATCGGCCGCGACCTGGATCGGGCGGCGCTGAACCAGGGCTTTGCTGCCTGCCTGGCCGGCTGAAGTCCGGCATCGGAGCCGGTGGATGGCGGTTCCGGGCACACAGAACGAATACCCCTCTGTACCGAATAACAACAGCTAGAGGTGATTCCCCATGTCGTCAGCCAGTTCCTCCTCCACCGTCCACCCCGTCGATCGCGTCCTGCCGGTGCGACAGATGCTCACCCTCGGCCTGCAGCACATGGCCGTCTCGTACATCGGCGCCATCGCCGTGCCGTTGATTGTCGCCAGCGCCTTGAAAATGTCCCACGCCGACACGGTGGTGCTGATCAGCACCACGCTGTTCTGCTCCGGCATCGCCACCCTGTTGCAGACCGTCGGTTTCTGGAAGTTCGGCGTGCGCCTGCCGATTCTGCAAGGCGTGGCGTTCAGCAGCGTGGGGCCGGTGATCGCCATCGGCAGCAACCCGGAGGTGGGATTTGCCGGGGTCTGCGGGGCGGTGATCGGCGCGGGGATTTTCACCATGCTGATCGCGCCGTTCGTGGGTCGCTTGCGACGATTTTTCCCGCCGGTGGTGACCGGCTGTATCGTCACGGTGATCGGTCTGCAGTTGTTCCCGATTGCCTATGAATGGGTCGGCGGCGGGCGCAACGCGAGCAATTTCGGCGCGCCGGCGTTTCTCGCCGTGGCCGTGGTGGTGTTGCTGACCATCCTGCTGGTCAACCGTTATGGCAGCCCGTTGCTGCGCAACATGGCGGTGCTGGTCGGGATGCTGGTGGGCGCCGGTCTGGCTTACAGCCTGGGCATGGGCAACTTTCACAGCGTCGAGGACGCGCCGTGGCTGACCGTGCCCTACCCGTTCTATTTCGGCCTGCCGACTTTCAGCCTGATCCCCATCGCCACCATGGTGGTGGTGATGATCGTGCAGATGGTCGAGTCCATGGGGCTGTTCGTGGCCATTGGCGACATTGTCGACAAACCGGTGGAAGACAAGCAGGTGATCAATGGCCTGCGCGCCAACGGCCTGGCCAGCACCATCGCCGGGATGTTCGCCGCGTTTCCGTTCATTGCCTTCATGGAGAACGTCGGGCTGGTGATCCTGACCGGCGTGCGCAGCCGCTGGGTGGTGGCGATCAGCGGTCTGCTGATGTGCTCGATTGCGCTGGTGCCCAAAGCCGGGGCGATCATCGCCTCGATGCCGACCGCCGCGCTGGGCGGTGCCGGTATCGCGATGTTCGGCGTGGTTGCGGCGGCCGGGATCCAGACCCTGGCCAAGGTCGACTACGAGCGCAATCGCTACAACGTGCTGATCGTCGGTTTCACCATCGCCGCCGCCCTGGTGCCGGTGCTCGCCCCGACCCTGTTCAAACAACTGCCCGAGTGGTCACAGCCGTTCCTGCACAGCAGCGTGGTCATCGCCTGCCTGGTGTCGGTGCTGCTCAACGCGGCGCTCAACGGCGTCAGCGTGCCAGAAACCACACCCGGCAAATCCGCCTCGCACATCCTCTGACTGGAGCTGCCCATGACTCGACTTCAAACCATCCTGATCAAGCACCCGGTTGCGGTGATGACCGGCCTGCGCGGCCCCCGTGCCCGGGCCGGCGCCGTGGACATCCGCGTGGTCAACGGCCGGATCGCGGAGATGGCCGCCAACCTTGAGCCGCAACCCGGTGAACGAGTGATCGACGCGCGTAATTCGGTGGTCTATCCGGGCTGGATCAACACCCACCATCACCTGTTCCAGAACCTGCTCAAAGCCGTGCCCGAAGGTTTGAATCAGGATCTGCAAGGTTGGCTGGCCAGCGTGCCCTACCCGCGCCTGAACCGCTTCACCCCGCAACTGGCGCGGATCGCCGCACGGTTGGGAATGGTTGAGCTGCTGCTGTCCGGCGTCACCACCTGCGCCGATCACCACTACCTCTATCACGCCCACGGCAGCACCGAGGCCGGCGACCTGCTGTTCGACCTCGCCGAGGAATTCGGCCTGCGTTTTGTGCTCTGCCGTGGCGGCGCACTGGAGTCTGCCAGCGCACACCCGGGCTTCTCGAAAACCGCGCTGCAACCGGAATCCCTGGAGCAAATGGTCGGCGATATCGAGCGGCTGAAATCGCGCTACCACCAGGACACCCCGGATGCCCTGCGCCGGGTGGTCGTGGCGCCGACCACACCGACCTTCTCGCTGCCGCCAACGCTGCTGCGCGAACTGGCGCGCACAGCCCGAGGCATGGGGTTGCGCCTGCACACGCACCTGTCGGAAACCGAGAACTACGTGAATTTCTGCCGCGACAAGTACAACTGCCTGCCGGTGGAGTTTGTCGCCGAACACGAATGGCTCGGCCCGGACGTCTGGTTCGCCCACGCCGTGCACCTGCAACCGGGAGAAATCCGCATGCTCGCCCAGACTGGCACCGGCGTCTCCCACTGCCCGGTGAGCAACGCCCGGCTGGGCAGCGGCGTCGCGCCGATCCCGCAGATGTATGAGGCCGGCGTGCCGATCTCACTCGGCGTCGACGGCGTGGCCTCCAACGAATCCGGGAGCATGGTCGGCGAAGCCAACACCGCGTGGCTGATCCACCGCGCCGAACAAGGCGCCTCGGCCACCACCGCCGAAGACGTCATTCACTGGGGCACGGCCGGCGGCGCGAAAGTGCTCGGCCTCGGCGCGGTCGGCACGCTGGAAATCGGCCAGGCAGCGGATCTGGTGATCTACAGCCTCGACCATCCACGGTTCTACGGTTTCCACGACAGCGCCGTCGCACCGGTTGTCGCGGGTGAGCCGATTGCCGTGAAATACAGCCTGATGGGTGGGCGGATCGTCGTCGACAACGGCGTGATTCCGGGGCTGGACGTCGAGCGGATGCGGGCCGAGGCCTGGGAGGGTGTGCAGGCGATGATGAAGGTCGACGATTAACCTAAACCTACTGCATAACCCTGTGGGAGCTGGCTTGCCAGCGATGGCGGACTTTCAGTCGACCGTGTAAACACGCAATAAAAAGGAGAGCTGGCAAACGCCATGCTCTCCTTTTGTTGTAGTGCTTTAAAAAATCACAAATCTGACATCGACTTGATTGCCAGCTCTATCCTTTCACGCGCTGCTCCAGTCAAACGCTTCACGCCGAAAGTTTTGGCAATTTCCAAAGGCATGTCGCCGGCGGAAATCAAAGACGCAACCATCAGTAGTTCCTCAGCGGCGATCTCCTCCACCGACCTGCCATCATCCGATGTCGCAGGTATCCGATATTTGTTCCAACCCGCTATATCACTTTCGGAATGCCAAACAAATTGACCCTCAACCGGATCAGTTTTCAGATGATGATTTTGCTCTGTCAGATCAAGAACTCGCTCTCGAATGAGACGGCCAGAGCGTTGAAAACCATGTGCCCGGGCTACGCGCTGTACCAACACTGAATCGAGGATCGGGGCCTCCTGCAACAACACATGTGCAATCAGTTCGGCTAGAACTGCATCATATTCAGGCGAGTAAAACGCCTCAGCATTGATTCTGTCGCCGACGCTTGTGAAGTCGGTGACACGGTATTCATCTTTGATTGCGGGTGAGGCGTGCAGTGTGAACGACTTCGCGATTTTGAGTTCGGGAGGTCGTTCATCAGTAGCATCGCCCTCTGATACAGCAGAAACTTCCTCTTTCTCTACGTCGTTTGCCAGTGGAGCGCTATGCACTAACGACAAATGAGGTATTGAGGACTCTTGCTCAACTGTTTTGCTAACGAGAGCCGATGCACGCGACTCCTCCAAAAGAGCCTCAAGCGATGCATGCAAGCGATCCAGCGCGCCGGACTTATCAATCCACCACTCTGTCGACCAGAGCCGAACCAGCTTCCAGCCCAAACCTTGCAGGATTGCGCTACGAACCTTGTCGCGATCTCGCGCGGTCGCCGCACTGTGATAGGTCGCACCATCACATTCAACACCAACCAGGTAATCGCCGGGTCTGTCTGGATGGACAATGCCTAAATCAATGCGGAAGCGTGATACGCCTATTTGCGGCACGACTTGCCAGCCTTTTCGTCTCAGCTCTTGAGCAACAGCTTCCTCAAAAGGCGAGTCATAACCGCCCACTGAACCCTGCACTGCCTCAGCAAGAGCCCTTGGCCCTCTCTGAGCAAATTCAATGAAGTGCTTCAGATCGCGAACAGCTCGGGCGTTGGTGCGATTTAAATCAATCATTGAAGAATCAAAAGAGGAGAAAACCATCATCTCCCTGCGTGCACGGGTTATCGCCACATTCAAACGACGCCATCCGCCTTCTTTGTTCAATGGACCGAAGTTCATCGACATAACCTGCGCACCAGGCTCAGTTGGGCCATACCCGATACCTAGCATGATCAAATCGCGCTCATCGCCCTGAACTGTTTCCAGGTTTTTTACGACGACGGGTTCTGCAATGTCATGCTGGAAGAACGGCTCGATTTGCGGAAACTGTTGCCGCGCCCTATCCAGCAGATCATTGATCAGTCTTTGCTGGTCACTATTGAGTGTGATGATCCCAATAGTATGACCGCTCGCTACAAATGCCGGATCCATCAAACGCTTCACAGTTTCGGTAACGATGGCCTCTGCCTCGGCCTGATTGTGCCTGTCCTTGCCTTTCGCATAGACGCCATCAACACGTCGCCACTCCACAGCGCTTGCACGCGTTTCAGCCGCAGGGAAGGTAATGAGATTACTGTCGTAGTAGCGATGGTTCGAGAACGCGATCAAGCTTTCATGGCGACTGCGGTAGTGCCAACTGAGGCTATGACTTGGGATGCCTGCGCCCAGACACTCATCCAGGATGCTCTCCATGTCCTCAGCAGTATCATCCTCTGCGGCAGACGCGGCGCGATTGAAAAAATTGGTTGGAGGCATCTGACGTGGATCACCCGCAATGACCACCTGCTTACCCCTCGCAATTGACCCGATGGCATCCCATGGCGCAATTTGCGAGGCCTCATCGAATATCACCAAGTCAAAAAGTGCGAGATCTGTTGGAAGATACTGCGCAATCGATAGAGGGCTCATCAGCATGCAAGGAGCGAGTTTCGACATGGCATCGCCCATCTCAACAGCAAGTTGTCGCACGGGTTTGTGCCGACGTGATTTTTGCAGCTCGTGCTTCAAGATGCCGAAACCACCTTGCTTGCCGATCTCGTTTTTCGACGGGATCATTCCACACAGCTTCGCTCGAATGTATCGAACAGTAAGCTTGGAAAGGTCCTCATCCAGACGTACAAACGCCTCAATATCGCTAGTGTGCTCCGCTGGCACGAAGTTACGAAGCAGAGGTTCCGCGTCGATCATCACCCTTGCAAACCAGCGTGCGTAAGATGTTTCGAATGCGTCTACAGTCCCGCCCTCTGGCAACCCTTTCACTGTCAATGCATCACTTAACGGTTGAAGCCCGGATGCTATCGCCTCTTCACGCACCCGACACCAATCGCACCAGGCTTTCAGCTTCGACTCATGCCGAGAAATAGCACTGGCCGCATCGAGCAATGACCCAATTGTTAATTTGCCCTCTGCCGGGCGATTACTCAGTTCATAGAAGCGTTTGCTCGTTTGATTGAACGCTTCCAATGCATCTTTTAATTGGTGAAGCGCTGCTGCGATAAAACCACCCCCGCCTAATAACTCATTGGCTTCAACGACGAGCTTTTGTGTGGCCCCCCGCAATGCAATGAGATCTTCAGGGGACTCTGCGCTCGAGCTGATCAACGTTCTCAAGCGTTCAGCGAGCTCCCAAGCTACTGCCATCGCGGATTGATCACTTGAAACTCCGCTCCACCCAGGCACAGCGTTCAAATCTGCAGACAAGCTGTCCAGCGAGATGAGCAGATCACGCATTTCAAAGAGTCTCGCAAGATCCTGCTCAACGTCCGGAAAGCCAGCCGCTTCGCCCTGACCCGCAAGGTTTTTACCCACCTTTTTCTTGGCCAAAGTCGCGAGGAACCAAAACTTGGCCTTGCCAGTTTCCCAATCGCTTTTGACTTGTTCGAGGTTGATGGTGCGGCAGGCTTCTGAGGCGTAGCGCACAGACAGCGAGTGTTCAATTTCTTGGTAATTTGTGAGGATCTGCACAGCTTTCTTGGCTGCAACTATCTTGGCACTTGCATTCAACGTGAATGCAAAAGAGAGATCGATACCGTGCGTATCTACCAAGAGCGCAACAAACTGGCAAAAACGTTCGATGTCCTCCCCACTCGAAACGGCTAGGGGAAGATCGGTGGCTCTCAACAAGTTGTTAGAAGCAATCTTCAGCCGCTCAATGACTCCCGGCAGCTCCCTGGAAACTGCAGCGATCGACTCTTGCCAGCCGTTTGACCATTCGGTGGGAGAGATGAGCGAGAAGTCAGCTGACAGATCGCGGGCAGCCTGACTATTCAAATCGAGACGTCGGGCAAGATCACGCAGGCGCGCGTACTCTTCCGCGTCGTGAGACGTTCCCTCTGGCCATGCAATATGCGGTAACGTGGCGTGCCCATCTCGTACGACACGACCTATAGCCTGATGGACTGTTAATCCATTAGGTTGCCGACGATGCAAGGTTCCCACGACTTCGTTCAATCGATTTCGTAGTTTGTGCAGTTTTGCCGTTTCTACAGCCCACTCTTCAGCGGTCAACGCATCGCGAACATCCCAAGCCCGCTCCAATTGTTTAAGTACTTCAACCTTGGATGTTTTGCTGGAATGCAGCTCAAGACAGAATTCGCCTAGTCCTTTTTCTTCAAGCCGACGATAGACAACGTCCAAAGCGGCCATTTTTTCTGCTACGAACAAGACCCTGCGACCTAGAGCCAGGTTGTGGGCAATCATGTTGGCGATGGTTTGGGACTTACCGGTGCCGGGAGGTCCATCAAGAACGAAATCACAACCGCTGGCGGAGGCAACAACTGCAGCCAGTTGGGAGGAGTCAGCAGGTAACGGTGTAAACAGATCGGCCGGGCTGACTTTTCTATCCAACTCGTGAGGCTGCGGAAACTCCCCCGACGTTGCAAAGCCATCACCGCCGACACTTCTTTCCAGCAAATGTTTGACCATCGGGCTCTTCAAAAGCTGCTCAGAGCGAGCAGCCAGGTCCTGCCACATCAAATACTTCGCGAAAGAGAACGTTCCCAGCACGAGCTCAGTGGTGACCTCAAAGCCCGGTACGTCTCTGATTGCACGGCGCACTGTATTCCAGATCCCAGTGACATCAATGCCACTGTCGTCGGAGGGAAGTTCACCTTCAAGCCCCGGAATAACGAGTTCAAAGTCATGTCTTAACAGTTCGAGCAGGGTCAAATTGAAGCGAGGCTCATCTTCAAGCAAAGTCATTGTCACGCCGGACAACGCACTTTTACGATCAAGTTTTACGGGTAGCAAAATTAAAGGAGCGGAATAGGTTTTCGGGTCGTCTGCCGACTTTTTCCACTTTAAAAACCCGAGTGCAAGAAAGAGAGTATTTGCTCCGCCTTCATCAAGATCACTTCGAGCTTTCCGGTACAGGTCAATCAGCGCTACTTCGAGCTTCGTTTTATCAAGCGTGGCCAGTACCTCACCACGATTCAATGCACTGCGAGCGTATTCATCTCTGAGCGACTCTCGATTTTGTTGCTCATAGAGTGCCGCATCTCTACCTCCAGCCTCCAGATCCGGTATAGACACGATCCTGATGCGCTTGCCGCTGGCCAGTTGGTCTTCTAGCTCAGCGGGTTCAGGACAGATCAAGCGGACGCCTTTAGCACTATCCGGCAGATGTAAAAGTCGATTTCGAGTAGTCAGGTCGAGAAGTTTGCGTTGCCACAGCGTCAGCTTACCGGCGGGAGTTTCTGACTCAGTAAGAATCTCTACATCAAAACCCGGTAATTGTGGCGCGATCTCTAATGCCTCGAGTGGTGTCTCTGCCTCTTGAATCACATCTGATTTCGACGCGGGAATTGATGTTGCCAAAGGACGGATGCGCTGCATGCGTGCTCGATGCATATCAATGGCCATGATGAAATCATCATCGTTGACCTGCCTTTCACCTGTACTGATCGCCTGACTGAAACCTGGTACAGGAAATTGCGTTGCTAGAGTAGTTTCAAATACTAGAGCCTCTTTCAGGTCGATACGCTTTCGTACTGCGGAAGCCTCATCTGTAATCAGTTGAGAAAATTCCTGGGGCTGCAACCAGACTCCTGCAAAAGCATGACCTTTCGTCAGCAACAGAAGTGCGTTCAGTCCGGCTTGCTCCAGTGCTGCGGCAAAAAGCAATGCTGTGTCCAGGCAGGTTGCAACACCGCCCTCCAATATGAGGCTCGGAGTTCTTACTTTCTGACCGTAAGTCTCAAAGCTTGCCGGTGGTAGTGCGTAGCTCAATTTAAGTCCGCAGACTGCGGACCATATTGCGGACGTGAGCTCCCAGGTTCTGGTTCTGGACTTACTTTCGTAACCGTTGATGCCATCTGCCTTGCCAGCCCGGCGCAGAACATCAGAAGCAGATTTGAGTATCCGATCTACCGCAGGGTCATTTGGCATTACAAACGCCGGCAGAAGCTCTGGCATGGAGTTAACGCCCCCCCACTCATTTCGTGCCAAAAGCTCAACCGGGAAGATTTGACTATTGAGAACTTCACCATTGCAACGTAGGTGCAGCGAAAGGGTCGCGCTGAGGCTCTCCGTCAGATCGGCGAGATAAGCGGCATTCAGCTTCAAACTTCGTTCTGAAATATGCAGCGTCGACTCTTTGTTTGATCGATCCAGACGCCAAGTCTTGCCTTCAAGGAAGGGAGGGTCCGCAACAAGCTCCAGTTCAAGATCGCTGTAATCAGCTTCACCATCGTTGTGTACGGTCAGTTCTCTGAGGACCGGGACAGAATTTTGGTGAGAAGCAAAGCCAATCTTGCTGGCGATCACTCCCTCGATCTTGATGGTCATGAACCACTTCTCCATGGAAAATTCGATGAAACAAACAGAGGCCATACTCACCGACAAGGGGGGATTTTGAAACTGCTTTTTCGATCAAAGGTAGAGATAAGGTCACTCCTACAGTCGAGCCTCTAGATTTACTCCATTAATGAGCAGGAAATATGCCTGTTTAACTCATGCGCGTTTCACAAGCTCACCAACGCCCTCCATAAAAACCTAGCATTAGCGCCTTGCGCTTCTGTCGACTAACGTTAGTACCTCATCGGATTGAGCCCCTGCCGGTTCCACCGGGCTCTTGATCAAGGAGAGACTGATGACATCCAACCGCCTCATCGAACAGACCTATCGCACCTGGTCCAGCCCCATTCTGCTGGAGCTGAAAAAGCGCGAGCACCAGATGGCGCCGGCCGAACGCCAGGCGCTTGAGAAAGTCATGGTGGAACGACGGTTGCTGGACGTTGGCAACCCCGACGGACCGGATCGACGCCAGGACAAGACTCCCCGTTAAGGCGGCCAGCCGGCTGCCATAACCTTGTCTACACTGCCAGCCATGGAGTCCGGACTTACGCCTCTGAATGATCAGGTCTGCCACTCCAGCCATTGGGTCGTTTCAGGAAAGCCTCGCGGGTTTTCCTGAACCTGTGGAGAAAACGGATAGCCCATCACTCACTGGAGCAGGGACATGACGATCACATTGGGCCCGATCATCGGGCACACCACGGACACGTCTGCAAAAATCTGGATACGCGGGGAAGCTAATGATGACAAGGAGACAAAGCGGTTTTGCGTCGGGCTGATCGATGTATTCAAGGGCAAGACCTGGGTGGTGTCGTACCGCTGTTTCCTGCGTGACTACTATGACTTCACCGGTGTGGTAGAACTCAGTGAACTGAAACCCGCCACGGCCTATCGCGTGGTCTGCAACACGAGCTACGTCAGCGATGAGCTGGAGGTCACCCGACTGGTCAGGGACGACAAACCCGTTCGTCCGCTCAATCGTCCGGAAGAATCCGTCGAGGGTACGTTCACCACCGACCGGGTACCCGCAGACGGCACGCTGAACTTTGTATTCGGCTCGTGCCGTTATCTGTACTGGGACAACATCTTTCAGAGCGACGCGGAAAAAGGCGACAAGACATTCCGCTCGATTGTCGAAAAACATTCGCAGAAGCCTTTCGACCTGACGCTGATGATCGGCGATCAGGTGTATCTCGATCCGCTGAATGCGCTGCGCCAGTACAGCACGCTTGAAGAGATGTTCGATATCTATCGCCAGGCCTTCGGCCTGCCCTGGATCCGGCAGATGATGAACCGGATCCCGACCTACATGATCCTTGACGATCACGAGATCCGCGACGACTGGTCGCGAGAGAAACTCGACGATGTCGGCAAAGGCTTTTACGTCAGTGCAATGCGTGGTTATGAGTCCTACCAGCACTTGCACAATCCGGCGACGCCCAAGGGCCAGTATTGGTACACCTTCCAGAAAGGTGCCTTTCCGTTTTTCGTGATGGACACCCGAACCCAGCGCATTCGTGAGTCGTCCTCGATCGAACCGCGCTCGGTGCTGGGGCGTGAACAGCTCAATGCGTTTTTGACATGGCTGAGTGAGCATCGCGGGGCGCCGATGATCTTTGTGGTGTCGAGCGTACCGTTTTTCCCCGACCCGAAATCCGGAGACGACAAGTGGGTGGGCTTTCCGGAGGAGCGCAGCATCATTCTGGAGTTCATCCGGGTCGAGAAGATCAACAATGTCGTCGTGCTGTCCGGCGACGTGCACAACAGCTGCTTCGCCGGCATGCGCTGCTACCAGGACCCGACCTTCGGGCTGACCTCACTGGTCGCCTCCCCCTTCTACTGGCCTTATCCCCATGAAAATCGCAGCAACTTCTACGGAGGCCGGACACTCGAGTTCATGCAGTGGAGCGATGGCACCCGCCGCATGCGCGACCGCATAGAGTACCGCTACGAAGGCGAAGGCTTTATCGGTGAAGAGAGCTTTGTCACCGTTTCGGTGGATGCGAGCAGGAAAGGCAAGATCGGTCAGGCACGCATCTATGACCGCAAGGGCGAGCCGCAGGAAGACTATCCTGGCGTCTTCAAGTTCTAGAACAGGGCCAGCGCCGCTTGTTCGGCGGCGGTGAAATCGTTGACGTGGCGCCAGACGATCAAGCGATCCAGACGCTCGTTGCTCTCATTGGCTTCGCGCGCTTCGCGAGTGTGCATCTTCACGCAGAAACCGCACTGATTGATCTGCGAGGCACGCAGGTGAATCAGGTACCGCAGCGACCGCGGCAAGTCATGGTCGTTGAGGCTGACATGCACCTGGATCAGGCTTTCGAACACTTGCGGCATGGCTTGTTGCAGGTTGACGGCTTGGGTGTTGGACGACATCGCGTTGCTCCATGTTTGAGGGATTCAACGGGATGACGATTCAGCTTTCGGGTTTGTGACGTGGGGTCTGTAAAGAAAGCTTCAGCAGTTCCTTGCGCAGTATTGAAGGCTCTAGAACAGTGCCCCAGCCGAGCACGGTTTTTGAAACGCTGGCATTGGGTTTTGCGCTACTGCCGGCGCGGGCGGGAATGCCTTGCAGGTTGAGCAGTTCGGCGTAGGCGATGCAGCAGGCGTAGGCATCAATATCCAGATACGCCGAGCCTGAAGTGATGACTTTGATGGGCGACATTGCGCGTCCTGACTTCCTTTTCAGGGGCGGCAACGTCGCACATCTTCATGAACGATTAATGAACGTCAGGCAGCGCGTTGTCCCCCGGCCACCGCTGCCGAAGCCGCCAGCATCGCCCGCAACAACACCGCACAGCCGGCCGCCAGATCATCCGGCGCAGCATTTTCGATTTCGTTGTGGCTGATGCCGCCTTCGCACGGCACGAAGATCATCCCGGCCGGGCCGAGTTCGGCGAGGAAAATCGCGTCGTGGCCGGCGCCGCTGACGATGTCCATGTGCGACAGGCCCAGACCTTGGGCGGCGCCGCGCACGGCTTCGACGCAGCCTTTTTCGAAGTACAGCGGCGGGAAGTCCGCGGTCGGGGTCAGTTCATAGGTCAGGCCATGTTCTTCGCAGGTCGCTTCGATGACTTGCTTGACCTCGGCGATCATCGAGTCGAGGCGTGCCGGTTCCAGATGCCGGAAGTCGAGGGTCATGCGCACTTCACCGGGGATGACGTTGCGCGAACCGGGATAGGCTTGCAGGCAACCGACGGTGCCGCAGGCGTGGGGTTGATGGCCGAGCGCAGCGCGATTGACCGCGCCGACGATCACCGAAGCGCCGACCAGCGCGTCCTTGCGCAGGTGCATCGGGGTTGGCCCTGCGTGGGCCTCAACGCCGCGCAGTTTCAGGTCGAACCACTTCTGCCCCAGTGCGCCAAGCACTACGCCGATGGTTTTCTGTTCGTCCTCAAGGATCGGGCCTTGTTCGATGTGCGCCTCGAAATAGGCGCCGACCTTGTGCCCGCTGACCTTGCGCGGTCCGGCGTAGCCGATGGCGTTCAGCGCTTCGCCGACCGTTACGCCGTCGGCATCGACCTTGGCCAGGGTTTCTTCGAGGGTGAATTTTTCCGCGAACACGCCGGAGCCCATCATGCACGGGGCGAAACGCGAGCCTTCTTCGTTGGTCCAGACCACCACTTCCAGCGGGGCCTCGGTTTCCACGCCGAGGTCGTTGAGGGTGCGCAGCACTTCGACCCCGGCCAGCACGCCGAAGCAGCCGTCGAACTTGCCGCCGGTGGGCTGGGTGTCGATGTGGCTGCCGGTCATCACCGGTGGCAGGTTCGGGTTGCGACCCGGGCGACGGGCAAAGATGTTGCCGACTTCATCGACCGTGACGCTGCAACCGGCGTCCTTGCACCACTGCACGAACAGGTCGCGGGCCTGGCGGTCGAGGTCGGTCAGGGCCAGGCGACAGACCCCGCCCTTGACGGTGGCGCCGAGCTTGGCCAGCTCCATGAGCGACGCCCACAAGCGGTCGCGGTTGATGTGCTGATGGGTCGATTGCAGAACGTCTACGGCTGCGTTCATGGGGATCTCCTCAGGCAGTTCTTATGGGAATTACAACGGCGATTTAGCGGCCACCGGCGTCGCACGCATCGCGCACAACCCGTAATAGATCAACCCGCCCAACGCCGAGCCGGTGAACCAGCCGTAGCTGTAGAACCAGCTGAACGCGCTGCTGCCCAGCGACAGCAGGGTCAGCACCACCGGCACGCCGAAGGCGATGAACCCGGCCCGGTTCCACGCCGGGTACACGTCGTCGCGGTACAGGCCGGCCAGGTCCAGCTGTTGTTTCTTGATCAGGAAATAATCCACCACCATGATCCCGGCGATCGGCCCGAGCAGGCTGGAATAGCCCAGCAGCCAGTTCGAATACACGGTTTCCAGGCTGACATCGGAGACGATCAACCCAAGCTTTTTCAGCAGCTCATGGCCCATCAACGCCAGCCCGACGAACCCGGTGAGAATTACCGCTTTGGTGCGATTGATCACCTTGGGCGCGATGTTCTGGAAATCGTTGGTCGGCGAAACAATGTTCGCGGCGGTGTTGGTCGACAGCGTGGCGATAATGATCAGCGCCATGGCCACCGCGACCCACACCGGGCTCTGGATATGGCCGATCAGCGTCACCGGATCGGAAACGCTGACACCCACCAGTTTCACCGAGGCGGCGGTCATTACCACGCCCAGCGCGGCGAACAGGAACATGGTGAGTGGCAGGCCGAAAATCTGCCCGAGGATCTGATCCTTCTGGCTGCGGGCGTAACGGCTGAAATCGGGAATGTTCAGCGACAGGGTGGCCCAGAAACCGACCATCGCCGTCAGCCCGGCGGCGAAGTAACTGACCACGCTCGCCCCCTCGGGACGTTTTGGCGGGATCGCCAGCAACTCGGTCATCGACACATTGGGCATGGCCCACACCAGCAACCCGATGCCGACCGCCACCAGCAGCGGTGCCGACAGGGTTTCCAGCCATTTGATCGACTCGGCGCCGCGGATTACCACCCATAGATTAAGCGTCCAGAAGATCATGAAGCCGATCACCTCCCCCGTCCCACCGAGGGATTTCCAGCCCTCGAACACCGAACCGAGAAACAGGTGAATCGCCAGCCCGCCGAACATCGTCTGGATGCCGAACCAGCCACACGCCACCAGCGCGCGAATCAGGCATGGCACGTTGGAGCCGAGGATCCCGAACGATGAGCGCAACAACACCGGAAACGGAATCCCGTACTTGGTGCCGGGAAAAGCGTTGAGTGTGAGGGGAATCAGGACGATGACGTTGGCAACCAGAATCGCCAGCAAGGCTTCGCCGACGCTCAGGCCGAAATACGCGGTGAGGACACCGCCGAGGGTGTAGGTCGGCACGCAGATCGACATGCCGACCCACAGCGCGGTGATGTGCCATTTGTTCCAGGTTCGTTCGCGCACCTTGGTCGGTGCCATGTCGTGGTTGTAACGGGGACTGTCGAGGACGTCGCTGCCGGCTTCGAGTTCGAACAAGCCGTCGCGCTCGGTCACTTGCGATCTGTTCTGTTGCATGGCCGCTCCACTGTTCTTCTGATTATTTTTTGCTCATCAGGCGGCTGCACACGCAGGTGCGAACCGGACGATGGCCGGAGGAACTGACAACTTTCATGCACCGGCCATGGTGTCAGCGGCGGCATCAATAAACGTGCCGGGGGAACCGCTTGGCGCTGGGGCCGTGCTTCGATCGTTTTGTAACTGACTGATATTGATCAGTTTTAATTATTCACCTTATGAGGCCGCGAAAACTTGACTGAACACTCAGGCCAAATGCCAGGCAAGTTGTCCGAACTGTCAGGACTCAATCTGGTGCACTGCATTATTTTTTCTTCAGGACGCCTCACTCTCCGCTCAACTTCAAGCGGCTGATTTCACATAGGAAATCTTGCTCATATTTCCAACCTGTCAAGTGCGTCAAAATGGTGAAGCGCCTCACCATTTTGGTGATTTTGCATTTTTATCGTTATTTTTCAGCTACTTAAAATAATCATAAGCTTATGAAAAATAATCTTGATCAATTACATAACTGCGACTAGCGTCTATTCCTGACAGCGCTGACAAGATTACGCATTTAGCGCCGCAAACAATAAAACACTAGAACCGGCACAAGTCGGTCATGCCTGCGAGGAACTCGGAATGTCTCTGTTGATCCGTGGCGCCACCGTTGTTACCCATGATGAAAGTTACCGCGCCGATGTTTATTGCGCTGACGGCGTGATCAAAGCCATTGGTGAAAGCCTGGATGCCCAGGCCGGCGCCGAAGTGCTCGACGGCAGCGGTCAATACCTGTTGCCCGGCGGCATCGATCCGCACACCCACATGCAACTCCCGTTCATGGGCACCGTGGCCAGCGAAGACTTCTACAGCGGCACCGCTGCTGGCCTGGCCGGCGGCACCACCTCGATCATCGATTTCGTGATTCCCAATCCGCAGCAGTCGCTGCTTGAAGCCTTTCACCAATGGCGTGGCTGGGCGGAAAAATCGGCGTCCGACTACGGCTTCCACGTCGCAATCACCTGGTGGAGCGAGCAGGTGCGTGAGGAAATGGCCGAGCTGGTCAGCCATCACGGGATCAACAGCTTCAAGCATTTCATGGCCTACAAGAACGCGATCATGGCCGCCGACGACACGCTGGTGGCGAGTTTCGAGCGCTGCCTGGAACTCGGCGCCGTACCGACCGTGCACGCGGAAAACGGCGAGCTGGTCTATCACCTGCAACGCAAGCTGATGGCCCAGGGCATCACCGGGCCGGAGGCGCATCCACTGTCGCGGCCATCGCAGGTCGAAGGCGAAGCCGCGAGCCGGGCGATCCGTATTGCCGAGACCATCGGCACACCGTTGTACCTGGTACACGTCTCGACCAAGGAAGCCCTCGACGAAATCACCTATGCCCGCAGCAAGGGCCAACCGGTCTACGGCGAAGTGCTGGCCGGGCATCTGCTGCTGGACGACAGTGTCTACCAGCACCCGGACTGGCAGACCGCCGCCGGTTACGTGATGAGCCCGCCGTTCCGTCCGCGCGGACATCAGGACGCGCTGTGGCACGGCTTGCAGAGCGGCAACCTGCACACCACAGCCACCGACCACTGCTGCTTCTGCGCCGAACAGAAAGCCGCCGGCCGCGACGATTTCAGCAAGATCCCCAACGGCACCGCCGGCATCGAAGACCGCATGGCGGTGTTGTGGGATGAAGGGGTGAACTCGGGACGTTTGTCGATGCAGGACTTCGTCGCCCTCACCTCCACCAACACCGCGAAAATCTTCAACCTCTATCCGCGCAAGGGCGCGATCCGCGTCGGCGCCGATGCCGACCTGGTGCTGTGGGACCCGCAAGGCACCCGCACCATCTCCGCCAAGACCCACCATCAGCAGGTGGACTTCAACATCTTCGAAGGCAAGACCGTGACCGGCGTGCCGAGCCATACCGTCAGCCAGGGCCGGGTGGTCTGGGCCGACGGCGACCTGCGCGCCGAGCGTGGAGCGGGCCGGTATATCGAACGGCCGGCGTATCCGGCGGTGTTTGATTTGCTGAGCAAGCGGGCGGAATTGCACAGGCCTGTGGCCGTCAAGCGCTGATCCCGGATCGTTCTCACAATGATCTTTCCCACGCGGACGGTTCGACGCCTCGACGTGGGAACGATCAAAAAAACCACTGCCCGACAGAGGCAGAAAACCTCAATTAACCGTGAGGCAAAAAACCGTGATCGAGACCCTGAACCATCTCCCGCACCCGCACGAAAGTGCGGCCGCCCTCGCCGGCCACTTCACCGATCTGGCGCCGCCGCTCAACGCCCGACAGGCGCACCTGGAAGCCTCGCGCTGCCTGTATTGCTACGACGCGCCGTGCGTGAATGCATGCCCGAGCGAGATCGACATTCCGTCGTTCATCCGCAATATCCACCAGGACAACGTGCCCGGCGCCGCGCAGAAAATCCTCTCGGCAAACATCCTCGGTGGCAGTTGCGCGCGAGTCTGTCCGACCGAAATCCTTTGCCAGCAAGCCTGCGTGCGCAACAACGCCCAAGAATGTGCACCGGTGCTGATCGGTCTGCTGCAACGCTACGCCGTGGACAACGCGCACTTCACTGAACATCCATTCCAACGCGCCGCCGCGACGGGCAAACGCATCGCCGTGGTCGGTGCCGGCCCGGCAGGGTTGTCCTGCGCACATCGCAGCGCCATGCACGGGCATGACGTGGTGATTTTCGAAGCGCGGGAGAAGGCTGGCGGGCTCAACGAATACGGGATCGCCAAGTACAAACTGGTGGACGACTACGCGCAGAAGGAGCTGGACTTCCTCCTGCAAATCGGCGGCATCGAAATCCGCCACGGCCAGAAACTCGGCGAGAATCTGACTTTGAGCGAATTGCATCAACAGTTCGACGCGGTGTTCCTCGGTCTCGGCCTGAACGCCAGCAAGCAGCTCGGTCTGGCCCACGAAGAGGCCCCCGGCCTGCTCGCCGCCACCGACTACATCCGCGAACTGCGCCAGGCCGATGACCTGTCGCAACTGCCGCTGGCCGATCACTGCATCGTCCTCGGCGCCGGCAACACCGCCATCGACATGGCCGTGCAAATGGCCCGCCTCGGTGCCCGCGACGTCAACCTGGTTTATCGCCGTGGTGCGGCGGACATGGGCGCCACCGGCCACGAACAGGACATCGCCAAGGCCAATCAGGTGCGGCTGCTGACCTGGGCGCAACCGGAAGAAGTGCTGCTCGACGCTCAGGGCAAGGTGCGCGGCATGCGTTTCGCCCGCACCCATCTGGTGGACGGTCGCCTGCAAACCACTGGCGAAACGTTCGAGCTGGCCGCCGACGCAATCTTCAAAGCCATCGGTCAGGCCTTCGACGGCAGCGCCCTCGCCGATCCGCTGGCCCGCGAGCTCAAGCGTCAGGGCGAACGCATCCAGGTCGATGAGAACCTGCGCACCAGCCTCCCCGGCGTGTACGCCGGCGGCGACTGCACCAGCCTCGATCAGGACCTGACCGTGCAAGCGGTGCAACACGGCAAGCGCGCCGCCGAGGCGATCAACGCTCAACTGATGCTCAATGTGGAGGCTGCGTAAATGGCCGATCTCTCGATTGTCTTCGCCGGTATCAAAGCCCCCAACCCGTTCTGGCTGGCCTCCGCGCCGCCGACCGACAAGGCCTACAACGTGGTCCGCGCCTTTGAGGCCGGCTGGGGCGGCGTGGTCTGGAAAACCCTGGGTGAAGACCCGGCGGCGGTCAACGTGTCGTCGCGTTATTCGGCGCACTACGGCGCCAATCGTGAAGTGCTGGGCATCAACAACATCGAACTGATTACCGACCGCTCGCTGGAAATCAACCTGCGGGAAATCACCCAAGTGAAAAAGGACTGGCCGGACCGCGCGCTGATCGTGTCACTGATGGTGCCCTGCGTCGAAGCGTCGTGGAAACACATCCTGCCACTGGTGGAAGCCACCGGCGCCGACGGCATCGAGCTGAATTTCGGCTGCCCCCACGGCATGCCTGAACGCGGCATGGGCGCGGCGGTCGGTCAGGTGCCGGAGTACGTCGAGCAAGTCACGCGCTGGTGCAAGACCTATTGCTCGCTGCCGGTGATCGTCAAACTGACGCCGAACATCACTGACATCCGCGTGGCCGCCCGCGCTGCGCACCGGGGTGGCGCCGATGCCGTGTCGCTGATCAACACCATCAACTCGATCACCAGTGTCGACCTCGAACACATGGTCGCCCTGCCCACCGTCGGCAGCAAAAGCACCCACGGCGGTTATTGCGGTTCGGCGGTCAAACCGATCGCGCTGAACATGGTCGCGGAAATCGCCCGTGACCCGCAGACCCAGGGCCTGCCGATCTGCGGCATCGGCGGCATTGGCAGTTGGCGCGACGCAGCGGAGTTCATCGCCCTGGGCAGCGGCGCGGTGCAGGTGTGCACGGCGGCGATGCTGCATGGTTTCCGGATTGTCGATGAGATGAAGGATGGCCTGTCGCGATGGATGGACAGTCAGGGCTACGCCAGCATCGCCGAGTTTTCCGGACGTGCGGTGGGCAATACGACCGACTGGAAATACCTGGATATCAACTATCAGGTCATCGCGAAAATCGACCAGGCGGCGTGCATCGGTTGCGGGCGTTGCCACATTGCCTGCGAGGACACGTCACACCAAGCGATCAGCAGCCTGAAACAGGCCGATGGCACGCACAAATACGAAGTGATCGATGACGAATGTGTGGGCTGCAATCTGTGCCAGATCACCTGCCCGGTGGCGGATTGCATCGAGATGGTACCGATGGAGACGGGCAAGCCGTTTTTGGACTGGAATCATGATCCGAGGAATCCGTATCACGTCAGTGCCTGAATGATCGTTCCCACGCTGAAAGATCGTTCCCACGCTCCGCGTGGGAACGATCGGTTACGAGGCTCAAGGTTCTAATCCGATCCCCCGCAAAATCACGCTGGTCACCGTCTGCACCGCCCGCTCGAACTGCATGTCCGACAACGGCTGGTGCTCATTCAGAATATTCACCTGATGATCGAAGTCGGCATAGTGCTGGGTCGACGCCCAGATCATGTACAGCAGACTCGATGGTTCCACCGGCAGAATCCGCTTGTCCTCCACCCACTGGCGGATCTTCGCCTCTTTCATCTTCGCCCAGTCGTACAGGCTCACGTCCAACGCCTCACCGAGGGTCGGTGCGCCGTGGATGATTTCGTTGGCCCAGACTTTCGAGCCGTAGGGCCGGCTGCGCGAGTGGTTCATCTTGGCGCGGATGTAGCTGCTGAGCACCACGCGCGGATCGTCGAACATCTCGAAGCACAGCGCGTCCTGCTTCCACACTTCCAGCAGGTCGAACAGCACTGCGCTGTACAGCTCGCTTTTGGTCGAAAAGTAGTAATGCAGATTGGAGCGTGGCAGCTGCACTTCAGCGGCGATGTCCGCCATGGCGGTGCCGCCGAAACCTTTTTCGGCGAAGACTTTTTCCGCCGCCAGCAGAATCTTATCGACGTTGGTGCGGCGGATTTCGATCTTGTGATTGCCCATGAGGGCTCCCTGAAGACAACGTGGTTGAAGACTAGCATCCGCTCTCGGCAAGGGCACGCCCTATACCGTGCGCCGTCACTCACGGAAAAGGGATTTCCCATGAAGCTGCAAAACCTGCTCAACGCCGGCGAATACAAGGTCGAATGGCACGCGGTGTCGGTCGACATGCACAAGAGCGGAGCGCTGGCGCTGTGCCGGTTCCTGCATTTCGTCGTGGTGTTGATGCTGTTCGGGGCCTGGCTATTCCGGCAAGGGCGGCGATTCAGCGGACTCGGCTACGGACTGGTGGGCGGCAGGCTCGCCCTGGCGCTGTTCAAGCGCCTGCGGATCAACGATTGCGAACAACGGCTCGCCCCCCTCAAGTGCAGCGTCATGCTCGAGTGGCTGCTGGGGATCGGCGCCGTAGCGGCGGTGTCCGTGCTCGGTACCCTGCCGCCGATGATCGCCGCCTGAGGTCAATGTTTCTGGGTGTCGCCCGCCGCTGTATCAATGCTGACCACCACCGACATCCCCGGTCGCAGGCGCTCGCTCTCTTGCTGATCCGGATCGATGGTGATGCGCACCGGCACCCGCTGGGCGATTTTCACGAAGTTGCCGGTGGCGTTGTCAGCCTGCAACAACGCGAATTCGGAACCGGTGCCCGGCGAGATGTGCTGCACATGGCCGGTGAATGTGCGGTGGTTCAAGGCATCGACGGTGAAGCTCACCGGTTGCCCGACCCGCACGTTGTTCATCTGGGTCTCTTTCATGTTGGCGATCACCCATTTCTGGTCCGGCACCAGCGCCATCAACTGCCCCCCGGAGTTGACGTAAGCGCCCAGGCGCACGCCGATCTGCCCCAGTTGGCCGTCACGCGGGGCAACGATCCGGGTGTTGGACAAGTCGATTCGCGCCAGCTGCACCGCCGCCTCGGCACTGGCCACCGCCGCCTCCAGCGAACCGCGATTGACGATCACCGTTTGCAGATCCTGCCGGGCGATTTCCAGATTGGCCTTGGCCTGCGCCACCGCCGCAATGCTTTGCGCGTTGGCAGCCAGCGCCACGTCCATCTCGCGCTTGGACACCGAGCCATCATTGACCAGTGCCTTGTTGCGTCGCAGATCCGCCTCGCTTTTGCGCAGCTGCGCTTCGCTGTCGGCCACCACCGCCTGCCGCAGCTTGATCGTCGCCTCGGCGCTGTTGCGCTGCTGCACCACATTGGCCAGCGAGGCTTTCTGCACCGCCAGTTGCGCCAGCGACTGGTCGAGTCGTTGCTGGTAGATACGGTCATCGAGACGCACCAGCAAATCGCCCGCCTTCACAAACTGGAAATCCTGCACCGGCACTTCAAACACATAACCGCTGAGCTGCGGGCCGATGATCGTCACTTGACCGCGCACCAGCGCGTTTTCGGTTGTTTCCACCGCGCTGCTGAACGGCGGCAGTTGCCAGGCGTAAAGCACGATCAGCACGCCGACGATGGCAATCGCGGCAAACCCCAGCGACGAGATGATCCGCACCCGCAGCGAACGCGGCTCGGTGTTCGGTGATGACGGCGGCGCCACGCCCTCAGGGGTGGCGGCGATGGCATTGGTGGTCGTAGTGGTCGGTTCGGTCATGAAGAAGTGGCACCGCTGGAAGGTACGGAAGGTGTCGGGGCGACGGCTTTGGTGGTACTGATCAGCCACAGCGCACGGATGGAAATCCAGATCATGGTCAGGATCGCGATCACCGCAATCAGCATGAACACATCGTTATAGGCCAGCACGTTGGCTTCGCGGGTGGCGGCGTTGGCCAGGCTGCGGATCCCCGCCAGATGACGCAGGCTCGGATCGGCGATCAGCGAGCCAACCGCCGAGCCCCCGCTTTGCACCCGGGCGGCAACACGCGGGTCGGACATTACCAGTTGCTCGACGATATGGCTGGAATGAAATTTCTCGCGCACGATCTGGAAAGTCCCCAGCAATGCCGCGCCGATCAGGCCGCCGAGGTTGTTGCAGATCCCGAACAACACGGAAAAGCTCACGAGGTTGCGCGGGTTGGTCAGCACGTTGCGCGTGCCCAGCACCATGGTCGGACCGAGGAAGAAGGTACTGCCGAACGCCAGCAGGAACTGGCTGAAATACAGGTTGCCGGGGCGAGTCAGGTTATTTGATGAGCTGTCCATGATCGAGCCGGTGGCCATCAACGCCAGCGAAATGATCAGGGGCATCAGCAAGTGTTGCGGGTTGATGGTCAGCGCACTGATGAGCAGCCCGGCAACGCTGCCGATCAGCATGACCACATACAGGCTGTGCAACTGCTGGCTGCTCATGTTCAGGTTTTGCATGAAGCCCACGGCGCCGGTCGATTGCTCCGAGGTCACCATGCGAATCAGGATCACCGCCAGCGCCAGGCGGATCATCACCCCGCTGCCGAGCCAGCGGGTCATCAGCATCGGGTTGCTGCGGTTATGTTCAATGGCCAGCCCCGCGAGAATCAGGACAATCGACGCGGCCAGGGCGATGCCGATCCAGTCGGCTTCCAGCCACCAGTCGATCCGGCCCAGGGACAACACCGCACACAACAGCGCCACGCCGGTGGCAAGGATGGCGAAGGTCAGAAAGTCGAGGGGTTCGAAGGTCTTGAACCGGTCACCCGGCGGCAACTTGAGCATCAGGACGCAGCCCAGCGACAGCAGCGCCATGCCCAACTCGAACAGGTACAGGCCGCGCCATTCGGCAATCTGCAGCAAGTCTTCGGAAAACAGCCGCGCCAGCGGCAAGGCCAACTGCGAGGTGCCAAGGCCCAGTACCAATGCCTTCAACCGCCATTTGGCCGGGAACGCCTGCACCATGTAATACAGGCCCAGCGAGCTGAGCGCCGCGCCGACCATGCCGTGGGCCGCGCGCACCGCGACCGCCGAATTCAGGTCATTGACGAACAGATGGCCGAAGGTCACCAGCGCATACAGCACCAGAAACACCTCGGTGAATGCCCGCAGGCCGAACTGCTGGCGAAATTTCACCAGCAGCAGGTTCATCGAGACGTTAGTCATCACGTACGCCGCCGGCAGCCAGGCCATCTCCGCCGTGGTCGCTCCAAGCGCACCTTGCAGGTAAGGCAGGTTGGCGACCACCAGCGAATTGCCCAGGCCACCGGTCACCGCCACCAGCAACCCGACCAGCGCATAGGCCAGGCGCTTGGGGTTGGAGTGCAGCGGCGTCGAGGGGGAGCCGGGCAGACTGGGCTTCTCGTGCGGCTGCCAGTTGCGCGGGGCGTATTGGTTCATTGATTGGCCTTGTGCCGGAGATGGCATCAGTTTGCCGGGGTCGCCGGGATTCGTAAATTTTGTTTAAAGGTCATCTCGCCCGCAGCGGATGTTTCCCGGGCCTGGCCAATGCCAACCTTGCAGCACTTCTCAACCTGCAAGGTGCCCGATATGACCACTCCCCGCTGGCAGCGCTCCCCGCGTCTGCTGAAAAACCTGCTGGCCGCTGCCCTGTTGCTGCCCGCCCTCGCCTTCGCCCAGGAACGCCCCTGGCCGGACGGCTCGCAACTGGTGATTTCGGTGTCGATGCAATTCGAAACCGGCGGTCAGCCCGAGGGCGCCGAAAGTCCGTTCTCCGGTACACCGCTGCCAAAAGGTTATCCGGATCTGCCGGCGCAGACCTGGTTCGATTACGGGTACAAGGAAGGCCTGTGGCGGATGCTCGACCTGTGGGATCGCACCGGCATCAAAGTCACCTCCCACGTGGTCGGCGAAGCGGCGCTCAAACACCCGGAACTGGCCAAAGCGATTGCTGAGCGCGGTCATGAACTGGCAGCCCATGGCATGCGCTGGGCCGATTCGTACAACATGAACTACGCCCAGGAAAAACAGTTCATCGGTGATGGCGTCGCGGCGGTGGAAAAAATCACCGGCCAGCGCTCGGTCGGCTACAACGCCAACTGGCTGCGCCGCAGTCCCAATACGCTGAAGGTGCTGCAGGACCTGAACTTTACTTACCACATCGACGATGTCAGCCGCGACGAACCGTTCGTGACCATGGTCCGTGGGCGAAAATTCGCCGTGGTGCCGTACACCCTGCGCAACAACGACATCGTACTGGTCGAGGGCCGGCACTTCTCCGCCGAGCAGTTCTATCAGCAACTGGTGCTGGAATTCGATCGCCTCTACGCCGAAGGCGCGAGCAAGCGGCGGATGATGTCGGTGAGTCTGCACGATCGCATCGGCGGCACACCGGCGATGGTCGAAGCCATGGAACGCTTCATCCGGTATGCCCAATCCCATCCGAAAGTGAAATTCATGCGCAAGGACCAGATCGCGCAAATCGTGCTGACCGAAAAAAACCCACTGATCGATAACACTGAAGCGCTCTACAACCATTAAAAACGCTCGAAAGCAGCCCTCTTCACAGCGCTTTGAGGGCTGCCCGCTCACCCAAAGTCATCGTACGACGCCCTGTTGACTTTTCCGGAAAACCTCGCAAATATTCGCCCCCATGTTGTACGACGACGTATGACAAATAATAAAAACAACAACCGAAACAGGGAGCGTCACAGTGAGCACACTCGACTGCAATTCCGTCCGCACGTCCCGTTTTTCCGGCCCCCGCCCGCGTTCCACCCTGAGCCTGATCGGCTGCGGCAGTCTCGCCCTCGTCCTGCCGATGAGCGCCAATGCCGAGGGTTTCCTCGAAGACAGCAAAGCCACGCTGAACCTGCGCAACGCCTACTTCAATCGCAACTTCGTCAACCCGAACCATCCGCAGGGCAAGGCTGAAGAGTGGACGCAAAACTTCATTCTCGACGCCCGATCCGGTTTCACCCAGGGCACCGTCGGGTTTGGCCTGGACGTGCTGGGCATGTACTCGCAAAAACTCGATGGCGGCAAAGGCAGCGGCGGTACGCAACTGTTGCCGATTCACGATGACGGGCGTCCGGCGGACAACTTCGGGCGCCTGGGTGTCGCGCTCAAGGCCAAGGTGTCGAAGACCGAATTGAAGGTCGGTGAATGGATGCCGGTGCTGCCCATCCTTCGCTCGGATGATGGCCGCTCCCTGCCGCAGACGTTTCGCGGTGGCCAGGTCACATCCACCGAAATCAACGGCCTGACCCTCTACGGTGGCCAGTTCCGTGGCAACAGCCCACGCAACGATGCCAGCATGGAAGACATGTCGATGAACGGCCGAGGCGCCTTCACCTCCGACCGTTTCAACTTCGGCGGCGGCGAATACACTTTCAACGATAAACGCACACTTGTCGGTCTGTGGTACGCCGAACTCAGCGACATCTACCAGCAGCAGTATTTCAACCTCAGCCACAGCCAGCCACTGGGCGACTGGACACTGGGCGCCAACCTCGGTTTCTTCACCGGCAAGGAAGACGGCAGCGCCCAGGCCGGCGACCTCGATAACAAAACCGCGTTCGCCCTGCTCTCGGCCCGGTACGGCGGCAACACCTTCTACATCGGCCTGCAAAAGCTCAGTGGCGATGATGCCTGGATGCGCGTCAACGGCACCAGCGGCGGCACACTGGCCAACGACAGCTACAACGCCAGTTATGACAACGCGAAGGAGCGCTCCTGGCAGATCCGCCACGACTACAACTTCGTCGTCCTCGGCGTCCCCGGCCTGACGCTGATGAACCGCTACATCAGCGGTGACAACGTGCACACCGGCACCCTCACCGATGGCAAGGAATGGGGTCGCGAGTCGGAACTGGCCTACACCGTGCAGAGCGGTCCGCTGAAGAACCTCAACGTCAAATGGCGCAATGCGACGATTCGCCGGGACTTCAGCACCAACGAATTCGACGAAAACCGGATCTTCATCAGTTACCCGATTTCGCTGTTGTAAACCCCGACGAGACAGAAACGGAAGGTGAATCGGGCCTTCCGTCACTTACACCGAAAGTCGCGTTGACAAGTTCCGGAAACCCTACCGATACTTCAGCGCAGTCATACGACAACCTACAACAACCCTAATAACAACGTATAAGGGATTGCCATGACGTCCACCTCCACCGCCCTCACTCCCTTCAATCGCCTGCTGCTGACTGGCGCCGCCGGTGGCCTGGGCAAAGTTCTGCGCGAACGTCTGCGCCCCTACGCCAATGTGCTGCGCCTGTCGGACATCGCCGCCCTCGCCCCGGCCATCGATGACCGGGAAGAAGTCGTGCTCTGCGACCTCGCCGACAAAACCGCCGTGCATCAACTGGTGGAAGGCGTGGATGCAATCCTGCACTTCGGTGGCGTCTCGGTGGAGCGTCCCTTCGAAGAGATACTCGGCGCCAATATCTGCGGTGTGTTCCACATCTATGAAGCGGCACGCCGACACGGCGTCAAACGGGTGATCTTCGCCAGTTCCAACCATGTCATCGGCTTCTACAAACAAGACGAACACCTCGACGCCAGCTCCGCTCGCCGCCCCGATGGCTACTACGGTTTGTCCAAGTCCTACGGTGAAGACATGGCCAGTTTCTACTTTGATCGCTATGGCATCGAAACCGTCAGCATCCGCATCGGCTCGTCGTTTCCCGAACCGCAGAACCGCCGGATGATGCACACCTGGTTGAGCTTCGACGACCTTACCCAATTGCTCGAACGTTCGCTGTACACCCCCAACGTCGGCCACACCGTGGTCTATGGCATGTCCGCCAACAAGGACGTGTGGTGGGACAACCGCTGCGCCAGCCACCTCGGTTTCGAGGCCAAGGACACCTCCGAAGTGTTTCGCGAACAGGTCGAAGCGCAGCCGATGCCCACCCGCGATGACCCGGCGCGGATCTATCAGGGCGGAGCCTTCGTTGCGGCCGGCCCGTTTGGCGATTGAGCGCTGCGCTGGTCCGTCTCCAAAAGAACAAACCAAGGGAATGAGTATGCAAGCCGAATTGATCGTCGATGCGCGCAACGCCGTGGGTGAAAGCCCGGTCTGGGTATCGCAGGAAAACGCCTTGTACTGGGTCGATATTCCCAACCGTGGCCTGCAACGCTGGAGCGCCGACACTGGCCACGTCCAAGCCTGGAAGGCTCCCGAAATGCTCGCCTGCCTCGCCCGCCACAGCAAGGGCGGCTGGGTTGCCGGCATGGAAAGCGGGTTCTTTCACCTGCAACCGCACAGCGATGGCAGCCTCGACAGCGACCTGCTGGCCCCGGTCGAACACAGCCGCCAGGACATGCGCCTGAACGACGGTCGCTGCGACCGTCAGGGCCGGTTCTGGGCCGGCAGCATGGTACTGAACATGGGCCTGAATCTGCCCGAGGGCCGGCTCTATCGTTACGGTGCCGGGCAAACAGGCGCGACCGAGGCACAGCTTGATGGCTTCATCGTGCCCAACGGCCTGGGCTTCAGCCCGGACGGCAGAACCCTGTACCTGTCGGATTCGCACCCGAACGTCCAACTGATCTGGGCTTTCGATTACGACACCGAGACAGGCACACCCTCCAACCGACGGGTGTTCGTGGACATGAACCATTTTTACGGCCGCCCCGACGGCGCTGCCGTGGATGCCGATGGCTGCTACTGGATCTGCGCCAACGATGTCGGCCTGATCCATCGTTTCACCCCCGAAGGTCGCCTTGACCGCTCGCTGTCGGTACCGGTGAAAAAGCCCACCATGTGCGCCTTCGGCGGCAGCCGGATGGACACCTTGTTCGTGACCTCGATCCGCCCCGGCGACGACCAGGATCCGCAGTCCCTGGCCGGCGGCGTGTTCGCCCTCAACCCCGGCGTCAAAGGCCTGCCGGAGCCCATGTTCGACGACCTGCTGTAACCCGCCCTTGCTGCATTGCTGTGCCTTGAACACAAAAATAACAAGACTGGAGAACCCCTGATGGACTTCAAACGCACGTTGCTCGCCGCCGCCCTCCCCCTCGCGCTCACCTTCGGCAGCGCGGCCCAGGCGCTGGAAATCAAATTCGCCGACATCCACCCCGCCGGTTATCCGACCGTGGTCGCCGAAGAACAGCTGGGCAAGACCCTGGTTGCCGAAAGTGACGGCAAACTGACCTTCAAAATGTTCCCCGGCGGCGTACTCGGCTCGGAAAAGGAAGTGGTCGAGCAGGCCCAGGTCGGTGCCATCCAGATGGCCCGCGTCAGCCTCGGCATCGTCGGCCCGGTGGTGCCGGACGTGAACGTATTCAACATGCCGTTCGTGTTCCGTGACCAGGCGCACATGCGCAAGATCATCGACGGTGAAATCGGCGACGAAATCCTCGACAAGATCACCAACTCCGAATTCAACCTCGTCGCCCTGGCGTGGATGGACGGCGGCACGCGCAACATCTACACCAAGAAACCGGTACGCAGCCTCGAAGACCTCAAAGGCATGAAAATCCGCGTGCAAGGCAACCCGATGTTCATCGAAACCATCAACGCCATGGGCGGCAACGGTATCGCCATGGACACCGGCGAAATCTTCAGTGCCCTGCAGACCGGCGTCATCGACGGCGCGGAAAACAATCCGCCGACCTTGCTTGAACACAACCACTACCAGAACGCCAAGTACTACAGCCTGACCGGACACCTGATCCTGCCAGAGCCCATCGTGATGTCGAAAATCACCTGGGACAAACTCACGCCCGATCAGCAGACGCTGGTGAAAAAAGCCGCCAAGGCCGCGCAAGCCCAGGAGCGCACGCTGTGGGACGCCAAGTCCGTCAGCAGCGAGGCAAAACTCAAGGCGGCCGGCGTCGAGTTCATCACCGTCGACAAGAAACCCTTCTACGAGGCCACCGCCTCGATCCGCGAGAAATACGGCGCACCCTACGCCGACCTGATCAAGCGCATCGAAGCCGTTCAGTAACCCTCCCAGACCTCTGCAAAAGGCCCGGCAGCGCTGGCGTCGCTCGACGTCCGCGCCTGCCCGGTTACGGTGGAACCCGATGAAGAATTTGCTGCTGCGCATCAATGACCGGATCTACATGGCCTGCATCTGGGTCGCCGGTCTGTCGGTGCTGACCATAGCCCTGATCATCCCCTGGGGCGTGTTCGCCCGTTACGTCCTCGGCACCGGCTCAAGCTGGCCGGAGCCCACCGCCATCCTGCTGATGATGGTCTTCACCTTCATCGGTGCCGCCGCCAGCTACCGCGCCGGGGCGCACATGGCGGTGGCGATGGTCACCGACCGCCTGCAACCGAAGATGCGCCGAGCCATGAGCATCGTTTCCCAAGTGCTCATGGGCATCATCTGCCTGTTCATGACGATCTGGGGCACGAAATTATGCCTGTCGACGTGGAACCAGTTCATGAGCGCCCTGCCGACATTGCGGGTCGGCATCACTTACATGCCGATCCCGGTTGGCGGTGCGCTGACGCTGGTTTTCGTACTGGAAAAACTCTTGCTCGGCGATCAAAGCAATCGCCGCGTGGTGCGATTCGACCTGGTTGAAGAAAACGAAGGGGCTGCCTGATGGACGCATTGATTCTGCTGGGCAGTTTTATCGCACTGATCCTGATCGGCATGCCGGTGGCCTATGCCCTCGGGCTGTCGGCGCTGATCGGCGCGTGGTGGATCGACATTCCGTTCCAGGCCTTGATGATTCAGGTGGCGGGCGGGGTGAACAAATTTTCGCTGCTGGCGATTCCGTTCTTCGTGCTGGCCGGCGCGATCATGGCCGAGGGCGGCATGTCGCGACGGCTGGTGGCGTTCGCCGGGGTCCTGGTGGGCTTCGTGCGGGGCGGCCTGTCACTGGTCAACATCATGGCCTCGACCTTTTTCGGCGCAATTTCCGGCTCGTCGGTGGCCGACACCGCGTCGGTGGGTTCGGTGCTGATCCCGGAAATGGAGCGCAAGGGCTACCCTCGGGAATTCTCTACGGCGGTCACCGTCAGCGGTTCGGTACAGGCCCTGTTGACCCCGCCCAGTCACAACTCGGTGCTCTACTCGCTGGCGGCCGGCGGCACCGTTTCCATTGCCTCGCTGTTCATGGCCGGCGTGGTGCCGGGCCTGCTGATGAGCGCGTGTCTGATGGCGCTGTGCCTGATTTTTGCGCGCAAACGCGACTATCCCAAGGGGGAAGTGATCCCGCTGCGCGAAGCCCTGAAGATCTGCGGTGAAGCGTTGTGGGGGCTGATGGCGATGGTGATCATTCTCGGCGGGATTCTGTCTGGGATCTTCACGGCCACCGAGTCGGCGGCCATCGCCGTGTTGTGGTCGTTTTTCGTCACCATGTTCATCTACCGCGACTACAAATGGAGTGAACTGCCGAAACTGATGCACCGCACAGTGCGCACCATTTCCATCGTGATGATCCTGATCGGCTTCGCCGCCAGTTTCGGCTACATCATGACCCTGATGCAGATCCCGGCGAAGATCACCACGCTGTTCCTGACCTTGTCCGATAACCGCTACGTGATCCTGATGTGCATCAACGTCATGCTGCTGTTGCTCGGCACTGTGATGGACATGGCGCCGCTGATCCTGATCCTCACGCCGATCCTGATGCCGGTGATCCTCGGTATCGGCGTCGACCCGGTGCAGTTCGGCATGATCATGCTGGTCAACCTCGGCATCGGCCTGATAACGCCGCCGGTAGGGGCCGTGCTGTTCGTGGGTTCGGCGGTGGGCAAGGTCAGCATCGAAAGCACCGTCAAGGCGCTGATGCCGTTCTACGCCGTGCTGTTTCTGGTGCTGATACTGGTGACCTACGTTCCGGCGCTGTCGCTGTGGTTACCGCATCTGGTGTTGTAACACTACGCTGTGGCGAGGGCGCCTGCTCCCTCGCCACAGGTGTTGTCTCACGCCCGCAGCAACATGTAAGCGGCGACCACCAGACATACGCTGGCAAACCCCACCTGCAACGTCCTCGCCGGTACTCGCGCGCAGAGTTTACGACCGATGATCATGCCGACGATGCTGGCCACGATAAACGATGCGCCCAGATGATCGATCCGCACCCCGGCATGGAACGCGCCAATTACGCCGATGGCGGAAATCAGGCTGATGACCATCAGTGAAGTGGCGACGATGCCGCGCATCTGCACATCGGTCAGTTGCCTGAACGCCGGCACGATCAGAAACCCGCCCCCCACCCCCAGCAACCCGGACACCACACCCGTGACCGCGCCCAGCACCGCGAGGGTCGCGGTGCATTTGGCGGTCCAGTCGAAACGGCCGGTCTGCTCGTTGAGCATGCAGTTTTTCTGGCCCCAACTGGCGTGGCCATGGTCGCTCGGTCCTTCCTGCTGGCGTTCGCGTCGCAACATGCGCCACGCCACCATCACCATTAGCAGGCTGAACAGGATCATCAGGACCTTTTCCGGCAACTGATGGGCAAAGTAGATGCCCACCGGCGAAAACACCGCGCCGAGCGTTGCAATCAGCAGCGCCGCGCGATAACGCACCAGACCGTGGCGCAAACCATCGATCGCGCCGACCGCCGCCGCGCTGCCCACTGCGAACAACGCCACCGGCGCGGCCTGCGTCATCGTCCAGCCCAGCCCCAACACCAGCGCCGGCACGGCGAGAATCCCGCCACCCGCCCCGGTCAGACCGAGGATCAATCCCATCACCATGCCAAACAGACTTGCCAGCAACATAAAGTGTTCTCAGTCGACCCTGGACAGGCTCGTCAGCCATTCGCGTCCCTTGAGCATGCCGTTCCAGTAAAACCACGGCAGCAGCGTCGCCTTCAGCCACCAAGCGGAACGGCGCGGCACGGTCGGGTCGAGAGGAAAGGTCGGCAGCAGTTTTCCGCCGTAGCCGAACTCGGCGAGGATCACCTTGCCCTTCTCCACCGTCAGCGGGCAGGAACCGTAGCCGTCGTACTTCAGCGGCAGTGCCAGATCCTTGCGCAGGGCCAGCAGGTTTTCCGCCACCACCACGACCTGCTTGCGCACGGCCGCGGCGGTTTTCGCATGGGTGGTGCCGCAGATATCGCCCAGGGCAAACACGTCGGGATAACGCGGATGTTGCAGCGTGTGCGGATTGACCTCGCACCAGCCAGCGGCGTCGGCCAACGGACTCTGCGCGATGAAATCCGGCGCAACCTGCGGCGGGACGACGTGCAGCAGGTCGAAGGTCTTTGCCTGTCGGGTGACGTTGCCGTCCGCATCCTTGACGTCGAACCAGGCGGTTTTCGCCGGGCCGTCCACCTTTACCAGATTCGAATTGAACGCCAGCCGAGCGTTGTATTTTTCGATGTACTTCATCAGCGGCGGCACGAAAGTCGGCACACCGAACAGCGCGGCACCGGCCAGATTGAACTCGACGTCGACCTTGCTCAGCACGTTGCGTTTGAGCCAGTGATCGCAGGACAGGTACAGCGCCTTTTGCGGCGCGCCGGCGCACTTGATCGGGATCGGCGGCTGGGTGAACAGGGCTTTGCCGCCGCTCAGCTTTTGCACCTGATCCCAGGTGTATTGCGCGTGCTGATAGCTGTAGTTGGACGTGACGCCGTGCTGGCCGAGGCTTTCCTGCAGGCCTTCGATCTTCTCCCACGCCAGGCGCAGACCGGGGCAGACGATCAGGTTCTGATAGGTGACGCTGCGTTGGTCGTTGAGGGTGAGACGGCGCTGGTCGGGGTCGATGCCGGTCACTGCCGCTTGTATCCAGTTGGCCTGGCGCGGCATCACCTTGTTCATCGGTCGGGCGGTGTCTTTGGCATCAAAGGCGCCACCGCCGACCAGCGTCCACGCCGGCTGGTAGTAATGCAGGGTGCTCGGTTCGATCACCGTGATGTTCAGACCGGGATCGCGCTTGAGCAGGCTCGCGACAAAACCGATGCCGGCAGTGCCGCCGCCGATGACCACGATGTCCGCACTGATGGAGGGGCCCCAGTGTTGATCGTTCATTGTTTGTTCCTTATGGCTGCACGCAAGGATGGCCGGGTCTATTGCGCCCAGCTTTTGAGCACGGCTCCGCAGTAGAGTCCCGAGAGGGTTTTCATCACCTGGATCACTTCGTGACTGGCCAGACCGTAAAAAATGTACTTGCCTTCACGTCGGGTCGCGACCAGCCCTTCGTCACGCAAGATGCCCAATTGCTGGGACAGGGTCGGCTGCCGCACGCCGGTCATTTTCTCCAGCTCGCCGACGTTGCGCTCGCCCTGGGTCAACTGACACAGGATCAGCAGCCGATCCTCGTTGGCCAAGGCCTTGAGCAAAGAACAGGCCTTGGAGGCCGAGGCGCGCAGTTGCGCCACTTCACATTCGGTCAGACTGGATTGCATTTGCAGGATGCCTTCAACGTCACTTAAGCTGCGGACATTATGTGTTTACATAAAGTGTTGCAACCCTGACTTTCCACCTCCCCCACAGGACCGTTTTCATGCCCGCGCTGATTGAAGCTTTCCTCGACCCCGCCTCTTCGACCTACAGCTATGTGGTCTACGAGGCCGACGGCGGTCAGTGCGCAATCGTCGATCCGGTGCTCGATTACGACGGCGCCGCCGGTCGCACCTGCACGGCTCAGGCGGACAAGATCATCGCTTTCGTCCGTGCCCATCATCTGCAAGTGCAATGGCTGCTGGAAACCCATGCCCATGCCGATCACTTGTCCGCTGCGCCCTACCTGCGCCGGGAACTGGGCGGGAAAATCGCGATTGGCGAATCGATCAGCAAAGTACAGAACGTGTTCAAGGCGCTGTTCAACCTGGAACCGGAATTTCGCGTCGACGGCTCGCAGTTCGATCACCTGTTCGCACCGAACGAGTCCTTCCGGATCGGCAATCTCAAGGCCACCGCCCTGCACGTCCCCGGCCACACCCCGGCAGACATGGCCTATCTCATCGACGGCGAGCAGATCCTGGTCGGCGACACGCTGTTCATGCCCGACGTCGGCACCGCCCGTTGCGACTTCCCCGGCGGCAACGCGCATCAGCTGTTCAATTCGATCCACAAGCTGCTGGCCTTCCCCGCCAGCGTGAAGCTCTACGTCTGCCACGACTACCCGCCGCAAGGCCGCGCCTCGCAGTGCCAGACCACTGTAGGCGAGCAGCGTAAAAGCAATATCCATGTGCATGATGGCGTCGACGAAGCCGCGTTTGTCGAGATGCGCACACAACGTGATGCAGGGCTGGGAATGCCGACGTTGCTGCTGCCGGCGATTCAAGTGAATGTGCGGGCGGGAAATCTGCCGCCGGCGGAAGACAACGGTGTGACGTACCTGAAGATTCCGATCAATTCCCTATAAGAAACGGCAGCGTAAGTCGGGTTGACGGAAAGCTTTCCCACGTAACGCGTCGATAGCGGTGAACTGGCGCTTCTCCAGCAAACAGGCAGACTTCATTGGGCAATCAACCAATGGAGTTTGTGCAATATGGATATTCGCCGTAACCATCGGGATCTGTCACCGCAGCAGAAATCCGCATTTGTCGAGGCGGTGCTGAGGCTGAAAAACAACGTCAACAGCGTGCTGCGTCCCGGGCAACAAAGTCGCTACGATGACTTTGTCCAGATCCACAAGAATTCGATGGGGCGTGGCAATCCGCTCGTCCCCAATCCGCACCGCAGTCCCCTGTTCTATCCGTGGCACCGGATCCTGATCCGCCAGTTCGAACTGGCGCTGCAAGCCGCCGTCGATGACCCGCGCATCACCCTGCCCTACTGGAACTGGCAGCTCGGCGGTGCCGACAATCCGTTCACCTCGGACTTCATGGGCGGCAACGGTGACAATACCCAGAACCAGCTGGTAACCACCGGCCCCTTTTCCAGCAACCAGTCGCCATTCATTGTCTCGGTATGGGACGAGGGATTCGGTAACGCCGGCGTGCGCCGCAATCTCGGGGCTGCAGGTGCCTTGCCGTCACCAGAAACCGTCATTTCGGCGCTCAACAGAACGCCCTACTGGATGGAGCCGGGTGGTTGGGAAAACTTTTCCGAGCGTGAGCTGCACAATCCGGTTCATGCCTGGATCGGGGGCAACATGATGGAGGCCTCTTCTCCCAACGATCCGATATTCTTCCTGCACCATTGCTACCTGGACCTGCTCTGGGAACGCTGGAGAAACCTGCATCCGAACGTCCCCTCATTCCCGCAGGACGACCTGAGCAACTCGACACTGGTCTTCCACCCGGAAAACGAAGTTGCGCCCTGGCCTCAGAGCTTCACCGCTCAGCAGACACTTTTTACCGAAGAACTGGGTTATCGCTATGAATACCTGTGACCTGCGCCGCGCTCAGTTGCCCAGCGTCAGACCGTTCGCCGGCAGCGGCAACGCCGTTTTATAGCGAACCTGCTTGAGCGCAAAGCTTGACCGGATATTGGCCACGCCCGGCACCTTGGTCAAAAAGTCCATCATGAAGCGTTCAAGCGCCTGAATGGTCGGCACCAGCACCCGGATCAGATAGTCCGGGTCGCCGGCCATCAGGTAACACTCCATGACCTCCGGGCGATCGGAAATCGCCTCTTCGAAATGCTGCAGCGCTTCCTCTACCTGCTTCTCGAGACTGACGTGAATGAACACGTTGACGTGCAGACCGAGCAGATCGGCATCCAGCAGGGTCACCTGCTCGCGGATCAGCCCCAGCTCTTCCATCGCCTTGACCCGATTGAAGCACGGCGTCGGCGACAAATTGACCGAACGGGCCAGATCGGCATTGGTGATGCGCGCGTTCTCTTGAAGGCTGTTGAGAATGCCGATATCGGTACGGTCCAGTTTGCGCATGAGACAAAACCACCTGTTTTTTATGTTTATGCAGATTTTCTATCTGCAAATGATCGCCAGCGCAACGAAACAGAGAGAAATATTCTTCTTGCCCGGGCCTATGATTGTTGTAGGACAGGATTTCTTTTATCCAAGAATGACTGCCAGCTCACTACAAGAAATTCACAAGATCGAGCGTAGAAGCCATGACCCAAGCGTATGAACCGCTGCGTCTGCACGTCCCTGAACCCTCGGGCCGCCCAGGCTGCAAAACCGATTTCTCCTACCTGCATCTGACCGATGCCGGCACGGTGCGCAAACCTTCCATCGACGTTGAACCGGCCGACACCGCCGACCTGGCCCGAGGACTGATCCGCGTGCTCGACGATCAGGGCAATGCGCTCGGCCCATGGGCCGAAAACGTGCCGGTCGAGATCCTGCGCAAAGGCATGCGCGCCATGCTCAAGACCCGGATCTACGACAACCGCATGGTGGTCGCCCAGCGTCAGAAAAAAATGTCGTTCTACATGCAGAGCCTCGGCGAAGAAGCCATCGGCAGCGCCCAGGCCCTGGCCTTGAACATCGACGACATGTGCTTCCCGACCTACCGCCAGCAAAGCATTCTGATGGCCCGCGACGTACCATTGGTCGACCTGATCTGCCAACTGCTGTCCAACGAGCGCGATCCGCTCAAGGGCCGTCAACTGCCGATCATGTACTCGGTCAAGGACGCCGGTTTCTTCACCATTTCCGGCAATCTCGCCACCCAGTTCATTCAGGGCGTGGGCTGGGGCATGGCCTCGGCGATCAAGGGCGACACCAAAATCGCCTCGGCCTGGATCGGTGACGGCGCCACCGCCGAATCGGACTTCCACACCGCCCTCACCTTCGCCCACGTTTACCGTGCGCCGGTGATCCTCAACGTGGTCAACAACCAGTGGGCGATCTCGACCTTCCAGGCCATCGCCGGTGGTGAAGCCACCACCTTCGCCGGACGCGGCGTCGGTTGCGGCATCGCTTCGCTGCGGGTTGATGGCAACGATTTCTACGCGGTTTACGCCGCCTCCGCCTGGGCCGCCGAACGCGCCCGCCGCGGCCTCGGTCCGACCATGATCGAATGGGTCACCTATCGCGCCGGCCCGCACTCGACCTCCGACGATCCGTCCAAATACCGTCCTGCCGACGACTGGAGCCATTTCCCGCTGGGCGACCCGATTGCCCGCCTGAAGCAGCACCTGATCAAGGTCGGCCACTGGTCGGAAGAAGAGCACGCCGCCGTCAGCGCCGAGCTCGAAGCCGAAGTGATTGCCGCGCAGAAACAGGCCGAGCAGTACGGCACCCTTGCCGGCGGCCAGATTCCAAGCGCCGCCACCATGTTCGAAGACGTCTACAAAGAGATGCCGGAGCACTTGAAGCGCCAGCGTCAGCAGTTGGGGATCTGACATGAACGATCACAACAACAATATTCAGTTGGAAACCGCCATGACCACGACCACCATGACCATGATCCAGGCCCTGCGCTCGGCCATGGATGTGATGCTTGAGCGTGACGACAACGTCGTGGTGTTCGGCCAGGACGTCGGCTACTTCGGCGGCGTGTTCCGCTGCACCGAAGGCCTGCAGACCAAGTACGGCACCTCGCGGGTGTTCGACGCGCCGATCTCCGAAAGCGGCATCGTCGGCGTTGCCGTGGGCATGGGCGCTTATGGCTTGCGTCCGGTCGCTGAAATCCAGTTTGCCGACTACGTGTACCCGGCGTCCGACCAGATCATTTCCGAAGCCGCCCGCCTGCGTTATCGCTCGGCCGGCGAGTTCACCGCGCCGATGACCCTGCGCATGCCGTGCGGCGGCGGCATTTACGGCGGCCAGACCCACAGCCAGAGCATCGAGGCGATGTTCACTCAGGTCTGCGGCCTGCGCACCGTCATGCCGTCCAACCCGTATGACGCCAAAGGCCTGCTGATTGCCTCCATCGAAAACGATGACCCGGTGATCTTCCTCGAGCCCAAACGCCTGTACAACGGCCCGTTCGACGGCCACCACGACCGCCCGGTGACCCCGTGGTCGAAACACCCGGCCGCACAAGTGCCGGACGGTTACTACACTGTGCCGCTGGATGTCGCTGCCATCACCCGTCCGGGCAAGGACGTGACCGTCCTGACCTACGGCACCACCGTGTACGTGTCGCAAGTCGCCGCCGAAGAATCCGGCGTGGACGCTGAAGTCATCGACCTGCGCAGCCTGTGGCCGCTGGACCTGGAAACCATCGTCAAATCCGTGAAAAAAACCGGCCGTTGCGTGGTGGTTCACGAAGCGACCCGCACCTGCGGTTTCGGTGCCGAACTGGTGTCGCTGGTGCAGGAGCATTGCTTCCACCACCTGGAAGCGCCGATCGAACGCGTCACCGGTTGGGACACTCCCTACCCGCACGCGCAGGAGTGGGCGTATTTCCCTGGGCCGTCCCGAGTGGGCGCGGCGCTGAAACGGGTCATGGAGGTCTGAATGGGCACGCACGTTATCAAGATGCCGGACATCGGCGAAGGCATCGCAGAAGTCGAACTGTCGCAGTGGCACGTCAAGGTCGGCGATCTGGTCGTTGAAGATCAGGTGCTGGCGGATGTGATGACCGACAAGGCCATGGTCGATATTCCCTCGCCAGTCCACGGCAAGGTGATTGCGCTGGGCGGCCAGCCAGGTGAAGTGATGGCGGTCGGCAGTGTGCTGATCAGCATCGAGGTTGAAGGCGCTGGCAATCTGAAGGAGTCGGACAAACCGGCGCCTGTGGCGGCGAAAGAAACTCCAGTCGCAACCAAAGTTGAAGCTGTCGTTGAAAGCAAACCTGCTCCCGCCGCACCACGTCCGGCAGCTGCCGTTTGCCAGGGCCCGATGGTTGCTCGCGAAGCCGATGAGCGTCCGCTGGCCTCGCCGGCCGTGCGCAAGCATGCGCTGGACCTGGGCATTCAATTGCGTCTGGTGCGCGGTTCCGGCCCGGCCGGTCGCGTGTTGCACGAAGACCTCGAGGCCTATCTGGCGCAGGGTCAGTCGAACGCTTCGGCGCCGGTTGCCGCCGCGTACGCCCAGCGTAACGATGAAGAACAGATTCAGGTTATCGGTATGCGCCGCAAGATTGCCCAGCGCATGCAGGACGCGACTCAGCGTGCGGCGCACTTCAGTTATGTCGAGGAAATCGACGTTACTGCAATCGAAGAACTGCGCGCCCACCTGAACGAAAAGCACGGTGCCAGCCGTGGCAAGTTGACCTTGCTGCCCTTCCTGGTGCGTGCGCTGGTGGTCGCCCTGCGCGACTTCCCACAGATGAACGCCCGTTACGACGACGAAGCTCAGGTCATCACCCGCCTCGGCGCGGTGCATGTCGGCGTCGCCACCCAAAGCGATGTTGGCCTGATGGTGCCGGTGGTGCGTCACGCCGAGGCTCGCAGCCTGTGGGACAACGCGGCGGAAATTTCCCGCCTCGCCACCGCCGCGCGCAATGGCAAGGCCAGCCGCGATGAGCTGTCCGGCTCGACGATCACCCTGACCAGCCTCGGCGCCCTTGGCGGCATCGTCAGCACCCCGGTGCTGAATCTGCCGGAAGTAGCGATCGTCGGTGTGAACAAAATCGTCGAACGCCCGATGGTCGTCAAAGGCCAGGTGGTGATCCGCAAGATGATGAACCTCTCCAGTTCCTTCGATCACCGCGTGGTCGACGGCATGGACGCGGCGCTCTTCATCCAGGCCATTCGTGGCCTGCTCGAACAACCCGCGACCCTGTTTGTGGAGTGATGGCATGCAAACTCTGAACACCACGCTGCTGATCATCGGCGGCGGTCCTGGCGGTTACGTAACGGCCATTCGTGCCGGGCAACTGGGCATTTCGACCCTTCTGGTCGAGGGCCAATCGCTGGGCGGCACCTGCCTGAACATCGGCTGCATTCCGTCGAAAGCGCTGATCCATGTGGCCGAGCAGTTTCACCAGACGCAACACCACAATCAGCATTCGGCGCTGGGCATCAGCGTTTCGGCGCCGACCCTCGACATCACCAAGAGCGTCGAGTGGAAGGACGGCATCGTCGATCGCCTGACCACCGGCGTCGCCGCGTTGCTGAAGAAGAACAAGGTTCAGGTTATCAACGGCTGGGCCAAGGTCATCGACGGCAAGACCGTGGAAGTCGGCGACACCCGCATCCAGTGCGAGCATCTGGTGCTGGCCACCGGTTCGAAAAGCGTCAATCTGCCGAGCCTGCCGATTGGTGGGCCAATCATTTCGTCCACCGAGGCACTGGCACCGAAATCGGTGCCGAAACGCCTGACCGTGGTTGGCGGTGGTTACATCGGTCTGGAGCTGGGCATTGCCTATCGCAAGCTCGGCGCCGAAGTCAGCGTGGTCGAGGCGCAGGATCGGATTTTGCCTGCTTATGACGCCGAGCTGACCCAACCGGTGCACGATGCACTGAAGCAACTGGGCGTGAAACTGTACCTCAAGCACAGCGTGCTGGGCTTCGACGGGACGTTGCAGGTGCGCGATCCGAACGGTGACACCCTGAACCTGGAAACCGATCAGGTGCTGGTGGCCGTCGGGCGCAAACCCAATACCCAGGGCTGGAACCTTGAAGCGCTGAACCTGGACATGAATGGTTCGGCGATCAAGATCGACAGCCGCTGCCAGACCAGCATGCGCAACGTCTACGCCATCGGCGACCTGAGTGGCGAGCCGATGCTGGCCCACCGCGCCATGGCCCAGGGCGAGATGGTTGCCGAGCTGATCAGCGGCAAGACCCGCGAGTTCAACCCGACCGCCATCGCTGCCGTGTGCTTCACCGACCCGGAACTGGTCGTTGTCGGCCGTACGCCGGATGAGGCCAAGGCGGCGGGACTGGACTGCATCGTGTCGAACTTCCCGTTTGCGGCCAATGGTCGAGCGATGACCCTGGAATCGAAAACCGGCTTCGTGCGGGTGGTCGCCCGTCGGGACAATCATGTGATTGTCGGCTGGCAGGCGGTGGGTGTTGGCGTATCGGAACTGTCGACTGCGTTCGCGCAAAGCCTGGAAATGGGCGCACGCCTGGAAGACATCGGCGGCACCATCCATGCACACCCGACCCTGGGTGAAGCGGTGCAGGAAGCGGCGTTGCGTGCACTTGGGCACGCGTTGCACCTGTAACTCTCGGTCGCAGATCATTCCCACGCTTCGCGTGGAAACGATCAAAAACCCGACGCGGGGGAGTTTTTTCATAAGCAGGCTAATAAATCTGCTGCTCCCCCCATCGCCCGGGCTGCGAAACCGCTCAAGAATGAAGTATTGTTGTGCCCATCCAAAAAAACGTCAGAAGCCTTGAACCGCTTCGGCGGTTGTTCAGTGATAGAGGGTGTCATGGGTAACGAAAGCATCAACTGGGACAAGCTGGGTTTTGACTACATCAAGACCGACAAACGCTATCTGTCGTACTTTCGCAATGGCGAGTGGGACAAAGGCACCCTGACCGAAGACAACGTGCTGCACATCAGCGAAGGCTCCACTGCCCTTCACTATGGCCAGCAATGCTTCGAAGGCATGAAGGCCTATCGTTGCAAGGACGGCTCGATCAACCTGTTCCGCCCGGACCAGAATGCTCTGCGCATGCAACGTAGCTGCGCGCGCCTGTTGATGCCGCAAGTCGACACCGAGCAATTCATCGAAGCCTGCAAAGCAGTCGTTCGTGCCAACGAACGCTTCATCCCGCCTTATGGCACCGGCGGCGCGTTGTACCTGCGTCCGTTCGTGATCGGCGTAGGTGACAACATCGGTGTGCGTACCGCACCCGAATTCATCTTCTCGATCTTCTGCATTCCGGTTGGCGCCTACTTCAAGGGCGGCCTGACCCCGCACAACTTCCAGATCTCCAGCTACGACCGCGCCGCCCCACAAGGCACCGGCGCTGCCAAGGTCGGTGGCAACTACGCCGCCAGCCTGATGCCTGGCTCGAAAGCGAAGAAAGCCAACTTCGCCGACGCGATCTACCTGGACCCGATGACCCACACCAAGATCGAGGAAGTCGGTTCGGCCAACTTCTTCGGGATCACCCACGACAACAAGTTCGTGACCCCGAACTCGCCGTCAGTACTGCCGGGCATCACCCGTCTGTCGCTGATCGAACTGGCCAAGTCCCGCCTGGGCCTGGAAGTGGTCGAAGGTGATGTGTTCATCGACAAGCTGTCGGACTTCAAGGAAGCCGGTGCTTGCGGTACGGCTGCGGTAATCACCCCGATCGGCGGCATCAGCTACAACGACCACCTGCACGTGTTCCACAGCGAAACCGAAGTCGGCCCTGTGACCCAGAAGCTCTACAAAGAGCTGACCGGCGTGCAGACCGGCGACGTTGAAGCGCCAGCCGGCTGGATCGTCAAGGTTTGACCTGACGGCCAGATGCACAAAAGCCCCCATCGAGTGATCGATGGGGGCTTTTTCATTCGCCTCGCTCGCCGGCCTTCATGGCAATCCGCTTGCCCGTGCGCCCGGCAATCCCGCTCGCCTGCCCATTCTGCTGCTTGCCCATTCGGGCCTGGGTAATCAATCCGGGGATCAACTCCCCCTCCGGCAGGTTCTTCCAGAACCGCGTCGGCAAGTGCCCCTGCATGACCTTCTCGTTCAAACGCGCCGGGTTGAAGATGTGGCTGTAGTAGGTCAGCCATAAATCACCGTGGGGATCGTCGACGTTCTGCGCCAGTTGCTGCCACTCCACCGGGCACTGGCGTTGATGGATCAGTTGTTCGCCATCGTAATAAACCCCGTCGCGGGGCGTGGCAATCAGCCAGCGGTGCCGGCCCATGCGCCCGATGAAGTGTTCGCTGGCACTGCGCAGGATGTCGTGGGCCGGTTCGTGCCACGCCACGTATTGCGGGCCCGGCAATTCGGGCGGGCGCTCGATGAAACGCACGAATGCATGCAGATGATGGGCTTCGCGCTGCACCTGCTTGATCCGCCGCTGCAACTCGCTGCCCAGTTTGTCGCCGGCCATCATTGCCGTGCGATCACCGTGGCTGACCCGCCACAGCACCTCATACAGCAGACTCCAGCGCTGATCACCACGGTAGCGCGACGCTTGTTCCAGGGTGTCAAGCAACGCACGCGGAATACGCGCCTGAAACGGCCCCTGCCCTTCGGGCACCGACACGTCACTGGCAAACAGATCACTCACGCCTTCCGATGCCCAGCTCACCAGGCTCGGATCGATTTCATGGCTGAGCAGCCAGCGTGCCTGCTGACGCCAGGTGTCGAACAGGTCGTCGCAATCGAGGTTGATCATCCCCACAGCCCCATCTGCTGCGGCATCGGCCGATCGCGCAGCTGCTGATAAAGCATCTGGCTGGTGACCTCGGCCTGCTGCGGGTGGTAATCGCTGGTGATGATGAACGGCTTGGCCTTGGCCAGCACACAGCGCATGCGCGCCACATCTTCGTAGCGAATGCGCCGCTGCCGACGCAGCTCCACCAGACGTTCGGTGGTGCGCAGGCCAATGCCGGGGATGCGTGAGATCAGCGCCGGTTCGGCGCGATTGAGATCCAGCGGAAATACCTGGCGATTCTGCAGCGCCCAGGCCAGTTTCGGGTCGATGTCCAGCGCCAGATTGCCCGGCCCCTGAAGCAACTCACCGGCGCTGTAGCCATAACTGCGCAATAGAAAATCCGCCTGATACAGGCGGTGCTCGCGCATCAGCGGCGGCGCGGCCAGCGGCACGCTTTTCGGGCTGTCGGGGATCGGGCTGAATGCCGAGTAATAGACCCGGCGCAGACGGAAGTTGCCGTACAACGCCTGGGCACTGTGGAGGATGGTGCTGTCGTCGGTGTCATCGGCACCGACGATCATCTGCGTGCTCTGCCCGGCCGGGGCGAACTTCGGAGCGCGAGGTTCGTTGAGCACGGTCTGCACGCCGGTGTAGATGGTGTTCATCGCCTGCTTGATCGAACCGATGTGCTTCTCCGGCGCCAGGGTTTGCAGGCTGGCATCGGTGGGCAATTCGATGTTGACACTCAAGCGGTCGGCGTAACGCCCGGCCTCTTCGATCAGCGCGGGATCCGCATCAGGGATGGTCTTGAGATGAATGTAGCCTCGGAACTCATGCTCTTCGCGCAACAGCTTCGCGACACGCACCAGTTGCTCCATGGTGTAGTCCGCCGAACGAATGATCCCCGAGCTGAGAAACAACCCGCTGACGCAATTGCGCCGGTAGAAATCCAGGGTCAGCGTCACCACTTCCTCGGGCGTGAAACGCGCACGGGGCACATCGCTGGAGCGGCGGTTGACGCAGTATTGGCAGTCGTAGAGGCAGAAGTTGGTCAGCAAAATCTTGAGCAGCGACACACAGCGCCCGTCCGGCGTGTAGCTGTGACAGATGCCCATACCATCGGTCGAACCCAGCCCGCTCTTGCCCTCGGAACTGCGCTTGGGCGCACCACTACTGGCGCAGGAGGCGTCGTACTTGGCGGCGTCGGCGAGGATGCTGAGCTTGTCGATGATTTGCATGGCACGGACTCGATACTGTTCGCATATACAGTATAGAGTCCGTCCACGGGCCACAAGCCGTAAAACGACCCTTTGTCAGTCAGACGTTTTACAGTCGAGTGTCAGCTGCGATGGTCGAGGATTTGGGCATCGGGACAGGCTGCATCGCTTCGGGCAATTGCACCCCGAACCGCGCCGCCATTTCCTTACGCCCCACCGCCGTCAACGTCAGCGCCCGACTGTCCAGATCCTGCGTCACCCATTTGCGCTTCAACGCTGTCTGCAGCAAAGCCGCTCCAAGTGATCCACCCAGATGTGGCCGACGCATGCTCCAGTCCAGGCATGGGCAGGCAAAGCGACGACGCAGGGTCGACAGATCCCTGACTTCGACTCCCAGACCTTCGAACAGCACCTCTCCGCTCGCGCTCAAGCGATAGGCCTGCTCATCGGTTTCCATCAGCCAACCACCCTCCAGCAATCGGTCATGCAGCAATACCGCCAGTGTCCCGGCCATGTGGTCGTAGCAGGTGCGGGCAAATTGCAGACGATCCGGCGTGTGCGGCTTGAAGGTCGGCGCAGGATTCTGGCCGATCACCATCAGCGCTTCCAGCGCCTGGGCCACGCATTTGTCGGCGAGGCTGTAATAACGATGGCGGCCCTGTACATGCAGGCGCACCAGCGCCAGATCCTTGAGCTTGGCCAGATGCGCGCTGGCGGTCGAGGCGCTGACGTCGGCGAGGGTTGCCAGCTCCGTGGCGGTGCGGGCGTGGCCGTCCATCAACGAGCACAGCATTTTGGTCCGCGCCGGTTCCGCGATGGCGGCGGCCACTTGCGAGACGCCGATGTCTTGATGTGCTGCGTGCATATTTCGCTCTCTAATGACCCTCGGCCATATCGGACTAAAGATCGTAGCAATCGCCCTCTGGATCTACACACCGCGCCTTTTCCAGACCGACGGTCGCAAAAAGCCGCCTGAATCGATCCTCCCCTGACAGAAATGACAGTAGCAAAAACAGTTCAAAGAGCTTTGGATTGGATTGTAGTGATTGCCAAATCATTCGCGCTCAAGCCAACAACCTTTGGAGAAAAAATGTCTACACCAATTGTTACAACGACAAAAAAAGGAACTGTCACATCGGTTTCTAATTACCTGAGTTTTTGTACCGTCGAGGTGCAACCGGATGACGGGAGTGCATCTCAATCTTTTCAATTTGATCGTTCATCCGCCTTCTCTGTAGGCAACAGAGTGACTTACACCGTCACCACGGGTCCTAGTGGTCCCCTTCCCGGTGACTTGAGACGGTCCAGTTGATTCACAGTGCATTTACCGCCCCTTCCATAGAAGTGATGAAAGGGGCCTTATATTTTCCCGGCACCACTCACACGCGGATTCAAAAAAACTGAAGTTGCGCTTGGTCCAAGTCTCCTGCGAATCCAACCTTCATATTTCGCTCCCGGACGAATCATCGCCCTCAAGGACTGGAGATAGTAGCAACACTTCCCCCACCGACAAGGTTGCGATCCATGGACCCGATCATCGCTGCGACTCACGCCGATCCCTACCCCTACTACGCCGAACTGCGCGCGGCGGGCGGGCTGACCTTTCATCATGGACTGAAACTGTGGGTTGCTAGCAGCGCCCGCGCGGTGTGCGCAGTGCTGGCGCATCCGGATTGCCGGGTGCGTCCGGTGCAGGAGCCGGTGCCCAAGGCGATTGCCGATGGCATGGCAGGCAAGGTGTTCGGCCAGTTGATGCGCATGAATGACGGCGAAGCTCAGCGCTGCCCGCGTTCGGCCATTGAGCCTCCGCTGGGGTTGATTGATCGGGAAGAAGTCAGCGATCTGGTGTCCGCGCGGTTGATCACGAACGATGCCGACGGCCTCTATAAAGCCATGTTTCGCGGCCCGGTGTGCGTGGTTACATCGCTGCTCGGGTTCACCCCGGCGCAGGCGCGGGTCATCAGTGAACTGACGGCGGATTTCGCGGTGTGCCTGTCGCCGCTGAGCAATGATTTGCAACTGGCGGCAGCGCATCGGGCGGCGGAGCTACTGCGTGGATACTTCATGGAATTGCTGGCGGATCCGAACCCGTTTGTCGCCGACATCCAACAGCGTTTTGTCGGCGATGTGGACGTGTTGCTCGCCAACCTGATCGGCCTCTGTTCGCAGATATTCGAGGCCACTGCCGGGCTAATTGGCAATGCGCTGGTGGCGCTACAGCGGCAGCCTGAGTTACGCGCGGCTTCGGTGGATTCGTTGCTGGCTGAAGTGCAACGCTTCGATCCCTCGGTACAGAACACTCGCCGTTTTGTGGCGAACAGCTGCGAAATCGACGGCGTGCGGCTGGAAGCCGGCGACGTGATTCTGGTGTTGCTGGCGTCGGCCAATCGAGACCCGGCTCTAAATGAAAACCCGGATCGCTTCATGCCGGATCGCCCGAACCGACGCAGCTTCACGTTCGGCAGCGGTCGGCATCAATGTCCCGGGCAGATGCTGGCAATAACGATCGCCAGCGCCACGCTCACTGAAATTCTCGCCCGCGACATTGATCCGGGAAGACTCGCGTGGCACTACCGGCCTTCGCTTAATGGACGAATTCCGATGTTCAGCGAGATGCAGACTTAAGCATCGCTGCAATCAAGGATCAGGTGGCCCATTCCAAGGATGGCAACTGGAAACAGAGGTCTACTTCCAGTTTTGCGGCCGCCGACAGGTTGACCAGCGCATCCAGCGAGAACTTGTCGATTTTGCCGTTGAGTACGTCGTTGAGACGCGGCTGAGTGATGCCCAGACGCTTGGCCGCCTCTTTCTGCGGAAGCTCCCACGCACGAATGGTTTCGCAAAGCGTGCGCATCAGTTTGGCCCGCAGGCGCATGTTGGCCGCTTCTTGCGGCGTGTCTTCCAGTGCGTCCCAGATGCTTGAGAAATGCTGGGGCGTGTTTTGATGATCCTTCATGGTTTCACCTGTTCCTGGCATTTGACGTGCCACGCAGGCTATATCGAAACCGATATAAATCAAGCTCGAAGTGGCTTATTAAATATTCGGTATCACAAAGAGGATGTTCACAAGCAAGCAAGCTTCACAGGCCGGCAGCGACCTCTTGCGTGAGCCATAAAGCCTGACAAATGAAGCATCATTTTGCCCCCATCCGAGAGGCTACATCGCCTTGCGCCTTTGCCTACAACTACGCCAGAATCCGCCGGCTTGTGCGGTTTTGAGGGCGTCGGTAACTTGGTCCGCGTCACTGAATGGTCAGTGATCGGGTTTAGTCGCTCGATGATTTCTCAAAACTTTACATGTGCTCCAGACAGTCAGGTGACCTTCATCTGCACTCTATGGCGGCTGTGTGCAGGGCACCCTCGGGTGCGCCGGTTTTGGGAAGTCGCCGGTCGACTAACCTGCGTACAGCTGCCACCTTTTCGTTTAGTCGCGAGGTGGTGTCGGCATCACTTTGAGGCTTTCCCGAATGTTCAAATACGTCCCCGATCCACCCGAAACAGACAAACCCAACGAATCCGATCCGGCCTCGCCCTACGCCTCCGCCGATTCCAGAAAACTCCACGAAGCCGCCGAGCGCGCCCTCGACCATTACCTGAAACCCACCGCCCCGAAACAACACTGCCCCGGCCGCATGTTCCTGGTCGCCCCCGACCTGGATCAGCATGCCCTGCTGGCCCACGCCTGCGAATCGATGACTTCGGCCAGTGTGATGCTCAGCGACTTCGCCGCGCTGCTTGACCCGCCCTATCGCAGCACTGTGCTGGGCATCGCCCAAGTGGTGATGTGTGGAGAACTGGCTGTGAACCGGGCGCTGGACTCTCTCGATGCCACGACCTGAGGAACACCCATGGAAAGCAAATCCGATGCACACATCGTCGCCGCCCTGATCTCCATCGGCCTCAACGAGAAAGATAGCCAATGGGCCCAAAAGGCCTGTCTGCTACTGCTCGAGAGCGAACGGAAATCCATCGTCAGCGCCGCCCTCATCGCCCTCGTCCAGATTGCCCGCGACCATGGCGAACTGGACCGCAGCCGCCTGCTGCCGGCACTTGCCAGCGTGAAACGCCGATTTCCAAGCCTGACCGGCACGGTTGCCGCGACGCTGGATGAGATGGCGATGGCTGCGTAACACCCAGGGCACAAGGCAAGAAAAAAACCGCTGCCTCCGTGAAGGGAGGCAGCGGGTTCAGTGTTTTCCGAGCTCTCCAATAACAAGGTTAACCCCCAAGTAAATACAGGAAGCTTTTAATGTTTTTATGGATAAGTGGCTTTTTGAAAGGTGATGAAGAGGACGACTCTTTGAAGTTTGAACTGACAGTGAAGCCTGAGGCAGAAGCTGCGGTTTTAGCGTTGCTGGGTTGGGAAAGCCTGGAAGAAAGCGAGGCCGGAGAATGGTTATTGAATGAAGGTCAGGTCCGGCAAATCGCTTCAGTTCTTAATGAACACCTACCAACTGAACTGGATCTTTTTATCGGGGTTCGGGAGTAGTTGAGTCTTTCCTATCAAGAACCAACAGTGAACCACGATGAAGCAGTGAGGCTTCTTGAAAGCGGCGTGGAAAGGAATGTTGTCGCTGGATTGATTTCTATTGGCTTGAACGAATCAGACAGAATCTGGGCTCAGCAAACCTGCCTGAAGTATCTGGCCAGCAGCAATGAGTCGGTTGTCGCATCTGCCATTACCGCTTTGGGCCACATTGCTCGAAGACACGGCGAGCTGGACAAAGACATTGCCTTCGCAGCGCTGGATGAAGTGAAGACAAGATTCCCTTCGCTAGAAGGCGTGATTTCAGACACGCTTGACGATATTGAGGCATTTACCTGATTCATCGAGCCCTTGCATGCAGGACGTTGTGATCAGGGCTTCACCTCATCACAACGGGCTTTATGTGCAAACACGATCACCGCCGAAAGTCAGACAGAATGAAAGGCGTATGCACTCTCAAGTAAGCCTCGACCTCTTCCAGCGAAAGCAACCCGTCACGGGACGAAACAGTGGCTTCTTTGTCATCGTCGCGAGTCACTGTCACGGTGTAAGCGCCCTCCTTCTCCAGCAAAACGCCGGTGAACCTGACCTTCTGCCCGTCTTCCTCGGCGAAGGAAATTGCGGACAGTGGCTTTGACGCCAGGACCTGAACCTTGCTGGCCAGAAAGGCTTTGCGCCGTGCGAGGACATCCTTTGCGACGAACCACAAAAAAATCATCATGGCCGCGAAGAGTACCAATTGGATGTTGTAAGTCGAACTCCGTCGTCCCGGATGTTCGATAGTCAACCACGCAACGGTTTCGTAAATGATCTGTTCAACATCCATCGACCTGATCCTTGAGCCGTTCGAACAAGATGACCTCCGGTTATCAATCCTCCCGCGTCAAAACCTCCAGCAACTCAATCTCGAACACCAGATTCGAATTCGGCGGGATCTTGCCCATCGTCCGCTCGCCGTAACCCAGATGCGCCGGCACCAGCAGTTTGCGTTTACCGCCGACCTGCATGCCCATGATCCCGTGATCCCAACCCTTGATCACCCGGCCCGTGCCGATCACGCACTGGAACGGTTTGCCCCGGCTCCAGGAGGAGTCGAACTCGGTGCCGTCTTCCAGCCAACCCGTGTATTGGGTGGTGATCAACGCGCCTTTGACGGCGGCTTTTCCGTCGCCGGGCTGAAGATCGATTATCTGCAGTTCATCATTCATAACATTCACTCTATTGTTCCGCTGGCCGCCGTTTTCCCAGAAATACCGGCCATTGGCAACCGTTTGACCCGACGTTGGCCGTGATGGATGATGGCCACCCGCTACCAATCCTGATCGATACGCCATGTCAGCGACGCTTGAATGACTCAACTCTGGATCAGCCTTGCCCTTATCGTTGTGCTGATGCTCGTGATCGTCGCGTTGATCCGCCGCGAGCGCGTCCTTCGCCGGCAACTTGCCGAATATCGTGAGTTACTGACCCGCGCCGCCGAGGGCCAAAACATTCGGCAGGACGGCGACGCCGACCGTTTCAAGCGCAGCCAGTATTTCGCCCGGATCGGCACCTGGGACTGGGAGGTCGACACCGACCGGCTCTACTGGTCGGACGCGATCTTCGGCATGTTCGGGTTCAAGATCGGCGAAGTGACGCCCTCTTACGCCCTGTTCTGCTCCTGCGTACATCCCGAAGACCGCGCCAGGGTGCGCGCCGGGGAATTGCGATGTCTTGAGACCGGTGAAAACCACGATGAGGAATACCGCGTGGTCTGGCCCGACGGCACCATTCGTTGGTTGCGTGAAACCGGCAATGTGGTGCGCAACGATCACGACGCGGTGATCAAGATGATGGGCGTGGTGCGCGACATCACCGAAGAAAAGGCTTCGGCCAGCTATCTCCAGCACCTGGCCCACTTCGACCCGTTGACTGGCCTACCCAATCGGCTGGTGCTGGAAGAACGGCTATCGGAAGCACTCGAACATGCGCGCGTGACCGAGACGCGGGTGGCGCTGGTGTTCATCGATCTCAACGGTTTCAAAGCGATCAACGACCGCTACGGTCACGCCGCCGGCGACCGCGTCCTGATCACCACCGCCACCCGACTGAAACGTATCCTGCGGGTCAGCGACACCGTCGCGCGCATCGGTGGTGACGAATTCGTGGTCATCCTGCAAGGCCTCGCCCCCGGCCTGAACCTGCAGGACGAAGCCCGCAGCATCTGTCAGAAAATCTTCATCGAACTGTCCCCGCCAATTCCCATCGGCAACGAACAACGCCACATCGGCACCAGCCTCGGCGTCGCCGTCTTCCCCGACCATGCGCCGACCATGGACCGGCTACTGCACATTGCGGACCTGGCGATGTATGAGGCCAAACGCAGCGGGAATAATCAGTATCGGCTGGGTGGCGGGCAGACGCTGAGTCATGGCCGGGCTGATTGAATTTCAGCGCTCGGGCGTACCGAACACAACGCCATTGAAGGTATGCGTGCAGCATTGGCAGTAGGGCGTCATGTCTTCGGCTTTCAGTTTGGGATTGACGATTTGCAGGCACTTCTGTTCATCGACATACAGACCATTGAAGTAACTCGATTCACCGAGCCGCACTATTTCTTCCCGGTCACTTTCCAACACAGCGACCATCCAGAACACCGGCTCTTGCCGATCCAGCCGCGACACCGCTTCACTGAAAATCTCGTCCCAATCACCGCCAACACGCGACAGCAAAAAGCGAAACAAGGGCGTGTAATCGAAGCCACGGTGCTGGATCCCATGCATCGAGCCGCGAGTAGCCTCGCTGTTGATTTCAGCCTTGGTATTTCGCTGATGCCGGTAATGTCCGCCGGGATTGTTGCGACGGACGTTATGGGTGGTCGTATTTTCTTTGCGGTAAAGAGGTTTCTTCTCCAACCTATTGCTCCTGACATCCAGTCACTCGAAACGCCCCCCGCGTTTTACCGGAACGGCGCTCGAATGCAATCAACCGTCCATGGCCAATTGTTGCTTGAGGTCAGCGCTCCACCGGCTGAATCGCCACAATCGTCCCGTTGGTGATCATCACCATCACGTACTTGTCATTGATCTGCACCCACTGCGCCTGTGGCTCTGGTTGTTTGAGGCCTTTCTGTTTCCAGTTTTTGATGGCTTTTTCGCTGCGCTGGTAGATGTCCGGGGCGCGGTCGTTGACGTTCAGTTCGCGGTTGCCGGTCGGTGAATGTTCGACAGTGTCGTTCGAGGTTTGCGCCGCTTGAACGAGGGGGCTGATCCCGGCGATACCGGCGACGAGGGCCAGGCTGGCGATTAGGGTCTTGTTGTTCATCGGTGAACCTCCTTCAGATGTGTGATACCTGAACTCCGACTGCGGGGTTCTGGAATCATTCCTTGTTTATTGATGGACGTTGAGATTGTAGCCACGCTCCGCAACGTAATCCGGGCTAAACCGCCAAAGGGCCAATACAGTCAACGGCATCCATTTACGATAAGATCGCGCCCGCCCCCGCCGAGTGAACAAGGACATCACTGTGAAAATCTACCTCATCGTCAATCTGGTATTGCTTGCGCTTCTGGGGCTCTACGCTGTCAGTCTTTTCAATAAGCTCGTTGCCCGGCGCAACGAGATCAAGAACGCGTTTGCCCAGGTCGAAGTGCAGCTCAAACGCCGCTATGACCTGATCCCCAATCTCGTCAGCATCGCCAAGGGTTATCTGGCCCATGAGCGCGAAACCCTTGAAGCGGTGATCGCCGCGCGCAATGCCGCCGTGGCCGGACTCGAGGCGGCACTGGCGAAACCGGGCAATGCCCAGCACATCGCGCAATTGGGGCTGGCGGACAGCGCACTCAGCAGCGCGCTGGGTCGATTGAACCTGACGCTGGAAGCCTATCCGGACCTCAAGGCCTCGCAGAACATGCAACAACTGAGCGAAGAGCTGAGCAGCACCGAAAACAAGGTGAGCTTTGCGCGCCAGGCTTTCAACGACGCCGTCATGGCCTACAACACCCTCAAGCAGCGTTTTCCGGCGGTGCTGCTGGCGGCCAGTTTTGGCCATCGCGAGGACGCGATTCCGTTGCAGTTTGCCGATACGCTGGCCATCAAGACCGCGCCCAACGTTTCTTTCTGATTGCTGCTCTCCATGGATGGCCCGATGAACTTTTTTGAACGACAAACCCAGGCTCGAAACCAAACGTCACGGCTGGTTTACCTGATGATTCTGGCGATCGTCATGCTGATCGGAATGACCAGCCTGCCCTTCGTCTTCAATGGTTTTGAGGATTACCTGAGCGGGACCGGCACGCTGGCGGATGCGCTACTGGCAATGGCCGTTATTGCATCGTTCATCAGCAGCATCGTAGTGATTGGCGGTCTGCTGAAATATCGGCAACTGCGCGCTGGCGGCAAAGTCGTTGCCGAGAAACTGGGTGGCCGCCTGCTCAATGGCAATGTGCGAACCCTGGACGAGCAGCGGCTGATGAACGTCGTCGAAGAAATGGCGATTGCCTCCGGCACCCGTGTGCCAGCGGTGTATCTGTTACCGGACGAAAGCATCAACGCCTTCGCGGCCGGATTTACACCGGAGGACGCGGCCATTGGTGTGACCCGTGGCGCGGTAGCGCTGCTGACCCGGGAAGAACTTCAAGGAGTCATCGCCCACGAATTCAGCCACATTTTCAACGGTGACATGCGCCTGAACACGCAACTGGTGGCAGTGGTGCACGGCCTGTTGGTACTGGGCCTGGCCGGCACTTACATATTGGCCAGCCTGCTCAAGCGCGACAAACGCGACGTGCGGTTGATGCTGGTGGTTTTTGCGCTCGGTGCCGCACTGTGCGTGGCAGGATTTGTCGGGAATCTATACGGCAATCTGATCAAGGCTGCGGTCAGTCGCCAGCGCGAGTTCCTCGCCGATGCCAGCGCAGTGCAATACACGCGCAATCCGCAAAGCATTGTCGGTGCCCTGAAAAAAATCGGCGCCCATGCCCAAGGCTCGGTCATTAGCTCGCCCCGTGCCGCCGAGTTCAGTCATTTGTTTTTCAGCACCGGCGGCTCAGGTTGGCTGAGCCGAATGTTTGCGACCCACCCCGATCTGAGCGTACGGATTCGTCGAATCGATCCGCAGTGGGATGGGCGTTTTACGACAGACGCCACAACGGGCAAACCGGTGCCGGATCAGTTGGCGGCCCGCCTGGATTGATTCAACCCCCAAGTCCATGGATGGCTAGATGAATTTCTTTGAACAACAGTGCCGGGCCAAACGTCGCTCGGTGCTGCTCGTGATCTTGATGATGATCGCGTTGGTCAGCCTGATACTAGTGTTCTGCATGCTCCTGATTCTGCCGTTCTCCTACGGCAAAACGCTTGAGGAGCTGGCGGAGAACCGGCAGTTTTTCGCGATCATTGCAGCGCTGGTAACGGGTGTTGTGTTGCTGGGCGGGCTGGTCAAATACGTCGAACTGACAGGGGGTGGCAAAGTGGTCGCGCGCCGCTTGGGTGGTCGCCTGATCAACCATAACGCTCAGACGCTGGAAGAGCGCCGCCTGGTGAATGTGGTGGAGGAAATGGCCTTGGCGTCCGGCACCGCCGTTCCTTGCGTGTATCTGTTGCCAGATCTGGGCATCAACGCATTTGCTGCCGGCCTCACTCCTGAAGATGCAGTCATTGGCGTCACTCAAGGTGCGATAAGCCTGCTGTCACGCGATGAACTGCAAGGCGTGATCGCCCACGAATTCAGCCACATCTATAACGGCGACATGCGCCTGAACACTCAACTGGTCGCGCTCGTCCACGGGATCATGGTGATCGGGTTGGCGGGAAGCCACCTCCTGCGCGGTCTTGAGGACACACCACACTCATCTGCCAATCGTAAGCAGCCGACCATACTGGTCAGCATGTTTGGCACTGCGCTGTGCATTGTCGGATTCTCCGGGACGTTCTTTGGCAACCTGATCAAGGCTGCGGTCAGTCGGCAACGCGAATTCCTGGCCGACGCGACGGCTGTGCAATACACCCGCAACCCCGACAGTGTCGCCGGGGCACTGAAGAAAATCGGCGGGTACAAAATGGGCTCGACCCTCAAGGCCACCTGCGCTGCCGAATTCAGTCACCTGTTTTTCGGCCCTGGTACTTCCGGCTCTCATCTGCTCTCGGGGCATCCGGATCTGCGTGAACGCATTCGCAGAATAGACTCTGACTGGGACGGGACTTTCGTGAACGTCGCCGCACCACCGCAGGACTCGATGGTCGCCAGAACCGTGCGGGCAGTGCCGACCAAAGAGCTGCCATAGCACGCCATTGATCCGCTTGGCACATCAATCCATGCCAACAATGCAATTAACAAATCGATCCCTGCGCGCCACTATCCGCCCCAATAAAAACCGTGCGCCGCCTCCCCGTCGCGCACGTCATAAAAGCGGTGGAGTATTTTTTATGACAGCCTCAATCCCACACGGCGGCTCGCGGGCCGGCGCCATTTTCCGGGTGACCTCGGGTAACTTCCTCGAACAGTTCGACTTCTTCCTGTTCGGCTTCTACGCCACGCAGATCGCAGCGGTGTTCTTTCCGGCGAGCAGTGAGTTCGCGTCCCTGATGATGACTTTTGCAGTGTTCGGCGCAGGCTTTTTGATGCGTCCGCTGGGGGCCATTGTGCTCGGCGCCTACATCGATGACGTCGGTCGTCGCAAAGGTTTGATCGTGACTCTGTCGATCATGGCCAGCGGCACGATACTGATTGTGCTGGTGCCCGGATACGAAACCATCGGCCTGTTTGCCCCGGCGCTGGTGTTGATCGGGCGGCTGCTGCAAGGCTTCTCCGCCGGTGCGGAACTGGGCGGGGTTTCGGTGTACCTCTCCGAAATCGCCACGCCCGGTCGCAAAGGCTTTTTCACCGCCTGGCAGTCGGCCAGTCAGCAGGTGGCCATCGTCGTCGCCGCGGCGCTGGGTTATGGCTTGAACCAGTGGATGGCGCCGCAAGCCGTCGCCGATTGGGGCTGGCGCATTCCGTTTTTCGTCGGTTGCATGATCGTGCCGTTCATCTTCTTTCTGCGGCGCAACCTGGCGGAAACCGAAGAGTTCGCCGCTCGTAAACATCGCCCGAGCATGAAGGAAGTGTTCCGCACTCTCGGCCAGAACTGGGGCGTGGTGCTGGGCGGGATGCTGATGGTTGCCCTGACCACCACCGCGTTTTACCTGATCACCGTGTACGCACCGACCTTTGGTAAAACCGTGCTGCACCTGAGCACATCGGATGCGTTGCTGGTGACGCTGCTGGTGGGCGTTTCCAACTTCTTCTGGCTGCCGATTGGCGGGGCGTTGTCCGATCGCGTCGGCCGCCGTCCGGTGCTGATCGCCATGGCGTTGCTGGCCCTGGCCACCACGTATCCGGCGCTGTCGTATCTGGTGCAGGCGCCGAGCTTCAGCCACATGCTGCTGTCGCTGTTGTGGCTGTCGTTTATCTACGGTCTGTACAACGGCGCAATGATTCCGGCGCTGACCGAGATCATGCCGGTGGAAGTGCGGGTGGCCGGTTTCTCCCTCGCTTATAGCCTGGCCACTGCCGTATTCGGCGGATTCACTCCGGCGATGTCGACCTTCCTGATCCAGTACACCGGTGACAAAGCCGCACCGGGTTACTGGATGAGCATCGGCGCGCTCTGCGCATTGTGCGCGACGCTTTATCTGTATCGCCGAGCCGGCGGTCGTCTGCAACCTGTTACTGCCTGAGAACATCACCATGAAAAAACTGTTTACCGTTACAGCCCTGCTCGCCGGTCTCGCGTTCAACGTTGCGGCCCAGGCCGAAGAACTGCGAGTGATGACCTCCGGCGGTTTCACCGCCGCCTACAAGATCCTGGGGCCGAAATTCGCTGCCGCCACCGGCAACACGCTGGACACCCAACTCGGTCCGTCGATGGGCAAGGCGCCGGAGGCAATCCCCAATCGCCTCGCCCGTGGCGAACAGGCCGACGTGGTCATCATGGTCGGCTACGCCCTCGATGACCTGATCAAGCAAGGCAAGGTCGACCCGGCCTCCCGTGTAGAACTGGCGGACTCGCGAATCGGCCTGGTGGTACGTGAAGGCGCGCCGAAACCGGACATCAGCAACGTCGAGGCCCTGAAGAAAACCCTGCTGGATGCAAAATCGGTGGCCTACTCCGACAGCGCCAGCGGCGTGTACATCGAGCAGCAATTGTTCAAGAAACTGGGTATCGAAGATCAGCTGAAACCGAAGGCGAAGATGATCCCGAAAGTCCCGGTGGGTTCGGTGGTCGCGACCGGCGACTATCAACTGGGCTTCCAGCAGGTCAGCGAATTGCTGCCGGTGCCGGGCGTGAGTTTTGTGGCGAAGATTCCGGAGTCGGTGCAGTCGGTGACCCGGTTTGCTGCGGGTATTCCGGTGGGTGCGCAGCATCCAAAAGAAGCGAAAGCCTTGCTTGCTTATCTGGCCGCCCCCGCCGCCCAGCCTGACGTGCAGGCCACCGGGCTGGACTCGGTCAAGCGCTGACCGTCGGCGGCTGGACTTTCATTTCCACCACCAGCCGCTCCAGCTCCAGTGCCGCCGGGGTCAGCGCACGACCCCGGCGTTTGATAATGCCGACACTGCGCATCACTTGCGGATCGGTCAATGGCACCCGCGTCAGGATCGGATGATCCGCCGCCGGCATCGCCATCAACGGCACCGCCGCCACGCCCAACCCCGCCTCCACCAGACCGATCATGGTCGTCACATGCCGCGTCTCGCAGATGCCCGGGCGCTGCGGCACCACGTTGGCCAGGGCCTGATCCAGCAGAAACCGGTTGCCCGAAGTCTTGTCCAGCGAGATGTAATCCTGCCGGTAGAACTCGTCCCAGGTCACACTGCTGCGCCCGGCCAGCGGATGATCGCGGCGACAGGCAACCACGTAGCTCTCCTGCACCAGCGGCTCGAAATCCACGCCCGCCTCCTGGGTGCCCATGAAACTCAAACCGAAATCCGCCTCGCCATTGACCACCGCGCTCAACACATCGTGAGCGCTGGAATCGAGGACTCTGACTTTGATGCGCGGAAACTGCCGGTGATAACGGGCGACCACGCTCGGCATGAAGTAGTACGCCGCCGACGGCACGCAGGCGACCGTGACATGGCCGAGCCGGTTAGAGGCGACTTCGCTGATGCCCAGCAACGCCACGTCCAGATCGTCCAGCAAACGCTCGACGCTGGGCATGAAACCGCGTCCGGCCTGGGTCAGGCTGACCTTGCGCGTGGTGCGTTCGAACAGCTTCACGCCGAGGGCGTCTTCGAGCTTTTCGATGCGCCGGCTCAGGGCCGGTTGCGACAGGCGCACGGTGTCGGCGGCTTTGCGGAAACTGCCCTGCTCGACCACGGCGCGAAAGGCTTGCAGGTCATTGAGGTCGAAGTTGATGGCCATGAAAAACTCGGGGGAATTGATTCGTTGAGGTTATAAATGTAACCAATTGATGCAAATTATTACAGAAGCACATCCGCTCAAGCAGGGCCTGCGCTGGATCTGCAATGATTTCAGCCTTTATCCTGTCGCCCCCCGCCGTACCGCGTTACTGGAGTTCCGCTCATGCCCCATGAAGGCAATCTGTTGCAAGCCGCCGTCGTCTTTCTCTTCGCCGCCGTGCTCACCGTTCCCTTGGCCAAGCGCCTGCAACTGGGCGCGGTGCTCGGTTATCTGTTTGCCGGGGTGATCATCGGCCCATCGGTACTGGGCCTGATCGGCAATCCGCAAAGCGTCAGCCATATCTCGGAACTGGGCGTGGTGCTGCTGTTGTTCATCATCGGTCTTGAGCTGTCGCCGCGACGCTTGTGGGTGATGCGCAAATCGGTGTTCGGCGTGGGTCTGGCGCAGGTGCTTTTGACCGGTTCGGTGATCGGCGTGCTGGCGTTGTCGGTGTTCGGCCAGCCGTTGAACAGCGCCATTGTTTTGGGTCTGGGTCTGGCGCTGTCGTCCACCGCATTCGGGTTGCAAAGCCTCGCCGAGCGCAAGGAACTGACCAGCCCTCACGGTCGCCTGGCGTTTGCGATTCTGCTGTTCCAGGACATCGCCGCGATCCCGCTGATCGCGCTGGTGCCGATGCTCGCGGGGGTCGATCACCACACCAGCACCGCCGAAGACGTGCGTCACAGTTTGCAGGTGCTCGGCGGTATCGCGGTGGTGGTGATCGGCGGACGTTATCTGCTGCGTCCGGTGTTCCGCATCGTGGCGAAAACCGGTCTGCCGGAAGTCTCCACCGCCACCGCGTTGCTGGTGGTGATCGGCACCGCGTGGCTGATGGACATGGTCGGTGTGTCGATGGCACTGGGCGCGTTTCTCGCCGGGTTGCTGCTGGCGGATTCGGAATATCGCCATGAGCTGGAAGCGCAGATCGAGCCGTTCAAGGGCCTGCTGCTGGGGCTGTTCTTCATCAGTGTCGGCATGGGCGCCAACCTCAGTCTGCTGCTCAGCGCACCGATCACGGTGCTGGGGCTGACGCTGCTGCTGATCGCGTTGAAGTTGCCGTTACTGTTTTTGGTCGGGCGCCTGGCCGGTGGCTTGAACAAGGTCAGCGCGATCCGACTCGGCATCGTGCTGGCGGCAGGCGGTGAATTTGCCTTTGTGGTGTTCAAGATCGGTCGCGATCAAGGTCTGTTCGAACCGCGTCTGTACGACCTGCTGGTGCTGACCATCACCCTGTCGATGGCGGTCACGCCGCTGTTGCTGTTGGTTTGTGCTCGGCTGGTCAGCCCGAAGGTGCAGCCGGTGGAAGTGCCGGAGAAATTCCGCCAGATCGAGACCGAATCCCCACGGGTGGTGATCGCCGGCATGGGCCGGATGGGCCAGATCGTGGCGCGGATCCTGCGGGCGCAGAACATCAAGTTCCTGGCCCTGGATACCTCGGTGGAAACCATCGAACTGTCGCGCAGTTTTGGTGGTGTGCCGGTGTTCTACGGTGATCCGATGCGTCCGGAGATCCTCAATGCGGCCAAAGTCGGTGAAGCGGAGTATTTCGTGATTGCCACGGACGATCCGGAGACCAACATCAAGACTGCCGAGATCGTGCGCAAGCTCTACCCTCACATGAAGATCATTGCCCGAGCGCGTAACCGGCAGCACGTTCACCGCTTGGTGGGTGTCGGCGCCGATCCGATCCGGGAGACCTATTACTCCAGTCTGGAAATGAGCCGTCGCACGCTGGTTGGCCTGGGCTTGACCCAGGCCCAGGCGGATGCACGGATCAAACGCTTCAAGCACCATGACGAGCAGGTGCTCGAGGCTCAACACGCGGTGTACGACGACGCGACCAAAGTGCTGCAGACCGCCCAGGAAGCGCGGGCGGAATTGGCCCGGTTGTTCGAGTCGGATCAACTGGAAGAACAATCGGGCAAGTCCTGACCTGCCCCTGATCGTTCCCACGCTCTGCGTGGGAACGATCAGGTGGGAAACTCCCACTAGTTCAGGCCATCTCCAGCGCCCGCTCTTCCTGCACGGGCGCCACTGCAAACCGGTCCGCCAGAAACGGCGTGATGTCCAGCGGCAGCGGTTCATCGTTGACCAGTTTATCCAGCAGCACCCCGGTAATCGCCGAGGTCAGCACGCCAGTGCGAAAATGCCCGCAGGCATTGAGATACCCCTCCACCCCGGCCATCGGCCCGAGAATCGGCAACTCATCCGGTGAGCCCGGCCGCAGCCCGGCCCAGGTACGTTTGAGGTTGATGTCCGCCAGTTCCGGCAAACAACGCACGGCGCCCTGCACCAGCCCGGCGATTTCCGGCCAGGTGGTGGTGACGTCAAAGCCCTTGTCCTCGGTGGTGCTGCCGATCAGGATTTCGCCGTTGTCCTTCTGCGCCATGTAGCAATCGCTGGTGGTCAGGCAGCCGTTGAGGATTTTCGGCAGGCGTTCGGTCAGCAGGATCTGGCCTTTCACCGGTTTCACCGGAATCCGGATGCCCGTGGCCCACTCGCTCAGGTCCGCTGCCCAGGCGCCGGCGGCATTGATCAGGGTTTTGCAGTGGAACACCCCCGCTTCAGCCGTCTGCACCCCGGTCACTCGCGAGCCGTGATGCAATACGCCAGTGATGTTGGTGTTGACGTACATCTCGACGCCATTTTGCCGGGCGCCTTCGGTGTAAGCGTCGGCCAGACGGAACGGGCTGACCTGATGGTCGCAGAGAAACTCCAGCGCGCCGCGCGCCTCATGGCTGACGCTCGGCTCGGACTCACGCAACGCAGCCTGATCGAGCCAGCGCACCTGATCGGCCAGGTGCGGAATGCAGCCGACGATGTGCTCGGCGTACAACCGGTCTTCATCGTCATAGATCACGAATTTGAGCCCGGTCTTTTCGAACTTGAAATCCATCCCGTGGTTGTCGCGCAACTCACGGTGCAACGCCGGGTACAGCGCATTGGATTGCAAGGCGAAATCGAAGAACGACGGCGGCAGGATGTGCGGCGTGCTGGCGTCCACCGCCACCGCCGCGCCCTGGGTTTCGCGCTTGCGGTTGGCCGACATCATGCGAAAGAAAATCACCCCGCAGCCCAGCCCCACCGACTCACCGATGGCCCACAGACCACCGGCCGAGGCGCGGGTCGCGTTGCCCGGGCGCTTGGCGTCGATCAGCGCGACCTTGAGGCCTTTGCGCTTGGACAGTTGATAGGCGATGGACGCACCGATCACACCGCCGCCGGCGATGACCACGTCATAGAACTTACTCATGGGAAACGGCCTCCGTGCCGAGGGACTGGAACGCGGAAAAGGGAATCGGATCGATCGGGAAACGCGGCCGCAGCCAGCCGACATCCTTGCGCCCGGTAGCCTGACGCAAACGGTCGCTGCAATAGCCGACACACATCCGCCCCTGACAGTCGCCCATGCTGACGCGGGTACGCATTTTCAGGCTGGCAATGTCTTGCACGCCCTGCTCCAGTGCGCGGTCGATGTCGGCGCGGGTCGCGTGTTCGCAACGGCAGATCACTGTGTCGGCGGCCGGCAAGGCGGTCTGCCCGACGCCGCGTTCGGTGTAGCGATCCACCGCCGCGCGGAAACGCACGATGGCTTTGAGTTTGCCCAGGTAGCGGTCGCGACGGACTCGCGCCAGTTCGTCCTCAAGAACGCCGCGCTGCAGCAGGATCGAAGTGGCGGCGATCTTGCCGGCGAGCATGGCTGCTTCGCCGCCGCGAATCCCGCCCATATCACCGGCCAGGTGCACGTGTGGCTCGCTGCTCTGCTGCCAGATGTTGGCGTTGGCGCGCAGGTAACCGTCGTCGCTGAAGCCGTGATCCAGGCCCATCTGCTGACTCAGTTGCGTGCGTGGAATGAAGCCGTAGCCAACCGCGAGGGTCTTCGCTTCGAAGCGTTCGGCGCGGCTCATGTCCGGCGCCCACGTTGCCGAATACGGCGCCACGCTGACGCTTTTCAGTTCGTCTTCACCGTGCGCTTCAACCACGCCCCAGCCGTAGTGCATCGGAATGCCGTGCAGCTTCAAATAAGCGAGCATGCTCAAGCCATCGAGAAACAGCTGCGGCTTGTTCAGCAGCGCCAGGCTTTCCTTGGCGATCTTGCCGAACGCGCAGGCCTCGTAGACACCCGCCACGCTCACGCCCGACGCGTGCAACTGGGTCGCCACCAACGGCAGCAACGGCCCGGTGCCGGCGATCACCACCGGGCCCTGCGGTTTGACCACGCCGCTTTTGATCTGCAATTGCAGGCCGCCGAGCATCATCACGCCGGGCAAGGTCCAGCCGGGAAACGGCACACTGCGCTCATGGCAACCGGCGGCCAGCAGCAGTTGCGGGTATTCGATTTCATGCAGACGCTCGTCGCCGTCCAGCACCACCAGCGAGCGCGTGCCTTCGGCGCCGACCACGCGGTGGTTGAGGCGCACGTCGATCAACCCGGACTGCTCCTGGAAATCGCCGTGCAATTTGCCCAGCGCCTCGGCATAGCGCGGCCCCAGGTAATCCAGTTGCACACCGTCACGCAACGGCCCGCGATAGACCACGCCACCGAGGCGCGACGCTTCTTCAAGCAAGGTGCAGCGCACCCCGTGCCGGGCCAGTTCGATGGCCGCCGCCATGCCCGCCGGGCCACCGCCGACGATTACCGGATGCAGGCTCATACCACCTCCTGCCCGTGAATGCGGTTGACCTGGGTTTCGATCTGCATGCCCTCGCGCACGACGGTCTGGCAGGCGCGACGCTTGTGCCGGCCGTTGATTTTCACCAGGCAGCACTGGCAAACGCCCATGCCGCAATAGGCACCGCTGATCTGGTTGTGATCGTTGCGCGCGACCTGACGCACGCCGAGGGACTGAATGACGCTGAGCACGGTTTCGCCGATGGCGGCAGTGACCGGCTGGCCGTTGATGTGGACAGTCATATCCGCCTGCGTCAAAGGCTGGATATCGAAGGTTCTTTCTAGGCAGTGCATTGCAATGATCATCCGTGAAAAGTTCAGGTGAGGTTGAAACAGCTCCTTGCTGCACTACACCTCGCCGGCTCGTGGGGGTTATCGCTCTATCGGGCCGGCAGGGTTACTCCGTCTGCGCAGCAAAGTGCGCGCAAGCAATGTAGTCGATCCAGCGGCAAGGGCCTGGAAATTTCACGGTAGGGGATATTGCGCCGACGAATATTGATCCAGGCCATGGAAATGACTGTAGGGTTCTGCGAACTCGACACTGCGTAGAAAGCAAAAAGCCGCTTCAACCCGAAGGTGGAAGCGGCCAAGGCATGTGCCTCAAGGAATCAGTGCACGAACAGGGCGATCAGGATGATGATCGGGATCGGTACGCCGAGGAAAAACAGCAGAAGTGAGCGCATGGTGATTCTCCTTGATTAACGGACTGGCGGCAGGTTGCTCGTGGTGTAGGTTTCGACTTCGACGTACTCGACCGCGTCCCGGCGGCGACCGCCGAAGGTTGCCGAAAGACTGGCGAAGAACGCACCGGCCAGCAGCGCGATGAACATCCACAGCGTCGTCCAGGCAGCGACTTTGGCGGCAGTGTCGGCGGCTTGTTGCGCTTTCACCTTGGCGTCGGCGATTGCCTTTTGGGTGCGGGCATAGATTTCATCGACCCGACGTTCGGCATCGGCCTGGGTCAGGTTGGTACGCTGGGCGACCAGTTGGGCGAGGTATGTACGGTCTTCAGCGCTGAGCTGGCCGTTGGCCAGGCTCTGGGCAAAGATCCGGGTCACGGTGCCACGGGCGGCGTCATCGCTGACGGCAGCGGGACGATCATCGCGAAACAGGCTGTCGACGAAGTAACCGTACGGGTCACTGTCGGTATTGCCCGCCGCCGTGCCGGCTGCTTGCGTCATGGCACCGGCCGCGCCGCCGGCAACACTGGCACCGGCCTGCAAGCCACCGCTGACGATGCTGCTCACCGAGCCAACCACCAGTGTCGCGGTGACCAACGTCGCCACACACCAGGCGAGGAAGCCATGAGCGGTGTCGCGAAAGTACACCTCGTCACCGTGCATGTTGGCCCACTTCACCCGCAGGCGACCGGCGATGTAGCCACCCAGGCCCGAAGCGATGATTTGCGTGGCGGCCAGCCAGATGATGGTGGAAATGCCCAGGCCTTTGGCGCTGACGCCCTCCCCGGCCCACGGTGAAACGGCGGAGAAGCCCAGACCGAAACCCAGCAGCACCAGAATCAGCGACAGTGCCGCTGCAGCGGCAGCCCCGGCGAAGATCGCGCCCCAGGACACGCCCGAGACGTTGCTCGACTCTCCTTCGTAGGCAGGATAAAACCCATCAGAGGATCTATTCATTGTTGTAGTGCTCCAGGCATGAAAAATGGTGTTACAACTCGTCATCAGAGGAATTGCAGTGACCGTGCCAGTCGCCAACATTAAATAAACCGTTTTGATTCAAACACTTAAAAAGAGTGAACTTCTCGGATCCATGCAAATTGCAAAAAACGGGCATTAACAGCGGGTTTTATGCATTGGCACAAAAGCCCGGTCGTGGCGTGTGTCGCCGCTAGAACATGAAAGTTAATTTAAAGCGCCGGCGCAAAATCTTGGCAAAATGCTGTCATTGCGTTTGAACAGACCAGCAGGCCCACCATGACTCGCATCCTCACCATTGAAGACGACGCCGTGACCGCCCGGGAAATTGTCGCCGAACTGAGCAGCCACGGCCTCGACGTGGACTGGGTCGACAACGGCCGTGAAGGCCTGGACCGCGCCGTCAGCGGCAACTACGACCTGATCACCCTCGACCGCATGCTGCCGGAACTCGATGGCCTGGCCATCGTCACCACCCTGCGCACCATGGGGGTGGCCACGCCGATCCTGATGATCAGCGCCCTCTCCGACGTCGACGAGCGTGTGCGTGGCTTGCGCGCCGGCGGCGATGACTACCTGACCAAACCGTTCGCCACCGATGAAATGGCCGCCCGGGTCGAAGTGTTGCTGCGTCGGCAGAACAGCAGTGGCGCACAACCGACCACGTTGCAGGTGGCGGATCTGCAACTTGATCTGATCAGCCACGAAGCCCGTCGCGCCGAACAGGTGCTGACGCTGCTGCCGACCGAGTACAAATTGCTGGAATTTCTGATGCGCAACAGCGGCCAGATCCTGTCGCGGATGATGATTTTCGAAGAGGTCTGGGGCTATCACTTCGACCCTGGTACCAACCTGATCGACGTGCACATCGGCCGCCTGCGCAAGAAGATCGACCCGCCGGGCAACGTCCCGCTGATCCGCACGGTGCGAGGCTCGGGTTATGTCATTGCCGAACCCGTCTGACGGTTGGCGTTCTTCCAGCAGCCGCTTGCTGGCGCTGTACAGTTCGTTGTTCGTGGCCTGGAGCGCGATCCTCATGGGGGTCATGTACTTCGAGGTGTCCGGTTATCTCGACAACCTGGCCAAGCACTCGCTGATGCAACGTCAGCACCTGTTTTCGCATTTTCGCGGCGATCAGCTGGAAGACGCGCTCGCCGCCAGCATGACCTTCGACATTCGCGGCATCGACGCCTACGGCCTGTTTGACGCCCAGCACCGCTACCTGGGTGGCGCGTTGCAGAGAATCCCCGAGGGCCTGCCGCTGGACGGCAAGATCCACATGCTCAGCGAATGCGCTGACTCCGACGACCCGACCCTGCCCAACGACAGCTGCGACGCGGTCGCCACCCCGACCCGCGACGGCCGCTGGCTGGTGTTGTTGCGCGATAACGGCTCGCTGTTCGCGGTGACGAAGATCATTCTGCATGCATTGCTCTGGGGCGTGTCGCTGACGATTGTGCCGGGGGTCATCGGCTGGCATTTGCTGCGTCGTCGACCGCTGCGGCGGATTCGGGCGATCCAGGCCAGCGCCCAGTCGATTGTCGCCGGCGACCTGACTCACCGTTTGCCACTGTCCAATCGCCGCGATGAGCTGGACATGCTCGCCGCCATCGTCAACGCCATGCTTGATCGCATCGAGCGCTTGATGAATGAAGTCAAAGGCGTGTGCGACAACATCGCCCATGACCTGCGCACCCCGCTGACCCGTCTGCGCGCCCAGTTGTATCGCATGCAACAGCAGGCCGGCGAAGGCTCGCCGGAAGCGGCGCAACTGGATCTGGTGCTGGCCGAGGCCGATACGCTGATGGCGCGGTTTCGCGGGCTGCTGAGGATTTCGGAGCTGGAGGATCGTCAGCGGCGCTCGGGGTTTGTCGAGCTCGATCCGGTGTTGTTGCTGCAGGAACTGCACGAGTTCTATCTGCCGCTGGCCGAAGACGACGAGTTGCGTTTCGAGCTGAACATGCCGGAAACCCTGCCGATGCTCAACGGTGATCGGGCATTGCTGTTTGAAGCACTGGCGAACCTGTTGAGCAACTCGATCAAGTTCACCCCGGCCGGTGGCACGGTGGTGTTGCGCGGGGTCAATGATGCGGGGCATACGCGGATCGAAGTGCACGACTCCGGTCCCGGGATTCCCGAGTCCGAACGGGAGGCGGTGTTCCAGCGTTTCTACCGCGCCGAGGGCGGGCAACTGCAAAATGGTTTTGGCCTGGGGCTGTCGATCGTTGCGGCGATCGTCAACCTGCATGGGTTCAGTCTTGAGGTGGGACGCAGCGATCTGGGCGGGGCGATGCTGGTGCTGGATTGTCGGCAGCGCCTGATTTCACAGTCTTGAGATAGATCGTTCCCACACTCTGCGTGGGAACGATCATTACAAACTCAGGCGGGGTAGTTCGCGCGCAGTGCCTCAAGCCCCCCCTGATAGATCCCGCTGAACAGCGCCACCACTTCCTCATCGCTCACGCCCTTAGCCGTGAAGCGTCCCGACCACGTCACCTTCGCGCCCTGCCCTTGGGCTTCAACACGAATCGTCGCCAGATAATCAGTGGCCGGAAACGGTGCCTGCAAAATCGAATAGCTGTAGGTTTTGCCCGCGTTATCGAACGTCTCCAGACGCTCGACCACCACCCCACCGTCAGCGGTTTGCAAAGTGCGTACACGCCCGCCTTCACTCAACTCGCTGCTGGGAATGAACGGCAGCCAGTCCGGCAGAGTGTTGAAGCCGCCAATCAATTGCCAGACCTGATCGGCCGAAGCCGGGATCTCGATCGTTGCTGATGCTGTTGCCATAACTAAAAAGTCTCTCTCAATAAATTCAGATAGTCAGGCTGTCGACCACGCCGCCGTCGACCCGCAACGCGGCGCCAGTGGTGGCTGAAGACAGTGGTGAAGCGATGTAGGTGACCAGGTGCGCGACCTCTTCGACATCCGCCACGCGCTGGATGATCGAGCTCGGACGAGCCCGGCGCACAAAGGCGTCAGCCTCGTCCCGCAGGCTGCGGCCGGACTCGGCGGCGGCATCCTTGAGCATTTCCTCGACACCGTCGGTGAAGGTCGGCCCCGGCAAAATCGCATTGACCGTCACCCCGGTGCCCGCCAGACGTTTGGCCAGGCCATGGGACACCGCGAGGTTGGCGCTTTTGGTCACGCCGTAGTTGATCATGTCGGCCGGGGTGGCCACGCCGGATTCCGAAGACAGGAAGATCACCCGGCCCCAGCCCTGCTCGACCATCGCCGGCACGTAATGCCGCGACAGGCGTACGCCGGAAATCACGTTGATTTCATAGAAGCGCGTCCATTCATCGTCCGGCGCGTCGAAGAAATCCACGGCGTTGTAGATCCCGAGGTTATTCACCAGGATGTCGGCTTTCGGTTCGGCGGCGAACAGTTTCTGCGCGCCTTCGGCCGTGCCCAGATCCGCCGTCAGACCGCGCAGTTGCGCGCCCGGCACCTTGTCACGAATGCTCGCCAGCGCCTGTTCGACCTTGGCCGCGTCGCGACCGATCACCACCACCGTGGCGCCCGCCTCGGCCAGCGACTGGCTGATGCCCAAACCGATGCCCGCCGTGCTGCCGCTGACAATCGCCAGTTTTCCGCTCAGATCGATCTTCATGCTTTCACCTCGTCGATGGGTAATGGTGCACGTTCGGACACCAGTCTCGCTTCACGCATGGCCTGCCAGAAACCGGCCGGAATAACCGCCGACAGCGCCGCCACATCTTCAGCGATGCGCCCCGGTTTGCTCGCGCCGGGAATCACGGCTGCCACAGCCGGATTGGCCAGCGAGAATTGTAGTGCAGCCGCTTTGACATCCACGCCATGGGCCGCGGCGATGCGTTTGATCTGCTCGACCTTCGCCACGATCTCAGGGCTGGCCTTCTGGTATTCGAAGTGCGCGCCGCCGGCCAGGATCCCCGAGCTGTAGGGGCCGCCGACAACAATCTCGACATTCTGTGCCCGCGCCGAATCCATCAAACGCTGCAGAGCGCGGTCGTGGTCGAGCAAAGTGTAGCGGCCGGCCAGCAGGAAGCCGTCAGGCTGCGCTTCGGTCAGGTCCAGCGTCAACTCGCACGGCTCGACCTTGTTCACGCCCAGGCCCCAACCCTTGATCACACCTTCTTCACGCAGGCGGGTCAGGACTTTGAAGGCGCCGGTGCGGGCCTGATTGAAGTACTCCAGCCATTGGTCGCCGTAGAAATCCTGAGCGATGTCGTGAACCCAGACGATGTCGAGGCGATCGGTTTTCAGACGTTTGAGGCTGTCTTCGATCGAGCGCAACGTGGCGTCGGCGCTGTAGTCGTTGACGATTTTGTTCGGGCGGCCGTGTTCGAACACCCCACTTTTTTCCCCCAGATCCCGGGCGGCGGCGTCTTCGACTTCATCGAGAATCACCCGGCCAACCTTGGTGCTGAGCACATAGTCGTCGCGCTGGTAGCGGGACAGTGCTTCGCCGAGGCGGATTTCCGAAAGGCCCGAGCCGTAGAACGGCGCGGTGTCAAAGTAACGCACCCCGGCCTCCCACGCCGCGTGCACGGTGGCCTGCGCTTCCTCTTCAGGAATGGCGCGGAACATGTTGCCCAGTGGCGCGGTGCCAAAGCCGAGTTGGCCGGGGAGTTTGTCTTTCAAGCTCATGATGCTGTCCTCGTAAATCGTGGTCGGTGTTGACCGTTGAGCAGATCCTAGATTGCGCCACCAAGACCGTCCAAGACATAATCCGCAGCACTTGAGTCCCTGAAGGTCTGACATGATCGACATCCGCCAATTGCGCTACTTCGTCGCCGTCGCCGAGGAAGAACACGTCGGCCGCGCCGCCGAGCGCCTGCACATTTCCCAGTCGCCCCTGAGCCGGCAGATCGCCCAGCTCGAAGAACGCCTGGGCCTGACCCTGTTCGAGCGCAGCCAACAGCGTATCCGCCTGACCCGCGACGGCCAGACCTTTCTTGCCGAAACCCGCGCCCTGCTGACCCACGCCAATCGCCTGGAATCCCTCGGCAAACGCCTGGGCCGTGGCGAAGAAGGCGGCCTGTGCATCGGCTACATCGAAAACGCGATGCACGCCGGGGTCTTGCCCAATGCCCTGCGCGTGCTGCGGGTCGATCGGCCCAACGTGCATGTCGCGCTGTACAACCTGAGTTCCGCCGAACAACTGGAAGGTCTGCGTCAGCGTAGCCTCGATATCGCGCTGGTCAGTGAACCGCCGACGATCGACGACCCTGACCTGCTGGGCTTTCAGGTGCTGGACGATCCGATGCTGCTGGCGCTGCCCGAAGGACACCCGCTGAACCAACTGGCGTCGCTGACCCCGACCGATCTGGCCGATCAGGAATGGATCGGCGTGCAGCCACGCCAAGGGGCCGACGATGAGTTCGTCAGCGCCTGCATCCGCGCAGGCTTCACCCCGGATGTGCGGATGCAGGCCACCGAGCCGTTTACCGCGCTGGGGCTGGTCGCCTCGGGGCTGGGGATTGCGATGATCCAGAAAGGCCTGAGCCACAACGCACCGCCGGGCGTGGTGCTGCGGGAAGTGCCGTGGCTGGCGTTCACCACACCGTTGTGGGCGGCGTGGCACCGGATCAACCTGCGGCCGCTGGTGGAAACGTTTCGCCAGGTTTTGACCGGCATCGATCCCGCCCAGTGACCCGACAGCGCAAGACTTTGCTGCTTTACTGAAAAGACTCAAAAAACCAGCGAGCCTTCCGGCATGAACCGCAATGACCTGCGTCGCGTGGACATGAACCTGTTGGTGATTTTCGAAACCCTGATGTTCGAAAAGAACCTGACCCGCGCCGGGGAAAAGCTGTTCCTCGGCCAACCCGCCGTCAGTGCTTCACTGGCGAAACTGCGCGACCTGTTCGACGACCCGTTGCTGGTGCGCAACGGCCGCGTGCTGGAGCCGACCCAGCGGGCGCTGGCGATCCTCAAGGAATTGCAGCCGGCAATGGACACCATTTCCGGGGCGGTCAGCCGGGCCAAGGATTTCGACCCGTTGACCAGCCGCGACGTGTTTCGCATCGGTCTGTCGGACGACGCCGAGTTCGGCCTGCTGCCCCCGCTGCTCAAGCAATTGCGCGAGGAAGCGCCGGACGTGGTGGTGGTCATCCGCCGGGTGAATTTCCTGCTGATGCCGTCGATGCTGGCGTCCGGGGAAATTTCCGTCGGCGTCAGTTACACCACCGAATTGCCGGCCAATGCCAAACGCAAAAAACTGCGGGACCTGCGCTGCAAGATCTTGCGTGGCGATGATCGTCCCGGCGCACTGACCCTCGACGAGTACTGCGAACGACCCCATGCGTTGGTGTCATTTTCCGGGGATCTGGGCGGTGCCATCGACAACGATCTGGCGCGGATCAACCGCGCGCGTCGTGTGGTGCTGGCAGTGCCGCAATTCGCCCCGCTGCGGGCGATTCTGGCCGGCACCGACATGCTGGCCACCGTGCCGGATTTCGCCGCTTGTGCGCTGGTCGAAGGCAGCAGCGTATTGCGCGCCGACGACCCGCCGTTCGACATCGTACCGTCGGAGCTGTCGATGGTCTGGAACGGGGTCAACGACAACGATCCGGCGGAACGCTGGTTGCGTTCGCTGATTGCCCATCACATGTCGGCGCCTCTTCCACTACAGGCGCACTGATCGGCTTGAACCCCGGATCAACCTCGCGCAAGTAAACCGGCAGGTCGGTCATCGGCGGCATCTGCGGGATCTCGAAATACATCTGCACCACCCAGCCACGGTGGTAATTGTTGTGATTGATCACGTGCATCAGGATCGCCCCGGCGTTCATGGTGCCGCCATCGCCGGAAACGAATTTGAAGTCGATCGAGCGGTTCAGCGAGGCTTCGGTCTGCTGCGCGCTCCAGGAGCGATACCAGCCGTCGACTTCCTGCTGGGCCCGGCGCAGCTCGCCGAGGTCGGCGTGCACCAGATCATGGGACGTCTTGAAACCGTGGTCGCGCCCTTCGAGGTGCGCCTGCCAGATCCGGTCGACCACGTAGATGTGGTTCAGCGTACCGATCATGTTCTTGAAAACCGTCTTGCGCTCCCTCGTCGCCTCCCCCGCCGGCAGCGCTTGCAGGCTGTCGAACAGACGCTGATTGGCCCAGGACTTGTAGTCCGTCAGCAGATGGGCCGTAGCCAGATTGATCATCGCGGGTCACCGTAGGCACAAAAAAGGGCTCCGCCTAGGATAGACCTCTCTTGCGGGAATGGCGGTGGTGCTGACTATTGGTCGGGTCTACAGTGAAATCGCCATCCCCTTCACAAGGACGTGAAGCATGCAAAATCGCCCGACGCTGGCGATTGCTGCCCGGGGTTTATTGAGGTTGCAGACGCAGTTGGCCGTTGCTGTCGATGCTCAGGGCAATGTCACGGTAACTGGCAATCGTCGCATGGGCGGTTTCAAGCGGATGCTGGTGAGTCGTGGTGATGACCATCAACGGCGCGCCGGCGGCTTCAGCGGCTTGAATACCGACGGTGGCATCTTCGAAAATCAGGCAGTCCGCCGGCTCCAGGCCCAGGCGTTTGGCCGCCAGACGATAACCGGCCGGATCCGGTTTGCCGGCGCTCACGTCCTCGGCGGTGATCATCACCGCCGGTTCAGGAATCCCCGCCGCCGCCATCCGCCGCAACGCCAGATCCCGTGGCGCCGAAGTCACCATGGCCCAGCGATCCGCCGGCAACGACTTGAGAAACGCCGCCGCCCCCGGAATCTCGACAATGCCTTCGACGTCTTCGATTTCCGCCTCGGTGATGAACGCCGCTTGCGCCTCGGCGTCCACGCCCGGCAGGTTCAGGCGAGTGATGGTGTCGATGGCGCGCACGCCGTGGATGGTCGGCAGGAACGTTTCGACGTTCACCCCGTGGCGCACGGCCCAGGCGGACCAGATCCGCTCGGCGGCAGCGATGGAGTTGAGGACGGTGCCGTCCATGTCGAACAGAAACGCGCCGAACGCGCGGTTGAAAACAGTCTCGTGAGCTGACAAAAGATCACATCCTCGCAAGGGGCCGGGCAACGATGCCCGGCAATGTAGCACTTGCTAGACGCTTCAGTGCAGACGCGGTGCCTTGGATTTGAACGCACCGTCCACGCAGTCGAGCAACTGGCCGATGGCCCAGGGCTTCTTGATGAACGCCACCGGATGCTTCACGCCCGAGGTTTCCGGTGTTTCATAACCGGACATGACCATCACCGGTTTGTCCGGCCAGCGCTCGCCGACCAGATTGGCCAGGTCCGCGCCATTAAGGGTGCCGGGCATGGTGATGTCGGTGAGCAACAGCGCCACTTCCGGCGCGTGCTCTTCCAGATATTGCGAAGCCGCATCGGCACTGGTCTGCGGCTCGACCTTGAAACCTTCCTCCTGAAGAATTTCGCACAGAAACTCCAGAATCAACGGATCGTCCTCGACTACCAGAATCAATCCGCCAGGAAGGTGCGCGCTCGACGTCGAAATTGGACACATGAACTGGCACTCCCTGAATTGCATGAACGATTTAGCGGCTTGAATCCGCTGCTTATCAGGTATGAGCAGCACCTTCTACAGAAATTCATTTTTGATACAGGTCTTTTCGATAACACTTGGTCGATGAGCAGTCGCCGGTACGAAATTGCGGTTAAAATGCGCGCCCTTTCGCTGGCCGATCCCGATTGATGAACCCTCAAGCCCTCGCCGTTCTCCATGCACACCTGCTCACCGCGCTGACGTCGGCACCGGTCGAAACCCGGCGCCTGTTTCATGGGCGCGGGCGTTGCTGGCCGGGGCTGGAACAAGTCACCGTGGACTGGCTGCAAGGCGTGGTGCTGGTGTCGCTGTTCAAGGAGCCCGAGGCTTTGCAGCTGGAAGACCTCAAGCGTCTGTTGCTGGAGATCACCGGTTCAAAGCAATGGCAGCAATCCGGCGCCCAGACTCTGCTGATTCAGCATCGTTACCTGCCGCAGAGCACCGCCGAATGGCTGTTGGGCGAAGAAATCGACGAGATGACCATCGTCGAGGGCGGGCTGAAATATCGGGTGGATCTGGGTCGCAAGCAGAACGCCGGGCTGTTTCTCGACATGCGCTACGGGCGCAACTGGGTGCGCGAACAGGCGGCGGGCAAGCGGGTGCTGAACCTGTTCGCCTACACCTGCGGCTTCTCGGTGGCGGCCATCGAGGGCGGCGCCAGCCATGTGGTCAACCTCGACATGTCCCGCGCCGCCCTGAGCCGGGGCCGCGACAATCACCGGCTGAACGGGCACGACCTGAGCAAGGTCAGTTTTCTCGGCCATGACCTGTTCAAGTCCTGGGGCAAAGTGATCAACAGCGGCCCGTACGATCTGGTGATCATCGACCCGCCGTCGTTCCAGAAAGGCAGCTTTCTGCTGACCAAGGACTACCAGCGCGTGCTGCGTCGCTTGCCGGAACTGCTGACGGCGCAGGGCACGGTGCTGGCGTGCATGAATGATCCATCGTTCGGTTCGGACTTCCTGATCAACGGCGTGACCCAGGAAGCGCCGAGCCTGCGCTTCGAGCAGCGGTTGGAGAATCCACCGGAGTTTCCCGATGTCGATCCTGAAAGCGGCCTGAAGGCGCTGGTCTTCAAGCGCACTGAATAACTTCCTCGCCGGTTTCAGCGGAACAGTCCGAGGCCCATTTCGCGCGCAGCCTGCAACTGCATCGCCGGATCGCTCGACTCGGACTCCAGCAACAGCGCCGAGCCCGCCACCGTCGCCCCGCAGTAATCGAAGATGCCGTGATCAATCTGCGTCTTCATCGCCGCGCCGTAGCCGTGGCGCTCGTAGGTGCGCGCATCCGCCCCGCCGAGTCCGACCAGGTGCACACGCAGCCGTCCGAGCTTCTTGTGCGTCGAATCACCATCGAAATCGTACGCCCAGCCATTGCTGAACACCCGGTCGATCCAGCCCTTGAGCAGCGCCGGCATCGACCACCAGAACACCGGATAAACCAGTACCAGCGCATCGGCGCGGTCGATACGTGCCTGCTCGGCCAGCACGTCCGCCGGTGGTGCGGACTCGCGATGATGCACCGCCCAGTCGGCCACGCCGAATCTCGGGTCGAATGCCTCGGCGTGCAGGTCGGCGATTTCGAAGGTGTTGGGCGGATCGCTTTGCGACAGTCCTTTGGCAATCTGCTGCGCCAATGAGTGGGTCAGCGAACGTGGATCATCGTGATCGACAACAATCAATGCGTGCATGGGGAAATCTCCGGTTGGTGATTGCTGACCAAAGGCTTATCCTTTGGATAAGTTACGACTAGTAAGTTACCTTCAGTAAGTTACGTTTGGTATATAAGCAATGTCAACCACTGAAATCTCCAATCCCGCACCACCTCGTCGCCGCCTGTCCCGGGAAGACCGCCAGCGCCAGTTGCTCGACATGGCCTGGCAGCTGATTCGCGAAGAAGGCACCGATGCCCTGACCCTCGGCTATCTGGCGGAAAAGGCCGGCGTGACCAAACCCGTGGTCTACGACCACTTCACCACCCGCGCCGGATTGCTCGCGGCGCTGTATCAGGATTTCGACCGGCGCCAGACCGCGCTGATGGACGCGGCGCTGGCCAATGCCGAAGCAACCTTGAGCGGCACTGCGACGGTGATTGCCACGGCGTATGTCGATTGCGTGCTGACCCAGGGCAACGAGATTCCGGGGGTGATCGCCGCCCTGGCGAGCACGCCGGAACTGGAGAAGATCAAGCGTGAATACGAGGCGATCTTTCTGGAGAAATGCCGCAGCGTGCTCTCGCCTTTTGCGGATGGCGGCGATATTACCCAAGCCGGATTACGCGCCATGCTCGGCGCCGCCGAAGCGCTGTCGCAAGCAGCAGCCACAGGCGAAATCGGCGCCGAGCAGGCTCGTGACGAGCTGTTCGCCACCATCATTGCGATGGTCGAAAGAGCCGCCGCCCGCGCCACCCAAGCAGGTGACTGACGGTACTTGAGCGCATCACCACAGCTTCCTACGATGGAGCTACGCAGTCGCTTGGTCCGCCAAGCCGTTGCGTAGGTGCGGGTGCTCTGAACCCCAATCAAGCCCGCACCTGGCTTCATGCGCATCTTGAGCTTCGCGGGCTCTACTTCCTCCCCATCAAAGAGTCTTGAGGCTCTTTTTTTGTCTCGGAAAATCAGCGTTCCGGTTCGCGGCGGATCGAACGCCACGTGGCCTGGGCCAGCAATTCGCGATAAGCCTTGGGACTGCCCTGCACCCGCCCGGACAGCCACGCGCGGCAATAGCTGTCGGCCTGACCGACGATCAGCGACGGCAACAGCTCGGCCGGGCATTCATTGAGTTCATTTGCGCGTCCGGACTCGGCCAGCCAGGTACGCAGCCCCAGGTTGCGGGTCTTGTTGCGCTCGGCCAGTTCATCCTTGTGCGGCCCCCGGGTCACGGCATAGCGCGCGTGATACTGGAACCGCGCCCATTCCGGCTGGTTCTCGACCCAATCCACGTAGCTGTAGACCAACGCCTGCACGCCCTCTTCGGTGGACGTCGCGTCGGCCAGATAGGCGTCGCGCAGGCGCGCCTGATCCTCCAGCGCGGTGAAGAACAGCGCGGCCACCAGCCCTTCCTTGTTGCCGAAATGGTGGTAGATCGCCCCGACGCTGGTGTCGCACTCGGCGCGGATCATTTCGATAGTGGTGGCCTCGATCCCCTGTTCGTTGAACAGGCGCAGGGCCTTGCGAAAGATGTCGCGCTTGAGTTCGGCACGGCGGCCGGGGTAGCTGCGTTCGAGTAAATCTGCGGTGTCCATGGGCCTTGAGAATCCGGGTAAAGGGCACGTCCGTGCCGGTGATCGAAACGCGCACAGGTTGACAGATTTCCCGCGAACAGAATACCGTTCCGCTACAGAATAATATTCTGTAACGGAACATCATTCTGTAAATCCCTTAACCGCGAGGCTTCATCCATGAGTCAGTTTCTCAGCATGTTCAACAGCGTCGGTTCTCAGGCATTCAGTCAGATGGCCTGCCAGGTCGCGCCGTACTTCAGCACCATCAATCCGCTGGTGACCGAGTTGCGGGCAGGTTCCGCGCAGGTACAAGTGCCGTTTCGCCGCGAGATCACCAACCACCTCGGCACCGTGCACGCCATTGCCCTGTGCAACGCCGCCGAACTGGCGGCCGGGATGATGACCGACGTGTCGATTCCCGCTGGTGCACGCTGGATTCCCAAAGGCATGACCGTCGAATACCTGGCCAAGGCCAAGACCGACGTGACCGCCGTGGCCAATGGCGAAGCGTTGGACTGGCAGACCGAAGGCGACAAGATCGTGCCGGTGGATGTTCACGACGCCGAAGGCAAGAAAGTGTTCACGGCGCGAATCACCATGAACGTGAAACTGTCCTGAAATCACCGGCACAAAAAAGCCCTTGCTGCGCTAAGCGCAACAAGGGCTTTTTGCCGCTGCCCGGATCAGTGAACGGTCAGGCGCTGGCGGACAAACTCTTCAGTGCGGCGGGTAACCTGATCCAGATGCCGGTCGCGCTGTTTCTCGGCATCGAGCATCGCGCGCTTGCCGTGCTTTTGCAGCAGGTAGGTGTGGATCTGCTGCACTTCCAGCGAACGGTAGATCGGCGTTGTGTCGATAAACCCGCGCAGCCCGTTGCTGCGGTAATGCCGGGTGCTCATCAGCACCTGCGTTTCGAGTTGGCCCAGCACTTCAAAACCCAGCGCCTCGAAATACGGCACCTTGCCGACGCTGCAAGTCAGCTCGGCATGGGGGTAGCGCGCGACCATGTCCGCGATCAACGCACGGGCCACGCCCTGACGCCGATGGCCCTCGCGCACCGCCAGATAGGCCACGTTGCACGCCTCCCAATCACCCTGCACCGGCAGGTACAACAGGAAGCCGATCACCTGCTCCGGATCATCGTCATCGGTGGCCACCAGCAGTTCCACCTCGGTGCCCTTCTCGCCGTTCAACGCCTCCAGATACAGATGCACCTCATAGCCCACCGCGTACTGATAGACGTTGTACAGCAGGTTGCTCGGGCCGAGGCCGATGGCACTGATGTCGGTCAGGTTGTCGACCACCATCTGCAGGATCTGGCTGTTGACGCCTTCGGGGCATGGGGTTTTGTAGTGGGTGATGCGGGGCATGGCGGGCGGACTCCAACGGTAAAACACAAGTTGCCGGGCAGGTTGAGCGAGCGGCGAACCGCGACATCATACCCTGTGCACGCCTGACAAAAATTTCATCTGCCCGAGAACGGATCTTTCGCCGATTTGGCGTCCAATTTTTCAACTGCGTTCATTTCCAGACGCAGGCCTTGAGGAGTTGTCATGAACGTTCTGCGTTCCCCAAAAAACCTGCTCGCTGCCACGCTGATGGCAATCACCCTGTCGGGCTGCGTCGTCGAACCGGTTCGCCCGCATCGGCCACCACCGATCGTCGAAGTGGTTCCGGTCATACCTGCGCCGGGTTATCACTGGGTTGCCGGGCATTACCGCTGGGCCGGCAACCAATGGCGCTGGATGCCGGGGCATTGGCGAGCGTACTGAGGCCGGTCACTGCGCGGGGGCAACGACCTTGAACTTGATGTCGATGTCCTTGGACACCACGGTGTCCGCCCACTCCCCTGCACCGAGCCCGAACTGGTCGCGCTTGAGCACCAGTTCGCCGTCAAAAATACCGATGCTGCTGTCGGGTTTGAGTTGCACCGGCACCTGCACCTCACGGGTGATGCCTTTGAGGGTGAGGTGGCCGTCGACCAGATAACGGTTGGCGCCGGCCGGGCTGAAGCGGGTCGATTCGAATACCGCCACCGGGAATTTTTCGGTGTCGAACCACGCCGGTTTCACCAGCTCGGTGTTGGCGTCCTCACTGCCGGCGTCGATGCTGGTCAGGTCGATGTGCAGCGTGGTGCGGGCATTGGCGAGATTGTCGCTGTCGAAATCCAGCGTTGCGTCGAACTTGCCGAAGGTGCCGTACATCCGCGAACCCATCTGGCTGTAAGTGAAGCTGATCTGGCTGGCGGTGGTGTTGACCCGGGTGTACTCCACCGCATGCGCAGCAGGGGCAACAATCAGGCTACACGCGGCGGCCAACAATAAGCGAATCGACATGCAATGCTCCGGCGCCCGATGGGTCTCGAATGACTTAAGCAAACATCCGTCACTTGCGCCAGCCCCGCCAACGCCCACCTGGATCAGTCCGTCACACCAACCGCTCAATCTTCTGATGCTGCCAGACCCGTTTGTAATACAGCGTCTGCAGCACCAGCATCCCCAGATACGCAATCGGAAACGCCATCCACACACCCTGCAGACCAAACCGCCCGTCCAGCCAGTAGGCCGCCGGCAACTGCACCCCGAGCACGCAGATGATCGCCACGCCCACCGGCACCAGCACCGTGCCGCTGGCGCGCATGATGCCGCCGATGATCGCCTGGAAACCGAAGATCAACAGGCTCCACAACATGATGTGCAACAGGTGCTCGGCCATCGCCCGGGTCGCGTCTTCGGTCAGGAACAACCCCAGCAACCAGTGCGACAACAGGTAACCCGACAGGATCAGGCCACCGGTCAGGCACACGTTGATCCACAGCCCGGTACGCAGGATCGGGCCCATGCGCTCCAGCCGCCCGGCACCGATCGCCTGGGCGCCGAGGATCGACGCGGTGATCGCAATCGACAGCGCCGGGAACTGCACGTAATTGACGATCTGCGTCACCGCCCCATAGGCCGCTGTCGCCTGGGAGCCGTGCTGGTTGACCAGCGCCAGGATCACCAGCTCCGACAGCGACAGCACGATCATCTGCACCCCGGTTGGCAAGCCGATGCGCAACACCTTGCCGAGAATCGCGCCGTCCAGTCGCAGCGCCGCGAAAAACTCGCGATCCGGCGCCAGCGGATGGCCCTTGCGAATCAGGCTCCATGACAGCCACGCCATCGACGTCAGCGTGCCGGCCAGACCTGCAACCGCCGCGCTCTGGATCCCCAGTTGCGGCAAGCCGATCCAGCCGCGAATGAACGCCGGGGTCAGCGCCAGCCCGACAACGGTCGACAGCAGCAGCGCCAACATCGGCGACAGCGTATCGCTCACCCCGCGCAACAACTGAGTGAACAGCACGTACACCAGCACAAACGGCAAGGTCCACATCATCACCCGGGCATAGGCCACCGCATCGTCCAGCACATCCGCCGGCGTGCCCAAACCCTGCAAGGCCTGACGCGCAAACACACTGCCCAACACCGCCGCCACCAGCCCGATCAAGACCCCCAGCAACAGCGTCGCCCCGGCAATCGCCTTGACCATGTGCGATTCCCGCGCGCCCCACGCCTGACCGATCAACACCCCTGCCCCGGCGCCCAGGCCGATGACCAGCGCGATGAAGAAAAAGATGATCGGAAACATCCCCGACACCGCCGCCAGCGCCTGAGTGCCGAGCATCTGGCCGATGTAGATGCTGTTGACCGTGCCCGACATCGATTGCAGGAAGTTCGACAGCACCATCGGGGCCAGGAACAGCAGGTAGGTTTTCCAGAGGGGCGAATGGGCGGGGGTTTGCATTGAGGATCCGTCTCGGGTGGGAGCTGATGACAGAGTCTAAGGTATGCCATGCCGTTCAGGTCGCACCGGTTTGCATTAAAACGTCGCAATCTGCATCTTGATCAATGTCCGCAGCCTCCCCTATCACGACAGGAAGTGAATCCCTCCCATGCGCCGTTCCCCATTTCTGCTGAGTTGCACCTTATTGACTGTTCTGGCGACGACTGCCTACGCCGCTCCCGCCCCCTCGCCCGAGGGGGTGCAAGGATTGGTGAATACGTTGAACGAACGCCTGAACATCGGCGACCTCGTCGCCCTGACCAAATGGGACAGCGGCAAGCCGATCCAGGACAGTCCTCGTGAGGCGCAGGTGATCGACAACGCCCGCAAGCTGGCCACCGAACGCAAGCTCGACCCGGAGGACGTCGCGCAGTTGATCGCCGCGCAGATGGAGGCCAACAAACTGGTGCAGTACGGTTTGCTCGCACAATGGCAAGCGGCCGGTGCCGCGCCGGACACGCCGCGCCCGGATCTGGGCAAGCAGATTCGCCCGCGTCTGGATGAGTTGCAAACCCGTCTGCTGCAGCAATACGCCGACTTCACGCCCTACCGCCACGACCCGAACTGCCCGGCGTGGCTGGCCAAGGCGCGCAGTGGTCTGACCCGCGATGCGCTGCATGATCTGGCATTGACCCGCGCCACCGGAGAGCTGTGCATTCGGCCGCTGGCGCCCTAGAACAAGGGTTCTGGCATTCATTGCTGGCGTCGATAGTCACCATCAGTTCAATGAAGTTCTCATAAAAAATCCGCGGCGTAACATCGGCTCCATACCAACCAACAACACCCCTGGAGCACACGATCATGAAACGCCAAATCCTTCTCGGCATCGCTTTCTCGGTTCTTGCAGTCAACGCTTTTGCAGCCAAACCCGCCCATACCCTGATCGCCGAAGGCGGTTCGGACCGGTTGATTGAAAGTCGCTTGGCCGAGGGTGGTTCGGATCGTTTGATCGAACGTCGTGTGGCTGAAGGTGGCGCTGATCGCCTGCTCGAACGCCGTGTGGCTGAAGGTGGTTCGGATCGTCTGATCGAACGCCGTGTGGCTGAAGGTGGTTCGGATCGTCTGATCGAACGTCGCGTGGCTGAAGGTGGTTCGGATCGTCTGATCGAACGCCGTGTGGCTGAAGGTGGTTCGGATCGTTTGATCGAACGTCGCGTGGCTGAAGGTGGTTCGGATCGCCTGATCGAACGTCGCGTGGCTGAAGGTGGTTCGGATCGTCTGATCGAACGCCGTGTGGCTGAAGGTGGTTCGGATCGTCTGATCGAACGCCGTGTGGCTGAAGGTGGTTCAGATCGTCTGATCGAACGTCGCGTGGCTGAAGGTGGTTCGGATCGCCTGATCGAACGTCGCGTGGCTGAAGGTGGTTCGGATCGTCTGATCGAACGCCGCATCGCCTGAATCAAACGCTCTACCGCTGCACAAACAAAAAGCCCGGCCTGATCAGCCGGGCTTTTTCACGTCCAACCGGCGCTTATTGCACGGTTTTCAGTTTGACCACGTCACCGGAGATCTTGGTGGTGTAACCGGTCAGGACCCAGGCCCAGAACCAGTTTTCCTGAACCTGGGTGTTGATCATGGCGTCGCCGCCCTTGGCTTTGATCGCGGCATCCTGTGCGCGGACGAAACGGCTGTTCTGGCGGATCGGGATCACGCCGAACAGCAGCAGACCGGTGGCGGTGGCTTCGCTGTGGCCAATCACGGTGTATTGGCTGCTGTCGTATTGTCTGGTGTTCATCGGGGTGCCGGTGCAACCTGCCAGAACCGCACCGATCAGGGCGGTGGCGACGACTTTGCTGAGGTATTTCACTGCAAGACTCCATGGGTAAACGCCCGGGATCCGTCTCTCGGGCGGCGCACACTTTACCGAACGTAGTGGCTCATTGGTATCAATCTCGGCCGATTTCGTGAAACGCCTTGCTGGCAGCTCATCCGCGATGTCGCATACCATGGCGCCACTCCAATAAAGACAGGCATTTCTCCATGCTCAAAGCCAGCCTGCGCAGCCACCTCACCCTCTGGTTTGCCGGTTTGTCTCTGCTGACGCTGTTGAGCGTGGGCTTCTATGTCGGCGATATCGCCACCGAACAAATGAAACGCGCCAGTGGCAATGCGCTGCTGAGTACCGCGCGGTCGGCGGCGGCGTTGCTGGGCGAGCAGTTGCGCGAACGGCAACTGGAGGTCTATCTGCTCAGCCGGGCGCCGCATCTGGAACGCGGCGATCTGGACAATCCGGCGATTCTGAAGTCGATGCAGCTGCGCACCGAGGCCCGCAGCGAGTATGCGTGGATGGGGGTGACCGACACTCAGGGGCGTGTGCATCAGGCAGTCAACGGCTTGCTGGTCGGTCAGGCCGTGCAACAGCGCCCATGGTTCCAGGCCGGTCTGCGCGGTGAATACACCGGCGATCCGCACGAAGCCGTATTGTTGGCGAAACTGTTGCCGGGCCAGCCCAACGGCGAGCCGCTGCGCTTCATCGACTTCGCCGCGCCCATCCGCAATGCCGATGGTCAGGTGCTCGGTGTGCTTGGCGCCCATGCGCACTGGAGCTGGGTCACGCACATCGTCGAGGCGGCAGCGATGTCGCACAAGGGGGCGGAGCCGGATATCGAAGCGCTGATCATCGATCACGACGGCAAGGTGCTGTACCCGGAAGCGCTGGTTGGCCAACAAATGCCGACCAGGGATCCAATGTCCCCGGGCTGGGTCGTCGGCAACGGGTACCTGACCAGTGAGGTGACTGTGCCGACGCCTACTGGCACCGCGTTGTCGTGGTCGATTGCCGTGCGTCAACCACTGGACACCGCGCTGCAACCGGCGCGACTGCTGTTTTATAAATTGCTGTTGCTGGGGGTTTTCGCCGCCGTGGCGTTCGGCCTCGTGGCGTATTACCTGGCGCTGTACCTGAGCCGGCCCATCGAGCTACTTGCGCGCTCTGCTCAAAAAGTCCAGAACAACCAGCCTGGTGCGCACTTCCCGCTTCAGCATCCCGTGCATGAAATTGCCCAGCTCGGCCAGTCCATCGACGCCATGACTCAGTCGCTGCTCGCCAAGGAGCGTGAGCTGCAAGAGACCAACGCTTCGCTCGAAGCCACCGTCGCCCAACGCACGGCGGCCCTGACCCTGGCCAACGCCGAGCTGCTGAACCTGGCCACTCACGATGGTTTGACCGGTGTCTACAACCGCCGCCGCTTCGACGAAAAACTCACCGAATACAGCCTGCTGTTCCGTCGTACCGGGCGGCCGTTTGCGCTGCTTCTGATTGACGCCGATCACTTCAAGCGCATCAACGACACCCACGGTCATGCGGCCGGCGACGACGTATTGCGGCAATTGGCGCAACTGATCCAGATCAGCATCCGGAGCACGGATTTCGTCGCCCGTTACGGAGGCGAAGAATTTGCCGTGCTGCTGCCGGAGATCGCCAAACCCGATACCCCCGATATCGTCGCCGAGAAGATTCGGTCAGCGATCGCCGAGGCGACCTTTCCAGCGGTCGGCCCGGTGACCGTCAGCATCGGTGTTGGCCTGGCCGACCCTGCCGACAACCAGCCGACAACGCTGGTCAAACGCGCCGATCAGCAGTTGTATCAGGCGAAAGCGGCGGGTCGTAATCGCGTGGCCTGCCAGACTTCACTCACCGAGGTGAGCGGGCACGGCTGACCTGCACTTGAATCAGGTGTCGCTCTTCAACCGGGTCAAAAGCCGTGTCGTCAGCCGGGCAGTCGTCGACGGCCGCTCGGCCTTGCTCAGCTCCCGCACAGGCTCTTCATGGCTGAGAAAACGTCTGCAGATATGCCAACAGATTGTCGATCTTCTCCTCGTCACTCAGCCCCCAAAAGATCATCCGCGTCCCCGGCACCACGCCCTTCGGATCCTTCAGATACGCGGTCAGCGTTGCACGATCCCAAGTCAGGCCTGAGTTTTTCATCGCATCGGAATACACGTAATTTGCCGACGTCCCCGCCGGGCGGCCGATAATGCCGTTGAGTTCCGGGCCGAAGCCCGGGCGAGCGGATTCGCCGACCTGGTGGCAGCCGCCGCACAGGCGCGGGAAGATTTTGGCGCCGGCCTCAGCGTCACCAGCGGCCAGAACGGGTGTGCTGAGCAGGCCAGCGTTGAGGATCAGGGCGAGAGTCAGTGCAGCGTTTTTCATCGGGACTTTCCAGAGCTTCGGCGGCGCCAAGGGTAATCCTGCGCGGTCACTTGCGCTACAGGTAGGCACCCACGACCTGGCGGACTTTGAGCAAGGCTTGACGCAGGACAAGCATGTCCACCGAGCCCAACGCCAGCCGAATCGCATGGGGCACATGGGCAGACACGGTGAAGGGCTCGGCGGTGGTGACCGACACCTGTTCATGCATCAACTCGACCACGATATGGTCAGCCCGGACATCTTCCGGCAACGGCAGCCAGAGGAAATACGATGAGGCATGGCCCGCGGTCGGAAGGCCCTCGAGGATCTCGGCGGCCAGGACTTGCCGGGCCTGAGCGTCGCAGCGCTTTTGTGCTTCGAGCAAGGTCACGGTGCCGTCGTCGAGCCAGCTGCAGGCGATGGCAGTCATTACCCCGGGCGTGTTCCAGGTGGTGGCGCGGATGATCCGCTCCAGTGCCGCCACCCGTTGGACCGGCGCGGCGATGAAACCGACACGCAGGCCGGTGGCGATGTTTTTCGACAGGCCCGAAACGTAGACCGTGCGTTCCGGTGCCAGAACCGCCAACGGGGGCGGTGGGTTATCGACCAGAAAGGCGTAGGCCGCGTCTTCAAGAATCGTTAGATCATGCCGGCGGGCAATCGCGATCAAATCCTCACGTTGCGCCAAAGGCATCACCCAACCCAATGGGTTGTGCAGGGTCGGCATGCTGTACACGGCACGCACCGGGCGCTGACGGCAGAGTGTGTCGAGGGCTGTCAGATCCGGCCCGTTTTCAGTCACGGGAATCGCCACCACTTCCAGGTGCAGCGCTTCGGCCAGCACTTTGAATCCGGAGTAGGTCAAGGCGTCGGCGGCAATCACATCGCCGGGCTTGAGCAAGCCCATCAGCGTGACTGCCAATCCTTGCTGGGCGCCGTTGACGATCAGCACCTGCTCGGCCTCGACACTCAAACCCCGCGTTTGCAGGTGCCGCGCCACCGAGGCCCGTTCATGCTGGCGACCGGCATGAGGCTGATAGCGCAGCAGCGCTTCAAGGTCGCCGGACAACGCCAGTTGCCGTAACGCGCTGCGCAGCAGCTCGGCCTGCCCCGGCAATGACGGGTAGTTGAAGTTCAGATCGATCATGCCGACCGCGACGTCTTTCTGGTCGATGCCCTGCCCCGGCAACAACGACGTTTCCCGCACGAAGGTGCCGCGCCCGGCTTCGCCGCTGACCAGCCCCATCGCCTCCAGCTCGGCGTACACCCGCGAGGCCGTGACCAGCGCCAGCCCTTCACTGGCCGCCAATTGTCGGTGGGTCGGCAATCGCGTGCCGGGCAACAGGCGGCCGGCGCGGATGTCGGCGGCATAGGTGTCGACGAGGGTCTTGTAGCGGGAGCGCGGCATGTCGGCTTGTATCCATGACAATTTTTTGATTGTGCTGATTCTCAGCCCTAGGATCGATCCAACGCAACCCACCTCCGAGCGCCACATCCATGGAACGAACCACCCATCTCGGTACCCCGGCCCTGGAAAAAACCAGCGGCTGGATCAATGGTCTCACCGGCGTCCTGATCTTCAGCGGCTCGCTCCCCGCCACGCGGCTGGCGGTGCTGGAGTTCGACCCGGTGTTTCTCACTGTCATCCGCGCGACCATCGCCGGCGCCCTGGCGTTGAGCCTGTTGTGGCTGTTTCGCGAACGGCGTCCGGCGCGGGATCAGTGGTTCTCGTTGTTGATCGTGGCGCTGGGCGTGGTCGCGGGTTTCCCGCTGTTGACGGCTCTGGCGCTGCAATACGTGACGTCGGCGCATTCGATTGTGTTTGTAGGATTGCTGCCGCTGGCGACGGCGATTTTTGGTGTGTTGCGCGGCGGTGAACGGCCGCGTCCGGTGTTCTGGTTTTTTTCGGTGCTGGGCAGTTCGCTGGTGGTCGGTTTCGCGATCTCGCAAGGCCTGACCGCCTCGCCCACCGGCGATCTGCTGATGCTGGCAGCGATTCTCGCCTGCGGCCTCGGTTACGCCGAAGGCGCCAAACTGTCGCGCACCCTCGGCGGCTGGCAGGTGATCTGTTGGGCGCTGGTGTTGTCGTTGCCGGTGATGGTTGTGCTGAGTATGTGGCTGGCGCCCGCCTCGATCAGCGGCATCAGCCTGTCGGCGTGGATGTGTCTGGCGTACGTTTCGCTGTTCAGCATGCTGATCGGCTTCGTGTTCTGGTATCGCGGCCTGGCTCAGGGCGGGATTGCGGCGGTCGGTCAGTTGCAATTGCTCCAGCCGTTTTTCGGCCTGGCACTGGCCGCGACCTTGCTCCACGAACACGTCAGCGTGGGCATGCTGGTGGTGACGCTGGGGGTGATCCTGTGCGTGGCCGGGGCGAAGAAATTCGCCAAGTAGTCTTCAGCTCGTGCCGGATTTCCATTCTCGCGGGCTGAGCCCGGTCTTGCGCCGAAACGCCCGGGCCAGCGCCGAGGGACTTTCATAACCGACCTCTTCGGCGATCAGGGCAATCGGCCGTCCCTCGCGCAAGCGTTTCTGCGCGAGGCTGATCCGCCAGTTCACCAGATAATCCACCGGCGTCTGCCCCACCACCCGCCGGAAGTGTTCGGCGAAACCGGCGCGAGACAGATTGGCGGCGTTTGCCAATTCGGCGACGGTCCAGGCCTTGGCCGGTTGATCGTGCATCAGATTCATGGCTCGGGAAATTTTCGGATCGGCCAGCCCCGCCATCATGCCCGGCTGTTGGTGGCGACTGCTGATGAGGTGGCGCAGCAGCAGAATCACCAGCAATTCGAACAACCGGTCCATCACCGCTTCGCGCCCGCAATGCCCGTCGAAGGCTTCCTTGAACAGCCACTCCAAAGTGCTGGCCATTTCCGGAAGGTCAGCGAGTTTCAGCACCAGATAATCCGGCAGCGCTGCTGCCAGGGCATTGCCCGCGCCGCCGTCGAAGGTCAGTGATGCGCACACCAGTTGCGTGCCCATGGCTTCGTTGGCGAACAAGCGATGGGCCATGGGGCGAGGGAAGAAGATCAGGGTCGGTTCATTGAGCGAGATTTGAGGATCATTGCCCGGCTTGAGTAACAGCTCTCCCGCCTGCAGCAAATGCACATGCCCGCAGACCTGATCGCCGCCGTAGGCGCTCACCCCGCAGAACGTGCCGCTGTGAAAAGTGCCGGCATTGACGCCGAAATGACTGAGCAACGTGGAAAGGCGATCCATGACGGATTCTCGCAAGGACAGGTTTGGACGATCTGTCGCATATCCTCGACGATTTGCATCCAAAGCACCAGCCACGCTCAATAACATGACCTCCATCCCCGGCGCACTTCGCACCGGACTTTCGGAGAATCACCATGAGCCGCATCGCCCCTCTCAGCCTCGAAACCGCCACCGACGCCACTCGCCCTGTGCTTGAAGGCGTGCAGAAAAAAATCGGCTTCCTGCCTAACCTGTTCAAGACCCTGGCCGTCGCACCTGCCGCGCTGGATGCCTACGTGCAAACCTCGGCAACGCTGGGCAAGACGTCCCTGAGCGCCAAGGAAAAAGAGGCGGTGTACCTGGCCACCTCGCAAGTCAACGGTTGCGACTATTGCCTGGCGGCGCACACCCTGTTCGCCAGCAAGGCCGGGCTGGCAGCAGAAGACATCATCGAAGCGCGTCATGGCCGGCTCAATGCCTTCGCCACCCTCGCCCATCAACTGACCGAAACCCGTGGTCATCTGAGCGATGAACAGATCGCCGCCGCCCGCGCTGCCGGCATCGACGACAAGAAGATCATCGAAGTGATCGCCCTCGTCGCTGTGCAAACCCTCACCAACTACCTGAACAACGCGGCGCTGACCGACATCGACTTCCCTGCCATCGATGCCTGACCAGTGACCGGGGTCGATCTCAGTCGTGATCGACCCCGGCGCGTTTCAGCAACTTCTTGCAGCGCTCGGACAGGTGAAACACCTGCAACTGCTTGCCCGCCTTGGCGTAGCGTTCGCGCAGGGTTTTCAGCGCGGCGATGGCCGAGTAATCGACAAAGCTCAGGTGCCGACAATCCAGCGTCACCCGTTGCGGATCTGTGGCCGGGTCGAACTGATTGAGAAACGGCGTGGTCGAGGCAAAAAACAGCGTGCCGTGCAGGCGATAGAGCTTGCTGCCGTCCGCTTCCAGATGTTCATCGGCGTACAGCCCGCGCGCTTGCTGCCAGGCAAAGTTCAGCGCGGCGATGATGATCCCGCACAGCACAGCCGTGGCCAAATCAGTGAACACCGTAATGATCGTTACCGCGATGATCACCAACACATCGTGGAACGGCACTTTGTTCAGCACCCGCAACGAAGCCCAGGCAAAGGTCTGCTGCGATACCACGAACATCACCCCCACCAGCGCCGCCAGCGGAATCCGCTCGATCAACGGCGACAGAAACAGAATGAACAACAGAATCAGCACCCCGGCCACCACCCCGGACAAGCGCCCGCGCCCGCCGGAACTGAGGTTGATCACGGTCTGGCCGATCATCGCGCAACCGCCCATGCCGCCGAATGCACCGGAGACGACGTTTGCCGCGCCCAACGCCACGCATTCGCGATCCGGATAGCCACGGGTTTCAGTGATTTCGTCGGTGAGGTTAAGGGTCAGCAGGGTTTCCAGCAGACCGACCAGCGCCATCAGAATCGCGTAGGGCGCAATGATGCGCAGGGTGTCGAGAGTCCACGGGATGTCCGGCAGCGCAAACGTCGGCAGGCCGCCGGCGATGTGCGCCATGTCGCCAAGGGTGCGGGTTGGCAGACCAAGCAGATAAACCAGCAACCCGACGCCGAGGATTGCCACCAGCGCCGGCGGCACCGCACGGGTCAGGCGCGGCAGGATGTAGACGATGGCCATGGTCAGCAGCACCAGCCCGGTCATCAGGTACAGCGGCGTGCCACTGAGCCATTGCTCACCGCTCTTGAAATGCTCCAGTTGCGCCAGCGCAATGATGATCGCCAGGCCGTTGACGAACCCCAGCATCACCGGGTGCGGCACCATGCGCACCAGCTTGCCCAGCCGCAACAGCCCGAACGCCATCATGATCAGGCCGCCGAGCAACACCGTCGCCAACAGGTACTGCACGCCGTGTTGGACCACCAGCGCGACGATCACTACGGCCATCGAACCGGCCGCCCCGGACACCATGCCCGGCCGGCCACCGAACAGCGCGGTCAGCGTGCAAATGATGAAGGCGCCGTACAGGCCCATCAGTGGATTGAGGTGAGCCACCAGCGCAAACGCAATGCATTCGGGCAACAGGGCAAACGAGGTGGTGAGTCCGGCCAGGACATCGGCGCGCAGACGAATCGGTTTCATGGCTTACCTGACAGAGCGGCCGCCGGCGCGGCCCCTGATATTCACGGGAAAAAGAGGGTTGCGGATGTTACGCAAATGCCCGGGCGCGGGCCAGTCATCGCTGACAACCGTCGGCATGCACTCTATGCTGGCGCGCAGTTTTTGCCAGTGGAGCCCCGAATGCCGACCGAATTGACCAGCCGCGAAGTGTGCCAGCGATTGCGCGATGCCGCGCTGGGCGTGTGTGGCTTGCAGGTGATGGACGCGGGAACGGATCGGGTTGCGGTCGACATTGAAGGCTGGCGCTTGCAGCTGGACTTCGACGGCCAGCGCCTGCATCACTGCGCTGATTGTCTTTGCCCGGACGGTCGCCAATGGACGCTCAACGCCCGGCAGCGCTTCGGCACCGATCCTGTCAGTCTGTTAAGTACCTGGGAATTGGCGCAGATCGAGGGCTTGTTGCGGCAACGTGAATGAGGGACGGCAAACAGAGTTGCCCAATGATGGCACTCTGCCCATAATTCGCCCCCCTCTTCTACGCGCAAGGAACTGCCGTGAAAAAATCGCTGTTGTTGATCCCGTTGTTTGCTCTGCTCCTGCAAGGCTGTGGCATGACCATGGCCCGTTACGAGCCAAGCTTCGACAATGTTCAGAAGCTCAAGCAGACCCCGCCGCTGCACGCGATCAGCAATCCACAGGTCACCGCTGAATCGGGCGAAGGCTCGTTGATGGTCCGTGCCAACCCGATCAAGTCGCCGACAGGCAGCATCCCGGCGCATATCCAGGACGCGATCACCGAAGAGCTGCGCAAGGCCGGTCTGCTCGATCCGCAGGCGACGCGTCATCTGCAGGTACTGGTCGTGAAAAACCAGTTGAACGCCGGCATGGGCACCGGTGACGGCACCCTCGCTGCACGCTTCACCCTGCGCAATGGCAACGATGTGGTGTACGACGCCACCAAAGATGTCAGCCATCTGTGGAACAGCAGCTTTTTCGGCTTTATCGCGATTCCCAACGCGACCAACGCCTACAACCCGATGCTGCAGGACTTGCTGAAGAATCTGTACAGCGATCCACAGTTCATTCAGGCCCTGAAGTAAGGGCAAAAAAAGAGCCGCGATTGCGGCTCTTTTTTTTGCTGCTGGAGTGAATCAGATGCCCGAATACTTCGGACGGTTGCTGTCGGCCCATTCCTTGAGCAACGCATTGACCTGCCGAGTGAACGTGTCGGTCACCGCCGCTTTCGGCGTATTGAACGCCAGCGGAAGGAACCAGATGCCCATCCAGGTGCCGACCGCGTCATGGTTGCTCGCGGTGGACAGCGGCTGGCCTTGCTGATCGAGGGTTTCCAGGCTCATGGTGTACTGATCGGTGGCGTAGGCCGGAATGATCGTCATGCTCAGACCGCTGATGAACGCCAGCACCAGTTGGCCGCCATTTGGTGGATGGTTGTACATTTTCAGACGCAGGCTGTAGTCACCCGGCTGCTTCTCGAACTGGTCGAAGGTCACACGACCGAACAAACCGGAATCCTTCAGGACGGTTTGCAATTGCGGTTTGAGCATGTCCCGAGCTTGTGGCATTTCCACGGCGGAAGCACTTTTCGGCTCGCCCTGATAAAAGTCGAAATCGACATAGACGTTTGGCTTGTTGGCATAACTGGCCATCGATGGCAGCGTGACCGGAGCCACTTCGTCCTGGGTGAAACTGGCACAGCCGCCCAGCGCGAGCACCAGACCCAGCGCCAGGATTTTCCCGAATTGCATGATGTCTTCCCTAAAGTGATATCAAAGAGCCTCCATCGCGGAGCGCCGGGGCGGATTCTAGTGATCGTCTACGTTCGGGAAAAGAGCTGATTCGGCAAAACCGTGAAAAAGATTGCGCCGGCTCAGCGTTGGCGCAAATCGAGGGTGTACGTGTAATAGCCTGTATCACGCACCCAACCGAGCGACTGGTACAAACCCTGGGCACTGAAATTGTCGGTGGCGGTTTCCAGCACCAGTCCTTTGGCGCCGGTTTGCAGCGCGAAATCCCGGGCAGTGTTCATCAATAATCGGCCGACCCCGCGGCCCCGGGCGAACGGCGCGGTGAACAGGTCGCTGAGCAGCCAGGTGCGATGGGCGTCAATCGAGGAAAACGACGGGTACAACTGCACGAAACCGAGCGCTTCGCCGTGATCGTCCTGCACCAGAAAAATGCTCGACTCGTTGAGTGCCATGCGCTCGGCAATGAAGGCCCGCGATTGCTCAAGGTTCGACGGCTGACCATAAAAGCCTCGATAGGCGTCGAACAGATTCGCTACCGCGTCGAGATGAATCGTCGTGGCGCGCAGGGCCTGGAAAGTCATTGGCCTTTTCCTGATGTAATTGAAATTGAAACCAGCATAGCGCCGAGAACCGAGTTCGCTGGCTTAATCGCTACATAGTTTTGTACATTGCGAACCCGAATGGCAGCGGACTGGATCAGTATTACTGGGATCTGGCGGTCGATGGTCAGGTCATTACCCTGCACCTGGAGCATTATCTGGGGATCATGTTGCTGGTGGAGGACGCCGATCCGCAGTGGGTGGCCTCTGAGCGGTTTCAGACCGTGGTGCGGCGGTTACAAATGGCGTAATCCGCATGCATCAGTGTGGGAGCAAGCTTGCTCGCGATGAGGGCAACACATTCAATATCATCGGTGACCGAACGAATGCCATCGCGAGCAAGCTCGCTCTCGCAGAGACTGCAATAACCATCAGAACGTAATCTGCGACGCCGGCTTCACATCGATCCGCGCCACGGAACCGGTCAGGTGCGCCCAGTCCTTGTTGTGTTCGGCGATGATGTCTTCGGCGCTCATGTTGCCGTTATCGACCGTCGTATGGGCGTCAGCCGCCAGTTCCACGTCGTAGCCCAGTTGATGGGCCTGACGCACGGTGGCGTTGACGCAGTAATCGGTTTGCATGCCACAGATCACCAGGCGGTCGAAGTCTTCCCGGGGGATCAGTTTCTGCAGGTTGGTCTGGTAGAACGAGTCGTTGGCGGTCTTGTCGACGCGCAGATCGCCAGGTGCAGTGTTCAGGCCTTCAGCCAGTTGCCAGCCTTCGGAGCCGTGGGCGAACGGGCTGTCCTTTTCGTTGTGCTGGATCAACACCACCGGCACACCCGACTGGCGCGCGCGGGCGCTGAGGCCGTTGATGGTGTCGATTACCCGATTGGCGTCGTGGCACTCGTATTCGCCCGCGCACAGGGCGCGCTGGACATCGATGATCAGCAATGCGGTGGTCATGGTGAGCCTTCCTTGATCGATCCTTGAGACTGGGGCGGACGTGTGCCCGCCCTCTTTTTACTCTGCTCAGTAACCCAATGACAACCCGGTGTTGCGCCGTGGATCGTTGGCGCCGTAGAAGCGGTTCTTGCCCACCGGTTTGCCACCCAGCGACGGCGCGCCGACCAGAATCGCAGCGATGTGGTTGGCGTCCTGCGGGCCCGCGAATTTGTGGCCCCAACTCTCGAGAATCTTCTTCGTGTCAGGGCTGGCAGCGAAGTCTTCGAGATTGGTTTCCTCCGGCATCCACTGCTGGTGGAAACGCGGCGCGTCGACCGCTTCCTGCAGGCCCATGCCGTAGTCGATGACGTTGAGCATGGTCAGCAACGTCGCGGTAATGATGCGACTGCCGCCCGGTGTACCGACCACCATCACCACCTTGCCGTCCTTGGTCACGATGGTCGGGCTCATCGAGGACAGCGGCGCCTTGCCCGGAGCAATGGCGTTGGCCTCACCCTGCACCAGGCCGTACATGTTCGGCACGCCGACCTTGGAGGTGAAGTCGTCCATTTCATCGTTGAGGATCACCCCGGTCTTGCTCGCCATCACGCCCGCGCCGAACCAGTCGTTGAGGGTGTAGGTGACAGACACCGCGTTGCCCCATTTGTCGACGATCGAATAATGCGTGGTGTTGCTGCCTTCATGAGGTGCGACACCGGGTTTGAGTTCCGCCGACACGCCGGCCTTCTGCGGCTGGATCGCATTGCGCAGCTTGGTCGCGTAGTTCTTGTCCAGCAGGTGTTCAATCGGGTTTTTCACGAAATCCGGGTCGCCCAGATAGCTGTTGCGATCCACGTAGGCGTGGCGCATCGCTTCGATCTGGTAGTGCATGCCCTGGGCCGAATGGAAGCCCAGGTCCTTCATCGGATAGCCTTCGAGGATGTTCATGATCTGACAGATCACCACCCCGCCGGAGCTTGGTGGCGGTGCCGATACGACGTGATAGCCGCGATAGTCGCACTCCACCGGGGCCAGTTCACGGGTCTTGTATTTATCGAGGTCGGCCTGGGTGATGATGCCCTTGTTGGCCTGGCTGGACGTGACGATGGCATCGGCCACCCAGCCTTTATAGAAGCCGTCGGCGCCTTTTTCGGAAATGGTGCGCAGGGTTTTGCCCAGATCCTTCTGCACCAGTTTCTGCCCGACCTGCATCGGCTCGCCATTGCTCAGAAAGATCGCGCCGGAGTCCTTGATATCTTTCTTGAACACGTCAGTGGCGTATTCCAGCAACTCGACGTCACCCTGCTCCAGCTCGAAACCGTCTTCGGCCAGTTCAATGGCCGGGGCAATCATTTCCTTGCGCGGCTTGGTGCCGTACTTGCTCAGCGCCAGCTCCATGCCGGACACGGTGCCCGGAACGCCGACCGCGAGGTGGCCACGGGTGCTCAGATCCGGAATGACGTTGCCGTCCTTGTCGAGGTACATGTTGGCCGTCGCGGCCAGCGGGGCTTTTTCCCGGAAGTCGAGGAAGGTCTTGCGTCCGTCCGCCAGTTGAATAGTCATGAAACCACCTCCACCGAGGTTGCCTGCCGCCGGGTAAACCACCGCCAGTGCATAGCCTACAGCGACCGCCGCATCCACCGCGTTGCCGCCACTTTTCAGCACGTCGACGCCCACGTGAGTGGCCAAGTGCTGGGCGGTGACCACCATGCCGTTTTCGGCGGCCACCGGGGCAACCGAAGCTGCATGGGCCATGAGGCAGCTGAGCACCAATGAGGTCGCCATCAGCGATTTGGCAAAAGGTTCGTACTTCATGAGTCGGTCTCTTCTTTTTATAAGGTAGGAAAGCGCTTCAAGAGCATCAGCCAGTATGGTCGCGATTGCAGTTTGCGCCTCCCCGATCCGGTCGTATGCTGGGCAATGTTTCCGCCCATCTCCCGGAGTTTTCCCATGGCCTACACGTTCATCACCCTGCCCTCACCCGTCGGCGAGCTGAAGCTGGTCGCGAACGGTTCACGTCTGGCCGCCATCCTCTGGGAAAACGACAAACCGAACCGGGTGCGTCTCGGGCCGATGAGCGAGGCACCGGACAATCCGGTGCTGATGAAAACTGCACGACAGCTGGAAGAATATTTTGCAGGAACGCGAAGCGCGTTCGATCTGGAGCTGGACTTTGCCGGCACCGAGTTCCAGAAAAAAGTCTGGGCCGCGTTGCTGACCATTCCGTTTGGCGAAACCCGGACCTACCGCCAGATCGCCGAACAGATCGGCCACCCGAGCGCGGTGCGTGCCGTCGGCGCGGCGAACGGGCGCAACCCGATTTCGATCATTGCGCCGTGCCATCGAGTCATCGGCGCCTCAGGAAAGTTGACCGGGTTTGCCGGCGGCCTGGAAGCCAAGGAGCGCTTGCTGACCCTGGAGGGTGGCCAATGGTCCGGCATCGGTAGAACCGGTGAACTGTTCTAAACGCCAAACAGGTTATTCATCGCCGCGTACTGCAGCAGCATGATGGTCTTGGCATCGCAGATTTCGCCGCGCTGGAATGCCGCCAGCGCCTCGTCGAAACGCCACTCCAGCACTTCAAGTTCTTCGGTCTCTTCTTCCAGACCGCCGCCTTCACTGACCTTTGACGAGGCATCGTACTCGGCAATGAAAAAGTGCAACTTCTCGGTCACCGACCCGGGGCTCATGTAAGCCTCGAACACCTTCTTCACGTCATGCACGCGATATCCGGTTTCTTCCTCGGCCTCGTCGCGGATGCGCTGTTCCGGCGCCACCCCTTCAAGCAATCCGGCTGCCACTTCAATCAGCAAACCGTCGTGACCGTTGACGAACACCGGCAGGCGGAACTGGCGGGTCAGCACCACGGTGCGCTGCTCGCGGTTGAACAGCAGAATCGCCGCGCCATTGCCACGGTCGTAGACCTCGCGAGTCTGACGCTGCCAGTCACCTTTGTTGCGGCGATAGTCGAAGGTGATTTTCTTCAGTAGATACCAGTCGTGGGACAACACCTGGGTATCGACGATGTTGACCCGCTCGGCTGTGTCGGACATGACGCCTGATCCTTTTCTGTCATCGGAAGATAGCCATGGTAGGTGAAATGATGCGAACCGCCGACGAAAAAAAGCCCGGCAGCGCTACCGGGCTTTCCTTCATTGACTACTGATGTGCCACGTTCACCGTTGCTGCATCAGCACCCTGCGCCGCAGATGGCGCCCCGTGAATCAGCGGCCCATAACGCCGACTGAACTCCCAGTTGTACGACACACGATCCTTGCTGGTGCCGTTGTCCCAGTTCACCGACCAGGTCATCAGGCCCTTGATCGGATGCCCTTTGACCGCCAGGCGTTTCATCGCGTTACCGACCACCGTCTTGTCGATCACGTAACCGGTGGCGGCGGCATCGACGTTGGCCGGCAGGCCGATGACGAATTTGTCCGCCGGGATCTTCGTGAAGCCGCGAGTACCGGTCACCAGACTCTCGGTCAGGTAATAGAGAAAGTCCTCTTTCATCGCGTCGTTGTTCTGGGCAATCCACGCGCCGTTGCCGTTATTGGCTTCCGGCACCCAGACCCCGTCGCCACCCTGGTTGTAGAACTGCGGAGCGATGAAGTCGTAATAGCCTTCCAGCGCCTGCAGGTAACCGACGTATTTGCCGGAAGTGGTCAGGTACGGAAACTCCGGCGCCATGCTGATGATGAAATGCTTGCCTTGGCCTGCGTAGTGATCCTTGACCAGTTTTAGCGCCGCCGGCAGGACGGTCTTGTTGGCAGCGAAATCAATCGCGCTCTGTTCAAGATCGATGTCCAGGCCGTCGAAGCCGTAGGTTTCCACCAGACGGATGATTTCGTTGGCCAGCGGTTGCTCCTGGCCGGCGCGCAACTCGATGTGCGCATCCGCGCCCCCCAGGGAGATCAGCACGGCCCGCCCCTGACTGTTGAGCACGCCGACCTGACGGCGGAACTCGGCATCGGAGACGTTGAACGGTTTGAAGGTCGGAATCCCGCCGCCCTTCATGAAAGCCACCGCGACCACGTTGTATTCCTTGGGCACATGCTCCAGGGCGATGTTGGCGAACTGGCCGCGCTGGTAGCCATCGCTCGGGCCGGCCGGCCAGTTGTGCCAGAAGCCCATGAGGATCTTCTTGCCGGCAAGGCTCGGCATCAGCGAAGCCGCATCGCTGGCCTGGTTTTTCAATAGCGTGAAGTCGATGTTTGACATGTTCTAATCCTTCAGAACGTGTGAGTTTGACGTTGCGGGCTTATTTGAAGTCCACATCGAAGGCCTGATAGAAGGCGTTGCCGGTATTGGCGACGATCCACATCAGGACGATGACGTGATGACCCTGCTTGTTGTCCGGCAGTTTCACCGCGTGATTGACCTTGGCTTTCAATTCCGCCGCATGGCTGTAGTACGGCACTTGCGGATAGAAATCCTCGGCGAACGGTTGCGCCTCCAGTTGCGCTCGGGTGATGCGTTGTTTCGGATCCCAGCCATCCTTGGTGATCAGCCAGCGATAACCGCGGGTGGTGTGCGGCGCGGTGTACTCCCATTTGACCTCAAGGGTCTGGCCGGGGGTGACATTGAGCAGCGGCCAGGAGAATGGACGCCCGAGTTTCTTGCTCATTTCTTCTGCGGTGAAGTTCACACAGTCACGTGCGTCGTTCTTGCCGCCACTGAGAATATAGCCGTCAGCGGGCGGTACGACGCTCGGGTTGTCGCTTTCGAAGGGCGCCGGGAACGGGCCGGCCGCCAGCGCCGGGAAGTTCTTGCCGCCTTCCATTTCATTGACCTGCCAGCCGCCGAGCAATCCTTGCTCGATGGCCACCGCGCCGCGGCTTGCAGGGGAAATGACGCGACCGTGTCGCAGTTGGGTTTGAGCTTGTGGTTGGTTCATGTTTTTCACTCCGTTGATTTAAGAACTCTCCTGTCCGAGGAGAGGCCTTCAAGCTAACGGAGGGGGATTTTTTGTCCATCGGCGGTTTTGTCGTAGTCGGCCTCGGCGAAACTCGAAAATTGCCGAAAACACTGTATATAAACACAGTGCATTGCGATGACGCTCACCCGACGCATGGCAAAAAGACTACACCGCGTCATTACAAAAACCTGCATTCACCGGCTCAGGGAAGCTGCGCCTTGAACTCCTTTTCATACTGCCCGGCGAGCTGTTCCTTTTGCTTGTCGTCGAGCAGCTTGCCGGCCATCTGGAAGAATTTCTGCTCTTCTTCCTGCAAGTGATGGTGGACCTTATCCGACAGTTTTTTCGCCGTGACCAGCCAGGCCGGGCTGGACATCTCGGTCGCGTCGAGTTCTTCCATCATTTCGTCCATTTCATGGTGCTCGGCGATGGCATGGCGACTGAGGTCAACACCCTTGTCGAACTCCATCAGCGGGATATAGAAATGACGCTCTTCAGCCGTTTCGTGGGCCTGCAGCTCAGCCTTCAACTGCTTGTACGCCTCAACCCTTTGCGGGGTGTCACCGCTGGTCTTGATCAACGATTTCGCGTAGGTCCGCTGACGGTCGTGACTTTCACGCAGGGCTTCGAAAATGTTCATGGAATCTCCCAGGCAAACGCGTTCCGGATGGACGCCCTGAAAGGCTAGACCGCGGCGCAGGAGCGACGGTTCCAAGCGATTGCTTCAACCGACGGTGACGCGATAGGCTGCCAATTCATTACGACAAGGAAGACAACATGACGTTGCGGATCGAGCTGTCGCAGGACCCCACCGAAGAACAGCGCGCGGCCATTCTGGCGCCGCTGCGTGCCTACAACATCGCCAACGCCGGGCCGTCGCTGTACGAACCGGTCGCGCTGCTGGTGCGCGACGACAACGACGCGATCCTCGGCGGCCTTTATGGGCACACATTCTATCGGTGGCTGTTTATCGAGTTGCTGGCGGTGCCGGAACAAGGCCGGGGACAGGGCATCGGCTCGAAGCTGATGAACAGGGTCGAGGAATTCGCCCGGGAAAAAGACTGCGTAGGGATCTGGCTCGATACCTTCGATTTTCAGGCGCCCGGGTTCTACAAAAAACTGGGGTATACCGAGTGTGGCGAGATTGTGGATTATCCGCTGGGGCACAAGCGGCATTTTTTCCAGAAGCGCTTGATTGATTAAGCTCCACGCGCCCTCGCCCGCAGGCTGGCGAGGGTCGCGTAGCGTCAACGCATTCAACTGCCCGTTACAGACAGGTCGCCAGCGCTGCCAAGCGGCGCTTGGCCACAAAATCATCCTTCTGCGCGTAGTAATTCAGCACGGTGCCGGACGCATCGGTGGTCAAGTCGACAAACGACTCCGCCGAACGCGTGTAGACCGTCGAACCGCCCTTCTTGCCCGGTTGCAGATACGCCGCCGCGTCCACGCCAAACACCGCTTCATCCTGCCAGGCAAATTGCACGCACCGGGCCACGTCTTTTTCGGGCTTTTCCGAGTTCAGGGTCTTGTAAGGGGTTTGCGTGCGGGCGTCTTCCATCGCCGAACCCGCGCAACCGGCCAGCAGGGTTGCCGCCAGCGCCACCATCAGCATTCGCATTGCATTCGCTCATTCGGAAAAAAGCGGACTGTATCACCGCAACAGGAAAAATCGTTCTGCTTTAGTGCATTTAGTGCGCGACACGTGCCGGCCGCTGCGGCACATTAACGGTCATCAGCCTCACAAGGAAAAGCCATGGCGCCTACTGACCAGCGACACGAACAGGCTCTGAAACTGTTTCTCGATGCACGCCCCGAACTGCGCGAAGCCCTTGACCACCTCAATCCGTTGCTGGCCCAGGCCAAGGGTGAAACTGCGGCGCAGTATCGCGAAGAACGCCTGCACGAAGCCTTTGAAGCCGAGGCCGAAAGCCAGGGTCTGTTTGCCTGGGAACTGACGTTGCAACTCACTGCCGCGACGCCCGATGAGTATCAGGCACAACGCCTGGAAGTGCATCGCGAAGTGGCGGAAATGGCCGGGATGGACTGGCTGGAATATTGCGATCTGTATGGCATAGAACCGTAACCCTGTACAAGGATGCTGCCTCGATGCTGCCTTCCACTTCAACTCACCGCGCCAGCCCCGGACATGTTCATAAACAGAAATGGCGTGGCCGTGTGGGGCTGGCACTGGTTGCCAGCCTGTCGGTACTGGCCGGCATGACCGACGCCATCGGCTTCATGGCCAGCGGCGATTTCGTTTCCTTCATGAGCGGCAACACCACGCGGCTGGCGGTGGCGATCAGCGATGGCGACAGCGCACTGACAGGGCGGCTGATCCTGCTCGTCACGACGTTCATTGTCGGCAATGCCCTCGGGGTTGTGGTCAGCCGACTGGGTGGTCGGCGGGCGCTGCCATTGCTGTTGTCCATCGCTGCTCTGCTCTGTGCCGCGGCCTGGCCCTTTGACACGCAACTGCCGGCGCTGCTGGCGGCGATCATTGCGATGGGCATGCTCAACGCAGCGGTGGAAGAAGTGAACGGACTGCCGGTCGGGCTGACGTACGTCACCGGTGCTCTGTCCCGATTCGGCCGTGGATTGGGGCGGTGGGTACTCGGCGAACGAAGAAGTGGTTGGCGAGTGCAACTGGTGCCTTGGAGCGGGATGTTGATCGGGGCCATTCTGGGGGCGGTGCTGGAACATCATCTGGGCCTCAAGGCGATGTTGGTCAGTGGTCTGTTCGCTGGTGTTCTGGGGCTTTTGACCCTGAAAATTCCACGACGCTGGCAGCTAGGCTACATGCCGCGCTGACAGACACCTGTTCGCATCGAGACAGGCGCGGGCAACATCGACTTCGCCGCCCCGCCGAGAAAGCTTTATCATGGCCGCAGTTTTGCTGATCGAGTCCGTCATGAAGTTCGCCATTGCGCTGTTTTCCGCCGCCCATGCGCCCTCCTCGCGCCGCGCCCTGCTGTTCGCCCAGGCGGCGCTGGCCGGCGGGCATGAAATTGTCCGGCTGTTTTTCTATCAGGACGGTGTCCACAACGCGTCCGACGCCGTGGTCACGCCGCAGGACGAACTGGACCTGCCCAGACAGTGGCGCAATTTCATCACCGAACAAAACCTCGACGGCGTGGTGTGCATCGCCGCCGCCCTGCGCCGTGGCGTGTTGAATGCCGAGGAAGCCGGGCGCTATCAGCGTGATGCCGTAGCCGTCAGCGCCCCCTGGGAACTGTCCGGCCTCGGTCAGTTGCACGACGCGGTGCAGGACGCCGACCGCCTCATCTGTTTCGGAGGCGCATGACATGGCCAAGTCCCTTCTGATTATCAGCCGTCAATCGCCGTGGTCCGGCCCCGGCGCCCGTGAAGCGCTGGACATCGTGCTCGCCGGCGGCGCCTTCGATCTGCCCATCGGCCTGCTGTTTCTCGACGACGGCGTGTTGCAACTGGCGGCCGGCCAAAACGCCAGGGCCCTGCAACAGAAAGACCTGAGTGCCAACCTGCAAGCGCTGCCGATGTTCGGCGTCGAAGAGCTGTTCTACTGCGCCGACAGCGCCAGTGTTCGCGGTCTCGGCGATCGTTCGCTGGACGAGGCGCAGCCTTTGGCCGCCGAGCAAATCACCGCCCTTATTGACCGTTACGACCAGGTGATCACCCTCTGATGTCGACTTTGCATGTGTTGTCCCATTCCCCGTTCGGTGACGAACGCCTGAGCAGTTGCCTGCGCCTGCTGGGTGCCAGCGATGCGCTGTTGCTGTCTGGCGATGCCGCGTATGCGCTGCAACCGGGCACTGCGCCGTTCAGCGCGCTGGAAACCCGTCGGGTGCCACTCTTTGTCCTGGCCGAAGATGCGCAAGCCCGTGCCGTACAGGTTCCGGACTGGGCCGAAGCCATCGATTACCCGGCTTTCGTCGAGCTGTCGATTCACCACGACAAGGTCAATTCCTGGCTATGAATGCGCTGACCGTCGGCGCCCGCGCCATTGAACTGGACAAGGACGGCTTTCTGGTCGACCTCAACGACTGGTCGGCCGATGTCGCCAGCGCCCTCGCCGCTGCCGAAGACATCGAATTGAGCCCGGAGCACTGGGAAGTCCTCGAACTGCTGCGCAGCTTCTATGCCGAATTCCAGCTGTCGCCGGCGACCCGGCCGCTGATCAAGTACACCGCGCTCAAGCTCGGCGCGGAGAAAGGCAACAGCCTGCACCTGAACCGACTGTTCAAAGGCACCCCTGCCAAACTCGCCGCGAAACTGGCGGGCCTGCCCAAACCGACGAATTGCCTATGACCGACTATCCAGCGCTGACCCTCGAAACGCCCGCCGAGCACCCGTTCGCCCAGTTCGTGCGCATCCTCGGCAAGGGCAAGCGCGGCGCCCGCGACCTGACCCGCGAGGAAGCCCGGCAAGCCATGGGCATGGTGCTCGACGAAACGGTCGAAGAAACCCAGCTCGGCGCCTTCCTGATGTTGCTGCGGCACAAGGAAGAAAGCGCCGAGGAGATGGCCGGTTTCACCGAAGCCCTGCGTGAACGCTTGCAGGCACCGGCGCTGAAGGTCGATCTGGATTGGCCAACTTACGCCGGCAAGAAGCGTCACCTGCCGTGGTATCTGCTGGCGGCCAAGTGCCTGGCGCAGAACGGCTTGCGCATCTTCATGCACGGTGGCGGCGCCCATACAGCCGGCCGTTTGTACTCCGAACAACTGCTCGGCGAGCTGAACATCCCGCTGTGTCGCAACTGGCAACAAGTCGGCGCGGCGCTGGAAAGCGGCGGTCTGGCGTTCATGCCGCTGGTGGACTGGGCGCCACAGTTGCAACGAATGATCGACCTGCGCAACACCCTCGGCCTGCGCTCGCCTATTCATTCGCTGGCACGGATTCTCAATCCTTTGGGCGCGCGTTGCGGTCTGCAGAGTATTTTCCATCCCGGCTATCAAGCGGTGCATCGCGATGCCAGCGGCCTGCTGGGCGACACGGCGATCGTGATCAAGGGCGACGGCGGGGAAATCGAGATCAACCCGGATGCCGGCAGTCACCTGTACGGCACGACCGGCGGCGAGAGCTGGGATGAGGAATGGCCACAGCTGTCGGCGCAACGTCACGTCAAACCGGCGTCGCTGGATATCGAGCACCTGAAGGCCGTCTGGCGCGGTGATGTGGTGGACAGTTATCCGCAGATGGCGCTGATCTCGACCATGGCGTTGGCACTGCGCGGCCTCGGCCAAAGTCGTGAACAGGCTTTCGAAAATGCCGAAAAATACTGGTCCGCACGGAACAAATCGATTTAACCGATCATTAACCCCCGATCTTTGCGCTTTTTGTTCGAACTCATCGGAATAGACTCGGCTCCAACGAATATTGGTTTCTGGAGTCTTGATCATGGGTTTACTCGTCGACGGCCGCTGGCAGGACAAGTGGTACGAAAGCAGCAAGGACGGCGCGTTCCAGCGCGAACAGGCGCAGCGTCGCAACTGGGTCACTCGCAACGGCGAGCCCGGCCCGAGCGGTGAAGGCGGTTTCGCCGCCGAGGCCGGGCGTTATCACCTTTACGTCTCCCTGGCGTGCCCGTGGGCGCATCGCACGCTGATCCTGCGCAAGCTCAAAGGCCTGGAAAGCCTGATCGACGTTTCCGTCGTCAGTTGGCTGATGCTGGAAAACGGCTGGACCTTCGACCAGAACCTCGGTTCGACCGGCGACAAACTCGACCACTTTGACTTCATGCACCAGCGCTACACCGCCGACACTGCCGACTACACCGGCCGCGTCACCGTGCCGGTGCTGTGGGACAAGAAGCTAAAACGCATCGTCAGCAACGAATCGGCGGAGATCATCCGCATGTTCAACAGCGCCTTCGATGACCTGACCGGCAACGAGCTGGACTTCTATCCGGCGCCATTGCGCGGCGAGATCGATGCGCTGAACGAACGGATCTACCCTGCCGTGAACAACGGCGTGTACCGCGCCGGGTTCGCCACCTCGCAAAAGGCCTATGAAGAAGCGTTCGATGACGTGTTTTCCGAACTGAATCATTTGGAGCAGGTGCTGGGCGCCAACCGTTATCTGACGGGCGAATACTTGACCGAGGCAGACGTGCGATTGTTTACCACGCTGATTCGTTTCGACGCGGTGTACCACGGGCATTTCAAATGCAATCTGCGGCGGATCAGCGATTATCCGAACCTGTCGAACTGGCTGCGGGACATGTACCAGTGGCCGGGCGTTGCCGAGACCGTGGATTTCCAGCACATCAAGAATCACTACTACGGCAGCCACAAGACCATCAACCCGACCGGGGTGGTGCCGAAAGGGCCGGAGCAGGACTTCAATGTTGCCCATGACCGGGACCGGTTGGGCGGCAAAGGAGTCTGGCGCAGAGGTTGAGAGCAGGATCGTTCCCACAGCGTGGGAACGATCCCCTCAGAGTCGTCAGATTTGACCCTGAGCACCCTCGAACCACGCCAGTTTCTCGCGTAGCTGCACCACTTCGCCGACGATCACCAGCGTCGGCGCATGCACTTCATGCTCCGCCACCAGACGCGGCAGGTCGGCCAGCGTACCGGTGAAGACCCGCTGATTGACCGTGGTGCCTTGCTGGATCAATGCCGCCGGTGTTTCGGCTGCGCGACCATGCTTGATCAACTGCTCGCAGATGATCGGCAATCCCACCAGCCCCATGTAGAACACCAGGGTCTGCGCCGGCGCGACAAGGTCGGCCCACGGCAGATCGGTCGAACCGTCCTTGAGGTGCCCGGTGACGAAACGCACCGACTGCGCGTAATCGCGATGGGTCAGCGGAATCCCGGCATAGGCCGCGCAACCGCTGGCCGCCGTGATACCCGGCACCACCTGAAACGGGATGCCATGGGCTGCCAGTTCCTCGATTTCTTCGCCACCACGGCCGAAGATGAACGGATCCCCGCCCTTCAACCGCACTACGCGTTTGCCGGCCTTGGCCAGATCCACCAGTTGCTGGTTGATCTGATCCTGCGGCACGGTATGTTCGGCGCGACGCTTGCCGACGTAAACCCGCTCGGCATCGCGACGACACAGTTCAAGAATTGCCGGCGCCACCAAGCGGTCGTACAACACCACATCCGCTTGCTGCATCAGCCGCAAGGCACGGAAGGTCAGCAAATCCGGATCGCCCGGACCTGCCCCGACCAGATAAACCTCACCGGTCGTGACCATCGCCTCGCCGTCAATCTTGGCTTGCAGCAGACGTTCGGCTTCGGCGCCCTGTCCTGCCAGCTGCCGGTCGGCGATCGGCCCCTGGAACACGTCTTCCCAAAAACCGCGACGCTGCTGCACATCGGGAAACAGGCCTTTGACCTGATCGCGAAACCGCGCGGCCAGACCGGCCAGATGGCCGTAGGTCGAGGGAATCCAGGTTTCGATCTTGGCGCGGATCAGCCGGGCCAGCACCGGCGCATCGCCGCCGCTGGAGACCGCGATGATCAGCGGCGAACGATCGACGATCGCCGGGAAAATCACGCTGCACAGCGCCGGCGCATCGACCACGTTGACCGGCACGCAGCGCCGATGGGCATCGGCGGAGACTTGCGCGTTCAACGCTTCGTCGTCGGTGGCGGCAATGATCAACCCGCAACCGTCCAGATCCGTTTCGGCGTAGCCACGCAGCAGGCATTCGCCACCGCTGGCGGCGACCAGTTCGCGCAGTTGCGCTTCGATTTCAGGTGCGACCACCCGCAGCAGCGCACCGGCATCGGCCAGCAGGCGGGATTTGCGCAAGGCAATCTCCCCCCCACCGACAACCAACACACGACTGCCGCGCAGGTTGTGAAACAGCGGCAGATATTTCATTTAGCCGATGACCTCAAGGCCACCCATGTACGGCTTCAGCACGTCCGGTACACGGATCGAACCGTCGGCCTGCTGGTAATTTTCCAGCACAGCCACCAGGGTACGACCGACCGCCAGGCCGGAACCGTTCAGGGTGTGCACCAGCTCAGGCTTGCCGGTTTCCGGGTTGCGGAAACGCGCCTGCATACGGCGGGCCTGGAAGTCGCCGCAGTTGGAGCACGACGAGATTTCACGGTATTTGTCCTGGCTCGGGATCCACACTTCCAGGTCGTACGTCTTGACCGCGCTGAAGCCCATGTCGCCGGTGCACAGCGCCAGGGTGCGGTAAGGCAGGCCCAGCAGTTGCAGGACTTTCTCGGCGTTGGAGGTCAGGCTCTCGAGCGCTTCCATCGATTTCGACGGCTCGACGATCTGCACCATCTCGACCTTGTCGAACTGGTGCTGGCGGATCATGCCGCGGGTGTCGCGACCCGACGCGCCGGCTTCGCTGCGGAAGCACGGGGTGTGAGCAACGAACTTGATCGGCAATTGTTTCGCATCGACGATTTCACCGGCCACGATGTTGGTCAGCGACACTTCGGCGGTCGGGATCAGGTACAGATCGGCTTCACCTTCGCGACCGATCTTGAACAGGTCTTCTTCGAACTTGGGCAGTTGACCGGTGCCTTGCAGTGCCGGGGCCTGAACCAGATAAGGCGTGTAGGCCTCTTCGTAGCCGTGCTCGGTGACGTGCAGGTTGATCATGAACTGCGCCAGTGCGCGGTGCAGACGGGCAATCGGGCCGCGCAACAGGGCGAAACGCGCGCCGGACAGCTTGGCGGCGGTTTCGAAGTCGAGCCAGCCGAATTTCTCGCCCAGGGCCACGTGGTCCTGAACCGGGAAATCGAAAGCGGTCGGAGTGCCCCAGCGACGGACTTCGACGTTGCCGTCTTCGTCTTCGCCAACCGGCACCGATTCGTGCGGCAGGTTCGGGATGCCCAGCAGGATCGAATCGAGTTCAGTCTGGATCGCGTCCAGCTCGACTTTACCGGCGCTCAGTTCGCCCGCCATGCGCTCGACGTCCGCCATCAGCGGCGCGATGTCTTCGCCGCGCTGCTTGGCCTGACCGATGGATTTGGAACGCGCGTTACGCTCAGCCTGCAGTGCTTCAGTGCGGGTCTGGACGGTCTTGCGCTGTTCTTCCAGCGCTTCGATGCGCGCGACATCCAGGGCAAAGCCACGGGAAGCCAGGCGGTCCGCTACGTCCTGAAGGTTGCTACGTAACAGTTTGGAATCGAGCATGTCGGTTTCTCGTTATCAAAGTTTGGTCAGGGACAGGCCGGCCCAGGTCGCGAGCAGCCCGCCGAATACGCTGATGGCCGCATAGCCCAGGGCCAGCGGCACTTGCCCGCTTTCCAGCAGACGCACCGTATCCAGTGAAAAGGATGAAAAAGTCGTCAGCCCCCCGAGGAAGCCGACCATCAACCCGGCGCGTACCTCGATCGGTACTTCCGGGCGTATCAAAAACAGGCCGTACAACACGCCAATCAGCAGACAGCCCACGATATTAACGGCCAGCGTCGCGGTATAGAAGTGCCGCGGCCAATTGGCGTTGACCCAATTACCGGTGGCGAAGCGCAACAAGGTGCCGGCAATCCCGCCGACGGAGACTGCAACAATCAATGGGACCACTATTTTCTCCGCTGCCGTGGGCTTAAACGATCAAGTTGGGCGAGGTGGTTGAGCTTCTCGCCGATCTTCAGCTCCAGGCCACGGGGCACCGGCTGGTAGAACGGAATGGGGTCGAGCTCTTCCGGGAAATAGTCTTCACCGGCCGCGTAGGCGTCCGGTTCGTCGTGGGCATAGCGGTATTCGTCGCCGTAACCCAATTGCTTCATCAATTTGGTCGGCGCATTGCGCAGGTGCAGCGGCACTTCCAGCGAGCCATGTTCGGCGGCGGCGCGCAGCGCGGTCTTGAAGCCCATGTACACCGCATTGCTCTTCGGCGCGCACGCCAGATAAGTGATGGCCTGTGCCACCGCCAACTCACCTTCCGGGCTGCCGAGACGCTCCTGGACTTCCCACGCGGCGAGGCACAGGCTTAAGGCCCGAGGATCGGCGTTGCCGATGTCTTCGCTGGCCATGCGCACCACGCGCCGGGCCAGATACAGCGGATCGCAGCCGCCGTCGATCATTCGCGCAAACCAATACAGTGCGCCGTCCGGATTGGAGCCTCGCACCGATTTGTGCAGCGCGGAAATCTGGTCATAGAAGGCTTCACCCCCCTTGTCGAAACGTCGGCGGGTGTCACCGAGCAGACTTTGCAGCAGCTCGGTGCCCATCTCGCTGTTGTCTTCGGCCAGGTCTGAGGCGTTTTCCAGCAGGTTCAGCAGGCGCCGGCCATCGCCGTCGGCAGCGGACAGCAGCATCTGGAAGCCTTCATCGCTGAGGGTCAGATGACGCTTGCCCAGGCCACGCTCTTCAGTCAGCGCGCGGTGCACCAACTTGCGCAACGCCGCCTCGTCGAGGCTTTTGAGTACGTAGACCCGCGCCCGCGACAGCAATGCGTTGTTCAGTTCGAACGAAGGGTTCTCAGTGGTGGCGCCGATGAAGATCAAGGTGCCGTCTTCAACGTACGGCAGGAAGGCGTCCTGTTGCGACTTGTTGAAACGGTGCACTTCATCGACAAACAGGATCGTGCGCTTGCCGTACTGGCCGGCCTGCTGCTTGGCGATTTCCACCGCCTGACGGATCTCCTTGACCCCGGCCAGCACCGCCGAAACCGTTTCGAAGTGCGCATCCGAGACTTCCGCCAGCAACCGCGCCAGCGTGGTTTTGCCCACGCCCGGCGGGCCCCAGAAGATCATCGAATGCAGGGCACCCTGCTCCAGCGCTTCGCGCAGAGGCTTGCCGCGAGCGAGCACGTGTTCCTGACCGACGTACTCATCCAGATTGGTCGCCCGCAAACGGGCGGCCAGTGGCTGGGCGATCGGTGCACTGCGAAACAGATCCATCACGTACCGTTCAAACCTCTGTGTTTATTCCTGGATCACATCGGCACCCTTGGGGATGTCGAACTTGAATTTCGAGGCCGGGACCGCTTCGTTGGCCTTCACCCCAGTGAACAGGATGTTGGTGCGCTGGCCGACACTGTCGATCAGTTGCATGTCATTGACCAGGCCGTTGCGGAACGACAGACGCAGGCTGTCGAACAGCGTGTCCTTGGTTTTCGGTTTCAGGGTGAAGTCGATCACGCCACCCGCCTCTTTGGCGGTGATGTCGAAGCTCTGGCTGATCTTCGATACGTCGCCGGACAGCAACAGGGCCGGGGTCTGGGTCAAACGCTCATCGAGCTTCTTGATCGTGGCCTGTTCCAGGTCCGGGTCCCACAGGGTGACTTTCTTGCCGTCGGACACCATGGTCTGCTCGGCGGGCGCATTGGTGTGCCAGTAGAACAGTCCCGGACGCTGCAGGGTCATGTCGCCGGTGGTTTCCTGCAACTGGGTGCCACTGCCGTCGAGGGTCAGCTGGGAGAAATTGGCAGTCAGGGTCCTGGAAGTTTCAAGCAATTGGGTCAGGCGAGCCACATCCTTGTCATCGGCGTGAGCCGTGAGGGTGGTCAGAGCCAGTACCGGCAGCAACATGCGGATAAGACGCATGGGAGTCCTCTTGAATATTCGTGGGAAAGTGGACGGCGCTTGATGCACCGCCCATTGCATTTGGATCAGGGTATCGAATCAGTCGCGCACCGGGCCAGGGGCCAGGACTTCGCGGGAACCGTTGGTGTTCATCGACGTCACGACCCCGGCCATTTCCATGGCTTCGATCATGCGCGCGGCACGGTTGTAGCCGATCTTCAGCTTGCGCTGTACAGCGGAGATGGAGGCGCGACGGCTTTCCAGTACGAACTGCACGGCTTCGTCGTACAGCGCGTCGGCTTCCGGATCGTCGCCGTCACCGCCGCCGCTGCTGCCTTCGAAACCACTGCCCGCCTCTTCGACACCGTTGAGGATGTCGTCGTTGTATTCCGGCGCGCCGCGCAGTTTCCACGCTTCCACCACCCGGTGAACTTCATCGTCGGACACGAATGCGCCGTGAACCCGGATCGGCAGGCTGGTGCCCGGCGGCATGTAGAGCATGTCGCCGTGGCCAAGCAATTGTTCGGCGCCGCCCTGGTCGATGATGGTCCGGGAGTCGATCTTGCTCGATACCTGGAACGCCATCCGCGTCGGGATGTTGGCCTTGATCAGACCGGTGATCACGTCCACCGACGGCCGCTGGGTCGCGAGGATCAGGTGGATACCGGCCGCACGCGCCTTCTGGGCGATACGGGCGATCAGTTCTTCAACTTTCTTGCCGACGATCATCATCATGTCGGCGAATTCGTCCACGACCACGACGATGGTCGGCAGCTTCTGCAGCAGCGGCGCTTCGTCGTGGATGCTTTCGCGTTTGTACAGCGGATCGCTCAACGGCTCGCCGGCGTCCTGGGCTTCCTTGACCTTGGCGTTGAAGCCGGACAGGTTTCGCACGCCCATCTTCGCCATCAGCTTGTAGCGACGCTCCATCTCGGCCACGCTCCAGCGCAGGGCGTTGGCGGCGTCCTTCATGTCGGTCACGACCGGGCACAGCAGGTGCGGAATGCCTTCGTAGATCGACAGTTCGAGCATTTTCGGGTCGATCATGATCAGCTTGGCGTCGTCCGGGCCGGACTTGAACAGGATCGACAGGATCATCGCATTCACACCCACCGACTTACCGGAACCGGTGGTACCGGCCACCAGCAGGTGCGGCATTTTCGCCAGGTCAGTGATGACCGGTTTGCCGCCGATATCGTGGCCCAGAGCCAGGGTGACCGGCGATTTGAAGTTGTCGTACTCCGGCGTCGACAGCACTTCGGAAAAGCGCACGATCTGCCGGTCTTCGTTGGGAATCTCGATACCGACCGTGGTCTTGCCCGGAATCACTTCCACCACCCGCACGCTGGTCACGGCCAGCGAACGTGCAAGGTCCTTCGCCAGGTTGGCGATACGGCTGACCTTCACGCCCGCAGCAGGCTGGATTTCGTAACGGGTAATGACCGGGCCGGGATGGATCGAATCCACGGTGACTTCGACGCCGAACTCCTTGAGCTTGATTTCCAGCAAATGGCCGACCGCCGCCAGGGATTCAGGCGAATAATTGAGCTGTTTCTTTTCCGCAGGGTCGAGAATCGAGATCGGCGGCAAGGTGCCTTCCACGGCGCTGTCGACAAACAACGGCACCTGCTTCTCTTTCTGCACGCGCTTGCTTGGCTCTGGCGCCTTGACCGGAGCCGGGGCGATCACTGGCGGCACCTGTTTCTCGCGCTCGGACATGTGCTTGCTCAGCGCTTGCTCACGCTCGATCAGACGCTCCTTGACCTTGGCCTGCTCGCGCTTGTCGGTGACCGTCGGCGCAACCACGTCATGCACGCGATCGTCGACTTCACGCAATTGCGCGACCAGTTGCTTGCGCTCGGTACGCGCCGACCACCAGCGGTTGATCGCGCCCTGGAACAGTTCGAACAGATCGAGGGTGATCTTGCCGGTGACGTCCATCACCTTGAACCATGAAAGATCGGTGAACACCGTCAGGCCGAACAGAAACAGGGCGATGAACAGCAACGTGCTGCCCTGAATATTCAGGGCGTTGCGAGCCAGATCGCCAAGACTTTCGCCCAGGGCCCCACCGGCGCCGGCCGGCAGCCCCGTGGGAGCATGGAAATGAATGTGCGCCAGCGCGGCACCGGACAACACCAGAAACACCAGACCGATCAGGCGCCAGGAAAACAGCCAGCCGCTCCACTGCCACGGTTCGTGACGCTGACGGAAGATCTGATAGGCCTTGATCGCCAGCAGCAACGGGAAGATGTAGGCGAAGTAACCCAGCACCATGAACAGGATGTCGGCGCTGTAGGAACCGGCGGGACCGCCGAAATTCTGCACGTCGTCGATCTTGCTGTTGTGGCTCCAGCCCGGATCGTCCTTGCCGTAAGTCAGCAACGCCATCATCAGGAACAGGCACAAGGCGCCGATGGCGATCAATGCACCTTCCTTGAGCCGGTAGTGCAACTGTTGACGCCAGAGCGGAACGACTGTTTTTGGTGCTTCCGTGGATTTCTTCAAAACGCTTCTTTTCCTGCGCCAGAGGCGCGTCCATCTATTGAATGACAATAAAAAACTGCCCAATCCAGGCAGGTAAAAAAATTGACGGGCGCAACGGAGACTACTTTTAACACTGCGCCCCGTCTTTTATAAACACGGTACGCGGCGAATATTCTGTAACAGCCCGGCATTGTACGGGTTTGCGCGTTCGATGCCATGCTTCCAGGCCTCTGGTTCAAGCATAGCCAAACGTACAACACCCGGCGTTCAATTTGAGCATGCATTGTCTTTTGTGACAAAGGCTTATGAGGTGTATTTGATGAACGTAGCGAAGCATTCGCACCTCCTTCCCCCTGAGTGCCGCCCAACGACATCGGCAAGCTGGCCTGCAGCAGCGCTGCGCCCGATTACGACCGCATCCGGATGCTCAAGTTGCAGCCGCACAGACAGCGCAGCACAACGGAGGACATTCGCGTCATTTCCCGGCACACTTTACTGCGGGCTCACTGCCCACCGCCCTCCCCTTCTGCCAGCCCGGACGCCATGCTGACTTGGTTACAACGCAACTCACTGACTTTCCCGCCACTGGAAAAAGCCATGCGCGATCCCAACGGATTGCTGGCGGCCGGTGGCGACCTGTCCGCCGACCGCTTGATCCAGGCCTATCGCCATGGCTGCTTTCCATGGTTTTCCGAAGGCCAGCCGATTCTCTGGTGGTCGCCGGATCCGCGCACCGTCCTTTTTCCCGACGAACTGCACGTCTCGCGCAGCCTTGGCAAATTGATGCGCAAGCAGCGCTATCAAGTCACCTTCGATCAGGATTTCGACGCCGTGATCCGCGCCTGCGCCGCGCCAAGGGAATATGCCGATGGCACCTGGATAACAGAGGCGATGCAGGACGCCTATATCCAATTGCATCGGCGTGGCCTTGCCCACTCGGTAGAAGTCTGGGATCAGGGCGAACTGGTCGGCGGCCTGTACGGCCTGGCGATGGGGCAACTGTTCTTCGGCGAGTCAATGTTCAGCCGCGCGGACAATGCTTCCAAGTACGGCTTTGCGACACTGGTGCAACATCTGAAAGAAGCGGGTTTCGTACTGATCGACTGCCAGATGCCGACCGACCACCTGCACAGCCTCGGCGCCCGGGCCATTTCACGGCAGACATTTGCCGAGTATCTGTCCCGGCACCTCGATCAACCCAATCACGCGACCTGGGTTTGCTGAGCGCCTTTTGCGCGCGTGGCTTACACTTAATTCACCAGCTTACCCTTGAGGGTTGATCATGACCGAGTTGGCGCGCTTGAAGTTCTATGCCACTCAGCCTCACTCCTGCAGTTATCTGCCCGAGGAACAGGCGACGACCCTGTTTCTCGATCCGAGCCAGCCCATGGATGTGCATGTCTACGCAGACCTGTCGGAAATGGGCTTTCGTCGCAGCGGTGACCATCTGTACCGTCCGCATTGTCAGAACTGCAATGCCTGCGTGCCCGCGCGCATCCCGGTGGCACCGTTCAACCCCAACCGGCAGCAGAAACGCATTTTCAAACGCAACACCGATTTACAGGTACGACCGGTCAAGCCTGCGTTCAGCGAAGAATATTTCGACCTCTATCAGCGCTACATCGAACAACGCCATGCCGACGGCGACATGTATCCGCCGAGCCGCGATCAATTCTCGACGTTTCTGGTGCGCGACCTGCCCTTCTCACGCTTTTACGAGTTCCGGCTCGACGGGCGGTTGCTGGCAGTCGCCGTCACCGATCTGCTGCCCAATGGCCTGTCGGCGGTCTACACGTTTTACGAGCCGACCGAGGAACGCCGCAGTCTGGGCCGCTACGCCATCCTCTGGCAAATCGCCGAAGCCCAGCGCTTGGGGCTTGAAGCGGTTTACCTCGGATACTGGATCAAAAACTGCAAAAAGATGAACTACAAGACCCAATATCGGCCTATCGAACTGCTGATCAATCAGCGCTGGGTCGTCCTGAACTGAATGCAAACCCTAAACCCCTTGGCGTAAACCCCATTTTTCGGGCACAATGCACGCCGCTTTTGCCTGGCGCAGTTGCACCGGGCCATTCATTGGATACCGAGGGCTTTACTGCATGTCGAAAGAAGACAGCTTCGAAATGGAAGGCACTGTCGTCGACACCCTGCCCAACACCATGTTTCGTGTGGAGTTGGAAAATGGGCACGTCGTAACCGCGCATATTTCCGGCAAGATGCGCAAGAACTACATTCGTATTCTTACCGGTGACAAAGTGCGCGTCGAGCTGACGCCCTATGACTTGAGCAAAGGGCGTATTACTTACCGCGCTCGCTAATCAAGTCAATACAAGACGCCCGGCTTAATGCCGGGCGTTTTTGTGTGTGCATGTTTTTTGGGGTTTGGGTGAATATCCGTTGCTGCGGTAACGGACATACCCCAAAAACCAAACCCGCAAACAGCAAAAAGGCGCCCGAAGGCGCCTCTCGCTTTACAACAGACCAACAACCATCAGGCCATTTCCGCAGTGGTCTCGAAGTCAAACGTCAGCTCACCATCCTTGATGTCGATGTGAACCACACCGCCATGCTCGGCCAGCTCGCCAAACAGAATCTCCTCCGCCAGCGGACGCTTGATCTTGTCCTGGATCAGACGTGCCATCGGACGGGCGCCCATGGCCGAATCGTAACCACCGGCCGCCAGCCAGCTGCGCGCCGCATCGGTCACTTCCAGAAGCACCCGCTTGTCTTCCAGCTGCGCCTGAAGCTCGGTGAGGAACTTGTCCACCACGCTCTTGATAACCTCATGACTGAGGCGACCAAACTGAATGATGGTATCCAGGCGGTTGCGGAATTCCGGCGTGAAGCTCTTCTTGATCACTTCCATCGCATCGGACGAATGGTCCTGATGGGTGAAACCGATCGAAGCTCTCGCCGCCGTTTCAGCACCGGCGTTGGTGGTCATGATCACGATCACGTTGCGGAAATCCGCCTTGCGCCCGTTGTTGTCGGTCAGCGTACCGTGGTCCATCACCTGCAACAGCAGGTTGAAGACTTCCGGATGCGCCTTCTCGATTTCATCGAGCAGCAATACGCAATGCGGTTGCTTGGTGATCGCCTCGGTCAACAGACCGCCCTGATCGAAACCGACGTAACCCGGAGGCGCACCGATCAAACGCGATACGGTGTGGCGCTCCATGTACTCGGACATGTCGAAGCGAACCAGTTCGATCCCCAACGCCTTGGCCAATTGACGCGCGGCTTCGGTTTTACCGACGCCGGTCGGCCCTGCGAACAGGAACGAACCGACAGGCTTGTCAGGCGACTTGAGACCGGCACGGGACAGCTTGATCGCAGTCGACAGCGAATCGATCGCCGCATCCTGACCGAACACCGTGAGTTTCAGGTCACGCTCGAGGTTGCGCAGCAGCTCCTTGTCGGAGCTGGTGACGTGCTTCGGCGGAATCCGCGCAATTTTCGCAACGATGTCCTCGACTTCAGGCACTTCGATGCGTTTCACGCGCTTCTCGACCGGTTGCAGACGCTGGTAGGCGCCCGCCTCGTCGATCACGTCGATGGCCTTGTCCGGCATGTGCCGGTCATTGATGTAGCGCGAAGCCAGTTCCGCAGCGGCGCGCAACGACTCATCGCTGTATTCGATGTTGTGATGCTGTTCGAAGCGACCTTTCAGGCCACGCAGGATTCCGATGGTGTCTTCCACCGACGGCTCGACGACATCGACCTTCTGGAAGCGACGCGCCAGGGCGCGGTCTTTTTCGAAGATGCCACGAAATTCCTGGAACGTGGTCGAGCCGATGCAGCGAATGTCGCCGGACGACAGCAGCGGCTTGAGCAGGTTCGAGGCGTCCATCACGCCACCGGACGCAGCACCCGCACCGATAATGGTGTGGATCTCGTCGATGAACAGGATGGCCTGCGGACGTTTTTTCAGCTCATTGAGCAGCGCCTTGAAGCGCTTCTCGAAATCACCGCGATACTTGGTGCCCGCGAGCAGAGCGCCCAGATCGAGGGAATAAACGACGCTGTTGGCCAGCAGGTCTGGCACCTGGTTGTCAACAATACGCTTGGCAAGGCCTTCGGCAATCGCGGTTTTACCCACGCCTGCCTCGCCCACCAGCAGCGGATTGTTCTTGCGACGACGCGCCAGAATCTGCGCGACACGCTCGACTTCCGTTTCACGCCCGACCAGCGGATCGATCCGGCCCTGGCGTGCGAGTTCGTTGAGATTGCTGGCATAAGCGTCCAGCGGATTGCCTGAAGAAGAAGACTCACCGCCCTCATCGTCCTGCATATCTTGTTCACCTTCAGAGTGATCGCCATGCCCCGGCACTTTGGAAATACCGTGGGCGATGTAATTGACGACATCAATGCGTGCAACGCTCTGCTGTTTCAGCAGGAACACCGCCTGACTCTCTTGCTCACTGAAGATTGCAACCAGCACGTTGGCGCCGGTCACTTCGCGTTTGCCCGAGCTCTGCACATGAAAGACAGCACGTTGCAGCACACGCTGGAAGCCCAGGGTTGGCTGGGTTTCGCGATCCTCGTCATGGACGGGGATCAGTGGCGTGGTGGAGTCGATGAACTCCTGCAGGTCGTGCTTGAGTTTGTCGAGGTTTGCGCCGCAGGCACGTAATACGGTGGCGGCAGCCTCATTGTCCAATAGGGCCAGCAGCAGGTGTTCGACGGTCATGAATTCATGACGCTTCGAACGTGCCTCCTTGAAGGCAAGATTGAGGGTGACTTCGAGCTCGCGGTTTAACATAGCTTCACCTCATACCCAAGTGGTCGGCGATTAACCGTCCTTCTCGATTTCACAGAGTAGCGGATGCTGGCTTTCCCTGGCGTACTGGTTGACCTGCATGGCCTTTGTCTCGGCGATGTCGCGGGTAAACACTCCACATACTGCCCGCCCTTCTGTATGGACGGCCAGCATGACCTTGGTCGCCAGCTCGCGATTCAGGTTAAAAAACACCTCGAGCACTTCGACGACGAAATCCATCGGTGTGTAGTCATCGTTGAACAAAACCACCTTGTACATCGGCGGCGCCTGTAACGCAGGCTTTGCTTCCTGAACAGCAACGCCTGCCGAATCGTCGTCGTGCTCCTGTGGAAGATCCTTTTGGAGAAGCGGGCGATCCTGATTGAATGTTAGTCGAATCTGGCTGATTGCATGCATGGAAAGAAAGGTTCGTCAGTTGTGCAAATACAGTGGTGGGGGCGGCTTGACACGTTTTCAACTCCGACTGCCCGGTCACCTTGACTATCGGGAAAACGGTGTTACAACCAATAGAACCCACAGTGGGTAAAAAAGATCCGCGGAGTCAATCTTTTTAACGGATTCGACTGCGGATGAATTGGATGATACTCCAGCGATGGAGACTGTTGCAGAGGGATTTGAGCATGGCTGTCGGCAAGGTGAAATGGTTCAACAATGCCAAGGGGTTCGGTTTCATCAATACCGACTCCCGCGAGGGGAAGGACGAGGACGGCAAGGAGATCGATTTCTTTGCCCACTATTCCGCCATTAAAATGGACGGATACAAAACCCTCAAAGCCGGGCAAATCGTCAAATTCGATATCATACAAGGGCCCAAAGGCCTGCATGCCACAAATATTCAGAATGTCGAGGCCGCGAAAGATCCCGCCTCGGCCGCCGTTGCTGCGGCAGCCGCTCAACACCAGTCAGTGACCAGCTGAAGCAACCCGAATACTTGCCAGAAAACAAACCGCCCGGCTCGATTACTCGAGCCGGGCGGTTTCGTTGCAACTGCCTTTCTTACATGTGCTTGATCAGCGCTTCACCGAAGCCCGAAGAAGACACCAGCGTGGCGCCTTCCATCAGACGTTCGAAGTCGTAGGTCACGGTCTTGGCCTTGATTGCGCCATTGGTGCCCTTGATGATCAGGTCGGCCGCCTCGGTCCAGCCCAGGTGGCGCAGCATCATCTCCGCCGACAGAATCACCGAGCCCGGGTTGACCTGGTCCTTGCCGGCATATTTCGGCGCGGTACCGTGGGTTGCCTCGAACATGGCCACGGTGTCGGACAGGTTGGCACCCGGCGCGATACCGATACCGCCCACTTCCGCCGCCAGGGCGTCGGACAGGTAGTCACCGTTGAGGTTGAGGGTGGCGATCACATCGTATTCGGCCGGACGCAGCAGGATCTGCTGGAGCATGGCGTCGGCGATGGCGTCCTTGACGACGACTTCGCGGCCGGTTTTCGGGTTCTTGAATTTCATCCATGGTCCGCCATCGAGCAGCTCGGCGCCGAATTCTTCCTTCGCCACCTCGTAACCCCAGTCCTTGAAGGCACCTTCGGTGAATTTCATGATGTTGCCCTTGTGCACGATGGTCAGCGACTTGCGGTCGTTATCCACTACGTATTGCAGGGCCTTGCGCACCAGACGCTTGGTGCCTTCTTTCGAAACCGGCTTGATGCCGATGCCGCAGTCCTGATCGAAACGGATCTTGGTGACGCCCATTTCTTCTTTCAGGAACTTGATGACCTTGGTGGCCTCGGGGGAGCCGGCCTTCCATTCGATACCGGCATAAATGTCTTCGGAGTTTTCGCGGAAGATCACCATGTCGACGTCGCCGGGCTTTTTCACCGGGCTTGGCACGCCTTCGAACCACACCACCGGGCGCAGGCAGACATAGAGATCGAGCTGTTGACGCAGGGCAACGTTGAGGGAGCGGATGCCGCCACCGACCGGGGTGGTCAGCGGGCCCTTGATGGAAACCACGTAATCCTTGACCGCGTCCAGAGTTTCCTGCGGCAGCCAGGTGTCCTGGTCATAAACCTGGGTTGCTTTTTCGCCAGCATAAACCTCCATCCAGGAAATCTTGCGCTTGCCCCCGTAGGCTTTTTCTACGGCAGCATCAACCACTTTGATCATCACAGGGCTGACGTCGACGCCAATGCCGTCACCTTCGATGAAGGGAATGATCGGGTTATCAGGGACATTGAGAGAATGGTCTGCGTTGACGGTGATTTTGTCGCCGACGGCTGGAACCTGAATCTTCTTGTAACCCATGCTGAACTCCATTGTTTGGATTGAACATCTGGCTTGGTTCGAGCGTAACCCAGTTGAATCAACACGCAAACCCTCTGTTCCGGGCGCGGCCACATCTCGTTTCGTACAAGCCTGAAAGCAAAGGGAAAAGCGCCAATCTCAAGCATTCACGGCGACTCTACGCCCCACCCCGCCCTGCGACCTTTAGACCAATGGACGAGAATCGTTGCGTATGAACCATCGGCAGATTGCCAGCTACCTATGTATAATGCCGCCCGCTGACCAAAGGGTCACGACGGCTGGCCTCTCTAGCACGAGACTTTCCGCCTGATTGGTCGGGTTGTTACCGCAGTCCGACTGCTTGACGCTCTACTGATGCACCCAACATCACCGCGAAGATTCTCGACATTCGGTTCATGGATGACTTTGAACGAACGCGCTTACCCGGCGCCCCTCGAGTTTCTGCGCACGCTTTAGCAAAGAAGAGAGAGTTAATCCGAATATGCCCACCCGCTCGAAGATCATCTATACCTTCACCGACGAAGCTCCAGCCCTCGCCACCTATTCCCTGCTGCCGATCATCGAGGCTTACACCGCCTCGGCCGATATCGCCGTGGAAACCCGCGATATCTCTCTTGCAGCACGTATTCTGGCCAGCTTCCCCGAGCAACTGGGCGACAAAGCCGTAGCCGACCACCTCGCCGAACTGGGCGACCTGGCCGTTACGCCTGAAGCCAACATCATCAAGCTGCCGAACATCAGCGCCTCGGTTCCGCAGCTGCAAGCCGCGATCAAAGAACTGCAAGCCCAGGGCTACAACCTGCCGGACTACCCGGAAACCGTGACCAGCGACGCCGACAAAGACGCCAAGGCGCGCTACGACAAGGTCAAGGGCAGCGCCGTGAACCCGGTTCTGCGCGAAGGCAACTCCGACCGCCGCGCTCCACTGTCGGTCAAGAACTACGCGCGCAAGCACCCGCACAAAATGGGCGCCTGGGCCAAGGACTCCAAGTCCCACGTCGCTCACATGAGCACCGGCGATTTCTACGGCAGCGAAAAGGCTGCCCTGATCGACGCCGCCGACGCCGTGAAGATCGAGCTGATCGCCAATGACGGCACCGCTACCGTCCTGAAAGAAAAAACCACCGTTCAGGCGGGCGAGATCCTCGACTGCTCGGTGATGAGCAAAAAGGCCCTGCGCGCGTTCATCGCCGCTGAAATCGACAACGCCAAGCAACAAGGCGTGCTGCTGTCGGTTCACCTGAAAGCCACCATGATGAAGGTCTCCGACCCGATCATGTTCGGCCAGATCGTTGCCGAGTTCTACAAGGACGCTCTGACCAAGCACGCCGACGTGTTGGCCGAGGTCGGCTTCAACCTGAACAACGGCATCGGCGACCTGTACGCTCGCATCAAATCCCTGCCGGCCGAGCAACAAGCCCAGATCGAAGCCGACATTCAAGCGGTCTACGCCGTTCGTCCGTCGCTGGCGATGGTCAACTCCGACAAAGGCATCACCAACCTGCACGTGCCGAGCGACGTAATCGTCGACGCCTCGATGCCGGCCATGATCCGTGACTCCGGCAAGATGTGGGGCACCGATGGCCAGCTGCACGACACCAAGGCTGTGATCCCGGATCGTTGCTACGCCACCATCTACCAGGCTGTGATCGAAGATTGCAAAGCCAATGGCGCTTTCGATCCGACCACCATGGGCAGCGTGCCAAACGTTGGCCTGATGGCGAAAAAGGCTGAAGAGTACGGCTCCCACGACAAGACCTTCCAGATCAAGGCCGACGGCGTGGTTCGCGTGACCGACAGCAAAGGCACCCTGCTGATGGAACAGGCTGTTGAAGCCGGCGACATCTTCCGCATGTGCCAGACCAAAGACGCGCCGATCCAGGACTGGGTCAAACTGGCCGTCAACCGTGCTCGCGCAAGCAGCACCCCGGCCATCTTCTGGCTGGACCCGATGCGCGCCCACGACGGCGTGGTGATCGAGAAGGTTCAGGCTTACCTGAAGGATCACGACACCGCTGGTCTGGACATCCAGATCATGGCGCCGGTCGACGCCATGAAGTACACCCTGCAACGCACCCGCGAAGGCAAGGACACCATTTCGGTGACCGGCAACGTACTGCGCGACTACCTGACCGACTTGTTCCCGATCATGGAACTGGGCACCAGCGCCAAGATGCTGTCGATCGTGCCGCTGATGAATGGCGGTGGCCTGTTCGAAACCGGCGCCGGCGGTTCGGCTCCGAAGCACGTGCAACAACTGGTCGAAGAGAACTTCCTGCGCTGGGATTCGCTGGGTGAATTCCTGGCCCTGGCCGCCTCTCTTGAGCACCTGGGTGTCAACTACAACAACCCGAAAGCGCTGGTGCTGTCCAAGACCCTGGATCAGGCCACTGGCCAGTTCCTCGACAACAACAAGTCGCCATCGCGCAAAGTCGGCAACATCGACAACCGCGGCAGCCACTTCTACCTGGCGATGTACTGGGCACAAGCCCTGGCCGCCCAGACTGAAGACGCCGCACTGCAATCGCAGTTCGCAACCCTGGCCAAGACCCTGACCGAGAACGAAGCGACCATCGTCGCCGAGCTCAACGCCGTTCAAGGCAAGCCAGTGGACATCGGCGGTTACTACCACGCCGACGCCGAGCTGATCAGCAAGGCCATGCGCCCAAGCGCAACCTTCAACGCGGCGATTGCTGCGCTGGTATAAGGTTGTAGCGCTGCAAACAAACCCCGGCTCTGTGCCGGGGTTTGCTTTTTTCAAAAGGCTGAAATTTTGTTTCCGGTCTTACTTACGCCACCCCTGAGAACCGAGCCTTATTCCACATCGCCGCAATAGATGATCGCAAAAGAGCATAATCAACTGTCAAAGTTGACAGGTCACAAGACTCGAGCAAGCCACTAATCTCAGAACACACGAAATAAAACATCTGCCACCGTCACTCACATAATATTCCCGGCCAAAATCCCCCCTATAACCAAGCAGCTATGGCCCAAGAATAAATAATGAGTGAGTCGAAATAACACCACGTATCACCGATGCAGACATCCGAGTTCCCACAAGAACTTTGAGAGAGAACGTTTTTTAGATACTTACAAGCCTCGCAAGGTGATAAGAATGAAACCGCTGAGCCTGCTCGTCAGTTTTGCATTGGCTGCGTTTACATCGTCAGCATCTGCCGACACGCTCTCATGGAATGACCCGGCAATCAGTGATGGGCCATGCACCGACCCTCCCGCCCTCCAGATCCCGCTACAATTCTTCAACACCCTGAAAGGCCTACCTCAAGGCTTCAGAGTCTATTTACCTTTTGGGAATAAGGCTTATTACCGCTGGATCCATCAGAAAATCAATGGTGGCGTGGCAGCGACAGATGAATCCCAAATTTTTGCCACCAAACCCAGAGTGACATTCCCGGACTTGCTGGCTCCACTATTCTGGGCGGTGGGAAAAGTTGATGTCTACGACCACACCCCCGTCGATAAATGGTATTACGTACAAGCCATCCCCAAAAACCTCATCGCTACTGACTTGAGTGTCAACATTGTCAATCCAAGCCCGGGATCGGCTCCTTATGGCTTTGGAGGCACAGACATTCCCTCTCGGTTTGTTTGGGCGGATCCCTACGTACTTGTCGAGTGGCACTGTTTTGCGGGCAATGTTCAAGTGGTTAATGTCATTTCATTAATACCTGCGCTTACAAGTGAACAGATTTCAAAAATCTCGGCTTTCCTGAAAAATTATGGCTTTCAATCAAAAAACTTTATGACTATGCCTTATTAAACAGAACTGCATGAATCGGTTGAGGACTACAACGCCTTGTTGTTTACTTGCGCCCCCCCCCTCCGAGCAAGAGCAGCCCATGAACTGGCAACCCCACATCACCGTCGCCACCATCGTCGAGGACAACGGTCGTTTCCTGATGGTCGAGGAACACAAGGCCGGGCGTAACGTGCTCAATCAGCCGGCCGGCCATCTGGATCCGGACGAAACCCTGATCGAAGCCGCCGTGCGCGAAACCCTCGAAGAAACCGGCTGGGACGTCGAACCCACCAGCGTAATCGGCATTTATCTGTATACCGCCCCGAGCAACGGCGTGACTTACCAGCGCGTGTGCTTCAGCGCCAAAGCCGTCAAACATCACCCGGAATATCAGCTGGACGACGGCATCGTCGGCGCCAAGTGGCTGACCCGCGACGAATTATTGACCCAGCGCGACAACTGGCGCAGCGAGCTGATCATCCGCTGCATCGACGATTATCTGGCCGGCAATCGCTTCGGTCTCGAACTGATCCGCCCTTCCCTTTAGCCTTGAGGCCGTGAGCCTGATAGAATCGCGTCCTTTTTCAAGACACTCATTGAATCCCTATGCGTGATCCAGCCCCTTCTGACACATCCAAGAAGCGCGTCATTGTCGGCATGTCCGGCGGCGTGGACTCTTCCGTTTCCGCTCTCCTGCTGATCGAGCAGGGCTATGAAGTGGAAGGCCTGTTCATGAAGAACTGGGAAGAAGACGACGGAACGGAATACTGCACCGCCATGGACGACCTGGCGGATGCCCAGGCCGTTTGCGACAAGATCGGTATCAAGCTGCACACCGCCAACTTCGCCGCCGAGTACTGGGACAACGTATTCGAACACTTCCTGGCCGAATACAAGGCCGGCCGCACGCCGAATCCGGACATCCTGTGCAACCGCGAGATCAAGTTCAAGGCGTTTCTCGACTACGCCATGATGCTTGGCGCCGATCTGATTGCCACCGGCCACTACGTGCGCCGCCGCGACATTGACGGCCGCACCGAACTGCTCAAGGGCCTGGATCCGAACAAGGATCAGAGCTACTTCCTGCACGCCGTTGGGGGTGAACAGATCGCCAAGACCCTGTTCCCGGTCGGCGAGCTGGAAAAACCGCAAGTCCGTGCAATTGCCGAGAAATACGAGCTGGCGACGGCCAAAAAGAAGGATTCCACCGGAATCTGCTTCATCGGCGAGCGCCGTTTCAGCGATTTCCTCAAGCAATACCTGCCGGCGCAACCGGGCGAGATCAAGACCACCGAAGGCGAAGTCATCGGCCGTCACCACGGCCTGATGTACCACACCATCGGCCAGCGTCAGGGCCTGGGCATCGGCGGTCTGAAAGACGCCGGCGACGAGCCGTGGTACGTGCTGCGCAAGGATCTGGACACCAACGAGCTGATCGTCGGCCAGGGCAACAACCATCCGTGGCTGTTTTCCAGCGCCCTGCTCGCTTCGGAAATCTATTGGGTCAACCCGATCGATCTGAGCCAGCCACTGCGCCTGACCGCCAAGGTTCGTTATCGCCAGGGCGATCAGGCCTGCACGCTGGAAAAAACCGCGACCGGCTATCGCGCCGTGTTCGACGAGCCGCAACGCGCGGTCACGCCGGGTCAGTCGGTGGTGTTCTATGACGGTGAAATCTGCCTCGGTGGCGGCGTGATTGAAGTCGCCGAGCCGTGGAGCGACCAGACATGAGCCCGACTCAGGAGCAATTGACCGCTCTGGGCGGCGTGTTTCTCGCCGCCGTGCTGGTGGACCGGATCGCCAGGACCGGCCAGACCAACGAAGCCGGCCTGAGCTGCATGCTCGGCAGCCTGCTGGTTCGCGACCCGAAAGACACGCTGGATGTATATGGCGGCGACGACATCAACCTGCGCGAGGGTTACCGCGCGCTGATCGGCGCCCTCGAGCGCGACCCGAGTACCTTGCAGCGCGAGCCGCTGCGCTACGCCCTGTCCATGCTCGGCCTTGAGCGGCAACTGGCCAAGCGCAACGACATGCTCGACGTCATCGGCAAACGCTTGCCGCAGATTCAGTCGCAGGTCGAGCATTTCGGCACGGCCCACGAAAACGTGATCGCGGCCTGCGGTGCGCTGTACCAGGACACCCTGAGCACACTGCGCCAACGCATTCAGGTGCATGGCGACATGCGCAATCTGCAGCAGCCGAGCAACGCCTCGAAGATCCGCGCCCTGCTGCTCGCCGGCATTCGTTCGGCACGCCTGTGGCGCCAACTTGGCGGTCACCGCTGGCAACTGGTCGTGAGCCGGCGCAAATTGCTCAAAGAGCTGTATCCGTTGATGCGCAGCGAGTAAATCGCCACGCAATAAAAGCTTTGTAGTCTGTAACGCGTAATACGCCGGTCAGTTGGCGACGGACCGGCGGATTTTTTCATGTATGATACGCGCCCCATTTCGTTGCCCGACTGTCCGAGAACACCCCATGCAGCTCTCTTCGCTCACTGCGGTTTCCCCTGTTGACGGCCGCTACGCCGGCAAAACCCAGGCCCTGCGCCCGATTTTCAGCGAGTACGGTCTGATCCGTGCCCGCGTTCTGGTTGAAGTGCGCTGGCTCCAGCGCCTGGCCGCTCACGCCGGCATCCCGGAAGTGCCAGCCTTCTCCGCCGAAGCCAATGCCGTTCTGAACGAACTGGCCGAGAACTTCTCGCTGGAGCACGCCGAGCGCGTGAAAGAGATCGAGCGCACCACCAACCACGACGTGAAAGCGATCGAATACCTGCTCAAGGAGCAGGCGGCCAAGCTGCCGGAGCTGGCCAAGGTCAGCGAATTCATCCACTTCGCCTGCACCAGCGAGGACATCAACAACCTGTCCCACGCCCTGATGCTGCGTGAAGGCCGTGACGACGTGATGCTGCCGCTGATGCGCCAGACGGCCAACGCCATCCGCGAACTGGCCCTGCGCTTCGCCGACGTGCCGATGCTGTCGCGCACCCACGGCCAGCCAGCTTCGCCGACCACTCTGGGTAAAGAGCTGGCGAACGTGGTTTACCGCCTCGAGCGTCAGATCGCTCAGGTTGCGGCCGTTCCGCTGCTGGGCAAGATCAACGGCGCTGTCGGCAACTACAACGCTCACCTGTCGGCCTACCCGCAGATCGACTGGGAAGCCAACGCCCGCGCCTTCATCGAAGACGAACTGGGCCTGAGCTTCAACCCGTACACCACGCAGATCGAGCCGCACGACTACATCGCCGAGCTGTTCGACGCCATCGCGCGCTTCAACACCATCCTGATCGACTTCGACCGTGACATCTGGGGCTACATCTCCCTGGGTTACTTCAAGCAGCGCACCATCGCCGGCGAAATCGGTTCGTCGACCATGCCGCACAAGGTCAACCCGATCGACTTCGAAAACTCCGAAGGCAACCTGGGCATCGCCAACGCACTGTTCCAGCACCTGGCGAGCAAACTGCCAATTTCCCGCTGGCAGCGCGACCTGACCGACTCCACCGTTCTGCGCAACCTCGGCGTCGGCTTCGCCCACAGCGTGATCGCATACGAAGCGAGCCTCAAAGGCATCAGCAAGCTTGAACTGAACGCTGACAAGATTGCTGCCGATCTGGACGCTTGCTGGGAAGTCCTGGCCGAGCCGATCCAGACCGTGATGCGCCGCTACAACATCGAAAACCCGTACGAGAAGCTGAAAGAACTGACACGCGGCAAGGGCATCAGCCCTGAAGCGTTGCAGACTTTCATCGATGGTCTGGACATGCCGGCCGCAGCGAAAGCCGAGCTCAAGCAACTGACCCCGGCCAACTACATCGGCAACGCTGTAGCGCAAGCCAAACGCATCTGATCGACCGCATGACCCGCTTGAGACGCCCGGCCGCGCCGGGCGTTTTTATTCCCGTCTGAAAAATGCTTTTTTTCAATAGGTTACATATGAATCCCGATATTCCTCTTCAACTTCTGGGTGGTCTTACGGCGCGCGAATTCATGCGCGATTACTGGCAGAAAAAACCACTGCTGATCCGCCAGGCATTTCCTGATTTCGAAAGCCCGATCGACGCCGACGAACTCGCCGGCCTGGCCCTGGAAGAAGAAGTTGAATCGCGCCTGGTGATCGAGCACGGCGAGCGTCCTTGGGAACTGCGCCGCGGCCCGTTCGCCGAAGACGAATTCAGCAAGCTGCCGGAGCGTGAGTGGACCCTGCTGGTGCAGGCGGTCGATCAGTTCGTGCCGGAAGTCAGCGAGTTGCTGGAGAATTTCCGCTTCCTGCCGAGCTGGCGCGTCGACGACGTGATGATCAGCTTCGCCGCCCCGGGTGGCAGCGTCGGTCCGCACTTCGACAACTACGACGTGTTCCTGCTGCAAGGCCACGGCAAGCGCAACTGGAAAATCGGCCAGATGTGCGACTCCGAAAGCCCGCTGCTGCAACACGCGGACCTGCGTATCCTCGCCGAATTCAACCAGACCGAAGAGTGGGTACTGGAACCGGGCGACATGCTATATCTGCCGCCGCGCCTGGCTCACTGCGGCGTTGCCGTTGATGACTGCATGACCTATTCGGTCGGCTTCCGCGCACCAAGCGCCGCTGAAGTGCTGACTCACTTCACCGATTTCCTCAGCCAGTTCCTGACTGACGAAGAGCGCTACACCGACGCCGATGCGAAACCGGTCAGCGATGACCCACATCAGATCCAGCACGATGCACTCGACCGCCTGAAAGCGCTGCTCGCCGAGCACATGAGCGATGAACGCCTGCTGTTGACCTGGTTCGGCCAGTACATGACCGAACCACGTTATCCAGAGCTGGTGGTCGGCCCGGAAGAAGTCGAGGAAGAAGACCTCCTCGGCGCGCTCGAAGATGGCGCCATCCTGATCCGCAACCCGAGCGCGCGCCTGGCGTGGTCGGACGTTGATGACGATCTGCTGCTGTTCGCCAGCGGCCAGAGCCGCTACCTGCCGGGCAAGCTGCGCGAACTGCTGAAGCTGATCTGCTCCGCCGACGCCCTGCACACCGACAACCTTGGTGACTGGCTGAGCGACGAAGACGGTCGCGGCCTGCTGTGCGAACTGGTCAAACAGGGAAGCCTGGGGTTCGCCGACGATGAATAAGATTCGCGTACGTGTTGCAGACTGGCAAAAGGACAACGCCGAGATCCGCCGCATTCGCGAAACGGTGTTCATTGCCGAACAATCGGTTCCACCCGAACTTGAGTGGGACGCCGACGACGCCACGGCGGTGCACTTCCTGGCCTTCGAAGGTGACTTTCCGATCGGCACCGCCCGCCTCTTGCCCGACGGGCATGTGGGCCGGGTTTCGGTGCTGAAGGACTGGCGTGGCCTGAAGGTCGGCGATGCGCTGATGCAAGCGGTCATCGCCGAAGCGGAAGCCCGCGGACTGCAACAGCAGAAGCTCAGCGCCCAGGTGCAGGCCACGGCGTTCTATGAGCGTCTGGGCTTCAATCTGGTCAGCGAGGAGTTTCTGGAAGCAGGGATTCCCCACGTAGACATGGTTCGTCACTCGGCTTAAGACCGAGGCACCGATCGCTCCTACGCTCTGCGGGGGAACGATCACGTAAAACGCCCCGCCATCTCACGATGCCGGGGCGTTTTGCTGTCTACGATTCAACTTGCCCCACCCCGGGCCGACAAACTGGCAATATCAAGCCTTTCGAAAGCGGAGATAACGGACATGTCCCTACGCACCCTGCTCACCACCTTGCTGCTCGGCTGCAGTTTTTCGGTGATGGCAGCCACAGAAGTCTTACCTCTCAAGTACCACACCAGCGCCGACATGCTGCCGGTGGCCCAGGACTTTATCGGTAAGGACGGCCAGGTCAGCGCCTATGGCAACCAACTGATCGTCAAAGCGGAGCCCGGCAAGATCGAAGAACTCAAGGACCTGCTTTCGCAGCTCGACACCGCGCCCAAGCGCCTGCTGATCACGGTCGACACCAACGAAAACAACGGCCGTGGCGACGAAGGTTATTCAGTCAATGGCGCGCAGACCCGGATCATCAGCCGCAGCACCGCCAGCCGTGACGGCGGCATTCAGCAGATCCAGGCCAGCGAAGGCGCACCGGCGCTGATCCAGGTCGGCCAGAGCGTGCCGATCACCAGCAGCCAGAGCGATTCGTATGGCGGTTACAGCAGCCAGACGCAATATCGCAACGTCACTCAAGGGTTTTATGTCACCGCCAGCGTCACCGGCGAAACCGTTCACCTGGCAATCAGTACCAACCGTGACCGCATGAGCCAGGAACGTCCCGATGTAGTGAACGTGCAAAGCACCGACACAACTGTCACCGGACGCCTGGGTGAGTGGATCACCCTCGCCGGCGTGAATCGCCAGACCCAGGCTGACAAACAGGGCCTGGCCCGCAGCTACTCGACTCAGGGCCGGGATGACATGACGTTGCGGGTGAAAGTCGACACGCTGGACTAAAGCACCAAAAACTGACTGATTAGTCGTATTAGACGAAAGATGTAGTGCTTGAAAAAAAGCACTACAAAACGTTTGACGAGCCAAAAAAGCAAAGGCATGATGGCCTCGCTCCCGCTAATCAGAGGCCCTGGCAAGGGCCTTCGAAGCGCTGCTCGCAACCACCCCCGCGAGCCGTTTCGTGTCTGTACCGCCCACAAGGCGTGTTTGACGAGGTTGCCGACTGGAACGAAGTTGTCCCGAGGGACGGAAGCGTAATTAGGTAACCCGGCTTTACACTGTCGTTCGTATAAAGGCCCACGACGCCCGAATGCGCCCACCAGTTCGCCTTTACCTGCTCACTTCCCCTCGAGCCCATCGTTCATCCCGTCGCCTGCCCCGCCGAACCCGACCTGACCGCCTAAGCTTCTGGTCAGCGAGCGCAAGGAATTTTCCACCGCAGAACAACTTTTCATAAAGACGCGACGAGGTTTATCTCCATGGCACTGACACGCGAACAGCAAATTGCAGCCCTTGAAAAAGACTGGGCTGAAAACCCGCGCTGGAAAGGCGTGACTCGCAATTACTCCGCTGCTGACGTCGTCCGTCTGCGTGGCTCGGTTCAACCAGAGCACACCTTTGCAAAAATGGGCGCCGAAAAACTGTGGAACCTGGTCACCCAGGGTGCCAAGCCGTCCTTCCGCCCAGAGAAAGATTTCGTCAACTGCATGGGCGCCCTGACCGGCGGCCAGGCTGTGCAGCAGGTTAAAGCGGGGATCCAGGCGATCTACCTGTCGGGCTGGCAAGTTGCGGCAGACAACAACTCCGCCGAATCGATGTACCCGGACCAGTCGCTGTACCCGGTGGACTCGGTTCCAACCGTGGTCAAGCGCATCAACAACTCGTTCCGTCGTGCCGACCAGATCCAGTGGAAAGCCGGCAAGAACCCTGGCGACGAAGGCTACATCGACTACTTCGCGCCAATCGTGGCTGACGCTGAAGCCGGTTTCGGCGGCGTACTGAACGCCTACGAGTTGATGAAGAGCATGATCGAAGCAGGCGCCGCCGGCGTTCACTTCGAAGACCAACTGGCTTCCGTGAAGAAATGCGGCCACATGGGCGGCAAGGTTCTGGTTCCAACCCAGGAAGCCGTGCAGAAGCTGACCGCTGCTCGTCTGGCTGCCGACGTTGCCGGTGTACCGACCATCATTCTGGCCCGTACCGACGCCAACGCCGCCGACCTGCTGACTTCCGACTGCGACCCTTACGACCAGCCGTTCGTGACGGGCACCCGTACCCAGGAAGGCTTCTACAAGGTTCGTGCCGGCCTGGACCAGGCAATCGCCCGTGGCCTGGCCTACGCGCCGTACGCCGACCTGATCTGGTGCGAAACCGCCAAGCCGGACCTGGAAGAAGCCCGTCGTTTCGCTGAAGCGATCAAAAAGGAATACCCGGACCAGATCCTGTCGTACAACTGCTCGCCTTCCTTCAACTGGAAGAAAAACCTGGACGACGCGACCATCGCCAAGTTCCAGCGCGAACTGTCCGCCATGGGTTACAAGCACCAGTTCATCACCCTGGCCGGCATTCACAACATGTGGCACAGCATGTTCAACCTGGCGCACGACTACGCCCGCAACGACATGACTGCCTACGTGAAGCTGCAAGAGCAGGAATTCGCTGACGCCGCCAAGGGTTACACCTTCGTGGCTCACCAGCAGGAAGTGGGCACCGGCTACTTCGACGACATGACCACCGTGATCCAGGGCGGCACGTCCTCGGTGACCGCGCTGACCGGTTCGACCGAAGAAGAACAGTTCCACTGATCGACTTCGACTGAGCGAACGGCCTTTGCGGATCGTATAGAAAGCTAACCGCATTGCCGAAAAACTGACGCCCCGACTGGTTCGGGGCGTTTTTTTGCCTGAGCCTTTCCGGACTCCTCAGCAATTGGCAAAGCCTGTCAGGCAAAACATTGATCCAGAGCGGTATCCGCATCGCAAAAATCGGCTAAAACGGGCGCCGCCGCTACTTGCAGTAACGCGTATATAAGACAACTTCCCAACTACTGACCCGTTAAACAGTTACGAAACCGCTGCAAACGATATCAATTATCATTTAGCAATAACTATGTTCGTTACATTTCCCACAAAACATAATTCGTGAAATCCCGGCTAATGCCCGCAACGCATGGGCTGCGGGAGCTTCGAGGTGCGCTATGTCCTTATTCCAATAAATAATTTCGCTATAGGAATTTTACTTGCAGGGTGTTTAGCCATAAAATCAGCGCGATTGATTGCTGCGACATATCGTCACTGCCTTATTTCTTTATCAAGCTCAGAGACCTTTGCTCTCTGTTAAGGATTTCCAGCATGCCCGAAGCGACAGGACTCATGGCCCACAACTGGGGCTTTGCCATTTTCCTTCTGGGTGTAGTCGGCCTGTGCGCCTTCATGCTCGGCGTCTCCAGCCTCCTCGGGTCAAAAGCCTGGGGCCGCAGCAAAAACGAACCGTTCGAGTCCGGCATGCTACCTACCGGTGGCGCCCGCTTGCGGCTCTCAGCCAAATTCTATCTGGTCGCGATGCTGTTCGTGATCTTCGATATCGAAGCCCTCTTTCTCTTTGCATGGTCTGTGTCCGTCCGCGAAAGCGGCTGGACCGGATTCGTCGAAGCTCTCGTTTTCATAGCAATTCTGTTGGCAGGTCTTGTCTACCTGTTCCGAGTGGGCGCCCTTGACTGGGCTCCGGAAGCTCGTCGCAAGCGGCAGGCGAAGCTGAAACAATGAGGCTTTGGCAATGCAATACAATCTCACCAGAATCGACCCCGATGCTCCTAACGAGCAGTATCCGATCGGCCAGCGGGAAACCGTTTCCGATCCGTTAGAGGATCAAGTCCACAAAAACATTTTCATGGGCAAGCTGGAAGACGTGCTGAGTGGCGCGGTCAACTGGGGACGTAAGAACTCCCTGTGGCCGTACAACTTCGGCCTGTCGTGCTGCTACGTGGAAATGACCACTGCCTTCACGGCGCCCCACGACATCGCGCGCTTCGGCGCCGAAGTTATCCGGGCATCACCGCGTCAGGCCGACTTCATGGTTATCGCCGGGACCTGCTTCATCAAGATGGCGCCGATCATTCAGCGCCTGTACGAGCAGATGCTCGAGCCCAAGTGGGTAATCTCGATGGGTTCGTGCGCCAACTCCGGCGGCATGTACGACATCTACTCCGTGGTTCAGGGGGTGGACAAGTTCCTGCCCGTTGACGTCTACGTACCTGGCTGCCCGCCCCGTCCGGAAGCATTTCTGCAAGGCTTGATGCTGTTGCAGGAATCCATTGGCCAGGAGCGTCGCCCACTGTCCTGGGTCGTTGGCGATCAAGGCGTTTATCGCGCCGACATGCCTTCGCAGAAGGAACAGCGCCGCGAACAGCGAATCGCAGTCACCAACCTGCGCAGCCCTGACGAAGTCTGATCCAGATCTGTTTCAAAGAAACGAGAAGCTGGCTTCATTCTTTACGTTGACCGAAAGCGAAAAAATAACCATGACTACAGGCAGTGCTCTGTACATCCCGCCTTATAAGGCAGACGACCAGGATGTGGTCGTCGAACTGAACAACCGTTTTGGCGCCGAAGCGTTCACCGCTCAGCCGACCCGCACCGGCATGCCGGTGCTGTGGGTGGCCCGCGCCAAACTCGTCGAAGTCCTGACCTTCCTGCGCAACCTGCCCAAGCCGTACGTCATGCTCTATGACCTGCACGGCGTGGACGAGCGTCTGCGCACCAAGCGTCAAGGACTGCCGGGCGGTGCCGATTTCACCGTGTTCTATCACCTCATGTCGCTGGAACGTAATAGTGACGTGATGATCAAGGTCGCCTTGTCCGAGAGCGACCTCAGCTTGCCGACCGTCACCAGCATCTGGCCAAACGCCAACTGGTACGAGCGTGAAGTCTGGGACATGTACGGCATCGACTTCAAAGGTCACCCGCACCTGTCGCGCATCATGATGCCGCCGACCTGGGAAGGTCACCCGCTGCGCAAGGACTTCCCGGCGCGCGCCACCGAATTCGATCCGTTCAGCCTGAACCTGGCCAAACAACAGCTCGAAGAAGAAGCCGCACGCTTCCGCCCTGAAGACTGGGGCATGAAGCGTTCCGGCCCGAACGAGGACTACATGTTCCTCAACCTGGGGCCGAACCACCCTTCGGCGCACGGTGCGTTCCGCATCATCCTGCAACTGGACGGCGAAGAGATCGTCGATTGCGTTCCGGACATCGGTTACCACCACCGTGGCGCCGAGAAGATGGCCGAGCGTCAGTCCTGGCACAGCTTCATTCCGTACACCGACCGTATCGACTACCTCGGCGGCGTGATGAACAACCTGCCGTACGTGCTCTCGGTCGAGAAGCTGGCCGGCATCAAGGTGCCCGAGAAGGTCGACGTCATCCGCATCATGATGGCCGAGTTCTTCCGGATCACCAGTCACCTGCTGTTCCTGGGTACCTACATCCAGGACGTCGGCGCGATGACCCCGGTGTTCTTCACCTTCACCGACCGCCAGAAGGCGTACACGGTGATCGAAGCCATCACCGGTTTCCGTCTGCACCCGGCCTGGTACCGTATCGGCGGCGTCGCTCACGACCTGCCGCGCGGCTGGGAAAAACTGGTGAAAGACTTCGTTGAATGGCTGCCAAAGCGCCTCGACGAATACACCAAGGCCGCCCTGCAGAACAGCATCCTCAAGGGTCGTACCATCGGCGTTGCCCAGTACAACACCAAAGAGGCCCTGGAATGGGGCGTCACCGGTGCCGGCCTGCGTTCCACCGGTTGCGACTTCGACCTGCGTAAAGCGCGCCCATACTCCGGCTACGAGAACTTCGAGTTCGAAGTGCCGCTGGCCGCCAACGGCGATGCCTACGACCGCTGCATGGTTCGCGTCGAAGAGATGCGCCAGAGCGTCAAAATCATCGACCAGTGCCTGCGCAACATGCCGGAAGGCCCGTACAAGGCGGATCACCCGCTGACCACGCCGCCGCCGAAAGAGCGCACGCTGCAGCACATCGAAACCCTGATCACGCACTTCCTGCAGGTTTCGTGGGGCCCGGTCATGCCGGCCAACGAATCCTTCCAGATGATCGAAGCGACCAAGGGCATCAACAGTTATTACCTGACGAGCGACGGCGGCACCATGAGCTACCGTACCCGGATCCGTACTCCGAGCTTCGCCCACCTGCAGCAGATCCCTTCGGTGATCAAAGGCAGCATGGTCGCGGACCTGATTGCGTACCTGGGTAGTATCGATTTCGTTATGGCCGACGTGGACCGCTAAGCATGAACAGCACGCTTATCCAGACAGACCGTTTCACCCTGAGTGAAACCGAGCGCTCGGCCATCGAGCATGAGCTGCATCACTACGAAGACCCGCGCGCGGCGTCGATCGAAGCCCTGAAGATCGTCCAGAAGGAACGTGGCTGGGTGCCGGACGGCGCGCTGTACGCCATCGGCGAAATCCTCGGCATCCCGGCCAGCGATGTTGAAGGCGTGGCCACGTTCTACAGCCAGATCTTCCGTCAGCCGGTCGGCCGTCACATCATTCGCGTCTGCGACAGCATGGTCTGCTACATCGGCGGCCACGAGTCGGTCGTCAGCGAAATCCAGAACAACCTGGGTATCGGCCTGGGTCAGACCACTGCCGACGGTCGCTTCACCCTGCTGCCGGTCTGCTGCCTCGGCAATTGCGACAAGGCACCGGCGCTGATGATCGATGACGACACCTTTGGCGATGTCCAGCCTGCCGGCGTTGCCAAACTGCTCGAGGGCTACGTATGACCCTGACTTCTTTCGGTCCCGCCAACCGCATCCAGCGTTCGGCCGAGACTCACCCGCTGACCTGGCGCCTGCGTGACGACGGCGAAGCCGTGTGGCTCGACGAGTACCAGGCCAAAAACGGTTACGCCGCTGCGCGCAAGGCCTTTGCCGACATGGATCAGGACGCCATCGTCCAGACCGTGAAAGACGCCGGCCTCAAGGGTCGCGGCGGTGCAGGCTTCCCCACTGGCGTGAAGTGGGGCCTGATGCCAAAGGACGAATCCATCAACATCCGCTACCTGCTGTGCAACGCGGATGAAATGGAGCCGAATACCTGGAAAGACCGCATGCTGATGGAGCAACTGCCCCATCTGCTGATCGAAGGCATGCTGATCAGCGCCCGCGCGCTGAAAACCTACCGGGGCTACATCTTCCTGCGTGGCGAGTACACCACCGCCGCCAAGCACCTGAACCGTGCCGTGGAAGAAGCCAAGGCAGCGGGCCTGCTGGGCAAGAACATCCTGGGCAGCGGCTTCGATTTCGAGCTGTTCGTCCACACCGGCGCCGGGCGTTACATCTGCGGTGAAGAAACCGCACTGATCAACTCCCTCGAAGGTCGCCGCGCCAACCCGCGCTCCAAGCCGCCCTTCCCTGCCGCCGTTGGCGTGTGGGGCAAACCGACCTGCGTGAACAACGTTGAAACCCTGTGCAACGTGCCGGCGATCATTGCCGACGGCGTGGACTGGTACAAATCGTTGGCCCGCGACGGCAGCGAAGACATGGGCACCAAGCTCATGGGCTTCTCCGGCAAGGTCAAGAACCCTGGCCTGTGGGAACTGCCATTCGGCGTGACCGGTCGCGAGCTGTTCGAAGACTACGCCGGCGGCATGCGCGACGGTTACAAGCTCAAGGCCTGGCAGCCAGGTGGCGCCGGTACCGGTTTCCTGTTGCCGGAACACCTCGATGCACAAATGTACGCCGGCGGCATCGCCAAGGTGGGCACCCGTATGGGTACCGGCCTGGCCATGGCGGTGGACGACAGCGTCAACATGGTGTCCCTGCTGCGCAACATGGAGCAGTTCTTCGCCCGCGAATCCTGCGGTTTCTGCACCCCTTGCCGTGATGGCCTGCCATGGAGCGTCAAGCTGCTGATGGCCATCGAACAAGGCCGCGGCCAGCCGGGTGACATCGAGACCCTGCTGGGCCTGGTCAACTTCCTCGGCCCGGGCAAGACCTTCTGTGCTCACGCACCGGGTGCCGTGGAACCGTTGGGCAGTGCCATCAAATACTTCCGTCCAGAGTTCGAAGCCGGTATCGCGCCCGCAAGCGCCGCCGTCCCGCCTCTGGCGAAGCCGATCACAGTCGGCGCGTAAACGCTTAAAAAAGGCGAAGGGTCCGTGCCCTTCGCCTTTCGTCCGATGACGCCTTTCGGGGCTGACTGGATTCGGACGGATAACAAGATTCCATTAGCCACGCCCGCTAACACCGGGCCAACGAAGACCTTTGAACCATGGCCACTATCCACGTAGACGGCAAAGCGCTCGAAGTCGACGGGGCAGACAACCTGTTACAGGCATGTCTGTCGCTGGGCCTCGACATCCCTTATTTCTGCTGGCACCCCGCGCTTGGTAGCGTCGGGGCCTGCCGCCAGTGCGCGGTCAAGCAGTACACCGACGAGAACGACACCCGTGGTCGCATCGTCATGTCCTGCATGACCCCTGCTACCGACAACACCTGGATCTCCATCGACGATGAAGAATCCAAGGCGTTTCGCGCCAGTGTCGTCGAATGGCTGATGACCAACCACCCGCACGACTGCCCTGTGTGCGAGGAAGGCGGTCACTGCCACCTGCAAGACATGACCGTGATGACCGGCCACAACGAGCGCCGTTATCGCTTCACCAAACGCACCCACCAGAACCAGCAACTGGGCCCGTTCATTTCCCACGAGATGAACCGCTGCATCGCCTGCTACCGCTGCGTGCGTTTCTACAAGGATTACGCTGGCGGCACCGACCTCGGTGTATTCGGCGCCCACGACAACGTGTACTTCGGTCGCGTTGAAGACGGCACCCTCGAAAGCGAGTTCTCCGGCAACCTCACCGAGGTCTGCCCGACCGGTGTGTTCACCGACAAGACTCACTCCGAGCGCTACAACCGCAAGTGGGACATGCAGTTCTCGCCGAGCATCTGCCATGGCTGCTCGAGCGGTTGCAACATCTCCCCGGGCGAGCGTTACGGCGAACTGCGGCGCATCGAAAACCGTTACAACGGTTCGGTGAACCAGTACTTTCTGTGCGACCGTGGCCGTTTCGGTTATGGCTACGTCAATCGCACCGATCGTCCACGTCAGCCACTGCTGGCCGACGGCACCAGGCTTGGCCTGGATGCTGCGCTGGACAAAGCCGCCGACCTGCTGCGCGGTCGCAACATCGTCGGTATCGGTTCGCCGCGTGCCAGCCTCGAAAGCAACTACGCGTTGCGTGAACTGGTGGGCGCCGAGCACTTCTACTCCGGTATCGAAGCCTCCGAGCTGGAGCGCATCCGTCTGGTCCTGCAAGTGCTGAAAGACAGCCCGTTGCCCGTGCCGAACATGCGCGACATCGAAGACCACGACGCCGTGTTCGTCCTCGGTGAAGACCTGACCCAGACCGCCGCCCGCATGGCCCTGGCCCTGCGTCAGTCGGTAAAAGGCAAGGCCGAAGACATGGCCGAAGCCATGCGCGTCCAGCCTTGGCTCGACGCCGCCGTGAAGAACATCGGCCAGCACGAGCTGAACCCGCTGTTCATCGCCAGCCTGGCTGAAACCAAGCTCGACGACATCGCCGAAGAATGCGTACACGCCGCTCCCGACGACCTGGCGCGCATCGGTTTCGCCGTGGCTCACGCCCTGGACGCCAGCGCCCCTGCCGTTGAAGGTCTGGATGCCGAAGCCCTGGAACTGGCCAAGCGCATCGCCGACGCACTGCTCGCGGCCAAGCGTCCACTGATCATCGCCGGTACTTCGCTGGGTTCCAAAGCCTTGATCGAAGCGGCTGCGAATATCGCCAAGGCCCTGAAGCTGCGCGAGAAGAACGGTTCGATCAGCCTGATCGTGCCGGAAGCCAACAGCCTCGGTCTGGCCATGCTCGGTGGCGAATCGGTCGACGCTGCGCTGCAAGCAGTGATTGACGGCAAGGCCGACGCCATCGTCGTGCTGGAAAACGATCTGTACACCCGCACCGCCAAGGCCAAGGTCGATGCGGCACTGAACGCTGCGCAAGTGGTGATCGTTGCCGATCATCAGAAGACCGCCACCAGCGACCGCGCGCATCTGGTGCTGCCAGCCGCCAGCTTCGCTGAAGGCGACGGTACCCTGGTCAGCCAGGAAGGTCGCGCCCAGCGCTTCTTCCAGGTTTTCGACCCGCAATACATGGACGCGAGCATTCTGGTCCACGAAGGCTGGCGCTGGCTGCATGCCCTGCGCGCCACCCTGCTGAACCAGCCGATCGACTGGACGCAACTCGACCACGTGACCGCTGCGGTTGCTTCGAGCACCCCGCAACTGGCCCGTATCGTCGACGCCGCGCCGTCCGCCTCGTTCCGCATCAAGGGTCTGAAACTGGCCCGTGAGCCGCTGCGTTATTCCGGTCGCACCGCAATGCGCGCCGACATCAGCGTTCACGAACCACGCACCCCGCAAGACAAGGACACCGCGTTCGCCTTCTCGATGGAAGGTTACTCGGGCTCTGCCGAACCGCGTCAGCAGGTGCCGTTCGCCTGGTCGCCGGGCTGGAACTCGCCGCAAGCCTGGAACAAGTTCCAGGACGAAGTCGGTGGTCACCTGCGCGCTGGCGATCCGGGCACCCGCCTGATCGAAAGCAGCGGTGATTCGCTGAACTGGTTCGCCAGTGTTCCGCGCGCGTTCAACCCGGCCCAGGGCACCTGGCAAGCCGTGCCGTTCTACCACCTGTTCGGCAGCGACGAGAACTCGTCGAAAGCCGCACCGGTCCAGGAACGTATCCCGGCCGCCTACGTTGCACTGGCCAAGTCCGAAGCGGATCGCCTGGGCGTCAACGACGGCGCGCTGCTGAGCCTCAACGTTGCCGGCCAGACCCTGCGTCTGCCGCTGCGCATCAATGAAGAGCTGGGCGCTGGCCTGGTTGCACTGCCGGCCGGTCTGGCAGGCATTCCGCCGGCGATTTTCGGCCAAACCGTTGATGGTCTGCAGGAGGCAGCGCAATGACCTGGTTCACCCCTGAAGTGATCGATGTGATCCTGACGGTCATCAAGGCCATCGTGATCCTGCTGGCCGTGGTGGTCGCAGGCGCGTTGCTCAGCTTTGTCGAGCGTCGCCTGCTGGGCTGGTGGCAGGACCGTTACGGTCCGAACCGCGTTGGCCCGTTCGGCATGTTCCAGATCGCCGCCGACATGCTGAAGATGTTCTTCAAGGAAGACTGGACTCCGCCGTTTGCCGACAAGGTGATCTTCACCCTGGCACCGGTGGTGGCCATGTCCGCCCTGCTGATCGCGTTCGCGATCATCCCGATCACCCCGACCTGGGGCGTGGCGGATCTGAACATCGGCCTGCTGTTCTTCTTCGCCATGGCCGGTCTGTCGGTCTACGCGGTGCTGTTCGCCGGCTGGTCCAGTAACAACAAGTTCGCCCTGCTCGGCAGCTTGCGTGCCTCGGCGCAGACCGTGTCCTACGAAGTGTTCATGGGCCTGGCCCTGATGGGCATCGTGGTGCAGGTCGGCTCGTTCAACATGCGCGACATCGTCGAGTACCAGGCGCAGAATCTGTGGTTCATCATTCCGCAGTTTTTCGGCTTCTGTACCTTCTTCATCGCTGGCGTGGCCGTGACTCACCGTCACCCGTTCGACCAGCCGGAAGCGGAACAGGAACTGGCCGACGGCTACCACATTGAATACGCCGGTATGAAATGGGGCATGTTCTTCGTCGGTGAATACATCGGCATCATCCTGATCTCGGCGCTGCTGGTCACCCTGTTCTTCGGTGGCTGGCACGGTCCGTTCGGCATCCTGCCGCAACTGTCCTTCGTCTGGTTCGCACTGAAAACCGCGTTCTTCATCATGCTGTTCATCCTGCTGCGCGCTTCCATCCCGCGTCCGCGCTATGACCAGGTGATGGATTTCAGCTGGAAATTCTGCCTGCCACTGACCCTGATCAATTTGCTGGTGACCGCTGCAATCGTGTTGTGGAACACGCCTGCAGTTGCGGTTCAGTGAGGATTTGACCCATGTTCAAATATATTGGCGACATCATTAAGGGTACCGGTACCCAGTTGCGCAGCCTGGTCATGATCTTCGGTCATGGCTTTCGCAAGCGCGACACCCTGCAATACCCGGAAGAGCCGGTCTACCTGCCGCCACGCTACCGTGGCCGTATCGTCCTGACCCGCGACCCCGATGGCGAAGAACGCTGCGTAGCCTGCAACCTGTGCGCCGTGGCGTGCCCGGTGGGTTGCATCTCGCTGCAGAAAGCTGAAACCGAAGACGGTCGCTGGTACCCGGACTTCTTCCGTATCAACTTCTCGCGCTGCATTTTCTGCGGTCTCTGCGAGGAAGCCTGCCCGACCACCGCGATCCAGCTGACGCCGGATTTCGAGATGGCCGAGTTCAAACGTCAGGACCTGGTGTACGAGAAAGAAGATCTTTTGATCTCCGGCCCCGGCAAAAACCCTGATTACAACTTCTATCGTGTTGCAGGTATGGCCGTTGCGGGCAAGCCGAAAGGCGCCGCACAAAACGAAGCCGAGCCGATCAACGTGAAGAGCTTGCTGCCTTAAGGAAGAACGATGGAATTCGCTTTCTATTTCGCATCGGGTATCGCTGTTGTGTCCACACTGCGTGTGGTCACCAACACCAATCCTGTGCACGCCCTGCTCTACCTGATCATTTCGTTGATCGCCGTGGCCATGACCTTCTTCGCACTCGGCGCGCCGTTCGCCGGCGTGCTGGAAGTGATCGCCTACGCTGGCGCCATCATGGTGCTGTTCGTGTTTGTGGTGATGATGCTGAACCTGGGTCCCGCCTCGGTTCAGCAGGAACGCAGCTGGCTCAAGCCCGGCATCTGGGCGGGGCCGGTGATTCTCGCCGCCCTGCTGCTGGCCGAACTGCTGTATGTGCTGTTCGCTCACCAGAGCGGTCAGGCCATCGGCCACACCACCGTCGATGCAAAAGCCGTGGGCATCAGCCTGTTCGGTCCGTATCTGCTGGTGGTCGAACTCGCCTCGATGCTGCTGCTCGCCGCAGCCGTCACGGCGTTCCATTTGGGCCGTAACGAGGCGAAGGAGTAAGACATGCCTGCTATCCCTCTCGAACATGGATTGGCCGTCGCCGGCATCCTGTTCTGCCTTGGTCTGGTCGGCCTGATGGTCCGCCGCAACATTTTGTTCGTGTTGATGAGTCTGGAAGTGATGATGAACGCCTCTGCCCTGGCCTTCATCGTTGCGGGCGCCCGCTGGGCGCAACCGGATGGACAGATCATGTTCATTCTGGTGATCAGCCTTGCAGCCGCCGAAGCCAGTATTGGCCTGGCGATCCTGCTGCAACTGTATCGCCGCTTCCACACGCTCGATATCGACGCTGCCAGTGAGATGCGCGGATGAACCTACTCTTTCTGACTTTCGTATTCCCTCTGATCGGGTTCCTGTTGCTGTCGTTCTCCCGCGGCCGCTTCTCGGAAAACCTGTCGGCGCTGATCGGTGTCGGCTCCATCGGCCTGTCTGCCATCGTCGCGACCTACGTGATCTGGCAGTTCAACGTCGCGCCACCGGAAGGTGGCGTCTACACCCAGGTGCTGTGGCGCTGGATGTCGGTGGAAGGTTTCCAGCCCAACTTCGCGCTGTACCTGGATGGTCTGTCCGTGACCATGCTCGGTGTGGTGGTTGGCGTAGGCTTCCTGATCCACCTGTTTGCCTCCTGGTACATGCGTGGCGAAGCCGGTTACTCGCGCTTCTTCTCGTACACCAACCTGTTTATCGCCAGCATGCTGTTCCTGATCCTGGGCGATAACCTGCTGTTCATCTACTTCGGTTGGGAAGGCGTGGGCCTGTGCTCATACCTGTTGATCGGTTTCTACTACAGCAACCGCAACAACGGTAACGCCGCACTCAAAGCCTTCATCGTCACCCGCATCGGCGACGTGTTCATGGCGATCGGCCTGTTCATCCTGTTCCAGCAACTGGGCACGCTGAACGTCCAGGAACTGCTGGTGAAGGCGCCTGAGCACTTCAAGGTCGGCGATTTCTGGATCGTGCTGGCGACCCTGATGCTGCTGGGTGGTGCGGTCGGTAAATCGGCGCAACTGCCGCTGCAGACCTGGCTGGCGGACGCAATGGCCGGTCCTACCCCGGTTTCGGCACTGATCCACGCCGCAACGATGGTGACTGCTGGTGTTTACCTGATTGCCCGTACCCACGGTCTGTTCGCCCTGGCGCCGGATATCCTGCACCTGGTCGGCATCGTCGGTGGTGTGACCCTGGTGCTGGCCGGTTTCGCTGCGCTGGTGCAAACCGACATCAAACGTATCCTCGCCTACTCGACCATGAGCCAGATCGGCTACATGTTCCTGGCGCTGGGCGTTGGCGCCTGGGAAGGCGCGATCTTCCACCTGATGACCCACGCCTTCTTCAAGGCCCTGCTGTTCCTTGCTTCCGGTGCGGTGATCGTTGCCTGCCACCACGAGCAGAACATTTTCAAGATGGGCGGCCTGTGGAAGAAACTGCCGCTGGCCTACGCCAGCTTCATCGTCGGTGGTGCCGCTCTGGCCGCCCTGCCGCTGGTGACCGCCGGTTTCTACTCCAAGGACGAAATCCTCTGGGAAGCGTTCGCCAGCGGCAACCACGGTCTGCTGTACGCAGGTCTGGTCGGTGCATTCATGACGTCGCTGTACACCTTCCGCCTGATCTTCATCGCGTTCCACGGTGAAGCCAAGACCGAAGCCCATGCCGGTCACGGCATCGCTCACTGGCTGCCGCTGTCGGTGCTGATCGTGCTGTCGACTTTCGTCGGCGCCATGATCGTTCCACCGCTGCACGGCGTACTGCCTGAGAGCGTTGGCCATGCCGGTGGCGAAGCCAAGCACAGTCTGGAAATCGCCTCGGGCGCCATCGCCCTGGCCGGTATCCTGCTGGCGGCCCTGCTGTTCCTCGGCAAGCGTCGCTTCGTGACCGCGATCGCCAACAGCGGCATCGGCCGTCTCCTTTCGGCCTGGTGGTTCGCTGCCTGGGGCTTCGACTGGATCTACGACAAACTGTTCGTCAAGCCGTACCTTGCGATCAGCCACATGCTGCGCAAAGACCCGCTCGACCAGACCATCGGTCTGATCCCGCGCATGGCCAAGGGGGGTCACACTGCCCTGAGCCGTACCGAAACCGGTCAATTGCGTTGGTACGCCGCCTCGATGGCTGCTGGTGCCGTGTTGGTCATCGGCGCTGTCGTGCTGGTAGCGGTCTGATATGAACCTTGCGAATTTGCGAAAGGAAACGAGCCCGTCATGATTCTGCCTTGGCTAATCCTGATCCCCTTCATCGGCGGCCTGCTGTGCTGGATGGGTGAGCGCTTCGGCGCTACCCTCCCCCGCTGGATTGCGCTGTTGACCATGACCCTGGAACTCGCCCTCGGCCTCTGGCTGTGGGCCCACGGTGACTATTCATTTGCACCGGCGCCTGGCGCCGATCCGACCTGGGCGCTTGAGTTCAAGCACGTCTGGATCCAGCGCTTCGGCATCAACGTGCACCTGGCCCTCGACGGCCTGTCGCTGCTGATGATCCTGCTGACCGGTCTGCTGGGTATTCTGTCGGTACTCTGCTCGTGGAAAGAGATTCAACGTCACGTTGGCTTCTTCCACCTGAACCTGATGTGGATCCTGGGCGGCGTTGTCGGCGTGTTCCTCGCCCTCGACCTGTTCATGTTCTTCTTCTTCTGGGAAATGATGCTGGTGCCGATGTACTTCCTCATCGCGCTCTGGGGTCACAGTTCTTCGGACGGCAAGAAAACCCGGATCTACGCCGCGACCAAGTTCTTCATCTTCACTCAGGCTTCCGGCCTGATCATGCTGGTGGCGATCCTCGGTCTGGTCCTGGTCAACTACAACAGCACCGGCGTAATCACCTTCAACTACGCCGATCTGTTGAAGACCAAGATGTCGATGACCACCGAGTACATCCTGATGCTCGGCTTCTTCATCGCCTTCGCGGTCAAGCTGCCAGTGGTTCCGTTCCACTCCTGGCTGCCTGACGCTCACGCCCAGGCGCCGACTGCCGGTTCCGTCGACCTCGCCGGTATCTTGCTGAAAACCGCGGCCTACGGTCTGCTGCGTTTCGCCCTGCCGCTGTTCCCGAACGCCTCGGCCGAGTTCGCGCCGATCGCCATGACCCTCGGTCTGATCGGGATTTTCTACGGAGCATTCCTGGCGTTCGCACAAACCGACATCAAGCGTCTGATCGCCTTCTCGTCCGTTTCCCACATGGGCTTCGTACTGATCGGCATCTACTCCGGCAGCCAACTGGCCCTGCAAGGTGCAGTGATCCAGATGCTGGCGCACGGTCTGTCGGCCGCGGCACTGTTTATCCTCAGCGGTCAGCTGTACGAGCGCCTGCATACTCGTGACATGCGTGAGATGGGCGGTCTGTGGTCGCGTATCGCTTACCTGCCGGCGATCAGCCTGTTCTTCGCAGCCGCCTCGCTGGGTCTGCCGGGCACCGGTAACTTCGTCGGCGAGTTCCTGATCCTGATCGGTACGTTCGCCAGTGCACCATGGATCACCGCGATTGCCACCTCCGGTCTGGTGTTCGGTTCGGTCTACTCGCTGATCATGATCCACCGCGCTTACTTCGGTCCGTCGAAATCGGATTCGATCCTGCACGGCATGGACGGTCGCGAACTGATCATGGTGCTGGGCCTTGCGGTACTGCTGATTTACCTCGGCGTCTACCCGCAACCGTTCCTCGACACCTCCGCCGCCACGATGCATGGCGTGCAGCAGTGGCTCGGCACCGCCTTCACTCAACTCGCTTCGGCCCGGTAAGAGCGCTATGGAATTCACGATTCAACACTTTATTGCGCTAGCGCCACTGTTGATCACCAGCCTCACCATTATCGTGGTGATGCTGGCAATCGCCTGGCGCCGCAACCACTCGCAGACCTTCCTGATTTCGGTGGCGGGTCTGAATCTGGCCTTGCTGTCGATCCTGCCAGCCCTGAAAGTCGCGCCTCTGGCCGTGACCCCGTTGCTGCAGATCGACACCTTTGCCTGCCTGTACATGGCGCTGATCCTGGTCGCCACCCTCGCCTGTGTAACCCTCGCCCACGCCTACCTCGGCGACGGCGGTTCGGGTTACCCGGGCAACCGTGAAGAACTGTACCTGCTGATCCTGATGGCCGCCGCCGGTGGCCTGGTTCTGGTCAGCGCGCAGCACCTGGCCGGCTTGTTCATCGGTCTGGAACTGCTGTCGGTGCCGGTCTACGGTCTGGTGGCCTACGCCTTCTTCAACAAGCGTTCGCTGGAAGCCGGCATCAAGTACATGGTGCTGTCGGCCGCCGGTTCCGCGTTCCTGCTGTTCGGTATGGCGCTGCTGTACGCCGACTCGGGCTCGCTGAGCTTCGTCGGCATCGGTCAGGCCCTGGCCGCGACCGGCCTGCCAAGCTCGCTGGCGCAACTGGGCCTGGGCATGATGCTGATCGGTCTGGCGTTCAAGCTGTCGCTGGTACCGTTCCACCTGTGGACGCCGGACGTGTACGAAGGTGCTCCGGCACCGGTGGCCGCGTTCCTCGCCACCGCTTCGAAAGTGGCCGTGTTCGCCGTGATGGTTCGTCTGTTCCAGATCTCCCCTGCCGCCAGCAGTGGCGTACTGAGCAACGTGCTGACCATCATCGCCATCGCCTCGATCCTGTTCGGTAACCTGCTGGCCCTGACCCAGAGCAACCTCAAGCGTCTGCTCGGTTACTCGTCCATCGCGCACTTCGGCTACCTGCTGATCGCACTGGTGGCGAGCAAGGGTCTGGCGGTGGAAGCCATCGGCGTGTACCTGGTCACCTACGTGATCACCAGCCTCGGCGCCTTCGGCGTGATCACCCTGATGTCCTCGCCGTACAACGGCCGTGACGCAGACGCGCTGTACGAGTACCGCGGCCTGTTCTGGCGCCGTCCGTACCTGACCGCCGTCCTGACCGTGATGATGCTGTCCCTGGCCGGTATCCCGCTGACTGCAGGCTTCATCGGCAAGTTCTACATCATCGCCACCGGTGTCGAGTCGCACCAATGGTGGCTGGTCGGTTCGCTGGTTCTGGGCAGCGCCATCGGCGTGTTCTACTACCTGCGCGTGATGGTCACCCTGTACCTGATCGAACCCAACCTGCGCCGCCACGACGCCCAACTGCACTGGGAACAGAAAGCAGGCGGCGTGATGCTGCTGGCGATCGCTGTGGTTGCGTTCTTCCTGGGTGTTTACCCGCAGCCGTTGCTGACCCTGGTTCAGCAATCGGGCCTGGCGGGCTGATCGCTCAGCGATAGTTGGCTACAAACAGAAACGGCACCTTCGGGTGCCGTTTTTGCGTCTAGACCGTCTTTAATTTTTTCACCATCGGCACGCACACCAGTTGCAGACCTGAAGGCGATTGATAGATCGCACTCCCCTCTCCGACGTAACCGCAACGCCGATAAAAGTCAGCGGCATTCAACGTCGCATCCAGACAAACCTCTGCCAGTCCCAGATCCTGTGCCAGCGCTTCCAGAAACTGCAGCACTCGCTTACCCAGCCCGCGCTGCATGAAATCCGGATGAATGAAGATTGCGCCGATCTCGCAGTGCTCCAGATCGAGCATGCCGGTTGCCACGGGCTCACCCTCAACGCAACCCAGATAGAAATGCTTTTGCATGAGCGTGTCATAACCGTCTGCCGCCGAGCCCTTTGTCCAGTCGAGCATTTGCTGCTCGCTGTAGGCACCGATGCATTGATGCCGGATCGCCAGTCGCCGAATCTCGAACGCTATTCCGGCATCGTCCGGGTTGGCTCTTTTCATTTCGAACATTTCTCTCTCCTTGAGCCATGTGCGGACGGGCAATGAAAAAGCCCCGTCCATTTCTGGCGGGGCTTAGGGTTACACGTCATTGACCAGACATGCATGACCTTATGGCCCGCCGGAAGCGGTCATAGAGGAGCACATCATGGTTTTTTGAAGTTGGGCAGTCATGGGCAGATAGTGCTGCGGATTGTTCCGGCGCGTCAATCGCAAGGCTCTTCCCTAAACAGTCGAACGTTCCCACCACAGTGGCCGACTCGTCCTACAGGTGTTTTTACTATTGGTGACTACCGTTGAAAAGGGGGCGAAAAGGATGGCCTGGAGGCCTTGACCAATTCGATCATCGGGACAAAACTATACGCAGGTAACGTACAGAACATGGATGCTCTTTTTATCGAATTACCCGCGTTCCAGAAGCACCGGGACGACTACTTGGATGATGATCTGTTCCGCAGCTTTCAGTTGGAGCTGCTGAAAAATCCTGAAGCGGGCGATCTCATCGAAGGCACGGGCGGGCTGCGTAAAATTCGCTTCTGCGACCAACGACGCGGTAAGGGCAAGCGCAGCGGATTACGAGTGATTTATTACTGGTGGTCTGGTTTCGACCAGTTCTGGTTGTTCACCGTGTACAGCAAAAACGAGCAAGACGATCTGTTGCCTTCCCAGAAAAGAGTCTTCAAACAGGCGCTGGATACAGAAATCAACACGAGAACCCAAATATGAAACGTGACATTTTTTCCGAACTGATGGAGGGCCTTGAGGCTTTGGCCGACGAGCGCCAAGGCAAGGTCACCCTTCGCACCCACAAAGTCCAGTTACCCAAACTATTGCCGATCACTGCCGAGGAAGTTGTTGCGATCCGCCAGCAACTCAACCTCTCCCGGTCAGTTTTCGCCATGTACCTGCGAACCAACACTCGAACCCTCGAAAACTGGGAACAAGGTCGAGCAACGCCAAATGCCCAAGCGACGACACTCATTCGACTGGTCGAGCGTTTTCCACAAACGATCGACCACCTTGCGGCACTGACCTGACTTCCGGGATCTAACAAAATTGTAATTCCCCCATCACCTCCGCGTTATCCGCAGCCTGCAACGATGTCACCCGGCGACCATGCCGGCGGGCCCTTGCCCGTCGAACAATAAAACCCACGCCGACGCACGTTCCCGTTCTGCCGAACCCAAGGAGTGATTGATGGTTAACAACACAAAAATATCGATGGCCGCTCTGGCAGTGGTTGTCGGTGCCGGGCCGTCCACGGTGTTTGCAGAAGAAAAACCCGAAGGGTTTATCGAAGGCAGCAGCCTGACGGTGCTCAACCGTAACCTTTACTTCAACCGTGACCACCGCAACGGCCAGTCCAGCCCCACCGGCAATGGATATTCCGCAGCCTGGGCCCACGGCATCATCGGCAAGTTCGAATCCGGCTTCACCCAGGGCACCGTCGGGGTCGGGGTGGATGCGTTTGCGATGATCGGCCTGAAGCTCGACACCGGCGACGGCCGCAACGGTGGCCGCAGTTCGTTCGATGTACTGCCGGTCAACAGCGACGGTAAAGCGCGGGACGAATACACCAAGGTCGGTGGCGCCGCCAAAGTGCGCGCTTTCGATACCGTGGTGAAGGTCGGCGATGTGTTCCCGGCCAACCCGGTGGTCGCGGCGGGCGATTCGCGATTGCTGCCGGAAAGCTTTCGCGGTGTGACGGCGTCCAACACCAGCATCGAAGGTCTGTCGATTCAGGGCGGGCGGTTGCATGCGATGAGCCAACCGGTGTCCAGCGACCTGCGCGAGAACTTCGCGACCTTCTATGCCGGCCCGGTCAATTCGCCGTGGATCGCTTACGGCGGCGGCGATTACGCGCTGAACAAAAACCTCAGTTTCAGCCTGTACTCCAGCCGCCTCAAAGATGCCTGGAACCAGTATTACGCCGGCACCGCCTGGACGTATCCGCTGTCGGATGACCTGTCGCTGTTCGGCGGCCTGAATTACTACAAGGCGGTCGACGAAGGTAAACGGTTGCTCGGCGAGTTCGACAACAACATCTGGAGCGGCCGCGTTGGCGTGAAGCTCGGCGCCCACTCCGTCGCCCTCTCCCACCAGCGCAACAACGGCAACGACGACTTCGATTATCTGCGCCAGTCCGACTCGATCTTCCTCGACAACTCGATCCAGTACAGCGACTTCAACTCGCCGAAAGAGCGTTCGTGGATGGCGCGCTACGACCTCGACATGACCCCCTATGGCGTGCCAGGCCTGTCGTTCATGACCCGTTACGCACGCGGCACCGACGCCGATTACTCCAACGCCAACGCCGTGTACATGCGCCGCGATGCCGACGGCAATCCGCTGACCGACCAAAAGCGCTGGGAGCGTGATATCGAAGTCAAATACGTGGTGCAAAGCGGTTCGATGAAAGACCTGTCGCTGCGTCTGCGCCAGGCCACGACCCGGGCCACCGCATTCGAGTCGGATCTGGATGAAGTGCGGGTAATCGTCGAATACCCGCTGGCGATTCTCTGAGTTTCACGAGCAATGCCCATTCACCTTTAGAAGCTCCTTGCTCCTTTGGTAAGAGGTGAATCTTTGGCGTCCTTCGGGACGCCTTTTTTATGGATGAAAAAAAGCCCGACTCACTGAACATGAACCGGGCGCTTCAGCCGGAATGAGCGTCAGCCACCCTGCTGACGACAATTGCCCATTACGTTGTAAATGACCGTATTGAGCTCGCCCTTCGAGTCTTCATAAGTCATTGCAGCCGGCACGACCGCGCATTCATTTTTCGGCCGGACAACACTCACCACCTTCTTCACATCCAGCTTCATTCCGTACTCGTATTCCTTGACCACCGGCGCCGCTTTGCCCTGACTGGCCGCGTACTGCTCCATGGCTTTGGTGCTGGCGCTGAGCGCCCGGTCGAACGTTCTGTCGCCACCGCCTTCGGCCAACACATTCAAGGACATCGCCATGACAGCGGTGAACGCCAACAGCTTTAGCGTTTTCATATTCGTTTCCTTCAAAACACGACTCATAAAAAAACCCATCATCGATGCGCGATGACGGGCTCATTCATTGGCGACACGCTTACAGGTCTTGGGTCTTGTCGTCCTTCTTGTCGTTCACGACGACCGGATCACGGGCCTTTTCCTTCGCAGCAAACACCTCCATCGAGCGGTCACTGGCAGCCATCATTCTGTCGAAAGTGCGGTCGCCGCCGCCTTCGGCCAACACCAGGGAAGACATCATCAGAGCCACGGCAAACGCGCCAATCTGTGCAAGTTTCATCGTTGATTCCTCATTCAAGTCACTGACGGGATCAAGGTAACAATCCGAACCTTTCGTGACGGTGGCGCTGAAATTACATATCCGTCATGTAGAAAGGCCCGCAATCGCTGGCCTGTTGTCAGGGCCAAAAGTGCCTAGCCAGCAGTGGGCAATTCCTCGTCCCGGCGATGCGCCAGCTGATACAGCGCCGGCAGGATCAGCAACGTGAGAATGGTCGAGGACAGGATCCCGCCAATCACCACCGTCGCCAACGGTCGCTGCACCTCGGCCCCGGTGCCGGTCGCCAGAGCCATTGGAATGAAGCCCAGGGACGCCACCAACGCCGTCATCAGCACCGGGCGCAATCGCGTCAGCGCACCTTCGTGAATCGCTTCGGACAGCGAACGCCCCTCCTCCCGCAGGTTGCGAATGAACGCGATCATCACCAGCCCGTTGAGCACCGCCACACCGGACAACGCGATAAACCCGACACCCGCCGAGATCGACAACGGGATGTCCCTTAACCACAACGCCATAACCCCGCCGGTCAGCGCAAACGGAATCCCGGTGAACACCAGCAAGCCGTCCTTGAGGTTGTTGAACATCATGAACAGCAATCCGAACACCAGCAGCAACGCCACCGGCACCACGATCTGCAAGCGCTTGGCCGCCGATTGCAGTTGCTCGAACTGCCCGCCCCAGGTGGTCCAGTAACCCGCCGGCACCTGCACGTCACGCTCGATCGCCTCGCCCGCCTCGGCGACAAAAGAACCGATGTCGCGCCCACGCACGTTGGCGCTGACGATCACCAGCCGTTTGCCGTTTTCGCGGCTGACCTGATTCGGCCCCAGCACCAGATCGAGGCTGGCAACGTCCTTCAGTGCAATGAAACCGATCTGACTAGCTGCGTCACCGCCAGCCGCCGGCACTGGAATCAGCAGCGCCGACAGCCCTTCAATGTCCTTGCGCATGGCGTCGGACAACCGCACCACCATGTCGAATCGACGGTCACCTTCATACAGCGTCCCGGCCTTTTGCCCACCGACGGCCACGGCGATGGTGTCCTGCACATCGCCAACGTTGAGCCCGTAACGCGCGGCTTTGTCGCGGTCGATGTTGATGGTCAGCACCGGCAGACCGGTGGTTTGCTCGACCTTGACCTCGGACGCACCGTCGACCTTCTGCATCGCGGCGGCAATCTTCGCCGCCGTGGCGTTGAGCACGTCCATGTCATCACCGAACACCTTGACCGCCACGTCGCTGCGCACGCCGGAGATCAGCTCGTTGAAGCGCAACTGGATCGGCTGCGACAGTTCATGGTTGCTGCCCGGCAGCGTGGCCGCGGCCTGTTGCAGTTCGGCCATCAGGGTTTCGCGGGACTTGCCCGGGTCCGGCCATTGCTCTTTGGGCTTGAGCATCACGTAGCTGTCGGAGATGTTCGGCGGCATCGGATCGGAAGCGATTTCCGCGGTGCCGGTGCGGGCGAACACGCGCTCGACTTCCGGCACTTTATTGAGGATCAACGTTTCCAGCCGCCGCTGCATGTCCACCGATTGCGTCAGGCTGGTACCCGGCACGCGCAATGCCTGCAAGGCGAAATCACCTTCGCTGAGGCTCGGCACAAACTCGCTGCCCATACGACCGGTAACCACGCCACTGAGCACGATCACCCCCAACGCCGCGCCGACCGCCATCGTCCGATGGCACATGACCCAGTGCAGCGCCGGTGCATAAACGCGACGCGCGCCGCGCATCACCACGCCCTCTTCTTCCTTGACCTTGCCGGTCACGAACAGCGCAATCGCCGCCGGCACAAAGGTTACGGACAACAACATGGCGCCGAGCAACGCGATGACCACGGTGAACGCCATCGGGTGGAACATTTTCCCTTCGACACCGCTCAGGGCGAAAATTGGCAGGTACACGATCATGATGATCAGCTGGCCGAAAATCAGCGGTCGCCGCGCTTCTTTTGCCGCCGCAAACACTTCATGGAAACGCTCGGATCGCGTCAGCAGGCGCCCGTGATGCTGCTGCGCATGGGCCAGCCGGCGCAGGGTGTTTTCGACGATCACCACCGCGCCGTCGACAATGATCCCGAAGTCCAGCGCGCCGAGGCTCATCAGGTTGGCGCTGACCTTGTTGCTGAACATGCCGGTGAAGGTGAACAGCATCGACAGCGGAATCACCATCGCCGTGATCAGCGCAGCGCGGATGTTGCCGAGGAACAGAAACAGGATCGCGATCACCAGAATCGCGCCTTCGACGAGGTTCTTCTTCACCGTGGCGATGGCTTTGTCGACCAGATGCGTGCGGTCGTACACCGGCACCGCGATCACGCCCGCGGGCAAGGATTTGTTGATCTGTTCAAGCTTCGTGGCGACGGCCTGGGAAACTGTGCGACTGTTTTCGCCGATCAGCATGAACACCGTGCCGAGCACCACCTCGCGGCCATTTTCCGTGGCGGCGCCGCTGCGCAGTTCGCGGCCGATGTCCACGGTGGCGACGTTTTTGATGCGGATCGGCGTGCCGTCGACATTGGCCATGACGATGTTGGCGATGTCCTCGGTGCTCGCCACCTGGCCCGGTGCGCGAATCAGCAACTGCTCGCCGCTGCGCTCGATGTACCCGGCGCCGACGTTGGCGTTGTTGCGCTCCAGCGCCGTCACCAGATCGGTGAGGGTCAGTTTGTAGGCCGCGAGTTTTTTCGGATCGGGCGCTATCTGATATTCCTTGGCAAAACCGCCGATGGTGTTGATCTCCGCCACGCCGGGGACGTTGCGCAGTTGCGGCTTGATGATCCAGTCCTGGATCACCCGCAAGTCGGTCGGCGTGTAGGACGTGCCGTCATCTTTCAGCGCGCCCTCCTTGGTCTCGACCGTCCACAAAAAGATCTCGCCGAGCCCGGTGGAAATCGGCCCCATCACCGCTTCCACACCTTCGGGCAATTGCTCCTTGGCCGACTGCAACCGCTCGTTGACCAGTTGCCGGGCAAAGAACAGGTCGGTGCCGTCCTTGAAGATCACCGTGACCTGGGACAACCCCGAGCGCGACAGCGAGCGGGTCTGCTCCAGCGCCGGCAAACCGGCCATCGCGGTTTCAATCGGAAAGGTGATGCGCTGCTCGGTTTCCAGCGGCGAGAACCCGGCCGCGCCGGTGTTGATCTGCACCTGGACGTTGGTGATATCGGGCACGGCGTCGATCGGCAGTTTCTGATAACTGGCGATGCCGAGGCCGGCCATGAGCAGAACGGCGAGCAGCACGATGATGCGCTGCTCAATGGCAAACTGGATCAGGCGTTCGAACATGGGCGTCTTCCGCGATTAATGACTGTGCTCGGCCGAGGCTTTGCCCAGCTCCGATTTGAGGACGAAGCTGCCGGCGCTGGCCACTTGCACGCCCGGCTCCAGTCCTTGGGTGATTTCCACATGGCCGGCCGCGCGACTGCCCAGCTCCACCGCTTGCGCCTTGAAGCCGTCGTCGGTGCGGATGAACACCGTGGGTTTGTCCTCGACGGTCTGAATCGCGGTTTCCGGTACCGCAACTTGGGCCTGACGGCTGTCGGTCGCGACCCGCGCCGTGACGAACAGGCCAGGCCGCCAGGAACCCTGCGGGTTTTCCAGGGTGACGCGTACGGTCGCGGTGCGGGTCTGTTCGCCGAGCAGGCTGCCAACGTAAGCCACGGTGCCGCTGACTTCGGCGTTCAACTCTGCCGCGCTGACGGTGACGGGTTTGCCCACTTGCACCTTGTTCAGGTCCTTCGGTGAAACACCGAACGTGACCCACACCCGCGACAGATCCGAGAGCGTGAACGCCGCCGTGGTTTCATCGACCACCTCCCCTGGCGTCAGGTGTTTTTCCACCACCACACCGTCAAAAGGCGCCCGCAGTTCATAGCGATTGCCACCGGTGGCGACCACGCTGCCGCTGAGCACGCTGATCTTTTGCCGGGCATTGCTCACGGCGATTTCGGCTTCTTCCAGAGCCTGACGTGCCTGAAGGAAATCCTGCTCGGCGGAGATCTTGTCCTGCCACAGTTTCTGCTCGCGCTCGAACGTCGTACGGGCCAGGGCCAAACGACGTTGCGCAGCCGCCTGTTCGCTGCGCTGATCGGAGATCTGCTGACTGGCGATCACGGCCAGCAACTGGCCCTTCTTCACCGACTGCCCGAGATTGACCGACACCGACTCGACCACGCCCGGCACACGCGGCACCACGTGCGCGGTGCGGTCCTCGTCGAAGCGCACCTCGCCGGGGAACGACAGACCGAGGCTGAAGTTCTGCGCCTGGGCGGCGGCCAGTTGAATCCCCGCCGCCGCGATCTGCTCGGCAGTCAATTCGATGTGCCCTTCTTCGTCGTGCTCGCCGTCAGCAGCGGCGCCTTCTTCGGCGTGATCGGCGTGTTCCGCCGCTTCATCGGCATGGGCGTCGATAGACCCGTTACCGCCCCACATCGAGCCGATACCAATGCCCAACACCAAGGTCGCCGCAGCGACCACGATCAGTTTTTTTTCCATGGAAACTCCTCTGCGCCAAACCATCGCGCAGTCATCAGAATGTTGAAATTCAAGGGTGGGCGCTGAGGTCGCCGAAGATGCGTTCGATACGGACCCGGGCGTCGGTCGCCTCGCTCACCGCCTGGAGGTATTGGCTGCGAGCGGCGATCAATGTGCGCTGGGCATCGAGCACGTCGAGGAAGCCGAACTTGCCCATTTCGAAACCACGAGTGGCACTGTCGACCGCACGTTGCGCGGCGGGCAGGATGGTCTGGTCGAACGCCTGGATTTCGCCGTTGGCGGTCTGCCATTGCGCCAGCGTGGTCTGGATTTCGGTGCGCAAGCGCAGTTCGGTGGCGTTGCGCAGGTCCCGCGCCTGATCGGTACGCCGCGCCGCCGCCAGCACGTTGCCCTGATTGCGGTTGAACAACGGAATCGGCATCGACAGCCCGACAACGTTGACCCGCTCGCGCTCGGTTTCGCTGTACTGGCTGCCGATGCTGACGGTGAGATCGGGAATCCGCTGGGACTTTTCCAGCCCCAGCGACGCCTCGCGTTGATCGATCTGCAACCTGGCAAGCCGCAGCTCCGCGGTCTCGTTCAGACGCTCAAGCAAACGGGTGGGCGGCGGTACGCTGGGCAGACTTTGAGTTGCGGTCTGCACCGTGGTCGAGGTTGGCAACGGTGCGCCCATGACCTGTGCCAATTGCTGGTACGCATTGGCCTGATCACGCTCGGCGCGGCTCAATTCCAGGCGCACTTGCGAAAGCTGCACTTGCGCCCGCGTGCCTTCCACCGGCGACGACTTGCCCGCCTCGATCCGCCCCTGAGCCACACGCAAACCGTGCTCGGCGAGTTGCAGCGACTGCCGGGCCAGTTGCAAACGTTGCTGCGCGGTCTGCGCACCGTTGAACGCTTGAAGCACGTCGGCGCGCAGGGCGTTGCGCTTGCGCTCCAGTTCAATGCCGGCGGCATCCTGCGCACGGCTCGCCACCTCGATCCGCGCGCCACGCTTGCCGCCCAGCTCGATAGGCTGGCTGAGCATCACCGTGGTGGTGCGCGATTCACGCCGGGTGTCTTCGGCCTCCCACGACACCTCGGGGTTGGGGATCAGCCCGGCCTGCTTGCGGTCACCCTCGGCAATGCCGATTTCCCACTGCGCGGCGGCCAGCTCCGGGTTGCCGGCGAGAGCGGCTTGCAGGGCCTGATCAAGGGTCAAAGTCGATGCGTTGGCCAAGCTGGCACAGGCCAGCAACAAGAGGCCGCTGGCGGTTTTTTTCAGGCGTGATCGCGCCGTCAGTTCTATTAAACCGGACAATGAAAGGCTTCCTTCAATCAAGAATCGTTGATGGCGCCACGGTAGGGTTTTGAACTTATCGACAAGGTGACGTGAACATTACAAATCCGTTATCCACGGTATACCGAAGTTGTTTTGCTCTAGGATTCGAAGTTCGAATGGCTTTGCTGCAATACATCGAAACAAATGTACGTTAGTTATCTGCCGGATAGCACTTGCCGAAATTAAAGTCGTGAAAAATTTGCCATTCCACTGCGACAGGCTGTCGCGGATGGCCGATTTAAAGGGCTCAGGCGTTGACTCTGTAGCCACTACAGCCTTTACCGTGCACGCCACTCAGTTACAAAGTCCGTCAGGAAGCCCCTACAAAAAACTGCAACTTCCAGACTCACTTAGTTAAATACCCATTCATTAAAAGTGGTGAAACATCATGCGAATCCTTGTCGTCGAGGACGAGCTTAAAGCTGCCGAATACTTGCATCAGGGCCTGACCGAAAGTGGTTATATCGTTGATCACGCCGTCAATGGCGCAGATGGTTTGCACCTGGCGCAACAACAGGTTTATGACCTGATCATCCTCGATGTGAACCTGCCGGAACTCGACGGCTGGAGCGTGCTGGAACAACTGCGTCGGACCCACTCCACCCGGGTGATGATGCTCACCGCGCGCGGGCGGCTGGCGGACAAGATCCGGGGGCTGGATCTGGGCGCCGACGATTATCTGGTCAAGCCGTTCGAATTCCCCGAATTGTTGGCCCGGGTGCGCACCTTGATGCGTCGCAGCGAGAACATCCCGGTGCCGCAGGTGCTCAAGGTCGCCGATCTGGAACTCGATCCGGGCCGTCATCGGGCCTTCCGAGGGACACAGCGCATCGACCTCACCACCAAGGAATTCGCCCTGCTGCACCTGCTGATGCGCCATTGCGGCGAAGTGCTGACCCGCACCCAGATCATCTCGCTGGTGTGGGACATGAATTTCGACTGCGACACCAATGTGGTCGAAGTCTCGATCCGCCGCTTGCGGGCGAAGATCGACGACCCGTTCGACAACAAACTGATCCACACCCTGCGCGGTGTCGGCTATGTGCTGGAGGCGCGGGAATGAAGCCTGCGAGCCTGTCGCTGCGGCTGGGTCTGACGGTCAGCATTCTCGGCGCGCTGCTGGTGGTGTTCCTGGCGATCCTCGCGTACTTCGCCCTGACCCACGAGCTGAACGCGCTATCGCGCGACAGCCTGGAAAAGAAGCTGGAACAGGTCGAGCACAGCCTGACGCTGTACTTCGACACCGCGCAGATCAGCGCCAAGCCGCACATTCTGCTCGATCAGGTCATGGGGCACGACAACCTGACGCTGACCATTTATGACCTGAACAACCTGCGCACCCCGCTGCTCAAATCGGGCTCGGGCCTGACCGATCCACGGGTTGAGTTAAAGGCGGTACGGGCGACGACCGATCAGTTGACCCACACCGACAGCGCCGATGCCGAAGGCGCGAAGTTTCTCACCGTCTCCAGGCTGATTCGCCTCAAGGACGGCAGCAACGTACCGGTGCTGCTGTCGATGGATAACGCCCACGATCAGGCGCTGCTCAGCGCTTATTTGCGCTCGACGCTGGTGGCCTTGCCGTTGCTGCTGGTATTCATCGGTCTGACCGCTTGGGGCGCCGTGCAGCGAGGGCTGGCTCCGCTGCGCGAGTTTCGCAAAGTGGCGGCGCGAGTGACGACGCAGGATCTCGATCATCGGTTGTCGGTGCTGAACATGCCCCAGGAACTCAGCGAACTGGCGCAGGGCATCAACGTCATGCTCGATCGCCTGGACAGCGGCGTGCAGCAACTGTCGCAATTCTCCGATGACCTGGCCCACGAGCTGCGCACGCCGATCAACAACCTGATGGGCAAGGCCCAGGTGACGCTGTCGCGGGAGCGCTCGGTCGAGGAATACACCAACGTTCTGGTGTCCTGCACCGAAGAGCTGGAGCGGGTCGCGCGGATGGTCTCGGACATGTTGTTCCTGGCCCAGGCCAGCCAGCCTGCGGCGCACGCCTCGTTCGAGCCGATTGCCCTGGAAGAAGAGGCGTTAAGAGTGGTCGAACTGTTTTCTCTGACGGTGCAGGACAAACAGATCGATCTGAAAGTCATCGGCAGCGCTCAGGTGTCGGGGGACCGGCTGATGATTCAGCGAGCGATTTCCAATCTGCTGTCCAATGCCCTGCGCCACTGCCCGTGCGGCAAGACCGTTTCGCTGTTCATCGAACAGGCGCCGAACGAGGTGTCATTGCGGGTGAGCAATCCCGGTGCGGGCATCGAAGCCCAGCACCTGCCGTACCTGTTCGACCGTTTTTACCGGGTCGACAGCAGCCGCACCCGCTCACAGGGCAGTACCGGTCTGGGGCTGGCCATCGTGCACTCGATCATGACCCTGCATCAGGGCTCTGCCCAGGTTCAAAGCCGTCCGGGGGCGATGACGGTATTCAGTCTGGTGTTTCCCGTGATGCACCGGGAACGGCATTAAACCTTCAAGCCGTTTTGTGCGGTGTTTTCTCAAACCTCATGGGAAAAATCGCCGCACAAGTGCTCCATAGATCCGCGCAACCCCTTCAGTACGAATTTGCGTCGCCCCTGCGCCGAAACGTCTGACAGAGGCTGAAGACAGAACGCCTCAAACCGCTGGTTTTTTTCCCGTGGCTCGCCCGTTGCCACGCAGTACAGCCCCCTCAGAAACAAGCCCGCCCGATGACGCCGGCACGTCAATTCACGTTTTATCAGTACGTATTTCGACATCGCTGAAACCCGCGACTGGAAACGTCTGGACATTTTTGACCCCCCCCTCAAGGCCCTTTTAGATTCGGCTCGTGCTTGCAACAGCACTCCCAAACAACAACCAAGGAGCAACATCATGGGCTACATCGGCAGCTGGAACGCCAACCAGATCGATGAACTGGAAGAGCAGGAAGTGCCCTCGGCAGAGCAGATCGAAGCACTGCAACTGACCGAGGAAGAACAGGCGGAACTCAACGCCGAGTGACAGAACCCGTGGGGGCCTTGTGCCCCTGCGGGCTTTCCAGGAAGGGAATCATGAACAAGACAACGTTGGCCGAGCGTGAGCTCACGGCCGATCAGGCAGAACGACGTATTCATGCCGAACTTTCTCGCCTGGGCCTCACAACCCACACCCGCACCCTCGGCAGCAAAGTGGTTGCCGTTCAGGCGAGTCTTCATGGCTGCGGCAACCGTCATGCCCGTGGCTCCGGCAAGGGCTATGCGGATCAGGCGCACCTGGGCGCGCTCTATGAAGCGCTCGAGCACTATTGGACGGATGAGCTCTGTACCACCGATGTTCACCACGAAACGGAACACTATTTCAAAGACACTCCGGTGTTTGCCGATGACTCGCTTCTGCACAGGCTCACTTGCCAGCAAAACGTGCGCATCACCTGCCGGACCTATGTCTGTCCGCCGTGGCATGACCGGTTTTCCTATCCGCTGGCGCTGACTGCGCCGCACGGCTCACGTTTGCCCTCGTCACCGGGCATGGCGGACTACCGCGCCGTGCAGCGCTACGCCAGCAACAGCGGCACCGCCATTGGCGCCACGTACGACGAAGCGATGCTGCACGCCGCCAACGAATGCATCGAACGCGACGCCGTGTCGTTGTTTCTGCTCGATCATTTTTACTACCAGAACCATCCGCCACTGCGACGGGTGAGGCGTCTCTCTGAAAACGACGAACTCGGTCGTCTATGGAACGATGCCGAAGAGGAAATCGACGGCGAAATCGTGCTGGTGGATATCAGCACCGAGTTCAAGACGCGAACCTTTCTGGCGTTCACGACCAAGCCAGGCCCTCATCCTCAGGTGTTCGGCAGCGGCAGCTCCCTCGACCCGCGCCACGCGGCGCGGCGGGCGCTCACTGAGCTGGTGCAATTGCAACTCAGTGCCGGCGAACCCGAGTACCACCAGACGCTGACCAATGCACTGCGCAACCTGCAACCCTTCCCGCGTCTGCTGCGCTGTGCGCAGTTCGATACGCAGACGCTGTTGCATCGCTGCGTTCAACACGAGGTGAGACTGCCGGATTCCAGTCACGACCTGTCGGTGGCAAATCAACTTCACTTGCTGACTCAAGACCTGCGCATCCATGGCCGTACGCTGGGTGCAGCCGTCCTGCAGCGAACCGAGCTCGGCACGACCCTGCTCAACGTGGTGATCCCCGGACTGGAACGTTTCTTCGTGGTCTCCAGCGGTAACGTCGTCATCCCGCAAGCCCGGGGCCGTACCCTGGAGAGGCCAGTCGCATGAACCGACTCGATCGCAACCGGGAACTGACATTGGCCCGATCCATGCGCCATCACCTCAACGAGAATGGCGCTGTTGGCCACTTCCTCGAACCGCGTGGCAGCGGACTGCATCACGTTTTTTTCCTGCGGGTGAACGATGAACTCTGGGTTGGCCGCAAGCTCCTGCAACGTGACCGGCATTTCCGATGGCAGGCCAGCAGCGCGCTAAAGCCCGACATGTTGTTTGGCCCGCATTGCCATTCATTGTGGGGTGATGACGGCTTGTCGATCGGCTATCGGGCGGCCTCCCCCGCGGACAAAGCGCAGTTCTTCGAGTACGCCTTGCATCAGGCTGACAGCGAGATCCTGTTTCCCTTTCCACTGCTCGATGAGACAGGCCGGGAAGCGGTCTGCCCGCAAGGCTTCTGGCAATGCAACGAGTCACTGGCCAAACAGCTGAACACGGACGAACTCCACTTGCGCGAATACTGCGCCGGGCTGCTCCAGGCCATCACTGAAAAAGCCGCACTGATTTACGACCCGGCCTGTTCGACCGGCGCGTTCATCGCCCATCTGGCCCGCGCCTTGCCGGACTGTCTGTGCCTGGGCAGTGACCGTTCGGCCTCGATGATCGAACACGCCAGGCGATGGCACAGCGGAACATCCGTCGAGTTCGATGTACTGGAGGCGAGTGAGGCCTTCGATGCCGGCATCCGCTGCGATGTCTTGATCCTGCGGTTCCTCAACGCCGAAGTCATGACCCGCCGTGAGGCCCAGGCCGCCTTCGAATCGCTGATCCGTTGCGTCAAGCCCGGCGGCACGATCCTCGTCTTCGGTCACACCCCGGTGTTGATCCCGGTGACCTGGCTTGCCTCCATCCACAACCTGAAACTTGAATCCAGCGTCGCGGCGCGGCCGGGTCAAATCGAGCTGTTCCAGTTCTATCGTCTGACGGTTCAGGCGTCATGACCTTCTCCCTGCACAGCCGAGGTTATTACCCGACCGGCGACGGCCATCAACTCTATTGGGAACGCCATGGTGTTCCGGGACACGAACCGGTGTTTTTCCTCCATGGCGGTCCCGGCGGGCGTATCAGCCGTCACCACCTGCAATTCTTTGACCCGGGGCGGTTCGACATCATCCTGTTCGACCAACGGGGTTGCGGGCGCTCGACGCCCTATGGCGAACTGCGGGACAACACCACCGGGCTGTGTGTCGAAGACATCGACGCCCTGCGCCAGCATTTCGGTTTCGAAAAGATCAGTGTGCTGGGGGTGTCATGGGGCAGTTGGCTGGCGATTCAGTACCAGCAGCGTTACCCGCAGCACCTGCTGAAAACCACACTGGTTTCGGTGTTCGTACCTTTCGCCGCCAATGTCAGGGCCTACGATCAGGCACTCAATGACGGGTTGGCGCAGTCGCCTCAAATATCGCCCGGCCAACGCGCCAGGGACCTCTACCGGATCCTCGGCGAAGGCCGCCCATCGCAGCAACACCGCGCCGCCATCGAATGGCTGAATGCCGTTTTACGTCGCACAGGGCAGACCATCTGCCCCGACACCCTGGAGCGTTTCGTCGATCAGGAAGCGGTACTCGCGATCCGCCTCGAACTGCATTACCACCTGCAACACTATTTCTTCACGCCCAAGGATGAAGGCCTGACCCTCCACGACAACACCCTGCTGATCCAGGGCATCCACGACACCCATGGCATGGCCAGCGTGCGCTGGCTCAGGCAACGCATGAACATCCACTGCCGTCTGTTGCACGCCGGGCACAACGCCTTTGAAAACGCCCTCCTCAAAGCGGTGCGCCGAGCGGTGAAACGTGAAATCGAGGACTAAAAAAAACGGCACCCGAAGGTGCCGTTCCGTCCCGCAAAAGCGCTTACTTGCGTGCCGCCTCCCACGATTTGAGCAGTTCGTTGTAGCTCACGGTTTCGCCTTTCGGTTTCTCGTTGGCCAGTTTCGGTTTTGGTGCGCCCGGCTGGTCGAACCAGTATTGCGCGTCGCGCTCGGGGTTCATTTTCGGTGCGCACACCGCTTGGGCCTTGGAGCGTTCCAGGCGGGTCATGATCGCGTCCTGATCCTTGGCCAGACCGTCGAGGGCCTGTTGCGGGGTCTTCTCGCCGCTGGCGGCTTCGGCGATGTGGCTCCACCACAGTTGCGCCAGGCGTGGGTAGTCCGGCACGTTGGTGCCGGTCGGGGTCCATTGCACGCGGGCCGGGCTGCGGTAGAACTCGACCAGACCACCGAGTTTAGGCGCCAGATCGGTCATCGCTTGCGAGTTGATGTCCGACTCGCGAATCGGCGTCAGGCCGACGATGGTTTTCTTCAGCGACACGGTTTTCGAAGTCACGAACTGCGCGTACAGCCAGGCTGCGAGTTTCTGTTTCTCAGGCGTGGATTTCATGAAGGTCCACGAGCCCACGTCCTGATAACCGAGTTTCATCCCCTCTTCCCAATACGGCCCACGCGGCGACGGCGCCATGCGCCATTTCGGCGTGCCGTCGGCGTTGACCACCGGCAGGCCCGGTTTGGTCATGTCGGCGGTGAACGCGGTGTACCAGAAGATCTGCTGGGCGATGTTGCCCTGGGACGGCACCGGGCCGGATTCGGAGAAGGTCATGCCCGCCGCTTCCGGTGGCGCGTATTTCTTCAGCCAGTCGACGTATTTGGTGGTGGCGAACACTGCCGCCGGACCGTTGGTGTCGCCGCCGCGGGTCACGCTGGAGCCGACCGGGTGGCAATCCTCGACACGAATCCCCCACTCGTCCACCGGCAAACCGTTGGGAATGCCCTTGTCGCCGCCACCGGCCATGGAGAACCAGGCATCGGTGAAGCGCCAGCCCAGGGACGGGTCTTTCTTGCCGTAGTCCATGTGCCCGTAGATGCGCTTGCCGTCGATTTCCTTGACGTCTTCACTGAAGAATTTGGCAATGTCTTCATAGGCCGACCAGTTCACCGGCACGCCCAGTTCATAGCCGTACTTTTCCTTGAACTTGGCTTTCAGGTCGGCACGTTCGAACCAGTCGGCGCGGAACCAGTACAGGTTGGCGAACTGCTGGTCGGGCAACTGATAGATCTTGCCGTCCGGCGCGGTGGTGAAGGAGATGCCGATGAAGTCCTTGATGTCGAGGGTCGGCGAAGTGAAGTTCTTGCCTTCGTTGGCCATCAGGTCGGTGATCGATTCGGTCTTGCCGTAGCGAAAGTGTGTACCGATCAGGTCCGAGTCGTTGACCCAGCCGTCGTAGATGTTTTTGTCCGACTGCATCACCGTCTGCATTTTTTCCACGACGTCGCCTTCCTGCAGCAGGTCGTGGGTCAGCTTGATGCCGGTGATTTCGCTGAAGGCCTTGGCCAGCACCTTGGACTCATATTCGTGGGTGGTCAGGGTTTCCGAGACGACCTTGATGTCCATCCCGCGAAACGGCTCGGCGGCCTTGATGAACCATTTCAGTTCCTCAAGCTGCTGCTCAGGCGTCAGAGTCGACGGCTTGAATTCGCTGCCGATCCACTTTTTCGCGGCATCTTCGTAGGCGTCGGCCCAGGCGGACGCGCTCAAACCGCTGAGTGCCAGCATGGCTGCCAATGAAATGCTATGTCGCAGCTTATTTTTCTTATCGAACATAGAGACCTCCTGTTAGGTTTTCGGAGCACGATTGCCGAGCGATTCGACTAGCCCCAACGCATCACAGCCAACAGCCACACCAGGGACAACGCGGACGCTACCCAGATGCTCCAGTCGGTCACGCCGATTACCAGCAGATGCAGGTAGGCGCTGCCGAGAAGACCGATGAACAAGCGATCGCCACGGGTGGTGGCAATCGGCAGAAACCCTCGCCGCAAGATGCTCGGCGAGCGCAATTCCCAGGTGGTCATGCCCACCAGGATCAAACCAATCACGATGAAAAACGCCGCCGTCGGGACGGTCCAGCTCATCCATTCCATCATCAGTTCCTCAGACCCGGCCCAGGGCAAAGCCCTTGGCCACGTGGTTGCGAACGAACCAGATCACCAGCATGCCGGGGAGAATAGTCAACACCCCCGCCGCCGCCAGTACGCCCCAGTCAATCCCGGATGCCGACACCGTGCGCGTCATCACCGCCGCGATCGGTTTGGCGTTCACCGAGGTCAGCGTGCGTGCCAGCAGTAGCTCGACCCAGGAAAACATGAAGCAGAAAAACGCCGTCACTCCGATGCCGGAGCCGATCAACGGAATGAAGATCTTCACGAAGAACTTGGGAAAACTGTAGCCGTCGATGTAGGCAGTTTCGTCGATCTCCTTCGGCACCCCGGACATGAACCCTTCAAGAATCCAAACCGCCAGCGGCACGTTGAACAGGCAGTGCGCCAGCGCCACGGCGATGTGGGTGTCGAACAGCCCGATCGATGAATACAGCTGGAAGAACGGCAGCAGGAATACTGCCGGCGGCGCCATGCGGTTGGTCAGCAGCCAGAAGAACAGGTGCTTGTCGCCGAGAAAACGGTAGCGCGAAAACGCATAGGCCGCCGGCAGTGCCACGGTCAGAGAGATGATCGTGTTCAGACTGACGTAGTACAGCGAGTTGATATAGCCGGTGTACCAGCTCGGATCAGTGAAGATCACCTTGTAGTTCGCCAGCGTGAAATCCTGTGGGAAAAGGGTCAGTCCACCGAGGATTTCGGTGTTGCTCTTGAACGACATGTTCAGCAGCCAGTAGATCGGCACCAGCAGGAACAGGATGTAGAGCAGCAGTGGAATCAGCTTTCTTTTGCTCATGGCCGGGCCTCAGCGGTTGGCATCGTTGTGGGTCATGGCGGTGTAGAACAGCCAGGACACCAGCAGGATGATCAGGAAGTACACCAGCGAGAATGCCGCCGCCGGCCCCAGGTCGAATTGGCCTACGGCCATCTGGGTCAGGGTCTGACTCAGGAAGGTCGTCGAGTTACCCGGCCCGCCGCCGGTGAGCACGAACGGCTCGGTGTAGATCATGAAGCTGTCCATGAAGCGCAGCATCACCGCGATCAGCAGCACGCTCTTCAACTTCGGTAACTGAATGTGCCGGAAAACTGCCCACGCCGATGCCCGGTCGATCCGTGCGGCCTGGTAATAGACGTCGGGAATCGCCCGCAACCCGGAGAAACACAACAGCGCGACCAGCGAAGTCCAGTGCCAGACGTCCATCACCAGCACGGTGACCCAGGCGTCCATGGTGTTGGCCGCGTAGTTGTAGCTGATGCCCATGGCGTTGAGGCTTGAGCCGAGCAGGCCAATGTCGGCGCGGCCGAAAATCTGCCAGATGGTGCCGACCACGTTCCATGGAATCAGCAGCGGAATCGCCAGCACGATCAGCACCAGCGACGACCAGCGACCCTTGGTCGGCATGGTCAGCGCGATGGCGATGCCGAGCGGGATTTCGATCAGCAGCACACACGCCGAGTAGATGAACTGGCGCAGCAACGAGTCATGCAGACGCGGATCGAGCAGCACCTGCTTGTACCAGTCGGCGCCGACGAAGTAGCGGCTGGACTGGTCGAAGATGTCCTGCACCGAGTAATTGACCACGGTCATCATCGGGATGACCGCACTGAACGCCACCAGCAGAAACACCGGCAACACCAGCCACCAGGCCTTGTTGTTCTGCACTTTGTTCATGGCTGTACCTCGCTGTCGGTGGCATCCAGCAGAAATTCGTCGGCATAGACCATCAGCCACTGCGCCGGGAAACTGATGTACGCCGTGCCTTGGGGCACCGGTTTGTCCTCGGCCAGACGCACTTTCAGCGGTACGCCATCGAGATCCAGGGTCATGATCTTGTAGGTGCCGAGGTCTTCGACGTGTACAACCCGCGCCTGCATCGCGTCATCAAAGGGCTCGTCCCACACATGGATGAACTCGGGACGGATACCGACCTTCAGATTTTTCCACTGACCGTGTTCGATATGGCGCTGCAAGGCGTCGGACAGCGGCAGGTGGGTCGAATTGAAACCGACCCCGCCCGGTTGCGGCTGCACTTCGATCAGGTTCATCCCCGGGCTGCCGATGAAGTAGCCGACAAAGGTATGGCTCGGCCGCTCGAACAATTCCCGTGGCGTGCCGAACTGGACGATCTGCCCGCCGTACATCACCGCGATCTTGTCGGCGAAGGTCGAAGCCTCCAGTTGATCGTGGGTGACGTAAACCATGGTGATGTTGAACTGCTCGTGGATCTGCTTGAGCTTGCGCCGCAGTTTCCATTTCAGGTGCGGGTCGATCACCGTCAGCGGTTCGTCGAACAGGATCGCCGACACGTCATCGCGCACCAGGCCCCGGCCCATGGAGACTTTCTGTTTTTCGTCGGCGGTGAGGTTGCGCGCCTTCTTGCTCAGCAGGTTTTGCAGATCGAGGACTTCGGCGATTTCCTGCACCTTGCTGTGTACTTTCGCCTCGGCCAGGCCCTGATTTCTCAGGGGAAAAGCGAGGTTGTCGAACACGGTCATGGTGTCGTACACCACCGGGAACTGGAACACCTGAGCGATGTTGCGCTTCTCCGGGGTCAGGTCGTTGACCGCTTTGCCGTCGAACAGCACATGCCCCTGGGACGGGCTGAGCAGACCGGAAATGATGTTGAGCAAGGTCGATTTGCCGCAGCCCGAAGGGCCGAGCAAGGCATAGGCACCGCCCTGCTCCCAGATGTGATCCATCTCGCGGATCGCATAATCCTCGGGCCCGCTCGGGGTTTTGCTGTAGCTGTGGGCGAGGTGCTGCAAACGGATTTCGGCCATCAGGCAACCCTCGCGACGCGCCGGCCCGGTGCCTGCACCAGACGGCCCTGCGCATCGAACACAAACAGTTTATGGGTCGGGATATAAATGCGGATCGGCGCATCGACGTCGTATTCGTGAACCCCCGGCAGATGCAGCACCAGCAGGAAATGCTCGTTGCGCACGTGCAGGAAGGTTTCCGAACCGCTGATCTCCGCCACCTCGACGGTCACCGCCAGTTCCAGGTCGTCGTCATTGCTCGGCACCAGCGAGATGTGGCTCGGGCGCACGCCAAAGCGGAACTCGCCCTCGCCCACCGGCCGCAGGTCGACGTTCAACGGGAAGTGCACGAAGTTGGCGAAGCTCACTTCGTTGCCCGCAATACGCCCCGGCATCAGGTTGATCGGTGGCTCGGAGAACAATTCAGCCGCCAGCACGGTTTTGGGCTGGTGATAGACCTCGGTCGAAGGGCCACTCTGGATCACCCGGCCCTCATGAAGAATCGTGGTGGTGCCGCCCAGCGCCAGCGCTTCGTTGGGTTCGGTGGTGGCGTAGATGGCAATGGTGTGGCGCGCCTTGAACAGCTCGCGCATTTCCTGGCGCAGTTCTTCGCGCAGTTTGTAGTCGAGGTTGACCAGCGGCTCGTCGAACAGGATCAATTCGGCATCCTTGACCAGCGCCCGGGCCATGGCGGTGCGCTGTTGCTGGCCGCCGGAGAGTTCCAGCGGATAGCGCTTCAGGAATTTTTCGATGCGCAGCATCTTCGCGGTTTCCTGCACCTTGCTCTGGATCTGCTCATTGGAGATCCCGGCCTGGCGCAGCGGCGAGGCGATGTTCTCGAACACCGTCATGGTCGGGTAATTGATGAACTGCTGATAAACCATCGATACGTTGCGCAAACGCACCGGACGCTGGGTGACGTCGACGCCGTTCATCAGGATCCGACCGCTGTCGGGCTTGTCCAGACCGGCCATCAGGCGCATCAGACTGGTCTTGCCGGACAGCGTGCGCCCGAGCAAAACGTTGAAGGATCCAGGTTCGAATTTCAGGCTCGCATCGTCGATCCAGGTCTGGCCTTCGACGGTGCGGCTGACGTGCTCCAGGGTGAGTGACATGGCTCGGCCTTTTTATTATTGGAGTCAAGCGACCTGTCCTGTAGAGCGACATTCGTGCCAGAAACGGCAAGCTGTTGATTTACCGCCAAATTCGCTGCGAGCCAGGCAAACCGTGGTTCGTAGCTGAACACAAATGAACAGTTGCGACTGAACAATTGAACAGTCTGGCGATTGACAATGAACAATAGTGAACAACACTCTAGGGATGCTTTTTGCTCGTCGAACGAGCCATAACAAAAACAACAAAGCACCCTTCAGAGACTGCCGATCATGGCCGCACCTGCCCCGCCGCTTTCCCACGATGCGATCGTTCAGGACTCCTGGTCCCGTTGCCGCGCCTTCGGTCTCAATCACCAGAGCGCCCCGGCCTTCGATCAGTTGCCCGCCGCCGGCATCGCGCAGTTGCTCGAGCGCCATCAATCGCTGGTGCAGACCACCCATCAGGAAGTGCTGCCGTATTACGAAAACATCCTGAGCAATTCCAACTGCCTGATCATGCTGGCCGACAATCAGGGCCAGGTGCTGACGTCCTGGGGCACCCAGCGTTTCATCGAGCCGAACCTGGCGCGCGGTTTTCAGGCCGGCGCCAGTTGGATCGAACGCGCCAGCGGCACCAATGCCATCGGGACTGCGCTGGCCTGTGAGCAGGCGGTGCACATCGAACACGATGAGCACTTTCTCAAGGCCAACCGCTTCATGACCGGTTCCGCCGCGCCGATTTTCGATGCCGAGCGCAAGGTCATCGCCGTGCTCGATGTGTCCAGTGACAGCTACCTGCCGCCCTCGCACACCCTCGGCATGGTCAAGATGATGAGCCAGACCGTGGAGAACCGGCTGATCCTCAACCTGTTCCATGGCCAGCATTTTCAACTGACCTTCAACACCGGGTTGAACAACCTCGACAGCCAGTGGGCCGGGCTGCTGATCTTTGATGAGAGCGGTCAGGTGCTGTCGGCCAATCGCCGGGCCGACAATCTGCTGGGTGTGCGGTTGTCGCGGGTCAGTGTTGAAAGTCTGTTCAAGGTGTCGTTGCTGGAGTTGATCAATCAGCCGGACGGTTTGCCGTTTGCCTTGCAGACTTCCGGGCGCAATCGGTTCCAGTGTTTGTTGAAGCGACCTAAACAGGCGCCGATTCAGGCGCGAGTCTTCACTGAAACCAGAGCCGCCGAAACCAGAACCATCGAACCGAAAGTCGCCGCACCCACGGCCATCAGCCTGAGCACTTTGCACTTCGGCGACAGCCGTGTGGAAAAAGCCGTGCGCCAGGCCGAACGCCTGCTGGAAAAGGACATTCCGTTGCTGATTCACGGCGAAACCGGGGTTGGCAAGGAGGTCTTCGTCAAGGCCCTGCACCAGGCCAGCTCCCGCAGCAAACAGGCGTTCATCGCCGTCAACTGCGCGGCGATCCCCGCCGAACTGGTGGAGTCCGAGCTGTTCGGCTATGAGAAAGGCGCGTTCACCGGCGCCAACCAGAAAGGCAGCATCGGCCTGATCCGCAAGGCCGACAAAGGCACCCTGTTCCTCGACGAGATCGGCGACATGCCGCTGCCAACCCAGGCCCGCCTGTTGCGCGTGTTGCAGGAGCGCTGCGTGCAACCGGTGGGCAGCAGCGAGCTGTTCCCGGTAGACCTGCGGATCATCTCCGCCACCAACCGCTCGCTCCGGGAACAGGTGCAACTGGGGCGCTTTCGCGAAGATTTGTACTACCGCATCGGTGGCCTGACGCTCGAATTGCCCCCCCTTCGCGAGCGCAGCGACAAGCAGGCGCTGTTCAAACGCCTGTGGGAACAACATCGCGAGCCGTCGCAGTGGGCGGGATTGAGTCGTGAAGTGCTGGAGCTGTTCGAACGGCATCCGTGGCCGGGCAATCTGCGTCAGGTCAGCAGTGTGATGCAGGTAGCGCTGGCGATGGCCGAGGAACAACCGATTCGGCCCGAGCATTTGCCGGACGATTTCTTCGTCGATCTGGAGATGGAGCCGGTGGAAGTGGCCGAGCCGTTGGGCATCGACCTGAACGATGCCGAGGCGTTGAACCGGGAGTTGCAGTTGGCCGGGGGCAATATTTCCCACCTGGCGCGACGGCTGGGGGTAAGCCGCAATACCCTCTACAAGCGGTTGCGGCAACTTGAGAACTGAGCGCCCCCCTAGCGGGTCAGGTCGAAAAAAGAGGCCTGCATATTAGATCGTTCCCACGTCGAGGCGTCGAACCGTCTGCGTGGGAATGATCCAACCAGCAGAAAAACAAAAACCCGCACAAGGCGGGTTTTGTTTGCAACAGACGCAGCGATCAGTCAGCCAGACGCCAGGTCGTACCGCCCTTGCCGTCTTCCAGCACCACGCCCATGGCGGTGAGCTGGTCGCGGATGCGGTCGGATTCGGCCCAGTCCTTGCCGGCACGTGCCGCCAGACGTGCAGCAATCAGCGCCTCGACTTCGGCGGCATCGACACGCCCTTCGGCGCCGGCCTGCAGGAAATCGTCGGCTTCAAGCTGCAACACACCGAGCACGCTGGCCAGTTCTTTCAGGCGCGCCGCCAGACCGGCCGCGGCATCAAGATCGCTCTCGCGCAGACGGTTGATCTCACGGACCATCTCAAACAGCACCGCGCAGGCTTCCGGCGTGCCGAAGTCGTCGTTCATCACCGTGGTGAAACGCTCGACGAACGCTTCGCCGCCCGCCGGCGCCACGTTCGGCAGGCCTTTCAACGCGTGGTAGAAACGCTCCAGTGCGCCCTTGGCGTCCTTGAGGTTGTCTTCCGAATAGTTGATCGCGCTGCGGTAGTGGCTCGACACCAGCAGGTAACGCACGACTTCCGGGTGGTACTTGTCGAGCACGTCGCGAATGGTGAAGAAGTTGTTCAAGGACTTGGACATCTTCTCGCCATTGATACGGATCATGCCGCAATGCATCCACGCGTTGGCGTAGGTCTTGCCGGTGGCCGCTTCGCTCTGGGCGATTTCGTTTTCGTGATGCGGGAACTCGAGGTCGCTGCCGCCGCCATGAATGTCGAACGTCTCACCCAGGCAGCAGGTGGACATCACCGAGCACTCGATGTGCCAGCCCGGACGCCCGGCGCCCCACGGCGATTCCCAGCTCGGCTCGCCCGGCTTGACGCCTTTCCAGAGCACGAAGTCCAGCGGATCTTCCTTGGCTTCGTCGACCTCGATCCGCGCACCGATGCGCAGGTCTTCGATCTTCTTGCGCGACAGCTTGCCGTAGCCCATGAACTTGCCGACGCGGTAGTACACGTCGCCATTGCCCGGGGCGTAGGCGTAACCCTTGTCGATCAGGGTCTGGATCATCGCGTGCATGCCAGGGATGTGATCCGTGGCGCGCGGCTCCATGTCCGGCTTCTGGATGTTCAGGCGCGCCTCGTCTTCGTGCATCGCGGCGATCATGCGCTCGGTCAACGCTTCGAACGACTCGCCGTTCTCGTTGGCCCGGTTGATGATCTTGTCGTCGATGTCGGTGATGTTGCGCACGTAGGTCAGGTCATAACCGCTGAACCGCAACCAGCGGGTCACCAGGTCGAACGCGACCATGCTGCGGCCATGGCCCAGGTGGCAGTAGTCGTACACGGTCATCCCGCAGACGTACATGCGCACCTTGTTGCCATCCAGCGGCTTGAAGACTTCTTTGCTCTTGGTGAGCGTGTTGTAGATCGTAAGCACGGTGTTTCCTTGAGACTTGATCACTGGCCCCACGAATCGCGCAGGGTCACGGTACGGTTGAATACCGGCTGGCCTGGTTTCGAGTCCTTGATATCCGCGACGAAGTAGCCTTCGCGCTCGAACTGGAAACGGTCTTCCGGCTGTGCGTTGCCCAGCGAGGGTTCAGCACGACAACCGGTCAGCACTTGCAGTGAGTCAGGGTTGATGTTGTCCAGGAAACTCGCGCTGTCTTCGGCCTTCTCCGGGTTCGGAGAACGGAACAGGCGATCGTACAGACGCACTTCGCACTCGACGCTGGCAGCGGCCGGCACCCAGTGGATCACGCCCTTGACCTTGCGGCCTTCAGGGTTCTTGCCCAGGGTGTCCGGATCGTACGAGCAACGCAGCTCGACGATGTTGCCGTCGGCGTCCTTGATCGCTTCGTCGGCGCGGATCACGTAGCTGCCGCGCAGACGCACTTCGCCGTTCGGCTCCAGGCGCTTGTAGCCTTTTGGCGGCTCTTCCATGAAGTCATCGCGGTCGATATAGATTTCACGGGCGAATGGCAGCTTGCGCACGCCGAGTTCTTCTTTCTGCGGATGACGCGGCAGTTCGAGGTTGTCGACCTGGTCTTGCGGGTAGTTAGTGATCACGACTTTCAACGGACGCAGCACGCACATGGCGCGCGGGGCGTTCGCGTCCAGGTCCTGACGGATGCTGAACTCGAGCATGCCGAAATCGACCACGCCGTCGGAACGGTTGGTGCCGATCATCTCGCAGAAGTTGCGGATCGATGCCGGGGTGTAGCCACGGCGGCGGAAGCCCGACAGCGTCGACATGCGCGGATCGTCCCAGCCGTTGACGTGTTTCTCGTCAACCAGTTGCTTGAGCTTGCGCTTGCTGGTGATGGTGTAGTTGAGGTTCAGACGGCTGAACTCGTACTGACGCGGGTGCGCCGGCACCGGCAGTGCGTCGAGGAACCACTCGTACAGCGGACGATGGCTTTCGAACTCCAGGGTGCAGATCGAGTGGGTGATGCCTTCGATGGCGTCGGACTGACCGTGGGTGAAATCGTAGTTCGGGTAGATGCACCACTTGTCACCGGTCTGGTGGTGGTGGGCGTGGCGGATGCGGTACATGATCGGGTCGCGCAGGTTCATGTTCGGCGAGGCCATGTCGATCTTGGCGCGCAGTACGCGGGCGCCGTCCGGGAACTCACCGGCGCGCATGCGGGCGAACCAGTCCAGGTTCTCTTCCACCGAACGATCGCGGAACGGGCTGTTCTTGCCCGGCTCGGTCAGGCTGCCACGGTATTCCCTGGCTTGTTCAGGCGTCAGGTCGTCGACGTAGGCCTTGCCGGCCTTGATCAGCTCGACGGCCCAGTCGTGCAACTGGTCGAAGTACTGCGAGGCGTAGCGCACTTCGCCGGACCATTCGAAGCCCAGCCATTTGACGTCGCTTTCGATCGCGTCGATGTATTCTTGGTCTTCCTTGGCCGGGTTGGTGTCGTCGAAACGCAGGTGAGTGACGCCGCCGAACTCCTGGGCCAGGCCGAAGTTCACACAGATCGACTTGGCGTGGCCGATGTGCAGGTAGCCGTTGGGCTCAGGCGGGAAACGGGTGACGATCTGCGTGTGCTTACCCGAGTCCAGGTCCGCCTGGATGATCGGGCGCAGGAAATTGACCGGCGTGACAGGGCCGGTCTTGGAATTCGAGGTAGGGTCGACAGTGGGCTTGCTCATAGGATCCTTGAACGTACAGTGCGCGGCCGGGACACGGGCCTGACAAAACAAAGCCGCTATCATAGCCGATGCTGTCAAGCCCCTGACAGAGCAGGGCTTAAAAGGAATGCATTTAATCGCCGGGTTTTGAAAAACAGCCTCGAAATTCGCGCCTGTCACGCTAAACTGCGCACCTTGGCCCTCACGGGCTGAACCGGTACGGGGCCGAAATGTCCCAATACCCACGAATTCCTTATAAAGAGCATCGATCATGACTCAAGTTAAATTGACCACCAACTTCGGTGACATCGTCATCGAACTGAACGCTGAAAAGGCGCCTGTCACCACTGCCAACTTCATCGAATACGTCAAGAAAGGTCACTACGAGAACGTCGTGTTCCACCGCGTCATCAAAGGCTTCATGATCCAGGGCGGCGGTTTCGAGCCAGGCATGAAAGAAAAGAAAGACAAGAGCCCAAGCATCCAGAACGAAGCCGACAACGGTCTGAAGAACGACAAATACACCATCGCCATGGCCCGTACCATGGACCCGCATTCGGCTTCGGCGCAGTTCTTCATCAACGCCTCCGACAACAGCTTCCTGAACCACACCGCCAAGACCGCTCAGGGCTGGGGTTATGCCGTGTTCGGTAAAGTGGTTGCAGGCACCGACGTTGTCGACAAGATCGAAGGCGTTTCCACCACGTCCAAGGCAGGCCACCAGGACGTACCCGCAGACGACGTGATCATCGAGAAAGCCGAGATCATCGAAGCGTGATATTGCTGATTTCAGACTTGCATCTGGAAGAGGAGCGCCCGGACATTACCCGGGCGTTTCTGGATTTGCTCGCCGGACGCGCCCGCTCGGCGAGTGCGTTGTACATTCTGGGCGACTTCTTCGAGGCGTGGATTGGCGACGACGCCATGACCCCCTTCCAGCGTTCCATCTGCCAGGCCCTGCGCGAACTCAGCGACAGCGGCACGGCCATTTTTCTGATGCACGGCAATCGCGACTTCATGCTCGGCAAGGCCTTCTGCAAGCAGGCCGGCTGCACGCTGTTGAAGGACCCGAGTGTCGTGCAGTTTTACAACGAACCGGTATTGCTGATGCACGGCGACAGCCTGTGCACCCGCGACGAATCCTACATGAAGCTGCGCCGCTATCTGCGCAACCCGCTCAGCCTGTTCATCCTGCGCAACCTGCCCTTGCGCACCCGGTACAAGCTTGCGCGCAAGCTGCGCAGCGAAAGCCGGGCGCAGACGCGGATGAAGGCCAATGACATCGTTGATGTCACGCCAGAGGAAATCCCGCGGATCATGCAGGAATACCGGGTGAAAACCCTGGTTCACGGGCACACCCATCGCCCGGCCATCCACAAGTTGCAGATCGGCGATCAGGCAGCGAAGCGGATTGTGCTGGGGGATTGGGATCGTCAGGGTTGGGCGTTGCAGGTGGATGAGAACGGGTTTGCGTTGGCGCCGTTTGACTTTGCCCCGCCGCCGGCACTGCCCGCCCCCGCCACCGTCTGATCGTTCCCTGACTTAGGTGATCGTTCCCACGCTCTGCGTGGGAACGCCTCAATGGACGCTCCGCGTCCGCTTCGGCATGGGACGTGGAGCGTCCCGGGCTGCATTCCCACGCGGACGGTTCAACGCCTCGACGTGGGAACGATCTGGCAAAGTTAGTGACCGCTGGCGGCCGGGCCTGCCTTGGCAGCAAACGGCGGTTTCGCCAGCCACACAATCAGAATCAACCCCATGAACCCCCAGCCCAACAGCGTGAAGTAATCCACGGTGGAGAGCATGTACGCCTGACTGGTGAGGATCTGATCCATCTGCGCATAGGCCGATTGGCTCGCGCCACCCAGCGAATGCAAGGTCTCGCGAGTCGCTGGTTCGAAGGTGCTGATGCTCTCGCTCATATAGGCATGATGCTGATCCGCCCGGCGAATCCAGATCCACGTAGTCAACGACGCCGCAAAACTGCCGCCCAATGTCCGCAAGAAAGTCGCCAGACCGGCGCCATCGGCAATCTGGCTCGGCGGCAAGTCCGACATCAGAATGCTCAGGGTCGGCATGAAGAACAGCGCCACCCCAATCCCCATGAACAGCTGCACCAGGGCGATGTGCTGGAAGTCCACTTCGTTGGTGAACTCGGCGCGCATGAAGCAGCTCAGGCCGATTGCCAGAAACGCCAGCCCGGCCAGCAGGCGCAGGTCGAACTTGTGGGCGTACTTGCCGACAAACGGCGACAGCAACACCGGCAGAATGCCGATCGGCGCCACCGCCAGCCCGGCCCAGGTCGCGGTGTAACCCATCTGGGTCTGCAGCCATTGCGGCAGGATCAGGTTGATGCCGAAGAACCCAGCGTACCCCAACACCAGCACCAGCGTGCCGATGCGGAAGTTGCGATAGGCAAACAGCCGCAGGTTGACCACCGGATGTTGGTCGGTCATTTCCCAGATCACGAACACCGCCAGCGCGATTACCGAAATCGCCGCGCCGATGATGATGAAGTTCGACTCGAACCAGTCCAGGTCATTGCCCTTGTCGAGGATCACCTGCAATGCGCCCACGCCGATGATCAGCGTGATCAGCCCGACGTAATCCATCGGCTGATGGCTGGTGACCACCGGGCGCTTGGCCAGTTGCTGGCGCACCACCATCACCGCGAAAATCCCGATCGGCACGTTGATGAAGAAGATCCACGGCCAGCTGTAACTGTCAGTGATCCAGCCGCCGAGGATCGGCCCGGCAATCGGCGCCACCACCGTGACCATCGCCAGCAACGCCAGGGCCATGCCCCGCCTCGCCGGCGGATACACCGCGATCAGCAGCGTCTGGGTCATCGGGTACAACGGCCCGGCCACCAGACCTTGCAGCACGCGGAAACCGATCAGTTCCGGCATCGACGTGGAAATACCGCAGAGGAACGAAGCCAGGACAAACAGGATGGTCGCCCACAGAAACAGCTTTACCTCGCCGAAGCGACGGCTCAGCCAGCCGGTGAGCGGCAGCGCAATAGCATTGCTCACGGCAAACGAGGTGATGACCCAGGTGCCCTGCTCCGAACTCACGCCGAGGTTGCCGGAAATGGTCGGCAACGCCACGTTGGCGATAGTGGTGTCGAGCACCTGCATGAAGGTCGCCAGCGACAGGCCGATGGTGCTGAGCAACAGGCTGGGCGGCGAAAAAGAGGCGTTATTGCTCATCGCGAATCCTTTGGAGCCGATTTTTTTACAGCGGGGACGAGCGCCGCACCCCTTACGGGGCGCGGCGAAGGGATTGGCGAATCAGCGTTGCGCGGTCTTGCTGACCGCCGCGCTGTTGTCGTGGATCAACTGGGTGATCATCGCGTCGGCTTCGGCCAATTGGCGGTCGTAGACGTTGGTGCTGAACGAGGCCTTCTGCGGCGGTTGCTGGGCCAGTACCGGGCCGCTCTGGTCGTGCAGGTTGACCTCGACATTGGTCGACAGACCGACGCGCAGCGGGTGTTTGGCCAGTTCTTCGGCGTTGACGTGAATCCGTACCGGCACACGCTGCACGATCTTGATCCAGTTACCGGTGGCGTTCTGCGCCGGCAACAGGGCGAACGCGCTGCCGGTGCCCGCGCCGAGGCTGTCGACGGTGCCGTTGAACTTGACGTCGCTGCCGTAGATGTCCGACTCGATCTCCACCGGTTGGCCGATGCGCATGTCACGCAGCTGGGTTTCCTTGAAGTTGGCGTCGATCCACAGCTGATCCAGCGGAATCACCGCCATCAGCGCGGTGCCCGGCTGCACACGCTGGCCGAGTTGCACGGTGCGTTTGGCGACGTAACCGGTGACCGGCGCAATCAAGGTGCTGCGCGCGTTGGTCAGGTAGGCCTGACGCAGTTGCGCGGCGGCGGCCATCACGTCCGGGTGCGAGGAGACCACGGTGTCATCGACCAGCGCGCTGGTGGTTTTCAGCTGCTGCCGGGCGCTGGCCAGGGCGTTCTGTGCCGAGGTCAGGTCATCGCGGGCGTGGGACAGTTCTTCCTGGGAAATCGCCCCGCCGGCCGCGAGATTTTTCCGCCGGTTGAAGTTGTCCTGGGCTTTCTGCACTTCGGCCTGTTGCGCATTGACCTGGGCCTTCATGCCGTCGACGTTGCTGTACAAACCGCGAACTTGACGCACGGTGCGGGCCAGATTGGCCTTGGCACTTTGCAAGCCGACTTCGGCGTCGTTCGGGTCGAAGTTGATCAGCACCTGGCCTTCATGCACCAGATCGCCATCGTCGGCGCCAATGCTGACCACGGTGCCGGTCACCAGCGGGGTGATTTCCACCACGTTGCCGTTGACGTAGGCGTCGTCGGTGCTTTCGCTCCAGCGCCCGATGAATTCGTGATACGCCCAGACACCGGCACCGGCGAGGGCAACCACAACGGCCAGCACCAGCAGCATCATCTTGCGTTTGCGCGGATTGCCAGTGTCCTGGGCGTTGTCTTGAGCTTGTGTGTTTTCGGCAGTGGCCATGACAAGTACCTTGAATTAGTTGTGCGGCGTGGCTGGGGTGGCGTTGGCTGCGGTCAGGGTTTGCCCCTGGAAGCCGCCGCCCAGCGCTTGCATCAGTTGAATCGACAGGTCGATCTGCTCGGCATTCAGGTTGGCCAGCTGACGCTGGGCCTGCAGCAATTGCTGCTCGATGCTGAGCACGTCCAGGTAGTTGCCGATGCCGGAACCGTAACGCTGGACGACGGTGTTGTAAGAGTCCTGGGCAATCTCGGTCGCGTGCTGCTGGGCGCCGATCTGCCGGCCGATGTCACGCAACTGGTTGATCGTGTCGCTGACATCGCCCAGGGCTTTCACCAGGCTTTTGTTGTACTGCGCCACGGCGAGGTCGTAATCGGCGTCGCGGGCATCGAGGTTGGCGCGCAGGCGTCCGCCATCGAAGATCGGCACCGAAATCGTCGGGGCAATGTTGAAGAAGCGACTGGCGGAACCGAACATCGCGTCTCCCAACAGGGATTCGGCACCGGCGGAGGCCGACAGGTTCAGGTTGGGATAAAAGCGGGTCTTGGCCGAATCGATGTCCTTGCTCGCCGCCTCGACACGCCAGCGCGCGGCGACCAGATCCGGGCGACGGCCCAACAGTTCGGCCGGCAGCACCGAGGGCAATGCCACGGCGCTGGCTTGCAGGACTTTCGGTCGGGCGATTTCGTTGCCGCGATCCGGGCCCTTGCCGAGCAACACGGCCAAAGCAATTTTTGCGCTGTTCAGGCGTTTTTCGGCGTCGATCAGGCTGGCTTCGGAGCTGGCTTCCAGACTTTGGGTCTGCTGGAACTGGTACTGGCTGTCAATCCCCGAGTTCAAACGACGCTGGCTCAGGTCGAGCATCTGCTGGGTGCGTTTGAGGTCTTCGCTGGCCAGGTCATAGATGATGTGCGCCTGACCCAGATCGCTGTAGGCCCGTGCCACATCGGCGGCGAGGGTCAGTTGCGCGGCCTGACGGTCGACTTCGGCGGCGCGAGCCTGACCGAGTGCGGCTTCCCAGGCGTCACGCTGACCGCCCCACAGGTCGAAGTTGTAATTGAAACCGGCGCTGATGTTGCGCACGGTGGCGTAGGCATCGCCCTGCCCTCGCGGGTCCTGATCCTTGGCCAGGCGCGAACGGCTGATGCCGGCGCTGGCGTCGAGGGTCGGATAACGCTCGGCATCGGCGGCATACGCGGCGGCGCTGGCCTGATGGGCGCGGGCGTCGGCGATCTGCATGTCCGGGCTGTCTTTGAGGGCTTCGCGGATCAGGCCGTCGAGCTGCGGATCGCCGAGGCTGGTCCACCAGTCGCTCTTCGGCCACGCGGCCTGGGACAGGGTGACGCCGTTGAGCGATTGCCCGGTCTCGAGGGTTTTCGCATCGAGGCTGGCGCCCTGGGTATCGAGGCCACTGTAGTTGGCGCAACCGGCGAGGATCATCGCCGACAGCACCAGTGTCAGGCTGCTGCGCAAGGTTTTACCGCTCATTGTGTTCACCTAACCGCTGGAGGGTGATCGGGTCACCGGCTGCCAGCAAAATTTTCTTGAGGATGTATTCCAGGGTTTTCAACTCGTCCGGGGTCACGGCGCCGGCCAGTTCATTCATGGCGTCGGCACCGATGTGCGGCAGGCGATCGGCCAGTTGCTGGCCCTGCTCGGTGAGTTTCAGTTGCACCTGACGGCGATCGCCTTCGCTGCGTTGGCGAACCAGAAAACCTTTCTGCTCCAGACGGTCGAGCATGCGAGTCATCGAACCGCTGTCCAGCGACAGGTGCCGGCACAGCTCGGCCGGGGTGTCGACGCCGAACTGGGCCATGATGATCAACACCTTGAACTGCGCGGCGGTGATGCCGTGGGGTTCCATGTGGGTGTCGATGATCTTGTCCTTGAGCAAGGCGGCGCGGCCGAGCAACAGGCCGAGATGGCAATGCTTGAATTCGTCCGGGGTGAAATGTTTCATTTGCTCACCTAATAACTGCCTAGGCAGTGAATGTATGTCGAGATGTTACTGCCTAGGCAGCGAATGTCAACGTAATAGTTAGGTTGCTTTGTAATTAGCCGATCACTGACCCCGCAAGATCGTTCCCACCTTGAGGCTTCGAACCGTCTGCGCGGGAATGCCTGAATGGACGCTCTGCGTCCGCTGTTGAATGGGACGCGGAGCGTCCCGGGCTGCATGCCCACGCGGAGCGTGGGAATGATCAGGATCAGGGAGGGAAGAAGCGGGCTAGAAATCCCGCTTGTAGAAGATGTCCAGCGAACTGGCCACGCCGCTGGCGGCTTCGAGGTAGACCTTTTTGCTCAGTTTGTAGCGCAGAGCGATGGTGTTGGCCGGTTCGAACACACCCACGCCGTAACGCAGGCTGAGTTTTTCGGAGATGTTGCCGCTGGCCACCACGCTGGTGGTGTTGCCGCTGCCTTGGGTGTCGAGCTGGAAGTCCTGAATGCCCAGGTCACTGGCCAGACTGCTGGTGACCCCGGAACTGCCCATCAGGCCCAGACCGAGCGCCGCCTGCGCGAGCATGTTGTTGTCCTCGCCGGTGGTGCTCAGCGGACGCCCCAGCACCAGATAGGACAGCGCCTGCTCCTGGCTCATGGCCGGTTCCGAGAAAATCTGCGTGGTCGGCTGCTCGGCGCTGCCGCTCAGGCGGATGCCGGCGATCACGTCGTCGGTCTGGCGAATCGCCTCGATGTCGAGATACGGCTGATCGATCGGCCCGGCAAACAGCAGACGCGCTCGACGCACCGTGAGGCGCTGGCCGTAGGCGCGGTAGCGTCCGTCGTTGAGCCACAGCTCGCCACGGGTGTCCATGTTGTCGCCGATGTGCACCTGACCTTGCAGGTTGGCGGTCAGGCCGAATCCGGCGAAGCTCAGCTTGTCCTGGCCGACCACCACGTCGATGTCCATTTTCATCGCCAGCGGCGGTTTGCCCTCTTCGGTCTGCGCGCCGACGATGATCGTGTCATCGGAGACTTTCACCGTCGATGGCGGCAGTTCGCGCACGGTGATTTCGCCTTTCGGTACCAACACCTTGCCGGCTATCGCCAGCTCATCGCCGGCCATGGAAATCTTCAGGTCCGGCGCCACTTCCAGTTTGGCGTAGGGCTCGACCGTCACCGGCAGTTGCGTACCCTTGAGCGCCAGATCCACCACCAGCGCCTGACCCCAGGCAACGTTGCCGTTCAGACTGCCCTGCCCGCTCTTGCCGCTTTTCCAGCCGCCATCGAGGCGCACCGACTCACCGGCAATCACAGCGGTGAGTTGCAGGTTCTGCAACTCCATCGGCAACTCCGGCCCAGACACTTCGCCGTCGCTAAGCTGCACCGTGCCATTGACCAGCGGCGCGAGCAGCCCGCCGGAAATCGTGCCGCTGCCGTTCAGGCGCCCGGTGAGTTTCTCGACCATCGGCACAAACGGCCGCGCCACCGACAGGTCAAGCCCGCTGAGGCGGAACGAACCGCTGAGTGGCTTGTTCTTCGGCAGCGGATTGATCTGCGCCTGCACCATCAACTCACCGAGCTTGCCGCCGACGAAGTTAAGGTCGGTGTCGATGCGCTTGGGCGTGAGTTTGCTGTTGAGCTTGAGGGTCTGATACGGGAAGTCGAGCCACTGATCCTTTTCCTTCATGCGCAAGGTGCCGCCGCTGGCATCCACGCTGATCTGGCCGTTCGGGCCGCTGGCCGGCAGGTCCAGTTGCAGGTCGGCGTTGAGCTTGCCCTGCCAGGCGAAATCCTTGGGCAGCCACTGCGCCAGGCTTTCGATCGGGAATTGCTTGAGGTGATAACGCAGCTTCGGTTCCGGCATCAGGCGCTGATCTTCACCGCACAGACTGGCATTGCCGGACAGCCAGCAATGGGCGCCGAAGGTGATCTTGCCGTCAGCCAGACGCTCGAGCCTGGCCGGGTTTTGCAGCTTCCAGTCCTGGCCGCCGGCCTGAATGTCGCCGCTGGCCAGACGCCCGCGCCAGTTGCCTTTGTCCAGAGTGCCGTCCAGACCCAACGCCAGTTTCAGCTTCGGCCCGAGCAGATCGAGATTGAGTTTCTGGCTTTTGATATCGCCCTGAGCGCTGGCGGTCAGGGTGCCCAGCGGCGTATCGCCGGCCTGGATGCCGCTGCCCTTGAGGTCGATCTTCGCCCGTTGCGCGCTGTCGAGGGTGGCATCGAGGTTGAGGCTTTGCAGGCGATTGTCCTGGAACGCCAGTTGCGAACCTTGCAGGCCGAGCTTGCCCTGCGGCGCCTTGAGCGTGCCGGCGACATCGACCCGACCGTTGATCTGTCCACGCAGCTGCGGCCAGAGCTGGGCGAGACGCGGCAGTTTGATGTCGATCTGGCCGGTGAGCTTCTGTTGCAGGCTGCCCTTGCCGTTGATGCTGTTGTCGCCGAGGCGGATTTGCAGGGCATTGAGATTCCACTGCTCGCCGGCGCCGTCAGCCTTGGCTTGCAGGATCGCCGGTTGGCCGCGCAGCTTGCCCTTCAGATCGAGGTCGGCATTCAGGCTCAGGCGCTCGTTCTTCATTTCGCCTTGGCTCTTCAACGGACCGGCCAGCGTGCCCGGCAGCTCCGCAACCCAGTACGCCGGGTTAAGCGCCGACAGTTCCAGCGCGGTGTCCCAGGCAATGCCATCGGCGAATTGCACGTTCACATGGCCTTCGGCCTTGCCCTGCCCGGCTTCAAGTTTCAATTGGGGCAGGAAGATCTGCTTGAGGTTGCCGCTGAACGGACTGTTCAGGCTGAACGCCCCCGCCGGCCCCTCTGCGGCGGCGGCAAAGTTACCGATGTACTGACCGTCGGTGTAGGAGACTTCGCCCGTGAAGGTGCGCAATGTGACCTGCGGCTCGTCGATCTCCGGATAGAGCCGATGCCAGGGAAAGTCCAGCCAGTTGATATTGGCTTGGGCGCTGAGGCCTTTGCTCCAGTCAACATTGCCGGTGAGCTTCAGGCTTTGCTTGTCATTGGCCGTCAGGTCGAGGCCGGCAATCTGCGCACCCTTGGCGTCGACCTTGCCTTTAAGCAACAGCGCCACCGGGCCTTTATCGGCAGGCAACGTGGCATTGCCGATGAGTTGGTAACCGTTTTTCAGGTCGCCTTCGCCGGTCAATACCAGTTGATTGAATTGCAGGGTGTCCGGCAGATCGGCGCTCGGCTTGAACGCCTCCGATGTGATCCGCACCTTGGCCGGCAGGTTTTCCGCCAACGGTTGCAGTTCGCCGCTCAACTGGCCGTCGAGGTAGCCACGGCTGTCGGCGTGCAGGTTCAGGGTTTTCAGCAGATCGCCTTCGACCTTCAGCGCCAGCGTCCAGGGCTCGGGAGCCGGCGACGGCAAGGTCAGATCACCGGCGATGTTCAGCGGCCAGTTGCCGGTCGGTTGCAACAGGCCGGACAGATTCAGACTCAACTCATCGCGTTGCAGCTTCACGCTGTCGATCTGCAGGCCCTTGGCGGTCCAATGCGCCGCCAGTTGCAGGCCTTTCAATGCTTCGCTGCCGTTGAACAACAGGCTGCCGACCTGCACGTCACCCAGCTCGATGGCCACGGGCAATTGCAGATCTGGAAGCTTGATTGGGCCGCTTTCCGTGGTGTCCTCGCTCGGCGGGAATTGCAGGCTGACGGTATCGGTCTTGAGCTGTTGGATGCACAGGGTCATGCGCGTCAGACACAGCGGCGACCATTCGAAGATCGGTTTGTCCAGTTCGACGCGGCTGCTGTCCTGCTGCCACAGCAGGTGATCGGCACTCCACTGCCCGCCGAGGCGGCCCTGGAAATTGTCGACGCTCAAGCCCGGCACCCGCCCCAGCACCCAACGGCTGCCAGCCTGCGTTCCAAGCACAGCGGTGATGCTCAATACGATCAGCAGCACCAGCGACAACAGCGCCAGTGCCGATATTTTCAAACCACGCTTCACAGCTCAGGCCCCATGGAAAAGTGCAGCCGGATGCCGCCATCGTCGTCCAGCGCGTGGGCCAGGTCGAGGCGGATCGGCCCCACCGGCGAGACCCAGCGCACACCGATACCGACCCCGGTCTTGAGGTTCGGCAGTTCGAGTTTGTTGAAGGAGTTGCCCTGATCGACGAAGGTCGCGACACGCCACTTTTCGGCAATCGAATATTGATATTCGACGCTGCCGGCCACCATGTAACGCCCGCCGATGCGGTCACCCTCGGAGTTCTCCGGGGACAGGCTCTGATAGTCGTAGCCGCGCACGCTCTGATCGCCACCGGCGAAGAAGCGCAGCGACGGCGGCACCGATTTGTAACCGTTGGTGGCGCTGCCGCCAACCTGCACCCGGCCGAGCAGGCGGTGCTTGTCGAACACGGTGGTCAGGCCTTTGATCAGCGCCGTGCCATAAAGCAGGTTGTTGTCCGAGCCGAGGCCTTCTTTCGCCACTTTGCTTTCGAAGGTCAGGCGATAGCCATTGCGCGGATCGATGCGGTTGTCGCTCTTGAGGTAGGAATAGCTGACGCCGGGCATCAGCAAGGTGCTCAGACCGGAGTCGTCGCCGAGCTGGTATTCCTCGCGCTGCCATTTCAGTGAGATCACCCGCTGCCAGCCGCTGGGCAATTTGCTGTGCCATTCAGGGCCGAAGGTCAGCAGCTTGCTCAAGGTGTCGGAGCCGTCGATGTCCTCGTATTGATAACCGCCGGCCCAGCGCAGTTTGTCGGTCAGCGGCGGGTCCAGCGGGATGTCGTAGAACAGGCCGACGTTCTGCCGTGGCGCCGACAACTCCGCCTCCCAGCCGTAGCTGTCGCCCTGCGGGTTGACCCAGTGGCGGGTCCAGTTGGCCTTGATTCGTGGGCCGACGTCGGTGGAATAACCGAGACCCAGGCCCATGGTGCGCGGCTTGCGGGTGTCGAGTTTGACGTCCACCGGGATCACGTCATTTATCGCGGCGGTCGGCGCAGCGTCGACCCGCACACCTTCGAAGTAACCGCTTGATTGCAGGTCGCGGTTGAGTTCGGCGATCAGCTCGGAGTCATACGGCGCACCAGCCTTGAACGGCACCATGCGCTGCAGCAAGTCTTCGTCGAACGGTGTGTCGCCTTCAAAACTGACTTTGCCCAGCGCATAACGCGGGCCGCTTTCGTAGATCAATTCGACGTCGGCAACCCCGGCGCGGGGATCGACCAGCAATTTCTGGCTGGTGAAACGGCCACTGAAGAAGCCATAGCGCGAGGCCTGGTTCTGAATCAAGCGTTTGGCGTCTTCGTAACGCCCATGGTTGAGCACCGCGCCGGGTTTGAGCACGTCACTTTTCGGGACTCGAAAGGACTTGAGGGAGGCCGCCGGGCCGTCGACGCGCACGGTCACGTTGCGCAGGCGGATAGGCTCGCCGGGATCGATGTTCAGCACCAGACGCGGTTTTTCACCGCCCTTGACGTCACTTTCGATCTGCGGCTGGTAATAACCCAAGGCCTGAGCGGCCTTGCGCGCCTGCTCTTCGGCGCCACGACTGAAGCGCTGCAAGGCTTCTTCGTCACGATCGCCGAGGCTGCCGATATAGCCTTCTATATTGGCTTTGAGTTCATCGTTGGACGGTTTGATCCGCACATCCAATTCACTTTGCGCCAGCGCCGCGCAGCTGCTTAACAGCATGAGCACGCCACTGGTAAATCTTCCTGGAAACTTCATAGGCGCGGATGCTATCACGGGCTTGGGAGCGTGATAGAACAGGAAATTCCCCCAAAAGTTCGACGGTCATCCCGTTGCTGTTTGTAACACCTGCGGGTTGGCATGGAAAAACACGTGCTCGCGCACCGGGCCCACGGCGACTTCACCGATTTCCTCGTAACCCTGACGCTTGTAGAACTCAAGGTAACGCGGGTTGCCGGTGTCGAGGATGACGCCTTGGGAGCTTTCGTCCACCGCGCACCAGTTGTGTACCGCTTGCAGCAGTTGCTCGCCGAAATGCTTGCCCTGAAATTGTGGATGCACGCCGAGCAGCGGCAGCATGTGCACCGAGTCGGTCGGCACGCAGGCTTCAACGGCGGCGTGGTATTCCAGATAACGCCGGGTGCAGCGGAAACCGGTGCTCAGCACCATGCGCAAACGCCAGGCCCAACTCTCGGTAACGCCCAGACGCCGCTGCGGCGGCGCGATCAGGGCGATGCCGATCAGGCGATCGTTGACCAACAGGCCGATGGCCGGCAGATCCTGCAGGAAATGCTGTTTGACCAACTCCCGCACCGTGGCCCGCACCCGTTGTTCGTAGCCAGGACGCTCGGCCTCGAACAGGTAGGCGAAGGTCGGCTCGTGACGGTAAGCCTGATACAGCAGGGATCGCGCTTCACGGGAATAGCCGCGGTCGAGCATATGAATGTCGGCAATGGCGGTTTGGGTTTCAGGCATGACGGTGATTCTCCCTGGACGGGACTCAAGAGGCCCCGTTCTTGTTATACGAGCCTTGGGCAGAAGGGATCGTTCCCACACCCGAAAGACATTAGCAGCGCATATGGACTACCGCCACGCTGGCCCAGATCCTACATGTCAGCTAGCATCGCCCTTTTGCCAGGACTGCCGACCATGAAGATCGTTTCCTTCAACATCAACGGACTGCGGGCCCGTCCGCATCAGCTGGCGGCGCTGATCGAAAAGCATCAGCCGGACGTCATCGGCCTGCAGGAAACCAAGGTCCACGACGACCAGTTCCCGCTGGAGGAAGTGCGGGCCCTGGGTTATCACGTGTATTTCCACGGCCAGAAAGGCCATTACGGCGTTGCCCTGCTCTCGCGCCAGGAACCGATTGCCGTGCACAAAGGCTTCGCCACCGATGAAGAAGACGCGCAGCGACGCTTTATCTGGGGCACGTTCGCCGACGCCAATGGCGTGCCGGTGACGATCATGAACGGCTATTTTCCACAGGGCGAAAGCCGCGACCATCCGACCAAATTCCCGGCCAAGCAGCGCTTCTACAGCGATTTGCAGGCGTTGCTGGAAAGCCAGTTCCACAACGAGCAGCCGCTGGTGGTGATGGGTGACGTCAACATCTCGCCGGAAGACAGCGACATCGGCATCGGCCCGGACAACATGAAGCGCTGGCTGAAAACCGGTAAATGCAGCTTCCTGCCGGAAGAGCGCGAGTGGATGGCCCGCCTGAAAAACTGGGGCCTGACCGACAGTTTCCGTCACCTGAACCCGGACGTGACCGACATGTTCAGTTGGTTCGACTACCGCAGCCGCGGGTTTGAGGACGAGCCGAAACGCGGTCTGCGCATTGATGTGATTCTGGCGTCCCATGGCTTGCTGCCACGGGTGAAAGCCGCCGGTGTCGACTATGAGCTGCGCGGGATGGAAAAGCCTTCGGACCATGCGCCGATCTGGCTGGAATTGAGCTGATACCGCAATCCCCTCAAATCGCTGTGGGAGTTCGCTCCCACAGCTTGAGCGCTGTCATTTTTCAGAAACGTCTTTGACTTAATCTCCCCGGCAATCCCCTTGGCTGCAAGCGGTGCCGGCATGACCCTGCGTGTTCTGTTCGTCTTTCTCCTGAGCGCCTGGCTGCAGGTTGCGGCCGCGGCGTTGCCCATTCCCGAGAACGGCCCGGTATTGCGCATCCAGGGTTCCAACACCATTGGCGCAGCGCTCGGCCCGGCATTGGTTGAAGGCCTGTTGCACGATCAGGGGCTGTTGAAAGTCCACAGCGAAACCCCGGACACCGCCAACGAACAACGGGTCGTCGGCTTGACGGCCCAAGGCCAAAGGGTCGTCGTGGAGATCGCCGCCCACGGTTCGAGCACCGGTTTCACCGCACTCAAGACCGCCAGCGCCGATCTGGCCGCCTCGTCGCGTCCGATCAAGGACAGCGAACTGCTGAGTCTGCAATCACTGGGCGATCTGAAAAGCCCCGGCGCCGAGCAAGTGATCGCCATTGATGGCCTGGCGATCATCCTTCATCCCGACAATCCGCTGAATCAATTGAACACCGAACAACTGGCGCGGATCTTCAGCGGCGAGGCGAAGACGTGGGAAAACGTCGGCGGCAAGGGTGGGACGATTCATTTATATGCGCGGGATGATCAGTCCGGCACCTACGACACGTTCAAGGAACTTGTCCTCAGCCGTCGTGGGAAATCCCTGAGCAATGCCGCGAAACGGTTTGAATCCAGCGAGCAGTTGTCCGATGCCGTCAGTGCCGATCCGCAAGCCATCGGTTTCATCGGCCTGCCCTATGTGCGCCAGGCCAAGGCCGTGGCGATTGTCGACGGGCAATCCCAGGCGATGCTGCCGCTCGCCAGCCTGATCGCCACCGAAGACTATCCGCTGTCGCGGCGGCTGTTCTTCTATCTACCGCCCGACAGCAATAATCCGTGGGCCAAGGCCTTGGTGGAGTTTGCGCAAAGTCCCCGGGGTCAGGCGATTGTCGCGGCCAACGGTTTTATCGCCCAGACCGTGCAGGCCATTGCGGTGACGCCGAATGCGCTGATGCCCGAGGGTTATCAATCCCTCAGCCGCCACGCCCAGCGTCTGACCGTGAACTTCCGCTTCGAAGAAGGCAGCGCCAGCCTCGACAACAAGGCCCGCCAGGATCTGGCCCGGGTGTTCGACTATATAAAGCACCACGACAAGACCGACCGCGCGGTCACACTGGTGGGATTCGGTGACGCCAAGGACGACCCGGCACGGGCGGATTTGCTGTCGAAGCTGCGGGCGATGGCGGTACGCCGGGAACTGGTGAAAAACGGTGTGGTGTTGCGCGAAGTGCGCGGGTTTGGCGCGCTGATGCCGGTGGCAACCAACAGCGGGGATGAAGGCCGGATCAAGAATCGGCGGGTTGAGGTGTGGGTTTACTGAATCTGGTGTTGATGATCGTTCCCACGCTCTGCGTGGGAACGATCACCGATAACGCGCTTTTGGATCAGCGCTCGCTACGCAGCATTTCCTTCGGCACGTACTTGCCGATTTCGAACTTGCCGATCGCCGCGCGGTGCACTTCGTCCGGGCCGTCGGCCAGACGCAGGGTGCGTTGCATGGCGTACATGTAGGCCAGCGGGAAGTCGTTCGACACCCCGGCCCCGCCGTGAATCTGGATCGCCCGGTCAATCACCCGCAACGCGACGTTCGGCGCGACGACCTTGATCTGCGCGATCTCGCTCTTGGCGACCTTGTTACCCACGGTGTCCATCATGTACGCCGCTTTCAGGGTCAGCAGGCGTGCCATGTCGATTTCCATGCGTGAGTCGGCGATCTTGTCGACGTTACCGCCCAGACGCGCCAGCGGTTTGCCGAACGCGGTACGGCTCACCGAGCGTTTGCACATCAGTTCCAGCGCACGCTCGGCCATGCCGATCGAACGCATGCAGTGGTGAATCCGGCCCGGGCCAAGGCGACCCTGAGCGATTTCGAAGCCGCGTCCTTCACCGAGCAGGACGTTTTCGTACGGCACTCGTACGTTGTCGAACAGCACTTCGGCGTGACCGTGAGGCGCGTCGTCGTAACCGAACACCGGCAGTGGACGGATAATTTTTACGCCGGGGGTATCGACCGGCACCAGAATCATCGAGTGCTGGGCGTGGCGCGGCGCATCGGGGTTGCTCAGGCCCATGAAGATCAGGATCTTGCAGCGCGGATCACAGGCGCCGGAGGTCCACCACTTTTTGCCGTTGATGACCCACTCGTCGCCATCACGCACGGCACGGGCGGCCATGTTGGTGGCGTCGGAGGATGCGACGTCGGGCTCGGTCATGGCGAACGCCGAGCGGATCTCGCCGCGCAGCAGCGGCTCGAGCCAGCGCTGTTTCTGTTCTTCGTTGGCGTAACGCACCAGCACTTCCATGTTGCCGGTGTCCGGCGCCGAGCAGTTGAACGGCTCGGGGCCCAGCAGCGAACGGCCCATGATTTCCGCCAATGGTGCGTATTCGAGGTTGGTCAGGCCGGCGCCGAGTTCCGACTCAGGCAGAAACAAATTCCACAGCCCTTCAGCTTTTGCCTTGGCCTTGAGCTCTTCCATGATCGCCGTCGGCTGCCAGCGATCGCCTTCGGCAACCTGGCGCTCGAACACGGCTTCGGCCGGGTAAACGTAAGTGTCCATGAACGCGGTCACGCGCTCACGCAGTTCTTGCACCTTGGGCGAATAAGCGAAATCCATGAGCAATTACCTTCTTGGGCAGAGGTTGTTTAAGTCATGCAATCGATGCTAGAACAGCGTTGATAATTTACCTAGCCTATTCTCGGCGTGTATAAACATTCATCACCGATATATGATTGGTTGATTTTCCAGGCCGCCCTGACCCGCGCCATCCACCTATGACAAGCCCCTATAACAAGAGAGCCGCGTAATGAATCTGAGCAAGGTCGACCTCAACCTTTTCATCGTCTTCGACGCGATCTACACCGAAGCCAACCTGACCCGCGCCGGGCAGATTGTCGGCATTACCCAGCCAGCGGTGTCCAACGCCTTGGCGCGGTTGCGCGAGACCTTCAACGACCCGCTCTTCGTACGCACCGCCCAGGGCATGGTGCCCACGCCCATGGCGCAGAACATCATCGGCCCGGTGCGCAATGCGCTGTCGCTGCTGCGGGTATCGGTTCAGGAAAGCCGGATTTTCAACCCCTCGCAAGCGGTCAAGACCTACCGCATCAGCATGACCGACCTGACCGAAGCGGTGATTTTGCCACCGCTGTTCCAGCGCCTGCGTCGTCTGGCGCCGACGGTGATCATCGAAAGCTTCCTGTCCAAGCGCCGGGAAACCACCAAGGAGCTGGCCGCCGGACGCCTGGATTTTGCCGTGGATGCACCGCTCAACACCGATCCGCAGGTGCGCCACGTCAAGCTGATGGAAGACCGCTACGTCTGCGCGATGCGCAAGGGCCATCCGCTGGCGACCAAGGAAAAATTCACCCTCGACGATTACCTGTCGCTGACCCACATTCATATTTCCAGCCGCCGCAGTGGCCTGGGCCATGTCGATCTGGCGTTGGGCAAAATGGGTATCCAGCGCAAGATTGCCCTGCGTTCGCAGCATTACCTGATGGCTTCCCAGGTGTTGCAGCAGACCGACATGGTGATGACCGTGCCGGAGCGTTTCGCCCGCCGCCATGACCTGCATGCGTTCAATCTGCCGGTCAACGATGTGCCGCCAGTGGAAACCCATTTGTACTGGCACGAAAGCACCGATCAGGACCCGGCCAACCGCTGGATGCGCGAGCAGATGATCGAGTTGTGCCAACAAGTGACAGCCCACGAGAAGAAGCTCGATAAGGCGCAGGCGTCCGCGACTTGACGTAAACGTCAACCTGCCATTAGCTTAGCGCCAAGACCTTATTGCGAGCGCTTTCATGAGCAGCCAGACCTACAGCATTTCCGATCTCGCCCGCGAGCTGGACATCACCACCCGGGCGATCCGCTTCTATGAAGAACAAGGCCTGCTCAGCCCCGAGCGCCGAGGCCAGGAACGCATCTATTCGCCGCGCGACAAGGTCAGCCTGAAGCTGATCCTGCGGGGCAAGCGCATCGGTTTTTCACTGGCCGAGTGCCGCGAGCTGATCGAGCTCTACGACCCCTCCAGCGGTAACACCAAACAACTCAACAGCATGCTGGCGAAAATCAGCGAACGTCGGGCACAGCTTGAACAGCAACTGCTGGACATCGAACAGATGAAGCTGGAACTCGACACCGCTGAAGAACGCTGCGTGCAGGCGCTGGAGCAGACGCTCAAGAGTCAGCAAGTCGCGCAGTAGCCTCCCGATAATTACAACAGGTCAACGCCATGTCCCTCCCCTCCCAAGTACGCCTGATCGAAGTCGGCCCGCGTGACGGCCTGCAGAACGAAGCCCGGCCCATCAGCGTCGCCGACAAGGTGCAACTGGTCGACGCGCTGAGCGCCGCTGGCCTCGGCTATATAGAAGTCGGCAGTTTCGTTTCGCCCAAGTGGGTACCGCAGATGGCCGGTTCCGCCGAAGTGTTCGCGCAAATCCAGCGCAAACCCGGCGTGACCTACGGCGCGCTGGCGCCGAACCTGCGCGGTTTTGAAGATGCGCTGGCCGCCGGGGTCAAGGAAGTCGCGGTGTTTGCCGCCGCGTCCGAAGCGTTTTCGCAACGCAACATCAATTGCTCGATCAGCGAAAGCCTGGCGCGGTTCGCACCGATCATGGAATCGGCGAAACAGCACGGCGTTACCGTGCGCGGTTACGTCTCCTGCGTGCTCGGCTGCCCTTATGAAGGCGAGGTCGCGCCGGAGCAAGTGGCAATGGTGGCCCGCGAGCTGTACGCGATGGGCTGCTACGAAGTGTCGCTGGGCGACACCATTGGCACCGGCACCGCTGGCGCCACTCGCCGGCTGTTCGAAGTAGTGTCGAAGCAAGTGCCGCGAGAGAAACTCGCCGGCCACTTCCACGACACCTACGGCCAGGCCATGGCCAACATCTACGCCAGCCTGCTGGAAGGCATTGCAGTGTTCGACAGCTCGATCGCCGGCCTTGGCGGCTGCCCGTACGCCAAGGGCGCCAGCGGTAACGTCGCCACCGAAGACGTGGTGTACCTGCTCAACGGCCTGGGCATCGAGACCGGTATCAACCTCGATGCCTTGATTGCCGCCGGCCAGCAGATCAGCGCCGTGCTGGGTCGCCCGACCGGTTCGCGCGTGGCCAAGGCCCGTAGCGCACAGTGAGGGGGACGGTGTTACCGCTGAGTTCGAAACGTGGGCACAAGCGAGTAACACGGAAACAAATTGTCTGGTTTGAGCTGAAGGAAAAATCCCACCAAAAACTCAAGTCATTGATTTACAAGGATTTTTAAAAGTTGGCACGGCTTCTGCTATCTCTATGGCATAACAAGAATAAAAAGCAGCAAACCAATAAAAATAAGACGTACCGACTCTGACATAACAAAAACAACACGGCAGAGACGCAGCTAACAGATTTTTTTGGAGAAGGTGTGCTTTTCAGGGTATTCCTCGGAATGACCCGCAACCGGGCAGAGAACAATAAAACTACCCTCAGGTAGCTCCCGAATCGGTTGGATCGCTAGACGAGAAAGCAGATCAGCGCTCAAAAAAATACGTTTGCTCTTGACCCCGGATGGGGGTCGCCAAAAACAGCGGTAAAGGGCCACGGTTGCCAAAAACAACAACAGACCGACCCTCAATAATAAAAAGAGCACGCGACGACAAAATTAAAGGGGAGCTTCGGCTCCCCTTTGTGCTGTCTGCCCTTGCGAAATCCTGCTGGACACTGTGGGAGCCAAGCCCCCACAGGCCTAATCGTCAGCCCTCGTTACTGCGCAACTCCTCGATACTGATCTCGCGCATCCGGAATTTCTGGATCTTGCCCGTTACCGTCATCGGAAATTCCTCCACAAACTTGAAGTACCGCGGCGTCTTGAAGTGGGCGATGCGCTCCTTGCACCACGCTTGCAGCGCTTGTTCGGTGGCGCTGTGGCCGGGATGGAATTTGATCCAGGCGACGATTTCCTCGCCGTAACGCGAGCAGGGAATGCCGATCACCTGCACGTCCGCCACCGCTGGGTGGGTGAAAAAGAACTCTTCCAGTTCACGCGGGTAAATGTTCTCGCCGCCACGGATGATCATGTCCTTGTTGCGGCCGGCGATGCACACATAACCCTCGTCATTCATGCTCGCCAGGTCGCCGGTGTGCATCCAGCCCGCCGCGTCGATGGCTTCGGCGGTGGCATTCGGGTTGTTCCAGTAGCCGAGCATCACGCTGTAACCACGGGTGCACAGCTCGCCGATGGTGCCACGTGGCACCGGATGACCGGCCTCGTCGATGATCTTGCTTTCGAGTTGCGGCTGGGTGCGGCCGACGGTGGTGACGCGCAGTTCCAGTTCGTCGGATGGTCCGGTCTGCAGCGACACGGGGCTGGTTTCGGTCATGCCGTAGGCGATCTGCACTTCGCTCATGTGCATTTCGTTGATGACCCGGCGCATCACTTCGATCGGGCAAGTGGCGCCGGCCATGATCCCGGTGCGCAAGGTCGACAGGTCGAATTCGGCACGTTGTGGCTGATCAAGCATGGCGATGAACATGGTTGGCACGCCGTACAGCGCGGTGGCCTGCTCTTCGGCGACGGTGCTCAGGGTCAGCAACGGATCGAAGGCATCGCTGGGATAAATCATGGTACTGCCGTGGGTCATGCAGCCGAGGTTACCCATGACCATGCCGAAGCAGTGATACAGCGGCACCGGGATCACCAGGCGATCAGCAGCCGTCAGGCCGAGGCTTTCGCCGACCATGTAACCGTTGTTGAGGATGTTGTAGTGGCTGAGCGTCGCGCCCTTGGGGAAACCGGTGGTGCCGGAGGTGTACTGGATGTTGACCGGTTGATCGAAGTGCAGGCTGTCGCTGCGTTCACGCAATTGTACTGGCGAGACACTGGCGGCCAGATCGGCCAGTTGCGACCACGGGAGAAAACCCGAGGGCGGCCGTGGATCGAGGCTGATCAACCCGCGCAGTTCCGGCAGGCGCTCGCTGCGCAGTTCGCCGATGGATTGCTCGGCCAGTTCCGGCAGCAAGCCTTGTAACATGCCGTGGTAGTCGGAGCTCTTGAACGCACCCGCGCAGACCAGCCATTGGCAACCGGATTGCTTGAGCACGTATTCGAGTTCGGAGCTGCGGTAGGCCGGGTTGATGTTGACCAGGATCACGCCGATCTTCGCGGTGGCGAACTGCGTGATGCACCACTGCGCGCAGTTCGGCGCCCAGATGCCGAGCCGGTCGCCGGCCTGCAAACCCAACGCCAGCAGCGCTCTGGCATGCACGTCCACCGCCTCGGCCAGTTGCCGCCAGGTGTAACGCAGCTGCTGATGGCGCACCACCAGCGCCTCGCCGTGCGGGCACTGCACGACGGTCTCGTCGAACTTCTGCCCGATGGTCATCGCCAGCAAGGCTTTGTCCTGGGAACCGCGGGTATAGCTGCGCTGCGGGTTTGCACTGGGTTGATCCATGACGACCCCTATTGTCTTTATTAGTGGGTGTTGGACCGGAGCCATGTCAGCTCCGACCACTCAGAACTGGCTCTACTCTCGCTCAAGTTGACGTTAACGTAAAGGGTGATTGACAGCCATTCGTCACAGGCTTACGTTAACGTAAAGGTGAGAGCCGAACCGCCGCCCTCCCCACCCTACAAAAAAGTCAAAAGGTGACCCATGAGCTACCCATCCCTGAACTTTGCCCTCGGTGAAACCATCGACATGCTGCGCGATCAGGTTCAGTCCTTTGTCGCCAAAGAGATCGCCCCGCGTGCCGCGCAGATCGACAGCGACAACCTGTTCCCGGCCGATCTGTGGCGCAAGTTCGGCGACATGGGCCTGCTCGGCATCACCGTGCCGGAAGAGTACGGCGGCGCTGGCCTGGGTTACCTGGCGCACGTCGTGGCGATGGAAGAAATCAGCCGTGGCTCGGCTTCCGTGGCGTTGTCCTACGGCGCCCACTCCAACCTCTGTGTCAACCAGATCAACCGCAACGGCAACCACGAACAGAAAACCAAATACCTGCCGAAACTGATCAGCGGCGAACACGTTGGCGCTCTGGCGATGAGCGAGCCGAACGCCGGTTCCGACGTGGTCTCGATGAAGCTGCGCGCCGATAAACGCGGCGACCGTTTCGTGCTCAACGGCAGCAAGACCTGGATCACCAACGGCCCCGACGCCAACACCTATGTGATCTATGCCAAGACCGACCTGGAAAAAGGCCCGCACGGCATCACCGCCTTCATCGTCGAACGTGACTGGAAAGGCTTCAGCCGCAGCAACAAGTTCGACAAGCTCGGCATGCGCGGCTCCAACACTTGCGAGCTGTTCTTCGATGACGTCGAAGTCCCGGAGGAGAACATCCTCGGCGTGCTCAATGGCGGCGTGAAAGTGCTGATGAGCGGCCTCGATTACGAACGCGTCGTGCTGTCCGGCGGCCCGACCGGGATCATGCAGTCGTGCATGGACCTGATTGTGCCGTACATCCACGACCGCAAGCAGTTCGGCCAGAGCATCGGCGAATTCCAGCTGATTCAGGGCAAAGTCGCCGACATGTACACCCAGCTCAACGCCAGCCGCGCCTACCTCTACGCCGTGGCCCAGGCCTGCGAGCGCAACGAAACCACGCGCAAGGACGCCGCTGGCGTGATCCTCTACACCGCCGAGTGCGCCACGCAAATGGCCCTCGACGCGATCCAGATTCTCGGCGGCAACGGTTACATCAACGAATTCCCGGCCGGCCGCCTGCTGCGTGACGCCAAGCTGTACGAAATCGGTGCCGGCACCAGTGAGATCCGTCGCATGCTGATCGGTCGTGAACTGTTCAACGAAACCCGCTAAACGGAGCTGTCCATGGCTATCCTGCATACCCAGCTCAACCCCCGTTCAGCGGAGTTCGCCGCCAACAGCGCGGCGATGCGCAAACAGGTCGACGCCCTGCACACCCTGCTCGCCCAAGTGGCCCAGGGCGGCGGCGCGAAAGCTCAGGAACGGCACACCTCGCGCGGCAAACTGCTGCCGCGTGAGCGGATCAACCGCCTGCTCGATCCGGGCTCGCCGTTTCTGGAAATCAGCCAGTTGGCCGCCCACGCCGTGTATGGCGAAGACGTGCCGGCCGCCGGCGTGATTGCCGGGATCGGTCGTGTGGAAGGCGTCGAGTGCATGATCGTCGCCAACGACGCGACGGTGAAAGGTGGCTCGTATTACCCGCTGACCGTAAAGAAACACCTGCGCGCCCAGACCATCGCCCAGCAAAACCGACTGCCGTGCATTTATCTGGTGGACTCGGGTGGCGCCAACCTGCCGCGTCAGGACGAAGTGTTCCCGGACCGCGAGCACTTCGGGCGGATTTTCTTCAACCAGGCCAACATGAGCGCCATGGGCATTGCGCAGATTGCGGTGGTCATGGGTTCCTGCACCGCCGGCGGCGCTTACGTGCCGGCGATGGCTGACGAAGCGATCATGGTGCGCAATCAGGCGACGATTTTCCTCGCCGGCCCGCCGCTGGTGAAAGCCGCGACCGGTGAAGTGGTCAGCGCCGAAGACCTCGGCGGGGCCGATGTGCACTGCAAGACGTCCGGGGTCGCCGACCATTACGCCGAAAGCGATGAACACGCCCTCGCCCTCGCCCGCCGCAGCGTCGCCAACCTCAACTGGCGCAAGCTCGGCGAAGTACAGCAGCGCACTCCGATTGCGCCGCTGTACGCCAGCGACGAGTTGTACGGCGTGGTTTCGGCCGACGCCAAACAGCCGTTCGACGTGCGTGAAGTGATTGCGCGGCTGGTCGACGGTTCGGTGTTCGATGAATTCAAAGCGCTGTTCGGGACGACGCTGGTGTGCGGTTTCGCTCATCTGCACGGATACCCGATCGCGATCCTCGCCAACAACGGCATCCTGTTCGCCGAAGCCGCGCAAAAAGGCGCGCACTTCATCGAACTGGCCTGCCAGCGCGGCATCCCGCTGCTGTTCCTGCAGAACATCACCGGCTTCATGGTCGGCCAGAAGTACGAGGCTGGCGGCATCGCCAAGCACGGCGCAAAACTGGTGACCGCGGTGGCGTGCGCCAAGGTGCCGAAATTCACCGTGATCATCGGCGGCAGCTTCGGCGCCGGTAACTACGGCATGTGCGGGCGGGCCTACGATCCGCGCTTCCTGTGGATGTGGCCAAACGCGCGGATCGGCGTGATGGGCGCCGAACAGGCGGCCGGCGTGCTGGTTCAGGTCAAGCGCGAGCAGGCCGAACGCAGCGGCCAAGCGTTCAGCGCCGAGCAGGAAAGCGAGATCAAGCAACCGATTCTCGACCAGTACGAAGAGCAGGGTCACCCCTACTACTCCAGCGCACGGCTGTGGGACGACGGCGTCATCGACCCGGCGCAAACCCGCGATGTGCTGGCCCTGGCCTTGTCCGCGTCGTTGAACGCGCCTATCGAACCGAGCCGCTTCGGCGTGTTCCGGATGTGATCGGGAGAACCTCATGAGCGACTTCAACACCCTCGAATTGCAGAGCGATCCACGGGGTTTCGCGACCCTGTGGCTGAGCCGCGAAGAAAAGAACAACGCGTTCAACGCCGAGATGATCCGCGAACTGATCCTGGCGCTGGACAAGGTCGCCAGCGACGCCAGCCTGCGCTTTCTGCTGGTACGCGGACGTGGCAAGCATTTCAGCGCCGGCGCGGATCTGGCCTGGATGCAGCAATCGGCCGAACTCGATTACCACACCAACCTCGACGACGCCCGGGAACTGGCGGAGCTGATGTACAACCTCGCCAAACTGAAAATCCCGACCGTGGCCGTGGTGCAAGGCGCGGCGTTCGGCGGCGCGCTGGGCCTGATCAGTTGCTGCGACATGGCGATTGGCGCCAACGACGCGCAGTTCTGCCTGTCGGAGGTGCGCATTGGCTTGGCGCCGGCGGTGATCAGCCCGTTCGTCGTGCAAGCCATCGGCGAGCGCGCGGCGCGGCGTTATGCGCTGACGGCCGAGCGTTTTGGCGGGCAACGGGCGCGGGAAATCGGCTTGTTGGCGGAAAGCTACCCAGCGACCGAACTTGAGCAGAAAGTCGAACAATGGATCGACAATCTGTTGCTCAACAGCCCCGCCGCCATGCGCGCCAGCAAGGACCTGTTGCGTGAAGTCGGCAACGGCGCGCTGACCCCGGCCCTGCGTCGCTACACCGAAAACGCCATCGCCCGTATCCGCGTCAGCCCGGAAGGCCAGGAAGGCTTGCGGGCCTTTCTGCAGAAGCGTCCGCCGAACTGGCTAGCCGCAACCACCACCAAGGAGCCGCGTTGATGAGCGCACCTGTTCTCACCACCCTGCTGGTGGCCAACCGTGGCGAAATCGCGTGCCGGGTCATGCGCACCGCCAAGGCCCTGGGCCTCACCACAGTCGCCGTGCACAGCGCCACCGACCGCGAAGCGCGGCACAGCCGTGAAGCGGATATCCGCGTGGATCTGGGCGGCAGCAAAGCGGCCGACAGTTACCTGCAAATCGACAAACTGATCGCAGCGGCCAAGACCAGCGGCGCTCAGGCGATTCATCCGGGGTATGGCTTTCTGTCGGAAAATGCCGGTTTTGCCCGCGCGATCGAAGCGGCCGGCCTGATTTTTCTCGGCCCACCCGCCTCGGCCATCGACGCGATGGGCAGCAAGTCCGCCGCCAAAGCGCTGATGGAAACCGCTGGCGTGCCGCTGGTGCCGGGTTATCACGGCGAAGCTCAGGATCTGGACACCTTCCGCGATGCTTGCGAGCGCATCGGCTATCCGGTGCTGCTCAAGGCCACCGCTGGCGGTGGTGGCAAGGGCATGAAGGTCGTTGAAGACGTCAGCCAGTTGGCTGAAGCGTTGGCCTCGGCCCAGCGTGAAGCGCAGTCGTCGTTCGGCGACTCGCGGATGCTCGTGGAGAAATACCTGCTCAAGCCGCGCCATGTGGAAATCCAGGTGTTTGCCGATCAGCATGGCAATTGCCTGTACCTGAACGAGCGCGACTGCTCGATCCAGCGTCGGCACCAGAAGGTCGTCGAAGAGGCGCCGGCACCGGGTCTGAGCCCGGAGCTGCGTCGCGCGATGGGCGAAGCGGCTGTGCGTTCGGCGCAGGCCATCGGTTACGTCGGTGCCGGCACGGTGGAGTTTCTGCTGGATGCTCGCGGCGAGTTCTTCTTCATGGAAATGAACACGCGGCTGCAGGTCGAACACCCGGTCACCGAAGCCATCACCGGGCTCGATCTGGTGGCCTGGCAGATTCGCGTCGCTCGCGGCGAAGCGCTGCCGATCACCCAGGATCAGGTGCCGCTCAACGGGCATGCGATTGAGGTTCGGTTGTATGCGGAAGATCCGTCGAATGATTTCCTGCCGGCGACCGGGCGCCTGGATCTGTACCGCGAATCCGCCGCAGGCGCGGGGCGCCGAGTGGACAGCGGCGTTGAGGAAGGCGACGAGATTTCGCCGTTCTACGATCCGATGCTCGGCAAGCTGATTGCCTGGGGCGAGGATCGTGAACAGGCGCGTTTGCGGCTGCTCAGCATGCTCGATGAATTTGCGATTGGCGGGCTGAAGACCAACATCAACTTCCTGCGGCGGATCATCGGTCATCCGGCGTTTGCGGCGGCCGAGCTGGATACCGGGTTCATTCCGCGCTATCAGGAGCAACTGTTGCCAGCGCCCGCTGCGCTGAGCGATGAGTTCTGGCAGGCGGCGGCGCAAGCTGTTGCGCAGAGTCTGCCGGGGATGGCTCGGGCGGATGATCCGGCTTCGCCTTGGGCGCTTCACAGCGGTTTGCGCGCGGGTCTGCCAAGTGAAGTCACTCTGCATTTGAGTTGCGAGGGGCAGGATCGGGCCTTTACCCTCGGTGCTGGCGGCAATGCAAAACTGATCGGCGAGCAACTGGTGGTCGAGCACGACGGGCTGCGTCGACAGCGGCGGGCGATTCGTCGTGGAGAGGTTGTGTATCTTCAATGGGACGGCGAACTGCGACGCGTTGAAACGTACGACCCGATCAGCGCAGTCGAAGCCAGTCACAGCCATCAGGGCGGTCTGACAGCGCCGATGAACGGCAGCATCGTGCGGGTGCTGGTGGAGGCCGGGCAATCGGTTGAGGCCGGTGCGCAATTGGTGGTGCTCGAGGCGATGAAGATGGAGCACAGCATACGCGCGCCCCATGCTGGCGTGATCAAGGCGCTGTATTGCCAGGAAGGCGAAATGGTCAGTGAAGGCAGCGCTCTGGTCGAGCTGGAAGAGGTTTGAAAGGAGGATCGATCCTACGACTGGCGAGGATCGATCTGACTAGTATTTGGCGGTTGCCTGAACCACAACACCGATGATTCGGCACTCGTCGGTGAACAAGGCTTTCGGCCAGGTCGGATTGAGCGGCACCAGGTAACGCTGGCCGCCCTCTTCGATCAGTTTGCGGAAAATCGCCTCGTCGCTGTCCGGCCACTGGGCAATCACCAGTTTGCCGGGCTCGGCCTCCAGTGCCGGATCCACCAGGATCATCATCCCCTCGCCGATGCTCTGCCCGGTGGGCGCGGTCATCGCGTTGCCCCTCACCGTGAGCCAGAACGCCGGGCCACGGGCGTGGTAATCCGTCAGTTCGAAACGTCGCTTGTCCTTGGCACTCGAATACGCTGGCTGGCTTTCGCGGGCCTCGATCGGCGCATTCCACTCGCTGACCGGATAGCGAAAGTAAGGGTTGTACTTCTGCGCCAGGGGCATTTCGTCATCCGCATCGACCTGCGGCTCGCGAATCACCACCGCGACTTCGAGATACTCCATGCCCAGCGCTTTGAGCACGCGGTTCATCTGCGTGATGCCGGGCTCGCGGCGCTTGTTCAGCCAATGGCCGATACCGCCCTGAGACATGCCGACGCGCTCGCCGAGTTCGACTTGAGTGACGTTGAGTTCACTCATTTTGGCCTTGACCAACTCAATCCATTTATCCATGTGCGGCACCATACGTGGACGCCTGCGGCCGGCAAAACACATATTGTAGTATTTAAATTCTGGTCACAAATACTGATAGTACTATTCTTGGGTCACGGATTTGAATCGACCAAGGAGTGACCTTTCACCATGAATATCACCAGCAAAGACATGCCCGACCTGCAAATGGACACCACCTTCACGTCCCCGCAAGGGTGCGCCGCTGCACAACGGGCGTTGGACTATTACTTGAAACCAGCTGTGTCAGAACCGGATGTAGAGGAACGCTTCTTCGGCGTGAACAGCAACCTGAGTGGCGAAGAATCCCTGGTCCACGCCTCAGACCTGCTGCGATGTGCAGCAGCCACGGCATTCAAGGCGGCGGACAGCTTGCAGGGCGTCAATCGGGATCTGGCATTTTCGGTCGTGCACATGGTGGACATGGCGCGGGCGATGGTTGATCACTCGCTCGATGGCGCAGTTCGCTGAAGACAGGTATACGGACGGGAAAGAATTTTCCAATCGCGCAGATAAAAACATTTGACTTGCAAATGATAATGATTACTATTGCAAGCAACTGGTCGCGAGATCAGTCGATGGACCAGAGACCTTAGGTCGGTCTTCTGGACTATCTCCTCATCAGGCTAATCACGGTTTTTGACCCGGCTTTTTGCCGGGTCTTTTTTTTGCCAGTTTTCTGGCTTGTAGCTTCAGGCTAATGAAGTCTTTGGGTGCTGCAAATTCGATGGCGCGGATAATATCAAAAGAATATTGCTTGGCAAGCGAACCCCGGCCACATTGGGGCGAAGTAATGCCAATTAGCACTTGAGAATCAATCGCACAGCTACTAAGCTGCATCCGCGTCACGGAAGACGCCCCCCGCCACAACCCGCAATTTCCCTCGGTTTCACCCCTGTCTTGCGTGTAAAGTAGCCGCCATAAAAATCATATTCAGGAACCGATTATGACCGTGGCCAAATCTTCGTTCGACATCAGCGCCAACTTCGACAGCGGCAACATCCAAGTCATCGACATCAGCAATCCACTCAACCCGGTGCTGGCAATTCGGCCAGATACCCGCAGCGCCCATTTCCAGTGGTTCCACTTCAAGGCCAGCGGTCTGCACGTCCATCAGGAACACTGGTTTCGCCTGGTCAATGCCAGCCAGTCCTCCTATAACAAAGCCTGGACCGGCTATCAGGCGGTCGCTTCCTACGACCACGTCAACTGGTTCCGCATTCCGACCCAATTCGAAGGCGACAGCCTGCGCTTCTGCCTCGAGGCCGAGCAGACCCACGCCTGGTTCGCCTACTTCGAACCTTACAGCCGCGGCCGTCATGACTGGCTGATCGAGCAAGCGCTGACCAAGGCCGGAACCGAACTGCTGGCCACCGGCAAAAGCGTCGAAGGCCGCGACATCCAGCTCCTGCGCAAAGGCACCGGCGCCGAAGGTCGACGCAAGATCTGGATCATCGCCCAGCAGCATCCGGGCGAACACATGGCCGAATGGTTCATGGAAGGCGTGATCGAACGCCTGGAACAGCATGACGATCCAGTGCTGAACAAACTGCTGGCCAGCGCCGATCTGTACCTGGTGCCGAACATGAACCCGGACGGCGCCTTCCACGGTCACCTGCGCACCAATGCCATGGGCCAGGACCTGAACCGCGCCTGGCAGAACGCCAGTCAGGAAGTCAGTCCGGAAGTCCTTTTCGTACAACAGCAAATGGAAAAGTACGGCGTCGATCTGTTCCTCGACGTACACGGCGACGAAGAAATCCCCCACGTATTCACCGCTGGCTGCGAAGGCAACCCCGGTTACACCCCGCGGATCGAAAAACTCGAAGAGCACTTCCGCAGCCATCTGAAGCACACCACCAAGGACTTCCAGACCCAATACGGCTACACCCGTGACGAACCGGGGCAGGCCAACATGACCCTGGCCTGCAACAGCGTCGGACAGAAATTCGACTGCCTGTCACTGACCCTGGAAATGCCGTTCAAGGATCACGACGACGCGCCGAACCCGCTCACCGGCTGGTCGGGCAAACGCTCGAAGCAACTGGGCAAGGACGTGCTGACCACCATCGCGGACATGGTCGACACCCTGCGCTGATCGCCCCTGATATGCGCTTCACAAAAGATCGCAGCCTGTCTGCGATCTTTTTTTTGCGCCGACGTTTATTCAATCAGGTTGCAAATCAAAACCGGATTACTTACCGTCATTCAAGTTTCAACTTGAAACCTGAAAGTAACCGGGACATGAAAAATGCAACGCTCGATAAAGGTGTCGTGCTGCTTTTCGCCATCGCCTGCGGCCTCGCGGTGGGCAACGTGTATTACGCCCAGCCGCTGCTGGATGCGATGGCCGAAGCCTTCGAGATGTCGCCGGGCAGTATCGGCATCGTCATGACCTTGACCCAGGTCGGCTACGGCATCGGTCTGTTATTGCTGGTGCCCCTTGGCGACCTGCTCAACCGCCGACGGCTGATCGTCATGCAAACGCTGTTGTCCGCCGCTGTCGCTTTCCCACAGTGAAATCGGACTGTTCGGACTCGCTGGCGCGGCAGGCGCACTGGCCGCAGCCAGAGCCGGACACCTCGCGGATCGAGGATTGGGGCAATGGGTCAGCGGTCTGTCGCTGCTGCTGATGCTCGTTTCGTGGCTGCCGATCGCACTGACCCAGTCTTCGTTGTGGGCGCTGCTGCTTGGCGTCATCACCCTGGATCTGGGCTTGCAGGCCGTGCACGTCACCAGTCAGAGCATGATCTACAGCGTTCGCCCGCAGGCGCAAAGCCGACTGACTGCCGGCTACATGCTGTTTTATTCAATCGGCAGCGCGCTGGGTGCGATCGCCTCGACGGTCATGTACGCCTGGGCAGGATGGCCGGGTGTCTGCTGGCTGGGTGCCGGAATCAACATCGTCGCGTTGCTGTACTGGTGGCGAACGCTGGCACCGCAACAGCGTGGCGAGCAGACCTGCGCGCTCGCCACGTCGGATTAACGTCCACGGTCAGTTGCGATTGCGTCCCCGCAACATGCTGTCGAGCACCTCGTCACGGCGCACCCAGCCATGGAACAGCGCCGCCGCCAGGTGCAGCAGCACGGTCAGGAACAACAAATACGCCAGATACCCGTGAGCCTTGCGCAGCAACGCAAACACCTGCGCATCCGCCGGCACGATCGACGGCAATTGCAGGGATGTGCCGAGCATCACCGGATCCCCTGCCGCGCTGATCATCGCCCAGCCCAGCAGCGGCAACACCAGCATCAGCGCATACAGCAACAGATGAGAGGCCTTGGCCGCCATCACCTGCCAGCCCGGCAGATCCGCCGGCAGCGGTGGTTGACGGGTGCCCAGTCGCACCACAATGCGCACGATCACCAGCAGCAGAATCGCGATACCCAACGGTTTGTGCAGATTGATCAACCATTCATGCCGCGCCGACACGGAGGTCACCATGCCGGCACCGATGAACAACATCGCGATGATCATCAGCGCCATCAACCAGTGCAGCAAGCGCGCCAGCGGGTTGAAATGGGTCGGTTGCGTGCTCATGGGCGAGCCTCCTTTTTGCCGGTGGGCAGTTGGCTGACTTCGCTGGTGCGACGCAGGTAGGAATCGGCGTAACCGGCCGAGCGCGCGGCCAGCAGCGGGTCGTCGGAACCCTGGATGCCGGCGGGCAGCACCAGCGGGTCGTAGTTGATATCACGGCATTCGCCGCTGAGCTGCGGCTGGGTCTTTTCCAGCACCAGAGTGCCCGCGTTCAACACCTTGCGGTCGGCGGGCCAGGCCTTGCTCGCATCGTTCACCGGATCGTCCGCGTTGGCCAAGGTGATGTTCAACTGAAAGCGCAGCGGCCCTTCAGCCAGACGTTGCACCAGGTCTTTCTCAAGAAAATCGCTGCCTTCAGGCGCAGTCGCACCGGCAGCGTCCTGGGCCAGAGGTGTCATGCCCCAGCGCACCGCTTGCTTCTTGCCGCTGGCATCCACCAGATAGAACGCATTGACGCTGTTGTAGGTTTCGGTCGCGTAACTGGCCGAGGGCTTGGCCGTTTTTATCCAGGTCAGAAACGGCACGGCTTCCGGGTGTGCGGCAAAAAATGCCGGCACCTTGGTCGGATCCGGCTTGCCTGTCGCCGGATCCGGCGATTGCGCCTGCTGCAACTGATAGAACGCCTCGGGCGTGCCGACCGGGAACACCGGCATGCTGTTCATCCCGGTGCGCCACTGCTGACCGTTGGCCTGAGTGAAACGCAACGCCAGACTGCGGATCGGTACGGCGCTGTCTGGCGCATACGGGCTGCCGGCCGGCAGCGCAAAGCGCCCGACCACCGGCGTGCGCGGCTCGTTGAACACTTGCGCGACGGAATACGGGCGAGCCTCGCCGCTGCTCTCGAAATACCCAATCACGCAAACGCCTTTGGCGTGATTGCGGCGAAAGCCGGGATGCACGCCGTTGTTCTTTTCCAGCACGTCGACCAACGCTTTCGGCGTCAGGCGTTGTGGGTCAAATGAACCATGTACGTAGGCAAAAGCCCCGGCCAGGGCGGCGACCACTAGGGCGATTCCGCCAAGTCGCAATACCAGGCTCGGGGCACTCAGTGACGGGTGTTGAGGCCCGCCGGGCGGTGAGCTGCGATCAACCATGAAAGACTCCAGGGCCATCGGCCATAGGGAAAGGTGCTATGAGACGCACGTCTCGTAGGATTATTCCCTCTGAACTGTAGTTTCTTTCATGCAGTGGCGTCGGAGTCCAATCGCCGCGGGCTAAATCTGATCGAAACGCGGCTCGCGCTTCTCCAGAAACGCCTGCATGCCCTCTTTCTGCCCGGGTGTCGCGAACAGGCCGTGAAACGAGCGTCGTTCAAACAGAATGCCTTCACGCAATCCCGACTCGGACGCTCGGTCCACAGCCTCCCGGGCGGCCCGTGTCGCCGTGCGGGGAAAACCGCCGATGCGCTGCGCAATGTCCATGGCCTGCGTCAGCACTTGATCGGCTTCTGTCACCCTCGACACCAACCCCGCCTGCTCCGCTTCCCGGGCGGACATCGTGCGACCGGTCAGTATCATGTCCATGGCTTTGGCACGGCCAATCAATCGGGTCAGGCGTTGCGTACCACCCATGCCCGGCATCACCCCCAACGTGATTTCCGGCAGTGCGAATTTCGCAGATTCGGCCGCCACGATCACGTCGCACATCATTGCCAATTCGCATCCTCCACCGAGCGCGAATCCCGCCACTGCGGCGACTTTGGGCGTGCGCAGAGCGGCAAACGCATCCCATCCGGCGAAATGATCTTCCTCGATCATTTCCCGACAGGATTTTTCGTACATCTCCTTGATATCGGCTCCGGCAGCAAAATAATCCTGGGTACCGGTGATGAGGAAACATCCGATACCCGGTTCACTGTCCAGCGGTTGCAAGGTCCCCAGCAGTTCGCGCATCAGTGATGAGTCGAGCGCATTCCGTGCCTGCGGGCGGTTGAGGCGGATCAGTACCACGGGGCCGTACCGTTCAATCAATAGGTTCATTCGCAATCTCTTTGAAAAATGAAGTGAGTGGGAAAACACCGACGCGCTGTCAGGAATCCCAGATCGCGCCGTAGGCCGGAATACCTCGGGATTCCATTTCCTCGACCACGCGTTCGGTCAACTTCTGGTTGGAAATACAGATCACCGCCTCCGCACCGTGGGCACGAACGGCGGCATACGCCAGCGCCACCAGATCCGGTTTGCCCAACCGGTCGGTGTCCCAGATATGGGCATCGGGTTGTGCCTGCAGGATTTCCTCCACCAGCGCATCACCATAGGTCGCGCGCGGGCTGCGGGTAGACCAGATCAGGTGGATCGGCACTTGCCGCGCCAACAGATGCGGCAGCACAGGGCCAATGCCACTGCCGGTGGCGACATACACCACTGACTTGAACAGGGTTTCGATATGGGCGACGCCTGCCGTGGTGATGCCCTTGACCCAGACATGGGTTGGCGGCTGCTCGATCAACTGCCCGGTCCAGTCGCCGGCCCGGGAAATGATCAGGCGAAAACCCTGTTCGTCAGGTGCAGGAATGTTGGCAAACGAGTGCCATTCCCACAGCGGATGGCGACTGATGGCGGTGGAAGATCCGGCGAACGGCGTGAGGTGATTGAACCGGGCAATCACTGCATGCGATGACGGTTTGACCAGCGTCACTGGCACCTTGCGCAGGCGCAACCAAGGCAAGGCAATGCTGAGTGTCAGGATCGGCAGCATCCAGAACGAAACGGATGTCAACAGGACCTGCGCCAGGTCTGCCGAAGGATTCCTGTCCCGCGCAAACACCAGCGTCATGACCCAGAACAGCAGCAGCGCCGCCCAACCGGCGAACCGGTGGGTGCGCTCGAAAGCGTTGTGAAACCGTGAACGAATTCCCGGCAACGCCATGATCGCCATCAGCAGCAACAATCCCAGCAGCCCGGCGCTGATGGTCAGCAACGTCAGCGAAACCCCAGCCACCCCTTGGGTCCTTTGCCAGATCATCGAGCCGAGCAGTGCCACGAACCAGGCAATCGCAGCCATCGCCCCGCCACTGTGCAGCCCACCGAAATGGTAGACCTTGGCCAGCGAACGACGAATCGCCAACGGCCAGCTCGTCGGGGCCCGGGTCGCCAGCCAGAACAACAGATTGATCACATATTGCTGACGAATCAGGATCGCCATCGACAGATTCGCCAACACCAGCTGCGACAATGCCTCCAACGCAATCCCCGAGGCCGGCCACCACTGACCGACGGTCACTCCGTACACCAGCGCCCCGACGTTAGCCAGCAGCACCAGCGCTACCAGGCGGTTGTAGTGCGAAAACAAGGGCATCGTTCCCAGACGCCGCCAAAGCGGCCTTCGAGGTGGCAGGGCAAAAGCGTCATCGACCTGAGTCATTGCCCTGCCTCCTCAGTGGTGGCAACGAGCTGTGCCTGATACGCCTGAGCCCGCTCAAGCAGCAAGCGTTTATCGACCTTGCCCCTTGAGGTCAGCGGGATGTCGTCCACCGGCAGAATCATCGAAGGCACGCAGTAATAGGCCAGACGCTCCTCGCAACGGCGTCGCGCTTCGTCGGTATCCGTTGAAGCGGGATAGACGAACGCCACCAGATGACGGTTATCGAACTTCAAGGTCACCGCGCGCTCGCAGCCCGGTGCAGACTCCAGCGCCGCCGATACCGAGTCCAGTTCAACGCGAAAGCCCCGAACCTTCACCTGATCGTCCACTCGGCCCAAGTGTTCCAGTTCGCCGTCAGTGGTCCAGCGTCCCAGATCACGGGTACGAAACATCATGCGTCCCTGCCCCAGAAACGGATCGAGCCGATAACGTTCGGCAGTCAGCGCTGGATTGCCCAGATACCCGGCCGTCACACAATCGCCGCCGGCCCACATTTCGCCCTGTTCACCCGGCGCGCACAGTTGGCCCGATTCATCCAGCACGTACACGGTGTTGTTGGGCGTTGGCTTGCCGATCGTCAACGGGCCCACGCCTCGGTAGTGCTGCATGGTATTGACGATGGTGGTTTCTGTAGGGCCGCAAGCATTGTAGAAATCGCAAAAGGACGCCCAGCGATCGGCCAGGGGCTGCGGGCACGGTTCGCCGGCCAGCGCCACCACTTTCACTTGGCTGCAGCGCGCCGGATCCAGCGTGGCGAGAATCGATGGCGTCGCGATCAGCACGTCACACTGCTCGGCGGTTTCGGCAATGTCCTTGCCCCGGATCAGCAGCGTCGCGCCATGGGCCAGACAGCCGAGGATTTCCCAGGCAGCCATGTCAAAGGCGATATTGAGGATCTGCCCGACGTTCATGCCCGGCCCCATGCCGAGATTGCCGGGGCCGGTCAGCAGAATGTTGCAGACATTGCGTTGGGTCACCCTGACACCATTGGGCTGACCGGTCGTACCGGACGTAAACAACACAAAACACAAGGCATCCGGTGACGAAATATCCTTTCCCACATTGACGTCATCGACAGCCGAGCCCGGCGAGTCGATGAACGTATCCAGATGAATGCAATGCTGCCCGGCCGTCAGGGGAATCGCATGGGCCAGCGTTGAAAGCGTCAACACCACCTGCGTCGAAGCAACCGACATGATGTGGCTCAACTGCGGGGTCGGGGTAATGCCGACATGCTGTGGAATATAAGCGGCCCCCACCTTCAAGGTCGCAAGCATGCCCACCAGCATCGGGATCGAGCGTTCGACGAAAAGTGCCACGTGATCGCCCGGTGCTACGCCATGGCTCGACAACAATCTGGCCAACCGGTTGGCCTGGCGATTCAACTCGCCGTACGTCAGGCTCCGTCCCTGAAAGCGTGCGGCCACCTGCTGCGGGTGTGTCGCCGCCCGCGCCTCGATCGCACGGTGGATCAACGAGAACTCAGGCTCGGCCATCGGGCCGCAGCCGAATGTCCGCCAGGCCTCAGGGCCGACACTCGGTGCGGGGGGATTCATTACGATTGCGTGCATTTAAAACATCCCTTTTTTGCTCAAGTCATCGTTTCAGCCGCTTCGGCCACCGATTGCCTGCTGGCGACATCGGTGGCTGCCTGCGCTTGTCGGACAGGTTGAGCCGGGGGATTTGAATCCATTACACGCACTACAGAACGCGGCGAACTTTCCTACGTCGCCAGTAATGAAATCTTTCAGCTTCTGGAATGGAATAAGCTGTGTCGAGAGGCGTCTTTCCTACCACTACCGCGCTTGTGGCCCAGAACATGTCCCTGTCATGAATACACTCGACGAGCAATTACGCGATCTGATCCCCAGATTGCGCCGCTTCGCACTGTCGTTGACACGCAACAGCAGCAGCGCCGACGACCTGGTACAGGCCAGCCTCGAGCGGGCGCTGTCGGGGTGGGGCGATAAACGCGCCGATGGCGATCTGCGCGCCTGGCTGTTTTCGATCCTGTACCGGCAGTTTCTCGATGCGCATCGGCGTTCGCGGCGCTATGCGCGGATGCTCGAATTCTTCACCGGCCGCGATGACGCCGAGCCTTCGGTGGAACGCACGGTCATTGCCCAATCGACCTTGAAGGCCTTCGACCGACTGCCCACCGAACAGCGCGCGCTGCTGCTGATGGTGTCGGTGGAAGGCCTGACCTATAAGGAGGTCGCCGAGATTCTTGGCGTCCCCACCGGCACCGTGATGTCGCGCCTGTCCCGTGCTCGCCAGGCCCTGCGCCAGCTCAGCGACGGGGAAATCAGCAGCCCTTCCTTGCGGATACTCAAATGATCAGTCTGCCCCCCAACGAACGTGACCTGCACGCCTACGTCGACCATCAGCTCAGCGAGGCCGACCGGCATGTGCTGGAAACCTGGCTCGCCAGTCACCCGGACGAAGCGGCGCAGGTTCGCGCCTGGCAACAGGACGCCCAGCACCTGCGCGCCGCCCTCGGCGGTGCCTTGCAGCAACCGAACAATCCGGACCTCGATCCGGCGCTGATTCGCCAGCGACTCAAGCGCCAGTCGCGTCGCCAGTGGGCCAGCGCGGCAGTGCTGTTGATTGCCGTCAGCCTCGGCGGTGTCGGTGGCTGGAAAGCCCGGGACATGACCGTGTTTCATCCTCCGGCACCGATGACGGATGCTTTGCAAGCGTACCGTTTGATTGCTCAGCAAGGGCTTCTGCCGGCGGACTACAAGGTCGAGGACGACGGCAATATCCAGCGCTGGCTCGATCGTTATTTCACTCAGGCCAATCGCCTGCCGGATCTGACGGCGGCCGGTTTTGCACCGGTCAGCGGCCGTCTGCTGAGCACCGATGAAGGCCCGGCGGCGATGGTGATGTATGAAGACCAGAGCGGGCACAAGGTCAGTTTCTACGTGCGTCCGCCGGGACCGAAAAATACCTTTCTGCCCCGGGGCAGCCGCCAGGACGGGGATCTGCAGGCCGAGTACTGGTCCGGCAAGGGTTACAACTACGCGATGGTCAGCCCGACCGATACCCCGGCGGCGAAAATGCTCAAGCAATCTCTGAGCTTCTAGCCGGTTCAGAACCCTACATCCAGCACCACATTGTCCAAGTAGGTTCCGGCGGGCGGTGTGGTCTGGTCAGTGTAGATTTTCGCGTTGTAATTGAAGATCTGGCTGCCGGTGCCCAGACCGTTGCCGGGGTTGACCTCGGCATCGCTGCTGGCCCGGCGGGCCGCGCCGACGCTGCCCCAACGGGTGGTCCCGGCACTCTTGAAAATGTCGTAGGCCAGATAGTTGCTACCGGAAATCATCCGCCGCCGTCCGCCGACACTCAGCGCATTCTGCCCGTCGTTCAGACCCACGGTGTAGGCACTGCCCTTGGTGCAGGCGAGGTTGATGGTCTGCCCGGTCACCGGGGTGAACGCACTGACCACCGGCGCGCTGCCGAAAGCGATGTTCGGCGCGGTAATGGTGCAGTCGTTGGCCACTGTCAGGTTGACCGTCAGCGTCGTGGTGCCGCTGTTGATGTCGCGACCCAGGCAAAGCCCGCCGACACCTATGCCCGAGCAGTAATTCCAGCTCCAGAAGATGCTCAGGGTCTCGCTGTACACCCCCGCCGCCACATTGCTGCCGACGGTGGTGCCGAAATAGAGCGGAACGGTTTTCGGCACGGTGCCGGCCAGCAATCCCAAGGCATCGATGATGCCGTTGCGGGCGAAGTCATAGGCGGTGCCGCGCGTCAGCGGATAACTGGTGCTGTTGTTGGCGTAGATCGTGTAACCGATCACATCGCCCGAAGGCCCGAGCAAACCGCTCTGGGTCGAGGTGACGGTGGCCCAGAAATGGTCATTGTTGGTCAACAGCGACAGCAGCGAACCGGTGCAACTCAGCCCCCCGTTCAAGGTGGAACTGGGTTGCGAGGTGGTGCGCACGGCGATCGAACTGATCGTCCCGAACCCGGCCGGCGTAGTGGGGACCACCGAACACAGCGCCTGCGCCAGCCCCGGCAGCAGCAACAGCAACAGCAGCCACAGAACACGCCGCGCCCGGATCATTGGCACACCAGCGGGCCGATCAGCGGCACTTCGTTCTGCTGCAGATCGACGCTGAATTGCGCCTGGCAGAGCTTGCCGTCCGCAAGTGTCACTCGCAGCGAGTTTTGTGCCTGGAGATTTTCCAGATAGACCAGCCCGTCCCAGCCGACCACTGTCCGAGTGCCGCTCTGCTCGTGCAACACGCCACTGCCCAGCGGCAATTGCTTTTGCTGCGCATCCACCAGCACGATGCTCGCGGCAATCACCCGGCTCAGCGGAAACTCCAGCAGATAGCCGCTGCCCCGGCGCACGGCAACACGTTGCTCGACATTCGGACTGCGCACGTTGGCCGGCAGGTTCAGCGGATCGATTTCGTACTTGCCGCGGTAATAGGCACTGCTCCACGGCACCAGCAAGTGGCCATTGCGGTCGGTCTGGCCGACCTGCTGGTTCTCGTAACGCACCGGAATGTCCGCGTAGCCGTCGGTGCTGACCACCACGAACGCATCGTCGATACGGTTGGCGGCGAACACTTGATCATCCATCCACACCAGCGAACCGCTGGCATCGGCCCAACGGGTTTCGGCGTCGGACGTCCCGTAGACGCCGGCCTGCAACTGCACCGATTGCAGGCGCCAGGTCACGTCCGCCTGGCGGTAATCGGCGCCGTCGCCCTTGGCATAGCCGAGATTGAAGCCCACCCCGCCCTCGGACGGCACGGCGCGGCTGTAGTTGACCCGTTGCTGCGTCTGCCCGGTCTTGCTGCGTTCGCTGCTGATGGCCAGGCTGCCGCGCAGGTCGAACGGAATCACCCATTGCGCCTGCACCGCCCAGTGGCTGTCACCGATTTCGCGGTTGGCCGACAGGTAGAAACTGCTGTTGCGCCACAGCGGTTTGCTCCAGCTCAGGTTGAGCAGCCGCGTACGGGTTGCGTCCGCCGCGCGAATATCGAAATAACCGACGCCGAGACTGCCCCAGCGTTCGAGGTTGAGGCTCAGGGTCGCCTGCTCACTGCGCCGACTGAGCGTGGTGTAGGAACTGTCCACAACCGTCAGGTCGGCATACCGGTCGCGACGTTGCAGACGCTGGTAGGAAAAGCTGTAGCGCTGACCGCTGTATTGATAACCGAGGCTCACTTGCTGACCAGCGTCGCCGTCGAAGCGACTCTGGCTGATCGCACCGTTGAGCACCCCGAAATTACCCAGTCGCAAGTTACCGCCCAATCCTCCGAGAGTCAGGGTATCCGCCGCTTCGGCATGACTTTCCAGAGTAAAGATGTCGCTGACGCCATAGCGCAGACTGCCCGAGGTCACGCCCGGCCCGTAGCTGAAATCCTTCAGGCCGTAATCGCGGCGCAGCGTGCCGGCGGCCACCGAAAAATCGCTCAGGCCTTTTTGCAACAGGCTGCTGGTGACGTAGAACGGCACCGTGGTCGACACCTGCCGGCCCAGCGCATCGGTGGTCACCACCACCGCTTCGCCCGCGCCGTTGATGAACGGAATATTGGTCAGGGTGTACGGCCCCGGTTGCAGATCGGTGCTACTCGATTTGTAGCCGTTGATGAACAGATCCACCGAGGACGGCACGGCCGCTTCCCCGGCAAACTGCGGCAGCGGGTAGGTCACCAGATCCGGACGCACCGCAAAATCCCGTGAGAACTGCACGCCGCCCAGCCGTACCGAACTGCTCCAGGGCAAGGCGCCGCTGACCACGTCCCCGGCCTCGTAGGTCAGCATCCGCTCGTCATCGGAGTAGCGCCAAGTGGTGTCGTAACGCAGATAGCCGTTGTCCAGCGTACTGACTGCATCCCCTGACAACGTGCGGCGATATTGCCCGGTATTCGACAGCGTGCCCCAACTGTCGAACAGCCGCACCTCGTTCCATGCCGCCAGATAAGTGCCGGCATCGTCGGTGTCATTGAGGTACAGGTCATAGTTGAACAAGGCGCCGAAACTGCTCAGCGCCGGGGTGCGCGGATAGACTTCGCGATTGCCGATGAACTGCTCCGGCAGCCAGTCCGGCGGCACGTCGAGCAGCAAGCGCTGGCTGACACTGTCGTAATCGCTGTGCAGGCCCGGCAGGCCGTCGAGATCGACTTCGGCACCGGCCTCTTCCGGCAACTTCATGCCGGTGTCGCGCAATACGCTGGCCGGCAGGAACAACCGCCCGCCGCGCTGCTCCACCGCCACCACGCGACCGGTATTCATCTGGTTGACCACCAGTTCCAGAAACAACTGTGCATCACTCACGGCCTCCATGCCGCTGGGAGGCGGCGGCAGTTCGCCGGCCCCGGATGGATGAATGAACATCAGGCACCACGCGCCGGTCATGAGCCACAACGGACGCTGAATACGTCGAGCCCATCCTGGACTCATTAGCGTGTTACGTCCGTCAATGGACTGCTTCCTCCTGATACCGCTGGCGCCGAAGCCTGATCACTTCGACATGACTCGCTACGGCTATCGCGCCGGCGGAATGCTCTGCGCCTTGGCCGCGCCATTGACCCGTCCCGCCAGCTCTGCAGCCCCCGGCCCCGGTGCCGGCCAGCGCATCACTGCACCGGGCAACACATAACCGAGCAGGCCTTCGGCCAACGGTTTGCTTTGGCCACCCTGCATGATGGCGACATCGGTCAGCCGCGCATGCACCGCGCCCTGATTGCGCACTTCCACATAAGGACGGCCCTCCACCGCCACCGTGCGCCAGCTCAATTGCGGCAGGCCGATACCCTTGGGGTCACGCTGACGGGCGCTGTCCTCCTTGCTCCACAGGCCCGCGCCATAGGCGAACAGCGGCACCGAATAGCGCATCTGGAAGCGGATCGCCGCAGCGGTCTTGCCGTCTTCGACGACGGGCGGCTGGCCCGAGGGGATTTCATCGATGATGATCCGGTATGCCAGTTCCTGGCCTGGCGGCACGTCCCTGGTGCGGGTCAGGCGCACCAGTTGCTTCTGTCCCGGCTCGATCTTCGCCACCGGCGGACTGCCGATCACCTCGCGCTGATTACGGTACTGCTCTTCGAAACCGCTCTGGCTCCAGCCGAACACGCGGATCTGCAGGTTGGCGGTTTCAGTACCGCGATTTTCCAGCCACAGCGCACTGGCCTGCTGATCGGCTTCCAGCACCGGATCGATCGGCCAGATCAGCACCGAACTGGCAGCCTGGGCCTTGAGCATCCCGAACATGAGCAGCACCAGCACGGCCCGACACACGGACGAATGGCGTGACGTGAAAAACCCCATAAACCTGCTCCTTGTCATGTCACATCACCACGACAGCTGCACCTGCAACACATCGCTGTATGTCCCCCCGGGCAGATTGCCCGGCAATAGCACCTGCCCGTAGATCGGCAGACTGATGTTGTTCGCGTCGCTGTAGGCCACCGCCACGCTCTGGCCGATGCCCAGGCTCTGGCTGTACGCCGCATCGCGAAACAGCGCATACGCGACCTTCGCACTGCCCCCGTTGATCTGCATGCGTCGCCCGCCGCTGTTGTATTGACCGCCATCGACCGTCATGTTCAGCGCCACCCCCGGCGTGCATTGCAGCGAGACGCCGCCGGTCAGCGCGACCTGCACCGTATCGGTGGCCAGCGCCGATCGCGAACCGAAATTCAGCCCGCCATAGTTCGATACGCCCCCCACCACCAGACAGCCCGGCGTCACCGTGGCACTGACCTGGAAGCTCTGACTGGTCACCGCCGCCAACGGCAGCGGCAAGCTGCACGCACACAGCAGAAGCAGCGCCGCACAGCCATGCCGGCCCATGGCACTAGAACGTCAGTTCAACGGAAATCGTGTCGGTGTACGTACCCGCCGGCAGCCCGGCCTTGCCCACCGCCTGACCGTAGATGTTCACGGTCTGCGCCACGCCGGTGCTGGCCGCGAGGTTGATCACCCCGTCGATGGCCAGCAATTGCGAGTGTCCGGCGTCGGTGTACAGGTCATACGGCACATAGTTGGCAACCCCGTCGTACAGCGCGCGCGTGCCGCCCGGCGAGAGACCGTCATGGGCACCGGCCCGGACCTTGACCGTTGGCGTGGTGCCGGCCGAGCACAGGATCGACAGCGCCCCGCCCCCGCCGCCCAGCACCTGCCCGGTGGCCGTGGTGAACAGGCTGTTGGCGGTGCCGAAGTTCAACGCACCGAAGTTCAGCCCGGTAGAACCGCCGGAACCGTTGACCTGGCAACTGCTGATCAGGATCAGGCTGGAGGTGATCTGGCCGGTGACCGTGGTGGCGGCATTGACGCTGGAAGCGAGCGTCAGGCCGAGCAACGACAAACCTATCCTTGATGCAATCGTATGCATGATGTCCGTCCTCTGCGGGGTTACCAGTCGAGCGTCACCGTCAGGGTGTCGGTGTAGACACCGGCCGGTACCGCACGGGTGTTCGCCACCACCGAGCCAAATACCGGGATGGGTATCTGTGCGCCGCTGGTGACAGCGAAATTGTGTTGTTGACCGATGCGGTAGCTCTGGCTGCCGGAGGCATCGAGAAACAGCTGATAGGGAAGTGTCTGGCGCCCGTTGCTCAGCCGGCGAGTCGTGCCGTCGCCATGGGTGCCGCCGTCGATAGTCACGGTAAACCCGGTGACCGAAGGGTTGCAGGCGACATTGAGCTGGCCGCTGCCTGCTTCGCTGAGGCTGGCCTTGATCGGCGCGTTCCAGGTCGGGCCCTGCTGGCCGAAATCGAGAGCGCCCAGCCCATCCACCGGACTGGCGGGGCTGGTCGCGTTGGTCACCTCGCAACCGGCAATCAGCGTCAGCCGCGCAAGGATCTGCCCACTGACCGCCGCTGATGCGAACTCGGTGAACATCAGCAGCGTGGCTGCGGCGATGACCCGCCCGTGTCTGCCCATCATTGAGCCCCTACTCCCTCAGGATCACTCGACCACTGCGCTCATCATTGAACGCCCGTCCCTGCGCCACCCGGTTCCACCGAATGGCTGAAAAACTCCGCGATCACCAGGTGACCGTTACTTTCACCAGATCCGAATACCGGCTGACCCGTGGCACCTCGGCCATCCGTTCGATCCGCCCGTATAACGGCAAGTCCACCGTGCCGCTGTCCGGCACCCGGCCACTGACCGGCACATCCACCACCAACGGCACCCGCCGTGCGGCGTCCTGATACAGGCGATAAGGAATAGGCTTGCCGCCGGCCTCCCCCGCCATATAGCGCACCTCGCCAACGCCACCGTGCAGGCCGCCATCGACGCGCAGCTGATACGGGGTGTCCGGGTTGCATTCCAGACGTGGCAGACGCGGATTGATCAGCGCCGCACCGAGAGGCCCGTCCCGGTCGCCGAGCCGTGACGTAGTGCCGAAATCGAGCACGCCCGGCTGCTCAATGCCGGCTTCGCGTTGCTGGCCGATCAACTGGCAACCGCGCTGCACCTCGACCCGCACCTCGACCTGAAGGTCGGCAGCGTGGACCGGTGCCGCGAGCCCGCCCAGCAATGCCCAGACCATCCCTGCATTCACCGCCTGCTCCTTGATCGCGACGGCGTCGGTGCCGTTACAGTGTTTCAGGTTAGCAACGGACGCCAATTGCGCCAGTCGACTGGATCCAGTCACCGGCCGGACTTGTTTCAAAAGGTTGGCAACAGGTCGATTCATAATGTTGAAAAAACCTGTACACGCCGCAGATTACTGTGCGGAAAAACGATAAAGCGCAGTGGAAGCAAAACTACCCGTCTGGTTACACTACGCCGCCGCGCTCGGGGTGAGCCGGCCCGATGATGACGGAGTGACTGCAGTGCCCACCCGACCGCCCGAACGTCCGCGTCTGACCCATCGCTGGTCAGCCCTGCGCCGCCTCTTCGGCAAACGCTCCACTTCTGCTGCCGGCCAGTGCGCTGCCAGCGCGCAATCGGTCCGCGACTACTTCCAGCAAAAGGCCCGGGGCCAGGGCTACACCCTCAGCCACAGCCAGCAGCGGGTCATCGACTGCATGGCGCAGCAGGCCGGTCTGTTGTTCGGCACCCCTGCGCGAACTCCGCCCAGCCTGTATCTGCACGGGGCGGTCGGGCGCGGCAAGAGCTGGCTGCTGGACGGATTCTTCCAGGCGTTGCCGATCCAGCAAAAGCACCGCCTGCATTTCCATGGATTCTTCGCCCAACTGCATCAAGGCATGTTCGAGCATCGTGCCTGCGACGACGCCCTTGCCGTCACCCTCGACGCACTGCTGCAGGACTGTCGGGTGCTGTGTTTCGACGAGTTTCATGTGCATGACATCGGCGATGCGATGCTCATCAGCCGCTTGTTCAAGGCCCTGTTCAAGCGCGGGATCCTGCTGCTGGTGACCTCCAACTACCCACCGGAAGGCTTGTTGCCCAACCCGCTGTACCACGCGCGGTTCAAACCGGTGATCGACCTGATCAATGCGCGCATGCAGGTCATGGAGGTCGGCGGCCCCCACGACTACCGCAGCCAGGCGCGCCGTCACGCGCATCAGCTGTTTACCCAGGGCCATTACGTCTGGCCGGCCACCCCGGCGCAACGCCAGACCTTGAACCTGCCGCCACTCGACGCCACGCCGTTGCCTCTGACGGTCGGCAGCCGGGATTTGCAGGCGCGCCTGTGCGAAGACCGGCGCGTGGGGTTCACCTTCAACGACCTCTGCGAACAGCCCACGGCGGTGATGGATTATCTGGAACTGTGCCGGCGTTTCGACCACTGGATCATTGATGATCTGCCGGAGCTGGGCGAATGTTCGATCGCCGCCCAGCAGCGTTTCATCAACCTGATCGACGTGCTCTACGACCAGGACAAACACCTGACCCTGCTCGGCCAGCTCCCGCTGCGCGAAAGCCTCGGCGGCCAGGCGATCGATCTGGCCCGCACCCGCAGCCGGCTCGGGCAATTGCGCGAAGTGCACGAACCGGGCTGATTTGCCGTTATCATGCGGCCCATTTCCGGCGCCCGTGCGCCTTCTCGATAGCGATCCTTTTCATGCACACCCTTGCACAACTGCGCGCCGGCGAACTGTCAGGCATCACCCGGCTCGATCTGGCGGAAGGCCTGACTGAATTTCCGTCAGAGATTTTCAACCTGGCCGATTCGCTGGAAGTGCTCAACCTCAGCGGCAATGCCCTGAGCAGCCTGCCGGATGACCTGCACCGTCTGACACGCCTGCGCGTGCTGTTCTGCTCGGACAATCAGTTCACGCAATTGCCGGCGTGCCTGGGCCAGTGCCAGGCGCTGACGATGATCGGCTTCAAGGCCAACCGCATCACTCAGGTGCCGGGCGCGGCGCTGCCGCCGCATTTGCGCTGGCTGATCCTGACCGACAACGCCATCGAAACCCTGCCCACGGAGCTGGGCGAACGACCGATGCTGCAGAAACTCATGCTCGCCGGCAATCGCCTGCGCTGCCTGCCGCCGTCACTGAGCCAGTGCCATCGGCTGGAGCTGATCCGCATCGCCGCCAACCAGTTGACCGAGTTACCGCGATGGCTGCTGACCCTGCCGAGCCTGACCTGGCTGGCCTACGCCGGCAATCCGCTGGAAACCGAAGCCGATGCCGCCGCACTCGGCGCCGCGCCCCTGATCGACTGGTCGGCGCTGCAGCTGGAACAACGGCTGGGCGAAGGCGCTTCCGGGGTCATCTACCGGGCGCAGTGGCAGCCTGCGGATCAGCCGGCCACGCCCGTGGCAGTCAAGTTGTACAAGGGCGAAATGACCAGCGACGGCTCGCCGCTGCATGAAATGAACGCGTGCATCACTGCCGGGCTGCACCCCAACCTGATCCGCGTCGAAGGCCGCATCGGTCAACATCCCGATGGTCAGCAAGGCCTGGTGATGCAGTTGATCGATCCGAGTTACCGCAACCTGGCCGGGTTGCCGAGCCTGGCGTCCTGTTCACGGGATGTGTATGCCGAAGATTACCGTTTCAGTGCCGAGGTCGCCCTGCGCATCGCCCGGGGCATCGCCTCGGTCGCCGGGCATCTGCACGGTCACGGCATCACCCACGGCGATCTTTACGGACACAACATTCTGTTGAACGATCAGGGCGATTGTCTGCTGGGGGATTTTGGTGCGGCGTCATTCCATGCCACGGCGGACACGCCTGAAACCCGCGCCTTGCAACGCCTCGAAGTGCGGGCGTTCGGGATTTTGCTGGGGGAACTGCTGGCGCGCATCGACTCGGGGTTGAGCGATGAGCAGCGTCAGGCGCTGGAAGCCCTGGAACAGCGCTGCTGTCAGTCGGATGTGCTGGCGCGGCCGGGGTTCGGCGAGATCAGCCAGGCGTTGCAACACGGCTGAAAAAAATCGCAGCCCGAAGGCTGCGATGTTCTGGTTTGTCAGCCGGCCAGACCGACGAACATGTCCTGCACGTCGTCATGGTTGTCCAGGCCTTCGAGGAAGGCCTCGACTTCAGCCATCTGCTCGTCGCTCAGGCCACTGACCGGGTTCTTCGGCTGGTAGCCCAGCTTGGCCGACAGCACGGTGAAGCCTTGTCCCGGCAGAGCTTTCTGCACGGCATCAAGGTCGGTCGGGTCGGTCAGGAACAGGGTCGCGCCGTCTTCGCCCGGCTCGAAATCCTGAGCACCGGCTTCGATCGCGGCCATTTCCGGGTCGGCGTCCGGGGTGTCCGGCGATGCTTCGATCATGCCGACATGGTTGAAGTCCCAGGCAACGGAACCGGAAGCCCCCAGTTGCCCCTTGCGGAATGCCACGCGGATTTCCGCCACGGTGCGGTTGATATTGTCGGTTACGCACTCGACGATCAGCGGCACCTGATGCGGTGCAAAACCTTCGTAGGTCACGCGATGGTATTGAACGGTTTCGCCCAGCAGGCCTGCACCCTTCTTGATGGCGCGATCCAGGGTTTCCTTGGGCATCGAAGCTTTCTTGGCCTGTTCGACCACCAGACGCAGGTGTGCGTTGGTGGCGGTATCGGCACCGTTACGTGCAGCAATGGTGATTTCCTTCACCAGTTTGCCGAAGATCTTGCCCTTGGCGTTGGCTGCCGCTTCTTTGTGTTTAACCTTCCACTGTGCGCCCATTACTCACTCTCTTGATCTGTGGCGCCGAGACATCTATTGGCCGACGCATGGCGCCAAGTTTATACGGCCTAAAGTCGGCAATCGACCAAAAATTCCGATGCGCATCGACATCTTCTACGCGCCTTGTAGGGCGATTCTGAAAAACCGGTTTGCCACGTCCATTCAGCGCCGCGTTTTCGTACCCTCATTCGCCCGTATTGCCTGACAGAGCCCGCCCCCCATGCTCAATGACAAGGAAAGTCCGTTTTCGCTGACCCTGGCCGAAGGCGGGATCCGCCTGCCGGTTCTGCGCTTCAACGGTCATGAGGCGCTGAATCAGCCTTATCGGTTCGACGTCGAGGTCATGGGCCTGGCGCCCGCCTGGTCACCCGGCACACTGCTGCATCAGGCGGCGTTTCTGCATCTGGGCGACGACCACGGGATTCACGGCATCATTCAAAGTGCCAGCTGCGAACACCGGGCAACGCACCGGATCGCCTACCAACTGGTGCTGATGCCGCATCTGCAAGCGCTGGAGCAACATCCCGTACGCCGGGTCTTCACGCAATTGAGCGTGCCGGCCATCCTTGAGCAATTGCTCAGTGAACATCACCTGCCTGCTCACAGTTACCGGATCGAGATGACCGTCGGCCACTACCCGCCGCGCCCGTTCTGCATTCAGTACGAAGAAACCGATCTGGCGTTTTTGCAACGGCTGTGTGAGGAGGAAGGCATCCACTATCACTTCGAACATCAGCCGGACGGCCATGTGGTGGTGTTCGCCGATGACAGCCTGAGCCTGCCGCAACAACCGACGGCGATTCCTTTCAACACGCAGATCGATGCGCCAGCAACCGGCCTCAGCAGCCTTTTCCAGCGCCATGAGGCAGTGCTACCTCAGATGCCCGCCGGCGTGCATGAGCGAGGGCAAGCGATTGCGGGCCAGGAGGCCGCCAATCACACGCTGGGCAGTGCCATCGCCCCAGCGGGATTTCTACCGACTGCGCAACGTCACGCGGCCCAGCGCAGTCGTCGCCTGCTGGAGCGCCAACGCTGTCGATCGCGCTCGATTCAGGGCCGCAGCGATTGTCCGCGATTGCTCAGCGGACGCCTGTTGCAAGTGATGGATCACCCGGTAAGCGCGTTCAACGAGCAGTGGCTGATTACCGACTTGCGTCATCAGGGCCAGCAACCTTCGATTCTCGATCCGGTGCCGACGGTTCGCCGCTATCACAACGATTTCACGGCGCTGCCGTGGTCGACCCCGTTTCGTCCGCCGCCGAAACAACCGCGTCCGGGCATTCCGGGGTATCACCCGGCGCAATTGCTCGGTGCGCCGGGGCAACCGGCGCAAGTGGACGAACAGGGACGCATTGCCGTCCGGTTGTGGCCGGAACACTCACTTGACGGCGCAAGCGAAGGGCTGTGGCTGCCGGTGGTCATGCCCCATGCCGGCGCCGGCCTGACTCGGGAACATCTGCCCTGTGCCGGCAGTGAGGTCTGGGTGAGTTTTCTCGACAGCGATCCCGACCGGCCGGTCCTCTGCCTCGACGCCTGCCGGCCTCAACCGGCACAACCGAAAGAAACCGAGCCCGACGATGACCTCCTGCTCGACTGGCTGCTCAACCGCTCCGCCCCGCCGCGCTGACGATCAAGCCTTGTCGGCCTTGCCCGCCGCCGCCGCGAGTTTCGCCAGACGCACGTCAAGGTGCCGGGGCCATCGTCCGTGATCCTCGGCGCGCTCCTTGCGGCGAATGGCGTTGCGCACTATCAGCGAGCCGAGGTAGCGGATCGGCTCCGGCGGAAAGTAACCCAGCGGCCCGTTGACCAGCGGCGAACGCGTCCACGGGTTGTCGAGGCCCTGCACCAGCGAAGCGAGGATCTGCCCGCCCATGTGGCACGGCCCGACACCGCTGCCGGAATAACCGAAACCGTAGAACACATTACCGCTGGCACTCATCTGGCCGAAGAACGGCAGGCCGGTGACCGAGCGATCCGAAGGACCGTTCCAGGTGGCGTCAACCTTCACATTGGCGAACGCCGGGAAGAAGTCGTCGAGGCTGCGCTTGAGCAAACCGGTATAAGGCGATGGCTGGTCGAACACCGGCAGCATCCGCCCGCCGAAAGCGAAGGTGTTGCCGCCTTTGCCGAGCATGATTCGGCCGTCCGGGGTGTTGTGGTAGTAGTGCACGAAAATCCGCGAATCAAGCACGGTCACGCCGCTGGTCAAACCGATTTCCTGCAACAGGTCCGGACGCGGTTCGGTGATCAACATGTCACTGGAGACGATCGCCACGCTGCGCTCGAACTGCGGAAAGGCGCGGGCCATCCACGCGTTCATCGCCAGTACCACGCGATCGGCGGCCACCCGCCCGTTCGCCGTGTGAAGGCGCGCCGGGCGGCCCTCCTCCAGCCCCGTCATCGCCGTGCTTTCGTGAATCCGCACGCCCAGTTGCAACGCCACCCGGCGCAAGCCACGCACCAGTTTGCCCGGCTGCACACTGGCGGCGGCGGGCGAGAACCAGCCTTCCAGGTGTTTTTCCGAACCGGCCATGCGCTGTACATCGGCGACCGGCCGTTGGGTAAACGAATTTATGCCATTGCGTTCCAGCGCCGCGATCACCGCATCGGTGGCGCCGCATTGCGCGCGGTTGGTGGCGGTGTAAAGCGTGCCGTCGAGCCGGTAATCGGCATCCACGTCGTACTGCTCACAGAACTCGCCGATGGCGTGGATGCTGCGCTCCGATTCCTTGACCAGCCGCACCGCTTCTTCAACGCCGAACAGCCGCTCGAGGGTGAAGTACTTCGCCGACCACGACAGCGCACAACCGCCGTTGCGCCCACTGGCGCCGGCACCGCAGATGTCGGCTTCGATCAGCAACACATCGAGTTCGGGGTTCTGCTGTTTGAGCATGATCGCCGTCCACAACCCGGTATAACCGCCGCCAACGATGCACACGTCAGTGCGCACGTCGCCTTGCAGCGGCGGGCAAGGTTGGGACGTGTCGAGCTGCAAAGCCTGCTCCAGCCAAAACGGTCTCATGGGATTCTCCAGTCAGTCAGCCACGGCACTGCCTGCCGCGAGCGCCGCAGCAGGCCGCGAGGCAAGGTTTTTCAGTTACGCAGGGGTTTGATGCTCAGGGCGCGATTGGGCACGCAGGCACGCGGTTCCATGACGCCGACCGGACGGCTGTTCCAGTGCGGAATCAGCACCAGCGCCGAGAACAGCGCGCAACCGGCGAACACGATGAACACCGTCACCGAGTCGAAGTAGCCCGGCAGCAAACCACCGAGCACCGCACCGACCGAGCCGCAGCCGTTGACAAATCCTGCCGCCGTGGCGCCGGCCTTGGCCTTGCCGAAATCGATCGCAGCCGCGCCGCTGATCATCGAATCCGGGCCGTACAGGGTCAGGCCCATCACAAACAGCAGTGCCACCACCAGCATCACGCTGCCGGTTTGCAAGGCGCCCATGAACAGCGCGAGGGTCACGGTCAATGCCAGCAGGCTCAGCACGCAGGCCGGCATGCGGCGGGCACCGAACAGTCTGTCCGAGGCCAGGCCGATCATGATCGGCCCCAACAGCCCGGCCAGCTCGAACGCCGTGGGAATGATCGCCGCACCGACCTTGCCGACCGAAGGCATCTGCTCGAACACAATCACCGGGCCCCACAGCAGAATCGCGTATCGCGCCGGTTTCAACAGGAAATACGCCAGACCCAGCACCAGCACCGTACGGTTGCGCAGGATTTCCTTGAGCGGTTCCCACACGCTGAGTTTGCTGTTGGCTTCGGCTTCCTCGGCGCTGATGACCGGCTCCGGCTCCACAGCGGGCAGGCCTACATCTTCCGGTTTATTGCGCTGAAAGATGAAGAACAACACCGCCACCATCGCCACCACCGCCGCACTGGAAATGAACGCCGCGTGCCACGAACCGATCAGCGTGTACGCCCACCAACCGGCGAACGGCGAGGCCACCAGACCGCCGAATGCATAACAGGAACTCCACAAACCGAGCACGCGCCCGCGCTGTTCGGAAGGGAAGAAACTGCCGAGGTTCTTGCACAACCCCGACCAGCCAGTGGACTGCGCCAGCCCCTGAATCAGCATGCAGGTGGCGAAGATCGGCAAGGTTGCGAAGCTGCCCATCACCAGCGCTGCAGCGGCGGAAATCAGCAAACCACCGAGCACCACGACCCGCGGGCCGAAGCGATCGGCGAGCATGCCCCAGGTGAACTGGCCGATGGCGTAGGCCGCCAGGTAAATCGCGTCGAGGTTGGCCATGGCCATTTTGTCGAGGGTGAAGCTTGGGTCTTCGGCGATGCCCAGTTTGGCCACCGAAAAGGCTTTGCGGGTGAAATAGAACGCGGCGTAAGCGAGCCAGGTAATAGCGAAGATCTGCATGCGCCAACGCGCAAGGGTGCCGATGTGCTTGTTCATTGTGGTTCTGACCTCAGGGTGTGAGTGTGCCGGCAGAATCGTTAAGTAAACGCCTGTGTTTTTTATTGTTGAGCACTGCGATATCACCCCGTCCCTTCGGCGATACCGGTCAGATGAGTCCTGGTGTTGCACGCACAGGCTCATGGCCAGCGTCGCTGCCCGACCGGACAGTCAGCGTTGGCGTGAGCCGATCAAAGCAATTACTGTTTAATAAATAAAATCGATTTATCGTATTTCACAAATAAGCTCAGCTTGTTAATGGAGTCAGCCATGTCGGTTTCACACGCCCAGCTCAAAGCCTTTCACGCCGTGGCCGTGCACGGAAGCTTCACCAAGGCCGCCGAGCGGCTTTATCTGACGCAACCGGCGATTTCCGACCAGGTGCGCAAACTCGAAGAACGCTTCGGTGTGTTGCTGTTTCATCGCAACAAACGCTCGGTGCGCCTGACGGATCTGGGCGAACGCTTGCTGGCAATCACCCAGCGTCTGTTCGTGGTTGAGGCCGAAGCCCAGGAGTTGTTGCAAGAGTCTCAGGCCTTGCAGACCGGCAGCCTGATTCTGGCGGTGGATGCGCCGGTGCATGTGTTGCCGCAGATCGCTCGGTTCTGCGAACGCTATCCGGGGATCAGCGTGAAGATCGAGACCGGTAACACCGATGAATCGCTGTTTCGCCTGTTCAACTATCAGGCCGATCTGGCGTTGCTGGGGCGCGATGTCAGCGATGAACGCCTGCTGTGCGTACCGCTGCGCAACGACCCGATGGTGGCGTTTGTCTCCCGCCATCATCCGTGGGCCGAGCGTGAATCGATCTGCCTGGAAGATCTGGACGACACGCCGCTGGTGCTGCGCGAACACGGCTCGGTGACCCGCCAGACCCTGGAAGAGGAAATGGCCCGCGCCGGTTTCCGCATCCGCCCGGCGATTCAGGTCGAAGGCCGGGAAGCCGCGCGCGAGGCGGTGGTGGTGGGGATTGGCGTGGGGGTGGTGTCGGCGGCGGAGTTTGGTGCGGACTCGCGGGTCTGCGCGCTGCCGATCACCGATTGCACCCGGCGCCTGACCGAAACATTGGTGTGCCTGCGCGAGCAGAGTTCGCGGCGAGTGGTGGCGACGTTTCTCGAGATGGTGCGCGAAAGCTTGGTATAGATCGTTCCCACGCTCTGGTGGGTATCAGGTGGGGGCCAATCCGAAAAACGCCTGAATCAAGCGCAACTCCCGCCGTCGCTCCACGCAGCCGATCATGTGCCGGTTCACCAGCCCTTCTCCCGCAATGGGAATCGCGACAACGCGCGGATCGTGGCTGACCTCCACCGATGACACCACCCCAACCCCCAGCTCAACCGCCACCGCCTCCGTTACGGCCTCGCGGCTGTCCAGTTCCAGCAACACCCGTGGGCTGACCGACGCCTGGGCGCAGGCCTGATCAAACGTGCGCCGGGTAATCGAACTCGGCTCGCGCAACACCATGATCACCTGATCCAGCGCCTCGAGCCTGACCTCGCCGCTGCGTGTCGCCCACGGATGCCCTGCCGGCACCAGCGCGCAAATGCGCGATTCACTCAGTGCTTGCAGATGCAGCCCTTTGCGCGGCTCGACCTCGGTCAGCACCGCCACATCAGCATGTTCGGACAACAACGCAGCCAAGGTTTCCTGAGCATTGCCCAACCGCAGATTCACGGTGATTCCCGGATAGCGCGCCCGCAGGCTGGCGAGCATCGGCATGACCAGGTGCGGGCCGTCCGCCGCCACCTCAAGACGCCCGGTCAGCAACTGCCGGTTGGCCTCCAGCAGCGCCTGGGCCTCTTCGGCCATGCCGAACATCGCCCGGGTGATCGCTGCCAGTTTGGTGCCCTCCTCCGTCAGCTCGACCCGGCGTGCCGTGCGTCGCAACAGGGTGATCTGGTAATGCTCCTCCAGCGCCTTGATGTGCCCGGTGACCGCCGGCTGGCTGATGAACAGGCGTGCGGCGGCCCGGGTAAAGCTGCCTTCCCGGGCCACGGCATCGAAGGCGCGAAGCTGGAACAGGTTCATGAATAACCCTCACTGATGGTTGGCATAACAATAAACAATTTGATTGATGATCCGCCGAATTGCAACGTAGGCCCCGTAGCTTCATCCCACAGCGCAATCGCGAGGACACACGAATGAGTACTGCCGCACCCATCCTGCTCACTCCCGGCCCGTTGACCACCTCGGCCCGCACCCGCCAGGCGATGATGGTCGACTGGGGTTCATGGGATGACCGCTTCAACCAACTGACCGCCAGCCTGTGCGAACAACTGCTGGCCATCCTCAACGGCGCCGCCACCCACCACTGCGTGCCGTTGCAGGGCAGCGGCACCTTCGCCGTCGAAGCCGCGATCGGCACCCTCGTCCCCCGTGACGGCAAGGTGCTGGTGCTGATCAACGGCGCCTACGGCAAGCGTCTGGCGAAAATCTGCGAAGTGCTCGGCCGCTCGTTCAGCACCTTTGAAACCGCTGAAGACGAACCGACCACCGCCGCCGACGTCGACCGCCTGCTGCGCGCCGACAGCGACATTACCCACGTCGCGCTGATCCATTGCGAAACCAGCACCGGCATTCTCAATCCTTTGCCGGAAATCGCTCAGGTCGTCGAGCAACACGGCAAACGTCTGATCATCGACGCGATGAGCGCGTTCGGCGCACTGCCGGTGGATGCACAGCAAATCCCGTTCGACGCATTGATTGCTGCCTCCGGCAAATGCCTGGAAGGCGTGCCAGGCATGGGCTTCGTGTTTGCCCGCAAGGAATCTTTGGCCGCAGCCGCCGGCAACTCGCATTCGCTGGCGATGGACCTGTTCGACCAGCACAGCTACATGAAAAAGACCGGCCAATGGCGCTTCACCCCGCCGACTCATGTGGTCGCGGCACTGCACGAAGCGCTGCTGCAATACCACGAAGAAGGGGGGCTGCCGGCGCGGCATGCGCGTTACGCCGCCAACTGCCAGGCGCTGATGGAAGAGATGGGCAAACTCGGCTTGCGCAGTTTCCTGCCGGCTGCGATCCAGGCGCCGATCATCGCGACCTTCCACGCACCGAAAGATCCGCGCTACCAGTTCAAGGACTTCTACGAACGGGTCAAGGCCAAGGGTTACATCCTCTATCCCGGCAAGCTGACCCAGGTCGAAACCTTCCGCGTCGGCTGCATCGGCCACGTCACCCCGGCGCAGATGCGCGAAGCCGTCGCGGCGGTGGGTGAAGTACTGCGCGAGATGGAAGTGCTCGACATCTGATTCGAACAGCTCGCGCCCTCATTTGAATTGCATTGCCCACACAGGATTCTGACCAACATGAACTACAACAACCCAACCCGACTGCAAGCCGCCATTCTCGACTGGGCCGGCACCGTGGTCGACTTCGGTTCTTTCGCACCGACCCAGATCTTCGTCGAAGCCTTCGCCGAATTCGACGTTCAGGTCTCCATCGAAGAGGCCCGTGGCCCGATGGGCATGGGCAAGTGGGATCACATTCGCACCCTGTGCGACCAGCCGTCAGTTGCCGAGCGCTATCGCAAGGTGTTCGGCCGCACCCCGACCGACGATGATGTCACCGCGATCTACAACCGCTTCATGCCGCTGCAGATCGAGAAAATCGCCGAGCATTCGGCGCTGATTCCCGGCGCGCTGGAGACCATTGCCAACCTGCGCCAGCAAGGGATCAAGATCGGCTCCTGCTCCGGTTATCCGAAGCAGGTGATGGACAAGGTCGTGGCACTGGCCGCCACCAACGGCTATATCGCCGACCACGTCGTCGCCACCGACGAAGTGCCGAACGGCCGCCCTTGGCCGGCCCAGGCCCTGGCCAACGTGATTGCGCTGGGCATCGACGATGTCGCCGCCTGCGTGAAGATCGACGACACCGTACCGGGGATTCTCGAAGGGCGTCGGGCCGGGATGTGGACCGTTGCGCTGATCTGCTCCGGCAACGCGCTGGGCCTGGATTACGAAGGCTACCGCGCACTGGGCAGCGACGCGCTGGCCAGCGAGCGCAAGCGCATTCACGCGCTGTTCGAGGGCTCGCGCCCGCACTACATGATCGACACCATCAGCGATCTGCCGCAAGTGATCGCCGACATCAACAAGCGCCTGGCCAAAGGGGAAATGCCGCAAAACAATTAAACTCCATAGAAAAAGCCGCCAGCTGAAACTAGCTGGCGGCTTTTTATTAATGCACTACCTATTCTGAACAGATAACTAGTGATCCATCATCTTCCTCCAAGAAAAACAGAATCATTCGGAAACCAGATTACCCTGCGCATCGTAAATCAGCCCGTCTGGATACTTCACCGAACCATCTGCCAGTTGTTCGGTTCCATCAGCCCAAACAATGCGCCCATCGAGATATTCGACTGTACCGTCTGGCCAGACGATGCGTCCGTCGGGGTATTCGACCCTGCCGTCCGTATGCTGAATGATGCCGTCCGGACGCGTCACCGCCGTCTGCTGCGCATTCACCAGACTGCCATCGGCCAACACGGTGGATCCATCCGGATTACGGCGGCTTCCAATCGCACTCAGCAGGTTGATCAGCGCCACAGGGTCTACGTTGACATTGAGCGTAGGCCACGGCATTGGGGGCCTGGCGACATTGACTGGCGTGCTCGGCGTCACAGGTGGCGTGTTTGGCTTGACCGGCGGAGCAGGTTTTACTGGTGGCCTGGCCGGGGGCACGGATGGTTTCACAGGCGCTGCCGGAGGCTTGACTGGAGGCTTTACCGGCGGCTTGACGGGCGGAACGGACGGCTTGGTTCCCGGCTTGGAGGGCGGCGTGATCACAGGCTTCGGTCTTGGCTTCGGCACCGTTGGTTTGGCCATTGCCTTTTTGACAATAAATCCATGTTTGTTATTAAGAAGAATATTGAAAGCCATGATTAAATCCTTTTTCCATTACAGCATCCTTATCGACGCCATTGATTTATTTATCGAGCCGAATTTCAACTTTCGACTGCCACAGACAATAACCACCTCACTTGGCGTTCTCAAACTTTCGCAAATACAAAATATAAACAAAGCCTTGTTACAGCCATCCGGCCGGCACGTTGATAACGCACTGCACTGCCAATGACATGCGTCAATAAAAAACGGATTGCGCAGGAAGAATGATTTCAACACGGTTACAGTTAAGGCATGCCGTCGCAGAACGGCACGCTTGAGCCCTGAACCGTGAGGAGCGCCGTATGCCGTGGACAAATTCCGAATCCCGTTACAGCACCGTGTCGATCCTGTTGCACTGGCTGATGCTGGTGCTGTTGGTGCTGGTGTACGCCAGCATGGAACTGCGCGGCCTGTTTCCCAAGGGCAGCGGCGGTCGCACGCTGATCCGCGAAGTGCATTACATGCTTGGGCTGACCGTGTTCGTGCTGGTCTGGTTTCGCCTGTTCGCCCGCAGCCTGGGCCCGGCGCCGAAAATCTTCCCGGCCTCGCCACCGTGGCAAACCATCCTCGCACGCTTGATGCACTGGGCCTTGTACCTGTTCATGATCAGCATGCCGATCCTTGGCTGGCTGATCACCAGCGCCGAGGGCCATCAGGTGATGTTCTATGGGTTCGACCTGCCGTTGCTGGTGAGTGAGGACAAGGCCTTTGCCAAACAGGTTGAGTACTGGCACGTACTGATCAGCACGATTGGCTACTGGATGATCGGTCTGCACGCACTGGCGGGGATCTACCACCATTACGTGGTGCGCGATAACACGTTGCTGCGGATGATGCCCAAGCGAAGCCACGGTTAACCATCGAATCCACGCCGGCCCTGCAAGCCGCCGGTGTGGACGAAGATCAAGCGTGAACCCCGGGCAAAGCGGCCCGCCTCGATCTGTTGTTCAAGCGCCAGCAAGGCCTTGCCGGTGTACACCGGTTCGAGAGGAACGCCGCTGGCCTGTTCGGTTTGCGCGATGAACTCAAGCAACGCCGGATCGACCTTGGCGAAGCCGCCACGGCTGGCGTCGATCAGATCAAAGCCTCCAGCCTTGCCCACAATCGCCTCGACATTGGCCGCGACGCCGTGATCGTCGGGAACGGCCATGGCGCCGTATACAGCATGCTGACCGGCCTGCGCCAACACCAATCCCGCGAGCGTGGTGCCCGTGCCGCAGGCCAGCCACCAACCGTGGTAGTCGTCCCAGCCGAGCTTGCCGAGTTGTTGACTGACCTGATCCTTCAATGACGCGCAACCCTGCGCACCCGGCAAACCACCGCCCCCTTCGGGCACCGGATGCAGCGTCGGATATTGCGCCAGCCACGGCTGCCAGAACCCCGGCTGATGCCGCGCCCGATAACCGCCAAACCCGAGCCAGTGCAACTGCATGCCGAATTCCTGCAGATCCCTGACCGTCGGCGTGTCCTGCGGATGCCCGCGCAACAGGCCGACTGTTGTGAATCCCAGGCGCTTGCCCGCAGCCGCCAGTGCATGCAGATGATTGGAGTGCGCACCGCCCAGGCTGATGATGCCTTCGGCACCCGCACGGTCGGCGGCTTTGAGATGCTCGACGAGTTTGAACCACTTATTGCCGCTGATCAGCGGATCGATCCGGTCAAGGCGCAGGATCGCGACTTCAACACCGGAGGCGGTAAGCCAGTCCAGATGAAGTGGTTCGAGGGGGGCTGGGGTCAGCCAGTCGGTGGGAGGGAGAAACATGAAGGCCGGCTCTGTACAAAGAGCCGGCATTCTAGGGTGGATCAGAGCTCGGCGGCCAGACGCGAACCCTGATTGATCGCACGCTTGGCATCCAGCTCGGCCGCCACGTCAGCGCCGCCGATCAGGTGCACGTTCTGCCCGGCCTCAACCAGACCGTCGTGCAGTTCGCGCAGCGGATCCTGACCGGCGCAGATGACGATGTTGTCCACCGGCAGCACTTGCGGTTCGCCGGTTTCGCCGATGCGGATGTGCAGGCCTTCGTCGTCGATCTTCAGGTACTCGACGCTGTTGAGCATCTGCACCTGCTTGTTCTTCAGACCGGTGCGGTGAATCCAGCCGGTGGTCTTGCCCAGGCCGTCGCCGACCTTGGTTTTCTTGCGTTGCAACAGGAACACCTCACGGGCCGGTGCGTGCGGCGCAGCCTTGATCCCGGCCACCCCACCCCGGGCTTGCAGATTCGTGTCGATGCCCCACTCTTTCCAGAACGCAGCGCGATCCTGACTGGTGGCCACGCCTTCATGGACGAGAAATTCCGAGACGTCGAAACCGATACCGCCGGCGCCAATCACTGCCACGCGCTTGCCGACCGGTTTGCGCTCGAGCAGCACATCGAGGTAGCTCAGCACCTTGGCGTTCTCGACACCCGGAATCGCCGGCAGACGCGGCGCAATGCCGGTCGCCAGAATGACTTCGTCGTAACCGCCCTCGACCAGTTTTGCTACGTCAACGCGGGTGTTCAGACACACTTCGACGTTGGTGGTCTGCAACTTGCGTTTGAAGTAGCGCAGGGTTTCGTAGAACTCTTCCTTGCCCGGTACACGCTTGGCGACGTTGAACTGGCCACCGATCTCGCTGGCCGAATCGAACAGCGTCACCTGATGCCCGCGTTCGGCGGCCACGGTGGCGGCGGACAGACCGGCAGGACCGGCACCGACCACGGCTATTTTCTTGATCTGCTTGACCGGTAAGTAATTGAGTTCGGTCTCGTGGCAGGCACGCGGGTTGACCAGGCAACTGGTGAGCTTGCCGCCGAAGGTGTGATCAAGGCAGGCCTGGTTGCAGCCGATGCAGGTGTTGATTTCATCGGCGCGGCCTTCGGCGGCCTTGTTGACGAAGTCCGGGTCAGCGAGGAATGGCCGCGCCATCGAGACCATGTCGGCATCGCCTTCGGCGAGGATCTGCTCGGCGACTTCCGGGGTGTTGATGCGGTTGGTGGTGATCAGCGGAATATTCACCGAACCGCGCAGCTTGGCCGTGACCTTGCTGAACGCCGCACGCGGCACTTTGGTGGCGATGGTCGGGATCCGCGCTTCGTGCCAGCCGATGCCCGTGTTGATGAGGGTCGCGCCGGCCTGCTCGATGGCCTTGGCCAGAGTGACGATTTCTTCCCAGGTACTGCCGCCCTCGACCAGATCGAGCATCGACAGGCGGAAAATGATGATGAAGTTCGGGCCCACCGCTTCACGTACGCGGCGGACGATTTCCACCGGCAGGCGCATGCGGTTTTCGTAGCTGCCGCCCCAACGGTCGGTACGGTGGTTGGTATGGGCCGCAAGGAACTGATTAATGAAATAGCCTTCCGAGCCCATGATTTCCACGCCGTCGTACTCGGCGGTCTGGGCCAGTACCGAGCAGGTGACGAAATCGCGGATCTGCTTCTCGATCCCGTCCTCGTCCAGCTCTTTGGGCTTGAACGGGTTGATCGGCGCCTGAATGGCGCTCGGTGCAACCTGTTTCGGGCTGTAGGCATAACGGCCGGCGTGGAGGATCTGCATGCAGATCTTGCCGCCTGCATCGTGCACGGCACGGGTGACGATGCGATGCTTGAGCGCTTCTTCCTCGGTGGTCAGCTTGGCCGCACCGGAATACACGCCGCCCTCATCATTCGGGCCGATACCGCCGGTGACCATCAGGCCGACGCCGCCACGGGCACGCTCGGCAAAATACGCCGCCATGCGCTCGAAACCGCCCGGCTTCTCTTCAAGGCCGGTGTGCATCGAGCCCATCAGGGTGCGGTTGCGCAAGGTGGTGAATCCCAGGTCCAGCGGGGCCAACAGGTGCGGGTATTGAGTGGCGGTCATCGTTAACTCCACAGCAGGCAATCACGGAAAATGCGGGAGCTCTGCGTCCCCCGTCAGTCATGCTCGACAGATTAGGAGTCGCCTCGCTGCCACTCAATGACCGAAACTGACAAGTTATTGATCCAAATGCGCAGCGCCCCTTGGCAAGCCGGGGCTGGCGCCCTACCCTGTCCGCACACCCTGTACCCGGCTGTTGTTGAATTTCATGCGTAAACTTCTGTACCTGACCTTTTCCATGGCGCTCATCGCCGCACTCACCTTCTATGCCATGTGGGCGGCTGACCGGCCGGTGGGCCACTACCTGTCGGACCTGCGGATCAAACTCGCGGTCGATCAGGGTACGCCCGCCGACCGTGGCAACCTGCTGGGTATCCAGCCCGAGCTGTTCCCCACCGACTACCAAAGCCCCGAACGCCTGCACCGCAAGCTCGCGGCCTATTTGCAGCAAGCGCAGGATCAAGGGCTGTTGAATGAAAAAACCGTGGTCATCCTGCCTGAACACGTCGGCACCTGGCTGATGATCAGCGGCGAGAAAGACGAGCTGTACCAGGCCGCCACCCTCGCCGAAGCGATGAACTGGCTGGCGGCGAGCAACCCGGTGCAATTCGCTCGTGCCTGGCTCACCGCCAAGGGCAGCAGCCGTCTGGATGACGCGCACCTGCGCATGAAAGCCCGGGACATGGCCAAGGACTATCAGGCGCTGTTCGGCGGCCTGGCCAAGGAATTTCACATCACGTTGGTAGCCGGTTCGATCGTATTGCCCGAGCCTAATATCACCGACGGCCGGCTCAAGGCCGGCAGTGGCGCGCTGTACAACAGCACGGTGGTGTTCGGTCGCGACGGCGCCCCGCTCGGCCAGCCACAGCGACAGATGCGCCCGATCTTCGATCAGGATGACTCCAGCCGCCGCGAGGCTTCCCGGATCAATGTGATCGACACCCCGGCCGGGCGCCTCGGCGTCTTGATCGGCAACGACAGCTGGTATCCGGACAACTACCGCAAACTCGACGAGCAAGGCGCGCAACTGATCGCGGTACCTGCGTTTGTGGTCGGTCATGGCGTGTGGGATCAACCCTGGCGTGGTTACAAAGGCTTGAGCGTGCCGGACTCGGTCAGCCTGAAACCGGGGACTGTCAGTGAAGGCCAGGCCTGGCAACAGTTGACCCTGACCGCGCAACCGCCAGCCAGCAAGGCGGTGGCCGGCATGAGTGTGTTTCTGCGCGGGCAGTTCTGGGACAAACCGAGTTCCGGACAAAGTTTCCTCAGCAGCAACGGCCAGCAGTTCGCCGACAGCGAAGCCCGTGGCGCGCGCCTGCTGAACCTCTGGTTGTAACCCATGAAGCCACTGCCGATGCGTCTCGGGGATCTGTCGGTGGGCTTTGTCCACAGCCTGGCGGACGCTGTGCGCAGCCATGACGTCGATCCACTGCCATTGCTTGAACAGTATGGCCTGGATGCCGCACGACTGGCCGAAGCCGGGGCGCGTCTGTCGATCCCGCGCTACATGCGTCTGGGGCACGGCGCGATCCAGCTGACCGGCGATCCGGCACTGGGTTTGCGCATGGGCCGGCTCAGTCGCTTGAGTCAGGCCGGGTTGGCCGGTGTGACCGCCGCGCAGGCTCCGACCGTGCGCGAAGCCGCCCGCTGCCTGACTCGCTTCGAACCCTTGTACGGTTCCAATTATCGCGGCCAGTCGAGTTTCCACGAAGACGCCAGCGGTGCGTGGCTGCGCTTCTATTCGATCAGCCCGTACAACGCCTACAACCGCTTTGTGGTGGATTCGATCATCGCCGGCTGGCTGCATCAGTTGTCCAGCGTCAGCCGCGAACCGTTACGCGCCGAACGGATCGAGATTGAGTTCGACACGCCTGACTATCGCGACGCTTATGCGGTGCTCGGCGAATGCCCGATCCAGTTCGGCGCCGAACACAATCAACTGCGCCTGAGCCTCACCAGCCTGGCCCAACGCAACCCGGAGCATTGCCCCAGCACCTGGAAACATTTGCTCGGTTTGTGTGAACGGGAACTGGAGCAATTGACCCGCACTCGCAGCCTGCGTGAACGCATCACGCAATTGCTCGGGCCGTTGCTCAATGGCGGCCGGGAACCGGACCTGGAAGAAGTGGCGGCACGCCTGAAGCTGCCGACCTGGACGTTACGGCGAAAGCTGGCTGAGGAAGGCACGCAGTTTCGCGCGATCCTCAATGACACCCGCCGTGATCTGGCAATGACCTACATCCGCGACACCGAACTGGCATTCGGTGAAATCGCCTACCTGCTGGGCTTTGCCTCGGCCGAAGCTTTCCAGCGCGCCTTCAAGCGCTGGAGCGGTCAGACACCGGGCGAATTTCGCCGCAGTCACCGCAAGACAGGCTGACACCTCACAGCTCGGTGGCGTCTTCTGCTGGCTCCGGTGAGTCCAGTTCGTAAGCGTGGAACTCGAGCAGCTCTTCTTGATAGTCATCCATTACGTAATCCCCCTGACGCTTGCTTGAAATGGCCTGGAACAAATGACCAGTGCCTCGAGCATAAAGTGCCCGTGTGAAGGAAAAATGAAACACGGCCTTCATGAAATAAACGTAGCAGGCAATCAGGAATTTATCGCGGGAAATTTTTCGACGGGGCAGGCAGGAAGAAGCTCAAAGGGCACAACAAAACGCCACGCGTCCGACAGAGGTCGGGCGCGTGGCATAAAGCTTACTGCCCGGAGGCAGGCATGGCCGGAATCGGCTCTGAGGGCGGCGGCATGTCCGTCGGGTTGGCCGGCGGCGTGATGGTTTCCGTTGCGGGCGCAGGCTCGGCAACCGGTGCCGGGGTGATTGGCGCAGCTTCGGCCGGTGGTGCTACCGGCTCGGAACTGGCCGGGGCCGCTTCTGCAGGCGCTTCTACAGGCACAGGCGCTGGCGCAGGTGCTGCAGCGGGCTCGGCGGTCGGCGCAGGGGCCGGGGTAGGTTCAGCCGCAGGGGCGGGAACCAGCGGAGCCGGCGCCGCTTTGGCCTCCGGGACACCCAGGTCAGTCTTGGGTTTTTCGCTAATGTGCGCGGCTTTCTTCGCTTCCGCCGGCAAGAACAACTCGACCAGCGTGAAGAAGCGCTCATAGAACTTCTGCGACGACACGGTTTCGCTGGCCACCTTGACCATCGAATCGTCAGACGAGCCGATCGGCATCGACACCGAGCCCAACACGCCGACACCGAGGCTGGCCGAGTTGTTGGTCTTCTTCAGCGCGTAACGGTCCTGCAGGGCATTGGCGAACACGGTGGCGTGATGGCCGGCGCTGCCATCATCGGCGCACACCACGTTGAAGCTGATCTCCAGGTGGGTTTCGCCGGTCTGCTGGAAGCTCTTGTGCCCGCTGACCAGTTTCGGGTCATTGCTGGTAATGATGTAGCCCTGGCTGAGCAACGCTCGGCGGGCCGCTTCGCAACTGGCGGTGTCGGTCACCGGATAATTGCGCGAAAAGGTGCCGGAGTCGTCGAAATTCTCATGCTCGTAGATAGGCTTGTCCTTGGAGCAGCCGGCAGCGGCGGTCAGCAACAACGCCAACCCGATGAAACGCACGGGAATAGAATTCAACATTAAACATCCTGAGGGAAAACGGTCCGGGGCGTATTGTGCAACAGATCGCTGCCCCGCGGCGTATGGATTAGTGTCTTAAAACAGTTACAACTCTACCGGTCATGGGCGACAGGAAAAAGTCGCACCGATAAATGATCGATGAACACCCGCCACTTGGCGACAGCTCTGTTGCTGCTCACCCTGTATGCGACCGTCAGTGCCCGATCCCACGGCTTCCCGAACGCCATATAGCGCGCATAAAAAAACCCCGGATTTTCATCCGGGGCTCGGGTCTTGCGGCTCAGCCAGGCATCAGAAACGCTTGATGTCGGCTTCGCTTTCCAGCTGCTTGCGGTACGCCGCGAAGTCCTGCTGGCCTACACGCGATGCGAGGAAGCGACGGTATTGCGCTTTCTCTTCATCGGTCGGAGCCGCCCCTTCGTTCACACCGTTCAGGCGCACGATAGTCAGACTACCGTCCGCCAGCGTCACGCTGCTGAAGGTCGGCTTGTCCTTGGCGGTCGGTTTTGGCATGCGGAACAACGCTTGCAGCACCGCCGGATCAACCCCTTCCTGAGCACGGTTCGCCGCTTCAGTGACTTTCCAGCTCTGACCGTCCACAGCCTTGTCCAGCGGGGTCTTGCCATCACGCAGACTGGCAATCAGTTGCTCCGCCTTGGTCTTGGCAGCCGCACTGGCGTGCTCTTTGGTCAACTGGGCGCGAATGGCGGGGGCCACGCTCTCCAGCGGCAATTGAGTCGGCTTGAGGTGCTCTTTGGCGCGCAGCACGATCACGGTTTCCGGATCCAGCTCGATCGCGGTGCTGTTGGCACCCTCCTCCAGCACTTCAGTGCTGAACGCGGCAGTCACTACAGCACGGTTGGCTGCAACGCCCTCGCCACCTTCACGGCCAAACGGCTTGGAGGTGTGCACGGTCAGTTTCAGGTCCTGCGCCGGCTGGGCCAGGTCGGATGCTTCGAACGAAGAGTCTTCCAGTTGCTTGGTCGCCTCGACGAAACGCTGCTCGACCTGCTGGGTTTTCAGCTCGCGGGTCAGCTTGTCTTTAAGGCTGGCCAGTGTCGGCACTTCAGGCGCCTCGACACCCAGCAGCTTGATCAGGTGGAAGCCGAAGTCGGTGCGAACCGGCTCGGAAACCTGATCCTTGTTCAGCGAATACAGGGCTTTCTCGAAAGCTGGATCGTAAACGCCAGGACCGGCATAGCCAAGGTCACCGCCGTTGTTGGCCGAACCCGGATCCTGCGAGAACTCCTTGGCCAGCGCTTCGAATTTCTCGCCCTTGGCCAGACGCGCCTGGACTTCTTCGATCTTCGCCTTGGCCTGGGCTTCGGTGGTCTTGTCGTTCACTTCGATCAGAATGTGCGCCGCACGACGTTGTTCCGACAGGTTGGCGATCTCTTTCTGATACGCCGCCTGCAGGTCTTCGTCCTTGACGGTGACCTGATCGAAGAACGAAGCCTTCTTCAGTTCCAGGTAATCGATGACCACTTGATCCGGGGTCATGAATTCCTTGGCGTGCTCGTCGTAGTAAGCCTTGACCTCGTCATCGGTGAGCTTCACCGCCGAAGGGTCAGCCTTGATGTTCAGGGTGGCGAAGTCGCGGGTCTGTTTTTCCAGACGGGCGAAAGCCAGCACTTGAGCGTCGGTCACAAAACCGCTGCCCGCCACACCGGCGCGCAGTTGGCCGATCAGCATTTCCTGAGCCAGCATCTGGCGGAACTGCATGCGGCTGTAACCCAGTTGACGAATCACCTGATCGAAACGGTCGGAGCTGAACTTGCCGTCGACCTGGAATTCAGGCGTCTGCAGGATCACTTGGTCCAGCGCCGCTTCGGAGAAAGCGAATTTCGATTGTTCTGCGCCTTGCAGCAGCAGCTTGCGATCGATCAGCCCTCTGAGGGCCGATTCGCGCAGCATTTTTTCGTCCAGCAAGGACGCGTCGAAGTCCTTGCCCAGTTGTTGCATCAGCTGACGGCGTTGCATATCCACCGCCTGGCTCAGCTCGTTCTGGCTGATTTCTTCACCGTTGACCTTGGCCGCCTCATTCTTGTGAGTCGTGGCCTGAAAAATGGCGTCGAAACCGGTCAGAGCCATCAGTGCAACGATGACCCCGATAATTGTCTTGGCAATCCAGCCTTGTGAATTGTCCCTGATATTCTGCAGCATGCGTCCCCCAGAAACGGTTGAACTTCAAAATTAGGCAACCGTGGAGCGTGGGTAGAATCCGGATAGAAGAAAGGCGCATCCGAGGATGCGCCTTCTCGTAACTGGCGGAGCGGACAGGGCTCGAACCCTCGATCCCGGTGTGACAGGCAGCTATTCCAACCGCCTGCTCTACCGCTCCGCTGCCAAGTCAGGCATGACCCCGACCCGGATGGGTAAAAACCTGAATCAAACTTAGTTGACGGCTTCTTTCAGGGCTTTACCGGCTTTGAAACCTGGCTTTTTGGCTGCCGCGATTTCCAGAGTCTTGCCGGTCTGTGGGTTACGACCAATGCGAGCTGGACGATCAGTCACGGAGAACGTGCCGAAACCAACCAGAACAACGGAGTCGCCAGCCTTGAGAGCGCCAGTGACGGATTCGATTACAGCGTCCAGCGCACGGCCAGCAGCAGCTTTCGGGATATCAGCGGATGCAGCGATAGCATCAATCAGTTCCGACTTGTTCACTCTAAGTCCCCTTATATCTATTTTGAGTATGATTCTAAGTTTTTTGGTGAAAGCAAAAACGAGTGCTGAATGGCCTACAGACACTTAAGAGCCGCTTTATAACAAGGGCTCTAAAAAGCTGTCAAGGAAGCCCCCCAGGCAAAAGCGTATTAATGCGTGCTAATTCTTTCCTTAGAGTCAGACTCACGTTTTTCATCCTTGGCAACTATCTCCGGAGCCACATCCGGCAAGGGCTCCGGCGCGTATTGCAGCGCAATTTGCAGGACCTCGTCAATCCATTTAACCGGTTTGATCTGCAGATCCTGCTTGATATTGTCAGGAATCTCCTTCAGATCGCGCACGTTCTCTTCCGGAATAATCACTGTCTTGATTCCGCCACGGTGAGCGGCCAGCAGTTTTTCCTTCAGACCGCCAATGGCGAGAACTTGACCACGCAGGGTGATCTCGCCGGTCATGGCGACATCGGCACGCACAGGAATTCCCGTCAAAGCCGACACCAGCGCAGTACACATGCCTACACCAGCGCTCGGGCCGTCTTTCGGCGTAGCGCCTTCGGGCATGTGGATGTGGGTGTCGCGCTTCTCGTGGAAGTCCAGGGGAATGCCCAGGCTCTTGGCGCGACTGCGCACCACCGTCAGGGCCGCAGTGATCGATTCGACCATTACGTCACCCAGCGAACCGGTCTTGATCAACTGACCTTTACCCGGTACCACCGCGGCTTCGATGGTCAGCAATTCACCGCCCACCTGAGTCCAGGCCAGGCCGGTCACTTGACCGATCTGATCCTGCTGCTCGGCCAGACCATAGCGGAATTTGCGGACACCAAGGAAATGTTCAAGCACGTCAGCTGTCACTTTTACCGAGAAGCGCTTTTCCAGTGCGTGCTCTTTGACCGCCTTGCGGCAGACCTTGGCAATCTGCCGTTCGAGGCCACGCACACCGGCTTCGCGGGTGTAGTAACGGATAATGTCGCGGATCGCTTCTTCGTCGAATTCCAGCTCGCCCTTCTTCAGGCCGTTGGCTGCAATCTGCTTCGGCGACAGGTACTTGACCGCGATGTTGATCTTCTCGTCTTCGGTGTAGCCCGGCAGACGGATCACTTCCATCCGGTCCAGCAGCGCCGGCGGAATGTTCATCGAGTTGGAGGTGCACAGGAACATCACATCCGAGAGGTCGTAATCGACTTCCAGATAGTGGTCGTTGAAGTTGTGGTTCTGCTCCGGATCAAGCACTTCCAGCAACGCCGACGCCGGGTCGCCACGCATGTCGCTACCCATTTTGTCGATTTCATCGAGCAGGAACAGCGGGTTGCGCACCCCCACTTTTGTCATCTTTTGAATCAATCTTCCTGGCATCGAACCGATGTAGGTTCGACGGTGACCACGGATTTCCGCTTCGTCACGCACGCCACCGAGGGCCATGCGCACGAATTTGCGGTTGGTGGCATGGGCGATCGATTCGGCCAGCGAGGTTTTACCCACGCCCGGAGGACCGACCAGGCACAACACCGGGCCACGGATTTTCTTCACGCGCTTCTGAACAGCGAGGTATTCAAGAATGCGTTCCTTGACCTCCTCGAGGCCGTAGTGATCGGCGTCGAGAATGTCTTCGGCACGGGCCAGGTCCAGACGCACCTTGCTCTGAGCCTTCCACGGCACCTGAACCAGCCAGTCGATGTACGAGCGCACCACGGTGGCTTCGGCGGACATCGGCGACATTTGCTTGAGCTTGTTCAGCTCGGCAGTGGCCTTGGCCAGGGCATCCTTCGGCAGACCGGCAGCGTCGATGCGCTTTTTCAGGTCTTCGATTTCGTTGTGACCCTCGTCGCTGTCGCCGAGCTCCTTCTGAATGGCCTTCATCTGCTCATTCAGGTAGTACTCGCGCTGGCTGCGCTCCATTTGCTTTTTGACGCGGCCACGAATGCGTTTTTCGACTTGCAGCAGGTCGATCTCGGCGTCCAGCAAGGCCAGAACGTGCTCGACCCGTGCCGACAAATCGATGATTTCGAGGATTTCCTGCTTCTGCTCGATCTTCAGCGCCATGTGCGCGGCCATGGTGTCCACCAGGCGGCCAGGCTCGTCGATGCTGTTGAGCGACGACAGGACTTCAGCCGGGACTTTCTTGCCCAGCTGCACATATTGTTCGAACTGCGACAGCAGGCTGCGCACGAACACTTCGGATTCGCGCTCGGCGGCATCGACTTCGTCGATCAGCGACACTTCGGCACGGCAGTGGCCATCGACTTCACTGAAGCGTTCCACAGCGCCACGCTGCTCGCCTTCGACCAGAACCTTGACGGTGCCGTCCGGCAGCTTCAGCAGTTGCAGAACAGTGGCGATGGTACCTACGCGATAGAGAGCTTCCTCACCGGGATCGTCGTCAGCCGGGTTTCTCTGGGCCAGTAGCAGGATCTGCTTGTCGCCCGTCATCGCGGCCTCGAGGGCTTCAATGGATTTCTCGCGCCCCACGAACAGCGGGATAACCATGTGCGGATACACAACGACATCACGCAATGGCAGGAGAGGCAATTCGATGGTGGTCTTCATGATTTCGCCTCTACGGCGGCCATATGGCCGTAATCAGATGGAATTAAGCTTGAAACCAAGATGGGGGCTGCCTTGAAAAAAAACAAGCGCAAAGCGGATGTAAAAAACGACATAAAAAAAAGAGGCCCGAAGGCCTCTTCTTTGTTCCGGCAGTAAGGGCGCTTACGCGTCCGGCGCTGCCTTGGCAGCCGGCTCACTGTTTTCATAGATATACAGTGGCTTGGACTTGCCTTCGATCACGCTTTCATCGATCACGACTTTGCTCACCTCGGACTGCGAGGGGATTTCATACATCGTGTCGAGCAGCACACCCTCGAGAATCGAACGCAGGCCACGGGCACCGGTTTTACGTTCCAGGGCACGCTTGGCGACCGATTTGAGCGCGTCGGAACGGAATTCCAGATCCACGCCTTCCATCTCGAACAGCTTGGCATACTGTTTGGTCAGAGCATTTTTCGGCTCGGTGAGAATCTGCATCAAAGCAGCCTCATCCAGCTCGTCCAGCGTTGCAAGAACCGGCAGACGACCGACGAATTCCGGGATCAGACCGAACTTGACCAGATCGTCAGGCTCGACTTCACGCAGGGATTCACCGACTTTCTTGCCTTCTTCCTTGCTGCGCACTTCTGCGTTGAAACCGATACCACCCTTGGTGGAACGGTTCTGGATAACCTTCTCCAGACCGGAGAATGCGCCACCGCAGATGAACAGGATGTTACGGGTATCAACCTGAAGGAATTCCTGCTGCGGATGCTTGCGGCCACCTTGCGGCGGAACCGAAGCGACCGTGCCTTCGATCAGTTTGAGCAAGGCCTGCTGCACGCCTTCACCGGAAACATCCCGGGTGATCGACGGGTTGTCGGACTTGCGCGAAATCTTGTCGATTTCGTCGATGTAGACAATACCCATCTGGGCTTTCTCTACGTCGTAATCGCACTTCTGCAGCAGCTTCTGAATGATGTTCTCGACGTCTTCACCCACATAACCCGCCTCGGTGAGGGTGGTTGCGTCAGCGATGGTGAACGGAACGTTCAGCAAGCGGGCCAGGGTTTCGGCCAGCAGGGTTTTACCGGAGCCTGTCGGGCCGATCAGCAGGATGTTGCTCTTGCCGAGTTCGACGTCGTCAGCCTTTTTGTCACGCTGGTTCAGACGCTTGTAGTGGTTGTACACCGCTACTGCCAGAACCTTCTTGGCACGCTCCTGACCAATGACATATTGATCAAGGATGCCGCTGATTTCTTTAGGCGAAGGCAATTTATGCGCGCTGCTTTCGGCCTGTGCTTCCTGCACCTCCTCGCGGATGATGTCATTGCACAGGTCGACGCACTCGTCGCAGATAAAGACCGAGGGGCCGGCAATCAATTTGCGTACTTCATGCTGGCTTTTGCCACAGAAGGAGCAATAGAGCAGCTTGCCGTTGTCCTCGCCGTTGCGGGTGTCAGTCATTCGTTCGATCCAAATCCGATAGGCTTGCAACACAAGATGAAGGCTATTGCGGGCTTTTTCAAGCCCGCCGCTGATCAGACGCGCCGACCAAGCCTATTTTGAGCTGCTTATTTTTAAGCTGGGCGCTGGTTGATGACTTCGTCGATCAGACCGTATTCCTTCGCAGCTTCTGCACTCATGAAGTTGTCGCGGTTGGTGTCGCGCTCGATTTCTTCAAGCGTACGGCCGCTGTGCTTGGCCATCAGCGTGTTCAGACGTTCGCGGATGAAGAGGATCTCCTTGGCATGGATTTCGATGTCCGATGCCTGGCCCTGGAAACCGCCCAGTGGCTGGTGAATCATCACGCGCGAGTTCGGCAGGCAGAAACGCTTGCCAGGGGCACCGGCCGTCAGCAGGAACGCGCCCATGCTGCACGCCTGACCGATACAGGTCGTCGATACGTTTGGCTTGATGAACTGCATGGTGTCATAGATAGACATGCCCGCCGTTACCGAACCGCCCGGGGAGTTGATATAAAGATGGATGTCCTTGTCCGGGTTTTCCGCTTCAAGGAACAGCAATTGCGCGCAAATCAGGTTGGCCATGTAGTCCTCTACCGGACCCACCAGAAAGATCACTCGTTCCTTGAGAAGACGCGAGTAGATGTCATAGGCGCGCTCGCCACGAGCAGATTGCTCGACAACCATCGGGACCAGGCCGCCGGCGGCCTGGATATCAGAGTTCTGCTGAATATAGGAATTACGGAACATGCTCTGCAGTCACTCCCAAATAGTCATGTCTTGAATACGCATAAGCCAGCTCGAAGGCTGGCTTATGGTGTGTGCTTCTAACGCAAAAACAATCAGTCGGCTTTTGGAGCTTCTACCGGCTTGACCGCTTCTTCGTAAGAGACCGATTTGTCGGTCACGCTAGCTTTCTGCAGAACAGTATCCACAACTTGTTCTTCCAGCACAACCGAACGAACTTCGTTCAGTTGCTGCTCGTTCTTGTAGTACCAGGACACCACCTGCTCAGGCTCTTGGTAAGCCGAAGCCATTTCCTGAATCATTTCGCGAACGCGGGCTTCGTCTGGCTTCAGGTCGAACTGCTTGACCACTTCAGCCACGATCAGACCCAGAACAACGCGGCGCTTGGCTTGTTCTTCGAACAGCTCGGCCGGCAGTTGGTCTGGCTTGATGTTGCCACCGAACTGCTGAACAGCCTGCACGCGCAGACGGTCAACTTCGTTGGACAGCAGAGCCTTAGGCACTTCGATCGGGTTGGTGGCCAGCAGACCGTCCATGACCTGATTCTTGACCTTGGATTTGATCGCCTGACGCAGTTCACGCTCCATGTTCTTGCGAACTTCGGTGCGGAAACCGTCGATGCCGCTTTCCTTGATGCCGAATTGAGCGAAGAACTCTTCGTTCAGCTCAGGCAGCTTTGGCTCGGAAACGGTGTTTACAGTGACGGTGAACTCGGCGGTTTTGCCAGCCAGGTCCAGGTTCTGATAGTCCTCTGGGAAGGTCAGGTTCAGAACGCGCTCTTCGCCGGCTTTAGCGCCGACCAGGCCTTCTTCGAAGCCAGGGATCATGCGGCCGGAACCCAGGACCAGCTGAGTACCCTTGGCGGAACCGCCAGCGAATACTTCGCCGTCAACCTTGCCAACGAAATCGATGTTCAGTTGGTCTTCGTTCTGGGCAGCGCGATCGGCCACTTCGAAACGGGTGTTCTGCTTGCGCAGGATGTCCAGCATCTTGTCCAGATCGGCGTCAGCCACGTCAGCGCTCAGACGCTCGACGGTGATGCCTTCGAAGCCAGCAACGGTGAACTCAGGGAACACTTCGAATACGGCTACGTATTCCAGATCCTTGCCAGCTTCGAGCGACTTGGGCTCGATCGATGGCGAACCGGCCGGGTTCAGCTTCTGCTCAACCACAGCTTCGTAGAAGGAGGACTGGATCACGTCGCCGATCGCTTCCTGGCGCGCATCAGCACCGAAACGGCGCTTGATTTCACTCATTGGCACTTTGCCAACACGGAAGCCAGCAATCTTGGCCTTTTTGGCAGTCTGCTGCAGACGCTTGTTGACCTGAGTCTCGATGCGCTCAGCCGGCACGGTGATGCTCATGCGGCGCTCAAGAGCAGTAGTATTTTCAACAGAAACTTGCATGGATATTCCTCGTTGCACAGACATTAGCCGGCCGTTTCCGACCCAAGAATCAAGGGCAAGCATTCTAGTAGGTCAAACTCAAGAAGTCACCCTACTGAAAACGGGTAAAAAAACAGCAGGCCATTTGAAGGCGGGGACAAACGGTTGCGCCTCGCCCTGTTAGCAAATACAGCCAATTCAAGCCAGGGCTCTGCGCCAACCTCTTCTATATATAGAGGCGATTGAATCATTTCCCTGACAGCCGACCTCGCAAGCAAGGCCAACGGACAGCGCAGCATCATCGAGCAACATTAATACGACGAAGCACACCACCCTGCGACCCAAAACCTGCAATCGCCGAAATCCGAAACCGTAAAACAAAAAAGGCGCCAGACTGTTAAATCTGGCGCCTTTCGAAATATGGGGTGGACGATGGGGATCGAACCCACGACAACGGGAGTCACAATCCCGTGCTCTACCAACTGAGCTACGCCCACCATATTGCGTGCCAAAGAAGCCAAACAACTTCTTTGTAGAACTTCACCCGGCCAACGGCATGAATGAAGCTTTGATTGGTGCGGATGAAGAGACTCGAACTCTTACGCCTCGCGGCGCTGGAACCTAAATCCAGTGTGTCTACCAATTCCACCACATCCGCAGATGAAGCTTTTTAAAGCAAAGGCGCCAGACTGTTACATCTGGCGCCTTTCGAAATATGGGGTGGACGATGGGGATCGAACCCACGACAACGGGAGTCACAATCCCGTGCTCTACCAACTGAGCTACGCCCACCATATCGCGCTACTTGTGCCAATGCTGCCTAATGGCGCACCCGGCAGGACTCGAACCTGCGACCATCCGCTTAGAAGGCGGATGCTCTATCCAGCTGAGCTACGGGCGCCTTGTTAGCTGTACCCTTGGAGGACTACAAACTAAGTGCTTTCCAGCCGTTAGAAACCGTAATTTCGTTCGACCTTCTTAACCAGTGCTAGGCTGTGCCCGACAAGTGCGACGAATAGTATAGAGCGACCCGAAGGTCGTCAAATCCTTTTTAAAAAAAATTCATTTAATTAAAGGGCTTAGGGGAATTTGCTGACCAAGCGCCTTTGCCCTCACCGTTTGACATGCGAGAATGCGTTCTCTTTTTTTCCCCTCTCGATGGTTAATCACGCGCAATGACTGCACAACTAATCGACGGCAAATCGATCGCCGCCAGCCTGCGCCAGCAGATCGCCCAACGGGTTGCCGAACGTCGCCAGCAAGGTCTGCGCACGCCAGGCCTCGCGGTGATCCTGGTCGGCAGCGATCCTGCCTCTCAGGTTTATGTCTCGCACAAGCGTAAAGACTGTGAAGAGGTCGGCTTCCTCTCTCAAGCGTACGACCTGCCTTCCGAAACCACTCAAGAAGCACTGACCGATCTGATCGATCGACTGAACGACGACCCGGCAATCGACGGCGTTCTGCTTCAACTTCCTCTGCCAGAGCATCTGGACGCCTCCAAACTGCTGGAGCGCATCCGCCCGGACAAGGACGTCGATGGTTTCCATCCTTATAACGTCGGCCGCCTGGCCCAGCGCATTCCGCTGCTGCGCCCATGCACGCCGAAGGGCATCATGACCCTGCTGGAAAGCACTGGTGCCGACCTGTACGGAATGGACGCAGTCGTTGTCGGCGCTTCCAACATCGTCGGTCGCCCGATGGCAATGGAACTGCTGCTGGCCGGCTGCACCGTAACCGTCACCCACCGCTTCACCAAGGATCTGGCCGGCCACGTCGGGCGCGCCGACCTGGTGGTTGTAGCCGCCGGCAAGCCGGGCCTGGTCAAGGGCGAGTGGATCAAGGAAGGCGCGATCGTGATCGACGTCGGCATCAACCGTCAGGAAGACGGCAAACTGGTCGGCGACGTGGTCTACGAGACCGCCCTGCCCCGCGCCGGCTGGATCACTCCGGTACCCGGCGGCGTCGGCCCGATGACCCGCGCCTGCCTGCTGGAAAACACCCTCTACGCGGCAGAAACACTGCACGCCTGAGTCGCGTTTTTTTGCACACCTGAAACCCCGCCCCGTGCGGGGTTTTTCATGCCCTCGAAAAAACCTTTACCGTTCGCCGGAAACCCCTATTTCTACAGGGCTTTTCACGACTTTTTCATGCCCTCCAAACAACCATCGACAGTTCTTCAGCCATACTCCTAAAATGCGTCGTTTTTACGACACAGGCCGTTACAAAATACGGCATTTCCAACCTTCATGAGTTCGCCCGCGTGAATATTCGTCTGTCCATCCTGAGCCTGGTTTTTGCATTTTCAGGCACGCTCCTCACGCCAACGGTCAACGCCGCCGAAACTACCGCTGCCCCTCGAGACGCTTCGCAATTGAAGATTGCCTCCGGCAGCGCCCTGCTGATGGATCTGCAGACCAACAAAGTCATTTATTCCAGCAATCCGGACGTGGTGGTGCCCATCGCGTCCGTGAGCAAGTTGATGACTGGTTTGGTAGTGGTCGAAGCTCACCAGAACATGGACGAATGGATTGACGTCGACATCAGCCACACACCGGAAATGAAGGGGGTGTTTTCCCGCGTCAAGCTGCGCAGCGAACTGCCCCGCCGAGAGATGCTGCTGATTGCCCTGATGTCCTCGGAAAACCGCGCCGCCGCCAGCCTGGCCCACCACTATCCCGGCGGTTACGCTGCATTCATCGCAGCGATGAACGCCAAAGCCAAGGCACTGGGCATGACCAGCACGCACTTTGTGGAGCCCACAGGCCTTTCGGAGCGCAACGTTTCCACCGCCCGCGACCTGAGCAAGTTGCTGGTGGCTGCGCACAAACAGCCGCTGCTCATCGAGCTGACCACCACCAAGGAAAAGACCGTCTCGTTCCGCAAACCCAATTACACCCTGGGTTTCCGTAACACCGACCACCTGGTCAACAAGGCCGACTGGGATATCCGCATCACCAAGACCGGTTTCACCAACCCCGCCGGTCACTGCCTGGTGCTGGTGACTCGCATGGCCAACCGTCCCGTCGCCCTGGTGATTCTCGACGCGTTCGGCAAGTACACCCACTTTGCCGACGCCAGCCGTATCCGCAGCTGGGTGGAAACCGGCAAGAGCGCCAACGTCCCGGCCGTGGCCCAGCAATACAAGGCCGACAAAAACCTCAAGAGTCGCCAGAGCGGCGTGATCGAAGCGTCCAAGTAAATCGCCCGCCCATGAAAAAGCCCCGAATCGTCGGGGCTTTTTCGTTTCAGCACTCAGTCGTTGGGCAAGGGCATCTTGTCATCATCGGGAATGCCGTCGCCGGCACTCGAGTCACGCGAATGCTCTGGCGTGACCACCGCCGGGCGCGCCAGAGGATCTCGCAGAGGGCTTTCCGGATCCAGCACCGGATCGACCTCCGGCTCAGGGGTGGTGGGCACACTGTCAGGCTTATGGTCGTCGAAACTCGAATCGGTACTCATACGCACCTCGCTTCAAGGCTTGAGATCAGCCAAGGGATCGTAAGGCTTGGCCGGACGCTTGGGATCATCGTCCGACTGCACATCCTTAGGCGCCTTCGCCGGGCCGATGGGATCGACCTGCGGATCGTCCAGATCAGGCGAGTCCGGATCAAAGCCCAGGTCGTCGCCGCTGCCATGCTCGGAAGAATGCGGCCCACTGGGTGAAGTTGGAATTGCCATGTTCGCCTCCTGATACTGGCCCGAAAAATACGGGACGCTACAGTTCAGAAGCGCATCCTTCGCCAGGGTGCCCGAAAGGCGACGAACGGAACCTCAATGCGCCGCCAGCGCCTTCCTCGCTTGCGCCGCTTCCCGCTCCTGCCCGGCCTGGGCCAGTGCATCGGCGGCCTTGAGCCAGCGCTGTGGATCGACCGCGGCCGGAATCTGCGTCGGTTTCTGGATCAATACCGCCCACCCGCCGGACTTTTCGAGGGCCGACTCGAACGCGCTGAAGCTCATCAATTCACGGCGATTCATCCCGGCGCGAAGCAACACTTTCTGCTTCAGACGATCGTAGCCGGAGAGGATCGCGTAGCGCGGCTCTGCCCAAAACGCCGAACCCTCGCTGAAACGCACCATCACCGGATACCCGGCCGCCACCTGGGTCAGCAGCGCCGGCAGATTGCTGTCCAGCGGATACACGACCATGCCGTATTCACGGGCAAGGTTCTGCAGGTTCTGTTGCAACTTGTCCTCGGCGCCCGGCAAGTGCAGCGGTTTTTCCAACAGACCCGGTGTGATCACAATGCCCTGCTGCGACAGCAGGCTGGCCAACACTTGCGGCCCGCTTTGATTGGCCTCACCGCGATAGAAGGTGCCACTGAGCTCGACCCGCTCCGGCAGGCGCTTGACCTCGGGTGCCACACTGCCCGCACACCCCACCAATGCTGTCACGCAACCGGCTGCCAGCAGCGCCGCGCGAATCCGGGAAAATAGCTGAACCATCGTCACTCTCTTGATCAGTTACCGGTCATCGTGTTCCGGCTTGGTCGAGAATCATAGGGCGGCGCCACGCTGCGGTATAGCCCGAAGCGGCAGATGCACCGGTTGCATAGAGCGAACTGATTGGTCACCACCGACCTTCGGTCAATAGCTTGAAACACACCAGCGACTAGACTGTCATTCAGACAAGAGCCAAAGAGCGTTAGCCCGGCGCAGGGCAAAGAGGAGGCACAGATGAGCCTGACCATGACCATCGTAATGCTGATTGCCGGCTGGCTGGCTGTTGCCGCCGCCATGCTGTGGGGCGTACTGCGGATTTCCCGTCGCCATCACCACCCGGTGCAACCTGCACCGACCAGAAAGATCGAGAAACACGACGCCCGTCACGCCACCGCGCACTGACTTTCGGTAACCGCTTCAAACAAAAAAAAGGCCGCCTGGACTCTCGCGAGTTCAGGCGGCCTTTGGTTTTCCAGCGTTTACGCTTCAGCAGTCAATTTCTTCTGCCTGGCACGGCGCGACATCATGTTCAGCACTTCAATCGCAGCCGAGAACGCCATGGCGGCATACACATAACCTTTCGGTACGTGAGCGCCGAAGCCTTCGGCGATCAGCGTCATGCCGATCATGATCAGGAAGCCCAGAGCCAGCATCACCACCGTCGGGTTGTCGTTGATGAACTTGGCCAGCGGATCAGCTGCAAACAGCATCACCAGCACCGAAACCACCACCGCGATCACCATGATCGGCAAGTGCTCGGTCATGCCGACCGCCGTAATGATGCTGTCGATCGAGAACACCATGTCCAGCATCAGGATCTGCCCGATGGCGGCGGCAAAACCCAGGGTTACCGTCGAGGTCGCAGACTTCGGATCTTCCGGCGCCGGGTCCATGCTGTGATGGATCTCGGTCGTCGCTTTCCACACCAGGAACAGGCCACCGGCAATCAGGATCATGTCCTTCCAGGAGAACGCCTGGCCGAGGATCTCGATGACCGGCGCAGTCAACTGAACGATGAACGCAATGGTGCTCAACAGGACCAGACGCATGATCAGCGCCATGCCGATCCCCAGACGACGGGCCTTCTGCCGGTACTGCTCGGGCAGCTTGTTGGTCAGGATCGAGATAAAGATCAGGTTATCGATGCCGAGCACGATTTCCATCACCACCAGTGTGGCCAAGGCAATCCAGGCGGTCGGGCTGGAAGCGAGTTCTAACAGGTATTCCATGGGTCAGTCCTGACTCTGTATAAGACGGTTTAGATTTCCTGGGAGGACGATTCGGATTGTTCTTCGTCGTCTTTCGGTTCTTTCTTGCTGATCAAATTGCCGGTGGCATCGCTGAGCGCCTGCTCGGCGGCTTTGTGCGTGTCGTCGATGGCTTGCTTGGCCGCCTCAGCGGCCTGCCCCATCAGTTGCTGGGCGCTCTTTTCGGCCTGATCGCAACCGGCCAGTACCAGTAAAGACGCGATCAATAACGCCGTACGCTTTAATTTCATGATGCTTCCCTCGATAGAACAGACAGCGCCGTACAGACCGGCCGTCGATGGCTGGGCATTCTAGGGAGACAAACACTTCAGGAAAATTCGTATTTTTAGCGGCTATACTTCGATTTATACGAACTGTATTTGGCAGACGGAACCCCATGCTCAACTACCGACAACTGCATTACTTCTGGGTGGTGGCCAAGACCGGCAGCATCGTGCGCGCGTGCGAGCAGCTGAACCTGACACCACAAACCATCAGTGGGCAGATTTCCCTGTTCGAACAGACCTACGGCATTGAATTGTTCCAACGGGTGGGCCGGCAACTGGAACTGACCGAGGCCGGACGTCAGGCCCTGCCCTACGCCGAACAGATGTTCCAGCTCGGCGGCGAACTGGAGCTGATGCTCCGCGCCCAACCCAACGAACAGCAGATCCTGTTCCGGGTCGGCGTGGCGGACGTGGTCCCCAAATCCATTGTCTATCGCCTGATCGCGCCGACCATGGAATTGAGCGAGCCACTGCGCATCACCTGCCGCGAAGACAAACTCGAACGCTTGCTGGCGGACCTGGCGATCCAGCGCCTTGACCTGGTGATCTCCGACAGCCCCATGCCCTCGCACCTGGACATCAAGGGCTACAGCCAGAAACTCGGGGAATGCGGGATCAGTTTTTTTGCCACCGCCGAGCTGGCCGCTCAATACGGTCAGGATTTCCCGCGCAGTCTGCACGGTGCGCCGCTGTTGATCCCCGGCGCGGAAACCGTGGTGCGCAGCCGTTTGCAGCGCTGGTTCGCCGAGCAGCAGATTCAGCCGAGGATTGTCGGGGAGTTCGATGACAGCGCGCTGATGCAGGCGTTCGGCCAGTCCGGCAGCGGGATTTTCATCGGCCCGAGCGTGATTGCCGATGAGGTGAAGCGCCAGTACGGCGTCGAGTTGATCGGCCAGACCGATGCCGTGAGCGAGTCGTTCTACGCGATCTCGGTGGAGCGCAAGGTCAAGCACCCCGGCATCAAAGCGATTACCGAAGGTGCCCGACGCGAGCTGTTTACAACGTTTTAAGCCGGCGCGCAGACGTCCCGCGGCTTGAGCACCATCAGCACCATGGCGAGGAAAATCGACAGCAGAATGAACCCGGCGGCGGCAAAGCCCACAAAGCCCAGACCGGCGCTGTCGATCACTCGACCACCAATGATCGCGCCCAGGCCGATCCCGAGGTTGGCCCCGGCAATGTTCAGCGACGCGGCGAAGGCCGGCGCCTCGGGTGCGGCTTTCATCAAGCGCACATGGCTGACCAGAAACAGCGCCGCTTGCGTCACGCCCCAGATGCCCATCGCCGCCGCCAGACCCAGCGACGAATTGATGTTCGGCACCAGCGCCACCATCCCGGGAATCATGAACGCACAGAACATCACCGACGCCATCAGCGGGTGGCGATCCACCGCGCGACCGCCCAGCGAGTTGCCGATCAGACCGACCGCGCCAAAGCCCATCAGGCACCAGCCGACCACGGTGCCATTGAAGCCGGCCAGACGTTCGAGGATATCCGCCAGATAGGTGTAGGCGGTAAACATGCCACTGAACACCAGGATCGACAGCAGCACATGACCCAGCATCAGCGGGCTGCGCAGGATCTTGAACTGCGAAGCGAAACTGACCTGATGCTGGTGCAGGCTGGTTTTCGGCAGATAGACAAACAGCAGCAGCGCCTTGGCAAATGCGATCACCGCCAGAATGGCGAATGCACTGCGCCAGCCGAACGCATCGGAAATCAATGTGCCGACCGGGATGCCGAACACCGTGGCGCAGACAATGCCGAAGCCGATCTTGGCGATCGCACGACCGGCGAAGTCCGGGCCGACGATATCCACCGCCGTTTCACTGGCCAGCGCCCAGAACACCGGCAGCCCCAGCGCCGGGATCAATCGGGCAATGGCCATCACCCAGATATTCGGCGCCAGGGCCGCCACAGTATTGGCCAGGCCGAACATGATCAGAATGGTGATGAACAGTTTGCGGCGTTCGAAGCGGGCGAAATACGCGGTCAGGAATGGGCCGAACATGGCCACGGTGAAAGCGAAAAGAGTCACCAGCAGCCCGGCTTGCGGGATGGTGACCGCCAGGTCGCGGGCAATGGCCGGCAACAGGCCGACAATGACGAACTCCGTGGTCAGCACCGTAAACCCGGCAGCGGACAACAGAAGGATGGGCAACAGCATGAGGAACTCCAGCAAAACGACGACACCAGCGTTGACCCGAGGGCCCGCTGGCAGAACTTGAAAATAAGGATGCGCAATCTTAACAGAGTGTTTCCCGAGTGACTTGCACAAACCTGTCTAAGTTGTAGATGGATCCGGTGGCAGATCGTCACAGGTCTGAAGGAATTGGACGACCCTGTGATAAAGTCCGCGCCCTGCAAAACGTACACCCTGTTCAGCCACTCGTTTACCGGAGTGGCTGGCGCGAAAGACCTTTCGGTTCGTGTCTGTGGCCTGCCCCGATCAATCGCCCGGATCACGCAACCTTGCACCCTATAAAAACAGAGATGCCGTTCATGACCGCTTCATCCACTTCTCTTTTGCAACGTCTTAAAAGTCTCAGCCTGGTCACGCAGATCCTGATCGGCCTGATTGCCGGCATCGCCCTCGCGCTGTTCGCGCCGGAAGCGGCCAAAGGCACGGCCTTCATCGGCAAGCTGTTCGTCTCGGCATTGAAAGCCGTGGCACCGATCCTGGTGTTCGTGCTGGTCATGGCCTCCATCGCCAACCACAAACACGGCCAGGAAACCCACATCCGGCCGATTCTGTTCCTGTATCTGCTGGGCACCTTCGCCGCTGCCGTGGTCGCGGTGATTGCCAGCATGATGTTCCCGTCGCATCTGGTGCTGTCTACCGACAACATCGCGGTGAGCGCGCCGGGCGGCATCAGTGAAGTGCTGCAAAGCCTGTTGCTGAGCGTGGTCGACAACCCGGTCAGCGCACTGATGAACGCCAACTTCATCGGCATTCTGGCCTGGGCCATCGGCATGGGCGTGGCGATCCGGCACGCCGGTGACACTACACGCGAAGTGCTGGGCGATCTGTCCAATGGCGTGACGCTAATTGTCCGGGTGGTGATCCGTTTTGCACCGCTGGGGATTTTCGGTCTGGTGGCCTCGACCCTGGCCACCTCCGGTTTCGGCGCACTGATCGGTTATGCGCACCTGCTGGCGGTGTTGCTGGGCTGCATGCTGTTCGTGGCGCTGGTGATGAACCCGCTGATCGTGTTCTGGAAGCTGCGCCGCAATCCGTACCCGCTGACGCTCCAGTGCCTGCGTGAAAGCGGCATCACTGCGTTTTTCACCCGCAGCTCGGCGGCGAACATTCCGGTCAACCTGGAACTGAGCAAGCGCCTGGGCCTGCATGAAGACACCTATTCGGTGTCGATCCCGCTCGGCGCCACCATCAACATGGCCGGCGCGGCGATCACCATCACCGTGCTGTCCCTCGCTGCCGTGCACACACTGGGGATTGTCGTGGACATCCCGACCGCCATTCTGCTCAGCGTTGTCGCCGCGACCTGCGCCTGCGGCGCCTCGGGCGTGGCCGGTGGCTCGCTGCTGCTGATCCCGCTGGCGTGCAGCCTGTTCGGCATCCCGAGCGAAATTGCCATGCAGGTGGTGGCGGTCGGTTTCATCATCGGAGTGTTGCAGGATTCGGCCGAGACGGCGCTTAACTCCTCCACCGACGTGCTGTTCACCGCCGCCGCGTGCCTGGGCGAGGAACAGAAAACCCAGCGTCCGGCGTAAAAAAACCTTCGCAACAAAAAGCCCGCCAAGGCGCAAACCTTGGCGGGCTTTTTCATTGCAGAGCGGTTTAGAACGCGCCCATGTAATCGCGCTTGCCCACTTCCACACCGTTGTGACGCAGCAGTGCGTAGGTGGTGGTGACGTGGAAGAAGAACTGCGGCAGGCCGTAGCTCAGCAGGTAAGCCTGGCCACTGAAGCGCTTCTCTTTCGGGGTGCCCGGACGGGTCACGATCTCGATGCCTTCCTTGCCATTGATTTGCTCGGGCTTGATCTCGCCGATGAAGGCCAGAACCTTGGCGATCAGCGCCTGCAGCTCGGCGAAGGTGGTTTCGGTGTCGTCATATTTCGGGATTTCGATTTCGGCCAGGCGCGACGACACGCCTTTGGCGAAGTCCACGGCGATCTGCACCTGACGCACCAGCGGGAACATGTCCGGGTACAGACGCGCTTGCAGGAAGGCGTTCGGGTCGATGTTTTTCTCGGTGGCGTGGGCTTCAGCCTTTTTCAGCACATCGCTCACGGCGTTGAGCATTTGTTGGAAAACCGGGACGGATGCGGCGTACAGGGAAAGGGTCATGGCAGTCTCACGTGGTGGCTGGGTGAATCGTGGGGGCGATTATAGCCATGCTCGCAGGCGCCGCGGCTTGTCTTTTATCCAGCAAGGATTAGGCTAGGCGCCTTCGACTGCAGAGGGAACGCGCGATGACCACAGAATTTGAAACCCGCTCCGATGAACCACGGCTCAACGCCACGGAAATCCGCATTCTGGGCTCGTTGATCGAGAAACAGGCCACCAGCCCGGAAACCTATCCGTTGACACTCAACGCGCTGGTGCTGGCCTGCAACCAGAAAACCAGCCGGGAACCGGTGATGAACCTGACCCCGGGCCAGGTCGGCCAGAGCCTGCGCGCCCTCGAGAGCCGCGGCTTCGCCAGACTGGTGATGGGCAGTCGCGCCGACCGCTGGGAGCACAAGGTCGACAAGGCCATGGAGCTGGTGCCGGCGCAATTGATCCTGACCGGATTGATGTTCCTGCGCGGCCCGCAGACCGTCAACGAACTGCTGACCCGCAGCGGTCGCATGCATGAGTTTGAAGACGCCGAACAGGTGGTGCATCAGCTCGAACGCCTGATTGCCCGGGAGCTGGCGGTGTTGATTCCGCGTCAGGCCGGCCAGCGCGAAGATCGCTACACCCACGCACTGGGCGATCCGGCGGACATCGAGGCGATTATCGCGGCGCGGCAGAACCCGAGTGAGCGCGGGGCGGCCAGCGGCGTGTCAGTGGAACGTATCGAAGAGCTGGAAGCGCGGATTGCAGCGCTGGAAGAGCGTCTGGCCCGCCTCGAAGAGTAATTGCACCGGGGCGGCGTTATTCGCCGTCCCAGTAATCCACCCCGTCCGCCTGTCGCGCCACCGCCACGAATCCTGAGGCGTTGCCCTCGGCATCGATGTTGAAGTTGTCCATCACCACGTATTTGTTCGAATCCGGGTACTCGCAGATTTCCGGTTGCTGCTGGGTGCTGACCGCCAGATAGCGCAGCTCCGCCGCACTGGTGTTGATGATCTGGTGCGCGGTTTCCGGGCCGCCCGGCGGACAGGCAATCACGTCACCGGCGCGGATCGGAAAACGTTCGGCGCCCAGGCGTACTTCCCCTTCCCCAGCCACCACGTAGAACATTTCCTCATTGACCCGATGACTGTGAAACGGGCTGCCACGCATGCCCGGCGGCAGCGCATACAGTCGATACCCCAGCTTCTGCGCGCCCAGTTGCTGCCCGACCCGGGCCAGGCGCTGCTGATAACGCCCGGCAGTTTCTCCCTCGGGAGACAGGGCTTCGGGGAGCGGTTCGAGTTCGACATCATTCAGGTTGAGAATCGGCGGATGCATGCAAACCTCAGCTTTGTGATGGGCAAGTCTGTGCTTGCTGACCCGGCCAGTATAGGCAACGGCAAATCCGGGCGGACTTGCCGTCGTTCAGGTGCCATCAACTGCGCGCGAACGCCACCGCTGCCTCGAACTGCTCGACCGTCGGCCGCACGCCGGTGTACAGCACGAATTGCTCCAGCGCCTGGATCGCGATCACTTCCAGCCCGGTGATCACTTTTTTGCCCTCGGCACGGCCGCGCACGATCAGCGGCGTTTCCGAGGGGATCGCCACCACATCAAACACCGTGTCGGCAGACTTGATCACATCCACTTCAAACGCCAACTGCCCCGCCTCCGGGCCACCGTCCATGCCGACCGGCGTCACGTTGACCAGCATCTGCGGGCGCTCGTCGCCCAGCTCCGCCTGCCAGCGATAGCCCAGTGCATCCGCCAGCGCACGGCCGGCGCGCTCGTTACGGGCGACGATCAAACCGTTTTTGTAACCGCCATCGCGCAAGGCACTGGCCACGGCTTTTGCCATACCGCCACTGCCACGCAGGGCGAAGGTCGTGTCCTGCGGCACCGCGTGGGTCTGCAGTAACTGGGCAATTGCGATGTAATCGGTGTTGTAGGCCTTGAGATGACCGTTGGTGTTGACGATGGTGTTGATCGACTGGATCGCCGCCGCCGAGGCATCCAGTTCATCGACCAGTGCGATACAGGCTTCCTTGAACGGCATCGACACCCCGCAACCGCGAATCCCCAGCGCGCGGATGCCGCCGACCGCACCAGGCAGGTCCTGGCTGCTGAACGCCTTGTAGTAGAAATTCAGCCCCAGCTGTTCATACAAATGGTTATGAAAACGCAGACCGAAATTCCCGGGACGCCCAGACAGGGACATGCACAATTGGGTGTCTTTGTTGGGGTTCATCTGCATGGGAGGCTCCTTCGAATGCACTATCGGATGGACGGGATTAGCCAGGCCATCGGGTTCTGAACGATCATAAGGCGGTCTGTTCCGGGCATCAGAGTCGATGCCGCAAGCTCGGTAAACAAACCGGTACAGACCTTACACAAAATTTACCTGGCGGCCGTGCTGTTTTTCAAAATGTTGCTGTCTTAGAAGTATCCCCGTGCCATCCCGTGCCTGTTGCAGGCTCGGACGCCGGGTCGAAGAACCGAGGAATTATCATGATTCGTAAACTCCCCATCGTGGCCTTGTTGATTGGTGCATTCGCGATCACAGGTCAGGCAGAAGCCCACGGCGGTGGCTGGCAGGGTCCGGCGGTATTTGGCGCGATCGTCGGCTCGGCCATCATCGGCTCGGCACTCATCAATCAGGATCGGCCGGTGTACGTCCAGCAGCCTGTTTACGTTCAACCGGCACCGGTCTACGTGCAGCAACCGCCGCCACCGGTCTACTACCAGCCGGCCCCGGTTTATGTGCAGCAACCGGTTTACGTCCGGCCGGCCCCGGTGTACTACGGCCCGCCCCGTGGTTATTACGGTCGGCCGCACTACTACGGTGGCCCGCGCTGGTAAGCGGTACACAAAGCCCCGCCTGATAGCGCGGGGCTTTTTATTGCTTTCAAGAAAGCCAACCGTCCGTCGGCCAAGGTCTGAAAAAATCTCGCCAAGGTCGCTGTGGGGACAGTTTGAACCGCTAAAGTCGGCATGATGGACTCGACCGTTGGGGGCCAGACACAAACGGTCATCTATTTGTCATGACGGAACCGCACTCTGAATCCGTCCGCATACAACAGGTTGATAACAACAAGGACGACTTGAATGCCTACACAGAATCCGCACCGCATCGTCGGTTTATGCACCTCGAGCAAGGTCTATAACGCCCTGACCGAACTCAAGCACCTGGAAGGCCACCGCACAGCGAAGTTTCTCTCGCTGCTGGCAGAAAACCTGGTGCGCAAGGGTTTTCTCAACGAAAACGAGGTCGTGCACATGCTCGATCAAGTGGTCGATTGATCCAGCCCTCAGCGGCATCAATGACCACTATCGAAAGCGTTGATTGTCCCTGAAACAGCCAATTCCCTAAGGTACCTCCATCGTTTGATGGAGGTACTTCTCATGGCTCAGGTTCAAATCATGTCCGTTATCGGCAGCGCCGTTCCCGCATCGCTCAGAGAGCTGGGACTGCTCGCCTGCTGGTATCTGGTGCGCGACGGCGAGCCGGTCAGCGGCCCGCTCACGTCCTTGCCGGCGGCTCAGGCGCTGTCGCAACAGCTGATCAACGGCCCGTTCAAGGCTTAAGGCAGCTGCACTTTCGGTTTGCTTTCGATGAACAGCGCCCAACTCGACATGAACAGGGCCGCGATCAGCGGCCCGATCACAAAGCCGTTGAGGCCGAACACCGCCAGCCCACCCAGGGTCGAGATCAGGATCATGTAATCCGGCATCCGGGTGTCCTTGCCCACCAGGATCGGGCGCAGCAGGTTATCCACCAGACCGATCACGAACACCCCGAACAACCCCAGCACCACGCCCTGCCAGATCATCCCGCTGAGCAGAAAGTAAATGGCGACCGGTACCCAGACAATCCCCGCGCCCACCGCCGGCAGCAACGACAGAAACGCCATCAGTACCGCCCAAAGCAACGCGCTGGGAATGTCGAGGAACCAGAAAATCGCTCCGCCCAGCGCACCCTGCGTAATCGCCACCAACAGATTGCCCTTCACCGTGGCGCGCACCACGCGATTGAATTTCAACTGCAAGCGACGCTTGTGATGCTCTTCCAGCGGTATCGCAATGCGCACCTTGCGCACCAGCTCGGCGCCGTCGCGCAGGAAGAAAAACAGCAAGTACAGCATGATGAAAAAACTCACCACGAATTCGAACGTGCCCTGGCCGAAACTGAATGCCTGGCTCGCCAGCACCTGACTGCCCTGCATGGCGGCCTTGACGATCTTCTCGCGCAAGGCATTGAGCTCGCCCATGCCGAAGCGGTCGAGCAGGTGCTGAAAGTAAGGCGGCAGACTGTGCTTGAACTGCGCCAGATAAGCGCCGATATCGAGCTTGCCGCTTTCGATATTGTCGTAGAGCGTCGCCCCTTCCTGCACCAGCAGCACACTGAGAACGATCACCGGCAAGATCGCGATCACCAGGCAGATGCTCAACGTACACAGTGATGTGAGGTTGCGTTGCCAGCCGAATTTCAGTTGCAACTGGCGCTGCATCGGTGCGAACAGGATGCCAAGGATTACCGCCCAGAACACCGCACCATAGAACGGCAGCAGGATCCAGATGAAGGCGACCGTCACCAGAAACAGCAGCACGGTGAGGGATTTGAATTGCAGACTCTTTTGGTTCATGTCCGGTCCAGGTCAGTCAGGCGCCAGCCGCGCCCATCCCGTTTAGTCAGCCAGCGTCAGCGCGAGTGCCCTGTTTCTTCATGGAGCATAGATCCAGATCAATAAACCCTCGGTGCAACTGCTCTAACCTGCCGCGCTTTTGCGACCGACGCCGCCATGACGACCTCCTTCACCCCCGAACTGCTCGCCCCCGCCGGCACCCTGAAAAACATGCGATACGCCTTCGCCTACGGGGCCGATGCGGTGTATGCCGGCCAGCCACGCTACAGCCTGCGGGTGCGCAACAACGAGTTCGATCATGCCAACCTGGCGCTCGGCATTCGTGAAGCCCAGGCCCAGGGCAAGCGCTTCTACGTGGTGGTCAACATCGCGCCGCACAACGCCAAGCTGAAGACCTTCCTCAAGGATCTGGCGCCAGTGATCGAAATGGCACCGGACGCGCTGATCATGTCCGACCCTGGCCTGATCATGCTGGTGCGCCGGCACTTCCCGCAGATGCCGATCCACCTGTCGGTGCAGGCCAACACGGTGAACTGGGCGAGCGTCGAATTCTGGCAACAACTGGGCTTGAGCCGGATCATCCTGTCCCGTGAATTGTCGCTGGAAGAAATCGGCGAAATCCGCGAGCAAGTGCCCGGCATGGAGCTGGAAGTGTTCGTCCACGGCGCACTGTGCATGGCCTACTCCGGCCGCTGCCTGCTCTCGGGTTACATGAACAAACGCGACGCCAATCAGGGCACCTGCACCAACGCCTGCCGCTGGAAATATTCGGCGCAGGAGGCCACCGAAAATCAGCTCGGCGAAATCGTGCAGACCTTCGAACCGCAACCGACCCTCGGCCTCGGCGCCCCCACCGATCAGGTGTTCCTGTTGCAAGAAGCCAATCGCCCCGGCGAACTGATGCCGGCCTTCGAAGACGAGCACGGCACCTACATCATGAACGCCAAGGACCTGCGCGCGGTGCAGCACGTCGAGCGCCTGACCCGCATGGGCGTGCACTCACTGAAGATCGAAGGTCGGACCAAATCGCACTTCTATTGCGCGCGCACCACTCAGGTCTATCGCCGGGCCATCGACGATGCGGTGGCCGGTCGCGAATTCGACCGCAGCCTGATGACCGATCTGGAATCCCTCGCCCAGCGCGGCTACACCGAAGGCTTCCTGCGCCGGCACGTGCATGACGAATACCAGAACTATCAGAACGGCAGCTCGGTGTCAGAACGTCAGCAGTTCGTGGGTGAACTGACCGGTGAGCGCCGGGATCGGCTGGCTGAGGTCAAGGTGAAGAACCGCTTTGCCGTGGGCGATCATCTGGAACTGATGACGCCCAAGGGCAACTTCCATTTTGATCTGCATGAACTGCAGAACCTTAAAGGCGAAGCCATCGACGTGGCGCCCGGGGATGGGCACACGGTTTATCTGCCGATTCCGGATGCGGTGGATTTGCGGTTCGGCTTGTTGATGCGCGACGTGAGCGAGGATTGAGCCCCCCGTATTTCTGCCGGATTATCCCTGAGCCGAAAACCGGTCACGACTGTTGCTCAGGTGCAACCACATCGCCGCACGCGCCGCTTCCGAATCCTGGCGTTTGATCGCGTTGAAAATCGCCTCATGTTCCAGATTCGCCAATTGCCCGAGCTTGCTCAAATCCACGGCCCCGCGCTCGGCTGCGTTGACCCGGGTGCGCGGGATCATCGCACTGCCCAGGTGTTGCATGATCTCGGTGAAGCAGACATTGCCGGTGGCCTCGGCAATCAGCAGATGGAAGCGCCGGTCGGCGTCGACGCAACTGTCGTTGTTGGCCAGTAGACGCTGATAGTCGTCCAGCGCCTGACGCATCTGCACCAGTTGCTGTTCGCTGCGGCGCTGCGCGGCCAGTGCCGCGGCTTGCGTCTCCAGGCCCATGCGCAATTCGAGAATGCTGCGCACCCCCAGCGCGGTGTCGACATTCAGTCGCAAGCCCTGCTCCGGTGCGCGTTCGATCACGAAGGTGCCGATGCCGTGCCGCGTCTCCACCAGCCCCGACGCCTGCAACTTGGAAATCGCCTCGCGTACCACGGTGCGACTGACGCCGTGTTCCTGAACGATCGAGTTTTCCGACGGCAGCTTGTCACCGGGCAGCATCTGACCAAGCAGGATGCTCTGGGTCAGTTTTTCCACCAGGTCATGGGCCAGGTTGTGCGCGCGTTTACGGGCGGGAGCGTCGAGGTCTTCTTGCATGGTCGATTCCGGTGATCGGGGGTGAATCGATCGTAGCACTGGCGGCGATGACTTGTATGAGCTCCTATGAATTCAAGGGCTCAACTTGTATGACAACACTCGATTTTAGCGAGAAAACCTCTCACTGCGCCGAGCAATTGACCCGCGACCCCTGGCATAGAATGCTCTGCCATATCTGAAGAAACCCTTACCAAATCCAACAAAAACAGCACCTAAAATCTGAAAAAGCATAAAAACCGCTCCCCGTAGACAAATTTGATTGAGCACTCCCCCTTGTAGGATAAAAAAATCTAGTTGTATGATGTCTATCAACAACGCAACACCCATCACACCCCGCATAAAAATAACGAGTGGGAGAAAAACCAAGTGAAATCATCCATTGCCGGGATGAACGAGGGCGCCGACTCCGCGCTGTCCTCTGCCATTGCCAAAGTCAAACGCCACGTCCTGCCGCTGTTCGTCATCATGTTCATCGTCAATTACATTGACCGGGTGAACATCGGCTTCGTCCGCACCCACATGGAACACGACCTCGGCATCGGTGCCGCGGCCTACGGTTTTGGTGCCGGGCTGTTCTTCATCGGTTACGCGCTGTTCGAAGTCCCCTCCAACATGCTGTTGCAAAAGGTCGGCGCGCGAATCTGGCTGACCCGCATCATGCTCACCTGGGGCCTGGTCGCCGCCGGCATGGCGTTCATCCAGAACGAAACCCACTTCTACATCCTGCGTTTTCTGCTCGGTGTGGCCGAGGCCGGATTCTTTCCCGGGGTGATCTACTACTTCACTCGCTGGTTGCCGGGGGCCGAGCGCGGCAAGGCGATTGCGATCTTCCTCAGCGGCTCGGCCGTGGCCTCGCTGATTTCCGGCCCGTTGTCCGGCCTGTTGCTGCAGATCGAAGGCCTGGGCCTGCACGGCTGGCAGTGGATGTACTTCATTGAAGGCATGTTCTCGGTTTGCCTGTGTGTATTCGTCTGGTTCTGGCTCGACGCCAAACCCCACGACGCCAAGTGGCTGACCCGCGCCGAGCAGGACGCACTGGTCAAGGCCATCGACGATGAACAGAAGGCCCGCGAAGCGGCGACCCCGATCCGGCCGTCGCTGGGCAAACTGCTCAAGGATCGTCAGATCATCCTGTTCTGCCTGATTTACTTCTTCATTCAATTGACCATCTACGCCGCAACGTTCTGGCTGCCGAGCATCATCAAGAAGATGGGCGAGATGAGCGACTTCCAGGTCGGCCTGTTCAATTCGATTCCGTGGTTGCTGTCGATCATCGGCATGTATGCGTTCGCCTCGTTCTCGGCGAAGTGGAAACACCAGCAGGCTTGGGTGGCTACTGCATTGCTGATCGCCGCCGCGGGGATGTTTATGTCCACCACCGGCGGGCCGATTTTTGCCTTCGTCGCGATCTGCTTTGCCGCACTGGGTTTCAAATCCGCCTCGTCGCTGTTCTGGCCGATCCCGCAGGCCTATCTCGACGCACGGATCGCCGCTGCCGTGATCGCGCTGATCAACTCGGTGGGCAACCTCGGCGGCTTCGTCGCCCCCACCACCTTCGGCCTGCTGGAACAACACACCGGTTCGATCCAGGGCGGCCTCTATGGCCTGGCCGCGACCTCGATCATCGCCGCGATCATCGTGTTCGCCGCCCGCATGACACCCAAATCCGCCCCTGACGTCGCCGTGGCCGATGCCGCGCCGAAACACGCTTGAAAGGACAACCATAAATGACCGCACACGACATCGCCAAAGCCCCGATCATCACCGACATGCAAGTCATCCCGGTGGCCGGCCACGACGGCATGCTGCTCAACCTGAGCGGCGCCCACGGGCCGTTTTTCACCCGCAACCTCGTCATTCTCAAGGACAACGCCGGCCATACCGGTGTCGGTGAAGTACCCGGTGGCGAACGCATCCGCCAGACCCTCGAAGACGCTCGCAGCCTGGTGGTCGGCAGTCCGATCGGCACCTACCAGAAGATCCTCAATCAGGTTCGCCAGACCTTCGCCGACCGCGATGCCGGCGGCCGTGGCCTGCAGACCTTCGACCTGCGCATCACCATTCACGCGGTCACCGGACTGGAAGCCGCCCTGCTCGACCTGCTCGGCCAGCACCTCGACGTGCCGGTGGCGGCATTGCTCGGCGAAGGCCAGCAGCGCGACGAAGTGAAAATGCTCGGTTATCTGTTCTACGTAGGCGATCGCCGGGACACCGACCTCGCCTACCGCAGCGAACCGGAGGCCGACAACGACTGGTTCCGCGTGCGTCACGAAAAGGCCATGACCGCCGAGGCCGTGGTGCGTCTGGCCGAAGCCGCCCATGCGCGCTATGGCTTCAAGGACTTCAAGCTCAAGGGCGGCGTACTCAGCGGCGATGCCGAAATCGAAGCGGTGACCGCACTGGCCGAACGCTTCCCCGACGCTCGCATCACGCTTGATCCGAACGGCGCATGGTCATTGAAAGAAGCAATCCGTCTGTGCCGCGACCAGCATCATGTGCTGGCCTACGCCGAGGACCCGTGCGGTGCGGAAAACGGCTATTCGGGCCGTGAGGTAATGGCTGAGTTCCGCCGTGCCACCGGCCTGAAAACCGCCACCAACATGATTGCCACCGATTGGCGTGAGATGGGCCATGCGATCCAGTTGCAGTCGGTGGACATTCCGCTGGCCGACCCGCATTTCTGGACCATGCAGGGTTCGGTGCGCGTGGCGCAGATGTGCCACGAATGGGGTCTGACCTGGGGCTCGCACTCCAACAACCACTTCGACATTTCCCTGGCGATGTTCACCCACGTCGCCGCCGCCGCGCCGGGCGACATCACCGCCATCGACACCCACTGGATCTGGCAGGACGGCCAGCGCCTGACCAGGGCGCCGCTGCAAATCGTCGACGGCTGCGTGCAGGTGCCGAAGAAACCGGGGCTGGGCGTGGAACTGGACATGGATCAGGTGGCCAAGGCCCACGAACTCTACAAAGGCATGGGACTCGGTGCGCGGGATGACAGCGTGGCGATGCAGTTTCTGATTCCGGGATGGACGTTCGATAACAAGAAGCCGTGCCTGGTGCGCTAAGCCTGCGCAGCCTCCAGCAACCAATGCTTGAATGCAGTCATCGCCGACGTCTCGGGCCGTGACTGCAAGCGCGTCAGCCAATAGCTGCCGGTGGTGATTTCGATGGCAAAGGGTTGACGAATCAGGTCCGCCGCCAGTTGCCGGGCAAACATCAACGGCGGCGCCAGTGCCACACCGCCGCCCTGCAACGCCGCTTCCATCATCGCCAGCGACGAGTCGAACACGATGCTCTGGGGCGGCGCGGCATGGGTCGCCAGACCGGCCGCATGAAACCACTCCGGCCACTCATCGGTGCGATAGGAACGCAGCAAACGCTGCTGCAGAAGATCTCCGGGCGTGTGCAGTTGCCGGGCGATTTCCGGCACGCAGAGCACCGACAGCGGCGCCTCCAGCAAACGGGTCGCTTCAATGCCGTGCCACGCCCCGGCGCCAAACCGGATCGCGTAATCCAGCCCTTCGGCAGCGACGTCCACCCGATTGTTGTTGGTCGACAGCCGCAAATCTATGAGCGGATGTTTCGCCTGAAAGTCCGCCAGCCTCGGCAACAACCAGCCCACGGCGAAGGTGCCCACCGCGCCGACCGTGAGCATTTCCCGATACTGCCCGCCCGCCAGACGCTCGAGCATCTGCGCGATATGATCGAACGACGTGGTCAGCACCGGCAGCAGGGTTTCGCCCTCGCCGGTCAGCATCAGCCCACGGGGCAAGCGCTTGAACAGAATCACGCCGAGTTGCGCCTCCAGGCTTTTGACCTGATGGCTGACGGCCGCCTGGGTCACGCACAACTCCACGGCCGCACGGGTGAAGCTCAGGTGGCGCGCAGAAGCTTCAAAGGCGCGCAATGCATTCAAAGGCAATTGAGGTCGAATCATGCCATGTCCCAAAATTTTCTAATGGCTCGTCCGAGTTTTCATCGTTTGTCGAAAGCCTACGGAGTGCCTAGATTTGGCGGCGCCGATCAGCCAGCCCGACGGAAAACGCTCGCAGTGTAGCGGGATATCACCATCAACACTCATGGAGAGTGGTTCAAGCATGCCTTCGATCAACCTGAACAAACTCAAGTCTTACAGCGCTTTCGGACTTTTCTTCAGCGCCGCCACCTGCCTCGCTGCCCCGCCAACCAGCGATCAGTTGCAGGCCCTGGTCAAGTCCACCGTGACCCCGGTCATGCAGCAACAGGACATCGCGGGCCTGGCCGTGGCCGTGACCGTCGATGGCAAGGCACATTACTTTAACTACGGTGTCGCCGACAAAAGCACCGGCCAAACGGTGGATGAGAACACCTTGTTCGAAGTCGGCTCGGTGAGTAAAACCTTCACCGCCACCCTCGCCGCCTACGCCCAGGCCAGCGGCAAACTGGAATTCTCCGACAAGGCCAGTCAGCACTGGCCCGAACTGAAAGGCAGCGCTTTCGACCACATCAGCCTGCTGCAACTGGGCACCTACAGCGCGGGCGGCCTGCCGCTGCAATTCCCGGATGCCGCAGATTCTGCCGACAAAATGCTCGGCTATTACCAACAGTGGAAACCGACCTTTGCGGCCGGCAGCCAGCGCCTGTACTCCAACCCGAGCATCGGCCTGTTCGGTTATCTGGCAGCAAAAAGCCTCGGCCAGCCGTTCAATCAGGTCATGACTGAAACCCTGCTGCCGAAACTCGGACTCAAGCACACCTTCCTGTCAGTGCCGGCGTCTGAACAAAAGCTCTACGCCCAAGGCTATGACAAGAACAACAAACCGGTTCGAGTCAGCCCCGGCGCACTGGATTCCGAAGCCTACGGCGTGAAGACCAGCGCCGCCGACCTGCTGCAATACGTCCAGGCCAACCTCGACAGCGCGAAACTCGAAACACCGCTGCAAAAAGCCTTCGCCCTCACCCACACCGGTTACTACACCGTCGGCGACATGACCCAGGGCCTTGGCTGGGAACGCTACACCTACCCGATCAGCCTCGATCGCCTGCTGGACGGCAACTCGACGCCAATGGCCATGGAACCGCACAAGGTCAAATGGCTGAATCCGCCGCAGCCAGAACCGGCGAACGTGCTGTTGAACAAGACCGGCTCCACCGCTGGCTACGGCGCCTACGTCGCGTTCGTGCCATCGAAGAAAGTCGGGATCGTGATTCTGGCGAACCGCAATTATCCGAATGGAGAGCGGGTGAAGATTGCGCACAGGATTCTGGGGGAGTTGACCCGGTAATCACGCCATAAAAATGGGCGACCTGAGAAGGTCGCCCGTTTTTATTTGAGGGTTTGAAAACTACGCCTGTAGCTTCCAGCCCAGTACATCCATCAGATCGCAGCTGTCGCGCAGAGGGATTGCCAGCACCCGGGCGAAGTCCTGCAGCAGCAAGGCGTCGTGACCGATGCCGTCGCTCAATGAAAGTGTTTCCAACAACTGCGTCACGCTGCGCAAGCGGTAGGCGGCGGTGCCGTGGAGTACGTCTACCGGGGCTTCGCGGTCGATCAGGAGGCAGGGAATCTGGCAGTCGATGCCGGTAATGGGGATGTAGCGGGGTTTGGGGTTGGCGATGTGTTCGGGGGAATCTGGGTTCGCGGGAGTTTCGGCTGCGTTCGAATCAAATTTTTTCATGCGTGAAGATCTCGTGCAGTTAGAGAAAAACTGCCGAGCTCCCTTCCACGAGAGGGTGGCAGCTTTGCGCAGGTGTGGAAGTCCGGGACCCCGAGAAAAACCCGGTGCACTCGAGAGTGCTCCTGCGCATAGCTGCCATAAGCAAACAATGTTGGCATAAAAGGCGCCAACAAGTGTTTACAGGCGCACATGCGCTTTCAGGATTCACCGGACTTCCACATCCGACCGCTGATTTTGCAGCGGCTCGGAAAGGTTATCGGCACGGCTCTCGGAGCACCAGTTCCTCAGTGCCGCCGCGCGTTGCAGGAAAAATCCGATGGATTTGAAGGGTGTTGCGCAGCTCATTCTGGTGGGAATATGCGGCAACTATTTTCATGGGTGACCGGGTGAAGTGGAGTATCTACACTCCATCGAATCAATCCGTGGCCGGGGATGACATAATGCGTGCCAAAGCTTTTAAACCGACTGACCCTCGAAGGGCGTTGTAATGGAAATCTACAGATTGAGGCTCACGAATGTCGGTCGGTTCGCCGATGTGAACGTTCGATTGGCGCCTACCTACGAACACCCTTCTAAAGTAACCGTACTGGTTGGGAACAATGGCGCCGGCAAGACCACTCTTCTTAAATCCTTAGCAAACTCGCTGAGTTGGCTGGTCGCAAGAGTTCGTAACGAGAAAGGCAATGGCAATCATCTGGCTGAGGAAGACATTCAGAATGGAGCTAACGCAGCATTAGTGTTGGTCTCTGTAATTGACGAATCTTCTACAACGCCCCTCCCTCCGGACTCCGATGGTGACAATAGCCTTTTTGTTTGGGGTATTGGCCGCGGGAGGCAGGGTAGAAAACACTCCATGCACAGCACGTTAGCGGATGCAACTCGCTTGGCAGACCACTATCGCAATCAACTGACTGCCGATGATAAGGCGTCTCTTCCACTGATCGCTTACTACCCCGTCGAGCGTTCGGTTTTGGAAATACCGCTTAAAATAAAAACCAAACACACCTTTGATCAGTTGGATGGGTACGACAACTCTTTGAATCGAGGCGTCGACTTCCGTCGCTTTTTCGAATGGTTTCGTGAACGTGAAGATAGTGAAAACGAAACTGGAGTATCCACAAGCGCATTGTTGGAAATCTCCAAAAAGTTCGGTACTGACAGCGACGTTTGGAAAACCCTGTCCAAACTGAAAGCCTCCTCCCGCGACCGCCAACTGACTGCCGTGCGCTCCGCCATCGCCGCGTTCATGCCCGGCTTCACCAACCTGCGCGTGCAACGCAAACCGCACCTGCACATGGCCATCGACAAGGACGGCGTCACTCTCAACGTTGCCCAGCTATCGCAAGGCGAGAAGTCGATGATGGCGCTGGTCGGTGATATCGCCCGCCGTTTGGCGATGATGAATCAGTCGCTGGACAACCCACTCCACGGTGACGGCATTGTGCTGATCGACGAAGTGGATCTGCACCTGCACCCGAAATGGCAACGCAGCCTGATCCGCCAACTGAGCGAAACCTTCCCCAACTGCCAGTTCGTACTGACCACCCACTCGCCACTGGTCATCAGTGACGCCAAGGACGTGCTGGTTTACGTGCTCAATGACGGTGAACTCCACGAACACAACGGCCTGTATGGCCTCGATGCCAATCAGGTCCTGCTGGAAGTCATGGACACCGACATCCGTAACAGCGAAGTGCAAAAACGCTTGAACGCGCTGCTCGAACGCTTGCAGGACGGTGATCTGGAAACCGCACAGAAACTATTCGCCGAACTGGCAGAAGAACTTCCAGACGGTCATATCGAACTGGCGAAAGCCGCGCTGTTGCTGCGCAAGCTGGAGCTGCGTCGTGCGTAAGATCACCAAGGGAGCCGAGCCAGAACAACTCATCAGATGGAAACGCGCCAACACAACATTACGTTACCGGGACCTGCCCAGCGAAGAACGCGTGAGTGTGCGTACGGCCTGTATAGCGGAACAGTTCAGCCTTTGCGCCTATTGCTGCCAGACCATTGCAGGCGACAACTCACATAACGAGCACGTTGAAGCCCAGGATAAAGCCCCCAATCGCACATTGGAGTTCACCAACATCGTTGCCAGCTGCCAGCGCCAGAACCAATGTGGACATCATCGAGGCACGCGCCCACTAGATCTGACGCCCTTGATGGAGGAGTGCGAGTCGGAATTGAAGTTTTACCTATCCGGTAGAGTGACCGGCAAAACCGAACGCGCAAATTCAGCTCTGGAAATCTTGAATCTGGGCCATACCGAAGAAAGCAATCGCGGACTCATAGGGGCGCGGAAACAGCTGGTCGATCAGCTGATCTTTACTGGAGGCATGCAACCCGATGACCTTGAAGATGAAGAGCTTCTGGGCATTCTCCTAGATGACATGCTGACTCCCAAGAATGGCCAACTTGCGGCTTTTTCTCCGGTTCTGGTCAATGTCATCCGTCAGCTCCTGCCCTGATATTCAAGTATCGCAATCATTCCGGCGGACAAAAAAATGGCGAACGTTTAAAACGTTCGCCATTTTTATTCAGAGCCAGCCGCAATCAATCATCCGGCATTTCCGGCGGCTTGGCCGGCTTGGTCGGCTTAGTCCCTTTCGCCCCCTTGGCCGGCGCAGGTTCTGCAGCGGCCGGGGCAGTAACGACGGTGGAGGTGGCTTCTTTCTCGGCGGCAGGCATTGCATCGATGGTGTCGAAGATCTTCTTCAAGTCGACCGTCGCCGCTTCATCCCCCGAAGCCGTCAGTTTGGTCTCTCCATCCTTGCCCACCAGAAAGACCTTCGGATACGCCCCGGCGCCCAGCTTCAGCGAGCGCAGCAGCGCCATGGTTTGCTGCTGCTCGAGGCTTTTGCCATCGACCTGACCGCTCATGCTGAGGATGGTGTAGACCTTGATCTTGCGGTCGGCGATGCCTTGCTTGTTGGCCGGGTCGTCCAGCGCTTTTTTCAGGCTGACCCAATAAGAATCGACCGTACTGGAAGCGATCACGATCAATGGGCGGTTAATGCCCTTGTCGACGTCCAGAGGGGAATCGCCGTCGGCGGCGAACAGGGGGCCGGCGATCGCCAGCAAGAGTGTCAGGGTCAGTGACCTGATGAGCATGCGCATCTCCTTTTGATATCCACGCTCTAATGATTGCGCATCGCGGCGATTGTTCCGGAGGCTGCCCGGCAAAAGTGTTTCGCCTTGCCCAAAGCTTAGGTCAGCACCGGTTTTGCGCAACCGGCTGGGCGCGATCGTGTCGCGCATTTGATGATCTCTTATGACCGCATTAGGGTGGCAGCTCCAACTGTGAAATGGAGTTCAACGCGTATGCACATCGACTACCTCTGCCATCACCCGCATCTGATCGAGGAACTGGCCGAACTCAACTTCAAGGAATGGGGCCAGTACAAACCCGAAGACACCCTCGCCAGCCGCACTGAACGCATGCGCGCCGCCTGCGGTAAAGGTGCGATACCCAGCGTGGTGGTGGCGATCGAAGACGGAAAACTGCTCGGCGGTGCACTGCTGATCGACAGCGACATGGACACGCGCCCGCATCTGACGCCGTGGCTGGCCGGGGTCTACGTGAAGGCCGAACAGCGTGGCCGCGGAGTCGCCTCGCAACTGGTCAACCGCATCGTTGAGGAAGCCGCCGCACTGGGCTTGCCACAGTTGTACCTGTACACCGATGCGGCGCAGTCGCTGTATGCGCGACTGGGTTGGGAGGTGGTCGAAGAAATGGAATATGACGGCTTGCCGGTGACGGTGATGAAACGCTCTATCAGCCAGTGATCGCTTGGCTGCGCGCCAAGTCCAGCGCCGCTTCCAGCCCGGAGAGCTCGACGCTTCGGCCATCAAGCCGAAGCATTCCGTCATCAAAGCTGACGCTCAAGGTCACAGTTGGCGTGTCGCCCGGATATTTGCGCAGCAGGAGATCAATACCGCCAGCGGTTTCATGGGTAGTGGAAATCAGCTCCCACTGGCTGCCACTCAAGTCCAGCAGCGTCTGTTGGCGCTGCTGATCAACCACTAGAGGCGCGTATAGCCAGTGGCTCATGCGTATTTCCCGGGGCTCGACCGTGATGGCGAGACGCCCATTGCAATGGAATGTGATTTCGCTCATGGATGCTCGCCGATCAGAACGCCAGCTTGTAACCGATCAACACCAGCATCGTTGCCAGGCACGGGCGCAGCAGTTCATCGGAGACGCGGCCGGTCAGGTGGCTGCCGAGCCAGATGCCGGGCAGCGAGCCGACCAGCAGAAAGCCCAGCACGCCCCAGTCCATGTTGCCCATGCTCGCGTGGCCGAGGCCGGCGACCAGGGTCAGCGGTACGGCGTGGGCGATTTCGGTGCCGACCAGACGACGGGTCGGCAGCAGTGGATAGAGGATGAACAACGCGACGGTGCCGAGGGCGCCGGCGCCGATGGACGTCAGGGCGACCATGGTGCCGAGGACCAGACCGGTGATCACGGTCATGACATTCAGGCGCATACCGCTGGGGTTGTAGTTGCCGCCGGCGCGTTTGTGGGCGAACTCCAGCAGGCGTTTCTTGAACAGAATCGCCAGCGCCGTGGCGAACAGCACGAAGCCCAGCGCTTGCTTGATGATTGCGTTCATCGCGTCCGGCGCGGTGTGCAGGGTGCTGAGGAACCACAAGGTCATCGCCACCGCCGGGACACTGCCCAGGGTCAACCAGCCGGTGATGGCCCAGTCGATGTTCTTGTTTTTCCTGTGCACCAGCACGCCGCTGGATTTGGTGATGGCCGCGTACAGCAGATCCGTGCCCACTGCCGTGGCCGGATTGATGCCGAACCACAGCAGGATCGGTGTCATCAGCGAACCGCCGCCGACACCGGTCATGCCGACGATGAACCCCACCACCAACCCGGCAATCACCAGGCCGAAATTTGCCAATTCCATGAAGACATCCAGAAGACGACAGGAAAAATCTGGCCCGCAGCATAGCGATTTTTCTTATAACCACCTATATCGATCCGATCTATCGTTATGCCATTTCACTGCACCGGCAAAAAATTCAAGAACAGCAGGCTCTGCGCGTAATTCAGCCCGATGCGCCGGTAGCGCTCATCGAGCATCTGGGTCAGCAGATCCAGGCGCGCCACGACTTTGCCGAACTCCGTGGCGAAGCTCAGGTTGCTGCCCTCTTCGGAAATCTCGTTGGAAAACAGCAGCGGCTGGCCTTCCTTGTTCTGCCGCTGGGCGAGGATCCACGTGGCTTTCTCGATGTTGCGCGCAGCGTTGTTGACGAAGGTCGGATTGATCGCATCGGTCATGTAGAACTCGGTGCGGTTGCCGTGGGCGGTGACCAGCATGCTGCCGATCGCGTAGATGAACGCACCAACCCGGTCACCGAGAAATTCAGGGCTCATGGCATAGCTCAGCGCTGCCAGATCCTTTTTGCCGCCGAGGGTCGGCAAAGGTTGCTGCTGCTCGATGGCCAGCCGCACCTGTTTGACCGCCGTGCGAATGTCGAGAAAGCCGGATTTGCGCAACTCGTCCGGGTTGCGCAGGTACAACTTGCCCATCAAGCGATAGAGGCTGTCGAGGTTGTCGCGCATCGCCAGCGTGGCCATACGGTCGACGCTGGTCTGGAGAAACTCCTGAGGCCTGCCCTCGCGCATCTGGGTGATGAAGTTGTTGCCCTCCTGATGGCTGCAACCGCCGAGCAACAGCGTCGACAGACAGGCCAGCAGCAGGCACGGGCGGTGAATGTATGCAGCGATGGGGTGCAAAACTCTCGGCATGAATGCTTTGACGGACACGTTCCTGTGCAGCGGAAGTCACCGCACCCTGGCCATGGATAGAGCCGGGGATTTCGAAAAAGTGCAGTGCCGGCGCGGATTCCCGACCTTCGGCGCTGTTGGCTCATTCAATTTAGTCCGACTTTATTTTTGCATTAATCGCTACTTCCGCTATAAATTCCCATTCATCCACTAATTAGCATGACTATTTAACGATTTTCAAAACAACAACAAAAAGGAAGGTCAACCCATGCTTCAATCCCGACACTCACTCTGCGGCCTCGGACTGTCCCTGATGATCGCCACCCTCTCCGCCCAGGCCGCCGGCCTGTCCAGCGAACACAAAGCCTTCGGCAAAACCAATGACGGCACGCCCGTCGAGCAATACATCCTGCGCAACAGCCACGGCATGCAGGCCACGGTCATCACCTATGGCGCGACCTTGCAGGCGCTGCAAGTGCCGGACAAACACGGCCAGCTCGACGACATCGTCCTCGGCTTCGACGATGTGCAGGGCTACCAGAAAGGCACCGCGTACTTCGGCGCAACCATCGGTCGCTTCGGCAATCGTCTGGCCGATGGCGCCTTCGAACTCGACGGCAAACGCTATCAAGTGCCGCAGAACGACAAGACCAACGCCCTGCACGGCGGAACGCAGGGCTTCGACAAAAAGGTCTGGAAAGCGAAGGAAACCAAGGACAAGGATTCGGTCGGCGTGACCCTGACCTATCTGTCGGCAGATGGCGAAATGGGTTTCCCCGGCAATCTCACCACCGAAGTGACCTACCGCCTCACCGACAGCAACGAGCTGCGCATCGACTACAAGGCCAGCACCGACAAACCCACTGTGCTCAACCTGACCAACCACAGCTACTTCAACCTCGCCGGCGCCGGCAATGGCGACATCCTCAAGCAAGTCGCCACCCTGCACGCCAGCCATTACACCCCGGTCACCGCCAAGCTGATCCCGACCGGCGAACTGGCCCCTGTGGCCGGCACACCGATGGACTTCACCAAACCCACCGCCATCGGCCAGCACATCAAGGCCGATCACCCGCAATTGAAATTCGCCGAACCGAAACACGGTGGCTTCGATTTCAACTGGGCGCTGGACACCCAGGGTGACGTCAGCAAACTCGCCGCCGAAGTCAGCGACCCGCAATCCGGTCGCCACTTGCAGCTGTTCACCAACGAACCGGGCGTGCAGTTCTACACCAGCAACTTCCTCGACGGCACGGTCAAGGGCAAGGGTGGCAAGGTCTATCCGCACTGGGGCGCGTTCACCCTGGAGACCCAGCACTACCCGGATTCGCCGAACCAGCCCAACTTCCCGAGCACCCGCCTGGATCCGGGCCAGACCTACACCCAGAGCGTGGTGTTGAAGTTCTCCGCCAAGTAGCTGCCCTCACCCTCCTTTCTGGAAGCGGACGGAACCCGTGGGCTATCCTGCTGCCCACTTAAAGGTATCGACCGTTTCAGAAAGGAGGTTTGCATGCGTACCCTCGAACTGGCTGGCGTGCAGGTGCCGGTGATTGGCCAGGGCACCTGGCGCATGGGCGAAGACCGTTCGGCGCACAAGCGTGAAGTCGCGGCCCTGCGCAGCGGCATCGAACTGGGCATGACCCTGATTGACACCGCGGAAATGTACGGTGAAGGCGGTGCCGAAACCGTGGTCGGCGAAGCCATTGCCGGTCTGCGCGATCAAGTGTTCCTGGTGAGCAAGGTCTACCCGCACAACGCCAGCCGCAAAGGCATTCCCCAGGCTTGCGAGCGCAGCCTGCGCCGGCTCGATACGGACTACATCGATCTCTATCTGCTGCATTGGCGCGGCCAGTATCCGCTGGAAGAAACCGTCGAGGCCTTCGAGCGCCTGCGCGAGGACGGCAAGATCGGCCGCTGGGGCGTGTCAAACTTTGATGTCGACGATCTCGAAGAACTGTCGGCCCCGGCCTGCGCGACCAATCAGGTGCTGTACAACCTGGAAGAACGCGGCATCGAATTCGATCTTTTGCCGTGGTGCCAGCAACAGCGCATGCCGCTGATGGCGTACTGCCCGATCGGCCAGGGCGGCGCGATGCTGGCCGAGCCGGTGTTGAAACAGATTGCCGCTCGTCACGGCGTGACCCCGGCACAGGTTTCGCTGGCGTGGATTCTGCGTCAGGATGGGCTGATTGCGATTCCCAAGGCCGTGCGCCCGGAACATGTGCAGCTCAATGCACAAGCGGCGCAGCTGCAACTCGAAGCCGGGGATCTGGCGGCGCTGGACCAGGTGTTTCACGCGCCACAACGCAAGCAGCGGCTGGCCATGGTCTGAGCCACCGCCGACTGACAGGGGGCTTCGCCATGAGAAGCACTGATCAGGACGATCCATTCAACCTGCAACGCTTCGTGCTTGCCCAGGACCCGGTGTTTGATCGGGTCCAGCACGAACTCGGCGAAGGCCGCAAGCGCAGCCACTGGATGTGGTTCGTGTTCCCGCAGTTCGCCGGGCTCGGCGGCAGCGAGATGTCGCGGCGGTTCGCGATCAATTCGGCACCGGAAACCCGCGCCTACCTCGACCACCCGCTGCTCGGCGCCCGCCTGCGGACCTGCACACAACTGGTGCTGAATGTGCGGCAGCGTTCGATTGCCGAGATTTTCGGCCATCCGGACGACCTGAAATTCCACTCGTCGATGACCCTGTTCGCCCAGTTCGCTGACGACGACAGCCTCTGGCATCAAGCGCTGGAGCGTTACTTTCACGGCATTCTGGACGAATGGACCCTGCAGCTGCTGGACTCAAAACAGGCCCAGTTGCCCCCCGATCAGGGTTGAGAAATCGTCGTCGACAAACGGCAGGATCGCATCCGCCACCGGTTGCAGCTGGCGGGTGATGTAGTGGTCGTAGTCGATGGCCGCGCGGCGCACTTCCAGTGGCTCGGGCCCGGCCAGGGTAATGACGTAGCTGATCCAGCCGCCGTTCTGGTATTGCCGCGGGCGACCGTGCTGCGCGTTGTAATCGTCCGCCAGCCGTGCGGCGCGCACGTGGGGCGGCACGTTGCGTTCGTAATCGTCGAGGGTGCGGCGCAGACGCTTGCGGTAGACCAGTCGCTCGTCGAACTCGCCGGCCAGGGTCTTGCGCACGTACTCGCGCACGTAATCCTGATACGGCTTGCGCTGAAAGATCCGCTCGTACAGTTCCTGCTGGAATTGCCGGGCCAGCAGCGACCAGTCGGTGCGCACGGTTTCCAGGCCTTTGTAGACCATTTCTTCGCTGCCGTCGGCACGGGTCACCAGACCGGCGTAGCGCTTTTTGCTGCCCTCTTCGGCGCCACGGATGGTCGGCATCAGGAAGCGTTTGTAGTGGGTTTCGAACTGCAGTTCGAGGGCGCTTTCCAGCCCGTACTGGTCACGCACATGCTCGCGCCACCAATCGTTGACGTGCTGCACCAGCGCTCGGCCGATGGTCGCCGCTTCTTCCTGACCGTGGGGGCGACGCAGCCAGACGAAGGTCGAATCGGTATCGCCATAGATCACCGCGTGGCCCTGAGCCTCGATCAACTGCCGGGTGCGCAACATGATTTCGTGGCCGCGCAGGGTGATCGATGACGCCAGCCGCGTATCGAAAAACCGGCAACCGCTTGAACCGAGCACGCCGTAGAAGGCGTTCATGATGATCTTCAGTGCTTGGGACAACGGCGCGTTGTGTTCGCGCTTGGCGGTCTCGCGCCCCTCGGCGACCCGGGCGACGATGGACGGCAGGCAATGCCGGGTGCGGGAGAAACGAGCGCCGCGAAAGCCCGGCACCGAGTCGCTGTCATCCGGATGCTGCAAGCCTTCGATCAACCCCACCGGGTCAATCAGAAAGGTACGAATGATCGACGGGTAAAGGCTCTTGTAGTCGAGCACCAGCACCGATTCGTACAGCCCCGGTTGCGAGTCCATGACAAACCCGCCGGGGCTGGCCTGCGGAGGATGGGTGCCAAGGTTCGGCGCCACAAAGCCCTGGCGATGCATCAACGGCATGTACAAATGGGTGAACGCCGCCACCGAGCCGCCGCTGCGATCCGCCGGCAGGCCGGTGACGCTGGCGCGCTCGAGCAAGAATTTGAGTAACTCAGTCCTGGCGAAGATCCGTGTGACCAGCTCGCAGTCCCTGAGGTTGTACTTGGCCAGCGCCGGTTTGTCCTCGGCGAACATGCGGTTGATCTCGTCCATGCGCTGGTACGGGTTGTCGATCGATTTGCCTTCGCCGAGCAGGGTCTGGGCGACGTTTTCCAGACTGAACGACGGGAAGTTCCAGGTCGCCGAACGCAGGGATTCGATGCCGTCGATGATCAGCCTTCCTGCCGCTGCCGCGAAGTAGTGATTGCGGCTGCCGTGTTCGCGCCACTGCATTTGCTCGCCGCCGCGCCCGAGCTTGAGCGGCACGCCGAGGCGCCGGGCGTGTTCGTGAAGGATGCGCAAATCGAACTGCACAAGGTTCCAGCCGATGATCGCGTCGGGGTCGTGTTGGGCGAACCAGTCGTTGAGCTTCTTCAGGATCAGGGTGCGCGACTCGCAGTACTCGAGGTCGAAATCGACGATGCTGGCATCGCCATTCGGTGCGCCGAGCATGTACACCTGGCGTTCGCCGCAACCTTCCAGCGCGATGGAATACAACTCGCCCTGCTCAGTGGTTTCGATGTCCAGCGAGACCAGCCGCAGTTGCGGACGATAGTCGGGCGCCGGCTTGAGGTGGGCGTCGAGCAGCACGCCATCGGCAGCGTGCGTGCCGCTGAACCAGACGGGCGCGGTGATGAACCGCTCCATCAGGTAACGCTCGGGCGGTCGCACGTCGGCTTCGAAGACGTCGACACTGTGACGGTTGAGCGCGGTTTCCAGACGCATCAACTGACCATGCTGCTGGCAATACAGCCCGAGCACCGGGCGATGCTCGAAATCCAGCAAGGCCAGGGGGCGCAGTTCGACGTTCTTTTCGTCCGCCAGCACCCGCTCGGCCTGCTCGCGCTGCGCCGCCGGGATGAACGCCACCGACGGCTGATGCGGCAATCGCACACGGCGCGGCCCGGCGTCGGTCGCCAGCCAGAACTCGACTTCGGTGCCGGCCGGGGTGTCGCGCCAATGCCGGGTCAGGACGAAGCCCTGCTGTAAATCCACCACTGCAACCTCGGGAATTGATTCAGACGGGCATTCTACGCGGCATTGCCGCAACCGGTGACACCGGCCACGCCATGAAAAATCCGGTCAAATGACGTTTTTTGCGTGTTATCTGCCGTTTTGCGGCCTTGCCCTGCGCGCCTGCGTCTACGATGCTTGGAGAACAACGACAACACCTGAGTAACCGCCATGAAAACCGTCGCCCAACTGCTCAAGCTCAAAGATCCAAAAAATCAGGAAGTGCACCAGATCAAGCCCGATCACATGGTGCTCGAAGCGCTGATGAAAATGGCCGAAAAAAACGTCGGCGCCTTGCTCGTGGTGGAAGACGACAACGTGGTGGGCATCATCAGCGAGCGCGATTACGCGCGCAAACTGGTGCTGCACGGGCGCTCATCGGTGGGTACGCCGGTGCGCGACATCATGGTGGCGAACGTGATCACGGTGGACACTCACCAGACCGTCGACACTTGCCTTGGCATCATGTCCGACAAACGCCTGCGTCACTTGCCGGTGGTGGAGAACGGCAAGCTGATCGGCCTGCTGTCGATCGGCGACCTGGTCAAGGAAGCGATTGCCGAACAGGCCGAGCTGATCAAACAGCTGGAGCAGTACATCCGCGGGGAGTAATGCCCCACCCTGATCGTTGATCGTTCCCACGCTCCGCGTGGGAACGATCAGACGAGCAGCCATTCAGCCGAAGACTCAGGCAGGCCAATGCCGCGCAAAGACCGGCGCCAGCACCGGGTGTCGGTCGATGCGCAGCAGCCATGCATGGAAACCGGGTCGGGCCTGGCCCAGGTGTTCGCGGGCACCGGCCCAGCGCGTGACCACCGCTGCCAGCACATCCAGCGCCCCCGGTGTTTCATCGTCCAGGTACAGCTCGGCCGAGAACTGGTCGGCAAACACCTCCCAGCTCCAGTGCAGGCGTTCCCGTGCACCCGCCATCAGATTCTGTCGCGAAGCCTCGTCCGGCATCACCAGCCAGCGTTCGGGGTAATCAATGATGCCGATGGCCGCATAGCAATTGCTGACGATGTACACCAGCCCGCGAATCGCCTGATCGCGGTCAGCGCCGTTGGCCGGCAGCAGGCCGGATTGCGGGAAGCTCAGCCCCAGATGAATCAGGATCGCCGCACTTTCGGTGATTGCACTGCCGTCCGGCAGTTGCAGGGTCGGGATCTGTTTGAGCGGGTTGAGCCGCGCCAGCTCCTGCGCTGCTTCCGCGCTGGCCTCGATATCAATGAAGCGGTAAGCCACCTGGCACAACTCGAGCGCCGCCTCGATGGCGGCCGCCCCTGAATTGCGGTGTCCGTAGAGCTGATACATATCCCCTCCTCCACTGCGAAAGGCATCCCGCCTGGCCCTATTTATAGCTGTTGTATCGAATTTGGCACGGATTGCGCATTCATCGGCAGCTTGCGAATCCCTGATCTCGCAAAACAGCGCTGGCGGTGCCCATCCCGCACCAAGAGCAATCAGCGAACGCTATCCGCGTTCTTGTAAGGTGCGATACCGAACCAAAAGTTCGCGTATCCGAGCTGGCAACAAGGAGTTCACCGCGTGAATCTTCATCGGCTGCGCCACACTCTTCTCTCTGTGTCCCTGTACCTGCGCCCTGTTCGTCCTGCGAACAGTCCGTGCATTCCTTTTATTACCTGAACGCCTGCACTATTTATTTTTTAAATAGCACGCAAGCAGTCATTGCGTGCGCGCTGCATTAATGAATGCAACAACACATTGTTCGACAATAACTTTCAGGCAGCACACCCATACAACTTTCGCTGTACGACGTTAATGCCCGAAGCGCACCAAAACTGCACTTGAAGTCAATAAACCGATCCAGCGCAATGACCGACTTTATTTAGACAAGAACAAGGAACATCGCCTGTGGCCCGCTAAAACACTGACTCGCACCAAATCAGTCCGCCACGCACCATCACGCGTCCTGGCCGACACGAGAACAGCCGCTCTATCTCGCTGAACAGCGCGATACCGCGCGAAGCCTGTCTCGCCCTGAAAAAAGCCCTGTAAACAGGGCCGTCGGGCGGTTATGCGCCCATGAAAAGCGGCGTGCCTGATGAAACTTATATAAATGCGACATACGTATCATCCGTGAAATAACCGATACACATTTGGTCACTCTTTGGCACAGCGGTTGCTATTGCATCCACCATGAGGGCACGAATGATGTTCGCCACTCAATTGCACACTCACTAATAAAAGAACAGCCACGGACCGGATCAATGAACCATCGAAGTCGGCATTACTGAAGCAACACGCTGCACAAGCCCTGTTCAATAGATAGTTCAACTATCGGCTTCTGCACACCCGTATGAAAGTTGCGACCACTCACTCGAACAACGCTGTGTTGTTCGAACGGCACTTTATTGCCCTTCATCCACCCGAGGGAGCTTTAATGAACGATGCGGTAAAGCACAGAACGCCGCCGGGGCCAGTACCGAACGCAGCGCTTGCGTCGGTGGCGGGTCGGCCCGTCTATCAGGCCAACACGTCTCAGCCCGGCGGCCTGAACAAGCAGCAGATGCTGTTGCTGGTGGCGGTGTCGGCGCTGATACACGGCGGCGCCTGGTGGTTTTTCCAGCAGGCCAGGGCCGAGCCGCTGCCCACGCCACCGGAAATTCCGGAAATGACCGTCGAGCTCACCAGCCCGACACCTCCGGCGCCGCCAACACCGGAGCCGCCGCCCCCACCGCCGCCCCCTCCCGAACCGGAACAACCGGTGGAAGACGAGGACGCGGTCAAGCCACCGCCCAAACCGGTGGAAAAACCCAAGCCGATCGAAAAACCGAAACCGGTCGAGAAACCCAAACCGGTGAAAAAGGTCGAGCCGCCGAAAGCGCCGCCCGCCCCTGCGCCACCGGCTGCACCTGCTGCCCCGGCCACCCCGAGAGCGCCACCGGCACCTGCTGCGGCACCGGGCCCGGTGAAAGAGTCGGCGGCGATTTCCGGCCTCGCCAGCCTGGGCAACCCGCCACCGGAATACCCGTCGCTGGCCCTGCGGCGCAACTGGGAAGGCAGCGTGGTGCTGCGGATTCAGGTGCTGGCCAACGGTCGCGCCGGTTCGGTGACGGTGACCAAGTCCAGCGGCAAGCCGCAACTGGATGACGCGGCGGTCGCAGCGGTGAAGGCCTGGAAGTTCATTCCGGCCAAACGCGGCGACACACCGATCGACGGCTTCGCCACCCAGACCATCGATTTCAAATTGCCGCAATGACGGCACGACAACCGAACTCACAACCGATTAACGCAAGCGAGGTGTAGCCATGAACGATTCTCTGTCTTCGATGATTGTCCCCGGCGTGCTCTGGGGGCTGGTGCTGTTTTCCGTGGTCAGCTGGGCGATCCTGCTGGTCAAGTCGGCGCAATACCTGCGCCAGAAAACCCAGAACAAGCAGTTCAGCAAAGCCTTCTGGGGCGCGCCGGACCTGCTCACCGCCGCCGAACACGCCAGCCAGTATCCGGGCTCGCTGGCGCGGATCGCCAGCAGCGGTTTCGAAGCCTTGCTGGTGGAAGAATCCCCTCGCACCACCCAGCAACTGGCGCACACCATCAACCGCTCCGACCGACTGGAACGCAACCTGCGCCAGCAGATCCAGAAGGAACGCCGCTCGCTGGAAAACGGCCAGGCGATCCTCGCCAGTATCGGCAGCACCGCGCCGTTCATTGGCCTGTTCGGCACCGTGTGGGGAATCATGGAGGCGCTGCAAAGCATCGGTGCCAGCGGTTCGGCCAGCCTGGAAACCGTGGCCGGGCCCATCGGCCACGCGCTGATCGCGACCGGCGTGGGGATTGCCGTCGCGGTGCCGGCGGTGCTGATTTACAACCTCTTCCTGCGCCGCCTGAAGCTGGCCTCGGCGGACATGGATGACTTCGCCCACGACTTCGACGCACTCGCCTCGCGCAGCGCGTTTTCCATCAGCCGCCAGGCCATCGCCAAGTCCACGGCCGCCGTGCGGGAGGCCAGCTGATGTCCTTTTCCACTCAAGACAGCGATGAAGTGCTCAGCGAAATGAACGTCACGCCGCTGGTGGACGTGATGCTCGTGCTGCTGGTGGTGTTCATCGTCACCGCGCCACTGATGACCAACGCGATCAAGGTCAACCTGCCGAAAACCGATGCCGTCGCCCCCGCCGAAAAGAAGGACCCGGTGGTGGTCAGCGTCGATCAGGACGGCAAGTTCTTCCTGGCCAAGACCGAGCTGGCGCCGGAATCACTGGAGGCCAGCCTCAAGGAGGTCAAGGCCAGGGACGCCGACGTCCGCGTGCAGCTGCAGGCCGACTCCGCCGTGAATTACGGCCAGGTGGCCAAAGCCATGGCGTCCATCGAGCGCTCGGGCATCACCAAGATATCGGTGATGACCACCCGCTGACGGCGGTGCCGGGCGCGCTGTGAGGGACGCGCTCGGCACCGTTTGTTGAATCCCGTCGCAATCGGCCGACCGAAAAAACGCAGCGCGTCTTCGGAGGGGATCGGCTTGCTTGAAGAAAGTGGTTTTCGCGGCGCGGCACCACCGTGCTCCGTGCAAAGAGGGCTCACAAGGCCATTTCGATAAACGTCTAACAAAGTCGGAAACAACCATGCTGATGAACACTCCACGCTTCACGCTCAAACCCTTGGTGGCGACGATTTCCCGCCACCGTTTCGTTCCGTTGTACCTGGTGGCCATGGGGATGGGCACCGGGGTTCAGGCCGCCGAGGACGACAACAGCGTCCCGGCCGCTGCGGCGGTGGTCGCGCCGACCACGCAACTGCAACGGGTCGAAGTGACCGGCTCGGCGATCCGTCGGGTCGACGCGGAAACCGCGGTGCCGATCACCGTGCTCAAGGCCGATGAACTGCGCAAACAGGGCGTGACCACCACCGCCGAACTGGTGCAGCGCATCACCGGCAGCCAGTCGATCAACAACAGCGCAGGCTCGGTCGGCGCGGCCACCGGCGGCGCCTCCTTCGCCGACATGCGCGGCATCGGCGCGAACAAGACGCTGGTGCTGCTCAACGGTCGCCGGCTGGCCAACAACGCCCTGTCGGGCACCAACTCGGCCGGCGGTGCGGTGGATCTGAACATGATCCCGTTTGCCGCGATCGAGCGCGTGGAAGTGCTGCGCGACGGCGCCTCGGCCCTGTACGGCACCGACGCCATCGGCGGTGTGATCAACTTCATCACCAAAAAATCCATGACCGACGGCCAGCTCACCCTCGGCGGCGAAACCCCGACCCACAGCGGCGGCGGTGCGACCAAGGACATGAGCGCCAGCTGGGGCTACGGCGATCTGGAGCAGGACCGCTTCAACGTGCTCGGCGTGTTCAACTACAACAAGCAGCAGAACCTCGACGCCAACGACCGCTCCTTTGCCCGTGACTACGTGCCCGGCCGGGGCCTGGACCAGACCTCCGGCACCGCGTTCCCCGGCAACTACAGCCAGAACGGCAACGCCACCAACCCGCTGGCCAACAGCAATTGCAACGGCCCCAACCTGGTGGCCCGCGACGGCCTCTGCCGCTTCAGTACCCGGGAATTCATCGACCTGGTGCCGCAGACCGAGAAGACTTCGTTCTTCGGCAAGACCACCGGCAAACTGGCCGACGACCACAACGTCAATCTCGAATACTTCTGGTCGCGCAACAACAACGCCACCGCCGTCGGCCCGGCGCCATTGACCGGCCTGAGCCTGGACTCGTCCTCGCCCTACTACCCCGGCAACGGCATCACCCCGGCGCCCACCGATTTCGCCCTCGACCCGACGCAACCGGTGGACGTGAACTGGCGCGAGACCGCCGCCGGCCCGCGTGAATCGAAAGACCAGAACACCAGCCAGCGCTTTCTGCTGAGCTTCGACGGTCTGGTCGGTGGCTGGGACTACAACGTCGGCGCCTCGTACAACCAGAACAAGATCGTCTCCAGCGTCACCAGCGGCTACGTCAGCGATCAGGCGATGATCGACGGCCTGGCCAGCGGCCTGCTCAACCCGTTCGGCCCACAGACCAGCGCCGGTCAGCAGTACATCGATCAGGCCATGTACCACGGCGCCTATTCCACGGCGGTCGGTCGGGTCGCCGGTTTCGACGGGCGAATCAGCCGCGAAATCGGTGACTGGTTCGGTGCCGGCCCGTCGGGCCTGGCCCTGGGCGGCGAGTACCGCAAAGAGAAATTCCACCAGGACTTCGAAGCCTTTGCCGGCGATATCCAGAGCCTGGGGATCGATCCGGCCGGCAGTGTCGAGGGCGATCGCAGCGTGAAAGCCGCCTACGCGGAAATCAACGTGCCGGTGCTCGACAGCCTGGAATTGTCCGCCGCTGTGCGTCACGACAAATACAGCGACTTCGGCAGCACCACCAACCCGAAATACTCGTTCCGTTATCAGCCGCTCAAGGAGCTGGTGGTCCGCGGCGCCTACAGCGAAGGCTTCCGCGCGCCGTCGCTGTATGAGTTGTATTCGCCGCGCAGCATCACCTACACCCAGGGCTACTACAACGACCCGGTGCTGTGTACCGGCGGCGTGGTGCAACCGGGCGGCAACGGCGGGCGCGATTGCGGTCAGCAGTTCCTCAACCAGATCGGCGGCAACGAAGACCTGGCCCCGGAGAAAGCACGCAACGTGACGCTGGGCTTTGTCTATCAGCCGGTCAGCAACCTGTCCGTGGGCCTGGATTTCTGGTGGATTCACATCTCCAACCAGATCCAGCCGTTCCCGGAATCCACCGTGTTCGATCAGGCCGGCAGCTACCCCGACCGTTTCGTGCGCAACGCCGACGGCACGCTCAACTACATCGTCACCGGCAACGCCAACCTGGGCATCGTCGAAACCAACGGCGTCGATGTGTCGCTGGACTATCGCTTTCCGAATACGCCGTACGGTCAGTTCGGTCTGGGCCTGCAAGGCACTTATGTCGACGAGTACGACTTCCAGAGCACCATCAAGGGCCCGTTCACCGACAAGGTCGGTGACTTCAAGGGTGACGGGGTGATTGCCCGCTGGAAACACAACCTGACCGGTTCCTGGACCTTCGGCGCCGCCCGCGCGGCGCTGACCAACCGTTTCACCACCGGCTATAACGACTACGACCGCGAGACCAACGCGCGGGTCGCGTCGTATTCGGTGTGGGACCTGTCGGCCGGGTACACCTTCGACAAGGTGCTGGACGTGGATGCCGGGGTGAAGAACCTGTTCGACCGCGATCCGCCGTTCTCCAACCAGGCCTACAACTTCCAGAGCGGTTATGACCCGCGCTACACCGACCCGCTGGGCCGCACGCTGTTTGCGCGCATGACGTACCACTTCTGAGTCCCGGTCGGGGCCGCGCAAGACTCCGGCCGGCCCCTTCCCCTTGCGAATTCGCATCCCGCAGCGGCCTGCCGCCGCTCCGGGCTTTTCCGGCTCAGAGGAACGACTTCATGACATTCATGCGCAACATGGCCGGCCTGCTGCTCGGCGGTGCGCTGCTGTGCAACGCGGCATCGGCGCTGGCCGGCGGCAGCTACGCGATGACGGTGTACGGCGAAGCGCCGAAATACCCCGCCGGTTTCCGGCACTTCGACTTCGTCAATCCCGACGCACCGAAGGGCGGCTCGCTCAGCCGCGCTTCGATGGAGATCGGGCAGTACAACTACATCACCCCGTATGCCGATCAGGGCATTTCCGTGGTGCAGGTCAACGACTGGGTGTATTCGCCGCTGGCGTTCCGCTCGCTGGACGAGCCCTACACCGTCTACGGTCTGGTGGCGCAATCCATGGAGCGCGATCCCGGCGGCCTGTGGGTGCGTTTCAACCTGAACCCCGAGGCGCGTTTCGCCGACGGCACACCGATCACCGCCGAAGACGTGCGCTACACCTTCGAGCTGTTGATGACCAAGGGCAGCCTGAGTTATCGCCAGCAATACGCCGACGTGCAGGACGTGCTGATCGAAGGCCCGCGGCAGATTCGCTTCACCTTCAAGAACAACCTCAACCGCACCCTGGCGCTGGATCTGGCGTCGCTGCGACCGGTGCCCGAGCACTGGTGGAAGACCCGCGACTTCGCCAACGGCGGCGGTTTCGAACCCCCGTTGGGCAGCGGCCCGTACCGGGTGAGCAAGGTCGACGCGGGACGCAGCATCAGTTTTCAGAGAGATCCGCACTGGTGGGGCAAAGACCTGCCGGTCAGTCGCGGGATGTACAACTTCGACAGCCTGACCGTGAATTTCTACGGCGACACCGACGTCGCCCGGCAACTGCTGCAGGCCGGCGCGTTCGACTACAACCGCGAGTTTTCCTCGTCCGGCTACGTGGTCGGCTACGACAGCCCGGCCCTGCGCGACGGCCGTCTGCAACAAGCGATTCTCGCCCCGGACAAACCGACCAGCGCTCAGGGTTTTGTGTTCAATCTGCAGAACCCGCTGTTCAAGGACCGCCGCGTGCGCCAGGCGCTGAGCCTGCTGTGGGATTTCGAGTGGACCAACAAACAGATGATGCGCGGCTTCTACGTGCGCCAGAACAGCTACTGGCCAAAAAGTGAAATGGCCGCCACCGCCCTGCCCGACGCAGCGGAGCGGGCAATCCTTGAACCGCTGCGCGGACAGATCCCGGACGAGGTCTTCACCCAGGTTTATCAGGCACCGAAAACCGATGGCAGCGGCTACATCCGCGACAAACAGCTGCAGGCCCTGAAACTGCTGGCCGAGGCCGGATGGACGCCGAAGCACAACCGCTTGGTAAACGCTGCCGGCGAGCCGCTCGAATTCACCTTCCTCGACGGCCAGGGCGGCTTCGACCGCATGCTGCTGCCGTACAAGCGCACCCTGGCGCAGATCGGCATCACCCTGAATCTGCGGCGCATCGATTCGGCGCAGTACATCAACCGGCTCAACGCCCGGGACTACGACATGATCGTCACCAGTTTCCCCCGCAGCGGCGATCCGATCGTCTCGCCGGGCCGCGAGTTGTACAGCCTGTATGCCTCGCAAAGCGCGACCCAGGTCGGCAGTTCCAACTCGATGGTGCTGGCCGATCCTGCGGTGGACCGGCTGATCGACGGCCTGGTCCAGGCCAATACCCGCGACGCCATGGTGCGTTACGCCCGCGCCCTCGACCGGGTGCTGCAATGGGGTGACTACATGATTCCCAACTACTACTCCAAAGGCACGCCGACGGTGTTTCAGAACCGCTTCGGCAGGCCGGCGGTGCAGCCGATCTACAGCGAAGGCCTCGACACCTGGTGGGAGGTCTCGGCCAAGCCGCTGACCAACCAGCAGATGAGCGCCCTGCGCCAGCTCGCGGGGGGCCAGTGACATGTGGCGTTATCTGAGTCGACGGCTGTTGCTGATCATCCCGACGCTGCTGTGCATTCTGGTGGTCAACTTCGTCATCGTGCAGGCCGCGCCCGGTGGCCCGGTGGAACAAGCCATTGCCCGCCTGCAAGGCTTCGGCGGGCACAGCATGGGCGGCGCCAGCGAGGTGACCGCCATCGGCGGTGCCGGGCGCAGCAGCCGTGGCCTGGACCCGGCGCTGATCGAAGAGATCAAGCACCACTACGGCTTCGACAAACCGATGCACGAACGCCTGTGGCTGATGCTCAAGAACTACGCGCAACTGGACCTGGGCAGCAGCTTCTTTCGCGGTGCAAAAGTCACTGACCTGATCGTGCAGAAACTGCCGGTGTCGCTGTCCCTCGGCCTGTGGGCGACCTTGATCACCTACCTGATTTCGATCCCGCTGGGCATTCGCAAGGCAATCAAAAACGGCAGCGCGTTCGATGTCTGGAGCAGCACGGCGATCATCGTCGGTTACGCGATGCCGGCCTTTCTGTTCGCGATCCTGTTGATCGTGGTGTTCGCCGGGGGCAGCTACGTCAACTGGTTTCCGGTGCAGGGGCTGGTCTCGGACCACTTCGACAGCCTGAGCCTGTGGGGCAAGGTCGGCGACTACCTCTGGCACCTGGTGTTGCCGGTGACGGCGCTGGTGATCGGCGGTTTTGCGACGCTGACGATCCTGACCAAGAACAGCTTCCTCAACGAGATCAGCCGCCAGTACGTGATCACCGCGCGCGCCAAGGGGTTGACCGAAAGGCGCGTGCTTTACGGCCATGTGTTTCGCAACGCGATGCTGTTGGTGGTGGCCGGTGTGCCGTCGGCCTTGATAGAGGTGTTTTTTGCCGGCTCCCTGCTGATCGAAACCCTCTTCAACCTCGACGGCCTCGGGCGCATGAGCTACGAAGCGGCGGTGTCACGGGACTACCCGGTGGTGTTCGGCACGCTGTTTCTGTTCACCCTGTTCGGCCTGTTGATCAAGCTGATCGGCGACCTCTGCTACACCCTGCTCGACCCGCGCATCGACTTCTCGGCGAGGACTGCCTGATGTTCACACTCTCCCCTCTGGGCCGGCGGCGCATCGCGCAATTCAAGGCCAACCGTCGCGGGCGCTGGTCGCTGTGGCTGTTCATCGGGCTATGCCTGATCTGCCTCGGCGGCGAACTGATCGCCAACGACAAGCCGCTGGTGATCCGCTACCACAACGCCTTCTACTTCCCGATCCTCAGCGATTATCTGGAAACCGATTTCGGCGGCGAGCTGCCGTTCCAGCCGGATTACGCCAGCAATTACGTGCACAAACTGATCGAGGATCAGGGCGGCTGGATGCTGTTCCCGCCGATCCCGTTCAGCTACGACACGGTCAATTACGACCTCACGGAACCGGCACCGAGCCCGCCGTCCTCGCGCAACTGGCTGGGCACCGACGATCAGGCCCGGGATGTGTTGGCGCGGGTGATTTTCGGCACGCGGATTTCGATCCTGTTCGCGCTGATCCTCACCGCCGTCAGTGCGCTGGTCGGCATCGTCGCCGGAGCGTTGCAGGGTTATTACGGCGGCTGGGTCGACTTGCTCGGGCAGCGGGTGCTGGAGATCTGGTCGGGATTGCCGGTGCTGTACCTGCTGATCATTTTGTCCGGGTTCGTCTCGCCGAGTTTCTGGTGGCTGCTGGGGATCATGGCGCTGTTTTCCTGGCTGGCACTGGTGGATGTGGTGCGCGCCGAGTTCCTGCGCGGGCGCAGCCTGGAGTACGTCAAAGCCGCGCGGGCCCTGGGCCTGACGGACAGCGAGCTGATGCGCCGGCACATTCTGCCCAACGCGATGACCTCCACCCTCACCTACCTGCCGTTCATTCTGACCGGCGCCATTGCCACCCTCACCGCGCTGGATTTTCTCGGCTTCGGCATGCCCGCCGGCACCGCATCCTTGGGTGAACTGATCGGCCAGGCCAAGCGCAATCTGCAAGCGCCGTGGCTGGGGCTGACGGCGTTTTTTGCCCTGGCGCTGATTCTGTCCCTGCTGGTGTTTATCGGCGAAGCCTGCCGTGACGCGTTCGACCCGCGATCCTGATCCCCGGAGCTGAAATGAGCGATAACCTGATTGAAATCCGCGACCTGCGCGTCGCCTTCGCCGGGCACGAAGTGGTGCACGGCGTGAACCTCGACATCCGCCGCGGCGAGTGCCTGGCACTGGTCGGCGAATCCGGCTCGGGCAAGTCGGTGACAGCCCATTCGATTCTGCGTTTGCTGCCAGGCAAGACCGTCAGCAGCAGCGGCAGCATCCGCTATAACGGTGTGGATCTGTTGCACGCCAGCGAACAGCAACTGCGCGGCTTGCGCGGCAACCGCATCGCGATGATTTTCCAGGAGCCGATGACCTCGCTGAACCCGTTGCACACGGTGGAAAAGCAGATCAGCGAAGTGCTGGAGATCCACAAGGGACTCAAGGGCCGCGCCGCGCGCCAGCGCACGCTGGAGCTGCTGGAACTGGTCGGCATTCGCCAGCCGTTGCAGCGTTTGAAGGCCTATCCGCACCAGCTCTCCGGCGGTCAGCGGCAACGGGTGATGATCGCCATGGCGCTGGCCAACGAACCGCAATTGCTGATCGCCGATGAACCGACCACCGCGCTGGATGTGACCGTGCAGCAGAAGATTCTCGAGCTGCTGATCGAGTTGCAGCAACGCCTCGGCATGTCGCTGCTGCTGATCAGTCATGACCTCAATCTGGTGCGGCGCATCGCCCAACGGGTGTGCGTGATGCGCCACGGGGAAATCGTCGAACAGGCCGATTGCGCAACGCTGTTCCGCGCACCGCAGCATCCTTACAGCCGCTTGCTGATCGAGGCCGAACCGTCGGGTGCGCCGGTGCCGAGTCGCTACGATCACAACCTGCTGGAGGTGGACGATCTGAAAGTCTGGTTCCCGCTGCCCAAGGCGTTGTTCAGCCGCACCCGGCAATACATCAAGGCCGTGGACGGCGTGAGTTTCCGTCTGCAACGGGGCAAGACCCTGGGGATTGTCGGCGAGTCCGGCTCGGGCAAATCGACGCTGGGCCAGGCGATTCTGCGACTGGTGGAATCGGAGGGCGATATCCGCTTCGGCAACAAGCATTTGAGCCTGCTCAACCAGCGCTTGATGCGCCCCTTGCGCCGGCAGATTCAGGTGGTGTTCCAGGACCCGTTCGGCAGCCTCAGCCCACGGATGTCGGTGCAACAGATCATCGCCGAAGGCCTGCTGACCCACGGTATCGGCACGGCCGAGGAACGAGAGGCGGCGGTGATCCGCGTGCTGGAGGAAGTCGGCCTCGACCCGCAGAGCCGCCATCGCTATCCCCACGAATTTTCCGGCGGCCAGCGCCAGCGCATTTCCATCGCCCGCGCATTGGTGCTGGAACCGGCGCTGATTCTGCTGGACGAACCGACCTCGGCGCTGGATCGCACGGTGCAGAAACAGGTGGTGGAATTGTTGCGGCAGCTGCAGATTCGCCATGGCTTGACGTACCTGTTCATCAGTCATGACCTGGCGGTGGTGCATGCGCTGGCGCACGACTTGATGGTGATCAAGGACGGCAAAGTGGTGGAACAGGGAGCATCGCGGGACATTTTTGCGGCGCCGCAGCATGCCTATACCCAGGAACTCCTGAAAGCCTCCGGCCTGGCAATGGCAAAAACCGGGCGCGAGCGGGTTACAGCAATCTGATCTTCAGTGTTTTCAGATTTATTGTCCGGCCACTGCATCCAAACGCCTCCGTCGCGGGTAGTCCCTGTAACAGCCCACTTTCGGCTGTCAGCGGTTTACCCTTTTTCGGAGAAACACTGATGAACATCACCCAACTGATTGGCCTCACCGGTTTGCTCACGGTTGCTTCGACGAGCTTTGCCCAAAGCAGTTATCCCGATGCGATCAAGGTGCCGGACGGCCACAGGATCGCGATGGAAACCACCGGGGTCGGCGAGATCACCTACGAATGCCGGGACAAGGCCAATGCCGCCGGGCAGACCGAGTGGACGTTCGTCGGCCCGAAAGCGGTGCTCAACGATCGCAGCGGCAAGCAGGTCGGCACCTACTTCGGCCCGCCCGCCACCTGGCAGGCGCAGGACGGTTCGAAAGTCACCGGCACGCAATTGGCCGTTGCGCCATCGAGCCCGGGCAACCTGCCCTATCAACTGGTCAAGGCCAACCCCGCCGAGGGCAAAGGCGCCATGAGCGGCGTGAGTTACATCCAGCGCGTCGCGCTCAAGGGCGGCGTGGCGCCGGGCAGCGAATGTACGGCGGCAAACAAGGGTAAACAGGCCGTGGTGAAGTACCAGGCCGACTACATTTTCTGGGCAGCGAACTGAGCCTGACTGGACGTTTGGCCGATGCTTGCTAGATTGCAGGACATGCCATTACCCGAAACCGCGTTTGATTACGAAGCCCGCCTCGCCGCCTGTGCCCGCGGCGAGGGCGGGGCCCTGCGCGAATTGTATGTGCAGGAAAGCCCGCGGCTGCTGGGTGTGGCCCGGCGTCTGGTGCGTGACACGGCGCTGGCCGAAGACATCGTGCACGACGCATTCATCAAGATCTGGGCCGGCGCGGCGGGTTTCGATCCGGCGCGCGGTTCAGCCCGGGGCTGGATGTTCAGCGTGACCCGTCATCTGGCGCTGAACGCGTTGCGCGATCATGGCCGGGAAGTGCCGTTGCTCGAAGACGACGCACTTCACGTCGATGACGCATTCGACGCACAGGCCCATTCGGCGCGCATCCACCGCTGCCTGCATCAACTGGAACCGCAACGCCGCCGCTGCATCCTTCACGCCTACGTCGACGGTTACAGCCACGCGCAGATCGCCCAACGCCTCGACACGCCGCTGGGCACCGTCAAAGCCTGGATCAAACGCAGCCTCAATGCGTTGCGGGAGTGCATGGGATGACCACCGAATCGGCGCAGGAACGCGATGAACTGGCCAGCGAATACGTGCTCGGCACCCTCTCGGCCGAAGAACGCGCCGAAGTGCAGCGACGCTTGCCCAACGATCCCGATCTGCAAGCGGCCGTGGATGCCTGGGAGCGGCGTCTGCTGGAACTGACCGACCTCGCCCCGGCGCATCAGCCCTCGTCGCAGCTGTGGCAACGGATCGAACGCAGTGTCACGCAGCTCACCCATAAGAGGACGCCAGAGATTTCATGGTGGAACCGCCTGTCACTGTGGCGCGGTTTGAGCGCCGCCGGGCTGGCCGCGACCTTGTTGCTGGGCTCGATCCTGTTGACCCAGACCACACCGAAACCGAGCTATCTGGTGGTGCTGGTTGCCCCGCAGGACAAGGCCCCGGGCTGGGTGATCCAGGCCAGCAGTCCACGGGAGATTCAGTTGATTCCGCTGGGCGTGGTCGAGGTGCCGGCCGACAAGGCGCTGGAGTTCTGGACCAAGGCCGATGGCTGGCAGGGGCCGGTGTCGCTGGGGCTGGTCAAACCGGGACAGGCGCTGTCGATCCCGCTGGACAAGCTGCCGCCGCTGCAACCGAACCAGTTGTTCGAGCTGACGCTGGAAGGCGCCAACGGCTCGCCGATCGGCAAACCCACCGGGCCGATCCAGGCGATTGGCCGCGCCGTGAAGGTGCTGTGACAAACCATCATCGGCGTCGATGTTCACCATCACGTCAATGAAGTTCTCTTAAAAAATCCCGGGCGTAAGATCGGCTCCATACCAAACAAACAACACCCCGGAGCAAAAATCATGAAACGCCAAGTCATCCTCAGCATTGCCCTTTCGGTTCTGGCCTTCAACGCATTTGCCGCCAAACCCGCCCACACCCTGATCGCCGAAGGTGGTTCGGATCGCCTGATCGAACGTCGCGTCGCCGAAGGTGGCTCGGATCGTTTGATCGAACGTCGCGTCGCTGAAGGTGGCTCGGATCGTCTGATCGAACGTCGCGTCGCCGAAGGTGGTTCGGATCGCCTGATCGAACGTCGCGTTGCCGAAGGTGGTTCGGATCGTCTGATCGAACGTCGCGTTGCCGAAGGTGGCTCGGATCGTCTGATCGAACGTCGCGTCGCTGAAGGTGGTTCGGATCGTCTGATCGAACGTCGCGTTGCCGAAGGTGGTTCGGATCGACTGATCGAACGTCGCGTTGCCGAAGGTGGCTCGGATCGTCTGATCGAACGTCGCGTTGCCTGAATGAATGGCGTGACCGCAACAACCCAGAAAAAACCCGGCTCCCGTCAGCCGGGTTTTTTTATACCTTTTTGATCGTCCTCAGCCCTTGGCCATGCAGCGCCGATAACGCTCGTCGACCCGTTTGGCAAACCATGCCGTGGTCAATTTGCGGGTGATCTTCGGGCTCTGCAGCACGATCCCAGGCAACACCGCACGGGGCAGTGACTTGCCTTCGGCGCGCTCCGCCAGTTCGAAGACCCGTTGATACAGTTTGGTTTCCTCGAAGGCCAGGCTATCGCCCTTTTCCAGTTGATCGCGGATCACCGGATTGCGCATGCCCAGCGATTTGCCGAGGGTGCGCACCGCCAGTTCAGTGCTGCCGGGCATGATCGCGCCAGGGCGGATCAGGTCGCCATCCAGCGCCAGTGGAATCCCCGACGCCCGGCTGACCGCATTCTGAAACGCCGCGTTGCGACTGGCGTACCAGCCGGCGTTGAAGTCGGCGAAGCGGTACAACGGTTCGCGATAACTCACCGGATAACCCAGCAAATGGGCAATGCCGAAGTACATGCCGCCCCGACGGCTGAACACCTCGCGACGAATGGTGCCGTCCACCGGGTACGGATAGTCCTTGGCGTGCTGCTCGGCGAATTCGATGCTGACCTGCATCGGCCCGCCGGTGTGCACCGGGTTGAAACCGCTGAACAGCGTACGGCCCATCGGCACCGAGCCGATGAAGTCATCGAAAATCGCGCTCAATTCCTTTTCGCTGCGGGCGGCGCTCAGGCGTTCGCTGTAGGTCTTGCCGTTCGGCGAACGCACCTGCAACGCGCCGCTGACCAACAGGCTCGGGATATGCACCTTGGCGGCGCGCCGGTCGATCTCGTTGCGGGCGATCTTGCCCAGGCCGGGCACCGGCGGATCGACCTGAAAGGTGGACTCCTGCTCGGTGACGGCCAGCACCGAACACAGATTCTGCGTGGTCGGGCTGATGCCCTGGGCGGCGAACGCGGCGTAGATGTCAGTGGCCCAGCCCGGGCGGTCGACGGTTTTTGCCGGCAGCAAGCGCACGATCTGCGCCTTGACCTCGGCGGGCGGGCGCGGCGCCGGTTCTTCGCTGCGTTGACCGGCGCAACCGGCCAGTACCAGCAGCGCGGCGAGGCTGACGAGTAATCGAGGGGTGTGCATAACGCTTCATCCAGTCCGTTGAGCCGGGTTAACCCTACGCGCAATCGCAGGGCGCAGGATAGGACTGCGGGCCGGCGACGCTGTTCCATCGGCCCGTCTGGCAGGCCGACTGGCCGCCCTCGCCGTCTGATCCATACTTGCTGCTGCACACTCAGTGGCACGTCTCAGATCAGGACACGCGAGGAGGACAGACCATGAACCGCAGTGATGTTCTGATCATCGGCGCCGGCCCCACCGGACTGGTGCTCGCCCTGTGGCTGAGCAAACTGGGCGTGCGCGTGCGCATCATCGACAAGGCCAGCGCCCCCGGCACCACGTCGCGGGCACTGGCAGTGCAGGCGCGCACCCTTGAGTTGTACCGGCAACTGGACCTGGCCGACGCCGTGGTACGCAACGGTCACCGGGTAGCCGCGGCGAATTTCTGGGTCAAGGGCAAACCCGTGGCGCAACTGCCGCTGAACCGGATCGGCGAAGGCCTGACGCCCTATGCCTTTCTGGAAATATACCCGCAGGACGAACACGAGCGACTGTTGATCGACCGTCTCGAAGATTACGACGTGACCGTCGAGCGCAACACCACGCTGGAGAGTTTCACGGAAAACGGCGATGGCCTCACCGCCCATTTGCGCCTGCCGGATGGCCAGCAGGAAATCTGTCAGGCCTGCTATCTGGCCGGATGCGACGGCGCCCGTTCAATCGTGCGCAAAACCCTCGACACCGGTTTTCCCGGCGGCACCTATCAGCAGATTTTCTATGTCGCCGATGTACGGGCCAGTGGTCCGGCACTCAACGGCGAGTTGCATCTGGATCTGGATGAAGCGGACTTTCTCGCCGTGTTCCCTCTGGCCGGTGAGGGCCGCGCGCGGCTGATCGGCACCGTGCGTGACGAGCGTGCAGACCGCGCCGAGACCCTGGAGTTTTCCGATGTCAGCAGCCGCGCCATCGAGCATTTGAACGTGCACATCGAGGACGTCAACTGGTTCTCCACCTACCGCGTGCATCACCGGGTGGCGGATCACTTTCGCCAGGGTCGGGCGTTTCTGCTCGGCGATGCGGCGCACGTGCACAGCCCGGCCGGTGGCCAGGGCATGAACACCGGCATCGGCGATGCGATCAACCTGGCGTGGAAGCTCGCGGCAGTGCTCGGCGGCGCTGCCACGCCCGGGCTGCTCGACAGCTACGAAACCGAACGCATCGCCTTCGCTCGCCGACTGGTGTCGACCACCGACAAGGTCTTCAGTTTTGTGACTGCCGAAGGCCGCATGGCTGATCTTTTGCGCACGCGGCTGGCACCGTTCCTGATCCCGAAAATGGCCTCATTCGAGACCAGCCGCGAATTCCTCTTTCGCACGGTGTCGCAAATCACCGTCAACTATCGGGGCATGACGTTGAGCGAAGGGGTGGCCGGGCACGTGCACGGCGGCGACCGCCTGCCGTGGGCCCATGATGGCGAGGGAGACAATTACGAGCCGTTGCGCCATCCGTGCTGGCAGGTGCATGTGTACGGCGACACCAGCGACGAGATGATTGCCTGGTGCACTGAACATCACTTGCCGCTGCACGTGTTCGACTGGCGTCCGGCGTTTGAAACGGCGGGCCTGGGGCGCAACGGCTTTTACCTGTTGCGCCCCGATACCTATGTGGCGATTGCCGACAACAGCGCGGATCCGAAGGTGATCGAACGGTACTTCCGTGATCACGGGATCCGGCCGTTTTTCAATGGCCCCTGAAAGGTCAGATCCCGGCCAGGGCCAGGTCCATCGCAAAGTAGGTGAAGATCAGATCCGCACCCGCGCGCTTGATCGCGCCGAGGCTTTCGCGCACCACACGATCTTCGTCGATAGCCCCGGCCTGGGCGCCGAACTTGATCATCGCGTACTCGCCGCTGACCTGATACGCCGCCAGCGGCAGGTTCGAGGCTTCGCGGATATCGCGGATGATGTCCAGGTACGCGCCGGCCGGTTTGACCATCAGCGCGTCGGCGCCTTCCTGCTCGTCGAGCAATGATTCGCGCAGGGCTTCGCGGCGGTTCATCGGGTTCATCTGATAGCTTTTGCGATCGCCCTTCAGCGCGCTGCCGCCAGCCTCGCGGAACGGGCCGTAGAGCGCCGAGGCGAATTTGGTCGAGTAGGCCATGATCGGAATCTGCGTGAAGCCGGCATCGTCCAGGGCGCGACGAATCGCCCGCACCTGGCCGTCCATCGCCGCCGACGGCGCGATCACGTCGGCACCGGCACGCGCTGCCGCCACCGCTTGTTTGCCGAGGTTGATCAGGGTCTGGTCGTTGTCGACTTCATGGTTGTGCATCACGCCGCAATGGCCGTGGTCGGTGTACTCGCAGAAGCAGGTGTCGGACATCACGATCATCTCCGGCACGGCGTCCTTGGCGATCCGCGACATGCGCGACACCAGCCCGTTTTCGCGCCAGGTATCGCTGCCGCTGGCGTCCAGATGATGGGACACGCCGAAAGTCATCACCGACTTGATCCCGGCCCGGGCGTAGCGCTCGATTTCGCCGGCCAGTTTGCGCTCGGGAATACGCATCACGCCGGGCATGCTCTTGATCGGCACGAAGTCATCGATCTCTTCTTCGACGAAGATCGGCAGTACCAGATCGTTGAGGGAAAACTCGGTTTCCTGGAACAGGCTGCGCAGGCTCGCATTGCGGCGCAGACGGCGTGGACGTGCTTCGGGGAACTGACTGGACATGGGGCCTTTCCTGAAAACAGCGGATGAGACGAAAGTCGTAGGGGGCGAAGCTTATGCCTTGCGGGGATCGGGGTACAAACCTGGATCAATCAACAGTGCATTACCGGGCGCGCAATAATCTGCGCACCCGGCAGCCACAGGATCAGGAGGGAATGGTCAGCCCGCGCACAACCGCCGGGCGCGCCAGGAAGCGCTCCAGCACTCGGGTGACGTTCGGGAAGTTGTCGATGCCGACCAGATCGCCCGCCTCGTAGAAGCCGATCAGGTTGCGCACCCACGGGAACGTGGCGATGTCGGCGATGGTGTAGCGCTCGCCCATGATCCAGTCGCGCCCTTGCAGACGGGTGTTCAGGACGCTGAGCAGGCGGCGGCTTTCTTCGACGTAGCGGTCACGGGGACGCTTGTCTTCGTAGTCCTTGCCGGCAAATTTGTTGAAGAAACCGAGCTGGCCGAACATCGGGCCGATGCCGCCCATCTGGAACATCAGCCACTGGATGGTTTCATAGCGCAGCGCACCTTCCTGGGCCAGCAACTGGCCGCTCTTGTCGGCGAGGTAGATCAGGATCGCGCCAGACTCGAACAACGGCAGCGGTTTGTCCTCGGGGCCGTGGGGGTCGAGGATCGCCGGGATCTTGTTGTTCGGGTTCAGCGCCAGGAATTCCGGGGACATCTGGTCATTGGTATCGAAGCCCACGCGGTGCGGCTCGTAAGGCAGGCCGATCTCTTCAAGCATGATCGAGACCTTGACGCCGTTGGGGGTCGGCAGGGAATAGAGCTGAATCCAGTCAGGGTACTGCGCCGGCCATTTCCGGGTGATCGGGAACGCGGACAGATCAGTCATGTGTAGCATCCAGTCACAAATTGAAAGGCCTGAGCATAATCCACGAACAGCGCTCTGGCTCGGGTTCTTTACACCCTCGCCCGTCGGCTTACTTAAATCCGCAACATCCTGTGGTTAACCTTCCCTCCAACCGCACAGCCTCAACGGTAAAGTGCTGCGCACTCAAGCGGATCGAACCAAACGGGCCTCAGGGGGCTCCAAGCAAGCCAGTGATGACAGGGAAAACAGCCGGCGCGCATGCACCGGTGCAAAGGTTTGTCAGCCTTAACCGAACAGACTGAAGACGCCTTATCCCATGACGAACTTGATGAAAGTCGCCAAACGCTTCAAACATCGCGCGTACGTGGCCCTGCCCACCCTGCTGGCGGTCAGTGCGCTGTTCCTGTCGCTGGAATCCAGCGAAAGCCGTGCGCAACCGGTGGACGGCACCCAGACCCTGGTGTTCCTGCGCCACGCAGAGAAACCGGCCGGCGGTCTCGGCCAGCTCAACTGCCAGGGCCTGAACCGGGCCATCGACCTGTCGACCCTGCTGCCGGAAAAATTCGGCAAGGCCGACTACGTGTTCGCCGCCAACCCGACGCGCAATGTCGAGGAAGGCGAACTGGACAACTCCTACAGCTACATCCGCCCTCTCATGACCATCAGCCCCGCCGCCATCAAGCTCGGCCTGCCGGTGAACATCGAATTTTCGGCCAACGACACCAGCGACCTGGCCCGGGAACTGACCGACGACAAGTACCACAACTCGACCATCTACACCGCCTGGTCCCACGGCTACCTGCCGGAGCTGATCAACAAGGTGGCGGGCAAGGCGGTCGGCGGGAAGCAGAAGATCACCGAGGACTGGGAATCCAGCGATTACGACTCGCTGTATGTGCTGACCCTGACCTGGCACAACGGCAAGGCCAGCCTGCAGAGCCACAGCTACAAACAGGGGCTGGATAACGGCCAGGAGAGCTGTCCGACCTGAGTGTGTCCGGGGCCCCTTCGGGTCCCGTCAGGTCTGAGGTTTGATTCGCTCACGCAAATACTCGACAACGGCCTGCCGCGCCTCCGCAAACTCGATCCGCCCGCCCTTCTTTTCACGTTGGAACACATACATCGGGTCGTAATACTCGCGCAGCAAGCCCTCGATCCACGCGCGGTGCAAATCCACCGCCCCACTGCGGCCCTGCTCTGCCAGCGCCTCTTCCATCAACATCCGCAGCCGCCGATGGCGCTCACCGCCCAGGCGTTTGTGCACATTGTCGAGGCTATCCAGCAACCGCTCGCAAAACCGCGAAAAACCTTCATCCCCATGCACAGCCTGAAACTCGGCAGACAAATCCACCACGTAATCGCGCAGGATCCGCTCGACGCGCTGCTCGAAACGATCTTCCAGCCAGACCATCGGGTACTGCTGCATGCCCTGATACAACGGCAAGGGCAGCGCGCAGCTGCCCACCACCCGGCTTTCGTCCTCCAGCACAAACTGTTCGATGCCGGCGGCGCGTTTTTTCAGAAAGTCGATGGCCAGCCGGTTCTCGAAATCGATGTTCGACGGCTGACCGGTGGCGCGCTTGCCGAAACTCGAGCCTCGGTGATTGGCATGGCCTTCCAGATCCACGCTGTTGCGCAGTTGCGCCAGCACTTCGGTCTTGCCAGTGCCGGTCATGCCGCCCAGCAGCACGAAATCACAGTCGGCCAAGGCTGATTCGAGGGTGTCGATCAGATAGCCACGCAGCGCCTTGTAGCCTCCGCCGATCCGTGGATAGTCGATACCGGCCTCCGACTTGAGCCACTGCTGCACGATCTGCGAACGCAGGCCGCCACGAAAGCAATACAGATAACCTTGCGGATGTGCCCGGGCAAAGTCCGCCCAGGCCTGAATACGCTCGGCCTTGACCGCGCCGGACACCAGTTGATGGCCCAGTTCGATGGCGGCCTGCTGCCCGTGATGCTTGTAGCAAGTGCCGACTCGCTGGCGCTCGATGTCGTTCATCAGCGGCAGATTGACCGCCCCGGGAAACGCCCCCTTGTGAAACTCGACCGGCGCACGGGCGTCCATCAGCGGCCGGTCGTTGAGGAAGATGTCGCGGTAGCCAGTGAAGTCGATGGACATCAATTCACCTCGACCGCGTGGCTCTGTCGCCCGATCAATTCACCGATGGGCTCAAGCACCAGGCCGAGTTCGGCAGCGACGGCGAGGAATTCGGCTTCCCCCTCCGGAGTCACTGCAATCAATAACCCGCCGCTGGTCTGCGGATCGCACAGCACGCGCTTGTGCAATTCCTGGACCCGCCCGACGCGGCTCGAATAACTGTCGAAATTGCGCAGGGTGCCGCCGGGCACGCAGCCCTGTTCGAGGTAGTACTCGATGCTCGAAAGCCGCGGCACCCGGTCATAAAAAACCCGCGCCGTCAGGTGACTGCCGTCGGCCATTTCCACCAGATGCCCGAGCAGCCCGAACCCGGTAACGTCGGTCATGGCGGTGACCCCGGCCAGTTTGCCGAACCGACTGCCGGGCTTGTTCAGCGTACACATCCAGTCCCGGGCCACGCCGATGTCGTCGGGGCGCAGCTTGCCCTTTTTTTCCGCCGTGGTGAGGATGCCGATGCCCAGCGGTTTGGTCAGGTACAGCAGGCAACCGGCGGTAGCGGTGTCGTTGCGCTTCATGAAGCGCTTTTCCACCAGTCCGGTGACGGCCAGACCGAAAATCGGCTCCGGCGCATCGATCGAATGCCCGCCGGCCAACGGAATTCCCGCTTCATCGCACACTGCACGCCCGCCACGAATCACCTCCCGCGCCACTTCCGGCGCCAGCACGTTGACCGGCCAGCCGAGGATCGCAATCGCCATCAACGGATCGCCGCCCATGGCGTAGATGTCGCTGATGGCATTGGTGGCGGCGATCCGGCCGAAGTCGAACGGGTCGTCGACGATCGGCATGAAGAAATCCGTGGTCGAGACCACCCCGCGCTCGGCATCGATTGCATACACCGCCGCATCATCGCGCGACGCGTTGCCGACCCACAGTTTCGGATCAAGATTCTGCGCCCCGCTGCCGGCCAGAATCACCTCCAGCACCTTGGGCGAAATCTTGCAGCCACAGCCGGCGCCGTGGCTGTATTGGGTCAGACGGATGGGCTCGGTCATGGGGCAGTCTCCGGGAGGCAGTGGGAGGGATTTTAGCAGAGGGGTCGGCGGGCAAAAAAACCGCCCTTGCGGGCGGCTGAAGTGCTTCGCTCCTGAATCAGAATCCGAGGTTGAAGCTGATGGTCATCGAAACAGCGGCAGGCTCGGCACACCGGTACAGGTGACCGTCGAACCGGCCGTTCTGAGCGAGGGCTTGAGGACGATTTAAGGCGCTTTTGAGGGGAGTTGATCAAGTCGCCAGGTAAACCCGTGAATCAATCGATTTTTCAGTGGTTTGGAAAACTGGTACGGCTTGTGCAAACGTTTGCGAGTCGCTAATGACCGCGTTTTCGTTACAAAACCGTACTGGCCCCATCCTCTCGGGCCTCGATTCGCAAAAAGGACTTTGAATGCACGTTTCTTCCTGCCACCGCCGTCGCGGTGTGCGTACCTTTACTGTTTCCCTGCTACTGGCCGGCGTTACCGGAGTTCTCAGTCACAACGCGCTGGCGCAACCTGCCCTGCCGGATGAATCCGCCCAGGGTGAAGCCCTCAGTCCCGAAGCCAGCCCGCCGAAAAAAGGCGCGTACCTGTCGGACTGGTATAACCAGGACCTGATGCTGATCGGCAGCAAGGACATCAGCTTCGGCCCGCAACCGGCCGACGACATCTACCTGGAATACGAGTATTTCGGACGCAAGGGCCCGTTCGAGCTGTATGGCTACATCGACATCCCGAAGATCTTCAACATCGGCAACAGCCACGATAAAGGCGTGTGGGATCACGGCTCGCCGGTGTTCATGGAGCACGAGCCGCGCATCTCCATCGATTACCTGGCCGGGCGCAGCCTGGCCATCGGGCCGTTCAAGGAATGGTACGTGGCGTTCGACTGGATCTACGATCACGGCAGTCGCAAGGAAAACCGCGCCAACACGCTGTACAGCGGTTTCGGCACCGACATCGACACCCATTCGCGGGTCAATCTGTCGGCCAACCTGTACGGGCGCTACCAGTGGGAAAACTACGGCGCCAGCAACGAATACTCGTGGGACGGCTACCGCGCGCAGCTCAAGTACATCGTGCCGATCGATAAATTCAGCAACGGTGCCTCGCTGACCTATATAGGCTTTACCAATTTCGATTTCGGCTCGGACCTGCACAAGGACAATCCGGCGCGCACCGCCAATGCCACGGTCGCAACCAACGTCTTGCTGTACTCGTTCACCCATCTGCGCTTCACCCTGGTCGGGCGTTATTTCCACAACGGCGGCAATTGGGACGACGGCAGCGAGCTGAACTTCGGCGACGGCAACTTCCGTGCACGTTCCAATGGCTGGGGGTATTACGCGGGGATCGGGTATCAGTTCTGATCCCGCGCCTTTCAAGTCTGAACGTACTGGCGAGACTGCTCGCGTTGACGCCTACAGAACAACACAGCGCATCAGGCCTACAAACCCGCCGCCCCGTTTGATCGGGACGGCGGGTTTTGTCGTTTCGGGCACCTGCCAACGCGCTTGTTGAAGTGTGTTTAAGGTTATGTCCGCAAAGCCACGCCACCTTGCGCCATTGCCTACGCATCCGCCAGAATCCGCCGGCTTGTGCGCCTTGGGGGCGGGTTCTATTGTGGGTCGGTCGCTGACGAATCAGCGATCGGGTTTCGCAGCCCGGATCAATCAAGGCGCCCAGCGAGTCATTCCGTTCAGTATTTTTGGCTGAATGCGCAATGGCGGTTGTGCGCGGGATACCTTCGGGTATGCCGGGTTCCTTGATTCCCGGTCTGCGAACCCGCGTACAGCTGCCACCTCCCTTCGTTTCGCAGCGAACCGTGGCAGCTCCATCAATCAGGGAGTTTTACCATGATCAAACCCACACCCAACCCACCCGAAACCGACCCCACCTCGCCCTACGAAACCCTCGATTCCAAGAAATTCCACGAAGCCGCCGAGCGCGCGCTCGACCATTACCTCAATCCGCTGCTCCCCAGAAAACCGCTGCTCAAACCCAACACCCGCTACCTCATCGCCCCCGGTATCGACAGTGAAGAACTGCTGGCCGACGCCTGCGAAACCCTGACTTCGGCCAAGACCATGGCCAATGACTTCGCCGGGCTGGTGGATGGCTCGCAACGGCATGTGTTGTTGGGGATTGCACAGCTGATCATGCTGGGGGAGCTGGCGGTGAGTCGGGTGCTGGATAATCTGGAGTTGAAGGCTGAGGCGTCCGCTGCAGCCTGATCGATTGATCGACTGATCGTTCCCACGCTCTGCGTGGGAATGCAGCCCGGGACGCTCCGCGTCCCAAAGAGCGGACGCAGAGCGTCCATTGAGGCATTCCCACGCAGAGCGTGGGAACGATCTAATGCATTGGTGTCGCTCAGGGAATCAGGATGACCTTGTCACCGCTACCCTCATTCACATCGGCATACCGTGCCAGACCTTCGACCAGCGGTGCTTCGACCAGCCCTTGCGGCAGTGGCAGCAGGTCTTCGTCGAAGAACCGGCCGAACTGCTCGAGCATCGCCGCACAGGCTTCAACGCCATACAGCAACGAGTTGATGCCGACCACCGAACCACCCTTGCGATACAGGGCCAGCGCCGGCAACTGCACATGCCCGTCCACCGGCGCGGCGATGATCGCGATCCGGCCGAAGGTCGCCAATGCCGCCACCGAGGCCGGCAGCCAGAACCCGGTGGTGTCGAAAATCACATCGGCGCCGCCGCGATACACCGCATTGACCTGCGCGCCCAGATCCTCGGGCTTGTCCAGCTGAATCGTCTGATAACCCTGCGCCTGCAAATCCTTGACCTGCTCCGGCCGCCGCGCCGCCGCCAGCAACTGCGCGCCGCGCACCTTGGCCAGCGCCAGCGCCGCCGTCGCCACCGCTCCGCCGCCGATCACCAGCAAACGGGTTTCAGCGCTGACCAGACTGCGCTCCAACGCATCCCACGCCGTGGTGTAAGGCACGCCAAGACTGGCGGCCTGGGTGAAACTCAAATGCGAAGGCTTGTGCGCCACGCCATTGGCCGGCAGTTTGACGAACTGCGCATGGGAGCCATCGGCGAAGAAACCCAGCTCACGCCCGGTGCCCCAGACCTCTTGGCCGATCAACGCCTGCGGCCCTTCGACCACCACACCGGCAAAGTCTCGACCGGGAATGCGCGGCAGCGTGGTGTACGGGAAACGCCCGAGCACGTTCTTCACGTCGCTGGGGTTGAGGCCAGCGGCCTTGATCTGCACCAGCACCTCGTCTGCGCCCGGCACCGGTGTTGGCACCTCGACGAAGCGCAGGGACGACAGGTCGCCGGTTTTATCGAATTGCAGTGCTTTCATGGAAATCTCCACCGAAGGAAAAAGACAGGCTTCAGGACAGCCAGCCACTGACCAGTTGCCGCCCCATCGGCCACAACTGCTCGCCCGCCAGCATGCCGAGCAGGCCCACCAGCGCGATGGTCGGCGGCGCCGGCGAACGGACATCCAGCGCGCCATACAGCAGGCCGACACCCAGACCGACGCCCAGTGAAATCAGGTAATGCATGGGATCACTCCGCCACATAAAGGGAATGGGCAAAGTCTAGGGAAAGGCTGAGGCCGGCATCGGCCAAGGACTTCTGAATTTCGGCCAAATCAGCCGGCAAGCGGCCCGGCACCGAACTGCGAAGGCGCGACACCCAGCTCACGGCGAAACATGTCGCTGAAACTGCTCGGCGAATAACCCAGCTCACGGGCAATCGCGCTGACCGGCACGCCTTGAATCAATTCCGCCACCGCCGTCGCCAATTGCACCTGACGCCGCCACTCGGCGAAGCCCATGCCCAGCCCTTCCTTGAACAGACGTGCGAGCGTACGCACGCTGGCTCCGGCGTTTTCGGCGTGTTGCTCGAAAGGAATGTCCAGCGACGGCGCCGCCATGACGGCCTGGCACAGACTCATCAGCCGCCGGTCGGCGTCGTCCGGCAACGGGATCTTCAACTGTGAACGCCTTGCGCGTTTCAGCTCCAGCAGCGCCAGCCCGACCAGCGCCTCGTAATACCCGGCATCGCCGCTGTCGCCCTGCGCCACCAGCCCGACAATCAACTCACGCAGCAGCCCGCCGACCTCGATCACCTGCACCGTCTCATCCAGCGTCGCCGCCAGCGCCGGGCGCAGGTAGATATTGCGCATCTGCAAATCCGACACCACCCGAATTCCGTGCGGCACGCCCGGCGGCAACCACACCGCCCGCTGCGGCGGCACCACCAGCGCCTCGTGCGGCGTCTCGACCCACATCACCCCGCTCATTGCATACAGCAACTGCCCCCAGACATGCTCATGGGGCTCGATGAACAACCCGCGCGGATACGTACGCGCCAACGGTTGCACCGGCACATCGGTATCACTCAGATCAGGGGGCGCAGCGAGGGCCATGGCGAACATTCATCGGGGTTGGCGGAAGCGCCATGGTAACCAGTCCGACCGAGACCTCGCCATTGATAGATACCGTCGGACAACTCGAGTGAATTTTCCCGGTGCCCAGCGATCCTTCTATTACCACAGGGAGGAAGATGGGCTTTATGAACAACGCAAAACTGTACGTCATCGATTACACCCTACACGGCGCGCCAAAGTCGTTCATTATCCGCTCGGACAAAATGGACAACACCGAGGCGTGGCACTGGGCAAGCTGCGACGCTGGGGTCGGCCGCATCCCGCGTTTCGGCCGGGAGAAAGTGCAGAAGACCAGCAAGCCGATGGCGGAAAAATTCGGCGTGGAAAACGTCACCTGGCGACCGGCAAGCTAAGCTTGCGCGCAGGCGGAGACTCTATCGGGGGAACACACATGACAACCATCAACAGCCCGGCACACCTGGACTACGGCCTGGACACCCTCTTCGGCCGCATCACCAAAAGCGTCGACTGCCCGGTTGGCCTGGAACCCGTCGAAAACGACCCCTACCGCTTCGCCCTGCGCGTCCCGGCCCCCTTGCCGGAAGACCTTGAAAAGGCCAAGACCATCGTCGTCAACGTCGAAGGTCGCCGCCTGCAAGGCAACGTCCGCCACACCGAACGCCTGGACGACGACAGCCTGAAACTGGAAGTGGAGCCTGACTAGGCTCCACCTTTTCAATACCCAGGATTACTTGGGATGCGCACACTGGCACCCCTTGCCGGAACACTCCTCACCACTCTTGTGATGATGCGCACAGGCCTCACAGCAATAATGCTTCCCGTGCGCCACATAAGAATGCTCACCCTCCTTGATTGTGCAACGACATCCCGGACAATCGCATTTTCTATCTGCCATGAAACAGACTCCTCTGGTGGTGGTTGTCTGAGGCCGAAAGAACAAGCCGTGCTACCAGTGTAGAACGTGTAAACCACCTAACCTCCCAACCCACACCACTAACCACTAACCACTCCCCCTTCAACCATCCCCCCACCACTCACCACGATGAGCGTTAGCTCGAGTACCGCTTTTGATCTCAAGGCCCGTCGGCAGGCTGAGTGGAGGGATTGATCCGGGGGTGGGAGCGCAGCGACCGTGCGGCGAAGCCGCATGCATCGAGAGGAGGTGCAGCGAAGCAAACCGTAGGCGATGCCCCCGGATCAATCCCGGAGCGAAGGAACCCGAGCCACAGCGAGGGCCGTACGTCAGGGCCCAAGACCTTTGGTTACTTTGGGGCGTTTGCCAAAGTGACCCGCCGTAAGGGCGGAACCATAAGCCGCAGCGACCGAAGCAACGGATATACACGCAAAACGAACAAGAACCTGGTCGGCCCAAAGGACGCCACGCTCAAACAGCCTGACGCACGCTGCTGCGATACATGAACACCAGCGCCAGCCCCAAACAAACCATCGCCAAAACCCGACTCGAAGACAACTCAATAGCGGGATTCCCCAACCAGCCAAAATTGTCGATCAACATCCCCATTCCCAACTGCCCGACAATCACCGCCACCGTCGCCACAGCCGCACCAACGCGCGGCACTGCGCCAACCATGACCATCATGTAAACCACACCGAACAGCGCCCCACTCAACTGCCACTTCGGCACCTCCAGCAAACTCACCGCCTGAGCAGGCTCAAAAAACAAAATCAACAACCCCGTAGAAACGGCGCCGACGACAAACGTCAACAAACTGCTGCGCAACACCCCAACGGTTTCCCCAAGGCGCCCATTGATCGCCGCTTGCACACTCAACACCGCACCGGCCAACACCACCACCGCCAACAAAATAACCAGACTCATCGCATCAACCCCGCGCAATCAAAATCAGTGCCGCCACAATCAACCCCAACGCCAGCCAACGTTCGGCATTGACCTTCTTGCGCGTAGCACCAAACCAGCCGAAATGGTCGATCAGCACACTCTTGCCGACCTGCCCCGACAAAATCGCGATCATCGTCATGGCAATCCCGATATGCGGTGTCGCCAGGGTCAGCACCACTACATACATCGGCCCCAGAAACCCGCCAATCAACTGCCAGCGCGGCAGGTCGGTCAGCGCCGGGCCCTTCTGTGGCCCCGCAAACAGCAACAGCAAAAACAGAATCGCCGAGCCGACCCCGAAGATGCTCAACGTTGCCCATAGATGCCCGACCTGCTCGCCCAGCGGTCCGAGCAACCCGGCCTCCACCGACAAGCCCATGCCGGCCAGGATCACCAGCGGCAACAGCAACAAACGTAAACCAGGCCGGGCAACCGGAGCCGGCGCGGCGCTCACTTCATCAAGTGACTGCATCAAAAAAACCTCGAAGAAAACGATGGCGCGGATTATCGGCTGGCGCAGCTGTGCGATAAATGGGAGCATCCAGACAACACTTTTGCGCAACTCGCACAGCAGGACACACCATGCACGGGCTCAACGAACTGGGATTCAAGGCGCTAAGGCTGTTTGTGGCCGTACTCGACCACGGCAGTTTTTCCGAGGTCGCCCGCCGCGAAGGCGTGGCACCCTCCTCGATTTCCCGGCAGATCCAGCTGATGGAGCAAGCGCTGAACCAGCAGTTGCTCTACCGCCACACCCGCGCGGTGACGCCAACCGAAGCCGGGCGCATGCTCGGCCATCACGCGCGGCTGGTGCTGGTGCAACTGGAGGAAGCCGAACAGGCGTTGCAGGAACAGCAAAGCGAACCGACCGGCCTGGTGCGAATCAACGCCCCGGTGGTGTTTGGCCAGCGCCACCTGACGCCATGGCTGGGTCGTCTGTGCGAGCGCTATCCGAAGCTGCAACTGGACATCCAGCAGACCGACCACTACGTCGATCCGCTGCAGGAAGGCGCCGACCTGCTGTTTCGCATCGGCCCGCTGCACGACTCGAGCATGCAGGCGCGGATCCTGGCACCGCATCGCTTTCAGGTCGCGGCCAGCCCGGCGTATCTCGAGCGCTTCGGCACCCCGCAGCAGCCCGCAGACCTCGCCCGCCACCAGTGCCTGGCCTACAAGGGCGCGACCGGCCTGCAGCGCTGGTTCTTCCGACAGGATCAGGGCGAGTGGACGCCGTACTCGGTCAAGGGCCCGATTACCGGCAACCACGCAGACACGTTGACCCAGGCTGCGGTGCAAGGGCTGGGACTGGTGATGTTTCCGTCATGGCTGATCGGCGAGGCGGTGCGTGAAGGTACGCTGGTGCCGGTGCTGGGGGATTATCAGGTTTCAAACAGCCTTGAACCGCAGCAGATTGCGGTGCTGTGGCCGGGGAGCCGGAGGCTGTCAGTGAAGGTGCGGACGGTGATTGATTTCTTCATTGAGTGTTTTGGCGAGGTGCCGTATTGGGACAGACCCTGACGGTCTGTCCCGACTACGCCATCAGATACGGAACTGGCCGACCAGTTTGCCCAGCCGCTGCCCAAGATCCGCCAGACTGCGCGAAGTCTGCGCCCCCAACTGTGTCTCATCCGCCACGTTATCCACCGCCACCGCAATCTGATGCACGCTGCGGTTGATCTCTTCCGCGACCGCCGTTTGCTCCTCGGCGGCACTGGCAATCTGCGCGTTCATCGAGTTGATCGTCGCAATCAGGTCCGCCATCGCATCCAGCGATGCCCCCGCCTGATTGGCCTGGGCCGACGTGCCGTCACCCGCCTCGCTGGAACGGCGCATCGCCTCCACCGCCGACTGCGTCCCCGCCTGCAAACGGTCGATCATCCCCTGAATTTCCTGCGTGCTGATCTGCGTGCGTGACGCCAGCGCCCGCACCTCGTCCGCCACCACCGCAAACCCGCGCCCTGCCTCGCCGGCCCGTGCCGCTTCGATCGCGGCGTTGAGCGCCAGCAGGTTGGTCTGTTCAGCGATCGAGCGGATCACCCCGAGCACGCCGACAATCGACGACACGTCCTGTTGCAGGCTGTCGAGGGACACGCCGCTGCTGCGGATGTCGTCCACCAGCGCGTGAATCTGCTGGATGCTGCCGGCCACCACTCGTTTGGCGGTCTGGCCTTCCTCATCGGTCTGTTGCGCGGCGACGGCGGCGTTCTGTGCGCTCTTGGCGACTTCCTGGGCGGCGGCGGACATCTCGTTGATCGCCGTGGCGACCTGATCCGTTTCGTGGCGCTGACGCTCCATGGCCTGATCGGAGCGCTGGGCCTGATCCGACACCTGAGTCACCAGCCCGGTCAGCTGCGAAGTCATCTCGGTGATCTGTCGCACCAGGCCGTGGATCTTGTCGACGAAACGGTTGAACGAACCGGCCAGTTCGCCGAGTTCGTCCTGGCTGGTAATGGTCAGGCGCCGGGTCAGGTCGCCCTCGCCCGCCGCGATGTCATCGAGGTTGGCTTTCATCAGGGTCAGCGGTCGCAGAATGGTGTTGGCCAGCAGCATCCCTGCCGCCGCGATCACCAGCAGCACCACCACCGCCACGCCAACGATGCTCAGCACCACGCCTTGCATGCGCTCCTGCACCTTGGCCTCGACCACCGCCACTTGCGCTTCGATGCCATCGAGATTGACCGACGTACCGACTGCCATGTCCCACTTCGCCAGGTATTCGGTGTAACCGAGTTTCGGCACCAGCACTTGCGCGTTGCCCGGCAGCGGCGAGCTGTATTGCAGGTAGTGGGTGCCGTCCTTCGCCACTTTTACCAGGTCGCGGTTGACGTAGACGCCATTCGGGTCGCGGTTGTCCTTGAAGCTTTTGCCCACGCCTTCGGGGTCGTTGGCCTTGAACAGGCGCACGGTCTCGGAGTCGTAGCCGAAAAAGTAGCCATCCTTGCCGTACTTGATGCTCGACAGCAGCTTGATCACCTGCGCCCGCGCCTCGGTGTCACCGGGGGCGGCGGCATCGTACAAAGGCTTGATGGTGGTCATGGCCACGGCGACGTAGCTGGCCAGGGTGGCCTTGGCATCGCCGAGCAGGCGTTCGCGGGTCTGTTCGACTTCCTTGCGCGCCTGCTCCTGAAGGATGAACAGCGTGGTCAGGCTGATCACCAGCGCAAAGAGCAAGACCGGAAGGACGGCAAGGGACAGGACTTTAGCCTTGAGACTCAGGCGCATGGGGGCTCACTCTTTTGGTTTTGTTGGCGTGGTTAAAGGCTTTAACGGCACGCCAAGCCAAAAGTTGAGTTTTACCTCAGATCGTTCCCACGCTCTGCGTGGCAATGCAGCCCGGGACGCTCCGCGTCCCAAAGCGTCACAGGAGGCGTTCCCACGCGGACGGTTCGACGCCTCGACGTGGGAACGATCAGGTCAGAGGACCATCGCGGCCACCCAGCCAAATACCAGCAGCGGCAGGTTGTAATGCAGGAAGGTCGGGACCACGGTGTCCCAGATGTGGTGATGCTGGCCGTCGATGTTCAGGCCGGAGGTCGGGCCGAGGGTCGAGTCCGACGCGGGCGAACCGGCATCGCCCAAGGCACCGGCCGTCCCGACGATGCAGACAATCGCCATCGGGCTGAAGCCCAGTTGCACGCACAGCGGCACGAAAATCGCCGCCAGGATCGGCACCGTGGAAAACGACGAGCCGATGCCCATGGTCACCAGAAGACCGACCAGCAGCATCAGCAAGGCACCGATGCCCTTGCTGTGATTGATCCACGACGCCGACGACTCAACCAGAGTTTGCACCTCGCCGGTGGCCTTCATCACTTCGGCGAAGCCGGAGGCGGCGATCATGATGAAGCCAATCATCGCCATCATCTTCATGCCTTCGGTGAACAGGTCATCCGTCTCGCGCCATTTGACGATGCCCGACGCCGAAAAGATCAGGAAACCGGCCAGCGCCCCGATAATCATCGAATCCAGCAGCAACTGAATAATGAAAGCTGCGGCAATGGCGACACCGGCGATCAACAGGCTTCGCAGGTTGTATTGCACCGCCACCTGCTCGACCTGCCCGATTTTTCTCAGGTCGTAGACGCGCTTCTTGCGGTAACTGATAAAGGCGATGCCCAGCCCCACCAGCATGCCCAGCGCCGGAATACCCATGGCATGGGTGACGTTGATCCCGCTGATGTCGACGCCGCTGCGGGCAACGTTGGCCAGCAGGATCTCATTGAGAAAAATGTTGCCGAAGCCCACCGGCAGGAACATGTACGGCGTGATCAGGCCGAAGGTCATGACACAGGCGATCAGACGCCGGTCCAGTTGCAGCTTGGTCAGTACAAAGAGAAGTGGCGGTACCAGCAGCGGAATGAACGCAATGTGGATCGGCAGGATGTTCTGCGAGGCGATCGCCACTACCCACAGCAGGCCGATCAGCACCCATTTGACGCTGCCGCCACCGGTCGCATGCTGGCGGTCGACCATCGTCAGCGCCTTGTCGGCCAGCGCATGGGCCAGGCCGGACTTGGCAATCGCCACGGCGAAAGCGCCGAGCAACGCGTAGGACAACGCCACCGTCGCCCCGCCACCCAGGCCACTGTTGAAAGCCTTGAGCGTGGCGTCGATGCCCAGACCACCGGTCAGGCCGCCGACCAGCGCACCGACGATCAACGCGATCACCACATGCACCCGGGACAGGCTGAGGATCAGCATGACGCCGACCGCAGCAATCACTGCATTCATTTCACTACCTCGAAAACGCGACGGTAAAGCCATCCACCGCCAGACAGGATGAGTCCGACCGACAAGCCGCGAGGGTCGTCAGCGGATTTGCATAGAGGGTCTTATTAGAAGGGCGCGCACTGTGCCGCAGCGCGGGCGCAGTGTCAAAGCGACTGGTCGCAACACAGTGTAACTTTCCATGATCCAGCCGCTGAACAGGGCATATCCGCCATAACGTGCGTCAATTCGCCCTATTGCATTGACGCCATAAAGAAAGCCGAAACGCGGCCGTTACAGTGCAAAGTCTCAGATATTTATCGAATAAGGACGTTTCCATGTCACTCAGACAACTTTCCATCCAATGGAAAATCACCCTGCTCGCCGGGCTCTGCCTGGCCGGTATCGTGACCCTGTTGGTGGGTCTTTCGCTGTATCGCATGGAGCACAGTTCCGAACTGGTGAAAGCGTCGAGCATGGAAATGCTCACCGAATCGGCCCAGGCCCGCATCGAATCCCAGGGCGAAGTCCAGGCCGCCGGCATTCGCCAGCAGTTCATGGACGCCTATCAATATGGCCACGGTTTCTCGCGTCAGGTGCTGTTCCTGCGCGAACAAGCCGAGAAGCGCTTCCTCGATGCCTTCGACCTGCGCGAAGACATGACCCGTCAGGTGAAATCGGCGCTGCAGGCCAACCCGGATCTGCTCGGCCTGTCGCTGGTGTTCGAAGCCAACGCGCTGGACGGCAAGGACGAACTGTTTGCGGATCAAAGTGAATTAGGCAGCAACGACAAGGGCCGCTTCGCCCTGTACTGGTCGCAGCCGACGCCGGGCAAGGTAACCTCGATGGCCCTGCCGGAAAGCGACATGGCCGACACCAGCACCGGCCCCAGCGGTCAGGCCGCCAACGCCTGGTTCACCTGCCCGCGCACCACGCTCAAGCCGTGCGTGATCGAACCCTACTTCTACGTAATCGACGGGCAAAAGGTGCTGATGACCAGCATCGTGTTCCCGCTGATGGTCAATGGCAAAGTCATCGCCTCGCTGTCGGTGGACATCAACCTCAACAGCCTCCAAGCAATCAGCCAGAGCGCCAGCAAAAAGCTCTACGACGGCCAGACCGCCGTGAGCATCATCAGCCCCGCCGGCCTGCTCGCCGGTTACAGCCCGGACGCCAATAAACTCAGCCAGCGCCTGGATGCGGTGGACACCACCAGCGGCGCCGAACTGTTGCGTCTGCTCGCCTCGAGCAACACCGTCAGCAGCCTGCACAGCAACGCGCAACTGAAAGTGCTGTCGCCGTTCCAGCCGATTCCCGGCGGCCCGTCCTGGGGCGTGCTGCTCGACGTTCCGGAAAAGGTTCTGGTCAGTCGCGCCGAAGCGCTCAAGCAGCAACTGGATGCCAGCAACACCTCGGGCACCCTGATCGAACTGAGCCTGGGCGCGCTCGCGGCGCTGATCGGCCTGTTGCTGGTGTGGCTGATGGCTCGCAGCGTGACCAGACCGATCCTCGGCGTCGCGCACATGCTCGAAGACATCGCCAGCGGCGAAGGCGACCTGACCCGGCGTCTGGCCTACGACAAGAAGGACGAGCTCGGCCAGTTGGCCGGCTGGTTCAACCGCTTCCTCGACAAGCTGCAACCGATCATCGCCGAGGTGAAACGCTCGGTGCAGGACGCACGCAACACCGCCGACCAGTCTTCGGCCATCGCGACCCAGACCAGTGCCGGCATGGAGCAGCAATACCGTCAGGTCGATCAGGTGGCCACCGCGTCCCACGAAATGAGCGCCACCGCCCAGGACGTGGCCCGCAGCGCGGCACAAGCCGCCGAAGCGGCCAAGGATGCCGACCGCGCTACCCGTCAGGGCCTGACCGTGATCGACCGCACCACCGCCAGCATCGACACCCTCGCCGCCGACATGAGCGCGGCGATGGCGCAGGTCGAAGGCCTGGCCGCCAACAGCGAGAAGATCGGCACCGTGCTGGAAACCATCCGCGCCATCGCCGAACAGACCAACCTGCTGGCGCTGAACGCCGCCATCGAAGCCGCCCGTGCCGGTGAAGCCGGACGCGGTTTTGCGGTGGTCGCCGACGAAGTGCGCAACCTCGCCCGCCGCACTCAGGAATCGGTGGAAGAAACCCGCCAAGTGATCGAACAACTGCAGACCGGTACCCAGGATGTGGTCGGTTCGATGGGCAACAGCCATCGTCAGGCCCAGGGCAGCGTCGAACAGGTCGGTCAGGCCGTGACCGCGCTGCGCCAGATCGGCGACGCGGTAACGGTAATCAGCGACATGAACCTGCAGATCGCCAGCGCTGCCGAAGAGCAGAGCGCGGTGGCCGAAGAGATCAACAACAACGTGGCGACGATTCGTGATGTGACGGAGTCGCTGTCGGGGCAGGCCAATGAATCGGCGCGGGTGAGTCAATCGCTCAATAGCCTGGCGAATCAGCAGCAGAGTCTGATGGATCAGTTTCGGGTCTGAGGTCCACCTCAAAATCCCTGTGAGAGCCGGCCAGCTCCCACAGGGTTGTGGCGTGACACGAATCAGCGTTTAGGCAACTCGATCACCACCTTCAAACCGCCCCACTCACTCTCGCCCATCACCAGCAACCCACCCCAAGTCTCGACAATATCGCGCACAATCCCCAGCCCCAAGCCATGCCCGTCGGTCTGCTCGTCCAGTCGCGTACCACGACTGAAGACCTGAGCACGCTGCAATTCGGGAATCCCCGGTCCGTCATCTTCGACGATCAGGGCGAAGCCGTCCGTACGCTCAACCACACTCAGCCGCACCTCGGCATCGGCCCATTTGCAGGCGTTGTCCAGCAGGTTGCCGAGCAGCTCCAGCAAGTCTTCACGATCCCAGGGCAGTTGCAGGCCCGGCGGGGCCACATAACTCAGTTCCAGATGTTCACCATGGATCATGTTCAATGTCGACAGCAGCCCCGGCAGCTCTGCGTCGCAATCGAACAGCGCCCCCGGCAGCGCATCGCCGGACAGGCGTGCACGGTTGAGCTCGCGGTTCAGCCGTTGCTGAACCTGCTCCAGTTGTTCCTTGAGGATCTTGCGCAGCTCCGGGTGCGCGTCGAGCCGTTCACTCGACGCCAGACTCAGCAGCACCGCCAACGGGGTTTTCAGCGCATGCCCGAGGTTGCCCAGGGCATTGCGCGAACGCTTGAGGCTGTCTTCGGTGTGCGCCAGCAAATGGTTGATCTGCGCCACCAGCGGTTCCAGTTCCGCCGGCACTTGTTCATCGAGTTGTGAACGCTGGCCCTGCTGTAACTGGGCGATCTGTTCGCGAGCCTTTTCCAGCGGCCGCAACGCACGACGTACGGTCAGGCGTTGCAACAACAGAATCAGCAGCAACCCGGCCAGCCCGAGGCCGAGACCGATCTGGCGCATGCGCTGGAAGCTCTCGCGCACCGGCGTGTAATCCTGGGCGACGCTGATGGAAATCGACTGGCCGAGCCGTCGATAGTCCGAACGCAGCACCAGCAGTTGCTGACCGTCCGGCCCCAGTTGCAGGTTGCTGTGCAGGCCGGAGCGTTCGAGCAACGGCAGATCCTGATCCCACAACGAACGGGAGCGCCAGTGGCTGTCGGCGAAATCGATGCGAAAGTAATGCCCGGAAAACGGTCGCTGATAGGCCGGCGACAAGTGCCGCTCATCCAGCTGCAAGCCTTGCGGCCCGCGAACCAGCGCCACCAGCAGGCTCTCGCTGTCGTTGCGCAACCCGGCTTCGAGATAGCGCTGCAACCCCACTTCGAACAGCCACAGACTGGTTTGCGCCAGCAGCACGCCGACCACCACCAGCACGCTGATCAACCCCAGGCTCAAGCGGCGCTGGATCGATCTCACGAAGCCTGTCCGCCAAACAGATAACCCTGACCGCGACGGGTTTCGATCACGCTTTTGCCGAGCTTGCGCCGCAGGTGATTGACGTGGACTTCCAGCACGTTGGAATCGCGCTCGGTTTCACCGTCGTAGAGGTGTTCGGCGAGGTGGCTTTTGGAAAGAATCTGCTCCGGGTGCAGCATGAAATAGCGCAACAGACGGAATTCGGCAGCGGTCAGCTGAATGTCGGCGCCGTCGCGCACAACACACTGACGGCCCTCGTCCAGGTGCAGCCCGGCAGCCTTGAGCGTCGGCTGGTTGGCCTGGCCCTTGGAGCGGCGCAGCAGCGACTGGATGCGCAAATACAGTTCTTCCGGGTGGAAGGGTTTGGTCAGGTAATCGTCGGCACCGGCCTTCAGGCCTTCGATGCGCTCGGCCCAAGAATCGCGGGCGGTGAGGATCAGCACCGGAATCGTCAGCCCGCCGGCCCGCCACTGGGCCAGCACCTCCAACCCCGGCACGCCGGGCAGGCCGAGGTCGAGGACGATCAGGTCGTAGGGCTCGCTGCTGCCCTGATAGACCGCATCGCGCCCGTCCGCCAGCCAGTCCACCGCGTAGCCCTGACGTTGCAGGCCGGCGAGCAGTTCGTCGGCCAGCGGTACGTGGTCTTCCACCAGAAGCAAGCGCATCGGTCAATCTTCCTTGTCTTTCACGAGTTCGCCGGTGTCGGCCTTCAGATGCAGCTCACGGGCCACACCTTCGACGGTCAGCAACTCGACTTCATAAATGTAGACGTCGTGTTTTTCTTCCAGCTCGACTTCCAACAGTTTCGCGCCGGGATAACGGTCCATCGCCTGGTGCAATACCTGCTCCAGCGGCAGGATCACACCCTGCTTGCGCAGATTGAGGGCTTCGTCGGGGCCCAGGTCGCGGGCCATGGCCGTCGAGCAAAACATCACCAGCGCCAGTGCCGTACGGTGGGTGGCGCGAACATTCACCTTCATTACGTATCCTGATGATCCGTGAGCACTTGCCCGCTCACCGCGTCCAGTTCCAGATCCCATTCCAGCCCCTGCGGATCACGCAGTTCGATCTGGTAGATGTACTTGCCGTACTGTTCTTCCAGCTCGGTGTCGGTGATCGTCGAACCCGGGTGTCTGGCCAGCGCGGTGGCGTTGAGTTTCTCGAAGGAGACGATAGTACCAGCGTCGCGCAGGCGCAGGGCTTCATCCGGGCCGAGATCGCGGGCGTGAACGGTGCTGGCGGTGAGGCCGATGAGCGAGGCGAGGGTCAGGGCAGTCAGGGTTTTCATGGCGTCTCCGTATTTTTATGTGTTGCTACGGGCGGCACCTTAACGGTGCGAACTTAACTGAAACTGAATGGCCATCATTTGGCCTGCCCCTGCAGAGCCCGGCAACATGTGCTTATAATCTTTCGCTTGCTAACGATCGAGACCGGTATGACCGCCATTCACATCAAGTTCCCCGCCCTCACCCTCAAGGCCGGCCCCCGGGCGATGGCGCGCATTCGTGCCCAAGGCCTGGACGCCGCCGACGTCGGTACCCTGCCCGGCGCGGCCGGCGGGCCGAAGGCGCTGGGGATTCAGGGGCTGGATCTGGCGTTGTTCGGCGAGTGGTTGCCGGCGGCACCGCGCGAGCGTTCGCTGATCGGTGCGTCGGTGGGTTCCTGGCGGTTCGCCAGCGCCTGCCTGCCGGATGCTGCCGAAGGCATCCGCCGCCTCGGTCATCTGTACACCGAGCAGAACTTCAACAAAGGCGTGACCATCGGCGAGGTCAGCCGCAGTTCGCAGCGCATGCTCGATGACCTGCTCGACGGCCGCGACGCCAGCCTTCTGGCCAACGCCCACTACCGCTTGAACATCATGGTGGTCAAAAGCCACGGCGGGCTGGCGGACGACCATCGCGGCCGGCTCGGGCTGGCGCTGGGTTCGGTGATCGCCGACAACCTGCGCGGCCGCGCGCGGCTGTCGCGGCACTTCGAACGGCTGATCATCCACGACCCGCGCCTGGCGCCGCCAGTGCATGCGCTGAACGATTTCCCGTCGCGTTTCGTCGCCCTCGATGCCGGCAACCTGCGCCAGGCGCTGCTGGCCTCGGGCTCGATCCCGATGGTCATGGAAGGCGTGCGCGACCTGCCGGGCGCCGGTGCCGGCACGTTCCGCGACGGCGGTCTGCTGGACTATCACCTCGACCTGCCCTACAACGGCGACGGCATCGTGCTCTACCCGCACTTCACCGACCGGGTGATCCCCGGCTGGTTCGACAAGACCCTGCCCTGGCGCAAAGCCTCGGTGGAGCGCTTGCAAGACGTGCTGTTGCTGGCGCCGTCCAAGGAGTACCTGGCGCGCCTGCCCTACGGCAAACTCCCCGACCGTAACGACTTCAAGCGCTTCATGGGCGATGCGCCGAGCCGGCAGAAATACTGGCGCGCAGCGATGGACGAGAGCCGCCGGCTGGGCGACGAATTCCTCGAACTGAGTGCCAATGGTCGCCTCGCCGAACGCTTGCTGACCCTTTAGTCAGCACAGCCCTGGACAAGCTGGTAAACTCGCCGCCTGCCCGAATTCGCTGCGGCGAACGCCATCTGAACAGAGCTGAAATCACTGTGGAAATCTTCAAGGAATTTACGTTCGAATCCGCCCACCGCCTGCCCCACGTACCGGACGGCCACAAGTGCGGACGCCTGCACGGGCACTCGTTCAAAGTGGCGATTCACCTGAGCGGCGACCTCGATCCGCACACCGGCTGGATCCGTGATTTCTCCGAGATCAAGGCAATTTTCAAGCCGCTGTACGAGCGTCTGGATCACAACTACCTCAACGACATTCCGGGCCTCGAAAACCCGACCAGCGAAGTGCTGGCCAAATTCATCTGGAATGAATTGAAGCCCCTGCTGCCGGAACTCAGCGCGATCCGCATCCACGAGACCTGCACCAGCGGTTGCATCTATCGCGGCGAGTAAATCCTGCGACACAAAAAACCACCGAGACCGGTGGTTTTTTTACGCCTATGCTTTTTGGCTCGAACCCGCCAAGAGGACAGGCCCATGACGGACTGGCTGCTGGATCAGGTCTTTGATTTCCACGGGCGACAGATTCGCCACGGGGTGCGCGGTGACGGTCCGCCACTGGTGTTCGTGCACGGCACGCCCTTCTCGTCCTACGTGTGGCACCGCATCGCGCCGCATTTTTGCGCCACCCATCGGGTGCATTACTTCGATTTGCTGGGCTACGGGCAGTCCGAGCAACCGGACGCGGATGTGTCCCTCGGCGTGCAGAACGAATTGCTCGCGCAGTTGCTCGATCATTGGGGACTGGAAAGGCCGGACGTGGTCGCCCACGACTTCGGCGGCGCCACCGCACTGCGCGCGCATCTGCTCAACGGCAAGGATTTCCGCAGCCTGACCCTGATCGATCCGGTAGCGCTGACACCCTGGGGCTCGCCGTTCGTGCAGCACGTGCGCCAGCATGAAGCGGCGTTCAGCGGTCTGCCGGATTACATCCAGCGCGCCATCGTGCCGACCTACATTCGCGGGGCGATTCACCGGGATATTCCGGATGCGGAACTGGCGCCCTACGTAAGGCCGTGGCTGGGTGATCCGGGGCAAGCGGCGTTCTACCGGCAGATCGCGCAGATGGACCAGCGCTACACGCTGGAAGTCCAGCCGCTGTACCCGACGATCCGCTGCCCGGTGCAGATTCTCTGGGGCGAGGACGATCAGTGGATTCCCCTCGAACGCGGACGCGAGTTGCACAGCATGATTCCCGGATCGCAATTTCATCCGATCCCGAATGCCGGGCATCTGGTGCAGGAGGATGCGCCTGAAGCCATTGTTGCCGCCCTGCTGCGATTTCTCTGATCAATCCCGCGCCCCTGTGGGAACAGCCCTGCTCCCACATGGTTCGGTACGGCGCCCCATGCACTGCTTTCGCGCCGATCATCCGTGCCTCGTCTATAAATACTCGCAACATCGCGTTTGGCACGACCGCTGCAACCTCTTCGCGTCCTCCCCCTTTCCAGCAAGGAACGCCCCATGACGCAAAATGATCCCGGCAATGATTACCCCCTCAGCGAAGTGCCGATGCACGCGCGCAAAGGCCTGGCCTCCACGGCGATGGTGCTGCTGGGCTTCACCTTTTTCACCGCGACCATGTTCGCCGGCGGCAAGCTTGGCGTGGCGTTCAATTTCGGCGAAATGCTCGCCGTCATCGTCATCGGTAACCTGCTGCTCGGCGTGTACGCCGCAGGCCTGGGTTACATCGCCTTCAAAAGCGGGCTGAATTCGGTGCTGATGGGGCGCTTCTGTTTTGGTGAAGTCGGCAGCAAGCTCAGCGACCTGATCCTCGGGTTCACCCAGATCGGCTGGTACGCCTGGGGCACCGCAACGGCGGCGGTGGTGCTGGGCAAGTATTTCGACCTGAATGAAGCCACGGTGCTGGGGCTGATGGTGCTGTTCGGCCTGGTGTTCTGCGCCACGGCGTATGTCGGTTATCGCGGGCTGGAGATTCTGTCGTACATCGCGGTGCCGGCGATGATGTTGCTGCTGATCCTGTCGATGTGGGTGGCGACCGTGAAAATCGGCGGCCTCGACGGTTTGCTCGGCGTCGTACCAACGGGTTCGCTGGACTGGTCGACCGCCATCACGCTGGTGTTCGGCACCTTCGTCAGTGGTGCGACCCAAGCCACCAACTGGACGCGTTTTTCCCGTTCGGCGCGGGTCGCGGTGCTGGCCAGCCTGATCGGTTTTTTCATCGGCAACGGCCTGATGGTGCTGATCGGCGCTTATGGTGCGATCGTCTATCAACAGCCTGACGTGGTCGAAGTGCTGCTGTTGCAAGGCTTCGCCATGGCGGCGATGGCGATGCTGTTGCTGAACATCTGGAGCACCCAGGACAACACCATCTACAACTTCGCCGTCGCCGGCTGCAACCTGCTGCGCACCGGGCGCCGCAGGACCGTGACCCTGGCCGGTGCGGTGATTGGCACGGTGCTCGCGCTGCTGGGCATGTACGACATGCTGGTGCCTTATCTGATCCTGCTCGGCACGGTGATTCCACCGATTGGCGGGGTGATCATGGCGGACTTCTTCTTCCGCTGGCGCGGGCGTTATCCGCGTCTGGCCGACACACGGTTACCGACGTTCAACTGGCCGGGGCTGGCGGCTTACGCAGCCGGAACCGTCGCGGCGTTCGGCTCGCCGTGGGTCGCGCCGCTGGTCGGCATCGCCGTTGCCGCGTTAACGTATATCGCAGTGACCGGCCTGCTGGGCACCCGCAACGCGGCCGCCCCTCTACAAGATCTATAAAAGGATTTGCCCGATGCACATCATCAACGCCCGACTGCGCAACCAGGAAGGTCTGCACGAATTGCACCTCGAAGACGGCCTGATCCGCAGCATCGCGCGCCAGACCGAAGCGCCGCCCCTGGGCCCCGACGACCTCGATGCCGGCGGCAATCTGGTGGTGCCGCCCTTCGTCGAGCCGCACATCCACCTCGACGCCACCCTGACCGCCGGCGAGCCGCGCTGGAACATGAGCGGTACGCTGTTCGAAGGCATCGAATGCTGGGGCGAGCGCAAGGTCACCATCACCCAGGAAGACACCCAAACCAGGGCGAAGAAAACCATTCAGACGTTGGCCGCCCATGGCATCCAGCACGTGCGCACGCACGTTGATGTCACCGACCCGCAACTCACCGCACTCAAAGCGATGCTTGAAGTGCGCGAGCAAAGCCGTCACCTGATCGACCTGCAGATCGTCGCGTTCCCCCAGGAAGGCATCGAGTCGTTTCGTAACGGTCGCGAGCTGATGGAAGAAGCAATCCGCATGGGCGCGGACGTGGTCGGCGGGATTCCGCATTTCGAATACACCCGCGACCAGGGCGTCAGCTCGGTGAAGTTCCTGATGGACCTGGCCGAACGCACCGGTTGCCTGGTGGACGTGCACTGCGACGAAACCGACGACCCGCATTCGCGCTTTCTCGAAGTGCTGGCCGAAGAGGCCCGCAGTCGCGACATGGGCGCCCTTGTGACCGCCAGCCACACCACGGCGATGGGCTCCTACGACAACGCCTACTGCGCCAAACTGTTCCGCCTGCTCGGGCATTCGGGGATCAGTTTTGTCTCCTGCCCGACCGAAAGCATTCACCTGCAAGGTCGCTTCGACAATTTCCCGAAACGCCGCGGCGTAACCCGCGTCAACGAACTGCTCGAAGCCGGCATGAATGTCTGTTTCGGTCAGGACTCGATCGTCGATCCGTGGTATCCGCTGGGCAATGGCAACATCCTGAGGGTCCTCGAAGCCGGCCTGCACATCTGCCACATGCTCGGTTACCGCAACCTGCAAAGCGCGCTGGATCTGGTCACCGACAACAGCGCCAAAGCCATGCACCTGGGTGAGCGCTACGGCCTGGAACAGGGCCGCCCGGCCAACCTGTTGATCCTGTCGGCCGACAGCGATTACGAAGTGATCCGCAGCCAGGGCCTGCCGCTGTATTCGATCCGTGGCGGCAAAGTGCTGATGAAGCGGCAGATGCCCGTGGTGGAATTCGTCTAAGGTGGAGAAGTCGGCGCCGCAACGGCGCCGACTTCTTCCGATGGACGCCTGTCATGCCGTAGTTCGCGCGCTGTTGCTCCGCTGCCATCCTCATTGATCCGTGAGGACGCAACATGAATCAAAAAACAACTTCCGATCCCATCGACACCCTTTACCAGGAAGGCCGCCATACGTTTGTCGAACTCGTACCCAATGGCGGGGCCAGGCTCGACGCCTTGTTCCATACCGCTCCCGCATTGGGCCAACTGGCCGTCGGCGTGGTGTACGGACATTTACACTCGCGGCCTGGTCTTGATCCGCGATTGCGCGAAGCGGTGTCCTTTGCCGCCATTGTCGCCTCGGGCATGGTCGGGCCTGCGCTGAGCGTGCACCTCAAAACCGGCCTGGCATCGGGCCTCGCACCGGGTGAATTGACTGAAGTACTGCTGCAGGCTTCGGCCTTCGCCGGTTTCCCCCGAGCGGTCAGCGCGGCGGAGCAGCTCAATCATCTGTTTGCAGACGCGGGCCTTGAATCACCACCACTCCCCACGCCCAGAGAAGTCACTTCAAGATTTTGCGCAGACGTTCGCGCGGGCCATTCACCGATCCCGCTGAGCGCCGCCGTGAAACGCCAACTGCGGCACGCGGACCATTTGGCCCTGCAAGCCTGCACAGCGCAGGCTGTGATCGTCGAGTGTTTTCAAAGCCCCGAGACGCAGCCCAAAGCCCTGCTGTATGTGACGGTGGTCGATGACATGGTTGCCACCGTGAAACTGTTCAAGGGCCAATGAACGGTTTCAGGGTTATGGATCGAGTCGGCTTTATCGCAAAACGATAGAGCCGACCTGTCAGATCTGACAGGCGACAAGCGCCGCGAGCCGGCTCACAGTAAGCCCCAAGGGATCCATCGTTCCCGGGGGGACGACCATGAAAGGGACTTCATCATTTCGCCTGGTTTTCGCTGTCTCACTGGCCATCGCCACGGCGACAGCGGCGATGGCCGGCGTTCGCAACGGCAGCGGTGAAGAAGTTCTGCTCCAAGGCTTCCACTGGAATTCAAGCCGCCATCCAATCCCCTGGTATTCGGTACTGGCGCAACAGGCAACGGCCATCGGCAACGACGGATTCACCCGGATCTGGATGCCGCCACCATGGACTGACGCTTCGCAGTGGAATACACCCACGGCTGCCGGCGGCGGTGAAGGATATTTCTGGAACAGCTTCGACAAGAACAGTGGTTACGGCACTGATCAGCAACTCAAACAAGCGGTACTGGCGCTCGACAACGCGGGTGTAAAAGTCGTCTACGACGTGGTGCCCAATCACATGAGCGATAAAGCGGTCTATTCGATGTTCCCGAGAGGGAGCAACGAATGGCGGCATGACTGCATGCAATGTGATGAAGGTGATGCGTTCATGGATGGCTCGGCGGATCTGAACACGGCCAATCCGACAGTCTTCGACGCCTTCAAAAAAGAATTCATCAATCTGCGCGACAACTACGGTGCTCAAGGCCTGCGCTTCGACTTCGTCCGTGGTTATGCGCCGGAAACGGTGGATCGCTGGATGAACGCCTTCGGCAACCAGCAATTCTGCGTCGGCGAAAACTGGAAAGGCCCCGACGAATATCCGCAGGGCGACTGGCGACACAATGCAAGCTGGCAGGATGTGCTCAAGGACTGGTCGGATCGCTCGCACTGCACGGTGTTTGATTTTGCCCTCAAGGAGCGAATGCAAAACGGTCAGCTCGCCGACTGGCGTCACGGTTTGAATGGCAATCCGAATCGTGCCTGGCGCGAAATCGCCGTGACCTTCGTCGACAATCACGACACCGGTTATTCACCTGGTGCCTACGGCGGCCAACATCACTGGGCGTTGCCCGATCCACTGGTCAATCTGGCTTACGCCTACATCCTCAGCAGTCCCGGCACGCCGGCCGTTTACTGGCCGCACATGTATGACTGGCAGCGTGATCAACTGATCCGGCAATTGATCAAACTGCGCAAGAGCGCAGGTATCCGTGCTGATTCGCCGATTCGCTTCAACACTGCCTATTCGGGACTGGTCGCCACCACACAAGGTGTACGCGGCACATTGGTGATCGCCCTCAAATCCGATCTGCAACAGTTGCCGCAAGGCATGGGCGCACCGACCTTGAACTGGGATAAAGGCGATATCCGGATCTGGAGCGGCCCTGTAGAACCGGCGACTGTGGCAGTCAACGTGCATTGCGACAACGCCAATCCGCAGCCCGGTGAACGCGTCTATGCGGCGGGTTCATCGCTGGAGTTCGGGGCCTGGGATCCACAGCATGCGCTAGCGCTGACACTGAACAACAACCGCTGGAGCACAACCGTGGAGGTGCCGGGCCAGCAAAAGCTCGAATGGAAGTGCATCGTGCGGGGACAGACGCCGGCGGCGGTGCATTGGCAGGCGGGCGCGAACAACACCTTTACCAGCGGAGCCGTGAGCGCCACTGTCGGGCGCTTCTGATCTTGAGGTTTCAGCGAGTTTCATCGCGCACCGCAGTACCGAACAGACGCACGCCGGTCAGTTCTCCGTCGCGCTCCTCCAGCAGGATCGGCGCCGTCCCGCCCGGCATCACCACTCGCACCTCTCCCGCCGCCACCCAGCCCACCCGCCATGCCGCACTCGCCACCGCACTGGCGCTGGTGCCGGATGAAGCGGTCGGCCCTTCGCCCCGTTCGAACACCCGCGCCACAATCCGTTGATCCCCGACGCGCATCGCCCATTGCAGGTTGACCCCGGCCGGGCACGGCTGGCCGGCGCCGGTGGGCAGGGCGTAGGCGATGGCGGTCAGACTGTCCGAAAGCGGCGATTCAAGCATCTGTTCATTGCTCGGCAATGCCGCCTCATCCTCCAGCAGCGTCACGCAGTGCGGATTGCCGATTCGCACGAACTGGCTGTGCGTCCAGGCGGTATCGAGTTGTGCCAGTGGCTCGATGCGATTGACCTCAACACCATTTAAAGACACGGGTTCAACGCCAAGCGCACCGACCGCTGCCGGGCCGAAACCGGGTTGGCCGAGATCCAGCCAGAAGCCTTGCACGCCTGCCACTACAGCCGGTTTGACCGTGGTCGGCACAGGCGACGGCGCATCCTGTTTGTCGTGATGCACCCGCAGCATCGCGCCCTCTTGCGGCATCAAACCTTGGTCAAGCAGCGCCTGGGAGAAAATCGTCAAACCGTTGCCACTCCGCTCGGCCAGCGTGCCGTCGGTGTTGACGATCAGCAGATCGAAAGGTGGCGACGATTGAAACGGGCCGATCAGCAAGCCATCGCTGCGATGGTGTTTGGCGCCGGCGGGACGAATCCCGTCCGGCCATTGGCAAAATGTCTCTATGACCCGCTCGCTCCACGCTGCTCTGGAGGAAGCGGCGTCTTCAGCGCTGGCCGGCAGGGTGATGCCCGCCTCGCATACTTGTCGGGGTGAAACCACGCCGTAGATATTGCCCCGTGCATCGTAGAACTTCGCCATCTGTTTTCCTGCGCTCAGGTTCCTGTCAGCGCTCCACTCTACTGCCTGACGGGATCGACAATCACGTGGAAACCTCAACAAAAGTGATGTCACTTTGCCAAGAAATATCTCGTAGCAACTTCAAACAGCCCTTATAAACCGTGGCCTTCAGGGTATGTGCGCAACTTTTTGCGCAACTTTAAGCCTTTATGATCCGACTCGGTTCTGGATCAGGCTTTCGCCGACGGTAGAACTTTCAGGAGATTTCGTTTCACCTCAAGGAGCGTCACATGTTCAGTCCAGCCAACGAAACGCACTTCAGCCTGACCGTTGAAGATTACGTAGGCGACCTGCAAGTCCTGTCGTTCACCGGCACCGAAGGCATCAGCCAGCCGTTCCGTTTCGACCTGGAACTGGTCAGCGAAAACCCGGATCTGGACCTGGAAAAACTCCTGCACAAACAGGCGTTCCTCGCCCTCGATCCGCAGGGCTCGGGCATCCACGGCCAGATCTACCGTGTCGCCCAGGGCGATGCCGGCAAGCGCCTGACCCGCTACAAAGTCTCGCTGGTGCCGCAGCTGCAATACCTGCATCACCGCACCAACCAGCGCATCTACCAGCAGATGTCGGCGCCGAAAATCATCGCGCTGATCCTCGACGAGCACGGCATCAAAGGCAACGCCTACAGTTTCCAGCTGAGCCAGCCATGCCCGGATCGCGACTACTGCGTGCAGTACGACGAAACCGATCTGCATTTCGTCCAGCGTCTGTGCGAAGAGGAAGGCATTCACTACCACTTCCAGCACAGCAAGAAAGGTCATCTGCTGGTGTTTGGCGATGACCAGACCGTATTCCCGAACCTCGGCCAACCGACCGCCTATGTGCAGGGCAGCGGCATGGTCGCCGAAGAGCCGGTGATCAAAGGCTTCAAGCTGCGTTTGGAAACCCGCACCAGCCGTACCACCCGCCGCGATTACGACTTTGAAAAACCGCGCCTGCAAATGGAGGCGGCGTACAAACCGGACGGCGAGAGCACCGAACCGGATCTCGAAGACTACGACTACCCAGGTCGCTTCATCGACCGCGCCCGCGGCAAGTTCCTCAGCCAGCGCGCCCTCGAACGTCACCGTGCCGACTATCGCCAGGCCGAAGGTCGCGGCGACCAGACCCGACTGGTCAGCGGCCACTTCATGGAAATGTCCGACCACCCGCGCAGCGAGTGGAACGACCTGTGGCTGCTCACCGAAATCTTCCACGAAGGCAAACAGCCGCAAGTCCTCGAAGAATCGGTGACCAGCGACACCACCGACCACAAGGACGACTTCCACCAAGGCTACCGCAATACCTTCCTCGCCACCCCGTGGGACGTGTTCTACCGCCCGGCCCTTGAACACCCGAAACCCCGCGTGCTCGGCAGCCAGACCGCCATGGTCACCGGCCCCAAAGGCGAAGAAATCCACTGCGACCAATACGGCCGCATCAAGGTGCAATTCCACTGGGACCGCGAAGGCCTGGCCGACGACAAAACCAGCTGCTGGCTGCGCGTCTCCAGCAGTTGGGCCGGCGACCGCTACGGCGCCATCTCCATCCCGCGCATCGGCATGGAAGTCCTCGTCACCTTCCTCGAAGGCGACCCCGACCAGCCACTGGTCACCGGCTGCCTGTACCACAAGGAAAACCCGGTGCCCTACGCCCTGCCGGCGAACAAAACCCGCAGCGTCTTCAAAACCCTCAGCTCCCCGGGCGGCGGTGGCTACAACGAACTGCGCATCGAAGACAAAAAAGGCGCCGAACAAATCTTCATCCACGCCCAGCGCGACTGGGATGAAAACGTCGAACACGACCAGAAGATTCGGGTCGGCAATGAACGTCACGACACGGTGGTGAAGAACAGCTACACCGAGCTGAAGGCTGAAGAACACCGCACCACGATTTCCGATCGCAAAGTGGAGGTGAAAACCAGCGACCACCTCACGGTAAAGCAGAACCAGCACATCAAGCTCGGCACCGCGCAACTGACCAGCGCGGGCAAGGAAATCCATCTCAAGGCCGGTGACAAAATGGTCATCGAGGCCGGCAGCGAACTGACCCTCCAGGCGGGCGGCAGCTTCATCAAACTCGATGGCGGCGGCATTACCGTGGTCGGGCCGGTGGTGAAGATCAACGCCGGCGGCTCGGCCGGATCAGGCTCCGGGATTGCGATTCTGATGCCGCTGTTGCCGGTTCCCGCAGCGTCGGCCAAGGCCGGCAACCTCATGGCGCCCGCGCAACCGGGCCAACGCCTGCCGGTGCCACCGGTCGAACCGACCAGACTGAGCTTCGATATTCGCCTGGCCGACCGTCCGGGCGAAGGCGCCTTTGCGCTGGCGAACACGCCGTGGCGAATCATCAGGATGAGCGAGCCGAGCTGGAAAAAAATCGGTCGTGTTCCGGAAAGCGATGTGATTGCCCAAGGCGAAACCGATGACACGGGGCGTGTCACTTTGTCAGACGCCGCTCAGAAAAAGCTCTCCCTTGAGTATCCGCAAAACCCGGAAATGTTCTGGTTGGTGTACCCGGGTCAGTGTGTGGCCCTGAAGGCCCACACCGACAATGGCTGGAGTGACGAACAACGGGAACTGCTGGCGCTGGCGAGCATGGACTTCAGCAGCGAACCCCACGCCGCGCCTCATCACCCGCAAGCCGGTACCGACAAAAACAGTGCATTGGAAAACCTGTCCCTGGCGGACGGCCTCGCACTCTTCGACAAGTTAAAAGGATTCAAGGCATGAGCAACCTGAATGGCGTTCAGCCCAAACAATTGAACCAGTTGAACTCGAAAGACGGCGAAGCCTACACCGCGACATCCGCCCCGGGCTGGTTCATCAAAGGCAATGGCAAATTCGGGGAAGCCTTTTCACCTGAGCGCTCGGGGAACCAGGTCAAGTTCTTCACCACCGGTAGCGATTACTTCAAGGACGTTGCCAATGCGATAAAAAATGCCAAGAAATCGATCTTCATTTCCGGCTGGCAGATCAACTACGAAGTGCGGCTGGAAGGTGATGTTCGCCTCTGGGACTGTTTGAATCATGCATTGCGCAAATCGGGCGAAACACCCGACATTTATCTCATGCCCTGGCTGTCGCCCAAGGCTGCCGTCGATACCGGTGACCTGGAGACCATGGTGGCCGCCTTCGTTTTGAACGCCGGTCTGCCAAAGAAAAAAGTCTGGTGCCTGCCGGCGATTCAACAAAGTGACATGGGCACCTTGGGACTGTTCTTTTCTCATCACCAGAAAATGGTGGTGATCGACAACGAAATTGCCTACGTCGGCGGGATCGATCTGGCTTACGGTCGCCGTGATGACAACAACTTTCGCCTGGCTGCAAACGGCAGAACCGCGAACGAGTTTTACAACCCGTGCATCCCGCCACTCACGGAAATCGAGGCACACAAGCAATACCCTTACATGACCACCGTCGAACTGATCGGCGCCGCGTTGATGGAAGGCGATGCTCTGAGCAAGGGCCAGCGCGCCTTTGCCTGGGCCATGGACAACAAGATGTTCAACGTCCTGCGCCAGGCAAAAAAAGACACGGGCGAGTGGTTCGCAGACAAGGGCAAGGATGGTTTGCGCTTGCTCGGGGCAGGCGCGGCGTACTCCACCGGCGGCGTGATCTACATTGCCGAATTCCTTCAGAAACAGTTGACCGGTGACAATCTGGAGGACTGGAAAAAGAGCCTGCGCCAGTGGAAAACGTCGCTCGATGGCGCCGTCAGCACCATGGATCAGGAAGTCCAGACGCTGCAAAAGACCGACAGCGCCCTGACCGAACTGCGCCAGGAAGCGAAATCCATCAGCACGGCCATCGGCGTGGCGCTGGATAAACCGGAGCAGGCCTCGGCGATTCAGCAACGGGTCGAGAACTGGCTGGTGCGCGCGCAACAGAAAATCCCGGCCGTGACCTCCGTCACTCAACCCGGTCGCGCCAAACTGCAAACGCAGGTCAACCGGCTCAAGGGCGAAGTGCAAGCCTGGCAGCAAAGCGTCGCGCCACACGCCGATCAGCTTCAGCAGGACTTGTCTGCCTGGGCCACCCAGATCATCAAGTCCGGGGGGCAACTCACAGAAAAGCTGCTGAACGAAGGCAGCGAGCTGACCAGTCTGTGGATCCAGCAAACCGGGCTGGGAGCCTTTTACGCCTGGATCAACAACACGCCCTCCCCGATCCTCACGGCGAAGGCGATCGATGAGTTCGAGAAGATCTCCACCCCCTTCATCCTCTACCTGCATTCAGTTCTCGACCGCTTGAGCACTGAACAGGTGGGCAAACCCTATTCGTTCCTGGCGGATCCCGCGACCCGCTTGCTGCCACCCGGCGGGATGATGCTCAACAGCGAAAAACAACCGCGCATGCCCTGGCACGACGTCCACATGCGCCTGGAGGGCAGCTCTGTTTATGACCTGTCGCGCAACTTCATCGACCGCTGGAACAGCTTGCAGGCACGCTTCGACGGCAAGGTGCAAAAGATGCCAAGCGTGCTGACAGGCCTGCTGAAATTTGCCCACAAGAACCTGGAACCGATTCCGTTCAAGGCGCACTACCTTGCGCAGCCTGAGCGTGTGGCGCCCAAGGGAGGCATGAACATACAGGTGTTACGCAGCGCTCCACTTCGCATGCAAAACGAGGAGCGCCAAGGCGCTACCAAAGCAGGGCATAGCCTCACATCGTCCTCCCCTTCAGGCGTTCAGGCCAATTGCATGCACGCCATGCTTCAGGCCATTTCTGGCGCCCAGCATTTCATTTACATCGAAAACCAGTTCTTCCAAAGTGAATACGGTGCAGACAGTGCTGAAACTGCAGCAGTCACTGCCGGGCCTATGCAAAGCTTGATGAAGATTGAAGGATTACCCGGCTACGACCTGTACAAAGAGCGCTTGCGGTTGGGAGATATAAAAAGCGATCCGAAAAAACTGGCCAATGTGAACTATTTCGAACTCGCAAAGATGATTCGGAATAAGGAGGCGGAGACTTTCACCCAAGGGATGTTACAAGTGCTGGGCAACCAGTCCACCGTCGAAACTCTCAAAGGTATGCAGACACCACAAAGCGTAATAAAGAACACCCTTTGCGAGGCTCTCGCTGATCGTATTGAACGGGCCATCGAAATGGGCGAGGACTTCCACGTCTATATGGTCCTTCCCGTTCATCCGGAGGGACCATTGAATGCGTTGAACCTGATGTCACAAGTACACCTGACCATGCAAAGCATTTCGCTGGGTGATAAGAGTCTGATCAAGCGTATCCAGAGAGCGATGGCTATCAAGGCTCAAATGGACAGAGGCAAGACAGAAGCCCAGGCTGTGGCGGGTATCGAATTTGTCAAAGGCACCGGACCTACAAAAGTATTTGAAGACGAAAAATGGAGTCGCTACCTGACTTTGTTGAATCTCCGTTCCTGGGAGAAGCTCAATGGTCAACCGGTGACTGAACAGATTTATATTCACAGCAAATTGCTGATCGCCGACGACCGGATCGCCATTCTCGGTAGCGCCAACATAAACGATCGGAGCCAGATGGGAGACCGCGACTCCGAGTTGGCGGTTATCGTGGCAGGATCAGCGTCCCTTCCAACGTCGATCAATGGCCGATCGCAATATCCGGTATGCCCTCAAATCAAACAATTGCGAACCGACTTGTGGCGCAAAATTTTTGCCCTGGATGCACAGCCACGGGAAGATTCAATCAAACCCGCCAGTGATCTGGAGAAAGTCATCGAGAAGCCTGCTGCGCCCTCGACCTGGCAGGCGATCCAGCAGCAAGCCATAGAAAATGCGCAAGCCTATGAGCAAGCCTTCCTGCACATCCCTCGCAATAACGCATCGATATGGCCACAATGGGGCCAGGTTAAAGTAGCGCCTCCCTCATCAACTGGGACCGCTGGTGAGGGTTCAAGCAACGCCATGCCCTTTGAAAAAGAATTCTGGAAAAAACCCATGGTCGGCCAGCATCCAACCACCATCCGTGGATTCATTACAGCGCTTCCGATCCACTGGACAAAGTACGAAAACAACAACTCCGGATTCAACCTTACGATTCTGGCTAAAATCGAACCCATGCGCGACAGGACGGAACCGTCTCAGCACTATGCCGTATTGGCGCAAGATACTCAGAACAAGGAAAGAACCTGATGCGCCAACTGCGCCTGATACTGGCACTTCTGACGCCGATAGAGGTTTGGGCAAATTCAGCGCCTGCGGAAAAGCTCCCTCCACAAATTGTAGCTCCTGCCCAATGGCATACCGAATGCCTCGGACGTACACAGTTCGAAGTACCGGGCGATATTGAATGGCACGTCGCGGGTGGGCACTGGAATTATCCGGAATTTGGTATTTATTCGCCAAATATCGATCCCAGCGACAAACAGCTGAGTTATGGCAATACCCCCTTCAATAAAAACGGCTACCTCTTTGACATTGAAGTCAGCCCAGTGACGACGCTGGCTATATTTCAGCAATTTAAGAATCGCCATGGCCCTGATATCGAAGGCGCGCAATCACGCGTCATCGAAAAAAAGATAGATTCCCTAAAGCAAAAATTGACTTGGGATCTGGAGCAGAGTAACCCCGAAAAATTCAACGTTTTGAAAGCAGAGCGGCATGCACTGGAAGACGCACAAGTACGATTGAGCAAACTTTATTCAGAAATCGTTCTGCTCAACGACCTTATCGATGACTTTGATAAAAATGGGCGTCCAACCGAGAAGCTCAGGACAGAACTTCAAGGCTATCAAAAAGAACTCTTGACTTACCCGACTGACTCACAATATGAGCAAGAGCGTTACATCGACTGGAACATAGTCGATGCCCAAATTACCTGGACGCCCGGAAAACTGATCGCGTTATTATGGCGCAATGAGCGAATTTATCGCTTCACGTTTAATTCCAACAACTCAGACGACAACACCCAACAGACATTGGAAACTATCGCACCAAAAGCTCGCGAAGTTCTAAGAAGTTTCCGCTCACGCCAGAAATTCGAGGTTCCATTAGAATCAGGATTCTGCCTGCCTTTCGGTTTTATCCGCGACAATGGCACCGAGAACTACGCCATCACACTGGCATGGCACCCCATAAAAAACCCAAGTCTTCTTTACAGTCTGAACTTGAGTAATAACATTGATAAATCCCTCAAGCTTTTGCCCTTATTAACCTCCGCGATGTTCACCAACCCGTTTCCGAATTCGGTGGAGCTGAATCGCTTTGGTCCAGAATCTACCAAGATAGGGAATATCGACGGAGTTATCGGAGGGTCTCGCTATCGAGGGGTCGATCCGGATACCGGCAAGCGCGAGACCTCGGAACGTTTTACCCTCACCGCCGGGCATACAAATACTGAGAACAGACCTGAGCTGGTGCTGAAAGTCGAAAGCTTCGCCAATGGTCAACCACTGGGTTTTGAAGAAGTAAAAGAACAATTGTTGCGCACACTGAAAAGCGTGCGCCCACTACCTGGGATTACCCAATAGCATGCATGTCATTCAAGGATGTCAGGACAAGCACCCAGGTTGTTGTGTGCTTTCTCTTTTTTGATAAAAGTCCCTTGCCTGCAAGGGACTACCCTCCCTCAAACCGAGTAAAACCACCCGCATCAGGAACTCAAGGTCGCGGCCCATGGACTGATGTGCAACGATGTTGCCCTGCATCACGCCATTGACCGCAAGACCAAGGACGTTTCATGACTGCCATCAACACCCCGCCTCCCCTCGCCCCCGGACGCCTGCAACAGATGTCCACGCGCATCGCCTTCTTCATCGCCGGGCTCGGCATTGCCGCGTGGGCACCGCTGGTGCCGTATGCCAAGGCACGGGCCGGGCTCGATGAAGGGACGCTGGGGTTGTTGCTACTGTGCCTGGGCGTCGGTTCGATTCTGGCGATGCCGCTGGCAGGGATTCTGGCCACCCGGTTTGGCTGCCGCAAGGTGGCCACCGGCGGCACGCTGCTGATCTGCGCGGCGTTGCCGTTGCTGGCGACGGTGTCGTCGATCCCGGCGTTGATCGCCACGCTGTTCATGTTCGGTGCCGGGCTCGGCACGGTGGATTCGACGGTGAACCTGCAAGCGGTGATCGTCGAGCGGGCCAGCGGCAAGAACATGATGTCGGGGTTTCACGGCCTGTTCAGCCTCGGCGGGATTGTCGGCGCGGCGGGCGTGAGCGCCCTGCTCGGTCTCGGGCTGTCGCCGCTGGCCGCGATGCTGGTGGTGGTCGTGGTGCTGATCGCGGCGTTGTTCATGGCGGTGCCGCACATGCTGCCTTACGGCAGTGAAAGCTCGGGGCCGGCGTTTGCGGTGCCCCACGGGATCGTGCTGTTCATCGGCGGCATGTGCTTCATCGTGTTCCTCACCGAAGGCGCAGCGCTGGACTGGAGCGCGGTGTTCCTGGCGCAGGAGCGCGGGATCGACACGGCCTATGCGGGATTGGGTTACGCAGCGTTCGCATTGACCATGACGGCCGGCCGTTTGACCGGTGACCGGATCGTACGCGCATTGGGTGCGACCCGGATCATTCTGTTTGGCGGTCTGCTGGCGGCGGCGGGATTGTTTCTGGCGACCTTCGCCCCGAGCTGGCAAGCCGCGCTGCTGGGTTATGCGCTGGTCGGCGCCGGCTGTTCGAACATCGTACCGGTGCTGTACACGGCGGTGGGCAAGCAGACGGTGATGCCGGAAAGCATCGCCGTGCCGGCAATCACTACGCTGGGGTATGCGGGGATTCTGGCGGGGCCGGCGGTGATCGGATTTGTCGCCCACGCCAGCAGCCTGAGTTTTGCCTTCGGGTTGATGGCGACGTTGCTGGTGGCGGTGGCAATCGGCGGGAAAGCGCTGAAGGTCTGAGACTGATCTGATCTGTTCAGATCGTTCCCACGCAGACGATTCGACGTGGGAACAATCAGTGCAGATCAGAAACCGACGCTGGCCTGCACGAAGAACGTCCGCGGCGTCCCCACGTAAATCCCCGAGTTGTTGTCGCTGGAGCGGGTGAAGTACTGCTTGTCGAAGATGTTTTTCACCCCGGCGCCGAGTTTCAGGTTGGAGAGCTGCGAACCGAAGTCATAGCCGCCGCGCACGTTCCAGGTCACGTAGCCCGGAATGTCGCCGTACTGACCGTCCGCCGTGCCTTCGGTGATGTAATTGCCATTGAAGCTGCCATCAGCATTCACGCCGGTGCCCGGCGAGCGCTGTTTGGACTGGGCAAAACCGTCGATGTTGTAGGTCCAGCGGTTGATGTCGTAACGCAGGCCGACGGTCGCCACCTGGCGGGAGTAGAACGGCAGGTCGCGGCCCTTGAATCCCGGGATCTCGCCTTCATAGGTCGCACGGGTGTAAGTGAAACCGGCGTTGGCGGTCAGGCCGTCGAGACGCGGGTCAAGCGCTGCCATGTCGTAGTGCACCGACGCTTCGATACCCTGGTGCTTGGTCGCGCCGAGGTTGGTCCAGCCCACGTCGTTGCTGATGTATTGCAGTTCGTCATCGAAGTCGATGTAGAACAGCGTCACTTCCCCGCCCCACACATCATCGTTGTAGCGCGTGCCGATTTCGTAGGTCTTGGCTTTCTCAGGTTCCAGGCCATTGGCGGTCTGGTCACCCGAGCCGCCCTGGCCGAGCTGGAAGTATTGCAGGCTGCCGAACGAGGTCTCGTAGTTGGCGAACAATTTCCACGCATCGGACAGGTGATACATCACGCTCAGGGCCGGCAGCGGCTCGTTGCTTTCGATGCTGCGGTTTTTCTCCGGGACGCGTTTGCCGGCGGTGTCGAGCACGGCGCGGTCGTGCCAGTCGGTGCTGATGTGCTCGAAGCGAATGCCCGGGGTCACGGTCCAGTTGCCGACGTCGATCTTGTTGTCGATGTACACCGCGTTGGCCTCGGTGCCACCAGTGCGATCCTGGAACACGTGACCATCGGAGGTCTTGGTAACCACCGGCACATTGTTGACCAGCGCCAGACGGCTCGATTGCTCGTGCATCGCTTCTTTCAAATAACGGTAACCGACGCTGACTTCCTGGGTGGTCGGGCCGACGTCAAACACGCGCGAGACACGCGGCTCAATGCCCAGCGTGTAGTAGGAACGCGGGAACGTGCTGAGGGTTTTCTGATCGCGGGCGGCGATGGTGCTGCCGCGAAAGCTGTCGGAATAGTAGGTCAGCACTTCGGCCTGAGTACGCTCGTCGATCTGCCGGATCCACTTGAACGACACGTCCTTGCGGCGGCCGCTGAAGCCGTCGTAGTCGCGGTCGGACTGGAACGGTTTGTCGTCGTACTGCTTCTGCGTCAGGCCGCCGGGCATGTCAGCGCTGGCGTCGTAGTAGTGGAAGTTGAGGCTGAAATCGTCCTGATCGGTCGGCGCCCAGTGAGTCTTGAGGATCACGTCGTCGATGTCGTTGCCGTTGTTGCGCTCGCGGTAACCGTTGCCGTTGACGCCCGAGTACAACAGCGCCATGCCGATGCCGTTGTCGGCGGTGCCGCCGAGAAATGCGGTATCGATGTGTTTCCAGCCACCGTGCTGCGAGGTTTCCAGAGTGGTTCCGATTTCACCGGTGGTTTTTTCCGGGATCGCGCGGGTCACGAAGTTGATCACGCCGCCGACGTTCTGCGGCCCGTAACGCACGGAGCCGGCACCCCGGACCACGTCAATGCTGTCGAGGTTGCCGGAAGAGATCGGCGCCATCGACAGCTGCGGCTGGCCGTACGGGGCAAAAGCGGCCGGCACGCCGTCGATCAACACCGTCGAGCGCGGCGACAGGCGCGAAGTCAGACCCCGCACGCCGACGTTCAGCGAAATATCGCTGCCGCCGGTGCCGTTGGCTTCCTGCACCTGCACGCCCGGCACACGGCGCAACACGTCGCCGACGTTCATGGCGCCCTGCTCGACCATCGCTTCGCGGCGGATCACCGTGCGTGCGCCGGGGTGGTTCTGCACCACGGCGGCGTCGGCGTCACCCAGCCAGTCGCCGACCACTTTGATGTCGGTCACGCCCAGCTCCAGCGGGCCGGTGGCGGCAGTCGGGGCCGGCGACAGCGTCACTGAACCTTCATTGATCTGATAATCCAGACCGCTGCCTTGCAGCAACTGGCGCAGGGCCTGCTCCGGAGAAAGGTTACCGTCCACGGCCGGCGCCTGTTTGCCGGCGACCAGGTCCGGGCTGAAAAACACCTGCAAGGACGTTTGCTGACCCAGTTCGCTCAAGGCCTGCCCCAGCGGCTGTGCGCGGATGTGAATGGCTTCGGCGGCGAAAGCCATCGGCATGGCGGCGTTGACCGCCAACGCGAGCGCTAGCGGCAACCAAGGTGATTTTTTGTTTTTGGCGGTGGAGTTTTTCACGTCGAACGGAGTCCTGTGGATCGCAAGAGTGTGCGGCTGTTAATGCAAACCAGTTGCAGTTGAACAGGAAGACGACGAACTCGAAAAAAACCTGAATTTTATTTTGAAATTATTTCCTGGCTACCGTCGGCAAGGGTGCGCACGGCCACCGGAAGGATGCTCGGCAAGGCCTTGAGCAAGGCATCGGTGTTATCGGATTTGAACACGCTGGTCAGACGCAAATTGGCCACGGCGGGGTTGGCGACTGTCAGCGGCTTGTCGCGGTAACGCGACACTTGCTCGGCGACCTCACCGAGGCTGGCGTTGTTGAACACCAGTTTGCCGCTGCGCCAGGCCGTCAGTTCCGCCGGGTTGACCGCATAGGCTGGCGCCACTTTGCCCTGGGCATCGATCCGCGTGCCGAGGCCGGCGGTCAGGCTGATGAAATCGGCATCGGCCGCATCACGGCCCTGCACCTTGACCGTGCCCTGCTCCACGGCGACCCGGGTCTGGGTCACGTCGCGGCGCACATCGAAGCGGGTGCCCGTGACGGTGACCTTGCCGCTGCCGGCCTCGACCACGAACGGGCGGGACGTGTCGTGTTCGACGCTGAACATCGCTTCGCCCTCGGTCAGTTCGATGAGCCGTCGATCCTTTTCAAACCGCACCTGCAGACGGCTGCGGCTGTTGAGGTCGATCATCGAACCGTCCGGCAGCGCCACATGCTTGCGCTCGCCGAGCGCGGTGACGAACTCGGCGCTGTAACCCTGCGGATGATTCAGACCGCTGAACAGACCAAGTCCGAGCGCCACCGCCACCACACTGGCCGCCACGGCATAACGCAATAATGGACGGCGTTGGCGCCGCGCCGGCGGGGTTTCGCACAGGGCCTTGAGCCGTGGCGCCGGCAGCAGATCTGCCGCCGTCCACAAGCCTTGCAGCAACTGAAATTCGTCACGGTGCTGGGGATGTTCGTTCAGCCAGGCCTCGAAGTTCCGGTATTGTTCGGCATCGACCGCTGGCTCCTGCAAACGCACAAACCAGCGTGCCGCGTCATCGCGCACCGTTGTTTGCCCGCACGCGCAATCACGAGTATCCATCATGGAATGTCCTGTTTGGCTGGGGATGAAAAGACGCCACGGCTCATGATTGCGCCCCGTCCAGGCGATCACGCAGATGCCGCAGGGTGCGGATCATATACTTTTCCACCATGTTCCTGGACAGGCCCAGCCGTTCGGCGATTTCCGCCTGGGTCAGGCCCTCGATCTTCTGCCAGACGAAAATTCGTCGGCAGTTGACCGGAAGCTCCGTGAGCGCCCGTTCGATGGAATCGGCCAGCTGGATCGCATGCATGTAATGCTCCGGGTCGCCGGTCGGCGACTCACTGAGATCGATCGCCTCCGACTCCATGGCCCCCCGCCGGTCCTGACGCCGATAGCCATCCACCGCGATGTTGCGCGCCGTCTGATGCAGATACGCCCGGGGTTGCTGCACCGCCGACGAATCGGATTCGAGCACCCGCACAAAAGTGTCATGCGCCAGGTCCTCGGCCTGCGAGCGATTGCGCAGGCGACGGGTCCAGGTGCCGATCAACTCTTCGTAATGCTCGAGAAAGCCGGGTCTGCGGGGCAGCATGGGGATCATTGCGGCGTGCTGAGGAAAGGGGCGTTAATGGTAATACTTCCTATTAAGCCCGGCAAATCATTCCTGGGTCCCTCGACAAGAGGATGCAAACAGCCTATTTGCCTTTGACCTTGCCAACGCTTTTGCCCTGATCCGGGTCGACAATCCCGAAGCAGCCCACCGGTGGGTGCAGGTACTGATACAGGGGATTGACCAGCAGGTGGGCATCGCCGCAAGTAATCAGGTGCATGTGGTCACGATAAGTGTCGATGAGGTGCTGGATCGAAGGCGCGATGTAGGGATGAATGCCCGTGCGCAACCCCATGCCGGCCTTCACGTAGTTCGAATAGAGTTCCTTGAACTGGCCGCCGTCCTTGGCCGACAGCAGCGTGTTCGGGGATGGAGCGGAACCGAACAGAGCCTGGAATTTCTCGAACCCGGTCCTCTCCCCCACATAGGGCCTGGCAAAGTCGACGAGGGCCTTGTACTCAGTCTTGAGAAACCCCATGTCCGCGACTTTTTTGCAGTCGTCCAGCATGCCTCGGACGAATGCAACGTTGACATTGGCTGGAAAGTCATGGGCTTTGTTGAAGTAGTTCTTCATCAGGTTTTCGAGAATCGGGAACACCTTGTGCTCCCAGCCGAAAACCTTGCCCCGGTCGAAAACCGGCGCGAACAGCGGCGGCACCGACTGACGCGTGACGGCCTGTGGATACTGTTCGACATGGCAGACGATCTTGTTGTCCTCGATCAACGGGCCGAAAAAGTCTGCCCAGACGCCCTGCGCTGCCCACTGAAATGGAGGTTCCCGGTGGGCATCGCCAGTGAGAAAGATCATCGGGTCGTATTCGTCCGGAAAATGATCGGCGGCCGCCGCAAGATCCTGCGCCCGCTCATCCGACATCAACACCCCTTCATCGATCCACCAACTGCTGCCAAACTTCTTGCCCATGAAATTGCACTCCGTCAGTCCCTTGCAGTGAGCATCCGTTTCATGACGCTAGTCGTCATCCGGCATTTTTTCCAACAGACCGCGACACGCCAGGCTCATGGCGGTTTCTGCCGCACAAAAAAATGTGGGAGCAAGCCTGCTCGAGCTCGCGGCTCGTCAGCAACACCATGGTTGACTGACACATCGCGATCGCGTGCAGGCCGCTCCCACAGGGATTGACAGTGGAGGCAACACTCGCCACCTCCAACCAGTAAGCACTCAGCCTTTCTTGTCGATCCCGGCCTGAAGTACCTGACTGTCCAGGTGACCGCTCAGAGTCACCGGACCGACTTTCAGGTTGCCGTTTTCAAGGGACACCTTCGGTGCGCTTTCCTCGGTTTTCTGCGGCAGGTCCAGGCCGGCCTTCACACCGAAACCACGGTTGTTCAGGTCGCGGCTGCTGACCTTCGAACCGCCCAGATCGACCTTGCCTTCGGTGGCGGAAATCCGCGCACCGGTCAGCTGCGTAGCGCCGCCGACAGTGAGGTTCACACCCTGACTAGCGCTGATGCCGGAGGCCTGTTTGACGCTGTCCTTGTGCGCGTATTCCCCGTCCACTTTCAGCGTTGGTTTGTAGTCGGTGCCCGCGAGTTTTCCCTTGTCATCGGCCGGAGTCTTCTTGGCGGTCAGGCCCAGATCCACATCAACCTTGGCGTGAGTGCTGGAGTCCTGACGGCTTTCGACCGAGAGATCACCCGCCACGTTGCCGCTGACATTGCGCGCATCGATCCGCGCACCATCCAGGCTTGCATCGCCACCGCTGTTCAACACCACAGTGTCAGCCTTGATCTGGCTGTTCTGCTGGGTGGTGCCTTGCAGGTAGTCCACGCCGACTTTGGCCCCGGCACTGAAGCCGTGATCGCTGCTGACTTTTTCATCGGCGGCGGTCGGGGTGCTTTTGCTCAGATTGCCACCGGCGTTCAACGCCACATTCCAGTTGTTGCGGCTGTCGGTTGACTGCGCAGACTCCTGAACGAAACCGCCCGTCTGCGCGTCGATGTTGACGTTTGGCGCGCTGACCTGAGTGCCTTGCAGGTGCACCGAATCGCCACTCAGCGCGATGCCGTTCTGGCTGTTGAGCTGGCCACCGCTGAGGGTCTGGGTGTTCTCGTTGACCCGGCCGACGTTGAAGTTGCCGCTGAGGTTGCCGCCCTTATCGTGGCTCTTCTCGCTGCTGGTCTTGCTGCCACCCGCCTTCAGGCCGCCGCCGAGATGGCTGCCGTTGGCGACGTGCGAGTCGGTGGCCGCTTGCAGGTCGAGCTTGCCGTCCGCCTTCAGGTCGATAGCACCAGCACTGTCGATCTTCGTGCCTTGTTGCACCTGATTGCCGCCGCTGCTCAATTGCACCGGGCCGTTGCCGCTGAGGCTGGCGACATGGGCCTGGCTGTCGCTGGTTTTGTTGTCCTCGTGATCGAGCTGGAACCCGGCGCCGAGATCGACATTGGTGCCGTCGGTGCCCGGCAAGGTGCCGACGGTCAGCGAGCCATTGCCGCGCAGGCTGGAGCTGTCACTGCTCTGGCGATCGTTGGCCTGATTCAGGGCCAGGTCACCGCCGGTCTTGACGCTGACACCGCCCTGCCCGCCGTCGAAACGGCTGCCTTCGAACTGTGCGTCGCGGCCAACATTGATGTTCACACCCTGATTGCCAGCGTAACCGCCGACCACCGCCGTGGCGCTGTTCTTGCTCGACTGGCTGCTGCCACCCGCGCCGCTGCCGGCCACGTTCACGTCTTCACCGGTTTTGGTGTAGACGCGCACATCGACCTTGGCATCGACCGAATGGTCGGTGCTGCTGCGGGTGTTGTTCGCGGCATCGGCCACCAGTTTATCGGCGCTGATGTTCACTTTACCGGCGCTGGCGTTGTACTGGGTGCCCTGGTCGTGCAGGGTGCCGCCGACCTTCACCTCCACGGTCTGGCCGTCGAACCGGCTGACCACGGCGTTACTGCCCTGCTCGGTTTTATCGGCGTCGGCATGACCGATTGCCACGTCGATACCGACGTTCGGCTGACCAAGATTGGTCAGTGCGTCCTTGTCCGGCACTTTGCCGTCGAGCACGTCTTTCACCGCGCCGGCAATCGGCCGGGTGATGTCTTTGTACTCGACGTTGGTGCCGATGTCCGCCGACCAGTTGCTCTCGCTGTGGGTGCTGCTTTCGGTGTGGCTGGCAGCACGGTTGTCCACTTGGTTGGCGACGACGTTCAGACCGTTGCCGGCCTTCAGTTGCGCGCCTTCGGTGGCGAGCTTGTCAGCGTTGATGTTCAGGCTGCCGCTGCTCTGCACGCCGGTGGTTTGTGCAGTGGTTTTAGCGGTGGTGTCCTGCGAAGTACTGTGCGAGAAATCCACACCGCTGCCCGCGCGGTCGAGGCCGCCGGTGTAATAGAAACCGCCGCCGGTGCTGCGGGTTTCAGTTGAGGTGGTGTGGCTGTCCTGCTCGGCCAGCAGCGAGACGTTCTTGCCGCTCAGCGTGGTGTCGCCAGCGGTGGATTTCACCTCGGCGCCCTTGAGTGTCACGTCGCCGCCCGCCTTCACCTGTACGCTGCCGCCGCTGAGGCTGGAACCCTGCTGCGTGACATCGTTGGCGGTGAAGGTTTGCGCCTTGTCTGCGTAATGCACGCCGGCGCGATATTGCTCCGCCGTGTGCTCCTTGGCGTAGGCGTCGAAACCACGGGTTTGCGTGCTGTTGCTGCTGTCGTGGGTGTTCTGCGTGGAATGCACGTTCACGTCACCCGCAGCCTCGGCCACCAGCGCGCCGTCAGCCTTGACCGTGGAGCCGGCGACTTCGATGTCCTTGGCGCTTTTGAGCTTGAGGTTGCTGTCGGACGCCAGCTCGCTGCGCACCGTGGTGCTGTCCTTGCTGCTCTGGCGCGACTCGTCCTTGGTGATGCCGAAGAACTTGCTGTCCTTGTCGTGGTTGTTGCTGTGTGAGGTGTCCTGCACGCCGTCGATGGTCAGCGAACCGTTGTCGCTGATCACGCTGGCGTCCTTGCCACCCCGCACCTGACTGCCGCTGATGCGCACGTCGTCAGCCTTGACCAGCAGTTTGCCGGCCGCGTTGACCTTGCTGCCCTGATGCTGGGTCTGGCCCTTGTCGGCATCGCCGGTCTTGCCGAAAAAGCCACCGCCGACCAGATCACCGGAATAGCGGTTGTCGCTGCTGCGATGGGTGCGGGTCGCGGTGGTGATGTCCACTTGTTTGCCGGCCAGTTGCAGATCGCCGGCGCTGTTCAGCTCGGCGCCTTCGGCGCGCAACAGTGCGGCGGTTTGCAGGGCGATGTTGCCGGCCTTCAACTGGCTGGTGATGCTGCGCTGCTCTTCGCTGCTGCTGTCCCAATCGGCTTTCCACAGATGTTTGCGGTGCTTGCCTTGATCGGTCTGGGTGTGGCTTTCAGTGGCGGCGGTCAGGCGCAGATCGCCGCCGCTTTGCACGCTGAGATTGTTCTTCGCCTCGACCTTGGCGGCTTTCAGTTCGGTGTCTTTACCGGACGCCAACTGCGCGTCGCGGCTGGCGATGATCTGGCTGCCGTGCTGGCGCGAATCGCTGTCGGTCTGGGTGCGCTCGTAGGTTTCCCAGGTGATGCCGAGGGTGCTGTTGTTCCAGTTCTCGCGCTGTTCCTGGAGCTTGCGGCTTTCGACGGTGGTCAGGGTCAGGTTGCGTTTGGCCTCGACCTTCACGTCGCGACCGCTGACATCGGTGGCCGCCAGCGTCAGGTCCTTGCCGCTGTGCAGGCCGACGTCGCCCTGGCTGCTGCGGATGCCGGCGCGGGTCACGTCGAGGCTGTCCGGGATCGCCTGGCCGCTGACGCTCAAATCGCCCGCCGACCGAATCTGCACGCCGTCGCGCCCGGCGACTTGCACAGCCCCGACCTTCACGCCCGCGCCTTCAGCGGTGCTGACAATGTTGATGCGCCCGGCCTGCATCGCGCCGAACAGGCTGGCGTCGATCCGTTGATCGGTGGTGTTGCCCGCCGGGTCCACGGCCTTCACCTGGCCGCTGGCGTAGTCGATCTGATTGCGCCCGACGGTGAGGTTCAGTTGGTCACGCGCAGTGATTGCGCCCTGGCTGTCGATGCGCGGCGCGATCAGGTTGATCGAACCTTCGCCATTGCTCAGGCCGCCGCCCTGGATCTGCAACTGGCCGGTGGCATCGCGGGTGCTCAGAGCTTGCAGCTTGCCGTCGTTCAGCTCGGGACGGCCGACCACCAGGTTGGCGTTCGGCGTGTTGATGAAGCTGCCGCCGTTCACCGAAATGCCGTTCGGGTTGGCAAGCACGTAGTCGGCGGCGCGGCCGAAGATTTCCTGCGCACCGTTGATGGCCGACGGGTTGCGGCTGATCACTTCGTTGAGGATCACGCTCGCGGCCTGGCCCTGCAATTGCGGGTTGGCCGCCAGTTGCCCGGCGAGCTGCGATTGCCCGGCCTGCAAGGCGTTGTTCAGCACCAGGCCCTGACGGTCGACGTTGTAGTCGAGGAACTGGTTATGGGACAGGCCCGAGCCGTTGGGCGCGACGATATTGACGATCGGGACGCCACCCTGAGTTTGCAGTTGCGCGGTGCCGCCGGGGCCGGGCGCGACCACCACACCGCCGGCCATGGCGCCCGGCAGGTGGGCGACCAGAAACAGGCTGGCGATGGCCCAGCGCAGTTTGCCCCGTGGGGAAAGATGAAACGCAAAGGTGTTCATTGGCATAAAAAACTCTCCATGTAGTGCGGCATCACGTTGCGCGTTGAGTTGAAGGCCACGGCTGTCGCGCTCAGGTCCGATGGCTGTTGTTCACTGACGTTCATATCTGTAATCCGACCCGCATCAGCCAGGTTTCAGGCTCGCGGTGCAGGCCGGTCGGGGTGTTCAGGCTGCGTTGGTAATCGACATCCACTTGCAGGTTTTTCCAACCCAGGTTGAGGCCGACGCTGGCGCCGCTCAGGCGTTTGCCCGAGGCGCCGTGATCGGCCTTGATCCAGCCGTGGTCGAGGCCGACGCGCGGGGTGAGCTGCACCGGCAAATCGCTGCGCAGCGGCAGGCGCAAGGTGTTGCGCCAGATCGCGCCGCTGGCGCCGGACGCGCTGCTGACCCGGTAACCGCGCACGGCGGAATCGTCGGTGCCGAGCAACTGTTCGATCGCCGGCAACGGATCCGGGCTGTACTGCACATTGAGTTGGCTCTGCCATTGCCAGGCTTGCGCGCCGAGCTGACCGTTGCGCCACTGGCTGAGGCCGGCCCGGTACTTGCGAAACTGGGCCTTGGGCAGATTCTTGACCTGATGATCGGCATCATCGTCGGCACCGAACCCGCGCAAGCCCTGGGCGTAGTTGATGTCGAGATTCCACACCGCACGATCGAGCCAGAACAGATTCAGCCCGGCTTCGGCCACGGTCAGGGTCGGGCTCTGGATGCCGAGGCGGACGTTTTCCAGATAGCTGTCGACGTCCTTGTGCGCCAGTTGCAGGTTGGCGCTGAGCTGGTGGCTCTGGTCGCGCCACAACACCCGGTCGGCGCGCAGGCTGAGCTGATCGGTGATGCCGGTGCTGTACAGGGTCGCCGTGCTGAGCTTGAACGGCGCGCGGTATTCGGCGTGGCTGGCGAAGGTGCTGAACGTCCAGTAACCGTAGGGAATCGCGTAGTAGAGGCTGGCGTTGCGGCTGTAGCGGTCGCCCTGGTTGAGGGTGTCGCTGGCGCTGAGGCTTAACAGGTCGTTGAGTTCGAGCGGACTGTCGAGGGTCAGGCTCAGCGTGTCGCGATCGCGGCCGGTGCTGGCGCTGCCGAGGTTGTCGAAACCGGCACCGAGGGCCCAGCGTGACTGCCCGGAGGTACGCGAACGCAGGATGATTTTTGACGCGCCGGGCTGGCTTCCGGGGGCGATGTCGGCGGTCAGGTCGAGCGAGCGCAGACGATTCAACTGATCCAGCCCCTGTTCCAGATCCCGCAGGTTCAGCGGCTTGCCGAGCATGCCCGGGAACGCCCCGCCGAGGGACACCGGCAGGCTCTGGTCGGCCAGTTCGATGGACTCGATGTAGCCTTCGTCGATCAGAATATCCAGCGACTGCCCCGCCGCTGGCGCGCTGCTCAGGTACGGCCGACTGGCGATGTAGCCCTTCTCCACGTACAGCGCGGTGAGGGTTGCCAGCAAATGGTTGATCTGACCGACGCCCATGCACGGCGCCAGAAGCGGTTTAATGCGAGCGTTGAGTTGGTCGCGGTCGATCAGCGTGACGCCGCCGATGCGCGTGCCGCTCAGGGGCCAGCAGTGCTCGTCGGGTTTGATCGATTCAGGAATGGCCGCAGTGGCAGGCGTCGGGCCGAACGCGCCGCGCTCCAGTTGGCGCTTGCGCTGTTCGAGTTGCAGCTGTTGCAGATCGCGCTGTTGCAGTTGCTGCTGGCGCAACACTTCCTGGCCAGAGGCTGGCGCTTCGGCGGCGAGAACGCTGGGCGCAGATACACTCAGCAACAAGGCCGACAACAGCGGGCGCGGCAGAGAACGACTACGAGAAACTGCGTAAAGCGAATACGACACTCAACATCCTTGCAATCAACTGGCTTAATGCCACCCCATCAATTGCGGTGATAGTCAGAGCCTTCCTACACAAATGCAAGACGCTTCCTACAGCGCTTACATTTCTTAAACAAATGATCAGCTTTTTTTAAACGCCCTCCATCTGACGGCCGGCGATAAAAATCAATTGCCACAAAATATTACTCGCGTCATATTACGACCGTAATAGCCATTCCGCTTCTTCAGGTATTACGCCATGACCAGCATGCCCACCGTAGAACCCGATCTCACCGCTCCGGTCAGTGCTCCCAAGCCTCCCCTGCTCAAACGCCTGCTGTTGCCCGCTGCGGGTCTGGCCGCGCTGGTATTCGCCGGCCTGTATGCCGTGCATTGGTGGGGCACGGGGCGATTTCTAGAGGAAACCGACGATGCCTACATCGGCGGCGACGTCACGGTGATCGGGCCGAAAGTCGCCGGTTACATCGAGGAAGTGCTGGTCAGCGACAACCAAAAGGTGAAGGCCGGCGACGTGCTGATCCGCCTCGACGCCCGCGACTACCGCGCCCACCTGGCCAAGGCCGAAGGTGCGGTCGCCGCCGAAGAAGCGCTGCTGGCCAACCTCGACGCCACTGAACAGCTGCAGCAAGCGGTGATCGGCCAGGCCCGCGCCGGCATTGATGCCGCCAGCGCCGAAACCGCTCGTTCGCGGGATGACAACGCACGCTACAAGCGTCTGGTGACCACCAACGCAGTCTCGGTGGAAAGCGCGCAACGGGCCGACGCCACCTTCAAGACCGCGCAAGCCTTGAGCGCCAAGGCCCAGGCCGAACTGCTGGCCGCGCAGCGCCAACTCGCGGTGATCGAAACCCAGAAACAACAGGCCCGCGCCGCCCTGCAGCAAGCCCGGGCCGAGCGTGATCTGGCGCAACTGAACCTCGGCTACACCGAACTGCGCGCCCCGGTTGATGGCGTGATCGGCAACCGCCGCGCGCGGGTCGGTGCCTATGCCCAAGCCGGCTCGCAGCAGTTATCAGTGGTCCCGGCCAGCGGTCTGTGGGTCGATGCCAATTTCAAGGAAGACCAACTGGCGCGGATGAAACCCGGCCAGCGCGTGAGCATTCGCGCCGACGTGTTATCCGGCCAGGAATTCCACGGTCGCCTCGACAGCCTCGCCCCGGCTACCGGTTCGCAATTCAGCGTGCTGCCGCCGGAAAACGCCACCGGCAACTTCACCAAGATCGTCCAGCGAGTGCCGGTGCGGATCCTGCTCGACCCCGCCGACGGCGTGCTCGGCCACCTGCGTCCGGGCCTGTCGGTGACGGCTGAAGTCGACACCCGCGCCCAGCCTGAAACCACCGCCGTGGCCAGCGCGCCATGAGCACCGCCCTCACCGCCGCCGCGCAGCCATTCAATGCCGCCAAGATGGCGACGGCGACCAAGGTGTTCGCCTTCGCCACGATGTGCATCGGCATGTTCATCGCGCTGCTGGACATCCAGATCGTCTCGGCCTCGCTGCGCGATATCGGCGGCGGGTTGTCCGCCGGCACCGATGAAACCGCGTGGGTGCAGACCAGCTACCTGATCGCCGAAATCATCGTGATTCCGCTGTCCGGATGGCTGTCCCGCGTGTTCTCCACCCGCTGGCTGTTCTGCGCTTCAGCGGTCGGTTTCACCCTCGCCAGCCTGCTTTGCGGCATCGCCTGGAACATCCAGAGCATGATCGCCTTTCGCGCGTTGCAAGGGTTTCTCGGCGGCTCGATGATTCCGCTGGTGTTCACCACGGCATTCTTTTTCTTCACCGGCAAACAACGGGTGATCGCCGCCGCGACCATCGGCGCCGTGGCGTCGCTGGCACCGACCCTGGGTCCGGTGATCGGCGGCTGGATCACCGACATTTCGTCATGGCACTGGCTGTTCTACATCAACCTGGTGCCGGGGATTTTCGTCGCCGTGGCGGTGCCGATGCTGGTCAGGATCGATCAGCCGGAACTGTCGCTGCTCAAAGGCGCGGACTATTTGAGCATGGTGTTTCTGGCGCTGTTTCTCGGCTGCCTGGAATACACCCTGGAAGAAGGCCCGCGCTGGAACTGGTTCAGCGACCAGACGATCCTGACCACCGCGTGGATCAGCGGCCTGGCCGGGCTGGCGTTCATCGGCCGCACGCTGCACGTGGCCAACCCGATCGTCGATCTGCGCGCGCTCAAGGATCGCAATTTCGCCCTCGGCTGCTTCTTTTCGTTCGTCACCGGGATCGGCCTGTTCGCGACGATTTACCTGACGCCGCTGTTTCTCGGCCGGGTGCGCGGCTACGGGGCGCTGGACATTGGTCTGGCGGTTTTCTCCACCGGAGTGTTCCAGATCATGGCGATTCCGCTGTACGCCTTTTTGGCCAATCGCATCGATCTGCGCTGGATCATGATGGCAGGGCTGGCATTGTTCGCCCTGTCGATGTGGGAATTCAGTCCGATCACCCACGACTGGGGCGCCGGAGAATTGCTGCTGCCGCAAGCCCTGCGCGGGATCGCCCAACAACTGGCGGTGCCGCCGGCGGTAACGTTGACGTTGGGTGGCCTGGCACCGGCGCGGCTCAAGCATGCCTCGGGCCTGTTCAACCTGATGCGCAATCTGGGCGGTGCAATCGGGATTGCAGCGTGCGCGACCATTCTCAACGACCGCACCAACCTGCACTTCACCCGGTTGGCGGAACATCTGAACAGCAGCAACGAAGCAGTGAATCAGTGGCTGGCTCAGGTCGGCGGCAACTTTGCCGCACTGGGTCAGAGCGGCGATGTCGGCCTCACCGCCAGTCTGCGTCAGCTATGGCTGCTGACCTACCGTGAAGCGCAGACGCAAACCTACGGCGACACGTTCCTGATGATCATGGTGTGCTTCGGCCTCGCCACGGCGATGGTGCCCTTGATGCGCAAGGTGCAGCCACCGGCCGCGCCGAGTGCCGATGCACATTGATCGATCAGGCTTGCGGGGTTTTACGGAAGCCCACGGCCAGGCGGTTCCAGCTGTTGATGGTGCTGATCGCGACCGTCAGGTCGACCATTTCCTTGGGCGAGAACTGGGCGGCGACGGCTTCATAATCTTCGTCGGGGGCGTGGGTCAGGCTCAGTTGGGTCAGGGATTCGGTCCACAGCAGCGCGGCGCGTTCACGTTCGGTGAAGAACGGCGCCTCACGCCACGCGGTCACGGCGAACAACCGGCGCGGGGTTTCGCCGCCCTTGATCGCGTCGGCGGTGTGCATGTCGATGCAGAACGCGCAGCCATTGATCTGCGAAGCGCGCAGCTTGACCAGTTCGATCAGGGTCTTTTCCAGCGGCAGTTTCGAGACGGCGGTTTCCAGGGCCATCATCGCTTTCAGGGCATCAGGGGACGCGGTGTAGAAATCGATACGAGGTTTCATCGAGGATCTCCGGGGCAAGTGAATGTGGGGCTACGTTAGTCCCGGCACCCGGACCGGCAAATAGCCAATCTCCCGGAAGATGGGTAGGCCACTGCGTTGGCGTCAGAAAAGAAAGTGTGAATAGGCAATTGCCAGCACTCGTTGCGCGCCACTAGAATGCGATCAATTCTTAATTGCACAGTTTTCGCACTCACGACCGCACCCTTGGCAACGGACGCCCGAAACGAGTATCTGCCCCTCATGTCGTCCCTCGATCAGCCGTTGAATCAGCAAGTCCAGACGCTCTACAGCGAACACCACGGGTGGCTGCAGGGCTGGCTGCAACGCAAGTTGGGCAACCGCTGCGAGGCGGCCGATCTGGCGCACGATACCTTTTTGCGCCTGCTCACCCGTCAGGTGATCAAACCGCTGGGCAGCGAACCCCGGGCATTGCTGACGCACATCGCCAAAGGCCTGATGATCGATCGCTGGCGGCGGCAGGACCTGGAGCGCGCGTATCTGGAAACCATCGCGCACCTGCCCGCCGCCGAAGTGCCGTCGCCGGAAACCCGCTACCTGATTCTCGAAACCCTGTGGCGCATCGAAGCACTGCTGCGCGAACTGCCGCAGCAGACCCGCGAGGCCTTCCTGCTGTCGCAGATCGAAGGCCTGACCTACGCGCAGATCGCCACGCGCCTGAGTGTTTCGCTGATCACCGTCAAACGGCACATGCGTGCCGCGTTCATTGCCTGCCTGAGTGTCGCCTGATGCATTCGTCGATGATCAACCCGCAGATTCTTGGCGAAGCCGCCGACTGGCTGGTGCAACTGCATTCCGGCACCGCGACCCCGTCCGACCATCAGGCCATCGCCCAATGGCGCACCCGCAGCGCCGAGCACGCCATCGCCTGGCAGCGGGCCGAAGCGTTGCTGGGGGACTTGCGCAGCGTGCCGGCCAACGTCGCGCTCCAGACCTTGAAACGCGCATCCCGCAAAGAGGGCTTGAGCCGTCGCCAGACCCTCACCCGCCTCGGCTTGCTGTTGATGGCCGGGCCGCTGGGCATCGCTTCGCAGCATGTGCCGTGGCAGCAATGGACCGCCGACCAACGCACCGCCGTCGGCGAGCAAAAGAACCTGCAACTGCCGGACGGCACCCAGTTGATGCTCAACACTGACAGCGCCGTGGACATCGCCTTCAGCCCGGTGGAGCGTCGGGTCTTGCTGCTCAACGGCGAAGTGCTGATCAACACCGCCGCAGACGCCAGCGCCCGCCCGTTCATTGTCGAAACCCCGCAAGGCGTGGCCCGCGCGCTGGGCACGCGATTCTGCGTGCGCACCGAGGGTTCGCGCAGCCAGGTGTCGGTGCTCGAAGGCCAGGTTCAGATCACCCCGCAATTGCTCCAGCAAAGCACGATTCTCAAGGCCGGCGAGCGCCAGCGCTTCAAGCTCAACGGCTTCGACAGTGCCGAACCTTTCGACACTGCGTCCCTGGCCTGGGACAAAGGCATGCTGCTGGCCAGCAACATGCGCCTGGACGAATTACTCGGCGAGTTGAGCCGCTATCGCCCAGGCGTGCTGCGCTGTGATCCGGACGTGGCGGCGATGCGCGTGTCCGGAGCGTTTTCCCTGCGCGACACCGACGCCAGCCTGCGTCTGCTCAGCGATACATTGCCGCTGAAGATCACCAGCCTGACCCGTTATTGGCTGTCGGTGGAGCCCCGTGTCTGAGCCCTCGGAAAATATTCTCCGTATTCACTGATACCTTTTCGCGACTCGTCCGGTGAGTGGATAGACCTTCCCATTCCACGCCCCCGACAGGAACACCGAATGACCGCAATGCCATCGCCCCGCCCTGCCAATTTTGCGCTCAAGGCCCTGAACCTGAGCCTGGCCCTGGCCTTCAGCGCCCTGCTGCCGAGCGCCGCCCACGCCGCCGACAGCGTCAGTGAAAGCGCCCGCCGCAGCGTCAACATCGGCCCCGGCCTGCTCAGCCATGTGCTGGCGCAATTTGCGGTCAGCGTCGGCGTGCCGCTGTCGTTCGATCCGGCGCAACTGGGCAATCGCCAGAGCCCCGGCCTGCAAGGCAGTTACACCGCGCAGAGCGGTTTCGCCCGGTTGCTGGAAGGCAGCGGTTTCGAGCTGCTCAACACCGGCCACAACGGTTACACCGTGGCGCCGAAAGTTGCGGCGGACGGCGTACTGGAACTCGGCGCCACCAACGTCAGCGCCCTGCGCGACGACAGCGGCGCCACCTACGGCGGCGAACAGGTCGCCCGCCGTGCGCAGATCGGCATGCTCGGCGACCAGGAGGTCAACGACCTGCCCTTCAGCGTCACCAGCTACACCGCCAAGACCATGGCCGATCAACAGGCCCAGACCGTCGGCGATGTGTTGCTCAACGACGCCTCTGTGCGTCAGTCCAACGGCTTCGGCAACTTCTCGCAGATGTTCATGATCCGTGGGCTGCCACTGGCCTCCGATGACATTTCCTATAACGGCCTGTACGGCGTGCTGCCCCGGCAGATCATCGCCGTCGAAGCGCTGGATCGAGTGGAACTGTTCAAAGGCCCGAACGCGTTCGTCAACGGCGTGACCCCGAGCGGCAGCGGCATCGGTGGCGGGATCAACCTGCAACCCAAACGCGCGATGGACACGCCGACCCGCAGCGTCACCCTCGATTACAGCGCCGACGGCCGGGTCGGCGGGCATCTGGATCTGGGCCAGCGCTTTGGCGAGGACAACCGCTTCGGCGCGCGGGTCAACCTGATGCAGCGCGAAGGCGATACTGCCGTCGATGACGAAGACCAGCGCTCGTCGCTGTTCAGCGTCGGCCTGGACTATCGTGGCGATCGCCTGCGGGTCTCGACCGATTTCGGCTATCAGAAGCAGGTCATCAACCAGGGGCGCTCGGTGATCTACGTCGATTCGAGCCTGACCAAAGCCCCCAAGGTGCCGCACGCCAATGCCAGCTACGCCCAGAGCTGGAGCTATTCGCAACTCGAAGACACCTTCGGCATGGCCCGCGCCGAGTACGACCTGAACGACAACTGGACGGCCTACGTCTCCGGCGGCGCCAAGCACACCCGCGAGAACGGCGTGTATTCATCGCTGACCGTCACCGACCTCAACGGCAGCGCCCGTGGCGGCATGCTCTATTCGCCCCACGACGAGGACAACCAGAGCGCCATGGCCGGACTCAACGGCCGTTTCGACACCGGCCCCGTCACGCACCAGTTGAACCTCGGCTGGGCGGGCATCTGGGGCGAGCAGCGCTCGGCGTTCGAAACCATCAGCACCGCCGGGCGCTACAGCACCAACCTGTACAACGTCACCGACAAACCGCGCCCGGCGCCCACCTCGTTCGCCAGCGACATCAACGACCCGCGCATCACCGGCAAGAACACCCTGCGCAGCGAGGCGATTTCCGACACCCTCGGCTTCGTCGATGACCGCATCCTGCTGACCCTCGGCGTGCGTCGCCAGGAATTGAAAGTCGACGGCTGGAGCACCGCCACCGGCGCCCGCACCTCAAGTTATGAAGAGTCGATCACCACTCCGGTCTACGGCCTGGTGATCAAGCCGTGGGAACACGTGTCGTTCTATGCCAACCGCATCGAAGGCCTGGCCAAGGGCCCAACGCCGCCGACCACGGCGATCAACCGCGACGAAACCTTCGCCCCGGTGCGCAGCAAGCAGATCGAGGCCGGCGTGCGCCTGGACATGGGCAGCTACGGCGCCAACCTCGGCGTCTATCGCATCGAGCAACCGTCGAGCTACACCCAGGACGGAATCTTCCGGGTCGACGGCCAGCAGACCAACAAAGGCATGGAACTCAACGTCTACGGCGAACCGCTCGACGGCCTGCGCCTGCTCAGCGGCGCGACACTGATGAAGACTGAGCTGGAAGGCAGCAGCAACGGCGTGAATGACGGCAACCGCGCCGTCGGGGTGCCGCGCTTCCAGTTCAACCTCGGCGCCGACTGGGACATTCCGGGCCTCGAAGGCGCCGCCCTCAGCGCGCGGATGTTGCGCACCGGCGGCCAGTACCTGAACGCGGCGAACACCCAGAGCATTCCAGCGTGGAACCGCTTCGACCTCGGTTCGCGCTACGCCTTCAAACTGGATGAAAAGCAGATCACCCTGCGGGCCAATCTGGAGAACGTCGCCAACGAAGCCTATTGGGCCTCGGCCAACGGCGGTTACCTGACCCAGGGCACGCCGCGCACGCTGAAGGTTTCCGCCACCGTGGACTTCTGACCGCTCGTCATCCCGCCGGCGGTGACACTGGCGGCTGAACGAACAAGAGCAGGTCAGGGTGAAGGCCAGGGCCTGTGTCCGAACCCGATTGGTTTTTTGTCAGCGATCCGAACGCATCAATTCGCCAACACCAACGTCCATCGACAACACGGCCGCGCGGTTGCGGCCGGCGTTCTTGGCCTGATACAGCGCCGCGTCCGCACGCTGGATGAACAGCTCCGGACTGTCGTTGCCCATCGGAATAAACGAATAGCAACCCAGGCTCACCGTGAGATAACCGGTGGGCGAGCCACTGTGGGCGATGTGTTTATCCATGACGCTGCGACGGATCTGCCCGGCAATCGCCAGCGCGCCGTTGATGTCGGTGTCCGGCAGCAACACGGCGAATTCTTCGCCGCCGTAACGCACCGCCAGATCGGACTTGCGCTGGCAGCAGTTTTTCACCACCTGCGCGACCTGCGTCAGGCAATGGTCGCCGGCCACGTGGCCGTAGGCATCGTTGTAGCGTTTAAAGAAATCGATATCGAGCATGATCAGGCTGACCGGGCTCGACTGCCGAGCACCCCGGGCAAACTCCACTTCCAGCGAGCGCTCGAACAGACGCCGGTTGGCCAGCCCGGTGAGGCTGTCGTGGGTGGCGATCTGCTCCAGCGCCCGCTGGGCCTTGCGCAGGTTTTTTTCGATCCGCTCGCCATCGCGCACCTGATGAATGAACACCCAGCCGAACAGCCCCACGCCGAGCATCACCAGCGCCACGATCACGCTGGACTGGAAAGCCCGGTCGTGCCAGCCCTGGAGAATCGTGTCCCGAGATGACGAAGCGGACACCACCAGCGGATAACTTTCCAACTGCCGGTAACCATAAAGGCGCGTGACACCATCAACCAACGAATCGATCATCGAGGTGCCGGCGGTGGCATTGGGCAGCAGCTTCTGATAGATCTCGCCCTTGGCCATCGAGGTGCCGATCAAGGCCTCATCGAACGGCCGGCGAGCCAGCACGGTGCCGTCGGTCAGGCCAAGAAACATGGTGCCGTTGTCATCCAGGCTGAAGCTTTTGAAGAACTTGTCGAAATACGACATCTTGATCCCGGCCAGCAACACCCCCTGAAAGTTGCCGGCGTGGTCGCTGACCCGCTTGGAGATCGGGATGATCCACTCGCCGTTCTCGCGGCTGCGGATCGCCGGACCGATGTGTGCCACACCCGACACGTTCTGCTGGTGAAACCTGAAGTACTCGCGATCGGCCACACCATTGCCATGTGGCAGATCCGGGAACGAGGTAATCACCCACTGCCCTTCGCGGTCGAACAGGAACATGCCGTGCAACTGCTCCAGTTGCTGCACCCGCCGTGCCAGGGTCTTCTGAAGGCGTGGCCTCTGCGCTGCGCCGTAGCCGTCGTCCTGAATCCAGTCGACCAGGCTGGTCAGTACCAGATCCGCCGCCAGAAAGGTGTCTTCGGCCTGCTGCGCCATAGCCCGGGTCAGGTTGGCCGAGGCCACTTGCGCGTTCGCCAGATCCTGGCGCCGCGATTGCTCGATCTGCAAATACAGCAGGCCGGACAGGCTCAGACACACGGCAACGATGAACAACACCGCTGCCTTGCGCAGGGGCAAGCGCTTGAGAGTGCCGCCGGGGGCCTGGTGCGGATCGTGAATGGGGATAGGCAAAAGCGTGTCCTGGGCAGGTACGACAGGGGCGAAAGCCCGAAACCCTTGTATTTTGTGAGCGTAGCCCACCGGGTTGTGTGGGGCAACCAAGTGCCCCCGCGACGATCCCGACCCTGTTGCTATCGGCGCGCAGGGCAATTGGATGACCTGCGGCGCGAATTATTTTTGCCTGCCCGTTTTCCTCGCTTTCACCCCCGGCTCGACAACCGCCGCATTGCACTGTGCAGATGCGCCCGCGCACTCTCGGGATCGCCCTCGCGCATCTGCTCGTACGCCCGTTGCGCTACCGCGTGCGGCACCGGTTTCAAAACCCGTTGCGTGGCCATCGCCAGCAATTGCACTTGCGCGGCACGCTCCAGGTAATACAGATCGTCCCAGGCCTCGGCGATGGTCGGGGCCGCGACGATCACCCCGTGATTCTTGAGGAACAGAATGTCGGCATCGCCCATCATCTCGGCAATCCGGTCGCCTTCACGCGCGTCCAGCGCCAGCCCGTTGTAATGCTCGTCCACCGCCGTACGCCCGTAGAATTTCAGCGCGGTCTGGCTCAGCCACAACAGCGGCGGCCCCTCCAGCAGGCACAACGCCGTCGCGTTCGGCATGTGCGTGTGGAACGCAACTTTCACCCGTGGCAGTCGCTGATGCAGGCGCGCGTGAATGTAAAAAGCAGTGGCCTCCGGCTGGCCCTCGCCGTCCACCACGTTGCCGTCGAAGTCACAGACCAGCAGGTTATGCGCCGTCACCTCGGAAAACGCATAGCCGTAGGGATTGACCAGAAACAGATCAGCGTGCCCCGGCAACATCGCCGAAAAGTGATTGCAGATCCCCTCTTCCAACCCGTGCAGCGCCGCCAGTTGAAAGCACGCCGCCAGCTCTTGGCGAGCGGTGATGATGGCTTCGCTGTCGAGGTTCACCGAGGCGTAACGCGCGGGTCGGGCGCTGCCGGTCAGGGTATGGGCCATGGCGAACCTCCTTTATGACCAGCCAAGGGATGCGAACAGCGGCAGCACTTCGTCCAGCGTGTTGAGGATCGCGTCGGGCCGATAGTCCGGCAGCAACTGACGACCGGTCCCTCGATCAATCCATACGCAGCGAAAATGCATGTCGCGGGCCGCCGTGTGATCGAGCATCGGGCTGGCGCAGATGTGCACCACCTGATCGCGGCTGACGCCCAATTGCTCATGAGCGTAGTCGAACAGCCGGGGCGCCGGTTTGTAGGCGCCAGCCTGTTGCGCGGTGATCACCCGGTCGATGTGGCCACCCAGTTGAGCGACGTTGCCGGCGATGATGTCGTCATCGGTGTTGGAGACGATGCACAGCTTGAAACCCTTGGCCTTGAGCTGCGCGAGGGTCTCGACGACTTCGGGAAACGGCGGCATCTGCGGGATCGCGGCGGCCAGGCGCTGGCTGTCCTGGCTGGCACTCGCCAGCCCCAGTTCCTCCAGCGCCAGTTGCAGGCCGAGGGTGCTCAGCTCGCGGAACGAGCGGTGCGGCGGTGTCTGTTCCAGGCGATGTTCGTGGCGGTCGTAGACCTCGATCAGGCGACCGGCATCGACCCGGTGTTCGCCCTTCTCGCTCAGGATCCGCTCGGCCACGGCGCGCAGGCCTTCGTCCCATTGAATCAAGGTGCCGTAGCAATCGAAAGTCAGCCATTGCGGGCGCGGTGTGTTGATCAACGTCATGGGGGCATTCCTCTGCAAGTGAGGGCTTCAGCTTATGAACTCGGGGTGATAGTGTGAAATTAAATAAATAGCCAACCGTCAGTTGCCAAACCAATATCGAGACCGCCGCCATGCTGGATCTGGAACTGCTGAAAACCTTCGTCTGCGTGGTTGATGAAGGCAGCTTCACCCGCGCCGCCGAACGCGTCCACCGCACCCAATCCACGGTCAGCCAACAGGTGCGCAAACTGGAAGACCTGGTCGGTCACGCCCTGCTGTTGCGTGATCGCACCGGGCTGAACGTCAGCGTCACCGAGCACGGCGAACTGCTGATCCACTACGCCCGCCGACTACTGGCCTTGTCCGCCGAGGCCAGCGAAGCCCTGGCCAGCGACCTGGATCTGGAAATCCTGCGCATCGGCATGCCAGAAGACTTCGACGCCCGACGCATGGCGCTGATCCTCGCCGGCTTCACCCGCAGCCACCCGCAAGCGCGGCTGGAAACCGTCAGCGGCATGAGCCTTGACCTGCGCCAACGCCTCGACAGCGGCGAAATCGACATCGCCCTGATCAAACGCGAACCCGACAGCGGCCCCGCCTGGGCGACCTGGCCGGAACGACTCGTTTGGGTCAAAGGCGTGGAATTCGACTCATCCACTGGCGTGTTGCCGCTGGCATTGTTTCCCCAAGGCTGCCTGTACCGGCAACGGGCGATCCGCCTGCTCGACGTGGCGCAACGCCCCTGGCGCGTGGCCTTCGGCAGCCACAGCCTGACCGGCATTCAAGCGGCGGTCGCTTCAGGGCTAGGAGTTTCGGTGCTGCCGGCTTCGGCGGTGTTGCCGGAACATCGGGTGTGCACGGATTTGCCGCTGTTGCCGCCGACGGAGCTGGCGCTGGTCAGCCGCGAGGGGGTGTTGAGCGGATTGCAGCGGGGGTTGGTGGAGTTTTTGCGCGGGGAACTGGGAGTGGATGCGGGGGGATTTGCTTGATCCCCCCGATGGGCGATGAGCTCAGGGCTTGTTGACTTCGCGCAGCAGGTCTGCGACCGGGAGGTTCATGGTGTTTGAGTAGTAGGGTTTGTAGCCGTAAGCGGTGACGACGACTTTGCAGGGGATTTGTTGTTTGCCTGAGAGGAGTTGGTTCAGCTCGGCCGCTGATAATTGTCGTTGTGAACTACGGTTGCTGGACGTTTCGACCAGAAACGCGTTGGTAAGGTAGGAAAATCCGGCGCTTTCTCCCCGTCCCTTGTCAGAGTCAACCAAACCAACTGCGGAAAACTGGATGGCCTTGCCCACCGAAAAATCCACATCATCTGCCAAAGCACAGTTAAGAGTTCCCGAAACCATCCCTACTCTTTCACCTCTACCAAAAAGATCTAAAACATCAATATCAGACTCGTATCTAATGTCGTACAGAAGCGATCCGCTTTCTCTGCCAACAGATATAAAACTTAAAGTGGCCGGGGGTTTTGCATGATCTTTGGCGCACCCCGAACAAGCAGCTAAAAACACGCAAAGGATAAACTTATACATTAGGAAAACTCTTCCATGATGGAGTCATACAACAAATCACTCGCTGATTTTGTTCCAGCTATCTGCGCAGTAAATAGCCCCAAAGCATTTGCATGATTCGTGTCGACATTAACATTGAGTGATGGCCCGCAGGAGATAAGCCATTTTTCTCCAAAGTCAGCCACACCGTCTGATGGATTTCTTTGGCTAGGTGTCGCCTTTATGTTAATCCAGTCGGCGGTGATGGGTTCAGGACGCTCGCGATATATATCTGACCCCAACCAAACCAACGTACCTTCACCTACGGGATCGAGCGTAATCAACATCTCGACTCTATAGCCCCACTCCGACATGATTTTTGTCAGATGCGCGCCATTCCATCCGCCAAGGCTATGACCCACGATATAGACAGGGCAACTTTTATAGGGAATTAGACTTAGAACATATCTCTGAATATCCCGTTTTCCTCTGACCTCGTTGTAGCCTAACCACTCTGATCGATACCTGCCTTCTTTCAACAGTTTTTCAGTTCGTTTATCAAAGCGCCGTCGTGCCTCCTGGATGTTTCCATATGGCCCTGAAAAGTAATAACTCTCCTTATCCCCAGCGCCTCCCACAAACACAACAACCGCCTTGGTACTCTCCACCGGCACAGCCTTCACACTGACATCCTTCTTGTCCGTCAGCGTATGTTCCTTGTGCAGCTTGTAATTGTTGCCTTTCTCGCACGTGACCGTTTCCGCACCCATGCCTCATTCCTCCAGAAACAGTTTGATGGTTTCCGGAAGGTGCGAACTGATCGTGTGGGTAAAACCGGCGGCGTCAGACACGCCGTGCTCCATCCGACCGTCCGCGCGCTGAATCATGTACGGATGATTCGGCATCGGTTCGCCGGTGGTGTCGTTCACCAGCTGCAACTTGTCGGTGAAGTGCACCGGCATTGGCAGCAGGCCGCTGAAAGGGGCGTTCACCACGGTATCGCCGATGATCACGGTGCCAGATCCACCGATGACCACATTCCCATGCCCACCGGTGCTGTCCAGGGTGGCGGCGTTCAGGCCATTGATAAAAACCGTCGAGGCAACGCCACCGGTAATCGGGCTGCCGCACGCCGACTTGTCGGTCATTCGTGCAGCGGGCAGCCCGTCGAAATTCACATTCGGCGAACCACTGACAATCGGGTTGGTGCCATGCCCCGGCAACGGGCAGGCGGTCGGGTCGGTCACTCGGGCAGCGGGTTTTCCGCTCATGAAAAAGCTCCTTGCAGTATCGCGTCATCATCCGTGGGGCGCGCAGCATGAACAAAGTCCTTCCATTGATCAAACCCGATTGCAAAAAAAACAGGCGCCTGAAAAGGCGCCTGTTTTTTATGACCGGTAACCGCTCCGGTCAACGCGACGGCGGTACTCGAATATCCCCCGCCCGGCACTGGGTTTTCACGTCCTTGCCGCACGCGCCGAATTGCAGGTCCTTGCCCATGCACACACGCACTTCCGAGAGTTCCGGGCCGTTGCAAATGACGGCGATACCGTTTGACGGGATGCCCGGATTGCTCCTGCGGAACAGGTCGGCAATTTCCTGCGCTTCGAAGTAATACGAGCTACTGAACGGTTGCAGCTCTTCCGGAATTTTCACCGCGGCCACGGCTTTGTCCGCTTCGTCCAGATAGCCCATCGCGCCGAGGCCGCTGCAGGTGCCGTGCTTGCTCCATTCGTGATCGAGCAGTTTCTTGGTCGGGAACAACGTCAGGCCTTTGGCCGTTTCGGTGGCCGACAGGTTGGTCTGCGGCGGGCAGGATTGCGGCCAGCCGCCCTTGGCGTATTGCGGCCACAGGCCATGCAGGACAAAACCGTAACCCTTGCCGGTGCATTGCGGGTCGCCTTTGTGGGTCAGGCAAAAGGTCGGCGACCAGGACAACGTCAGCAGGTAGTAATCGAACACCCCCGCCACCGATTCCGCCTTGCTGGCGGACGACTGGCGCGCCGAACTCAGGCCGATGCTACCGACCGTCAGCGCAATCAGCGCCATAATTGTAAAAAGCTTTTTCATGTTCCCGTTCCTTGGGACGCTTGCGTCCGTGGTTTCTGTGGTCTGACCATCACTTGGCCAGACGCTGATTGAGTCATGCCCGTGTTGCAGGCGCATGACGCAGGGCAAAACCTGCATTACTTTGAAAGGACTACGATGATGTTGAAATCACCACAGGGAACCGACATGAGTAAAGCAGACGAACTCGCCGCGAAACTCAAACAAACCCGGCACACCCATGCTGACGAAATCACCTGCGCCGAACTTGAGATCGATTGTTGGCCGGCGCAGGTCTACGCCTTGTATCACCGAATCGAAAGCTGGTTGCAACCGGTCACCGAGGTCGGCCTGAAGATCCGGCGCAATCCTACGCATGTTTGCGAAAGTTCACCGGATGGCGAGACCCATGACTACGCCATCGACCAGTTGATCATCGAAGCCAACCACCACAGCCTGACGTTCGACCCCATTGCCCGGTTCACCGAAGATGGCTCCGGGCGTGTGCAAATCGTCCTGTCAGGACGCGAAGCGTCGCTGCTGCGCACCGTCGACGAACACGGCGAAAGCCATTGGTGGTTGCAGACGCCCGAGACCGGGCAACAGCTGGATGCGATTGCGTTGACGGAAAACAACCTGCTGCTGGTGGTTCAGGAGGGACTTGGGTTGTAGGTCGAACCTGACAAAACTGTAATCCACGCCTCAGCCAGCTGAAAGCTGCTGCGGGTTAGCTTCTCCGTCATTGGTCAAACGGGGACTTCCAGCGCATGCCTTCAACCACCTCAAGACGCACCTTCGTCAAAGGCCTCGCCGCCGGCGGTCTGCTCGGCGGCCTCGGCCTGTGGCGCACGCCGGTCTGGGCCTTGAACAGCCCCGGCCAGATAAATGAACTGAGCGGCACCGATTTCGAGCTGTTCATCGGCGAAACCCCAGTCAACTTTACCGGCCGGCCCCGCACCGCCATGACTATCAACGGCAGCCTGCCCGGACCGCTGCTGCGCTGGCGCGAAGGCGACACCGTGACGCTGCGGGTGCGCAACCGGCTCAAGGCAGACACCTCGATCCACTGGCACGGCATTCTGCTGCCGGCCAACATGGACGGCGTGCCGGGCCTGAGCTTCAAGGGCATCGAGCCGGGTGGCGTGTACGTCTACCAGTTCAAGGTTCGCCAGCACGGCACCTACTGGTATCACAGCCATTCCGGCTTGCAGGAGCAGGCCGGCGTCTACGGGCCACTGGTGATCGATGCCCGGGAGCCCGAGCCGTTCCAGTACGACCGCGAGTACGTAGTGATGCTCAGCGACTGGTCCGACGAAGACCCGGCCAGCCTGATGAAGACCCTGAAAAAGCAGTCCGACTACTACAACTTCCACAAGCGCACTGTCGGCGATTTTATCCATGACGTCAGCGAAAAAGGCTGGGGCGCGACCGTCGCCGATCGCACGATGTGGGCGCAGATGAAGATGAATCCCACCGACATCGCCGACGTCAGCGGCGCCACCTACACCTTCCTGATGAACGGCCACGCCCCGGATGACAACTGGACCGGCCTGTTCCGCCCCGGCGAAAAATTGCGTCTGCGGCTGATCAACGGCTCGGCCATGAGCTACTTCGACGTGCGCATTCCCGGATTGAAAATGACCGTGGTCGCCGCCGACGGTTTGCACGTCAAACCGGTCAGCGTCGACGAGTTGCGCATCGCCGTGGCGGAAACCTATGACGTGATCGTCGAGCCCGCCGCCGACGCCTACACCCTGTTCGCCCAGGCCATGGACCGCACCGGCTACGCCCGTGGCACCCTCGCCACCCGCGCCGGTTTGTCGGCTCCGGTGCCGGCGCTGGACCCACGCCCGCTGGTGACCATGGACGACATGGGTATGGGCGGCATGGATCATGGTTCGATGGACATGAGCGGCATGGATCACTCGAGCATGAACATGGGCCCGATGCAGGCGCACCCCGACAGCGAAAAAGACAACCCGCTGGTGGACATGCAAGCCATGACCACCGCGCCGAAACTCGACGACCCCGGCCTCGGCCTGCGCAACAACGGGCGTCGCGTCCTGACCTACGCCGACCTGCGCAGCACCTTCGAAGACCCGGATGGCCGCGATCCGAGCCGCACCATCGAACTGCATCTCACCGGCCACATGGAGAAATTCGCCTGGTCGTTCAACGGCATCAAGTTCTCCGACGCCGAGCCGCTGCGCTTGAAGTACGGCGAGCGTATCCGCCTGGTGCTGGTCAACGACACGATGATGACCCACCCCATCCACCTGCACGGCATGTGGAGCGACCTGGAAGACGAAAACGGCAATTTCCAGGTGCGCAAACACACCATCGACATGCCGCCCGGCACCCGCCGCACTTACCGCGTGACCGCCGACGCGCTCGGCCGTTGGGCCTATCACTGCCATCTCCTGTACCACATGGAAATGGGCATGTTCCGCGAAGTGCGGGTAGAAGAATGAGGACGCCGACCATGACCCGATTCGCCGTGTTTTCGTTGTCGCTCCTGTCGATGGCTCCGGCCTTCGCCGCCAGCGACATGCAGGGCATGGATCACAGCCGGATGGCTGACATGCAAGGCATGGATCACAGTCAAATGACCGACATGCAGAGCATGGACGACGGCATGATGCAGCCCGCCGCGCCGACCGAAAGCCGCACGCCGATCCCGGCGCTGACCGATGCCGACCGCGCCGCTGTGTTCACCAGCCACGCCGGACACCAGGTCCACGACAGCGCCATCAACACGTACTTCCTCGCCGACAAACTCGAATGGCAGGACGCCGACGACGCCAGCACCCTGGCCTGGGATTTGTCCGGCTGGATCGGCGGCGACATCGATCGGCTGTGGCTGCGCTCCGAGGGCGAGCGCAGCAACGGCAAGACCGAAAATGCGGAAATCCAGGCCCTGTGGGGTCATGCGGTTTCGCCGTGGTGGGACGTGGTCACTGGCGTGCGCCAGGACTTCAAACCCGGCGCCCCGCAAACCTGGGCCGCGTTCGGTCTGCAGGGCATGGCGCTGTACAACTTCGAAGCCGAAGCCACGGCGTTCCTCGGTGAAAACGGCCAGAGCGCGGTGCGCCTGGAGGGCGACTACGACATCCTGCTGACCAATCGCCTGATCCTGCAGCCGACCGCCGAACTCAACGTCTACGGCAAAAACGACCCGCAACGCGGGATCGGCTCAGGCCTGTCGAACACCGAAGTCGGGTTGCGCATGCGCTACGAAATCCGCCGCGAATTCGCGCCGTACATCGGCGTGACCTGGAACCGCTCTTACGGCAATACCGCCGATTACGCCCGGGAAGAAGGCGAGGATCGCAGTGAAGCGCGACTCGTCCTCGGCGTGCGGCTGTGGTTCTGAATCCCCTAAAAAAACAACACCGAGGTCTTGCATGCGCACATTGAAAATCACCCTTGTACTCGTCAGCGGCCTGCTCCTGAGCACCCTGGCCCAGGCCCATCCGAAACTGCTGTCCTCGACCCCCGCCGAAGGTGCCGACGGCGCGGCGCCCGGCAAAATCGAACTGCGTTTTTCGGAGGATCTGCTGACCCAGTTCTCCGGCGCCAAACTGGTGATGACCGAAATGCCCGGCATGGCCCACTCGCCGATGCCGATGAAGGCCAAAGTCAGCGCTGGCAGCGACCCGAAAACCATGCTCATCACCCCGCTTTCGCCTCTGCCGGCCGGCACCTACAAGGTCGAATGGCGCGCGGTGTCGTCGGACACACACCCGATCACCGGCAACGTCACGTTCAAAGTGAAGTGAGCGATGGCTGAACTGATCAACATCCTTCTGCGTCTGGCGCTGTACGTGGATTTGCTGCTGTTGTTCGGGTTGGCGCTGTTCGGGCTGTACAGCGTTGACGCGGCGCTGCGGTTTCGGCCGATGCTGCGCGGGATGGCGTTGATCGGGGCCCTGCTGTCAGTGGCAGGACTGGTGCTGATGACCCGCACCATGAGTGGCGAAACGGCGTTCGCGGCGCTGTGGCCGCACCTGCAAATGATGGTGCTGGAAACCGACGTCGGGCTGGCGTGGACGCTGCGGATGATTGCGCTGATCGCCGTGATGATCTCGCCGCGATTGTGGCCGGCATCGATGGCCGGCGCCGTCGCCCTCGCCTCGCTGGCCTGGAGCGGGCACGGGGCGATGGACGAGGGATCTCAGCGCTTCTGGCATTTTCTCAGCGACATCCTGCACCTGCTCGCGGCGGGGGCGTGGCTGGGCGCGATGCTCGCGTTGATCTTGATGTCGCGGCTCGACGCACTGTGCAGCGAGGCGCGCATTCGTTCGCTGGCCGATTCCGTCAAACGCTTCGAAGGCGTCGGCGCAGGGATTGTGCTGATCCTGTCGGTCACCGGCGTGGCGAACTACCTGTTCATTGTCGGCCCGACACTGGGCGAAGTCCTGCTCGGCACCTACGGGATTCTGCTGGCGATCAAGGTTGTGTTGTTCGGAGGCATGTTGGTGCTGGCCGCGTTGAACCGCTTCCACCTCGGGCCGTTGCTCGAACAATCGTTGCGCGCCGGGCAGCATCAAGTGGCGGCCAACGCCTTGCGCCGCAGTGTGGCATTGGAACTGGTGATTGCGCTGTTGATCGTGGCACTGGTGGCGTGGCTGGGCACGTTAAGCCCGGAACCGGGATGACACCCGGTAAACGCATTCACTACACTGGCCCGCACCTCCACTGCACAAGCCCGATCTCCATGACGATTCCAAAAAGCACGATGATCTTCTGCGGCCTGCTGGCCATGGCCGGCGCGGCCCAGGCACAGGAACCGGCCTCGCACCTCGACACCATTCAACAACAAGGCCAGTTGCGCGTCTGCACCACCGGCGACTACAAACCCTACACCTTCAAACGCCCGGACGGCGGCTTCGAAGGCATCGACATCGCCATGGCGCAAACCCTGGCCGACAGCCTCGGCGTCAAGGTCGAATGGGTGCAGACCACCTGGAAAACCCTGATGCCGGACATGCAGGCCGGCAAATGCGACATCGGGGTCGGCGGCATCTCGGTGACCCTCGAACGCCAGAAAAAAGCCTTCTTCAGCAACACCCTCGACGTCGACGGCAAGATCCCGCTGGTGCGCTGCGCCGACCAGTCCAAATACCAGACCATCGACCAGATCAACCAGCCGAACGTGCGCCTGGTCGAACCCGCCGGCGGCACCAACGAAGCCTTCGTCCACGCCTTCCTGCCCAAGGCGCAACTGGCCTTGCACGACAACGTGACCATCTTCGAACAACTGCTCGACAACAAGGCCGACGTGATGATCACCGACGCCTCCGAAGCCCTCTACCAGCAGAAACTCAAACCCGGCCTGTGCGCCGTCAACCCGAGCCAGTTCATGCAATACGGCGAAAAAGCCTACCTGCTGCCGCGCGACGACATCAGCTGGAAACTCTACGTCGACCAGTGGCTGCACCTGAGCAAAGTCACCGGCCAATACCAGAAAGTCCTGAGCGAATGGATCGCCGTACCCGCGGCCCCGTAAACCTCAGTCGTCATGCATCAGGCCGGAGCTGTACTGGTTGAAACTGTTACCGATATCGCTCCCGCCGAACTTCAACGTATTCACGTTCCGCGCCTGCGGCGACTGACAGTCGCTGGAGAAACAACTAGTGGTGGTCAAGCCACCGGAGCCGGAGCAGGCGCTTAAAACCGAGATGGTGGCGACGAGCAGTAGCGCTTTGAGTGGATTGTTCATGGTGTGTGGCGCTCAGGTGGGGTCGGGATCTTGTAGAGGGATCGTAGGCCTGCGCGGGTGGCGGGGAGATGAAACTTGCGGGGGTTTCAGCGTGGGTTCAGGTTCGGCCTTTCACAAAGGTTTACATCGGCTTTCCAGTTCGCTCGGTATAGTTTTTTGCAACTTACGAGACCTAGAGAATACGCAATGCCGTCGAACAGCCAGTTGGTAAATCCTGACCTGATAATAGGTTTTTAACGGCTCTAAGCGTCGGAAAAAATCAACTCGATTTCGTTTTTTTGCGCGGTTTGAGAGCCACATTCACGGCCGCCCTTAGAAGCAAGGCTGACACCATCGCATGACAGGACGTCAAAAAATGGCTGAACCAACCACTGGGAAGACATCCTCCATCAAGCGTGACTGGGCGTTAGCGACTGAGAAAGAGCGCTCCCACGTCTATTGGGCACTGTCCGACGCGTTTGTAGACAACGAGGTCAACTACGAATCCATCGCGCGCCAGACCGAAGATTACGACCCGCAAGAAATAAAGCGAATTCTCTACGAGGAGGTCGCACCTGTCTGCCATTCGAACCTTGAGACAGTGATCCCGATGATCTGGTCTGCGTTCAACCTTGAACAACTAACGTCTGACATTAGTGAAAATCTGAGCGCCCGAGAGCGCAGCCGTTATCGACGCCAAATAGACAAACTGCTGATACGTTGGCTTGAGTTCCGGTACAGATACATATGGAAAGAAATCTCCAGGCACTATCGAAAATAATCTGCGCTGTGCGCACATTCTCTACTCCCCTTCCCTTCATCACGCGGGTGACGGACCCTCCGCGACAGCAAGCTGCGCCATTTGCCACAGAGGGTCGCAACGACCTACTTCGGCTCGACGTTATCCAGCGCCTGATTCACCGCCAAAGATCCCAACATCACCAACTGCGCAATGCCGATAGCGGTTTTGCGGTGGGCGGGTTCCAGGGTGGCGGCGAGGTTGTTGAGCATTTCGCTCGCCGATCCCAGTGATTCGCTCGCGTTGGCGAGCAGGGATTCGGTGTCGTAGGCCGGGTTGGCGAAGTACATCGGGTCATGTTTGGTGTGGCTGCCCATGATCCGTTGCTGCGGGGTGAGGTAGTGATCGAGGGCGCGCTCGGCGGCTTCGTTCAGGGTTCGTGAATCGGGGAATTTGTAGGGGGAAACCGGATCGGTTTCTGGTGGGTTGGGTGTTGGTTTGAACATGGAGTAACTCCCGACGGATAAGAGGTTAGGAGCCGCCACCTTCGCTACCAAACTAGGGTGGAGGCCATACGCAGGTTGGTAGACCGGCCGTCAGGAACCCCGGCGCATCCGAAGATGCCCTGCGCATGACCACCATAAAACGAAGGCACTGAAAGCCTCCGCAAGACAGTAGTCTTGTGCTTCTGACGGAATCCGGGCTACCAAACCCGATCACTGGTTTTCAGTGACCCAGGAACGATAGAACCCCCGTGCTAGAGGCACAAGCCGGCGGATTCTGTCTTAGGTGTAGGGGGTGGCGCAAGGATGTGTAGGCATTGACTGCTCATGGTGAAACCAATTTAAACAATAAATTTTTTTATTGTTTAAATTGGTGCGAATGCTGAGTAAATACTTCTCATAAATAATGTAATTGCGATCAATTCCGCATATCCCACACTCGTCAGCAGCGGAATTGGGGACAGATTAATTACATCTCCAAATCCAAAATTAACAAACCCTGCCCTTTCGCCCTGCGCCCCTCCTCACTACGCTAAAACAAATGCAATGGCGAAACTCCCTACAACGCTACCATTCCCGCCATGTCGGTTAAGCATCGCAAAAAAGCTACGATGAAGCTGCATAACGGCTCCCTCGTCGTCAAAAGCAATCAACCCTACACAGAATTAATGCATTGCGATATTGAGTCCCACAGTACTCTCCAACATAGAATAATCCTTGACACTTGAGCCAGTGAGATCGAGATGCCGAAGTGAAGAAAGTGAAACCAGCGATGAAACATCAGAGACAGACTTAGAGCAAATTTCCAAGTACCTTAGCTGCGAAAGCTTGGATAAAGGCGACACATCAGAAACTTCCAGATCCGAAATAGTTAAAATTCTAAGATTATTCAGTTTTTGCAGAGGCGAAACATCATCAACATTCAAATTTAAAAGATGTAACGAAAACAAATTCTTAAACCGCGAAACGAATTTCAGACCATTAACCGGAACGGTATCCAGCATCAAGCTACGAAGTGTAGCTTCTTGCACATCAGAAAAATCGACTATAGAACAACGGGAAACAACCAACCCTTCTATACTAATACTTTCAATCCCGCTTAGACTTGTAATCTCAAGATCTTCTAAGCAAAGTCGCTCTATCCTTTTCATACCCCGTAAACTTTCAATGCTCTTTAACGGTAGCTTTTCAAGCGTCAAGCCTCCCAATTTCCCAATAGACACCAAACCTGACAAATCACAAACCTCTACCGTATCCAGAACCAGATACCCTAACTTCTTTACTGTTGATAAGAAGTCTAGATTTGCTACTGGCATTCTGCGGACAGTGAGCGAATTAATCTTCTTAAGAAGACTGACCGAAGTCAGATCACCAACATCCATTCCAGACAATTCCAGAGAAGACAGCTTTTTAAGTGAAGAAATTGCAGACAAGTCTGAAAGCGCTAGGCCATCCACCTCCAACTCTTCCAAATTTTTAAGGCTAGCAATTGGTGAAATTTCTTGAACGGGCAAGTCACGCAACTTCAAAACTCTCAAACCTTTAGAAAACTTTATCCGTGACAAATCAGCAACGTTTCCACCATCTAAAACCAAGCATTTAAGACTACTGAACAAAATAGAAGAATCTACACCTAAGAAGTTCTCCGATGACTGACAAACTATCAAAACCCTAACTTTTTCGGGAGAAAAAATACCAGCCACGGAGGAGGTATATTTATCAATTGCTTGATCCTCCCCCTCTTCCTCTCTAGGTTGACTCACAACATGGGCATACCCTTGCGCAACAAGGGACAATAAAACCGTACTTGAACTAGACATCCCCAAATGTTCCCACTCACGAAGAGCAATAACACTACAACCATCTGCGAGACGATCTCTCCAAAACTCATCAAGCCGAATATGTTTATTTTTCAGTAGCCTCGCAGCCAGTTCGGCGATATTAGAATCAAACTCAGATTGCGAATCGAACATTATACTCGCAAGATCCTCAACCCAATCCGCCCCCCTCTCCGCCGAGATCAACTCAAATAAAAATACAAAGGTCTCAAGCCATGCATAGTACTCACCCCAGCTAGCCAAGCTCTCTCTAGTCACCACTTCGTCTTTTGAGAGTTTGTTACGTATAAACGCTGGTCGAACTATACAAGACTCCAAATAGCATGCACAAAAATACTCTTGGAAGCTTAAATGAACAAATGCATACTTACCTTCTCCTCGAGGAAGTAGCAGGCCACTTCGTCGTGCTACCCAACTCAAGAATGTTTTCGCTGCATTAGAAGCGGAAGCAACTCCTGAAACCATTAATGCTTCAGTCAACCACGCTTCCACACTACTCTCATCCACTAACACGCCAGAGTTTCGCTCTTGTACTCCACTCGTCCCACGTAGTTGCTGCATTTTGAAGCCGACATAAGCCAGCCAAGACTTCCGTTCTTTCCAAGTATATGGAGCTAACGCATCACCCGGATCAATTTTTCGCTGTTTGTCGATAGTATTAATATATGCATTTACAATTTCATCATAAAGCAACGCTTTTCCATCAGGCAAATGTGCACGTTCTCGATGCACAATAGCCATCAAACTCAACAAATTTGGAGTGCGCGCTAACTTTTGCGTCACTTCCGACTGACTCAATGAGACAAGTAAATCCGTCGTACGCTGGCGTGCTTCTTGCTCGGTATGACAACGCTGCCTATACCAATTTTCTGAAAATAGAGCGATTTTATTCTGATCAAAGGGCATTAGGTATCTGATTTGAGCCCAGCGATAAGAATCAAAATTCATATCAAGGGATTTATACCCACTCCCATAGGGCCTTCCCTTTTTTATTATATGGGAGGAAACCAGTTCTACCGAACTTTTAAAATCGACTAGCTTTTTATTCGCATCTTCTACAGAGATATTTTTTGCCGGACGATCAACAGGCCCATCTTCGTAACCAACAATTCGAGAGGTTGCAAGAACACAGGCGTTCTGTCCATGAGCAATCCTCATCCAGTTTGAGACAACATATCTATTCTCAAGTGGTATCTCATCGACACCGTCCAGTATAAGTACATATTCTCCTGCTTCGACACGCTTCCTTAAAGAAGCCTCCAGCTTTTCTGAAGATTTCTCACCCAGCAATTGCTTTGAAATATAGCAAGCCAAATCGGATATACTGAAATCTTCCGAAAATACTGACGCATGAATATCTCGAAGAATACAAGGCAGAGGAACACGATTATCCAAATATTCAGGAAGAGGCGTTGTTAATCCCGACGAAAGTCTCCAAGCGAGCCAGTTGCTCAAGGTAGTCTTTCCACCGCCCGGATCCCCTAAAACAACCAACTGCCCAAATTTCTGAAGTTCAGAAAGAAGTGTATCTCCTGAGGGCCAAGTGGTGGGATCATTGTCAGCACTCACAGGTTCCGTAGACACTTGTGGCTGAACAAATAGCGTTTCTATTTGAATTGGAGGAAGATCATGCATCGAAGGCAATGCCAACACTTCAACAACGCCGTGGCGCCTTTTGACTTCCCCTAAATAAACTCGAAGATCTACGTCGTCCCACAAGCCAATGAGCTGAGCTGAAGTAGTTTTCATTTTAGACCTTCTTCACAATCTGTTTTCCGGACAATAAACCTTGAAAATCTATTGGGCGCAAATGATCACGATACTCACGAATCAATTCATCCACCCAAAAAACATCGATATCTCCAGGATTAGGATACTGTAATGCCCATGCTGGAGCTCCCCCTGCCCCAGCATTAGAAACTCTCGTCGTCAGTTTGAGGGCTTGAGCCCAACTCGGAGTCATTACAGCACCATTTGGAGCAAAACTTCTTTCTCCATTACACCAAGCTAAAAAATCTCCCCAAAAATCCAAATTATGATGCCATCGCTCCCAAATATCTCGGTGAAACTGATGAATATAAGCTGCCACAATAACTCTCGCAGCCCAGATCTTTTGCTCTTCTACAGTTGAGGGAAAAGCAATGCAACCAGAAAACCTTGCCCATTGATTGGCCAGTGCTTTTAAACGCCGGGGATTGGGAGGCAAGCATACAGTATTTCCGACACACAAGTTAAATGCATTCACATACTCTACAGAAACGGAAGCAGACAATAGCTTACTAAACAAAGCAGTTGAATTATCGGGCAACGGAAGTCGATACACATCAGTGCAGATTTTCTCCAAATAATGGCTAGCATGCAAATGCATCTCCTGTGGAGTAGCATTACTTGGGGCTGATATCTCATCTCTTATCGCATCAAGAACAACACTTTCATTCATACCAATAACGAAAACACAGTTAGGCAGATTCAAATAAATCTTCAAACCTTCCAGAAGTCTAATTGCAGCCTTCGGATTACAACGATCTAAATCATCTATAAATACGACAATTCTCGATCGTTCACCGTTAGGTAACAAACTAACTATAGTTTCATGCAAATGCTTTCTTATTGAATCCGTATTTAGTGCTTGAGCATGATGCCTTGATTCCCAGGCCTCACCAATTTTCTGAATTTTCTCTCCACTTGGCAGCGCCTCAATCCCAATTGCCTTACCTACATCACTAAGACCATCGAGTGTATAACGTAGTGCAATTTCACTAAACTTTAAAAACTTCTCCTTTACAGCTGGCATTATTGCAAGCTGCCTTCGCATCTCCTGAAGTAGAGCTACAACCGGTGTCGGCTCGTGCTGATACCGCCAAGAATCGAACCAAACCGTCGCAATAGCCTTTTTCGCTTTTTGCTTCCTCGCAACTTGCCCCTTTTTTATTGAGCCATCGTCTTCACACTCACCACCCAAACCATATTGGAGCTGCCTCATAAAACTAGTTTTCCCGCTCCCCCAGTTTCCGTGAATACCTAAAACGTGTGGAGTAGGACAGTTTTCAACTCGATGAATCAATCTCTTCAATTCCCCTCCCCACTCCAGTTTATCTTCAAGAGTAGGAAGGTCATCAAGCAGAATTTCTTGATTCATAATTAAAATTTCCATATACAGAGAACCAATAAAAGGATGCCCAAAAAGCCTGCCCCTTCAATTATTCCGAAGCATAGTAGCAGCGCTACTTCCCATGTTGCAGAGGCCCCGAAAAAAATTCTACTCTTTGGCAGGTGTCTACGCTTAGGTCCGTCACCTAAGGAAAAATTTGAACTGATTTATTCCTTGAGGCCCTTTTTTAAGCTACGCCCCCCCCCTATTTACGCCCTGTTTAGGCGCCCTCCAGCCACTCTCCCC